>NZ_CP017641.1:6870000-8070000 GCF_001983935.1 Fuerstiella marisgermanici | reverse complement strand
AACAACGCACCCAGCCCATTCTTTTTGTCATGTGATCGACGGAGTGCTTTGCCATCAATCGCAATCTGTTTTCTGTAGCCTTCTTTCTGTTCGTCGGAAAGTCCTTCCAGCGATTCAATCCATTGCACGAAGCACGCTTGAAAGTCGTTCGGCTTCAGGAGAGAAAGGACGCGCCGGTACGTATCTTTTTTCGGAATGCCATGCGGAAGTGCCAGGTGTTTCTGCAGGCCATCGGCATTCAGTCGCGCCCATTCCGCAATCGCACTGGGGCCGTCGGCGTTGGCCAGCACTCCGCAAATGGCGATCACAATCACATCACCAAGCAGATGCAGACGATTGATGTTGGAACGCGGGTCTTTCAATTGATCAAAGTAATGAACAATGTTTCCTGTCAGCTCCTGGGTGACCGCCAGTTCAACTGTCGACATCTCTTGTCCTCTCCTCGTGAAGTCCGATGTTACGACACGAAAAGACTAACCAATACTCACTTGTCGCGCCAGCCTAAATTGCCCAAAGTGCGCGCTGGCCCTGGGTGGAGACCTGTTTGTCGATTCCAGCAATGCGCTCGACAATTACTACGACTTCCTGCCATCGGTGATCGGCGCCGACGGTCCTGGCATTAGTTCATCGAGTGGGTTTGCATTAACTCCGGAAGGATCAGCAATCGGCGTACAGCCGAACATGCTGAACTTTGCGACTCATAACACTTTTGTTAATCCGAATCCGGTCTTCACTGTTTTTGAGATCTATCAGCAGACCGGAAACGCAGTCACGGTAGGGTCGCAGAACGTTGTGATCAACAACGGAACGCTAGGCTCAGCACTTCAGGTGACCGTCAACAACGTCGCCCCCGACGTGGATGCCGGTGCCGACGAAACTCTGTTGCCGACGGTTGTGGGGGCATTCAGCCGAACGGTCAGCTTTGTTGATCCGGGTACTCAGGACGATCATGACGTCACGATCAATTTCGGCGATGGAACCGGCAATCAAACGTTCTCACTTCCTGCTGGTGATCGCAACTTCAATCTGAACCATACATTCACAGCAGACGGTGTTTACACTGTCAGTGTCACTGTGAAAGACGATGACCTTGGGACACATACGGACACGTTCGAAGTGACCGTGCTGTTGAATACACCTCCAAAGGCAGATGCAGGCGGTCCATACACTAACGATGAAGGCTCCGCGCTTACCCTGGATGCGACCGCCTCCACCGACGAGCAGAACAACATCACAGGTTATGCCTGGGATCTTGATGGAGACAGTCAGTTTGATGATGCCTTCGGTGTCAACCCAACGCTCACGGGAGCAACACTGTTAGCACTGGGGCTCGGTGATGACGGCGTGTATCCGGTGGCTGTGGAAGTGACGGACGCGTTCGGTGCGACGGACATCGCGGCAACCACCATCACCATCGCCAACGTTGCGCCTTCGCTGGTCAACCTGACCGTGACACCGGCGATTAACGAAGATGATTTCGCCACGCTCAGCGGTGAAATCGTTGATCCCGGTACGCTGGACGAATTCACACTGGTCGTTAACTGGGGCGAAGGGGCTGATGAGACCATTTCGGTCCCGGCCGGTTCGACCAGCTTCAGCGTGTCACATCAATACCTGGATGACAATCCCACGGCAACGCCTTCTGACACTTACGACGTAACGATCGTCAGCTTTGCGGATGACGACGGCGGAAGTGACAGCTCGCATTCCGCTCAGCCGACTGACGTCATTGTGAACGGTACATTCGCAACCGGTGACTTCACGGGATGGAATGTTGGAATCGACCCGACCCGTGCCGACGGTGGTCGCCCATTTGCAGTTGATGTTGGCGGCGATGGCTGGCTGGTCGGAAATTCCAGTCTGCTGCCCGGTCTCTCCGCGTTCAACGGATTCGACGGTGGCGTTGTGGGTTCAAGTGGCCCGCTGTATGAGGAAGATCTCGAATTTTTCCTCAATCAGCCGATTACTGTCGGCGGACCGTTATCTTCAGCTCTGCTGTCGTTTCAGTTTGATGTTGCCGGCGGGCCGGCCTTCAGTCTGAGCCGTTCGGGAGCCCCTACCGAGGATCGAGTTTTCTCAGTCCGGGCAACAGACAGCTCGGGAAATGTCCTGTCGACGTTCTACAGCTACACCGTGGCGGGCACGACTACTGACTCCAACCCGATTCAGAACGTGTCGATCGACATTTCATCACAGCTCAACGCGCTTGGTGCAGGCAATTACCTGCTTGAATTTCATGAGCTCATACCTCAGTACTTCACCGGTGGTGGCAGATTCGCCATCGACGACATTTCGCTTGAGATTGCTGAACCAGTGGTTCTGGCTGTCACCGTCAATAACGTGGCGCCGGTAGCCAGCGGACTCACACTGAATTCGTCGACGATTAACGAAGATGGTAGTGTGACCGTCAGCGGCAGCTTCACCGATGTCGGTATACAGGACACACACACGGTTATGATTGACTGGGGCGACGGAACATCGTCACCGGCAACTGTCACTCAGGCCGCGGGAACCGGCACGTTCACGGCCACTCACCAGTACCTGGATGATGATCCGACAGCGACAAGTTCTGACAACTACACAATCACGGCCACGGTGACTGACGACGACGGTGGAACCGACAGCGCTTCTGCCACACTCACCGTCAATAACGTCGCACCAACACTGGTACTGGACCCGGTGGTTGCCATTGATGAAAACGGTGTCGCAACGCTGACCGGAACGATCTCCGATCCCGGAACGCTCGACACATTTACGCTCGACATCAACTGGGGTGATGCACTCAGCCCGAACGATACCGAGACTTACTCCTTCTCAGCCAGTGCTTCCGGGACTCAGACATTCACGCTGACGCATCAGTATCTGGACGACAATCCCGCGGGTGATCCGTCCAACGTTTACACCATCGGCGCGACCGTGACAGATGATGACACCGGAGTCGGGTCGAATTTTGAAACTGTCACCGTCAATAACGTCGCGCCGACAGTTGTGATCGATTCAGTTGTCGCCATCGATGAAAACGGTGTCGCCACGCTGACCGGGACGATTACTGATCCCGGTACGCTGGACACGTTCACGCTCGACATCAACTGGGGTGATGCACTCAACCCGAACGATACCGAGACTTACTCCTTCTCAGCCAGTGCGACCGGAAGTCAGACATTCACGCTGACACACCAGTATCTGGACGACAATCCAACGGGTGATCCGTCCAACGTTTACACGATCGCCGCAACCGTCACCGATGATGACACCGGAATAGGCTCCGATTCCGAAACCGTCACCGTGAATAATGTCGCACCGGAAGTTGCTGTATCGCTGTCCGATTCCATCATCGATGAAGATGGCAGCACAACACTTAGCGGCACAATTACCGACCCGGGTACGCTGGACACCTTTACTCTGGACCTGAACTGGGGTGATCCGCTCTCTCCGGACAACATCCAGACATTCAGTCTTGGCAATTCTGTTCTGACCGTTGCGGTCGATGGAATCGACTGGAATCCCGCCACAAGGGAATTCTCTCTGGATCACCAGTTCCTCGATGATAACCCATCGGTGTCAGCATTCGATGATTACACCATCAGTGTCACCGTCACCGATGATGACACGGGAGTCGGCAATGACAGCGCAAACATCACCGTCAACAACGTGGCGCCGGCCAATCTTGAAATCGACAACCCTGTTGAACATTGCGGTAACGGCACCGAGAGCGAGCCCATCACCATTGATTTGGACTTCACGGATCCCGGTTCGCTGGATGAGCATACCGTCACCATTGACTGGGGCGACGGGAATACGGATGTCATCGTCATGACGGTCGGCGACAGAGCACTGTCTGTCGATCACACTTATGCGGCAGGAGGCGTGTACTATGTCGACGTCACTCTTGAAGATGATGACAGCGGTGTGGATACCGCCTCAACAGTAGCCATTATTTCCGGTGTCAGCATTCAGGAGGTCAACGGCGAGCAGGTGCTGCAGATCATCGGCACTGCCGGCGAAGACCACATCAGTGTGAATCAGACCGGAAACGGTCTGCTCAAAGTTCACTGGGACTTGCTCGGTGATGACCCTCGCGTCTTTAACCTGGCCGACGTCGAGCGCATCATGTCGATCCTGTGCGATGGCGATGACCACCTGACCATCTCCGGCAAGGTAACCCTGCCCTCGATTATCGATGCGGGTGCGGGCAACGACCACGTTAATGGTGGTGCCGGCATAAACATTATTCTGGGTGGGGACGGTGACGACCACCTGAACGGCGGCGACGCTCGGGACATCCTGATCGGCGGCGAAGGCGCTGACCGACTTGTGGGCGGCCCCGGATATGACCTCATGACTGGTGGAGTCTATACAAACGGCGCGGGTGACCAGAGACTGCTTGCCAATTACGACTCGTTGCTCGCAGCACAGAATCGCTGGCTGGACGATATCGACGACATTCTAAGTGGCGACGAAGACCCGGAAGACGATGCAGTTCTGGCCGCCTTTTATGCTTCTGTCGGCGACGACAATGGCGCAGAAGACAAAATCACCGGAAGTTCCGGGTTCGACTGGCTGCTGTTGTTCGAAGGCGACCGATTCACCGATCAATCCTCGAATGGAAACGGCAACGGGGGAGGCAAGGGAAAAAACAAATAGTTACTTCGACCGTTTGTGCGACCTCAACCACGCGCAACTTCGTCTTATCGGTACAAACGGCTCTGATGCAAGTACTGCACCAGAGCCGTTTTTTATGCGCGGGATCTTTGAACCTTTCGCGTATTCGTGTGTACTCAGCCGACGGACATGCGGCGCATTGGATTCTTAGTGGACTGGAACGGGCTGGCTCAGAATTGAGTCGACGTTGACGCTCAGGGCACCGCGGAGCACGTGCGAGTCAGAGATACGGCGGGCTGCACAGTCAGATGTCGGGAATTTGGCCCACCGGTCATTTTTGCGCCCATGATGTGGACACCCACGAGCTTCACAATGGTGTAGGTCGCGTTGTTTCCCTGTCCGGTGACAAAAATGAAGATCGGAATGGCTCTGACCTGACCAATCATATCTTCTAACGCGTCTTTGATACCCGCACTGATTCCGGTATCGCCATTCAGGTACAGCGCACCGCTGGAATTGAATGTGATTTTGTTGTCCGGAAAAAACGACAGATCATAAGAGTTGAGACCGTAGCGGATCTGTCGCTTGAGATCCGAAGTACTGTTTCCCGCGTGACCCAAGTCAACCGTTCCGCGATTACCGGGTGTCAGTCTGCTATTCAGGTCCGGGTAGATGTTGATTTCGAGAACTCCGTCTGATTCGCCTGATTTCACAACCCGGTCAGTAGTGTTCCATGTGTAGTCGTCTTCGAACAAATCTGCATTGGCCCCCTGTCCCGTCGCGCCGTTGCCGCACGCTGATGATGTGTTCGTTCCGTAAATCTGGTCCAGAATGTTTGACCATGATCCCAGATCAAGCGCAATCGGAAGAAGGTGAATTGTGTCCGAAGGCGGAGTCCCGGGGGGAAGCGTGAATCCATTGCCCGGTTGTGGAGCGTAGACGGAAGTTGTGGTCAGTTCGAAGTTATCACGTCCCAGAATCTGGGCGAATGTCATCGGCAGCGCAGTTGTTGTGTCTAAATTCGTTCTTCTGACATGACATTGATTTGGCGCATTCTCAAGTTCGTTGGATCTTGACGGATTCCGCATCTTGGGATTGCAGAAGTGAATGGTCAGTGACAGTACTATCATCTGAATTGAAACCGGCTTCAAGAGTCGAGCATCGCCTCTACGAATGCCTGTCAGACAGTCGGAATATCTTCAGCATCCTGGGTCTCAGCTGTCGATAATCCTGGCGAGGCGACACCGGGAAAGCCTTGAGGTTGAAGAGAATTACGCCACTTCGGCGCAACTGACCGAGTGCAGTCCATGCGGCTTAGATCAGCCGAACATTGTCATCCGCTTGAATGCATTTGATTAACAAATTCGGGCCCTGCCCGGAACATTGGTGGTGACTAAGGACGAACCGACATTACGCACGAAAACGGATCTGCTAGAAGCGGCATTTCGACGCGTCACAACTGCGTTCGGTGGTCACGACCGAATACGGCTCGGCGTGTCGGCCAGGACAAAAGTTGCGGCTAATTTCTTCGACGCTCAAGAAATGCCTCCTTGGTCATTAAGCTTGCCCCTAGTCTCGCTATGCTTCCCGCTATTCCTAATTTTCAAGTCCTCCTGGGGATGGCACGCCGACTTTTGGCCGAGATTCCTCCGGGAGCCGTCTTCAGAAAGTCCAAGCCCCGGAAAACGAGAAATAGAAAAAAGGGCGCTGAATGACAAACGGTTGTTCACTGGCCGAAGGCGTGAAGGTGCCTTCGAAGCTCACAGAAAAAGAGGACGACTTCAACTTTGGCGCAAACGATCACCAGATCCCTCCAATGCTGCCAAGTTGGCAAGTCATCCCGCCGCAGCTGCCAGTCCAGCAAAACGCATCCAACCGCCAATGACCAGCCTCTCCCAGTCATCACTGGCTGCCGCCCCGAAGTCGCCACTGCCATCAAGCGAGTCTCCCCCCAAGACAACTCAACGGCATCGAACCCTACACCGTCCAGGACATCATGGAACAAGCCCCCGAACATTGGCTCGACCTCAACGGATATGCGTAAGCCGCATGCAATGACCGCACGGATGTCATCGACCTCTGCTTTCAGATTGTACTTGTGCACTCTACGACGATTGGGAGAATCTGGTTGTAATCCTCAGGATCAAACCCCAGCTACGGGCAAGCTACGGTGACTCGGCAAATGCTTCCTATTCAAGTGGGGTTTGGAGCCTGCAACGAAAGCGTTCTTACGTCAGTTGGCGTGGAATTCTCATAGCAGTCGATGTGTCCGCCAGTTCTGAATCCGTATTTACCGGGTCGCCGCTGGCGACCGTATTCCAGCGCCGAGTCATTGCCTTGAGTGCTATCTTGATGAGTGCCTTCCACGTCGTCTTACAAAATGGCCAATAAAAAAGGGACTGGCAATACCAATATAATGCGTGGCCCGGATGAGCATCTTCGGCAAACCACGCGGAAGTCGCCATCACCTTAGCTCGTGCCCGTCGCGCTACGGACCAGGAAATGGAGTGGTTTTTCTTCAGTGAAATCGCCTCGTCCAGTGTCTTCCACCTTTGCCGCGCCATGGTGAGGTGGGCCTTTGACAATGAACCGTCCTGCCAACGGTATCGTGTCAGTGGTTCCGGCACGACTTCGAAGTTTATCCTTGCCGCGGCGATCCTAAGCCACAAATCCCAGTCTTCGGTTCCGCAGTACTCCGTTCGAAATCCTCCCACAAACTGAAACAATTCCCGGCGAAGCAGCACGCTCGACAGCGTGATGAAATTATCCAGCAATAGAGCTTCCAGAACGTCGCCTCTGGGCATCCCTCCGACCGAAGATCGCAGTTCCGAGACATGATCATCGCCAAAGTTCCTGGCGTCTGTGTAAACAAACGGTGAATTCGATTTCTGAGCCAGTTGGAGCTGACAACTTAACTTCGTTGGTTCCCAGACGTCATCGGCATCAAGGAACGCGATCCAGTCATGGCTTGCCAGCGACACTCCAAGGTTTCTGGCGGCAGCCGGACCGGCATTGGATTGCGACACATAACGAACCCGATCGTCAAAGGATTGAGTGATTGACGCGGTATTGTCCGTCGAGCCGTCATCTACGACCATCACTTCCACGTCGCAATCAACCTGCTGCAACGCACTCCGGATTGCTTCCTCAATGTGCAGTGCCGCATTGTATGCTGGCATCACGACCGTTACCAATTGCCGATTCATCTGAGACACCGTTCCAGACCCGCAGGATGATTTGTTTCCGCTGTAACTTGTGTCACGTTTGCGGTCCACACATCGGTTATCGAAGTCAGTACTTCAGAATATTCGAACCCGGCGGACGTTTTTACAGTCTGTTGAATTTGAGATACACAGCCGCTTCTGCGTAAATCATGCCCCGACGTTCAGAACACCAGGCACATCTTTAGTCTGCGCAGAATGGCACAGTGGTGAGAATCCAGCGCGGCAGTGTCACCGACCATTCGAGCGACCGCTTGGAATTGGTTGCTCTGGGAACTCGACTCAGCGACAACGCGACCCCATGCGGACAGCACGTGACGATTCTGACATCGTGTCCGATGGGATGAAGAACCAACGCAGCTTGGCAGATGAGACGGTTGAGCGAAACGTGGGCCGAGCACCAAACGCTTGTATCGCGTGCAGACCGCATTCGAACCGAGGCTGCTCGCGGCTGAATGGTCAAACGTGAGCGAAGATTTGCGACGCACGTCAGGCCGATCAAAGCCTAATGGAACAGGGTTCCTCGCCGAATCGATTGCAACAAGAGTGTAAGTGCCGGAACTGATTTGGCGTTGGATTCTGAGGTGCCGATTGCTTCATCGCCAAGAAACTCAAGCACCGGAATACATTCCGATTCCGGACAGTGCCGGATGACAGCGATGATTGGCAGATGTCCGGATTGAAAAGCCGCCAGAATCTGATTCCGAGTCAGCCGGGGCAAAGCTGGCCCAGGGGTCTCGACAATGAATTGCTCGCCCTTAACCATTGCTCACGTTGCTCCGTGTGAGACATGCGTCACTGACCAATTGGAGACAGGCAAATGCATTTGGAGAGTGCTCATGGGCACAAACCGCATAAACGAGAGTTTTCGTGCGGATCGGTATGCCATCGTCTATTCTCAAAGTTTCCCTCGTCACAGCCAGAACCAATCTATCGATTTGCCGCAGAACGTTGCAGCGCACAACGTTTTTCCAGAGTCCGAGTTGTCAGGTAGGGCACCAGACCAAAAGAGTTGTCACTTAACGGGACATTGATGGCGACCTCAACAATCGCTGTCTCCGGGAGAATGGTTTCCGGTGTGACCGTGATTGTTGCGTTCCTGATTCCGACGGCGTCCAGAATCTGCTGAGCCGCTGCTGTAGCCTGATTCGATGTCGCTCCGGGCACTGTTACTGCTCGAGCTCCCTCGTAGGCTGCATTGTCGACGGACGATCGGATCATGTTGATGCGGTGCAGCTCGATCGAACCATACACCAGAATGATCAGAATCGGCGTCACGGCCGCAATCTCAACTGACAACGTGCCGCGCCATTTGCCTTTGGGTCTTCTGAAATCTCGTAGACGATTCATTTGGTCAGGACCACTGGTAGTGTGAGTGCGAGCTCGCGGAAGGCAGCTTCAAGTTCAGCTTGGTTTGAGGCATGAATGTGTTTACCACCTGTCGTGGCAGCAATTCTGTCCATTCCGTTGAGATCAACCGAATCAAGGAGCGAGACTACGTGAATGATGATGTCCAGGGACTTTGCTCGGTTTGCCGCATTGATCGGATTACTGCCAACTGTCCATCGACCATCGGTGAGAAGCACAATCGACCGCTTTGCGAGGGGGCGACTATCATTGACCAGCAGGTCAATAGAGGCGTCCAGGCCTGCATTCATATTGGTGCCTCCGAGCATTGGTTCGGACGCTCGCTGATTGAGTGCGTCGCGTATTTGCTGATGAGTTCCGTCAAGCAGAACATCCATGAAAGTTGCAACCTCTGTTTTGTTGCATAATCCGCCTTCGTAGTCGTCCAAGGTGATCTCGGAACCCCACGAGAGCATTGCGGTTCTCTGCAGTGCACCGTTTGTCGCACAGACCGTAAGATAAGTGTCGATCGCACTCATGGTTGCCGCCCACCGACTATACGTATCGTTCGGTGGGTAGCAAACGGGATCGGGCGACGTTGGCGTGCCGGAAGGGTAGCTCCAGTCCGTACCGCTGAAATCAAAACACATAGAATGCGAACGGTCGACAGCCAGAACGACATCTTGGCTAAAGTGACTGGCGACGGCCGTCTGTCGAGGCGCGAACTTACTCGTCCCAAGGAATCCCCCAAACAGCAGATCGATCGCCCCCGCGCTGGTCGTGTCACTTTTGAATGCCGTTACCTGAACCGCCGTCGCTGGCGTAAGTCCCTCCGTGAACACCCAGGTTCCGTCTTCCTGATAGATGGACTGGCCAACTGCGATGTCATTCGATGTCAGAACCAGCGGCTCACCTGCGACAGTATTCAACGACGCAATTCTGATCGCGGCTGCCGCTGCGTCCGTTTCGCTTTGAGTGCGCACAAGTGCCTCAGCGCCAGCTTTCGCGGCGGCGTCTGCTGCGGCGCGGAGTTCGGTTCTTGCCAGCTGCATGAAAGCAACATCCACACCAAAAACCGTTGCCCCAATAATCGCAAGCAGGGCAACCATGACAAGAAGCAGCATCGCCCCCGCTCGTTTTGGGATTGCACTGCTCGATGACGGAACGTGACATCGCATCGTAATTCAGTTCCTCGTTACTGTGACCGCACATCGAACAGTTGTTCCCGCCGTGAAGGTGCAGAATCCGGCACTATTGGAAGATGCCGGGGCTGACACGGTCACTGTGATCTCTGTCCCGGGAGCGGTCACTGCCGTAATGCTGGGAGAAATCGATATTGTCGCGTCCGCTGTTTCTCTGGACTGCAACACCATCGTGCCGCAGGCCAATGCATCGGCTTCTGTTTTGCCGGTGGTTCCCGCCGCCGCGGCCGTCTCATACGCCGCCAGCGTCAATGTCTGTTTCAGATGTAGAAAATGAGCTGCTTCAAAGCCGGATATCGCGATTAACACGACGACCGGCAAACATACCGCCAGCTCAACAGCAGCAGCGCCGTTCTTTTTCCGATCATGATGTGAAACATTTCGACGCATACAGAAAACGTAGGTCAGCGAATCATGCCAACCTTTATCCTCAGGTCACGGCATGCGTGTTTATTCGAACAGCGTGCGGGGTTTGAGGATTTTGCCGTCTCGTTGTCTTGAAGCAGCGTTCGCTCTCCCCATGCACCCAATGCGCTTCAATTCCTGCTGGGCCGATTGGCGCATTGGCGGCACCTACTGATGGTGCGGCATGACGAAAGGTCATTTCTTTCGAACGCTGCGTCTTGTCAGGAGCATTGCTACAACTCCACCGACAAGCAGCATAGCCGCACTCGGTTTGGGAACTGCTGTACCAGCCAGTCCCATGGAATAATCCAGAGATCGCGGGGCGAAATTCGTTCCCCCGGCTGTCCAGAAAAGGAAGCCGTTGTCGGTGTTTACAGCCGAGTCCCCGGTGGCGTTGTATTTGAGTGTTGCTTTGTTGTAAGACGCGAGCACACCGGAACCCGCCTTGCCAACGACCGGCGACACCGACAGCCAATACCGACAGGGGGCCAAGCTAGACGTTGAGACCGGCCACCTCAATTCTGTATTCACCCGCACGTTGAGTTCCTGGCCGGCCTATGGACGTTAGCGAGAAGCACGGCGATTATTTGACACGGTTATCATTTTCCGGTTTATTTCCCCCACTAAACTTCACCGTTGCCACAAGGTTGTGGCTCGCTTCGCCGTAACAGAAACAGAACAAGAGGTCTGCTTTGCGCGGGTTGCAAATTGAGCGGGCCGGTTCAATTCGGAAGGATCGTGCAAACCATGGGCGAGTCAAATGAACAACTCCAACTTATCAGCCGGCTGCGGAACAAGGGACCAATCAGTGTCCTGATCGCGGACGACGAACCAGCAATTCGCCGGATTGTCTGTGTCTTTCTCAAGGAGATCAACTTCTCGGCAACGGAAGTCACAACCGGCCTGGAACTCATCGATAGCGCCTTGGGCAATCGCCCCGATCTGATTCTGACAGACGTTGAAATGCCGGGACTGAGCGGCTTGGATGCCGTTGCCAGGCTACGCGACAGCGGACTTTCAACCGACACTCGTACTCCAATAGTTATGATGTCGGCCACCCACGATCGCAGACAATGCATGGAGGCCGGCGCTGACGATTTTTTGAGAAAGCCCATCGTTGCCGAAAGACTCTTCGAGACAATCGACCGCGTGCTGACATAAGGGGCCTCGGTGTTGAGCCCCCACAAACCTCTCGGCAACGCATCGCAAGGCGGCTCGCTCTGCCATACCCGGGGCAACACGTCTTGGCGAATCATGCAGTTCACCTCATCGCCTTGTCGCGGATTCGCCTCACCGGCAATCGCAAAGTTCAATCGCCTGACGCCAAGTCAGCCTTCAGCGTCAGCGGTTGCAGAATATTCTCCACAGTGGCGGAAACCGTTTGACTGAGCCTGCTACCTAGCTCGATAATCGGTTCCCTGCATTCGCCGAACGTCGTTTTGGAGGTCTGAATTGAATGAAGACAAAGAATCACCAGTGCCTTGGAATTGTGATGGCGGTCATTGTAATTTTTTGTGGCGGTCATGACTCCACGGCATCTGCTGATCTCATTACTTTTGCATTTGAAGCCGTTGCTGACAGTCCGAGTAGTACGTTGCCCTTCGGTGCGGGGCAAACGATAAGCGGTAGCTACACGTTTGAATTGGACACCGCTCCCACGACCACACCTGCGGCAAACACTTTTACTTTTTACACGGATGCAATTACCAACTTCGATATCACCATTGATGGATTTGGCACTGGCAACGGTGGTCCCGGTGGTGACATTCTTCTCGGCGACCCTGTCCAAACCAGTGGGAGCTTTAACTTTCTATCAGACAAATATGTTGTCAACTCGGCCGTCTCCGGAATTACGGTATTCAGCAGCTTCTACAACGCGAACCGCAACTTGGTTGGCGCCCAATTGAGCCTCCAGGACCTTGATCAGCAAGGCCTCGATTCAGAAGACTTGGTGGCCACGCCCCCGGACCTGACATTCTTCCTCGATAACACCGGCCCAAACTTCGATTCGGATCACGCGATTCTCAATCTCTCGTTCTCCACGCCGGGTGGTGGTGCTGGCTCAACGTCATTTCGGCTAACATCACTCACAGCCGTTTCGCCGGTTCCCGAGCCAAACACCACCGCGATGCTTCTACTATGTGCCGGCTGCTCGGTCCTTCGCACCGCGCACCGCCGTCGGACAAGCGGATAGAAGACGGCAAGGTCAAAGAAGTCCGCGAACTCTCACCCATTTGTCACCGTATTGCATTGGGGCGATTCCCCACCGCCTGAGACCACCATAGACCGCTTAATTAACGGCCAAGAATGCTAATGGACCATCGGGCGTACTTCGGGGCCGCAGATTTCACTGCTGCAACATTTCACGGGGCAGTTGTGACCTGTAGCTGCTCCACTTGGACCGTCAAAACAGTTAGAAAATACGATTTAACCCTATCGGCTCGCGTTCCTTTGAATTTCTTTTGAGGCTGTCAATTCTGTTCCCTACTTCAAGATGGCGGTATCAGTTGGCAGCCAAAATTGGTGTACGGTTGATCATTGCGAGCTGCTCTTAGAATATGTGGCGGTTCTTCAGCCACTCCTCTTCCGCACTTCGCAAAATTCTCATCAGATGGAGACTTCTATGCAGTTCAAGCCTCGCCGCACGCAACGTGCAAGGTCGATTGGCCAGAAGTTCTTAGACTCGTTGCTTCGTGGGCAAAAGCGACGATCTCGGCGGATCGACAAGCATGGGGCTCGGCACGAGCCACAGGTCACTTGCTGTGTTGAGCGGATGGAAGACCGCGCTTTGCTGTCTGCGACAATTGGCAACAATATCGACGTCGGCGATCAATTGCGGAACTATCGTTTGGCCATCGCAGCGACGGCCGAATACACCGCGTTCTTTGGCGGGCAGACGCAGGCGTTAACTGCGATTCAGACATTTGTCGACGACGTGAACTCGATTTTTGAATCGGAGCTGTCGATTCGCCTGGATCTGGTTTCAGGTTTGAGCACGATCTTTACGGACGCGGGGACGGACGGATACAGCAACGGCAACACCGGGGCGATGATCAATGAGAACACGCCGATTCTGAACAATGTCGTGGGAGTGGGCAATTACGACATTGGACATGTGTTCGGTACAACTGGCAGTGGAGGTTCGGGGCTGGCCGGTCTTGGTGTTGTCAATAGCAGCACGAGCAAAGGTCGCGGAGTTTCGTTGTCAGCCAATCCTCAGGGTTCCAGCTGGCTAAGTCTGGCCGCCCACGAGCTGGCTCATCAGTTCGGAGCGGACCACACGTTTAACGCAGACGCTTTCGGATCGGCCGTGGGAAATCGAGAGGGTACGAACGCCTACGAGCCAGCCAGTGGTTCGACGTTAATGAGCTACGCTGGCATTTCCGGAGCAGACAACCTCCAAGTAGATCCGAACAACTACCTGCATGCTGCCAGCTTTGAACAAGTGCAAACCTTTATTGCTGGTTCGGGTACCCCCAATTCGACGACGTCAACTGGCAATAATGTGCCGGTCGTCAACGGTGGTGCCGATTTCACGATTCCAGCAGGCACGCCATTCGAATTGACGGCTGTCGGTTTCGACGCGGATCTCGGCGATACGTTCACCTACACATGGGAACAGCTTGACCTCGGGCCCGCGATGAGCCTGCCACTGACGGACAATGGCAGCAGCCCGCTGTTTCGTTCATTTCTGCCGTCGACGGACTCGACACGGACGTTCCCACGGCTGCCCGATCTGGTAAACAACGTGAACACGGCCGCCATCGGCGAAGCTCTGCCGACTACGACCCGCGACCTGAACTTCCGCACCACCGTGCGCGACGGCAACGGCGGTGTGAATTCCGACGATGTGCTGATCAACGTCGTCAACACCGGCAGTCCGTTTGCTGTGACCGCTCCAAATGCGGCGGTGAACTGGACTGGTGGTTCGACGCAAACGATTTCCTGGGACGTCGCCGGGACAACGGGAAGCGGCATTAATACGTCAAACGTTGCAATCGACCTGTCGCTGGATGGTGGCCTGACGTATCCCTTCGTTCTGGCAGGCAGCACGACGAACGACGGCAGCCATACACTAACGGTACCCAATATCGACACCACCGAGGCCCGGGTTCGAGTACGCGGTGTCGGGAATGTCTTCTTTGACATTTCGGATGCGAACTTCACGATCATTTCCAATGCGGGTGCGCCGGGTGTGACCGTGGTTGAATCCGGTGGCGGCACGTCGGTGAGTGAGGACGGCGTTGTCGGCGGTGTCGGCGTGGACACCTATACGCTGGCACTCAATACTGTGCCTTCCGGAAATGTGGAAATCACTATCAATGGCGGAGCTCAGCTGGAAGTGAGCCTTGACGGAGTCAACTTTGGTGCAACCTCTGTTCTGATAGCCGCGAATTCGACGGCCCAAACCTTGTATGTTCGAGGAACTGACGATTCCCTGGCTGAAGGAATTCACTTAGGCACCGTCACTCACATGGTGACCGCGACTGCCGATTCAAATTACCCGGTCGGCACACTTATCAATCCCGTGACGGCCAGCATTGCTGATGACGAACTGCATCCAGTGGTGGGCGTCGACTTTGATCAGTCGGGTTCAGTGTCCACACCTGAGAACTGGACGAAAATTTCCCAAACGTTCGGCGGCACAACATCAAATCTAATACGCGAAGATGGCATCGCCACAAGCACCAGTCTTACGCTGGGTGTTTCGGGTTCTGCTGGGTTGAATGCATCAGAGCCGTCCGCCACGCCAGTGCATTCGCCGTCACTGGAGGGCCTCGACGGCAATCATCTGGCATCCGATTCATTGACTCTGACGTGGGGCGGGCTGACGCCCGGGAAAGATTACAACATCTACCTGCTGACGTCGGAGTGGTTCGGCAGTAATGTTCTGCAAGACGTGACCATCACCGCAGGCGTCACGGTTCCATCGTTTACACAGGATACCGGCGCAATTGGCAGCGGGATGCTGGTGAATGCCGGGTTGGCGAATTCCGGAAAAACGCTGGAAGCCGACGCTCTCATGGTGCAGGCCGATGCCAGCGGAACGATTCAAATTGTTGTCAGCGATGTCTCGACCGGCGGAGCGGGAAATGCACTGTTGTCAGGGGCGGCCATCCAGGAAGTTGGCAGTGGTACCGTCGGATTCGGGATCACACAGACAGGTGGCTCAACTGAAGTGAGCGAATCCGGCACTTCAGACACATTTGACGTCGTTTTGACGACTCAGCCCACAGGCACGGTGGTGGTTGACGTCAGCAGTGCTGATTCTGGAGAAGTCAGTGTCGGTACTTCAACGCTGACATTCACAGACACTAACTGGAATGTCCCTCAAACCGTGACCGTGACTGGAGTCGATGATGTCCTTGAAGACGGTGCTCAAACGACAACATTGACGCTATCCGTGAATCAAGCCATGACGGTTGATTCACGTTTCGATGCAGTCAGTGACCGCCTGTTGGACGTTATTAATGTTGACAACGAGGCGCTTCCATTAGTTGGTGTCGACTTTGACAGTACCGGTACCGCTCCAACAAACTGGAGTATTATCACGGGGGCCTTCGGAAGCACAACAAACAACCTGATCAACGAAGACGCAAATGCCACGGCATTCGATCTGATCGTCTCAGTTGCGGGCGGCTCGGGGATCTCAAACAGTTCTTCGCCAGCCAACCTGCCAGACCACACTCCGTCGCTGGCAAACATCGGAGGCGTACGGTATTCGTCAACATCAATCACGCTAACGTGGACAGATCTGACCCCAAACACAGAGTACGACTTGTGGTTGTTCAGTGCATGGCCGTTTGGTAACCCTGTGACTCAGACAGTCACGGTCAATGGCGGAGGTACCAATCCGTCGCCGTTCAGTATGAGCGTTTCGGCGGCAGGCGGGGCGCTGCTTGTGAATGATGCCGTGGCCAGTTCTGCCAGAAACCTTCAGGACGACGCGGTACGTGCCACCGCCAACACGAGTGGTCAGATTCAGATTGTTGTTTCCAATGCCGGCGGCGACTTCGTTGCGCTCAGTGGTGCTGCTATTCAGGAGGTCCTTGCGGCCCCGGTGTTGCTTGACTTCGGTGATGCACCGACGGCAACTCAGGCGGGCGGCGGAACGTTTGTTTCGGACTATCCGGTCACGGCGGCGGAAGATGGTGCACGGCACACTCCCGCCGGTCCATCTCTTGGATCAGAACGCGACAGCGAAGTAGACGGTGCTCATTCTGCTGCGGCCGATGCTGATGACACGACTGGCTCGCCTGACGACGAAGACGGCGTGACGTTTACGACTTCGATCATTGCATCCACAAACGCATCGCGAATCGGTTCCGTAAATGTCGACCTGCAGAACGCAGATGGCACATCCAACCGTCTGGATGCATGGATCGATTTCAACCGCGACGGAGACTGGAATGATCCGGGTGAGCGGATCCTCACGAACTACGATCTGGGCACAGCAAACGGCTTGCAGTCAGTCAGCTTTGCGATTCCTCAGGATACCGGAGCCAATGTTCAGGAAGGAACGACCTTTGCGAGATTCCGCCTCAGTACGGCGGGATCGCTGAGTGTGACGGGGGCGGCGGCGGACGGTGAAGTGGAGGACCACGCCGTTACCATCGGCCCGAGTACCGATGCGATTCTTTTGGAACCGTTCGATCACTCCGGGCAGTTTTCCGTCAGTGAACCGTTTTTCAGTATCGGCGATGGGTCAGCCTTCTTTGGAATTTCAGACGGTGCGGGTGGCGGCGATTTCGGCCCGGGCAGTCCTCCCACTCCGACCGTGCCGTCCTACACCGGTGCAACCGGCAATTTCCTCACCGGAATGGACATGGACGCCTCGGCCACCGGCCATACGGCAGCCTCTTTGCCGATCACTGCCACATGGAGCGGCCTGAACATCAGCGGGCAAACCGGGCTGCAGTTCGGTGCGGAATTTGCCTCGTTTGATGAAGGAATCAACGGCGACTCCGGACGTCACATCGAACCATCTGATTTCATTCGAGTGGAAGTTCAGATCGACGGCGGCGGCTACGTCAACATTATGGAGTTTCGTGGCAACAACACCGGAGGTACCAATGCAGCGTATTTTTCACTCGACACCGACGGAGATGGCAGTGGAGACGGCACGCTGCTGACGGACGCACTTCGCAATTTCACGGCGGATATTGTTGGCTCAGGCAATCTGCTTGATCTGCGAATCTCAATGAGCGTCAGCGATCAGGACGAAGACTTCGCGATCGACAACGTCACGGTCACGGCCAACAACCCGACCGGGCCTTTCGTGGTCGACACGAACGCCGATGAAAGCGACGGAGACTATTCGGCCGGAGACTTTTCTCTGCGCGAAGCCATCGAGCGAGCGAACACTCATGTGGGTGCTGACGATATTCAGTTCGCTGCGGGGTTGTCGGGGCAGACAATCACTCTGACCATCGACCAGTTGTCGGTCACAGATGATCTGACAATTACGGGGCTGGGGGCATCGAACCTGACGGTGAGCGGAGGCAACCTGTTCCGTATCTTCGACCTGCAGCATACGCCGGACGTTGTCATTGATGGTTTGACTTTGAGCGGCGGCCGGACCAATGCTGTCGGCCAGGGCGGCGGGGCCATCCGGTCGTCCGGGAATCTGCAGATCATCGACAGCGTCGTTACGAACAGCCAAACGATTGCAGACGCGTCTGACGGAGGCGGCATCTTTCAGATCGGCGGCACGCTGACCATCACGGACTCGACCATTTCCAACAACAGTACCGGCGGAGCGAACTCGTTTGGTGGCGGTATCTCAGCAACGCAAGGTGCCGAGACCATCATTACCGGAAGCACTATTGACGCAAATACAACGGCCTCCGCGAGCGGAGTCGGCGGCGGTCTCCTGAACATCGGCGGCGACGTGACCATCACGGAAAGTACGATCTCGAACAATGAAAACACGGGCGTAGGTGCGCTGGGTGGCGGTGTGGTCGTCGCGGCCGGAAATCTGTTAGTTGAACGGAGTACGATTTCCGGCAACGAAACGACCGGCGGTGCCGGGGGAATTGGGTTTGACTCTAACGGCCTGACCGTCACAGCCACCATTGTGAACTCGACCGTTTCCGGCAACACCACAACGAGTGGCTTCGGAGGCGGCATTGCCAACTTTAACGGAACGATGAACATTCGGCACAGCACCGTGACCGGGAATTCAGCGACGGCTGGCAATGGAAGCGGTGTGGCCAGCTACACAGATGGATCAGCACTGATTGCCAACACCGTCGTGCTATCCAGCATTATCGCGGACAACGTGAACAGCGACATCGATAACATCCTGTCCGGCGGGGGCACAAATACGATTACGAGTTCCGGATTCAACCTCGTCGGAAGCGGAAACGCTGTTTCGTCGTTCAGCCTTGGGTCTGACGTGACCGGCGTCTCTGCCGGACTCGGGCCACTTTCTAGTAATGGCGGTCCGACACAGACTCACGCGCTGCTGGTGGGAAGTGCTGCGATTGGAGCTGGCGATACGACTTCTGCTCAGGCCACCGACCAGCGAGGAGCAGGCTTCAGTCGGCTTGTTGGAGCCAACGTTGATATCGGAGCCTTTGAGCTTCAGGCGACTAATCCGAGCGTCAATCTTTCGGTGGACAATGCCACGGTTATGGAAGCATCAGGCGTCGCCAAGTTCACGGCGACGCTCTCGGAAATCACAGGTCAGGATGTCACTGTTGCTCTGACCCTTACCGGTACCGCAACACCGACTGACGACTACGTTTTCACGGCGAGCCAGATTGTCATCTCTGCCGGCAGCCTTTCCGGGACGATTGATGTCACTGCAGTGCCGGACACAGTGGACGAAGCCGACGAAACGGTCATCGTCGACATCGACGCAGTGACAAACGGTACGGAATCCGGAAGTCAGCAGTCAACGACGACGATCATCGACAATATCGCACCAGAACTCACTCTGCCGTCGGCACCTGCAACGTTCACTGAGGGTGATGCTCCGGTGTTGCTCGACCCGGCGGCCACCGTAACTGATCCGGACTCTGCGAATTTTGAATCTGGAACATTGACACTGGAAATAACGAACGGCGCGACAGGCACTGATCGGCTTGCTGTCCGTAACGAAGGCACGGGTGCCGGCCAGATCGGTATTTCCGGAAACGACGTGACTTTCGAAGGCATCGTTATCGGTACGTTTGCCGGAGGTTTTGGTGCGGCGCCGCTTGTCATTTCGTTTGGTGCCGCCTCTACGCCGGCCGCAGCAGAAGCAGTACTGCAGAATGTGACCTTCGAGAATGTTTCTGAGACTCCGTCGACGTCACCTCGGGAAGTAACGGCGGTGCTGACCGACGGGGATGGCGGTGTCAGCGGAATAGTTTCGCAGGATCTGATTTTCAGTTTTGCGGTTTCGCTGGGTAACTCCAGCTTCGACCGCGGCGAGGAAGTCGGAACGGATGCGGACGGTAATGTTTACGTCTCGGGCTACTTCCGCGGCACGATCGATGTCGATCCGGGGCCGGGAACCGTCAATCTGACAAGTGCAGCATCCAACCGCGATGAGATTCTGATCGTCAGCTATGATTCCTCAGGCGCGCTTCGATGGGCGAAGCAGGTGAGTGCGAACGTCGCCAATCAGGAGACGGATCTGTCAGTCGACAACAATGGCAACGTGTACGCGACCGGCCTGTTTAGCGGCACCATCGACGTCGATCCGGGACCCGGAGTTGTCAATCTGACCGCTTCGGGAACGGACGGATTCATCCTGAAGCTCGACAGCGAAGGAGACTATGTGACGTCCGGAAGCATCGGCGGAGGGCGGGCAAAGATATTTGCGGAATCGCCGGGCAATGTCTACCTGACAGGATCGTATGGCGGTGTGCAGGACTTCGATCCGGGTGCGGGTGTCTTCAATCTGCCCGACACCGGCGGCAGTTCGCAGACGTTCATCCTGAAGCTGGACACAGCTCTGAGTCTGGTCTGGGCGAAAGCCACCGCAACGACATCGGAACGCGGCTCGTGGGGAGAAGGCATCACGGTGGACGCGACGGGCAACGTTCACGTCGTTGGAACGTTCAACGGGACGACCGACTTTGATCCAGGTACCGGAGTCTTATCACTCTCGACAGCGACGACGGACACGTTCGATATTGATATTTACGTGTTAAAACTGGATTCGTCGGGCGATTTAGTCTGGGTGCGGGGCTGGGGCGGCGTTGAGTTTGACAGCGGAGAGGACATTGTCGTCGACAGTACCGGAAACGTGTACACGACGGGCTACTTTGAGGTCACCGGCGGCGGCGTGGTTGACTTCGATCCAGGGGCCGGCGTTCACAACGTAACAAACGCAGGCAACTGGGACGCATTTGTCTCGAAACTCGACTCGACCGGAAACTTTGTCTGGGCTCACGGTGTGGGCACCGGCAGTATCGATCAGGGCCGCGGCATCGACCTGGACAGCAACGAAAACGTCGTGGCAGGAATTCAGTTCTCCGGTACTTCCGATTTCGATCCTTCCGCGGGAACGCTGAATCGCACGGCTGTTGGTACATGGAATGGAGCGGCATGGGGGCTAAAACCGGACGGTAGCGTGTTGTTCGCGACGGCCTTTGGTCAGTCGTCCGGAACGACCACGCCCTTCGACGTCACGTTCGATAGCCAGGACAACGTGCTGAGTACCGGACAGTATTCCGGGTCGGGTGATTTTGATCCGGGACCGGACACAGTCACGCTCAGCAGCGACGGGAACACAGATCTATTCGTTGTCAGACTGAAACCGGACACGGACTCGCAGATTGTCAATGTCGTGGATCTGCTGCCTCCGGTCCTGACACTTCCTTCCGCACCCGTGACATTCCAGGTAGCTTCTGCCCCGCTGGTGATCGATCCGTCGGCCACGATCACAGACGCGGACTCAGCCGATTTCAATACGGGGACGCTGACACTGGAGATCATCGAAGGTGGCACGGCGAATGACATTCTGGCCGTCCGCAATCAGGGAACCGGTCCCGGAGAAGTCAGCGTCTCCGGAAGCGACGTCAGTTTTGCGGGAACGGTGATCGGGACATTTGCCGGGGGAGCCGGGGTGTCTCCTCTGACGATTACATTCAATGCCGCGTCAACGCCGGCCGCCGCGCAGGCGGTGCTGCGCAACATCACGTTCGGGAATATGTCATCAACTCCGTCGAAAACTCCGCGCGTCATTTCAGCGGTCGTAACCGATGGTGACGGAGGAGAAAGCAGCGGTAGTGAAGTCGCGCTGAATTTTGAGTTCGTGATTCCGATCGGTTCGACCGGCGGCGATTCCGGCTCGTCCGTCACTCATGATGCCGACGGCAACATTTACGTCACCGGCAAATTCCAGCGGACGATCGATGCCGATCCCGGTGCCGGCGTCGCCAACCTGACGTCAGCCAGTTCTACCCGTAGCGATATTTTTGTCGCCAGCTACGACTCATCCGGCGATTATCGCTGGGCCTACGGCTTCGGCGGATCCGAGCACGACTTCGGGATTTCGATCATCGAACACGGCGGCACGATTTTCGTGGCCGGAGAATTCTCCGGAACAGTCGACTTTGACCCGGGTGCGGGAGTCACATCGCTGAGCAGTCGCAACGGCGATCCGGAAGGATTTCTCGTGCAGTTCGATCAGGCGGGCAACTTCATATCTGCTACCAACACGGGGGGCACGATCCACGGAATGACGACTGACGCGGCAGGAAATCTGTACGCGACCGGTTCGTTTGTCGGACTGCACGATTTCGATCCCGACACACCGTTTGTCGCTCTGAATGCCGGTGGTAGTTTCCACGACGGATTCGTGCTTAAGTATGACAGTACGGGAGATTTCGCGTGGGTGAAGCATCTAAATGACAGCCCAGGCAACTACTACACGTTCGGGAACGACATTTCGCTTGATGCTGCGGGCAACATTTATTCCGTCGGACACTTTAGCGGAACCGTCAACTTTGATCCCGGTGCCGGTACGTCTGCATTGTCGACATCGACGCCTTCAGACAATCTGAACTGGGACGCCTATTTGCTGAAGCTGGACAGCAACGGCGATTTTGTCTGGGCGCGAAACTGGGGAGCCGACGGACTCGATCGAGGCAATGATCTGGCGGTCGACAGCGCAGGAGACGTCTATCTTATCGGAAGCTTCCTGGAGACAGTCGACTTCGACCCCGGTGCGGGAGTGATGAATCTGACGAGTACCGGCAGTGAAGATGGTTTTGTCGTCAAGATGGATTCCGCAGGCGACCTGGTCTGGGCCAGGCAAGTCGGCGGTGCACAACTGGAACGAGCCTTTGGAATCGATCTGGATGCCAACGATGCACCTGTCATTGCACTTCAATTCAGAGACACCGTCGACTTTGACCCCTCCGGCAACACCTTTGAACTCACGTCCGCCGGCGTCAGTGATGCGGCTGTCTGGATGCTCGACGGGAACGGCGACTTTGTGCAGGCCGTTAATTTCGGCGGGCTGGCATCGACGCGACCGCTCGCCCTGACGATCGATAACGAGGGCAACGTGATCACAACCGGAGAGTTTCAGGGAACCGTCGACTTCGACTCGGGCCCGTTGGACAACAATGTCACGTCCAGCGGCTTGGGCGACCTGTTCGTCCATAAGCTCGCAGTGGTGAATCGGGAAACGCAGACGGTCAATCTGGTCGAGCAGCCGGACACAAGCGTCGAAATCGACGGCGCGGGTAATCTCCTGATTCGTGACATCAACGGCGGGGACTCGCACGATACACTCACCCTTTCCGTAAACGGCGCGAACCTTCGCGTTCACGACCCGAACAATGTTCTCGACGCAAGCACAGGTACGACGCAGATTGATGAGAATACCGTCGAAGTTCCCGTCGCTGACATCACAGGCAGTACAGGAATCGTCGTTGATACGCTGGGCGGCGACGACACGCTGACGATCAACCTCGACGGCGGCAATTTCACAAAAACCATCACGTTTGCCGGCGGAACCCAGACGACAACGCCGAATGGCGACTCGCTCATTCTTACCGGTGGCGGCACATTTGCGGATACTGTCTTTGGTTTCGTGAACAACTCAGACGGTTCCATCGACATCACTGGCAACGCAACGATTACGTATACAGGTCTGGAACCAATCACTTCTAACGTTAACGCAACCAACGTTACGCTGAACTACAGCAATTTTGAAGAGACCATTACGGTCACCGATCCCGGCGGCAATCGAACGTCGGTTGATTCGACTGTTGGTGAAATTGTCACGTTCGTCAATCCGACCGCCTCGATCACAGTCAACGCCGGTGGCGGCAACGACGTGATCACAGTCACGTCGCTGGCCTCTACCTTCGCTGGCGCGATGATTCTTGATGGTCAGGGGGGCGACGACGAAATCAATATCAACGCTGATCCGCAGGCAGACACGACGCTCAATGCCGAAATCGTGAATCTCAATGCACAGATCACCGGCACCGTCACCGGAAACGCAACAACGGTCAATGTGGCGGCGACGGCGAGTATTCAGGATGGAATTAACGCCTCCATGTCGGGCGGCACGGTGCTTGTCAGCCCCGGCACTTATAACGAATTCGTGAACATCGACAGGACTCTTACGCTGCAGGGCACAACAGCGACGCTTGGCGATGTGGTCATCAACCCAACATCGAACGTTGATGCGATTCACGTCGATAACGATGCGGCGGACGTGACAATTCGCAATCTGCAGCTCGGCGGAAATACGGTCAATCCGATTGTGGACGGATTGCGAGTCATCTCGGCAACCGGCACTCTGACTGTGGAAAACATCAGCATTCAGAATGCACAGGGAAACGGATTCCATGTGGTTGACGCAGATACTGTTTCGATCGATTCGGTGGTCGTGAATGCCAGTGGCATCGATGGGTTTTCAGTCCCGGACGGAGGAGGATCGCCGTCCATCGCGATTACGAACAGTACGTTCACTAACAACGTCGATGACGGAATCGAAGTCTATAACACAGATGGCGTCGTCCTGACGAACCTGACGGTGGAAGACAATCTGGATGATGGTGTCAACATTGTTGGAGGCATATTCCCGGGGTTCTTTGAGTTTGGAGAAGCTGCAGCGCTGACACATCTGTCAGGCGATGACCTGTTATTTGCCGACCGCTCCAATAACTTTGGAGTAATGACGACTGACGGCGTTGCCTCCCTGTTGGGGTTCTTGGATCATGATTCCAAAGGCCTTGCATTTGACGGCAGCAACCTGTTGTCGGTCACGGCAAAGGACGCTTTTCTCAGGACACTGGACCAGAGCGACGGGGCAACGCTATCGAGCGTTGCGATCTCTCTGTCGGGGGAGACCGTTCTCGGAGCAACCGGGCTGGCTGTGAATCCAGTTGATGGAGTTGTATACGCCATGCTGAGACTACAGGGAAGATTCGCGCGCGAACTGGTGACACTTAACACAACAACCGGTGTCGCAACCAGCATTGGCAATACGGGCGATGGATTTGCCGCTCTTGCCTTCAATGGTACAGGCACTCTGTACGCTGTGACGGGAGATGGAGGAAACGTCCCGGAAACACTTTTCGAACTGAATACGGCGACCGCCGCCGCTACGACCGTCCTCGAACTGGGACGCGGAGATGACGGCGAGTCACTGGCCTTCAACCCGACAGACGGCCTGCTCTATCACTTCTCCGGCCTCGACGATCTCGCATTCGAATCCATCGATCCGTCGAATCTGACAACTCAGGACATACGTCTTTCGACGGATATCGGTCCCGGTCCGAACGTGACGATCACCAACAGTTCGATATTGCGAAATTTCAAAGGAATCGATATTGCTTTCGTCGTGGATATCACTCTCACCAGTGTAACGATGCAGGACAATCATCATGGCCTGCACGTTTCGGAAGCTGGCTCACTGACAATTGACGGCGGTTCGTACTCGTCAAGCGTCACTACAAACATACTTGTTGACGATATTAGTGGTCGAGTGACTCTGACGAATGTGATCGTCGACGGTTCAACTTCGGCGCCTGGGATCCAGCTATACGGGGCACTGGGTCTGGACATCTCCGGTGGTTCAGTTTCCGGAAACGACGGAGTTGGTTTGCTGATCGATGCCTTTCCGACTGGTGTGACGTTAAACGGTGTCACCGTCGATAATAATGGCCATTCCGGTTTCGACCTGTTCAATGCGGCTTCTGTGACGATTACCGGCGGGTCGTTCTCGAACAATGTCGTGAGCGGCATTGATCTGGACGATATATGGAGAACAACACTGACCAATGTCGTCGTTAACAATAACGGACAGGCGGGTGTCAAAACTCAAACGGTGACTACAGCGCTGGTCGATGGCAGCACGATCAGCAACAACAATCTGGGAATAAATTTCTTCGACATTAACGAAGTGACGTTGTCCAGTGTCGTGACCACAGGCAATGCGAACCACTCGCTGATCGATTTCGTTGGCACGGTCAATATCGATACCACATCCGGAGCGACTGTTGACGATGTGCAACTGAATACGCCCGGCGTGGGCGGCGAAGGGTTTCTGCAGTTGACGCGAGCAGGCGTGCCGCAAAACGTCGTTAACTTTACGAGGCTGGATGAGCTGGATATTGATTTCGATGCTGGCGACGATACGGTCACGGTGGCTCCCCACGCAACAACCGTATTTGATCTTGATGGCGGAGCCCCGACAGCCGCTCCGGGGGACTTGCTGACATATCTGGCAGACGGCACCAGTACATTCAATTTCGGGCCGTCCACAATCTCAACGACCGGCAAAGCCGCTATTCTGTACAATGATTTCGAAACAACGGATGTCGTTGGCAACGCGGTGAATCTTTCCCTTAGTGCCGTAGCCGGAACCGAAGCGGATGAGACAGTCATTACAGTGACGGCGACTGCCAACGGTAATGTTTTCGGTAGCCAAACAGTTGAAGTTGCTGTCAGCGGAACGGGAATCACGGCCGGCGATTACGCATTGTCCAATACGACGATTACCATTCCCGATGGCATGACGACCGGCTTCGTAACCTTCACCATTCGGGACGACACTCTTTCCGAAGGCACTGAAACCGCCGTCCTGACGCTTTCCAATCCATCGGCAGGCATTATTCTGGGGCCAAACGTCAGTAAGTCCGTCGACGTCACCGACGATGATGCGGCCGCTCTGACGGTCAGCATTACGGATGCAGCCATCAGTGAGAACGGTGGCACCACCACCGGCACGGTCTCTCGCAACACGGATACTACGAATGCTCTGACGGTCACGCTGGTCAGTAACGATATCAGCGAAGCGACGGTCATCGGCACGGTCACGATTGCTGCCGGACAGACCACGTCACCCGCCTTCACCATCACGGCCGTCGATGACGCCATCGTCGACGGCACCCAGACCGTCACCATCACGGCTCAGGCAAACGCCCACGTCGATGGTACCGACACGCTGGATGTCACTGACGATGATGCGGCCGCTCTGACGGTCAGCATTACGGATGCAGCCATCAGTGAGAACGGTGGCACCACCACGGCCACGGTCTCTCGCAACACCGACACCACCGACGCCCTGACCATCAACCTCTCCAGCAACGATACAGGGGAAGCGGGTGTTCCGGCCACGGTCACCATTCTTGCCGGCCAGACATCGGCCACCTTCAGCATCACAGGCGTTGATGACGCGATTGTTGACGGCACGCAGACGGTCACCATCACGGCTTCGGCTGCCGCTCATGCTGACGGAACCGACACGCTGGATGTCACCGATGATGATGCGGCCGCTCTGACGGTCAGCATTACGGATGCAGCCATCAGTGAAAACGGAGGCACCACCACGGCGACCGTTTCCCGCAACACGGATACTACGAATGCTCTGACGGTCACGCTGGTCAGTAACGATACCAGCGAAGCGACGGTCATCGGCACGGTCACGATTGCTGCCGGACAGACCACGTCACCCGCCTTCACCATTACCGGCGTTGATGACGCGATTGTTGACGGCACGCAGACGGTGACCATCACGGCTTCCGCTGCCGCTCACACCGACGGTACCGATACGCTGGATGTGACCGACGATGATGCGGCCGCTCTGACGGTCAGCATTACGGATGCAGCCATCAGTGAGAACGGTGGCACCACCACCGGCACGGTCTCTCGCAACACGGATACCACCAACGCCCTGACCATCAACCTCTCCAGCAACGATACAGGGGAAGCGGGTGTTCCGGCCACGGTCACGATTGCTGCCGGACAGACCACGTCACCCGCCTTCACCATTACCGGCGTGGATGACGCGATTGTTGACGGCACGCAGACGGTCACCATCACGGCTTCGGCTGCCGCTCATGCTGACGGAACCGACACGCTGGATGTCACTGACGATGATGCGGCCGCGCTGACCGTCAGCATTACGGCCGACGCCATCAGTGAAAACGGAGGCACCACCACCGCCACCGTCAGTCGCAACACGGACACGACTAACGCTCTGACAGTGACGCTGGTCAGCGACGATACCAGCGAAGCGACGGTCATCGGATCCGTCACCATTGCCGCCGGACAGACCACGTCACCCGCCTTCGACATCACGGCCGTCGATGACGCCATCGTCGACGGCACCCAGACCGTCACCATCACGGCTCAGGCAAACGCCCACGTCGATGGTACCGACACGCTGGATGTCACTGACGATGATGCGGCCGCGCTGACCGTCAGCATTACGGCCGACGCCATCAGTGAAAACGGAGGCACCACCACCGCCACCGTCAGTCGCAACACGGACACGACTAACGCTCTGACAGTGACGCTGGTCAGCGACGATACCAGCGAAGCGACGGTCATCGGATCCGTCATCATTGCCGCCGGACAGACCACGTCACCCGCCTTCGACATCACGGCCGTCGATGACGCCATCGTCGACGGCACCCAGACCGTCACCATCACGGCTCAGGCAAACGCCCACGTCGATGGTACCGACACGCTGGATGTCACTGACGATGATGCGGCCGCGCTGACCGTCAGCATTACGGCCGACGCCATCAGTGAAAACGGAGGCACCACCACCGCCACCGTCAGTCGCAACACGGACACGACTAACGCTCTGACAGTGACGCTGGTCAGCGACGATACCAGCGAAGCGACGGTCATCGGATCCGTCATCATTGCCGCCGGACAGACCACGTCACCCGCCTTCACCATTACCGGCGTGGATGACGCGATTGTTGACGGCACGCAGACGGTCACCATCACGGCTTCGGCTGCCGCTCATGCTGACGGAACCGACACGCTGGATGTCACCGATGATGATGCGGCCGCTCTGACGGTCAGCATTACGGATGCAGCCATCAGTGAGAACGGTGGCAGTACCACGGCCACGGTCTCTCGCAACACCGACACCACCGACGCCCTGACCATCAACCTCTCCAGCAACGATACAGGGGAAGCGGGTGTTCCGGCCACGGTCACCATTCTTGCCGGCCAGACATCGGCCACCTTCAGCATCACAGGCGTTGATGACGCGATTGTTGACGGCACGCAGACGGTCACCATCACGGCTTCGGCTGCCGCTCATGCTGACGGAACCGACACGCTGGATGTCACCGATGATGATGCGGCCGCTCTGACGGTCAGCATTACGGATGCAGCCATCAGTGAAAACGGAGGCACCACCACGGCGACCGTTTCCCGCAACACGGATACTACGAATGCTCTGACGGTCACGCTGGTCAGTAACGATACCAGCGAAGCGACGGTCATCGGCACGGTCACGATTGCTGCCGGACAGACCACGTCACCCGCCTTCGACATCACGGCCGTCGATGACGCCATCGTCGACGGCACCCAGACCGTCACCATCACGGCTCAGGCAAACGCCCACGTCGATGGTACCGACACGCTGGATGTCACTGACGATGATGCGGCCGCTCTGACGGTCAGCATTACGGATGCAGCCATCAGTGAGAACGGTGGCACCACCACGGCCACGGTCTCTCGCAACACCGACACCACCGACGCCCTGACCATCAACCTCTCCAGCAACGATACAGGGGAAGCGGGTGTTCCGGCCACGGTCACCATTCTTGCCGGCCAGACATCGGCCACCTTCAGCATCACAGGCGTTGATGACGCGATTGTTGACGGCACGCAGACGGTCACCATCACGGCTTCGGCTGCCGCTCATGCTGACGGAACCGACACGCTGGATGTCACCGATGATGATGCGGCCGCTCTGACGGTCAGCATTACGGATGCAGCCATCAGTGAGAACGGTGGCACCACCACCGGCACGGTCTCTCGCAACACGGATACCACCAACGCCCTGACCATCAACCTCTCCAGCAACGATACAGGGGAAGCGGGTGTTCCGGCCACGGTCACCATTCTTGCCGGCCAGACATCGGCCACCTTCAGCATCACAGGGGTGGATGACGCCATTGTCGACGGCACCCAGACGGTGACCATCACGGCTTCCGCTGCCGCTCATGCCGATGGCACCGATACGCTGGATGTGACCGACGATGATGCGGCCGCTCTGACGGTCAGCATTACGGATGCAGCCATCAGTGAGAACGGTGGCACCACCACCGGCACGGTCTCTCGCAACACGGATACCACCAACGCCCTGACCATCAACCTCTCCAGCAACGATACAGGGGAAGCGGGTGTTCCGGCCACGGTCACCATTCTTGCCGGCCAGACATCGGCCACCTTCAGCATCACAGGGGTGGATGACGCCATTGTCGACGGCACCCAGACGGTGACCATCACGGCTTCCGCTGCCGCTCACACCGACGGTACCGATACGCTGGATGTGACCGACGATGATGCGGCCGCTCTGATGGTCAGCATTACGGATGCAGCCATCAGTGAGAACGGTGGCACCACCACCGGCACGGTCTCTCGCAACACGGATACCACCAACGCCCTGACCATCAACCTCTCCAGCAACGATACAGGGGAAGCGGGTGTTCCGGCCACGGTCACCATTCTTGCCGGCCAGACATCGGCCACCTTCAGCATCACAGGGGTGGATGACGCCATTGTCGACGGCACCCAGACGGTGACCATCACGGCTTCCGCTGCCGCTCACACCGACGGTACCGATACGCTGGATGTCACCGACGATGATGCGGCCGCTCTGACGGTCAGCATTACGGATGCAGCCATCAGTGAGAACGGTGGCACCACCACCGGCACGGTCTCTCGCAACACGGATACCACCAACGCCCTGACCATCAACCTCTCCAGCAACGATACAGGGGAAGCGGGTGTTCCGGCCACGGTCACCATTCTTGCCGGCCAGACATCGGCCACCTTCAGCATCACAGGGGTGGATGACGCCATTGTCGACGGCACCCAGACGGTGACCATCACGGCTTCCGCTGCCGCTCACACCGACGGTACCGATACGCTGGATGTGACCGACGATGATGCGGCCGCTCTGACGGTCAGCATTACGGATGCAGCCATCAGTGAGAACGGTGGCACCACCACCGGCACGGTCTCTCGCAACACGGATACCACCAACGCCCTGACCATCAACCTCTCCAGCAACGATACAGGGGAAGCGGGTGTTCCGGCCACGGTCACCATTCTTGCCGGCCAGACATCGGCCACCTTCAGCATCACAGGCGTTGATGACGCGATTGTTGACGGCACGCAGACGGTCACCATCACGGCTTCGGCTGCCGCTCATGCTGACGGAACCGACACGCTGGATGTCACCGATGATGATGCGGCCGCTCTGACGGTCAGCATTACGGATGCAGCCATCAGTGAGAACGGTGGCACCACCACGGCCACGGTCTCTCGCAACACCGACACCACCGACGCCCTGACCATCAACCTCTCCAGCAACGATACAGGGGAAGCGGGTGTTCCGGCCACGGTCACCATTCTTGCCGGCCAGACATCGGCCACCTTCAGCATCACAGGCGTTGATGACGCGATTGTTGACGGCACGCAGACGGTCACCATCACGGCTTCGGCTGCCGCTCATGCTGACGGAACCGACACGCTGGATGTCACCGATGATGATGCGGCCGCTCTGACGGTCAGCATTACGGATGCAGCCATCAGTGAGAACGGTGGCACCACCACGGCGACCGTTTCCCGCAACACGGATACTACGAATGCTCTGACGGTCACGCTGGTCAGTAACGATACCAGCGAAGCGACGGTCATCGGCACGGTCACGATTGCTGCCGGACAGACCACGTCACCCGCCTTCACCATTACCGGCGTTGATGACGCGATTGTTGACGGCACGCAGACGGTGACCATCACGGCTTCCGCTGCCGCTCACGTCGATGGTACCGACACGCTGGATGTCACTGACGATGATGCGGCCGCTCTGACGGTCAGCATTACGGATGCAGCCATCAGTGAGAACGGTGGCACCACCACGGCCACGGTCTCTCGCAACACCGACACCACCGACGCCCTGACCATCAACCTCTCCAGCAACGATACAGGGGAAGCGGGTGTTCCGGCCACGGTCACCATTCTTGCCGGCCAGACATCGGCCACCTTCAGCATCACAGGCGTTGATGACGCGATTGTTGACGGCACGCAGACGGTCACCATCACGGCTTCGGCTGCCGCTCATGCTGACGGAACCGACACGCTGGATGTCACCGATGATGATGCGGCCGCTCTGACGGTCAGCATTACGGATGCAGCCATCAGTGAAAACGGAGGCACCACCACGGCGACCGTTTCCCGCAACACGGATACTACGAATGCTCTGACGGTCACGCTGGTCAGTAACGATACCAGCGAAGCGACGGTCATCGGCACGGTCACGATTGCTGCCGGACAGACCACGTCACCCGCCTTCGACATCACGGCCGTCGATGACGCCATCGTCGACGGCACCCAGACCGTCACCATCACGGCTCAGGCAAACGCCCACGTCGATGGTACCGACACGCTGGATGTCACTGACGATGATGCGGCCGCTCTGACGGTCAGCATTACGGATGCAGCCATCAGTGAGAACGGTGGCACCACCACGGCCACGGTCTCTCGCAACACCGACACCACCGACGCCCTGACCATCAACCTCTCCAGCAACGATACAGGGGAAGCGGGTGTTCCGGCCACGGTCACCATTCTTGCCGGCCAGACATCGGCCACCTTCAGCATCACAGGCGTTGATGACGCCATTGTCGACGGCACCCAGACGGTGACCATCACGGCTTCCGCTGCCGCTCATGCTGACGGAACCGACACGCTGGATGTCACCGATGATGATGCGGCCGCTCTGACGGTCAGCATTACGGATGCAGCCATCAGTGAAAACGGAGGCACCACCACGGCGACCGTTTCCCGCAACACGGATACTACGAATGCTCTGACGGTCACGCTGGTCAGTAACGATACCAGCGAAGCGACGGTCATCGGCACGGTCACGATTGCTGCCGGACAGACCACGTCACCCGCCTTCACCATTACCGGCGTTGATGACGCGATTGTTGACGGCACGCAGACGGTGACCATCACGGCTTCCGCTGCCGCTCACACCGACGGTACCGATACGCTGGATGTGACCGACGATGATGCGGCCGCTCTGACGGTCAGCATTACGGATGCAGCCATCAGTGAGAACGGTGGCACCACCACCGGCACGGTCTCTCGCAACACGGATACCACCAACGCCCTGACCATCAACCTCTCCAGCAACGATACAGGGGAAGCGGGTGTTCCGGCCACGGTCACCATTCTTGCCGGCCAGACATCGGCCACCTTCAGCATCACAGGGGTGGATGACGCCATTGTCGACGGCACCCAGACGGTGACCATCACGGCTTCCGCTGCCGCTCATGCCGATGGCACCGATACGCTGGATGTGACCGACGATGATGCGGCCGCTCTGACGGTCAGCATTACGGATGCAGCCATCAGTGAGAACGGTGGCACCACCACCGGCACGGTCTCTCGCAACACGGATACCACCAACGCCCTGACCATCAACCTCTCCAGCAACGATACAGGGGAAGCGGGTGTTCCGGCCACGGTCACCATTCTTGCCGGCCAGACATCGGCCACCTTCAGCATCACAGGGGTGGATGACGCCATTGTCGACGGCACCCAGACGGTGACCATCACGGCTTCCGCTGCCGCTCACACCGACGGTACCGATACGCTGGATGTGACCGACGATGATGCGGCCGCTCTGATGGTCAGCATTACGGATGCAGCCATCAGTGAGAACGGTGGCACCACCACCGGCACGGTCTCTCGCAACACGGATACCACCAACGCCCTGACCATCAACCTCTCCAGCAACGATACAGGGGAAGCGGGTGTTCCGGCCACGGTCACCATTCTTGCCGGCCAGACATCGGCCACCTTCAGCATCACAGGGGTGGATGACGCCATTGTCGACGGCACCCAGACGGTGACCATCACGGCTTCCGCTGCCGCTCACACCGACGGTACCGATACGCTGGATGTGACCGACGATGATGCGGCCGCTCTGACGGTCAGCATTACGGATGCAGCCATCAGTGAGAACGGTGGCACCACCACCGGCACGGTCTCTCGCAACACGGATACCACCAACGCCCTGACCATCAACCTCTCCAGCAACGATACAGGGGAAGCGGGTGTTCCGGCCACGGTCACCATTCTTGCCGGCCAGACATCGGCCACCTTCAGCATCACAGGGGTGGATGACGCCATTGTCGACGGCACCCAGACGGTGACTATCACGGCTTCGGCTGCCGCTCATGCCGACGGCACCGATACGCTGGATGTCACCGACGACGAGAGCGCCACCGTCGGTGTGTCGGCTGTAAGTAATGGTAGTGAATCCGGCCCGGTTTCCGGCCAGTTTTTGGTGACTCTCAGTGCCGCTGCGCAACAGGATGTCGAAGTCAGTTATACGTTGGGCGGAACGGCGGTGGCTGGTGAGGATTTTAGCGGGGCAGCAACAGGTACTGTTACGATTACGGCCGGGACGCTGTCGGTTCCGTTGAACATTCCGGTGATTGATGATCGTGTCGCCGAAGGGGGAGCCGATCACCTGAGTGTTCAGCTTGACGGTGTGACGGCTTTGGGAAATGTATCGATTGATACGGGAGCTGACACAGCCAGCGTCTTACTCTTCGACAACGATTTTGCGGGGATTATTCTGTCGAAGTCGCAGGTCACGGTCAGCGAAGATGCAACCACGGCAACATTCGATGTCGTGCTGACATCAAAGCCGACCGGGAACGTTGTCCTGAATGTAGCCAGCAGTGATACAGGCGAGGCTGCGGTGACGGATGGAGCGACGCTGACCTTTACGCCTGACAACTGGGATACGCCTCAGCCGGTGACGGTCACAGGTGTAGATGATGGTGATGTGGATGGCACTCAGTCCTCGATCATTTCCGTGAGTGTTGCCGGAGAAACAACGGCCGACGAATACACTTCCGTACCAGCCGCAAGGCTAACGGCGAAGACTGATGACAACGACGCCACCGCAGCGGCAACTGTTGAGAGCATCACGTTCTTCAATAATGACGCTGACGCGGAACGCCAGTTAAGTGTTGACGAAACCGGTCAGCGGTCGATCATTCGACAGGTTGAAGTGGTAGTCAATGGCGAAATCGATGTTGCTGACGCTGCTGCGTTCGCACTGCAGCATCTCGGCACCGGAAACGCAGTCAATGTAACGTTGACTGCGTCAACCAAAGCCGGCGGCCGAACCACGATCCTGTTGGCGTTCAGCGGAACTCATGTGGACATCGGCGGATTTGTTGGTCTGGAAAACGGCAACTACGAATTGACCATCGACGGCGACGCTCTGGGTGTCACCGGCGGGGAGCAGAAGACTCGTTTCCACCGTCTGTATGGCGACAGCGACGGTGACCGAGACGTGGACGGCGCTGACTACGGCAACTTCATTAGCGCCCTTTACTTCGGTTCTGCCGGTTACAACTCGGTGTTTGATATCGACAACAGCAGCACGTTGTTTGACGACATCGACAATTTCTTCGGAGCATTCGGCTCCGTCCTAATGCCGTAAGCACCCTCAGAAACCCGGCTTATTTGATAAGCCGGTATCTTGTTCCTTCTTGCCGACGCAGGACTGTTAATTCATCGTCAAAGATTGTCAAAAAGAGTGGCGACAGATCGACTGTTCTGCCTATCTTATGAAATCAATGTTTTCATTCAGGAGTCCATAACGTGTTACGACTGTCAAATTTTGCTGCTGCCAGCGCGTTGCTTATGTTCAGCTCGACCGCGTACGCTGACTTGGTTCTGGACCTGGCAACATCAGGGCCGACGACCGTAACCAGTGGTTCGACGGTGAACATCGACCTAATTCTGCGCGACACGGATAATTCAAATTTTGGTCCAATCGCCGGGCCAGGTTCGACTGCGATAGGATTGCTTACCGGAGGTGGCACGCTGATTCAGTCGGCCCAGACCGGCACAGGCGCGGCTATAGTCACTGGGGCGACGGTAGGGGCCGACTTCTTGCAACTAGCTTTTAACGGAATGAACAGTATTCCAACGGTGCTGGATTCTGGACAACTGCAGTCACCCGGACTGGGCGGTGTGCAGGCGTTGGCTTTACTCCCTGCAGGGATCGGAACCGGGATTGCGCATATCGCAACATTCGCCGCTACGATCACGGGAGGCGTTGGCGACACGGTCACCATCAGCGCTGACACACTTGGCCTCAACGCCGCCGGAACTTTACCGGTGGTCGGCAACCAACTTTTCGGTTCTCTTCCGCCGGCGGGCAACCTCGACGCCGCACTAGGCAGCTTCGCCGCGCCTGGCGCTGGGGCGTCGTTTGGTTCGCTGACCTTCGAGGTTGCTGCTGTGCCGGAACCATCCACGTTGTTCGTCGGTGCTTTGCTGGCCTGTGGGGGAGCGGTTTACGTCAAGCGGCGGCGTAAGTCGATTGCCACCGAAGCTGACTGCTAACTTTCGGTTGGTGTAAGCAAGCGTGCAGCTGCTGCACGCTTCGGTGTTCAAGGAACGGCGTCGAAATCCCCTGTTGCCATTTTTGAGGCCATCTTATTTCGAAACGTTGAATCTCATCCGCACGTCGAATATTCGGATGGCAATTGGCTGGTTTGCCAACGTTGCTTGCTCACCAACCTGCCAATCAGGTGTCCTCCCATGTATCGCTGGATCATTTTCGCAGTTGCCGCCCTCTTCGCGTACGGGCCGTTGCTGTTGGAACATGGTCGGCAACTTTGGTCGCGGGACTACTTTCAGTTTTTTCCGGTTTACATACTTGCGATTGCATTCGTAACCCGGGAACGCATAACGAAATCTGAGTTTCCAGAGAAGCACCAGTGGCGTGTTGCTCCAGTCGGTCTTGGACTTGCCGGTCCTGTGCTTGCCGTTGCGTATTGGTTCTGGTCGCCGTGGCTGGCAGCGGTTTCGTTTCTGTTGCTGGGAGACTCGCTGCTTTGCCACTTCCCTCTGGCACGACGAACGTGGCGTCTGCTTGTACTGTTGATTCCGCTGCCGCTTGGATTTGATGCAGCACTGGTCCACAGGCTTCAGTTGCTGTCGTCAGAACAGGCATCCCGAATCCTCGATTTTCTGAATGTGCTGCATGTGATGCAGGGCAACGTGCTCGAACTGGATGGCAGGCGCCTGTTCGTTGAAGAAGCCTGCAGTGGAATCAGTTCCGTCTACATGTTCACCGCAGCGACATTATTTTACGTAGCGGTTTCGGGGAGTCGTCTTGTCCTCAGCGTGCCGCTGTTGCTTTCCGTGGCATGGTGGTCTCTGCTTGCGAATGTTTTTCGGATCGTCACTATTGCTGTTGCACATCAACGCAATCAGGCAGATCTGTCCGTCGGCCTGCCTCACGAAGCGGTGGGTCTGGTCACCATGCTTTTGGCCCTGATCGGAATCTTCAGTACGAAGTCGCTGCTCGATTTTCTGACGGCATCGATCGAGGACACTGAGTCACTCACAGACAGCGCGTCCACGACTTTGTCACCGACTGTCCTTTGGGACATCATCACCACGCATAAGCGATTCCTTGTGTATGGTTCGGAACGAGCTCGGTTTGCGATTCTTGTTTCCGTTCGCAGGTTGATCCCCACGTTGGCAACCATTCTCATCGTGTGCGGCACCATGTATTGGGGAATAGTGACTGCTGCAGCGATTCGCCAGAATGTCGCAAGCTCCCCACCGCCTGAGGTTACCGAAATTCGCCAATCGCAGCTGCAGGGTTTTGAGGCGCTCTCAGCGACGTCGTTCGACATGTTGCCGGGGTTTCACGTTGACAGCTTTGAAGAGCTTACACGTTCCAGCGCTGAAGAACGCGGCCTCTTCGGCAGGCACTCGAAAACGTGGAAGTTCCGGTCTCCGGCGGTCAACGGTGCGTTATCGGTAGATGGCCCTCTTCACGGCTGGCATGATTTGCGAGTCGGATATGAACGACAGAACTGGAAATTCGAAGACACCGACACACATCGCCTCCCCGGCCATGGGGAAGTAGATCTTCTTATTCAGGTCAGCATGATTAACCCAGCCGGCCAGCGATGCCGAGTCTCCTTCTGTGAATGCTACCCGAACGGCGAACCTGCGCCGCCACCGATGTCGACGAACGCGACCAGTGTCAGGGCTCGAATTCAGGGGCACATCAACGAAGTCACAGGTGACGCCGAGGCCACAACGTTGTGGCAGGTGCGGCTTGTGACTCAACGGTCATCGGGCTTATCGATCGAATCCGAGCGACAGGCGGAGCGACAACTTCTCGGCGACGTTGTTGCTGCGCTACGAAGTCAATGGAAGCATCGATGATTCGCTGTATCTGGACATTCAAACTCTCACCGAGCGCTTTCCTGATGGGAGTGCCACGATTTTGCGTGCGGTATCTGCGTTCGCGCAATCGAAACCGGTTGTTATGCGGCATACCGGCGATGGCGTTGACGGCAACGATCATCATGATTCTGCGCCAGACAGACACAGACGAATCGCGAGCTGATTTAAAGGCGCGTTACGCTCGTCTCTCTCAGGCTGCTATCGAATCAAACGCCCCGGAAGCAGCCGAAACATATTTCGCCCGGGTCCTCACGCTCTCCGATGATCGGCTCGCCGAATCTTTCAACTTCGCGAAACAGCTGTACCTTGCAGCCGATGGTCCTGCGAACCATACGTTTCTGCTGAGTCCCGCAGACGAATCGCTCGATACGAATGCAACGGAAGAGCTGCTCCGACGCTCACTGAGGTTGATGCAGTCATTGGCACCGCGGCGAGGATCGTCGAAGGGCTACATACCGGCACACCAATTTCTGGCCGGCTTCTGGCGATCGCGTTTGCCGAAAACGGATCTCACAACAACTCTGGCCCTCCAGCACGAAGCCGCGGCCGCCCCGCACGATCCGGAACCGGCGATCAGGCTGGCCAGGTTCATATCAGAACGAGGCTATCATCAACACGCATTGGATCTGCTGGAGCCACTGCAGAAGGGACACGCAGGCATTCACATACAGCTTGCTGTTGAACATGCTCAATTACAGCACCCCCGCAAAGCCGAGAAGTGCCTTGCAAATGCCGAGTCGATTCTGGTTAAAGAGCTGCTTGAGGATCCAACTGACGTTGTGGCTCGACTGGCCCTCAGTCGAGTGCAGGCAGCTCAGGGACGGTTGCTTGAGTCCATGCTACTGCTCGCAGACGGTTGCCAGCATGAAAGGTCGCCGAAGCTGGTTGACCACCTGATCAGCCGATACAGCCTTTGGCTGTCAATGATGGCACCCGAAGCGGTGGCGCAGCAATTGAACGAAATCACTCTGGCGCTGAAACACTCCACGATATGGGACGCGGCATACTTGAACCCTGGCTCCCAGGCGCTCCACACGTCAACGGGCGAGGCAGTCTTCGTACCCGGACCAATTGTGGCATTTCATGCCGCACTGCTCGCCGGCGATGGCGAGTGGCTGGTGCCCCTGATTCTCGGAACTGATGCCGCGGCGCGAGCTGACTTTGTCGCAGCACGGGACCTGTTGCAGGAAGCGTATGAGGTAGCACCCAGGCACCCGGTCATCGCCAACAACCTGGCATGGACGCTGCTTCAAATGAATAACTCGGAAAGCGATTCTGGCGAATTGCCGAATGCCGGGGACGATTCCACCCAGCATACCGACATTCCAGGCGCATCACTGCTGGAGGCATGGGAACTCACAAATATCGCCGTTGCCGCAGATCCTGAAAACCTTCCCTTCCGAGAAACCCGCGGACAGATCGCCGCGGCCACGAACCGCTGGCAAATCGCCCTCGAAGACCTTCAAACCTGCGCCGACGCCGGATTTCATTCCCGGGGCTTGTTTCGAACACTCAATCTCGCACGTCAACGGACCAGTCAATAGCATCGCGGGCAGCCCGCGGGTGACCCTCAACCCGAGAATGTTGTCGGTGCCCAATGAGCATAAATATGTATCCGGGCGACGAGTATTCCAGCATGCACTATAGCCACTTAAAAACATGCCCGACGCAGAACCGGCTTCTTTGCAACACGGATACTCAAAACTGAAGTCGTCGAACGGGCTGCACAATACGGCCTGTTTGTGCAAATACTAAGTGATCAGGATTCCACTGGGCTGTTTGTGTAACGGCATCGGATTGTGTTTGAAGTGCCTGGTGGGTGCGATTACAGTCCATGTAGTTCCCCAATAACTCGCTGTCTCCTCGACGCCGTTGCGCTTCTTCTCCTTTGTGCCTGAAACCGGCCACGAACCCTCGTTCTTTTGGCTCTTAATCAAGAATCGAATTCTACGTGAAATCATGTGCTGGTCGTTACTCCCAACTTCGAGCAAAGCGTAGAGGGTCATGCTTGTCCCCGGGGCATAGCTTTTGTCGTTGACAAGCCATCCCCATCCACCGTCTTCCTGTTGTTTTGCTTGTAGCTCTCAGACAAATTCAAGCGAGGATTGTTGATCTTCCAGCTGTTGTACGAGCAACAGTCGCACTGCATACCACACCGTGCTCATCGCGTTCTCACTTGACTGAATAGGCTCGAGCGTTTTTGACACAACGCTGCTGTCCTTCGGGGCACTGCTGTAATCTACCAAAGCCAAAGTGAGCCACTTCGTCGTCACAGCAGCGGTCTCCTGTTTCGGACGCTTCTGAAACGGAAGTGGCCACAGGACTTCCATGAACCACTTGTCTCCTAATCCTCTGCAATGATCTCCGCCAACCTAGTGAAGGACTCCCGTCGATCTTCGGTGTTTTCGACCAGCGTGCCAGTCATCATCAGCTGAACCAGTCCCTCCTTGTTACCTGCACCAAGTTACCTGCACCAAAAGTATTTCCCCCATCATTGGTTTCAAGTGACGACCTTAGCGACCAATCGAGCCAATCATCCAACTGATCACTAACTCTGAAACCGCTTGCTTTTGCGACGGGAAGGCTGAGGTGGTACAGGTTTCAGGGACAGGTCATTCTCTTATTTTGGGAGATTGATGATCTGTTCGAACTGAGCTGGCGACCTGTAATCGAGGCTGGAGTGTCTGCGTTCGTGAACGTAGTAGCGGACGTATTTTGACATCTCTCTTCTTGCCTCTGCCTTGCTTTGGTAATCGGTCATTTCGAGTTCGTTCTTGATCGTTCCGAAGCAGCTTTCCATGGATGCGTTGTCATAACAGTTGTCAGCACGGCTCATGCTTTGTGTGATTGCTGCCCGACGAAGAATTGATCGGTATTCATTGCCAGCGTACTGGCCGCCTCGATCCGTGTGGTGAATCAATCCAACGTCAGGCTGTCGTTCTTTGATGCTCGAACGCAGTGCTTTGAGGACCAGCTGTTCCGTCATGTTGTTATCCAGATGCCAACCAACGATCCGCCGGGAAAACAGATCCATCAGCATCGCCATGTAGCAAAACGTCCCGTCAGTCAGCGGGATGTAGGTAATGTCTCCAACCCAAATTTGATTGATCGTTGTTGGGGCGTCCGCATCGAGCAACAGGTTCGGCGAATAGCCCAGTCGATGACGGCTGTCTGTCGTTTTTGGAACGAACGACTTCGGCTGAATTGCCTTTAATTTAAGGGCTTTCATGACATTCGAGACCTTCCTGCGATCACAGGGAAGTCCCATTTCCTTGAGGTCTTCGGCAATGCGACGAGCCCCGTAGCGGCGGCGGTGACACTTAAAGATGACTCTTATCAACGGAGCCAGTTGAGCATCCTGTTCTTCAAAGATCGTGGGCTCAGCAGTCTGCCAGGCATAAAACGAAGTTCGGTTCACACCGAGATGACGACAGACTTCGGCCACGTTTCCATGACCTTCCTGAACAATCGCTTCAACGGCCGCATAGACGTCAGCTATTCGTTGCGGCCGAAAATAGCCAACGCTTTTTTTAGTATGTCCCTCTCACGTTCGACACGCCGCAGATCGGCTTCGAGGTCCTTGACCTTAGCCTCCAAAGAGCTTGCCACTGGACCACTTTGTTCCAGCTGCTCCTGTTTCCAGCGATACAAAACGTTGACGTTTGAAATGCCCAACCGGTCCACAACCTGAGGAGCCGTGTACCCATCCAGAAGCAGCTGCACGGCTTCTTCTTTGAACTCATCCGTGTACTGACGGCGAGACGATTTCTTGACTGATGTTTTTTTCTTCCGAGACATCCTGAGGTCCTTTCTACGGACTCAAAATAAGAGATTCACGTGTCCCTGAAACCTGTACCACCTCAGGCTCTGTGTCATCGTGCAGGTTCGGCGGCACGAGACGCAGTTATTCTCTTCAATCCATACAACGCCCTGTTCTTCGATATGCGGAATGCTCCGTTCCACAGCAGTACGGATTTCAACTGAGGCGGGCGCAGTGAATTCAGCGCTTTCCCAAACGAACGCTGCAACCAAAACAACCCCGATTGACAACATCTTTGATTGCTCCCGTTCACCGCAATAGTCGGACCGCCAACTCTGCGTGAACTGATGGCGCACAAAAAGGACTCTGTTCAACGTCGTCGAACATTTGAATCTCCCCCCCAACCGGATGCAGTAGACGATTCGCACTTCTTTTCCTGCTCTTTCCAGTGACCAATCAGTCGGTGATAGCTTGATGAAGCCTTGGTTCATCAAGAGTCCGCCTCGGGGATCCGGGAGGGACTTGTACTGATTCTCCGTCCGAAATCGGTCTCCTACTGCGACTTTGCCGCGACCACACCTCCGATGACAAGCCGCTTGGCTGCAAAGAAACCCATCTCGCCTACTCGGGGTCACTGGTGCTCTAGCTAACTAATGACGAACCGTCCTAAGTCACGAACGCTGGCTTGCTGGGAGACCGCGGATCGATTTTGCTTAACTGCCTACGGTGATCAGGACCGCTGCTGGAAACGGCATTTCTGGGCTGCCGTTCGATCCAAATTGTACGCGTATATTCAGGCGGCCAGTCATCTCATCAGGTATCACGCCAAGTCGAACGGCTTCACGATACTTCGCTTGAGCCGGATCATGTCTGCTGACATCTGCGACTTGCCCGAGGTTTTTCGCTGCCTGTTGACCGCTCGAACAATGTGCAGTTTCTGCCGTCGAACTGGTGCATAGGGCTCCCAGGGAATATTGCTGAGCGCTTCAGTCAGGAATTGTTCGTTCCGGCGATTGGCAATGTCCTCGAACCAGCTTTTAAGTGCCCGATACTTTTCCTGATCAATCTGCACGTGGGCATGCCAACGGGGATCTTTCTCTCCTTTGCGAGTTCGACCACCGGGGCGGTAGCTGATGGAGTAGCCTTTGTAACGCAGGGGAACTCGGCGGATATCGCGGATCTGTCCGGATTCCTCGGTGTAGAAGGCGTGATTGCCTTTGCTGGCGAGCAGCACGAAGAAGTGTTCATGACGAAGATAGTGCAGGTTTGCCAGACCAAGCTGCTTGTTGCGGGCGCGTCTCCATTCGGTGCAGTCGATACCGTATCGGTCAATCAGTTTGCGGTCGACGGATTTCGGATCTTTGTTGTCGGGGATCACTCCCGTGACGTACCACCAGAAACCATGTCGCAAATAGCAGCAGGCAATCTGCTGGACGAATCCGGTGACAGATGTTGTGACGCATCGATATTCCATGTTGCCTCGCTGCAAGGGCCACCCATCGCGGGTCGCCCTGAAAATTCAGTGGTGTTTGCGGCACACCACTGCGAAAGCCGGAGACGAATGTCTCGATTGCTGAAGATCGTCAGCATGAAAAAACCAAGGGGCGTTACCAGGAACCCCCAGGAGCAGTGAATTGCGAAGGCACGAGTCGAAGTCAGCGCGGTCGCACTTACTTCTTCTTGTGCACCCGCGCAATCCATACTGCCCGTGGTACAGAAAACCGTTGCTGCAACTCAGGAATTCGCCAGAACACCATCGCTGCTGCCTTTCGTCTGATTGATGTAAGATCGTCACTCCAGCAGAATTCTCCCGAACTCTGCCCGAGTCACTGGATGACTGCTGCGCCAGCAGCAACAGAAACGCCGCCCGAGGCCGAAGCCTCGGACAGCCTTCTGCAGAAAAACATGAACAGCTTTGGAAGACCGGCATTCGCCGGATTCCTCAAGCCCGTCAGCCCTTTCGTCGTTGCGTGTGCCGCGAACGGCACAGATCCGGCACCACCCGGAATCGCAAACGGGTTCCCACTGCCCTGCAGGAAACACCGCCGGTTTCGTGGAATCATTCCACACAAAACCGCTGTCTAATCAGGCCACACTCCCAAACTACAGCATTTGAAACACGTCGAAGATCAGTCGACGCACCGGTGAGCCTGCACCGGCCGCTGTAGTCCTTCCCGCGTTAGTCGCAGTCTTCATTGTGTGAGTCACGTCGCTATCTGCTGTTACGCAGAAGACACCGCTGCCGTATGTCCGTCTCTCCCGAGTCGGCATAGTTTCCGGTTGGCTCCGCAATACGGAGACACCGATTTCTGGGGACCGAAGTAAGAAGCATCCCCTTACCCGTCGGCAACGGGTTTTCGCCGTTTGGCACCGTCTCTCACACAATTTACCGGCAAGCGATTACTCGCCTTTCATGGTTGAGCTCTTCGCAGCCGCCTGATTTGCAGGCGGTCCCCGGTGGAATCAGCACCGGTTTCGACTGTCACCAGCCGAAAGCTCCCCACGCCGGCCGACGTTGAACGCCCCTGATGTCAGGGCCGAACCCCGTGGACGGGATTGTTCTCACTCACACGACAAACTCACAGACTTACGTCCGGATTCCGCCGGGTCAATAAGAAGACACCCGCTTTGATCTGCGACGACCTGTGTTGAAAAAACAATCACAGGCTTTTCCGCGTCGCCCTGCTTCCAGCAACGAATGATACCCATTCACCAAACTCGCCGCTCAAAGCCTTCAATCTTCTTCCTGGCTTACAACGGCCAGAAAGAACATCGAAGATGTTATCGGATCGAATGTCGGGATTGGTCTGTGGATGAAATGAGTTCATCGACAGGGATTACTCCGACAAGCCTCCGTCGAACCGGACAAGCCCGTCTCCAGGCATCCGGCTCTACGGGCACGACACTGTCAGCAGGCAAACGCTGACCCCTTAGCTCGAATGGTGAGTTCGAGTTTACCGAGTGTGTCGCGCTGTTCATGCAATCTCAGTCAGCGATGGCTGTCAGCAACTTCCTGCCGCCAATGTCCACCGAATCCTCTGCAATCAGGTGATGCTCCGAATCGGACATCACAGGCCGACGCTACCGTACTGGCGGCGCAATGGAAAGCTGTGCGGTAGAGACTGATACAGGCATGAGAAGCAGACCATTTCAATGTCGGATTTCGGCTGTGGATAACGGAGTCCCATGACATCGGGACACGTGGACTTTGCGTCATCGCAAGGAGGCACAATGCGTGGACTTCGCGTCATCGAAAGCGTCCCGACACGTGGACTTTGCGTCATCGTCGGGGCGTTTTCATCGTTGATAAACAGGCAGAATCATTACCAATTTCCACGTCGAGTTGCGGCTGTACAAAGTACTGATCCAAAGAGTACTCGTAAGCAAAGAGAGAACTTGCTTGTGGATAAGTTTCTTTGAAGGGAGTGCAGGCGACGGAATCTGCAATCGCACGACCGGTGAACGGCATCCTGTCGTACGCTTCTATTCGGTGATGTTGAGCAGTTCCGAAATTCGGACAGGCGGCTGATGGCGATCCTCATTTTCCCTATTGCCGTTGGATGATCGCACCAGCTTTCGAAGCAGAGGCGACGTCGCTGTGGATTGATGCTGTTCCTGTTTCTGAATTTCCCGCCACCAGTCCGGCGGTGCGTATTCACCAGAGGCCGCTTTGCTGAGGTGATGCATCAGAAATGCCTGCGGGCTGCGTTTGAAATGCTTTGCACCGAAGCGTTCCTGAGCGGCAATCGTGATGTCGATCCATTCCCGCAGCAGGGAAGGGCGATAGCGGCGCGTGATGTGCCCCGCATCGCGACTTTCGAACCCCAGTGATATCAGGGCCTCGGTCAGCGGCGAACTCGCGACTGAGAGCTGCCTGCGGCCTTGTCGTCGATTCTCAAAATACGGTCCGCGATCAAAGCGAACCATGGAAATGCCGCGGTCCTTCGGCCAAACAGCATTCGCAATGACGCCCGTGTCGGCCAACGGTTCGACTGTTTGCCGGAGCTTTCGATTGAGAATTCCGTTGGTCAGCCCACCGGAAAACCCGAGTGTGTGAACGGCCAGCTGTCGCACCGCGAATTCCGGAGAGGTACGGCGGCGAAAGAACACCTTGTGTAACAGTAGAAACAGCCGTCTCGCGGCGGGACTCAGTGTGCGATACGTTTCGAGATCAAACAGCAGGCTGCCCTTCGCCGCAGTACAGAATTCAAAGAACACCGGATCCCAGTAAAAGTGCCACAGCCGATCGGATGTCGTGGAATGCGGCAGACGATAGCTCAGAAATCCGAACGACACGCTGGCGTGCTCGCCACGGACCGGGTCATAGAACGCATCGTTTTCATAGGAAACGGAACTCAGGCGACGGAGCGTCTGACGAAACAGCTGATAGTTTTTACCACCACGTCGTCCCCTGGCATCAATCACACCGAGCTGCCGCAAACAGTAGTGCGGTGTGGCGGCAAAGTGCGGGTCTGGCTGCGACTGTCGTAGTGTGAGAGCCAGTAATCCCCATAACGTGAATTCATCGGCAGGCGACAGTCCCAGCGGCAGGTGCAGTTTGGCCGTGGCCGTACAGCGTTGTCCGGCGGCGGTGGTATAGCGATAGCAGGCCTCATGGGCGAGACCTTCGGTCAGTGACGTTTTCGTATCCAGCGGACACAGACTGTGTTCGAGCAGCGAGAGCTGCGCCAATCCGGCCGACGATGATGCTGTTTGGCGACGATTCTTTGTTCGTTTCACGATAAGCAGTGACCGGGAAGGCACCAGCCAGCAGCGAATTCGAGGCAGGCACCGGCCTGCAGCGGATTCGAGCTGACGCTCGGAAGAGGATTGTCCGCTCCCGTTGGTCGCTCCATGCATTGTTCAATCAACGGCGAAGAGCGTGGCAAAACTGTCATCTCTTCAACCGTCCCTGTTGTCTGATGTGTGTACCACGAATTGTGCGATCTGCCAACGAATTGTTTCACCGGGTCGCAACAACAGCGTTGACGAAAACGGAGTGCTGTGGCAGGTTGGAGTGAATGATTTCAGGCACCTGGCGGCGATTGCAACATGCAATCGCCAATGGACTTCATGGAGAACGATGCCCACGACAATCTGTGTCATCAATCAGAAGGGGGGATGTGGTAAGAGCACAACCTGCTTCCATCTGGCGGGAGCTCTGGCATCGGCAGGTCGGCGCACGTTACTGCTGGACGTGGATCCACAGGGATCGCTCAGTCAGGGTTTCCTTGGATCCGTGGCCGTCGAAACGCTGCCTGCTGACGAGACCATGGCCGCACTGTTCGGTGAGAATCGGAATTATCGATCAGCGACGCAGCTGATTCGTGCGTCCGGCTTCGAAAACATCAGTCTCGTTCCCGCCAATCAGCATCTGGCGGCATTCAATACACCGTATCCCGAACAACTGGGATTAAGGCAGTTTGCGCTGCGAGAATTCCTGTCGACGGCGACGGACTTTGACGTCGTGCTGATCGACTGTCCTCCGAATCTGTATCGCTGCAGCTGGTCAGCGCTGCTGGCGGCGGACGAAGTCGTAATTCCTGTGCCGCCTGAGGACTTTGGAACCCAGGGGCTGGTGGCCGTACATCAAACGATTCGATGGGCTCAGCAGTTGAACCCGGAGCTGCGGTTGCTCGGGCATCTGGTCACTCGGCGTGATCAACGACTGCTGATTCATCGGATGTATGAAGACCGCATCCGCCTGCTGTATCCGGATACCGTGCTGAAGTCGGTGCTTCCGGAAGCAGCTGCCTTCAAAGTTTCGCTGGCGGGACGCACGCCCGTGGAGTTTGATCAGCCGCGTTCGGTGGCGGCTCAAATGACACGTCTACTGGCCGATGAACTGCTGGCATGTTCCGCTCGCGAAATGGATGGACAAACGATGCACACAGGAGGTTTAATGCGATGAGTACCACACGCCGAAAACTGGATGCCCTGCGGGCACAGGTGGATGAATCCATGGGACAGCGAACTCTGCGGGCGACGGGAGGCGATACCGAACCGAGTCATCCACCACAGTTCAGTCCGGTGCCTTCGGAGAAAGATATCGGTCGCCGATCAAAATTGTCTTTGGGAACGCTGGACCTGAATCGCGTGATTCCGGACCCGAACCAGCCGCGGCGACAGTTCGACAATGACGAGCTGGCTCGGTTGGCGGAAAGTCTGCAGCAAACCGGACAGTTGCAACCCATTCGCGTTCGCTGGGACGAAGAGCAAAAAAGCTGGATCATCATTTCGGGCGAACGACGCTACCGGGCGGCCCGCCTGGCTGGTCTGAAAACAATTGACTGTTCCTTCCACGAAAACGATCTGACGAATTCAGCGACGCTCGAACAACAGCTGGTGGAAAACCTGCAGCGGGAAGATCTGACGCCGCTCGAAGAAGCCGAGGCGTACACTCAGTTGATGCAGATCAACGACTGGAACGGGAAACAGCTGGCCGCTGCCCTGCATATTTCTCCGTCGCGAATCACACGTGCCATGGCTCTATTGAGTCTGCCCGACGATGTTCAGCAGCAGGTCCAAACAGGCGACCTTGCGGCGGCAACGGCTTACGAACTGACCAAGGTCAGCGATCCTTTAGAGCAGAGGAATCTAGCGTCCCAGGCCGTTGAAGGACGAATGACGCAGCGCGACATTGCTGCCACACTCAAGGCGCAGCGCCGCCAGAAACGTCGCTCTTCGACGGGAGTCAACCTGACCTTCCTTGCAGACAACGGATTGCGTGTGCAGGTCCGTTCGCCGCGGCGGCAGACTTATCCGGACGTGCTGGAAGCCCTGCAGCAGGCGGTGGAAGACGTACAGCTTCGGATTGACAGCCGGGTCTTCCTGTAGACCATCATCGACACCAGCGGAAGCCGCTCCATATATCACGAGCGACAGCACAAATTCGCTGTAGACCACGGCCCGCTTTACTTTCGTGTGCCAGCTGTGGTACAGCAAAGAGATGTTACAGTCATTTGTTGGAATCATCGATGAACGCGGACTCCGCATGCTGACGCCGGAGCCGGATGAGCCGTATCGGTTCCGCCGTCTTCGGAACCACGCCCCCGGTGCAATCTGGGCGGTCTTGGACAGTGCGAATCTGCCACCGATTCAGGAAGCTCTGATGTGCGGCGAACGTGAACGAGCGCTGCAGCTGCTGTCTGACCATGCTCGTTCGCTGGGCTCCCTGCTGGATTGAGGCGGACTGCGATGAAGCTCTGCTCCTTCCCGCTGCGCCTCCCGAAACCCCAACGCCTGTCCGTTCGTAGCGGGCTGCTGATGACGATCCTGTTTCTTACGGTGCTGCTGACGGCAGCCACGACGGTGGAACTGCAACTCCTGTGGCTCGGTCTGCTGATGTGCGTGGCGATTGTGCTGCAATGGCATGACGAACCCCGCATTCGGGAGACCCTGCCTCGGGTCGTGAAGCAGCAGTTGCAACTGGCGACGGATGACGGCCTGCAGAACGTTCACCAGCAGATGATCACAGAACTGATCCGTGTTGGGGAATGTTCGGATCCGCTGTTCCGTGGCCTCGCCGATGAACAACTCCAACGTGCGGTTCATAACCTGCAGACCCTGGGCCGGTTAACAGTAGAATACGATTCTACGGAAGCATGGCGTGTCGCGTATGAGCAATTGCTGCGCAGTCCCGGTCTGTATCAATATCGTTCGGTGTCGCATGTGGAAACTCAAAACTACTGGCAGGATGGTCCCGCACGGCAAAGCACGTTGCTGAATATGGAATTGCAGCAGTCCGGCATGGTGATCATTGAACGCATCGTCATCGTGGCCTCACATCTTTGGCCAAAGGATGCCGACGTTCCGGAAGAACCGTTGCATTCCTGGATCGACGAACAGGCCCGCGCCGGGATTCAGATTCGACTGGTTCGTGAACGGGATCTGGCGGATGAACGAGAACTCGTGAACGACTTTGGCATCTATGGCAGCCGGGCGGTCGGCCTGCAGCGTGTCGATGCCGCAGGACGGACATCGCAGTTTCGCCTGAGCTTCAACTTCGAAGACGTCTGTCGCGCCGAACGCTGCTGGCAACAACTCCTCCTCCACACAAGCAGGCACCGGGCAGGCACCGGCCTGCAGCGGGTTTGAGCTAACGCTCAGAAGAGAAGTTGTCGCTCTCGTTGTTCGCTTGCCGGAAAAAATTCTACGCGCCCCTTATTCTTATTCCCCTCCGCGACCAACGGGAGCCCCTTGGCGATTGTGCGTTCAATGACTTCCCGCTCTCCACGCCACCCGCTGCAGGCCGGTGCATGCCCTGCAGCGGGTTTGAGCTAACGCTCAGAAGAGAAGTTGGCGCTCTCGTTGTTCGCTTGCCGGAACAAATTCTACATGCGCCTTATTCCCCTCCGCGACCAACGGGAGCAACTCGGCGGCGCGACGATCCATGTCCTGACGCCCACCACGCCACCCGCTGCAGGCCGGTGCCTGCCCTGCAGCGGGTTTGAGCTAACGCTCAGAAGAGAAGACGTCGCTCACGTTGTTCGCTTGCCAGGACAAATTCTACGCGCCCCTTATTCCCCTCCGCGACCAACGGGAGCAACTCGGCGGCGCGACGATCCATGTCCTGACGCCCACCACGCCACCCGCTGCAGGCCGGTGCCTGCCCTGCAGCGGGTTTGAGCTAACGCTCAGAAGAGAAGACGTCGCTCACGTTGTTCGCTTGCCAGGACAAATTCTACGCGCCCCTTATTCCCCTCCGCGACCAACGGGAGCAACTCGGCGGCGCGACGTTCCACGTCCTGCCGCCCACCACGCCACCCGCTGCAGGCCGGTGCCTGCTGGACCGGTCGCAGGCTGGGACCGGTCCAGTGGGGGATTTCAACGTGGCCGGGGAGATGTGAAGCGGGTGGCCATGTGGTTGGCCATGTTGAGATGGGAATTCGGCCGAGAAATCACGGGATGGAGAGGATTTCTGACAAGGGAGGTCAGAAACGGGATGAAGGCAGTCCCCCTTTGCTGAGAGACCGCCTTCACCTGCAGAGTCAGTGGTACGCCGAATCCGCCCATGGATCGGACCGGTCGCAGCCTGCGACCGGTCCGGTGCTGAGCCCACCTGGTTCGTTGAGATTTATCGCAGAACACAGCGATGAACCGGCTGACATCGGTGGCGGCATCGGCAGCACGGTCCGCACCGGCAGCGGGTCTGAATTGTTTGTGTTCCTGTTTGCGAAACCGGGACGGGCGGACGAACGATCGGAGGGGCGGGTGCGGCTGGCACGGTGCGCGAGTCCTCCGCGACAGGGTCCGTTTGTCGCTCAACGGGGGCCGGCGGCGAGACCATGTGTTGTGACCAATCCGGATTGTAAGGCTTGAGCCGGGACAGCACGCTGCGATGAGCCAGCATTGTCCTTCCTGGTGGAGCGTCACGTCGCTGTTTCGGCGACTTCGATGGCGGCTCAGAAGCTTCGGGCGGTGCTTCTGATTTGGCAGGACCGGTGTCCGCTGGCACGGCGGCGGTTGACGACGCCGCCCGACGTTTCTGTTCGAGCCGCCAGCGTGACATGGCATCGCGCAGGATTTCTTCACCAGGTTCCTGAGACCGCGACTCGCGCATCATTCGTCGCAGCTCGGCCAGACTGTCTTCGTACTCGCGCACGGCTTCCGAGATGTGACCGTTCATCGAAACCAGTCGCGTTTGAAAACGTTCGCCAGGTTCGTAAGGCACTTTGTCCTGATCTTCCAGCATCGCAATAAACTGCGACAGCGGTTCCAGTCGTTCGGTCAGCTCTTCCACATCTCGCTGAGACAGCCGCGGCTGGTCAGCGAGCAGGACGTACTGCTCCAGCAGATCGCGACCCGCTGCGATCTGTTGGCCGGTCCTGTCCGACAGCAATTCTGAGTTGATGTCGTCCCATTCCCGCGTCAGGTCTCGGAGAGTCACCAGCTGATCCTGCAGGGCTCGGAGTTCATACCGCGTGCCCACCAGATCGGAACGACTGAGCGCCTTGTCCTCAGCAACTCTCAGGTCGGCTGTGAAGCGTTCAAAGCGACTGTCGAAGAACTCCATGTTTCTGACCAGCCGGTCTTCGGCTTCTTCCAGTCTGGTCGTCGCCGCCACACTCTCCAGCGGCACTGGCTCAATTGGAACATCGAAACTCGGCTCTTCCGTCAAAGGTTGGGAGACGGACGTCAGGACATCATGAGTCGTGCGTTTGGTCTCTTCCGGCACGATAAGCGGAACCGCATAGCACAGAAAGAGGGCCACGAAGAAGGCGAATACCGGCATAACAATGCTCTGCAAATCGCGTGGTGGCGCGGTGGTCGTCATGCCGCACCTCCAATTCGACGCGCTTTGTGAATCATCGTAGCCGCTCCGCCGATCGGAACGAGAGCAACAATCGCAAGAACGGGCTTGTGTAAGGACCATGCCGCCATCAGGAAACCGATGGCCATCACCGTCAGAATTACGCTGCCTGTGAGGTAGATAGGCCGAACCTTCAATTGGGCGAGCGGGATCATTCCGCTTCCGCCCGACAGATAGCGGTAGGTCGTTGGCAGGCAGGTCAGCGGCAGGAGTACAACGGCCATGGCACCGGAAAGTTTCCCGGCAGAACGCAGCATGAACATTCCAAACAGTGCGGCAGCGATGCCAGCCACCATGGCGATCAAGCGATGATCGGGTGCGGTCGCTGCGGACGATGTTGGTTGCCAGAGCTGATCGCTGCTCCGGCGAACGCGATTCTGAATTTCGCCCTGATGAGCTCGTTCGTCCCACCCCATCAGCACGTAGTGTCCGAAAATAGTGAGCGCCGGATCAAAGTGAGGCTGGATGCGTTGTTTGCAGAAGCGTTCCTGCCAGTGATGCTCGACACGGATTAGCTCCATCCAGTCTTCCCGGATCTTTTCCCCTTCCACCACCTGCAATTCCGGACGGAGCCAGGTCGGACACTGTCGGATACACTCCCGGGCGACGCGTGGCAGCACCAGATCCGGATGATCGGCAGCGCAGGACTTCGCTTCGATCAGCAGCTCCGTTTTCCGAGTCACGCTGTGAACATGGCGACCAGTCAGTTCTTCGATAACTTCCGTGCCCAGTCGGGTTTTGCCGTTGCGGGACATCGGCACCTGTTGACGTTCGGTCGACCGGCCGTCCACCACAGATGTCAGCTGATGCTCGTAGAAATGAAAGCGACACGTGCGGTCGCCAAACCATTCCAACAGCCCCACCACGCGCAGATCTGACAACTGGTCCAGGTCCTGCTGCATGGCCTCCACGAAACTCGAAACCACCGTGCGAATCGTTTCCTGCAGTGTTTGATACACATGCACCGGAGGCTGCTCGACCAGGTCGCCGTTCAGCACACCACGATCATCGACCATGACAGCGGATTCATGTCCCATCACCTGCAGGGCCTGATCGAGGGCCTGCTGCTGCTGGCGTTTCGAAACATTTTGTCCGGCAACGGCAGTGAGGTTGGCCTTTCGGACCTGCTTCAGAAACCGACGCCATTGCGTGGCCATGGTTTCCAGCAGCACCATATCGCTGCAGTAGGCCCGCACGATTTCACTGCTGCCGCGGAATGTGTCCGGATGACGCGTCGGGAACGACAGCATCGACAGAATCCGTTTGCTTAACGACCTCGTCGGAGAATCCGGTTCCGGCGGCGGCGCGTTGGGTGATGACAGGGCACGCCTACAGGTCAGCGGATACGTTCGGCCACGGAGGTTGATATTCAGCTCGCGTGTGGTTTCAGAATCGTGAGAATGAGGGGCGGTGTTGACCATCAAAGAGTCTCCTTTGCAAACAGGCCGCAAGTTGGAAAAAAACCTTGTTTGAACACAACGTGTGCGGCGTCCCGTCGTCGTTCGTGACAGACAGCATGCGTCATCTCTCAACAACTTCCAAAAATCGTTTCTGCTTGTGTCCACTTATGAGACGGACGTGCGCTGAGGGGCCGATTCCTCGCGGGACGTTGCGACGTGTCTTTGGCAGCCGGAGCGTTTGTCACGGGCAGACACAACCGAAAAGAAAATTTGACGGATGTCGTCAACTCGTTCACGATCCCGGCCCATTTCTGTTCGCGTCACCTGAGTCAAGGAGCTGAACATGAGTCATCAGAATTCGACCTTCCGTTTTCGTGGTCGCCGGTATCAAGTGCAGGGCCGGATCACGGTGCGTCACCGCACGTACGGCCTGCTGCAGTTGCTGAGTCGACGCGGGTCCGCGTCCATTGTCAGGGACGACTGTGATCGAGGTTGCGAAGAACGCTGGCTGGTTTCCGAGCTCGGTCAGAAGACGCTGCGGGAACTGCGTTCGTTGCAGGTGCTGCCCGAACGCCTGTCGCGGCAGAAACTCCGTGTCCTGCAGCAGCTGACAGATGCCAATCCGTTTGCGGCAGCGATCATCGATTGCGAGCGACGCGATCACATGACGTTGATCGTCTCTCAGTGGATTCCGGGAGAATCACTCAGCGAATGGCTGCGGCGACAAACAGGAAGTCGTCGTCGTGTCAGTCTGCACGAAGCACTGCGACTGTACCGCGGCCTGGTTCGAGCGCTCAGTGGCTTTCATCGGACGACCGGACTGGTGCACGGCGATATCCATCCGGATAATTTTGTGATGGGCAGCCGCTCAAAATGGCTGATTCCGATCGATTACGGATCCGCCTGGCATGCACTGGACGCGATGTCCCAACGCCAGACGCAGGGATTTCGCGCCTTGTGGGCGGCACCGGAGATCAATCTGGGGAAGATCGGGGATCAGCGATCGGATCAGTTTTCCGCCACCTTATTGCTGTTCGTGATGCTGACCGGCGAACTGCCTTTCGATCGACTGGGGGGGCGAGCCGCGTGTTTTGCGAATCCGGATTCTGAGCCATTCTGGGAACGACCGACGGACGTGATTCTGCGTTACCATTCCATTTCCCATTCCGCCACTGGTTCCCTGAGCCGCTTTCTGGACCAGGTCCTGGCAGCAGATCCGCAGGAGCGTTTCGCGACGGACGCCGCCTGGATGTCCGCCACGGAGCAGCTGTTCCGTCAGTTGACCGAGAGCTCGCGAAAGGGATCGCTGTTTGACCAGTTGTTAAAGATGTTGCGCACTCTGCGAAATCGTGGACGTGACATCAGTTCGATCGAGTAGGGCCGTCAGTCCATTCGGCAGTGTCGTGTTGTCAGTGAGGGATCCCCAGTTCCACCACCTGCTGGTGTGGCGGCATCCAGTGAAAGCGGTCTCCGCAGTGAGCGTGGTACCGCCTTCCATCGGAGCCAATGTTCGCTCGGGGGACCAGTCCGGTTTGTTCTCTCTGGATCAGTGATTCGGCCGTGTCCACCGACAGAGGCTTGCCGAATGGACACTTGCGGCACAGGTACGGTTTGGGCGGAGGCGGTGACTGATCGAGTTCCCGGTAGTGACGAGCCGTCCGGCGGGCATCGATCAGGTTCAGGCTCAGCAGGTCAAACGACTCCCGGTTGAATTTGATCGCCACGCAGTCAAAGGTTCCTGCATTCAGCACGAGTCCATAGCGAGCGATGCCGTTGGTCTGACGTTGCAGCAGCAGACAGTAGACGGCGATGCGTACAAAGTGCTGTGGAAAGAGGCGCGTGCTGTCGCCACGTTTCAGAAACACGGGCACGTATTCGTTCCCGCGTTGCAGGAGTTTGAAGGGTTGGCCTGCCAGGTGCAGCTCGTCGTCCTGCAGCCCTCCGACCGTCGACGCACTGACGAAGCCCGCTCGATGGAAGTGCCACCAGTGAATGGCTTCCGGCTCCGGATTGACAGGATCGGGCAGCGTGGCATCCCCCATGCGAGAACGCCAGTATTGTCGGTACCAGAAGAGCAGCTGTCCGGCATCCGAGATGCCAAGGATCAGAAAACCGGCGGAGGACAGGAGTGCCATCAGCCAGGTGAGCCCGTTATTTTGAAAGGTGGTCGCGCGCAACAGGGTCATCACCATACAGGCCATGCCCCATGACACCACGCGGACGCTGTAGACGTGCAGGTACCGCTGAATGGCGTCAGGATCGTATTCCGGTTGATAGTCGAGGGGCGGAACATGATTGTCATCCTGACCGTGATCGGCCGCTTCGAGGTGTGTCGTGTTCAGTCCGGCGCGGTCACAGAACGTGTACTCGCTGAGTTCATGGGCTCCCAGCCAGGGATCGTGGGGCTGCGCCAGAAGGGAGGAAATGTCGGGCCGGTAGGGAGGAACGGTGTCAGTCGTCATAACGTGCTTTCCGAATGAAGATTGCGAAGAGAGAAGACAGGAATGGTTTGCCGACGCTCAGTCTGCCGGGTGGTTTTCATTCGCAATACGGCCCATCCGCTCCCATGCGCCGAGGGCCTCAGAGATTGAGGGACGGGTTCGGTAGCCGGCAAAGGTGGCGCGGCCCAGCATTTCCTGAATCTCGGGCGGGTACATCGGAATCACATCGCACATCCGATTGAGGCTTTCCGGCGGCACTTTTCCCGTAGCGACGTACAGAAAAATTCTGCCCCAGCTATAGACGTCGACGGCCTCCCATGCTTCTGTGTCAGGGATCTGAGACCACGGCATACCGCCCAGCTCCGGTGCCAGCCATGGACTCTTCGGTAACTTTTCGGGAACAACGGTCGGGTGTTCACCGAGCAGCTTGCAGAGTTCCAGGTCCGTCAGCAGGACGTGGCCATCAGGCTGTATCAGAATGGAATCGGGGGTGAGTCCCCGCCGTATGATTTTTCGCTGGTGCAGTACTCGCAGTGCCTGAGCGACCTGCTTCATGATGTTCAGCGTCTCCTTCAGCGGCAGACCGGCGCCATGGATCGCTTCCTGCTGCACATACTCGGTCAGTGTCAAACTATCGTCGTAATCGTCGACCACCCAGAAGTGGTGAGCACCGTTGAGGCCACAGTCGGTTCGGTCCGGGAAGGACCGATGACGCCGGAGTCGTTCGAGCACATCCGGATGTCGTTTCAAAGCAGGTTCGATGCGCTCGCGATCAGCATCACTGAACTGACTCAGGTCATAGCATTTCCCGCGACCACGGCGCCCTGCGGTCGTGCAGTGTTTCAGCATCTGGATGCGATACTGCAGACCGTTGCCGGCCGTGATCCATTCCGAAGGTGGGCCTTCGGCAATCCAGGATGCCAGACAGACCACGTTTTTCGAGTCCGGCTGCGACGTGTCGCCGTACATCAAGTTGCGCCAGACTTCGCCTCCCACGGGCAGGCCCAGGACGGCGAGGAATCTAGCGAGAGTGGCTTCCTGAACCCGCTTGCCGTTCCGAAGTTTGCGGACCAGTCTGGGGTCCATTCCGGCAGCTTTAAAATCTGCCATTCGGAGCTGACTCTCATGAATCAGCGAAAGGATCAGAGCTTTATCCGCGATCACGAAGCCATCAGGAGTTCGCATGACACACCTTTCGAGTTCTCACAGCGTGGAGGAGAGGGCGGCTACAGTTTGCGAGTTGCCGCCAGAAACTCAGAAAAATGTTCCCGGTTGTGTCCCGTTCTGCCCGGTTGTGTCATCGCTTGTGACACGCGACTGCGCGCAGAATGCGTGCGTCTCGGGGAGAACTCAAGGGACGCGAGCGACGGACGGACCGTCACTGTTTCGCAGACTGAGGTCTCGAATCAACAGGGAACAGCAGCAGCACAGGCTCGCGCAATGAAGAGTCGAACTCTCATCACGCCACCATCGGTGTCGAGTGTCAGGTGAGACAAACTCACCCGCACGTAGCGCGTGGGTGGGAATCACATGTGACTTGCCTGGCCACAAACGAAACACACCTCGTAACCCGGAATGGCTCTGAACGGATTCGGTCACGAAAGAAATCACACGGACTTGTCCATGCGAATCACAGAAATCCAACTGGCGATCCTGGAACTGCTGACGTGGCACGTGCGCGCGGCGACAGACAGCCAGATTCAGCAGGTGCTGAACGATCAGTCCATACCCGGACACGCGTCAGCCGTTCTCAGACGACTGACAAAGGACGGCTGGATCCATCGTCGACGGATCAACGTGGCCGTTCCCGTGTTGTCGAAACCGTTGTGCTCCTGGTCCCCGAATCAGTCAAAACCAAACTTCGCAATTCTGGCGTGGCAGTTGTTCGTGCGGCACACAAACAACGGCCGGTGCTCTTCGTCCTCGTGTTACACGGACCACGGGGAAATCAATCCTCGTCAACCGTGTCACCCTACGCAGTCTCTCAGCATATCGCAGTCTGTTCGAACGGGCAAAGCTGTCCACCGCGAACCGTGTCGGTTCTCCACAGACCAAACGCCTGCTCTCGATTCCCTGACTCTCGTCAGACGGAATCAAGCCTGTCGTCGGCCGCGTCTCGTGAACTGGGCCGCCCCCAAAGCTGCACACCTGACAGCAGGTGTCAGCGGCTGGGGACGCCAGCCTCTGCAGATCGAACATGATCTCGGAACGACAGCGATGTACGTCTCGTCCCGGCCCTACCAGTCAGAAGTGATCTGGTACGGAGAAGATATTGTCCGCCGCCGGTTTTCCGGTGTCAAGAAAAAGGTGCCGGATGCGCTCCTCGTGGATCGTCGGGACAACATTCTAAAGGTGATGGAGTTCGGCGGACAGTACTCGCGCAAACGGCTGGAAGACTTCCATCGCACATGGCAGCCGTACCCCTGGGAGATCTGGTAATGCCTCGTCGCCGTACCCGTCGAATCACCGGTCGCGACCGCCGGATCCTGAACCATCTGGCCGAATTTCATTCGGCCACGGTCGACGTGCTGCATCGCCGCTTCTTTGCCGAAAAAAAAGTGGAAGCCGTGCGTTCCACGCTGCGCCGCCTGTCCACAGGACCGCACCAGGTGGTGCAGTCTGTACCGCTGGACGGTCGCCGGGCGTGGTACCAGCTGACGCCGCAGGGAGCCCGATTTGTGGGACACAAGTCCTACGATTGCCGGACACTCGGGCTGCATGCCACTGCCCGTCAATTTGCCTTGCAGTGGTTTCTGTTCCTCGCTGAGGAAGACTTGCGTCTGGTCAACCTCCACGATTTTCCGGACCTGTTTCCGGTTCGTGGCCACCGCCTGCCGCAGGGCCGGTTTTACTTTCGTACTCAGTCGGGCATCGAACCAACGTCATCCACGAAGACAGAAGAGCGTCGCACGTCGACCGTGCAGAGGCTGGGCTATCTGGCGTTTGATTTCGGGGGTCGTCCGCTGCGAATTGCCCAACGCCTGCAGCAGACGCTACGGCGTTTTCTGATGCACGGTTGGTTCGACAGTTTGATTCAGGACGGACAGTTCGAAGTCACACTGCTCACGATCAACGCTTCTCGTCGTCGCAGCTATGACCATACGCTGCCCGACATGCTGCACCGAAATCTGGCCACACAATTGGCTCGATTTCACACGGCAGATTCGAAACTCCCGTCTCTCGCCTTTCCCGTGACATCACGATCCGTGCCCGGATTGCACGACATCATTTACGGAAGGTCGCCCCAATGACCATCACCCTCGCACCACGCAACATTCGGGAACGCGCCGATATTGTGGACAGCCAGCTACTGCCTGGCGGCCCGTGTGATCTTAACTTCCGTCATCGCGGGATCGTCTTTGGTGATGGACTGTTCGTGTTCTGGTTTGGTCGCCTCGCGGGAGCGGTCTGGTTTCTGTCCATCATTCTCTGGCTCCTGCGTCTGACCACGATTTCTCCAACGGTCATCGTAGTCGGCAGTCTACTCGGCGGCGTCATCGTCACGGTTGCACGGCTGCGTCCACGCAGTGAATGGGCGGCAATCCGGGCCGGTATCCGATTTGCGATCGTGGTTGCCGCAACAGGTGCTTTGACGGTGGCTGTGTTGAAACGTTCGGTCGAATGGATTGCTGTGACCTCTCAACTGATGGGGTGGTTGTTCTGCCTTCTGATCCTGACGCAGCGAATCGCCGAAAATTCCGTGTCATGGATTACCGCACATCCTCGGGTTCCCCATCGATTGATGATGCTCGGACGACTGTTATGGCGAGACCGCTTCGTGACGCGAATTCGCCTCGCAGATGTTGCCAGGGACGCTGAAGAAGCCGACCTCCTGTCACGACTGCGGTGCGGTTGGGGACTGATCTGTCGCAGTTTTTGGGTGGTGCTGCTTGTGCTCGCGCTGTTGGATCCCCGACGCTATGACCCAGCCTCCGCGTCGCTGCGGCTGATGGCGGGATTGTGGGGCCTGCAGCTGCTGATGTTGTGGGCCAATCAACTCCTCTATCCGGGCGTCCTTTCGGCAGCGATCGAATATCTGCGTCGTTGGTTGTTTGTGGACATCCCGGCCGATGCTCCGCCGAATGTGTGGCGCAGCCCCTTCGGTTCTTCAACCGTCCGTCGCCGTTATGTTCTGGGGAATGCACTCGTGCTCGCCTTTTCCATGACCGGGCTCGAGCTGTGTCATGCGTCTGTTATCAAGGAACTGCCACCGTCAACAATCCTGGTTTTGACTCTCCGCCACGCGTTGCTGATAGCACTGGCTGTGGGGCTGATGTTACTCACGATCCTGAATCTGACGGGGCCGGTAATCTGGCAGTATCGGCGTCTGTTTCAGACGCCGGATTCCCCGCTGCTGGATCCGACGTGGACCGCCTTCGATGGCTACAACGACCGCCTGCGTTACAGCACCAATGCAATCGAGCAGTCCTGCTATTACAAAGGAATTCACCCCGACAGTGGCTTTCCGATTCTTGTGGATCGCAAACTGCTGTTTGAACACCAGCTCATCCTGGGAGCGACCGGAAGCGGCAAAACGGCCCTTGGTCTGCTCGGGCAAATCGGTCAGCTGATTCGTCGCCGTGACGGCGCCGTCATCATCCTCGACTGCAAAGGTGATCAGGACATGTTTGAAACGGCCCGACGGGAAGCCGAACGTGTCGGAGCCAAATTCAAGTGGTTCACCAATAAGCCGCTGCATTCCACCTACATCTTCAATCCCGTCAATCAGGCCCAACTGACGCGACTCACGATGCCGCAGATCGTTGGTCAGTTCATGATGTCACTGAACATGCATCATGGAGCGGACTATGGGCGAGCGTGGTTCAGCATGTCATCAAGAATGCTGTTTCAGGAGGCTCTGCGAGACATTCATCAGAATTCTCCCGCCGGCCGTCCATTCTCTTTCCGCGAAATAGAAACCGTGCTGCGTCGCATCGCGGCTACGGAAAAAGAGTTTCAGGCGGCTCAACATCTGGCCTTTGTTATCTCCAATCTGGCTCAGTTTGAACAGCTGAACCTGTCACCCGCTCACCCCGCAAATCCCCATGTCATCCGCAACGGGATTCATATGCCGGATGTGCTGGCTCAAAAGCAGGTCATCTACTTCAACCTGATCGGGACTCTCGACATGGCCACCGTCGGCGAAATCGCACGACTGGCCATCTACTCGGCTGACAGCGCGGCCATGGACCTGTTTGACCGGACCGGCCGACAACCGGGCGTTCATCTCATCATTGATGAAGCTCAGATGGTCATGGCACAGAATTTTCCGGCCATCATGACGCAGGGCCGCTCGCATGGTGTTGCGTTTACCCTGGCGTTGCAGACACTCTCACAACTGGCACCGCCTGGTGGAGCAGATCTGCGCCAGCTGGTGCTGGATAACACGGTCAGTCAACAGTACTTCTCGGCACGTGACCCGGAATCGATCCGTCATCTGATGAAGATCAGTGGTGAGACGGGCTACTACGGAGCGTCCTGGAAACAATTCTCTTCACACGTGCAGGACGGCATCGTGAACATGGCCCATGCCGTCTATGATCCGGCACGGGAGCCGGAACCCGTGATCGACATCACGCAGGAGGTCGGCCCGCGACTGTCCGCCGAAGATATCGCGGACATCAGCCGGAATCCGCGACAGTGCATCATGAGTATGGGGCGTGCGGAAGGCTACACCAGCTATCGAGGAGCGTTCCCGGTTCAGGTGGACTTCACCATGACGGAACAGGAGTATCAGGAACGAGCTCAAACCAGATGGCCGGAACTGTCGAGAGACACCATCGAGCTGGCACCGTTCTGGCCGGAACCCAACGCACACACGGTCGTCCCCACCACACATCCGGGACTCACAGGCCCCGTGGCAGCATCTCCCGATGAAATGACTGAAGACAAACTGGCTGAACTGCGACGCCGGCTGTTCGGCAAAGATTAGCTCGTCCGTTCACGCGGGCCGTTGGACGGACAACAACGAAATCATCCTCATCCTCCCTCTTTCGTCCGGGAGTGTAAATCAACTGACGAAGGATTCAGACGTGTTCTGAATCGACGATTGTGGCGTGTCCGCAATCATCTTCGCTGACTTTATCAGCGGGGAGTTCGAGCGTGTCTCGAACTCCTTTTTCTTCCTGTTCGAAGAGACTCCAGCCGCTGACAGTGGTGATCGCGTGCGGTCTTCACTGTCTATGGATAATCAGCTTCTGCTGTAAGCAGAAGTCACAAACTGGAGGCCGTTATGGCACTCAAACACAAGGAAGAACACTTTACCCGCTGGACTCATGTTGAGAACGGACAGGTCCTCAACCGTCGGTTGCACCGCATTGAGGTGCAGGCCAACGATGGGCGTCTGTACGTGATCAAAGGGGACAGGTTACCGGATTTTATCCAGACCTGTACTGGTGTTGGACACAAGGGCACTCATCTGGCCCAGATCCTGTTCAACCCCAATCGACAGCCGAAACAATTCGGACTGTCGGATCCTGAACCATGGCCCAGCAGCCGGGACGTCCTGATGGCCGTCATCGGTGTTATGTCGTTCATCTTTCTGCGCTACGCATTCAGACTGATCGGCCTCGCATAACGCGAGTGGGAATCAACGGTTTCACCGCCGTTGGTTCCTTTTCTGCGATGTCCGCATCGCATCATCCGTCCCGCCTGGACGCGACAAAATTGGCGAACGCTCATGCCTCCGTTTCCGCCGCCGTGTGCTGGTCCGACGTCATCGATATCGGCTCATCAGACGGGGAACGAAACAGTCAGTCAGAAGCCCCGTGCTGTTCCTTCGACTGACCTTATCCAAGGAGAAACATCATGTGCAAACCCATTGTGATTCGCAGACAACGTTTTCGTTTCGGTTCGATCTACATCACCTGCAACGCGCAGGAGCGGTTGAACGGAGATGACATTCGCAATGCCCTGAGTCGGCACCTGAGTGGTGACTGGGGTGACGTCTGCGACGAAGACCGGCAGGAGAACGAACTGTCTTTGCGAGAAGGCTTTCGACTGTTGTCGGTGTACCACGCCAGCGACGGCACGAAGTTCTGGGTCATCACGGAAGCCGACCGGTCCTCCACAACTGTTCTGCTTCCGGAAGACTACTAACAAGGGCGTTCGCCCTTGCCCCGGTGGCGTGGCGAGTGGCAGGACGTGGAACGTCGCGCCGCCAAGTTGCTCCCGTTGGTCGCGGAGGGGAAATCTCTCCGCAAGCGAACAACGAGAGCGGCACATTCTGTTCTGAGCGTTAGCTCAAACCCGCTGCAGGCCGGTGCCTGCTTTAGCAGTGTCGGACATTTGTCCGGCACTGCGTTTCTGAAAGACACACCGTGACGGAAATTACGATCAGCAATACAACGGACGGTCAGCCGCAGGAGCTGGCTTTGCTCAATCAGGCGCATGCCGCGTTGATGGAAGCCTGCACCGTGGAAGAAGTTCGCGACGTACGGGACCGGGCAGAAGCGGTCCGGTCTTACGCGAAGAAAGCTCGCCTGGGACGCGAGATGGTGGTCGAAGCGTCGGCTCTGCGGTTGCGTTCCGAACGTCGACTTGGCCAGCTGCTGCAGCAACTGCCGCTGGCGAAGGCCTCACGGGGTAATCAGTACAGTGCCGACGACGATCAGGACAACCCGGAATCACAAATCCGTCTGCAGGATGTGGGCATCACAAAATCTGATTCCTCTCGGCTTCAGCGGATTGCCGCCGTGCCGGAAGACCGGTTTCAGACCTACGTCAAAGAATGCCTCGATGCGGGACGCGAATGCTCGACGGCCGCCTGCCTGCGACTGCTGGGACCAAAGCAGCCAGCGAAGAGCAAAGCGGCATCCAGAGGGCGCACGTCTCCGGCGCTGCAGGCGCTCTTACAGTCTTCATCACGCTTTGCCACGCTGCTGGCCAATCCATTCGCAGCGGAGCATGGATTTGGGACGGCGGTGAATGTCGACGATCTCTGCCGCCAGCCGGTCGGAAAACTGGCGACGCCCAGCAGCCATCTGCATTTCCTCACTCCGGACCACCGGTTGCCTCAGGCCCTGCAGCTGGTGGAAGCTTGGGGCTTTACGTATGCATTCTGCCTGCCATGGAGCGCAGAGTTAAATCCGGAATCGGCTGGAGTTGAGGTACCGTGGTCTCAGCAATTGCTGCTGGTGGGAAGCCGCGGTACGCCGGCGCTAACGCCGCTGTCGTCGTCGGAATATCAACGATTGGCCAGCGAAGGCTTCAGTCATGAGGCACTGGTCGAACTGATTCAGCATCTGAGCTCCGGTCCCTATCTGGATCTCACCTCGAATGCCGAACCGGTTAATGAGGAATGGACCACGATCAGCGGAGGGCGTGTTGGATGAACGGCCCCGCCATCTATCAGGCCTGTGCTCGCTGCACCGCCAAATGGTTCGGTCCGGCCAGCGTTGAACAGTGTCCCCGCTGCGGAGCCACCACGCTGCCTCCGGTACAAGCGACGCCGCCGTTTCGCGTGCGCGGTGTGCTGCGGCGAAGCGTGGCAACACTGCTCGCTTCTGTTCTTGCAGACCACCAAGTCGCGTGTCTTGCAGAAGCTTTGGGACAGAATCCTCCGTGGTCGAACAACATCGCAAGAACACTGCAGCAGCAGATTGGGTCTGAATTCCCGCAGCCTGTGGCTTCGGACTGGTGGCCATCCGCTGGTCTTGCAACAGCCACGCCGCCGCAGCACGCAACGGCTCCTGGAAGCGATATCGCGGGAACCTTCACGGCACCGTTTGCACACCTTCTTCCAGCACCTGCGGCAACGAAGTCGCGACAACCGAGTCCTGACTGTGCACCGCGTCTACCGGTTTGTCATCCGTTTACTCCGCCACGGTGCCGGTTTCAAATCACTGTCGATTGACCCGGACGGGTGGGTGGCCATCGAAGACCTGTTGCAGCGAATCAACCGGCGAGCATTGGAATTTGAACTCTGGCGGGACTGGACCATCCATGACCTGCAGCGCCAGTGTGAACTGCACGGCGGTCGCCGTCTTCAGATCAGTGATGACCAGGAACTTGTACGAGCACGTTACGGACACACGATTCCTGACATCTGCGCCGGCAAACGTCGAACGCCACCCCACGTCCTGTATCACGGTACGTCACAGAAACTGGCCGGTCAGATTCTGCAGCACGGACTGCAACGGCGCGAACGAAACCTCGTGCATCTGACCAGCTGTTTCGATTACGCCGCGTGGATTGCTCGCAATCACGGAAGCCCCGCAGTGCTGCAGGTGATTACCGATCATGCAGCCTCAGCCGGCATTCCGTTCTGGCAGTGCAACGATCATGTCTGGCAGTCCACCGATCTTCCTGCATCCGCCATTCAGCCGATTCGCGGGAAGGCCCTCACCCAGCAGAAGAAAGATCTCCCATGACTCAGCCCGCCCATGTGATCCGCTTTGGCTACATCAAAGCCAGCATCTGGCGCAACCAAACCAAATCCGGCGAACGCCATTCCGTCAGCATCGTCCGACTGTATCGCAACGGCGACGTCTGGAAGGAATCCACCCGCTTCGGGCGTGATGACCTGCCACTCGTCGCCAAAGCCGCCGACCTGGCCCATTCCTGGATCTATCACGAGTCCGGCAGCCACGACGGCGAGTAGCCGTCGTCCATGTCGAAGAAACTGGTTCAAGCGACATGCACGAATCGACCCACGAGCGTGAACAGGTAGAACAAAATCGACCTCCGTCGATCGTGGAGAACCTGCGCGAACTGGTCGATTCCGAATTCCGTTTCTCGACGGTCTATGCGGACCGACCCTGGCAGTACTCCAACCCCGTCTCGCGCGGAGCTGCCAACAATCACTATTCCACGATGACCGTTCAGCAGATTTGCGACGAACCGGTCAGAGAGCTTGTGAATGACAACGCCCTTCTTCACCTCTGGACCACCAACGCCTTTCTGCGCGAAGCCTTTGAAGTCATGGAAGCACGGGGATTTCAGTACAAGTCCTGCCTCGTCTGGGTCAAACCGCAACTGGGAATGGGCAACTACTGGCGCGTCTCCCACGAATTTTTATGTGATCGATCACATAAATATTCTTATGTGGTGTCGCGGATTATGTTGTGTTGTCATAGTCGACCTCTATTTTTGCATCGGTTTCGTTTCGGTTTGGCCACATAATTCTCGCTACAGTGACCGCAGGAATTCCATCAGATCCGGTTGGTCCTTCCAGTGTTTGACGTCGCTCGTAACAGGTTCGACTTCGCAGGTTGCAAGTGCCTTGGCCTTCATTTCCAAGTCGACTTCGGCGTAAACATTGGTCGTTGCCAGAGAGACGTGGCCCAACCAGCTTCGAATCGTGTTGATGTCGACGCCGGAACGAAGCAGGTGAGTTGCCGTCGTGTGGCGTATCACGTGAGTGGTGACGCGTTTGCTCGAGATCGTTGAACAGACGTTGACTGCTTCGACGGCGTTTCGTTTGACGAGCCCGTTGATGCCGAATCGTGAGTAAGGTTGACCGTTGCGGTTGAGGAAGACTCGCTCAGAAGGATCGCGTTCTTCGATCAACGGACGTATCGTATCCACTGTTCGTTTCCATAACGGACAAGTTCGTTCCTTGTTTCCTTTGCCTCGGAATTTGACAAGCGATTGCTGTCCGTCCGATAGCACGACTTGGCTGATCTGAAGTTGCGCCACTTCATCTGCCCGGGCACCCGTGTTGTAGAGGAACAGCAGAACGGCGAAGTCACGTTGTCCCTGCGCAGTCGATGGGTCTGGGGCGCCGAGCAAACCATCCATTTCGTCTTTCTCAAGGTACGCGATCATCGTTCGCGTTCGCTTCTTCACCGGAATTGTTGCGAGTTCGCCGTACCACTCGATGAACTCTGGATTCCGACTTGAGATGAACCTGGCCAGCGAATGAATAGCACCAAGCCGCTGGTTGCGGGTCGAGACGCTGCAACCGCGTTCTTCTTCGAGGTAGCTGAGGAACTCGAGAACATTCGTTCGTGACAAGTCCTCAATCTGCAGGCGATCAATTCGTTTGCGACTTCGCTTTGCAGCAAACGGAAGAAGTTGTTGCAGCGTATCTCGGTAACTCTTCTGCGTGTTCCGAGCGAGGTTGCGTTCGACAGGAAGATAGTCCACCAGGAATTGGCGAACCCAGGGGCTAAGGTTTTTCGTTTCAGGCATGAAATGTCTCCGGGAAGGCGTATGTTTCGAATCGTTGTGACGCTTCCTGCAGCAACTGCGGCGTCATACTGAGATAGACTTGCGTGGCAGCAAGCTGTGTGTGACCGAGAAAGACCGATAGATGTGGCAACAAGCCCTGCACGTCCTGGCCTTCGCGATACCACTGCACCAGGCGATGAACTGCGAAGCTATGCCGCAAGTCGTGTAGTCGCGTTTGGAACCGACCATCATCGTCGCGACGAATTCCAGCTGCAGCGCAAACACGTCGGAAGTGGCCAGCCACCGTCGAAGTTGCCATGCGACCGCCGGTTCGTGTTGTAAATGCCGGGGCATCGCCATCAGCTTGAGATGCGGAATCGCGGTGCAGATATGCCCGCATTGCTTCGGTCACTTGTTCGTTGATTGGAACCAGCCGAGACTTGTAGAACTTTGTGTCCCGCACGGTGATCAATGAATCATCGAGCAAAACGTCCTTGCGATTCAGTCGTCGAACTTCACCAGCTCGCAGTGCTGCACCGTAGGTCAGCAAGATCAGAGTGCGGACGGTGATCGGCTCCAGGGTTCCCGGAAACTTCTGGTAGCGTGCCGTTGCCTGCAAGAGCCTGCGAATCTCAGCTTTCGAGTAGATGTACGGCTGAAGTTTCGGTCCTCGCCTTGGTGGATCGGGCGGTAATGGATTCCGTTGAATATCTCCACGAGCAAGCGCGTATCGGAAGAGCGGTTCCAGCGTGCTGTACTTGATGTACCAATACCGCGACGTCCCTGACTCGCGGATGTAGGCCTCGACTTCTGTTGAAGTGAGTGTCTCGACGGTCTTACTGGAATTGAACTTGCGGACGAATGCTCGCAAGAGTCTCGACTGCGTTTCAAACTGCTTGCCTAATGACTGATGGTAACGAACGTATTGTTCGACGTACGATTTCAAGTTCATAGCACATCTCCCAATTCCAGATTCGCGACCTGACGAAGCTGCGGGAGATTCACCTTGGCATAGATTCGAGTCGAATCGGGATATTGGTGACCGAGATGGTCGCCGATTTCCTTCATCGTAAGACCTTGCTGCAGCAGGTGACTTGCACATGCGTGTCGGAAAGCGTGCGCACCGGGGCGTTGCAGTTTGATGTTTGCTGCCGTCAGTCGTTTCAACGCAATGCGTGTCACGCTATGCGATGACAGAGGAAGCGGACGCCAATACTGCAAAAAGAGCGACCGATGGATCGAGGATGCACGTTCTTCGCTCAGATACTCAGCGATCGCGGTTCCGACCGGACGGCAGAGCGGAAACAATTGAGTGACGCCATTCCTGCCTCGGGTGAGCGTCAGCACTTCGTCGTGCCAGTTAATGCTATCCAGTGTCAACCGAGCAACTTCACCCGCGCGAAAGCCATAAACCGCAAGTAGCAGTAGAATCGCTCGATCACGGTGGTTGGAGCGCCCTTCGCCGTCTGTTGTGGCGATGACTTGTCGCACCTGCTCCCAGCTAGGCCCAATCGGAATGGATTCGTGCTGGTAGACACGAGGTGAGTCAATAGACTCGGCAAGCCTCGGCGGAGCCCACTTGTTCCGTTCGGCATAGCGAAAGAATCCACGCAGTGCAGCGACAAACCCTTGGATCGTGTTGCGTTTCCAATTGGCTTCCTCCAGTTGGCCAATGAGCGTTCGTTGAATGCGATCGACTGTGACGCTGGCGAAGTCTTGCGGGGAAACATCGAGGCGATGAAGGAATCGCCGGACATCTCTGCACCTCGCGTCGATGGTGCTTTCGACTAGTTCGCGTTCTTCCCTGAGGAACGTTTCGTACTGATGAAGCCAATCGTCATAGGGCGTAGACGGAACGTGTAGCGGTTCAAAGCGTCCGCGGAATTCCAGGAAGCGGACTCCCCATCTGATGAAACGCTGTCGAGCTGAATCAGAATAAGGACCATTTTTAAAACGGTTTGATTTCCGCGTGGACCAGAGTGCGGCCTGCTCCTTGATCTCCTTCAATCCGATTTTTTCGTCACCACGCTCCGCAAGTCGAAGAGTTTCTGTAATCAAAAGCAAATAGCAGGCAACGATGACCAAGCGGTTCTGACTGGGACGTTCATGTTCATCGAATTTCTGCAGGAAAGCTTTCCGCTCTTCCGCCAATGGACCGTTCTCATGACGGGTGATGTCGAACCTTCTCTTGTAAATCTTCTCAAACATGGTCGTGCCTCCAAAGTGAAAATGAGTTGGAAGCGACCAAATATTATGTGGTGTCCGGGAACCCACAACCCTCGCAATCAAAGCTGAGACCAAAGGAGGCAACATAATCAGCCATGCCACATAAGAATTTCTCCTCCTCGGAGTCCGCAGCTCGCTGTGCTTCACCGACCGAACCGTTGCTAGTTGGCTCCTCGCCCGCCGTACCAGACACAGCCGGAAACCATGGCGTGTTCGTCAACTCATCGGACAGGTCAGTCCCGGCCCTTACCTCGAACTCTACGGACGAGAAGAAATCCCCAACTCCCTATGGATCGTCTACGGCAACCAGGTCGAACGACGACTGTTTTGAGGTACTGATATGATTGACCTGAAAAAGGAATCCGCCATAACCTTGGCTGAAGTTCCATCACATATTCCCAGGCGGAAAGGACGAAAAGTTCATTATTCGACTGTGTATCGCTGGGTCACCAAAGGCGCAAGAGGACGCCGCCTTGAGTCATTACTCGTCGGCGGCGTCCGCTACACCACGGTCGAAGCGCTCGGGCGATTTCTGAACGCCCATACGGCTGGAAAAGCCGATCCGGCAAACGTAGATGAAACGAGTGCTGCGATTGAGGATGCGCTCAACGAAGCTGGTGTCTGACCGGAAAGCTCCTGCCTAACCGAGTTCTCGGGCCACTTTTCGTGCCAGCTCAAGATTTCGTTCGGCGTAGATCTGGGTAACATCGGCAGATTGGTGTCCGCAGATGACCTGTGCTGCTTCCAGCCCAAACCGTTTTCGAATCTCTGTTGCCGATGTGTGACGGAGGCGATTCGGAGCCCATTTTTCGATCTTGTGCTTCAGGCAGATTCGGTGAATGACACGACGATAGCTGTCGGTGGTATACCGTTCACCTGGTTCCCGTTTTCGGTTCGCAACACGGTTCGTGCCACGACGATTACCATAGTGTGCGGGAGTATTTCGAGCCGCAGCCGCTTGTTCCCGGCGAAGCTGTTCTGACTCCGCGGGCGAAAAGCAGTATGCATCTGGCTTACGTTCGAGATAAGGCTTCAGCAGCGTTCTCGCTCTTGGACCGAGGACAACGACGCGATTCTTCTCGTGATGCTCAGTCTTGTGTTCATCCGGAATGTAGAGCCACACGTCACCAGTGCAATCGAGGTCCATTGGTCGAAGACTGCAGACTTCTCCGGGACGAGCTCCTGTCAGACGTTGCAGCCGCACCATATCCGCGACGATTGGTGGAAGGTGCTTCAATGTCGCGTCGACAATGTTGTCATCAACACATTCGACCTTGGCGGTCTCGCGTGCTTTCGTGCGACCTTTCTTCAATCCCGCCAAGCTTTTCAGAGCGAGCGCCACCGACGCTTCTACGAGCTCCTTCTCAGCGGCCCAGGTGAACATTCGCACAAGACGACTGACCTGCTTGTTGATGTGGTTCCGTGACCAGTCGAGATCGTCGATCATGCCCTTGCGCAACTCATCGAGTGCCACGGGGCCGAAATCGTGCAGGTACGTGGTGGCGTGGTGCTTTCTCAAATAGCGGATTGCATCGTCGATGATCGTGGCCTCGCGCGTCAGCTTGCCGTTCTTGCGATAGTATTCATGTGTATGCTGCCGGTAGACGAATACGAGTTCGTTGATCGTCAGGGGACTCCCCGCCAGTCGTTTTTCTCGCAGCATGGCGGGCGAGATCTTCGGAGAATTCGATTCGGCGGTCGACGGTGATGCTTTCTTCCTCCCATCACGTTCCGCTTCCCACTGTTTCAGGATTTCCTGGTACCGTTGATGGCTCTTTCGAGATCCGTACGGGCCAAGATAAATCCGTTTTCCATGGAGGGAAACGACGGCCTGTTTTGTACCTTTGTGGAGGCAATACTTCGGAGGACGGTGAAATAATCGCGGCATGACACGAGCCCTTCTGGAGTAGCCAAAAGGGTATGATCCGGGGACTTACCCCTTAGCATTACCCTTTTGCGCTGGGCTTTGTGCCGCTCTGCCGACCTTCGGCAGGTAACCTAAGCGTAGGTTTCAGCAGGAATTGACCAATAAAAAACCTCATGAATTCTACAATGAGAAGTTCATGAGGTATAGTGGCGGGGGCCGGATTTGAACCGACGACCTCGAGGTTATGAGCCTCGCGAGCTACCAGGCTGCTCCACCCCGCGACAATGTATTGATGGCGTTGCTCTTGAACGCGATTTGTCGCTGAAACTGTTAGGTGTTGAGTCGCACAGGCTCTTTCCCCGTGCGAGGGTGAGGAAGTGTATCGGCAATCTTCGCAAAATCCAGCCACTTTTTTACAGGATTTTTTAGTAGTTTGCCTGTTTCTCAATCACAGCCTGATTTCGGCCCTGGATCGATGCCGGTCACCGTGATCTGTGCGCTGGATCGCGCGGGCGCGTGAATCCAAAATTCCATTGGAATGCGTGAACTCTTGGGTTCAGTGCTAATGAGAATCAGGTCCATGTGGACGAGTGCTCTTGGAACGGCGACAGAAAGCGCCGTGCCGCATTGTGCCACTTTCGGCTATCCTGAACGTCATGGTCCCATCGTCCGATTGCCAGCGATCAGCATTCGGCGCCTGAGACAGATCGGGGCGAACGTACTTTCGATCGAGTTGGTGGTTCGAATGCCACACCAATTTTCAGCTGGGAGGTCGATAAATACCAGCAACACACGTCGACCGTTCACCGAACGCTTCCCCGCCTTCTCGTACTTCAGGGCGACGATCTCAAAAATGTTACTGCCCCCTTTGCCGATCAGTCGCAGTCTTATCGACCGAACCAGTGCACAGTGGGATTCATCTTGGGTGCAGAATCCCGGTTGTGTGGAAATGCCGAATTTCTGTTGCGTGATCCGGGCGACTTCATTCCTGAGCAATACCCATTCCAAGACACCTACGGAACAACGGGCGGTAATTCGGGTAGCTCCATGTCGGCCGGTGATTTTCCTGTTGCGGGTCGAGTGAACGGGGTGCCGAATTTGGTGAAGCCGTCGACGAAGCCGCCGTGTGACAGGAAGAATTGGCCGTCTTCCACGCCCATAAAGCGGTCCAGGCGATCTTCCTTGCCGGTGGGGTCGTGACTGAATTTTGCGGTCGTCAGTTCCAGCCACTTACCGTCTGAAGTTCGAATCCACTGATTGCCGTACAGTGCTTTCCGGACGAGCTGTCCGTTGCGGCCCACGAAGTTTTCGCTGAAGCTGTACAAGCCTCGCAGCCGCTTCCCTTCCTTCGGTGCTTTCCAGCTTGAGATCAGCATCCACTGCTTCGTGTCGGGCCGAAAGTAGTAACCGGCGAAGATTGTATGAGTTTCATCGACGGGTTCGGCAGTTACCAGAAATCGTTGCTTTTCACCGGTCTTCCATGAGAACTTCAGGTGACTGTGGCCGCCCGTACCTTCGTTGCCAAAGTCGCCGGAATACACGTCGTCCCCCTTCGCGACAAGAGTCACTCGATCAGCCGCCGCCACTCTCTGACGGTCAATCGCTTCGTTGCCACTGTCCCACACGCTGAAGATAATTCGCCGCTCGGTCGGGCTGTTTACCTGCATTCCGAAGTAGCCACGATGCCAGCCGCACGCCATGTAGTACGTCCACAGCGGGTCCTCCAATCCCGTCATTTCGCAGTAGAAAGCGGAAACCTTCACGTGATCCGGCACTGGATACGCCAAGTGCACCGAAGCCGCGTTGCGACGCGGTTTCAGGTTGAAGTGAGCCCCCTTTGTCGCAGAGCCACTCAGCACCAGAGCCACAATATCTCCGTTCGACTGGTTTGCTTTGTTCAGGCTTTCCAGCCGCAGCGAATGATAACCAGCCGTTGCGATTTCAAATTCGCCGAAGTCAACCTCAGTCGCATCTGCCTGCCCCTGGACCGCCACACTGTGCGACTGATCGCCCACTGTGAGCCTCAGCTTTGATTCAAAATTAGCAGGTACCTGCAGCTTCAGCTGCGCGGTGATTTTGCCTGTTGTTTTGAATTGGCCGTACCACGCCACGCTGACGTCTGATCCTTTCCACCGAGTGATTCCATCGTCGGCAGAAACACGGACACCATTTGTGTCTGGATTCAGGTAGGCCGTTGCAGCGGGAATCTGAAGTTCGTCTGCTGTGACGATCGATGACATCAGTAAGATCGGGGAAAGGCGGAGCAGCATAGGTTGCCTTGTGGTTGAAGCTTTTTGTGACGAACGCGGCCCGTCGCGTGATTCATGCGTCGCACGGTTCGGCCATCGCAGACTTAATTTACCAGACAGGCAAGCGTACTGCGTGCGAATCGAAGGCTCAACCAACCTGGCCGACGCTGTCATCAATCATCACGTTGAACGTCTGTGACGTCCCCAATCGACGCGGCAAGCATCGAATGTGTGTCGCCGCGTTCGTTCCCGAAGTCCTCACGGTTCGTTCACGGTGACATGCTGCAGTTGACTCAAGGCCGAACGATCGCTTGCCGGAAGTGGAACACTCAACCAGATCACACGGCCGGCTTGACCAGAAGCAGCCTTTTCACGACGACAACGACCGCCACCATGTACGCAGCACACGCTGCAATCAGTGGGTAGATCAGCCACGGGTACGCCGTGATCAGCCCTTCCGACAGCCATGCCTGAGCGTAGCACAACGGAGCCATGCCGAAGGCCGTGGCGATCATCACGTTCCAAACGGGCAGCCGAGTGAACCCGGCGGCGTAAGAGACAAGGTCCGACGACGTCAGCGGATTAAGCCGCAGTAGGAACACCAACCAGCCACCGCGAGATTCGATCAGTGTTTGAGTTCGTTCCAGCTTGTCTTCGGCGAAGAAGCGGCTCAGCCAACTGCCGCCGATTGATCGCGTGACTGAACACGCGATTCCGGCTCCCAGCACGTTGCCGATCAAAGCCAGGCTCCCACCGAGAAGCGGGCCAAACAAAATTCCGCCCGGCGCATATAGCATCAGGCCGGGAATCGGGGCGATGACAACTTCGACCGTGACGAACATGACGTACACCAGCGGCGACCACACTCCAAAGTCATCAAAGAACTGCTGAAGTCGCTGCAGCTTTTCTTCCGAGGTCGTTTCAGGTGACAACACGGCGGCAACGATACCGCCCGCAGACCACGACCAGACCACAGCGATAAGCATCAGCGCGACGGTGGCGGCGACGACGATTCGAAGTAACGTTGACATAAGACCGATTTACCGAACAGCACTGTCCGCTATGAACCGGCCGCCTTTTTGCCGCCAACGCTGATCAGTCGCGAGTCGGTTCGCAGATATAATCGGTCATTGGCGATCGCCGGAGTGGCTTTGCTTTCTTCACCCAGTGCGTTCTTTGCCAGCAGAGTGTATTTTTCGGGAGTCGCAGCAATGACCCATACCATGCCGACTTCGTCAACGCAGTAGATGCGATCGTCAACTCGCACGGGCGACCCTGAGAAGGCAGCGCCTGTTCGTTCAATCCATAGGATCTCGCCCGTCTTCGCATTCAAACAACTTGCGTAGCCGCGGTCGTACAGGCAGTAAACCATGTCGCCGTCAGCGATCAGGCCGGGCACATACGGAGCTTTAAACTTGCCGCTGTTCGCAATTTTGTGAACAACATTGCCGTTGCTGCCCGGCTGCACGGCTACGACATAATTCGACGAATACCCGCCAGAACCGTTGCTGCCGAAGATCAGCCCGCCCACTTCGATCGGTGAGGCCACAGTTCTCATCTTGAACAACTTGTCGTTCACTTCCCAATTCTTTTGTCCCGTCATCGGATCAAGGCTGAAGATGCCGTTGCCGGTGCTGCAACAAATCAGTTCATCTTTGCCGTCGGCCGACTGCCGAATAAACGGCGCCGAATAGCAAACATTCTTAGACACCAGTTCCGTGCGCCATTGTTCGTCACCCGTCTTGCGATCGAATGCCATCATGAAGCTTTCGCCGGGCTTCTCCCCCGCATCCAGTTGGTTGGCCTGCTGAGAATTGTGCAGAATTACCATATCTTTGTAGATGATCGGCGACGCTCCAAAACCGTGTTGGCTTTGCCACGTGCCCAGGTCGAGGCTCCATGCTTCTTCACCATCATGAGTGAACGCTTTGAACGTCACAGCCTCCGGTGTCGACCACGCCACGTACACTCGTTCTTCATCGACGGCGGGAGTTGACGATGCATAGCTGCTGCGAGTGTGCAGGTGATGCGGTTTCGACTCGTATTCCTTTTGCCACTGTTTTTCGCCGGTAAGCGCATGGAAGCAGCAGACGTAGCGAGTTGCGTCGTCCGCGTTGGCGCTGAGTACAAATACCTTGTCGCCCCAGACAACTGGCGACGAGCATCCCGTGCCGCCCGGTAGTTTCACATTGAAGTCGAAGTCGGCTTCAGAAAACTCAACAGGAATGTCGCCGCTTCCAACTCCTGTACCGTTGGGGCCACGAAAACGAGCCCATTCGCCAGCATTGGCAAATGTGAGCGGCAGCAGGGCGGTGAGCACTATCAGAAAGGTCTTGTTCATCGATTGGCCTTGGTGGAAGGGATGGCGGGGCGTTGGTTAGCGTTTACAGAAAACCGGCTTTGTAATACGGCCGAGCTATTCAGTTCGAAGCATGCGACACAAAATGTCGGTCGGTATTATTCCACGGTCACACCGCCGATTCCACTCCGCAGCCATTTCCAGTCGGCAATGCCGAACAGACTCGTCGTATTTCACATTTTCGTCCGTACCGCTCGACAGCCCAGGCCAAACCGCTGAAATCCTTCTCGGCGACACCGGGCCGAACGCGTTCGACACTCGTGCGATGACATGTGTGGTGGTAGACTTCACTCCGATTTAATTCGCGGGAAACACTCGAAGGGCTCACACCCATGTTGAAATCTGCCTGCTTGATTCTGCTTGCCACGGTAACGGTTGCTGCCTCCGCCGCCGAACGCCCAAACGTCGTTTTGTTCATGGCCGATGACGTCAGCTGGAATGACTACGGCTGCTACGGCAACACGGCCGCTCGCACGCCGAACATCGATGCCCTTGCGGCTAACGGCATTCGATTTGATCGAGCGTATTTGACGGCCAGTAGTTGCAGTCCGAGCCGGTCCAGCATCATCACCGGGCGTTACCCTCACAACAACGGCAAAGCGGCCGAACTGCACAAGCCGATCTCCGGACACCTGCCTTGGTTTCCAGAAACACTGCGTGACGCTGGCTACTACACTGCCTTGTCCGGCAAGCATCACATGAAGTCGACAACAAAGCGTCCGGTGCCGTTTGACCATGTGGACGGTGGAAAAAACAAGAACAACTCCGGCGGCCATGCGAACTGGGTAAAAGTGACGGAAGAGCGGCCCAAAGATAAGCCGTTCTTCTTCTGGTTCGCCGCCTACGATGCTCACCGCGGCTGGGATAGTGACAAACAATGGGACACTGACCGCTACGGACCGATGCACAAGCCGCAGGATGTGATCGTACCGCCGTTTCTTTCGGACGACGCTGCCACCCGCGACGATCTAGCCTCCTACTACAACGAAGTCACTCGGTTTGACTATTACATTGGGCAAGTGGTCGCAGAACTCAAACAGCAACGCGTATTGGACAACACACTGATTTTCGTCATGGCCGATAACGGTCGTCCGTTTCCGCGAGCCAAAACGCGATTGCATGATTCCGGCATGAAGACTGCGCTGGTCGCTCACTGGCCAGCAGGGATTCAGCACACCGGTCCCAGCGTCAGCCTGGTGAGTGTCATTGATCTGGCCCCCACCATCCTGAAAGTGGCTGGTTGCGACGTTCCTGAAACCATGCAGGGAGTTTCGATGCAACCGCTGTTTGACGATTCATCGGCAGGCATTCGGCAGTATGCGTTTTCCGAACACAATTGGCACGACTACGAAGCTCATGGTCGCAGTGTACGGCACGGCGATTACATGTTGCTCAAAAACTTCCGCACGCAACTACCGCTGCAGGGGCCTGCCGATTCCGTGCGTTCCCCATCCCATGAAAAGTTGCTGGCGTTGAAAGAGGCCGGGCAGTTGTCGGCCGCTCAACAGGACGTCTTTCTGGCGCCGCGCCCGGAGGTGGAACTCTACAACGTCGTCGCAGATCCTCATCAGTTGAATAATCTCGCGGGCAACCCGGCTCATCAAAAGCAGCAATCAGAGCTGGCGGCCGTGTTGGAACAATGGATGGACGAAACGGGCGACAGCGTTCCGGAAAAAATCAGCCCCGACACCTTCCACCGTGTCACCGGCAAACCACTGCCGAAAGACGAACGAGACGAAACCGGCGCGATCACGCCAGGCCAAGACCGCAACGCAGATCAAATCAATGCTGCGGGGCCACGCTGATCGCCGAAGAGACGGTTCACTCCGCCTGAGCATCTGCGTTCTCGCAAACCAGAATAGAAATGCCAACATGACCGCAAGCTTTGCCTTCGTACCAGCACGCATATGCTGCGGACTGAGACCTCTTCTGTTGATCGCATTTACAGCTGGCTCGGCATCGGCCCAGCTACCAGCCGACGCAAAACCATTCCCCGAATTGAAGCTCGAAACCGGCATCGCATACAGCACACCGAAGTCGGTCATTGTCGAACTGAAAGAGATTCCGAAGGACGGCAAGCTGAATTTGCCTCGCATGGCGAACGTCATTACTGAAGCTCGCTGGCTCGGCGATGACAGTAGCGAATCAATGAAGCTGCATTCGGAGATCGACGAATGGACGGTGCACCTGAAGAACGTCCCTGCGGCGAAGCCATTGCTTCTGGAACTCGTGACCGACTCGGTTCCGCTGGCGTTCAGCGGCAAGGTGATTGCCGGGGCCGACAAAGATGGAGTGATCACTCTGCCAGCCAAATTCGCGAAGACTCACGGTGAGAAGCTGCGTTTTGAGCCGCAACCGCACAAGAACACCGTCGGCTACTGGACGGTCGCCAGCGACTTCGCCGAATGGCGCCTTAAAACGGACAAGGCTGCAACCTACGACGTTGAAATCTTTCAGGGCTGCGGCAAGGGGCACGGCGGCAGTGACATCGAAATTCGGGTGGGCGATCAGAAAGTGTCACTTCAGGTCAAAGACACGGGCCACTTCCAGAACTTTCTGTGGCGTTCGATGGGACAACTTCGCGTGCCCGCTGGAGATGACATCACGCTGAAGCTGGTTGCCGTCAAAAAAGCCGGGGGAGCCGTCATGGACTGCCGAGCGATTCGGCTAATCCCAGCAGAAAACAAGGATCCTCGGCTGCGTTTCGAAGGTCAGGAAGACCGAGCGACTCAGCAGTAGTCGCAATCGGTAAGTGCGATCGTTCTCGCACGACTTTTCTGCGCCCATCCCGATTTGTTCGCCCCAAGAACAGTGTGTTTCGCAGCGGCGAATGAACTTTTCCTCGGTAAAATGCCTGAGTTGGATGAAGCTGCCAATTATTCCTTGCCGCTACCTGCAAAATGATAAGATTCTGTGGAATTTTCGCGGTTGGCCGTCCCTAATGAGGGCGGGCGGATTGCGCGCCGACGGTCCTGGTCTCTGAGATTGATTGTGAGGTAGGCAGAAGTGAAGATCATGCGATTACTTCACCGATGCCTCGCCCAACGCCGCCCGCGCAGGTTGCGTCGCAGCGCGACTGGCCTCACCGCTAACGCTGCAGGGGCCTGTATCGCGACCCTGGATTCGGCGTTGGAGGTTCGATTACTGTTGTCGGCCAACGTCGCGGACGCCCAGGCTTTAACGCTGGTTGCAGACAATGCTGCCGCGGAATCTGAACAACTAGTCCAAATGTTCAGCGTCACGACGAAAGTGACAAGCGTCGGTCGTGAAGATAGCGTTGCACTGCCTGTCGCTAGCGCACCGCCCGGGAACGTGTCGGCGGACATGGACAAGCTCGACGGAAGTATTGTCGACGAATTCACGTTTCACTACGACTTCTCAGGCTCAGCAGACGATCGAGTTTCGTTCAATCGTCCGCAACTGCTGGAAGATTCGACGAGGAATGGTCTCGTCGTATCAGCGCCGCTGCGTGATCACTTCTCTGACAGTGTGGCTGTCATCGCGCGGCCTCAACTTAATACGGCCCTTACCGTCGAAAAACTTCTTCCTGCACCGGCGACGGAGCAAACACTTCGCGTGTTGCCGGAAATTCGTTCGACGCTGAAGTTCGCATCTGTTGTCGTCACACCAACGGCTGAGCAAACGCCGCCGATTGCACAACGCAACGTCGAAGTCCTTGCAACGTCCTCAACAATTTACACATCGGCTGCGACGGCCTCTGCACCGGACGTGTTTCATTCGCTTACCGATTCGATGCCATCGCTGGCAGATCCTGAACGGGCGAACACGGTTCTAAACGTCGGTGCGTCGTCCACCGTTCGTTCTGGCGCAAAACTACAACTGCCCAATTCTCGGTTCCGCCACGTTCAGCGCTCAGCAAAGGGCCGACAAGTTTCTGACGATGCGTTGCTGACGTTACGAGCGGACACTTCGGGCAACACGGTTACGGCAGCAACGCTTACAGGAAGTCACGCACCTTCCGCTCCACAGAACATCGGCGATCTGATTGATGTGCTTGTGCAGCTGGACGCCGTCGGCCCGTTCACGACGGAAGTCGGTGACGTTTCGACCTGGCTGCAGGCTCAGCTTCTGAAAGATTCGCGTCGGGAAGCCGTGGAGCAGGGCAGTGCCGAAGAATCGCCGAATGTCTGCGTCGATAACACGGCAACGGAGGCATTAGAACGCAGCGGGCAGCGAGAACAGCACGCGTTTTCTCGTCTGGAAATCCTGACCAGTGATGGGCTGGCGATCCTGCTGTTATCCGACAATCCTCCGGAACCACCGGAGATCGCCGGAATCTGGCAACAACTCAAGTTTGACTGCAATCCGCGCGGCCCGCCGGTGAGTGATTCACAATCGGCTTCAGAATTCACTCAACTCACGGCACGTATCAAGCAACGGCAACAGTTGCGGTACAGCATTACTCCACGAGGACCATCTGCGGCTTCCACTTTTTAAAGGGGAAGTTTTCTCAGATACCTTGTGGAGCCAACATGATGACTCTGAATTCTGAAGATTCCGTGATGCGGAATCTTGCCCGATATCAGTACTTTCGAAACAGGCACCTCACCACGTCTCACGATGCGGAAGACCTGTTTCAGGAGGCGTGGATACAGTTCAACCATTCGGATGATGATCTGGAAGGATCAACCGAAGACCAGTTTTCGCAGACTCAGCGTTTGCGAAAAGCCGTTCGTCGAGCCACAGATCGTGCGTTCGGCAAATTGCGAAAGCGTTGTGCCCGTGGTGCTCCTGCGGAAACAACGATGGAGTTTGAACCCGCTGACTGTGATCCCGATCCCGATCTAGTAATTGATCTTCGCAATCAGATTGAATCGCTGCCGCTGGAAGAGCGACTGGTGATTGAACTCATGCGACGTGGTTACAACGGGACCGAAATTGCCGAACTGCTTGAGGTTTCGACTCAAGCGGTCACCCGGCGAAAGCAGAAAGCTATCGAAAAGCTTCGACAGAAACTGGATGCAGTGATATGAACTCTTCGGTAATCCTACCAACCACGCAGTTCGAAAAGAGAAATGAGTGTCGGCAAGCTCGGTCGAGCTTGCCGCACGAGCTGCTGGGAGAAATGGACGACGATGCCTCGTCCAGTCTATACCAGCATATCAGCCAATGCCGCAGTTGCCTGGAAGCGTACATCGCTCTCCAGGCAGCGGCGGACCTGGCCTGCCCGCTGAAGCCTGGCGACACTTAACGCGACCAACGCAGGCGCTTCAGTCTTCACAACGTCACCCGCCCACCACGCCAACCGCCCGCCGGTGCCTACCGGCCGAGGCGGGACGGCCCGCCAGCCGATTGGAGCTGATGCTCCGAAGAGTCGTTGTCGTTCCCATTGGTCACTGGCCGACACCTAACGCGACCAACGAGAACAACAAAACCACCGCAGGCGCTTCAGCCTTCGCAACGTCACCCGCACGCCACGCCAACCGCCTGTCGGTGCGTACCGACCACCGGCGCTTCAGTCTTCGCAACGTCATCCGCCCACCACGCCAATCGCCCGCCGGTGCGTACCGCCCGCCGGCGCTTAAGCTTCCACACCGTCACCCGCACGCCACGCCAATCGGCAGCGGGGCCGTCCCCGCCTAGACGGCGGGGATTGTGGCGCTGATGATTTGGCTCCATGGTCCGACTTCGCCCTTGGTGTTCACCCAACGAAGCAGGTAATTGGCGGTTTTGCCGGCGTCCTCGTCGGCGAAGGTGATTCGCTGAGGCGTTCGAGTACTCAGCATTTTGAACGTGTATCGGCTGGGTGACTGAGGCGTGTCGTTGCCGACGAACAGATACACTTCGCAACCGGTCACACCGGCGGGTCGAGCTCGTCGAGTTGGCGTGGCCGAATTCGCGTAGGACAGCGTGTGTTCCAGACGATCGGTCGCCATGACAAAGCCAACCGGAGACGTTGACGGAACGGCAACTGGCGTTCGAGTCGACTTGTGGACATGAACACCGGCCGCTTCGCAGGACTCATCTGAGACCTGATCGTTGGCCTGGATCATTCGCACGGCCACTCGGATGTCGTTGTCAAAACGAGTGCGAACAGTTTTCTTGTGTCGAGTTGCCGCCAGAGCCGCATCGCGTGCTGAGATGGCATCACTGATCGATCCATTGAATTCGCTCAGTTCCGTCTGCAGTTTCTGGATGCGATCCGCCTCCAGATGATACAGATCAGGGTGACCGGCCACCTGATTCACAAACTGCGTGGCCCATGCGAGAAACTCAGTTTCACCGGCTGGGGCTTTTGTACCGCTTCGAACGACCATGACAAACTCCTGTTGAGGGTTCCAGAAAAATTTCACTTGTCCCAACCGTAGTTTGCGTTTCCGCACCCGCCGTGGTTTTCTGAAGAAAGCACTTTGTCGGTTGTCATTGCTGGCGAAACCGGTGACTTTGCAGCATTTGTACCGGTCGCACAGATAGATCCCGACGAAAACACGGCTGCGGCGATCTATTCTGCGAGGTTTGACATGACGAACACGACGTTTGAAGCTTCAAACATCGCTGCGAAGGTTAATTCAACCACGTTCGACATGAGGAACATCGCTGCGACGGTTTATTCAACCACGTTCGAAGGTTCAAACATGGCTGCGATAGTCGGAAACATGACGTTTGACATGACGAACACGACGTTCGAAGCTTCAGACATCGCTGCGACGGTTTATTCAACCACGTTCGACATAGGGAGCATCGCTGGGTGGCCCGCCTTGAAACGGTGGGTTGCGAAGCAACAGGATGCGGCTCTAACGGCTGACAAGCTGTGACAGCCCCTGTTGCATTTCGAGACTGGTCAGCCAGAAGGTGTGGGGTGAGTGCCTCGAAGAATTCCACTCGTATGATATCACATCTTGTCGCTACGCGACCCGACCGAACACGTCGGTCGGGCCACCCAGCGATTTCGTCAATGGATCAGAATCAGAGCAGTGTCTGTGGCCGAAAGATGAAGACCGAAAGTGTTATGAACCCATTCTTATCATATGACGAACTGTATTTCGCAGTGTTCGATGGGCCTCCATCGTCGATCTCTCAGATTACTGTAGATCTACTCCTGTCGGCGTCGCTTAGCGTTCACCGAACTCAGGTAGAGTTTGATATTCGTTATTCCTATGTCATGCATCCTAAACGTCCGCCCCATCCAAGTTGGCGCTCATCACAATTCTTGTTCTGGGAACCCACAACTCGTCCCGGTTGCACTGTCATGATGTCTAACGTTGCGCGCAGTGACCAACCATATGTTGGGTATATTGCCACGCATTTCGAAGGTCGTGTTGCATTCGCTGCGTTTCACCGCGACCTTGACCCTCCAACATTTTATTTCGACTACTATGACGACTTTGGCAAGACAAAAAGGAATGTCGCGATCGGTCAGGAGGATAATGGGAAATGGGGTTTCTTTGTTGGTGGCGAGATTCAATCATTTGAGGAGCCGAGCAACTATCGAAAGCGACGAATAGCAGACCGGTTGAATCAGGATCTAATTCAGCGGTACTTTGATCGAATAGGGTTCGATATTTCAGCTGATGAGTTTTGGGACTCCACTAGCAAGGCTTGGCTTATTTGGGACGACCGGAGCGGTCGGCGTTCCCATCCCGGGCGTGAGGGTGTCGATCCGTATGGAACATTTGCTAGATGGTTGCCGGAACTTGAGCCGCCGCCCCAAGCAGGAGTCACGATTCGATATCAAGGTGGCAGGGCTCAGGTAACCCATCGCCCTCCAAAGAAATGAGGGAAGAAGCACCGTGTCAGTGCGCACTTAACATGGATCGAAGCGACCTGCGGTTGCGGTAGCCCATGATTGGTAGACTCCGGAATCGGAGAATTGCGCGTTGAGTTGTTTGTAGTAAGTGTTCCGCCTCAGTTCCCTGGAAATCGTACTTCGCAGGGTGGCCCGACCGCCGTTCATGGCGGTTGGGTGCCGCAGGCACAAGATGGATCATCGTGAGCGTCGACTACAGATCGGTTGCGAACTGGTCATCATGTTCCAATCCCGGCGGCCAGCGAATCGGCAAGCCAACAGATCGACGTTCCAGATACCACCGGGCCGAGCTCCATGGCCAGTGGTTGGCTCGTTGCACCAGACCCGCCCGGACGGGATTCAGGTGCATGTAATCCAGTTTCTCCTCCACCTTCGAGCGTGACCAAATGTTGACGCCGTAGTAACGTGACTGCCAGATCGGCTCGGACGAATCGATCTGCGACCAATAATTGGGGAAACGCTCACGCAGCACGGACTTCAATGTTTTGGACGTCAGTTCCTTCCACTTATTCTGAACGGACTGATTTGAAGAGGCTCGGGAAACCACACGAGAGCGTGGACGAGAGCGTGCATGATGACAAATCCAGGGCACAGACCTTTCTGCACGGCCAGTCGGCTGCCCATGGTTCCAATGACAATCCTCTTCGCCTGATCATGCTGCAAATATTTCCGCCGCGTGTCACAGGGGAACGTCACGAAATTAATGTGTATGTGCGTATCGTAAACGCGCCGCCTAACCATACTGGTCAGCCGGAAGGTGTGGGTTGAGTGCCTCGAAATATTCCACTCGTATGATCTCACATCTTGTCGCTACGCGACCCGACCGAACAAGTCGGTCGGACCACCCAGCGGCTAAGAATGGTTTAACGCGGAGTGCGCAGAGACGCAGAGGACCGCAGAGAGAAATGCTGCCCCTGGCCAACTCTGCGCCCCTCTGCGACTCCGCGACCTCTGCGTTTCAATTCGAGCGTGACCGCACCACTGCGAATGCGTCGGCGGGTGCCACTGGCTTTGCCAGTGTGTGAACGGTTTCGAGTTTAACCCGCAGCCGAAGGCGCAGGCGACGCTCTGACGGTTGTTTGGTGGATTCCGGTCACGACAACGATACTGCTAACTCTGACTGTTCTCGAGAAGCCTTGCCACACACGGGACCGCGTGAGCAGCGCCTGCGCCTTCGGCTGCGGGTTAAACGATCGGGCAAGGGCTGATCGTGCGTGGGAAGCGATCTGTGTTCTGGTGCTCTGCGTTCGCGCGGCCCCCTCCCGGACATTGCTTCGCTTGTCCGACCTCCCCCTCAGCTTCGCTGGGGAGAGGTGTAAACTTCGGCGATTGAGTAGGCCGGATCAAGCGAAGCGACGCTCCGGCGCTCGTGTCGTTTGGGCCATTCGTCTTCGATAGCAAGCTGAAGCGATTAGGCAGCGTGGCGGGAACGTCGACGGAACGCGGGTAAGAACAGTTTAACGCGGAGTGCGCAGAGACGCAGAGGACCGCAGAGGGAAATGCTGCCCCTGGCCAACTCTGCGACCCTCTGCGTCTCCGCGACCTCTGCGTTTCTAATCGAGCGTGACCGCACCACTGCGAATGCGTTGCCGGGTGCCACTGGCTTTGCCAGTGTTTGAACGGTTACGCGTTTAACCCGCAGCCGAAGGCGCAGGCGACGCTCTGACGGTTGTTTGGTGGATTCCGGTCACGACAACGATACTGCTAACTCTGACTGTTCTCGAGAAGCCTTGCCACACACGGGACCGCGTGAGCAGCGCCTGCGCCTTCGGCTGCGGGTTAAACGATCGGGCAAGGGCTGATCGTGCGTGGGAAGCGATCTGTGTTCTGGTGCTCTGCGTTCGCGCGGCCCCCTCCCGGACATTGCTTCGCTTGTCCGACCTCCCCCTCAGCTTCGCTGGGGAGAGGTGTAAACTTCGGCGATTGAGTAGGCCGGATCAAGCGAAGCGACGCTCCGGCGCTCGTGTCGTTTGGGCCATTCGTCTTCGATAGCAAGCTGAAGCGATTAGGCAGCGTGGCGGGAACGTCGACGGAACGCGGGTAAGAACAGGTTAACGCGGAGTGCGCAGAGACGCAGAGGACCGCAGAGGGAAATGCTGCCCCTGGCCAACTCTGCGACCCTCTGCGTCTCCGCGACCTCTGCGTTTCTAATCGAGCGTGACCGCACCACTGCGAATGCATTGCCGGGTGCCACTGGCTTTGCGAGTGTTTGAACGGTTACGCGTTTAACCCGCAGCCGAAGGCGCAGGCGGCGCTCTGACGGTTGTTTGGTGGATTCCGGTCACGACAACGATACTGCAACCTCTGACGTTCTCAAGAAGCCTTGCCACACACGGGACCGCGTGAGCAGCGCCTGCGCCTTCGGCTGCGGGTTAAACGATCGGGCAAGGGCTGATCGTGCGTGGGAAGCGATCTGTGTTCTGGTGCTCTGCGTTCGCAGGGTGGCCCGACCGCCGTTCATGGCGGTTGGGTGCCGCAGGCACAAGATGGATCATCGTGAGCGTCGACTACAGATCGGTTGCGAACTGGTCATCATGTTCCCATCCCGGCGGCCAGCGAATCGGCAAGCGAACAGATCGACGTTCCAGATACCAGCGGGCCGAGCTCCATGGCCAGCGGTTGGCTCGTTGCACCAGACCCGCAGGGACGAATCGATCTGCGACCAATAATACGGGAAACGCTCACGCAACACCGACTTCAACGTTTTAGAAGTCAGTTCCTTCCACTTATTCATGAACGGACTGATTTGAAGAGGCTCGGGGAACCACATGAGAGCGTGGACGTGATCGTGCAGATGACGAATCCAAGGCAAAGGCCTTTCTGCAAGGCCGGCCGGCTGCTCACGGTTCCAATGACAATCCTTTTCGCCTGATCATGCTGCAAATGTTTTCGCCGCTTGTAGCAGGAGAACGTCACGAAATGAATGTGTTTGTGCGTAGCGTAAACGCGCCGCTTAACCGTACTGGTCAGCCGGAAGGTGTGGGGTGAGTGCCTCGAAATATTCCACTCGTATGATATCACATCTTGTCGCTACGCGACCCGACCGAACAAGTCGGTCGGGCCACCCAGCGGGTCCGCATCAGGCGCTTCGACCAGTCTTCTCAACGTGCGGGGGCGATAGTTCGTTCCGGAGATGTTCCAGGCTCGATAGTCCCGGTTCGGCGAGCATCAGTGAAGCCCACCGATTGTGATCTGACGTGTTGATGTGCAGTGTCTGCACGGCAGACGCCCTCCGGCCTTGCAGAATTGAACGCCGCATCGCACGGGAAGGAAGGCAGGAGCCTGCCTCACACGAACTGGCAATCGAACCTCCCAGTATAGAATGTGGGCGGGACTGGCCGGCAACATGAACGCAGTGAAGCAACTGAACGAGCCGCTTCCTAAAATCGTTCGCCCTGAAAGCAAATCACTGTATCCTGTAACGCGGATGGCACCCTGCTATGCTTTCATGCGCAAATAGTGATGACGGTGCCGTGAATTGACGCCAACGTCAGCCGGCAAAAACTTCCCCTGTGACAAACCTCTGGAAGCAAACGAAATGTACAGGTCATGGTTACTGCTGACATTCAAGGTTCTACTTGCGAGTGCATTTGCAGTGCCGTCGGTTGCGGGGACTCCCAAGCCGCGAATGGTTGTGCTCACTGACGTTTCAACATGGGAAACCGATGACAGTGAGTCATTGGTGCGTTTGATGGTTCACGCGGACCTGCTGGAAATCGAGGGGCTCGTTTTCACAACAGGCTGGAGTCTGGATAAGACTCGCGATGACTTCATGGGCCTGATACACGATGCTGTCAACGCTTACGAAAAAGACCTGCCGAATCTGCAGAAGCGTTCCGGCCAAACGGCCCACTTGCAGGATGAGTCTCGTCAGCAGATCGGCTATTGGCCAAGCCCCCAATACCTGCGCGATCGCACTGTATTTGGCAGTAAGAAGCGAGGTGCAGAACATGTGGGCAAAGGCAACGATTCGCCCGGCAGCGATTTGATCATCAAGTTGGCGGCCGAAGACGACGATCGCCCGTTATGGATCACGGTCTGGGGCGGAGGTAATCCGCTGGCTCAAGCGGTCTGGAAAATTCAGCAGAATCGCAGCGCGGCGGAATTGAAGAAGTTCCTGAACAAACTCCGCGTGTACACGATCACGGATCAGGACCGCGATCAAAGAACTCCGTTTACGGACAGTTCGCATCAGTGGTTACGCCGCGAATTCGAAAAAGATCTCTTCTTCATCTGGGACGAATGCGCATGGAAATTTCAGAACGGCACCGGCAAAAGGAACTGGCCTGAATATGAAACTCACATTCAAGGTCATGGCAACCTTGGCGCGGTCTATCCGAAATACAAATACGGCGTCGAAGGTGACACACCCGCCTTTCTACATCTGATCCCCAACGGATTAAACGACCCAGATATTCCGACACACGGTGGCTGGGGCGGCCATGCTGCATGGGGCGTCGCCGCAGATAATGAGACCCGTTGCTTCACCAACCATGCGGGCGAGAGCAAGGCGGCGTGCAACGCGTTGGAGAATCACTTTTACCCGGCCACATTCAACAACTTCGCCGCGCGAATGGATTGGGCCAAAAAGGGAATCGGAAACCGAAATCCGGTTGTTGCCATTGATGAAGACAGGACGCTGGACATCCTGACCAGGAAACCCCAGCAGGGTTCTCAGGTTATACTCGACGCGTCAAATTCGTCCGACCCTGATGGCGATCAGCTCACGTTTCACTGGTGGGTGTTGTCGGCGGCTGGCACGTTGAAGCAGGATGTCAAAATTTCAAACAGCAAATCGGCCATCGCCAGTATTGACGTTCCATCCGATTCGGCAGGCAAGACGTTCCATGTCATTTGCGAAGTCACAGACAATGGCACGCACAACTTATCCGCATACCGTCGGATCATTTTCGAACCCACCAAATAAAGACGCGCCATGACTCAGCCCAATCGAAGAAGCTTCCTGCAATGCGCGGCGACCTTTGCGTTGCTCTGTAGCGTCTGTGCAATGGCAACCTCTGCGGCCCCCGACAGCGTGCGGAATGGCGACAAACCACGCGTGATTGTGTCAACGGACATCGGCGGATCAGATCCGGACGACTTTCAATCGCTGGTACACCTGCTGCTGTACGCCGACGTTGTTGAAGTGGAAGGCTTGATTTCATCGCCGCCCAACGCAGGGCGTGCGAGCGATATTCTGGAAGTGATCGATGCCTACGCCAGCGACTACGCGCAACTGAAACGCCATTCGAAAGATTACCCCGCGCCGGAACTGTTACGGAATGCCACGAAGCAGGGCGCTGTCGACAAGGCACCACAGAACGGTTGGGGCGAGCCAACGGACGGTTCGCGTTGGATTGTCCAGCGAGCGAAAGTGGTTGATAAACGGCCGCTGTGGATTCTTGTTTGGGGAAGCATCACTGACGTGGCTCAGGCAGTCCACAACGATCCTTCGATAAAGGACAAGGTCCGTGTGTATTCGATCGGCTCATGGAATACCAAACATGACACTGCAGCTCGCGACTATCTGTTCAACAATCATTCTGATTTGTGGTGGATTGAGAACAACACCACGTTTCGAGGCATGTACATGGGCGGAACGCAAGACGGTGAGTGGGGCAACAACAGTTTTGTCCAGCAAAACGTGAAAGGGCATGGATCGCTGGGCGATCTGTTTTTCAAGAAGAAACGCGACATTAAGATGGGGGATACGCCATCACTGCTGTACCTGCTTCACGGCAACGCCGACGACCCTACGTCGCCACATTGGGGCGGAGCGTTCGTGAAGACTGATCATGGCAAACACTTTTGGACCGATAACCCTGATCAAAGCTTGTCCATCAATCATCGAGCCGGTGCCAAAACCGTCAGCGACTGGCGCCGCAAGTATCTTGAAGACTGGAAACAGCGGATGGATCGAGTGCTCAAGTAAAGGCAAATTAGCTGGCCAGGGAAGCCACGTTCATCATCGCCCACCGACTTCAGCAGTGAAGTCGTTTGGGCACTTCCTACCAATTGCGGCCTGACGTGTTAATAAGGGGTGGCCAGCCGACTCGGCGTGCACCAGCATTAACATCACCTGATCTCCGACTGTGAATTCCGGCGCCTAAACATCAACGTGCGTAGTCAACCTTTGCTGAGCCTGGCAGGAGTTGCTGGCCAATTGTGCGCGTTCTCGCTCTACTTGTGATCAAGCCGTTTTAGCACCGGAATCACACGAACCTTGCTACCCCGCAAAATCGGCCCAGTGATTGATCTGGTGCGGTGTGGTGTCGGCTGGCGAGCGATGGTTCTTGCTGAGACGGCGAACAGGTACGCTATGCCGACCAGTGACTCATGAAATGGCCGAAGTCGTTTCATCAGGTTGCCATGATTTAGAACTCATTTCCATCGCAAGGCCAGGTCGATGCTGCGTTTCACCCTGCTGATTCTTACGCTGTCCTCAACGGTTGCGGCCAGTGCCATCGCCCAGGTTTCATCTTTCAAAACTCCGGTGCAACGCAACATCGAAGGTTGGACGGTTCTGATTGATCCGGACCTGCTTGCGGCAGACCATCAGAAGACGGCTGATCGAGCGTTAAAAGCATTGGCGAACCATCTGCAGCGAGTCACCTTTATCGTGCCTGCTGAGCGTGTCACGGAACTGCAGAAGCTGCGAATCTGGGTGGACCTGTCGCATGAATTGAAGTCGATGCAGTACCACCCGTCGGAACGATGGCTGACCGAAAACGGCTACAATCCCAAGCTGGTAAAGTGCGTGCATATTCCTCGTGCTGCAGCATTGTTCGATCCGCACATGTGGGCCAAGCATCCCTACTGCGTGCTGCATGAGTTGGCTCATGCGTATCATGACCAGGTGTTAAACTTCGAACATCCACAGATTAAAGCGGCGTACGACAATGCGAAGCAGGCTGGAATTCTGGAAGACGTTCTGGCTCATACCGGCAACCGAGTAAAACACTACGGCCTAACCAATCACAAAGAGTACTTCGCCGAATCGACCGAGGCGTACTTCGGCGTCAACGACTTCTATCCGTTTGTGCGAGCGGAACTGAAGGAGCATGACCCGCGGATGTTTGCTACGCTGGTCAAAGTTTGGGGGCCAGTGCAGTAGAGAACCTCGACAGATGGCAGTCGCCCGTGTTGCCACATGTTTAGCATCGGTGGCGGACGATAACATTTCGCACAAGGACAGAGCATCATGCTGCTGAAGACGACCGTCATATTTGCAATCCTGATGTCATGCGTTGTGGGAGTTGCTGAAAACGATCGCCCGAACATCGTCTTTGCTTTCGCTGACGACTGGGGTCGTTACGCCAGCGCCTATGCGGCGCTTGAAAAGGGCGGGCCCAGTGACATCGTCAGCACTCCCAATTTCGACCGCGTCGCACGTGAAGGCGTGCTGTTTACCAATGCGTTCGTGAACGCTCCGTCTTGCACACCGTGTCGCAGTTCACTGCTGTCTGGGCAATACTTCTGGCGAACCGGACGCGGAGCGATTTTACAGGGAGCCATTTGGGATAAGAGCATTCCCAGCTATCCCCTGATCCTGCAGCAGGCCGGTTATCACATTGGGCATTCCTACAAAGTGTGGAGTCCCGGTACTCCGGCAAACGCCCCGTACGGCGCGAAAGCGACGGCCTATGGTAAGCACGGCGGAAAGTTCAACGGCTTCAGTCAGTTTGTCAGCAAGCAGAATGACATCAGCGCCGGCAAACAGGTTTTGCTGGACGAAGTGAAAGACAACTTCCAGGACTTTCTGGAGGATTGCGAAGACGGGCAGCCGTTTTGCTATTGGTGGGGGCCGACGAACTGTCACCGCAAGTGGGTTCAGGGTTCCGGAAAGAAACTCTGGGGGCTCAATCCGGACGAACTGAAAGGCAAGCTGCCGAAGTTTCTGCCCGACGTACCTGTCGTGCGTGAAGACATGGCCGATTACCTTGGCGAAGTGATGGCATTCGATGCCGGACTGGGCGTGCTGTTGAACGAGTTGGAATCAGCCGGCAAACTCGATAACACAATCGTCGTCGTCAGCGGTGACCACGGCGCGCCCGGCTTTCCCAACGGCAAGTGCAATCTCTACGACTTTGGAACTCACGTGCCGCTGGCGATCCGATGGCCGAAGAATGTACCGGGCAACCGAATCGTCGACGACTTCGTGTGTCTGCCCGATCTGGCCCCCACGTTTGTCGAAGCAGGAGGCGTCACAGTGCCGGACGTGATGACGGGCAGAAGCCTGATGCCCGTGTTGAAGTCGGACAAAGCCGGTATTGTTGATCCTTCACGAGATTCCGTGATCACTGGCCGAGAACGCCATGTGGCGAAAGCTCGGACCGATTGGCTGCCGTACCCTCAACGAGCCATTCGGACGAAACATTTTCTGTACATTCGCAACTTCAAGCCCGACCGCTGGCCGATGGGCACCGGACCTGGCTATGGAGGCAGCACCGGTCTGATGCCCGGCTTCGAACAGCTGCGAGAAAACACGTTCGCGGCGTTCGGCGACATGGACGCCAGCCCTACCAAAGCATGGATTGCAGTAAACTGCGAAGATGATCCGCAGCAACGCAAGTACTTCGACTTTGCGTTTGGACAGCGGCCGGAAGAGGAGCTTTACGAACTGGCAACGGACAGCGATCAAATCTACAACGTCGCCGATGATCTGCGGTTTGCGGACGTGAAGGCAGAGTTGTCAGATCGACTGATGACGGTGCTGAAGCAAACAGGCGACCCGCGTGTTACCGGCGACAGGACAACATTCGACAAGGCTCCCTTCGCCACGGAATGGCAGAATCCTCGCGCGAAGAAACGGTAGCGCCCTGTTGTGCCAATCCGAAACCATCAGCTAGCTGTCGAGACGCATGGACAACCTGGACCAAATCGAAGAACACGGCTTTGCGATTCGAGAATACATTCTCGATGCAGCAACCGTAGCGTGGTGCTGCGAACTGCTTGAGGCGGCTCGCCATAATGACAATTCCGAAAATGTCACCAATAGCAGCGGCACCTACGGATTGCGAAACCTGACCGATGTTGTCCCTCAGTTTGCTGACATCGTGCGGCTGCCGGCCGTTGCTGACCTTGTGGAATCGGTTGCAGGGCAGGGGGCTTTCATGGTGCGAGCCACATTGTTTGACAAAACGCCAAGCGCCAACTGGGGAGTTTTCTGGCATCAGGACCTGTCGATTGCTGTGGAAGAAAAGCACGACGCCGAAGGCTTTGTCGCATGGACCAGAAAAGCGGGTGTTGCGTGCGTGCAACCACCGGTCGAGCTGATGCAGCAGGTGCTGGCCGTGCGACTTCATCTGGATGATTGCACGGCAGACAACGGAGCACTGAAGGTCCTGCCGGGGACTCATCGACTGGCTCGCATGTCGACAGCCGAAGCGGAGCGTCAACAGCGGCAGGTTCAGGGAGTGGTGTGCGAGGTCCGCGCTGGTGGAGCTCTACTGATGCGGCCGCTGTTGCTGCACGCATCATCGCCGATGGAAGTGGTCTCCAGCCGTCGCGTGATTCATATCGAATTCGCCAACTTCGAACTGTCGTCACCGTTACGCTGGAAGTACCGAATTCCCTGCCGCGCTATTCGCGACTCAGCCGGTTCCAGCGATTGACGATTTCGATCTGAATGGGCAGCAGCACGAAGATCCACATCCAGACAAAATTCACGACCACACCCAGCCACACGCCCAGCTGGATTCCGTTTAGTTGAGCGGTCTTCTTCGTAATTTCCGTCAGCCCCACGGCCGCTCCGCCGATGCAGGGAAAGCTAATCACGGTGAGCAGAATCGCCAGCGGCAATGCAGCCCAGCGAGTGTACAGTGAAAGCAGAACGGTCAGGTGAGTCATCATCAGTGAGACGAAGACCCACGTGATCACCTGGCCCGGAAAGTCGTGAGCACTCGTGATCGAGCGGGCGTCGTACGCCATCAGAAGCACCAATGTGCTTATCGCAGGCAACAGTGCCACCACGCAGGCGGCCACTTTTTGCAACAAGATGGCGGGCGTTTGAATCGGTAGCATTCTCAGGCTGGCAATCGCAGACTGCCGAACTTCAAGAAACAAACTGTTGGAAGCGTAAAGCATCATTTCAACAGTCAGCAACAGAGCCACCGTTCCGAATGCGACTTGTGTCAGATCTCCCGACAGCCAACGCGTGCTGTTGGGACTATCCAGTTGATGAAACCACACAAACCCGGTAATCAGCAGGGCATAGCCGATTGCCTTGATCACCAGAAACGACTTGCCGCCGGTGAAGAACAGAAAGTCCTTCCACACCACCGGAAGCTTCCAGCAGCGTCCGACGGTAAAGCGTCTGATTCTTGCCGAACTGCCGTGAGGATTGTCTTCTGCCGGTTCGCTGTATCGATTAAACAGTAGTACGCTTAACAGAAACATGGCCCCGCCGACGGCGGTGTTCCGCCAGAATTGTTCGGCCGCCAGCGTCAGGTTCTTGCCGGTAGTGAAAATTTCACTCAGACGCGTCGTGATTGACGTCAACTGCTGTTCTTTGTGAAGTCCGTTGCAGACTTCAACCACCTCCGGCGGCAGCCAGGAAACATTATTCAACACGGCAATATTGGACAACAGCGGCCCAGCCGCGAAGAACAGCAACAGCAGCGACGTGGCCAGCGAGGCGGCTCGACCAGACGTCTGGCACCGCACCGAACAGAACAACGCCACGTTGGCCACCATGCACATCCACGCGGCCAAAGCCAGATAGGCGGCGATAATTTGCTGCCAGGTAACGCCGCCAAGTGTGATCGCCAAAAATGTGAACGGAAGCTGAATCAGCAGCAACATCAAGGCGCTAATCAGTCGCGACGTGGATTTGCTGAGCACAATCGCCAGTGGAGATACGCCCGCCAGTCGCAGCAGCGCGAGCGTGCCGGAATCCTTTTCTTCGGTAACGGCGGACACAAAGTAACTGATGCCGGACACTGAAATCAGCAATACATTCAGGCGGCAAATCCAGCTAAAGAAATTCAGCCCCGGTGCCATACCCCCGAGCGCCTTTGCCCATGCAGACAAAATGGCGAGCATCATGAAGCCACAAAACGCGGCGCGCACGATATGTGGATAAATGGATCTGGTGTCCGAACGCAGCGACCAGTTGAACAGTGTTTGAGTTCCACTGATCACGGACGAACTCCTCGAGTCGTCAGGTCCATGAATGCCTGATTCAACTGTTTTCGCCGCTGAGCAAACGAAACGATCGGAACGCCCAGCCCAATGATGGAACTGAGCACGATGTTGGAATCGCTGGCCGGGTCGAGTTCCAAATCGAATTCGTTGCCCGAGCTGTACTCAGGAATTTCAGCCGACACAATTCCGTCGATCGCGGTGAGAAGTTCGGTCGCGTTTTCGGGGGCCTGACTAAACTTTAGAGTGAACCGCGAGACTTCCGCATCCGCGTCCAGCAGCGCGTCCATCGGCCCGCTGAACTTCACGTGGCCTCGATCGATAATCGTCACACTGTCGCACAATTCCGCCAGTTCGCTGAGAATGTGTGAGCTGATGAAAATCGTTTTGCCCATCCGACGCAGTTCACGAAGGATCTCCATCAGTTCGATGCGAGCTCGTGGATCCAGGCCGCTGGCCGGTTCGTCCAGCAGCAACAGGTCTGGATCGTGGACCAATACGCGAGCCAGGCTGACTCGCTGCTGCATGCCTCGCGACAGGCCGGAGATCAAATCGTTGCGACGTCCGTCCATGTCAGTCAGCGTCAACACGTCGTTGATCACCTGGTCCCGCTGAGTCATCTTCAACCCGTAGGCGGCGGCGAAGAAATCAAGGTATTCGAAGACTGTCATCTGGCGGTACATGCTGAAGTGGTCCGGCATGAACCCAATCTTTTCACGAACCGCAATCGGTTCACTTCGCACGCTGTGCCCAAACACCTGCACCTGCCCCCAATTGGGTTTCAGCAATGTGCAGATGACCTTTAGCGTCGTCGTTTTACCGGCCCCGTTCGGCCCAACAAATCCGTGAAGCGTTTGCGGCATCACGGCAAACGAAACCTGATTCAGTGCCTGGTGTCCCTTGAAGGCATGCGTCAATTCGCTGACGGAAATCGCCGGAACAGTGTTGGCGTCGTAGGTTGGAGGCATAGATCAGTTATCTGAAATACTGGTTCACGTGAATTACGGCGCGGTGGGCGAAACGTCCTGAAGGAACAGGTCTTTGACAAACAACACGCGTCCCGTTGCTTTGACTTCGGCGTCCACGTCCATCGCAAAGCTGTCCGGAGCGTCCGCGTAAACAAACAGGCGAAGACGGTCGGGAGGAAGTTCAAACCGACCGGGCTGGTCGACAAGGTCATCCAGCAGGCTGCGCTGCATGAGCGACTTCATGGCGTCTTCATAGAATTTCTGCCGCTCGGACCGTTCGTCGACGGCCTGCTGAGTCCTCCATGGAGTGGCATAGCTGAAGTCCTGCACCGGCTGAGTGAACTGGGCCAGATCCTGCTTCTGCCCGAATAATTTCAACAACTTGTCTTCCGCGTTGTATTTCAATTCGTACAACCGTCGACCGGATAGCACCAGGTATCGGTTATCTTCGGCTACCGGAAAAGCGTCGCCGAATGAAATCGTCAATTTGACCAGCCCTGATGGCGTGGCGTCGACATCCGTGATCTTCAGCTTCCAGTCGGCACCGGCTATGCGTCGTCGACTTACGAACGTCTGTGAAGAAAATGGGGGAATCCGCATTAAGATCTGCCCGTTGTTGCCAGCCACCGCAGCAACATCGGAGCGGTCCATTGTGTCGGCTGTCGAAAGGACTGTCTGTTGGTCGTCTGTACTGGCCGTGTAGTCGTCTCCTGAAGTGACGAACAATGCACTCCACTGGAACACGTTCCAATGAGTGTCTCCTTCGGCCCTCGCGACGGCCAGCGTTTGAAGATTCGTTGTTTCGCCGTAACCGCGTCGACCGATAAACAAAAACAGCATACTGAACACGACCGCGAGTCCAACGATCGCTCCGTAGGTCGTCAAAAAGTGAATATCCTTTCGCTTGGAAAGAATAAAACAGCCCGGAAAGATCAAACCGATGTAGCACAACGCCAGCAGGAAGATCAGCCACCATGCGTGTTCCGGCAGCGTCAGTTCTCGCATACGACGAAAGAACGTGTCGTCAATCGATGACGGTTCGATCTGAGACTGCGGAGTCATACCGTATCCCATCTGCTCAGCCCGCCGTTTCAGTTCTGCTTCCAGCTTCTTATCCGGGTCCTTCAAGGCGTCAACTGTGACGATTCGATTGACCATCGCTTCGCTGACTTCGTTTCGCTGAACGGCGTGTCGAACCACCAAACCGCTACCGATGGAGTAGCGGTCCAGCGGCTGATTCAGATCCACCAGCGAACCAGAGAACTGCGGGAACTCGCCACGACCGTCGTGCAGCAGATGCAGTCGTCCGCCTTGATACAGCCAGGAAAGAAAAGCTTCCTGGCGAGGCACCTCCCAATCCGGTTCGTGATCGAGGAAGACAGTATGCAGCCCAAATGTCACCGTGGCGTACGGCGGAAAGATATTCTCCGGCATGTGCTTCACAGCCGACGGTGCCGTCGTGAAGCGGTTGGCTTTATCCAGAATGACAACCTGCGGCGGTGGGTCGGTCTTGTCAGACATCACCTTTACCGCCGCTCGGGCCTGCTTGATGTCTGCTGTTTTTCGGCCGTCAAATTCCAACCGCCAATCGTTATCGCGAGTATCGCCGACGTATGGGTAGAACTGAACCCACCGCCTGGCGGTAGACGCGATGAATACCGGCTGAGCATACTGTCCGCCGGTCGGATTCAGCACCCCTTGTATTTGCTGCAATGTAGCAGTGGCGTCGATGGGCTCAGACGTTTGGTTATCCAAAAGGATCGACAGCGGATTAAACTGCCCCGGCTGGACGCGGCCATCAAAGCCCCAGATCACTTCGACGACCTTCAGCTCCGGCTCAGTGCCCTGTGCAGCCAATTGCGTTGGGAACAGGCATGCCAGCAATAACCCGAAGACCAACAGCTGGAAGGTGTGTCGGATTCGGTTGCCGCTCGTTTTCCTTGGGTGGTATGAGATGGGTAGGCCGTCGACCGCCGAAACCCAAAGTCGCGCGGCGTCCTGCGCAGAATAGTGAAGAGCTTTTGAAGGATTTTCGTGATTCACCGAGTTCCCTCCAGCGCTGGCGCGACTGTTTCTGACGTGGGGACGGTCAATGCCAGTGGAGCCGCATTTTCGGCTCGCTGCAGCAACTGCGGTCCACACCACAACACAACTCGCCAAACTACCAGCAGGCCAACGGTGTACAACGGCAGAGTGAACATCCACCAGCGTTCACCAACTTCGTCGGTCACTCGGTACATCGAATAATCCTGAAACCTTCCCACCAGATATCGTTCGCTGGCTTCGATCAGGCCGTAGGGCGAAAACGTCAGAAAGATCTCGCGAACCGGCGGCGCGGCTCCTAACAATTGAGCCGCGATGATCGGGGAAACTGTCCACACCACGATCACCGACACAGCCGCCAGAATGGCCTTCGTTGGTGAATGGATTGTCAGACCGAGTCCCGTCGTCAGCCAGGCGACCACGTACAGCAGGACAAACGTGCCCCATATGCTTAGCAGAAAATAGGTCACCGGGGTAAAGGCGGTATTGATGCTTGTCAAACTTTGAGCACTGCTGTTCAACAGAAAGTGCGTGAAATTCACGCTGAGAATCGGGATGGCCAGCACGATTAGCAGACGCCTCATGCCAGCCACTTTTTGCTGGATCAGTTCGGCCGCTGTCATCGGGCTTGCCAACAGCGGTTCGATTGTTTGCTTGGCTCGTTCTGTCGAAAACAGGGTCGCGCCTTTCACGCTGGCCACCAATGCGGCGAGTACCCACACCAGAAGCTGCAACGCATACAGCCCCTGAAAACCGGTACGAGAAGAGGTAGTGGCTGCAGCGGCGCAGACGAACAACGTTGGTACCTCAAGCACCACCAGCACGCGAAACAGATAGCGAGCCTTGCCCAGCGACTTTTTGTTTCGCTCTCGCCATGCCACAGGATCGTTTTCCGGCAACGGATTTTTGTCGCTGATAATTTCGATACCGCCGGTGGTGCGTTCGTTCAGAGCTTTGAAGAAAGCGTCGACAGATCGAAACACCTTCAGCACAAACGACGACTGCGAAATGAACGCTCGCCGCACAAGCATCAGGCGGGCCGTCAGCAGCAGCATCGCTGTGATCAGCAACGCGGGCACGGTACGCGCTACAGTCAACACCCAGCCACTGGTCTGCCCCACCGCCCCAACGCCCCCAAAGGCTCGCATGGCAGCCATTTGGGCAGCCGGAATGCCCATCCGATTACCAAACATCATGTCCTGCCAAATGGCCGACGGCATGAACGACGTGATCCGCAGACTAAGCGTCAGCACCATTAACATCATGATCGTGGCATACGACCAAATAAATGCCGTCACCGTTGTCGCAAAATAGGTCGAGAACAAAATGGCAACACTGGCGATTAGAAAACATTCGCACAGCAGCAGCCAGATCGTACTGATCAGCATGTCGGTATCGACACCGCCCAGCGAATGCACATAGGCGATGACCGGAAATGTGAGCAGCAGAATCGTGAGCATCGGGATCAGCCGGCTACCGAACTTTTCGATCACAATCGTGCCCGGCGACAGCTTTGTCAGCAGCAACGTTCCAATAGTATTGCTTTCTTTTTCGCTGGTCACAGATGCGCAAGCCAGAGCCGGCATCAAGAGCTGGACGGTATAGAACAGAACGGGCGTAATACTTGCAAAGATGTCGCCGCCCACTCCCAGAAACTGAAGTGGCCCGCCAGCACCAAGCTGGCGAGACATCTGCTGACGCATGTTCAGTGCAATTTCGTAGTTGATGAAGACATAAAACAGAATCACTACGGCACCGGCTACGCGCACAATGTACGTTCGCCGGCGGTTCGCCAGTTCCGTCAGCTCACGACGAAGAAGGGGTAATTCCGGAATGAATCTCACGCCGTCTTCCCTTCCGTTAGCTTCATGAAGGCAGTTTCCATGTCCATCGCTTCCGGTTGGAACATGGTAATACGAGCCTTCTCTTCAACCAGTGCCTGATGGAAATCAGCCACGGAAAGCTCATCCTCCCGCAACCGAATAGCCCAGCGATCGACCTGACTTTCCACGGAATCCACGCCGGGAATATTACGCACGCGAGCTTCCAGGTCTTCGCCGGGATTGTCCAGCCGCAGATGAATAACTCGCTTCAGATGCAACTGCTGGAAGATTTCGTTTAGCGATCCCTGAGCCACCATTTCGCCTGTTTCAATAATGCCGATCCGCGTACAAAGCTGGCTAAGTTCGTGCAGAATATGGCTGCTGATCAGAATCGTCTTGCCCATCTCCTTAAGCGCTTTCAGCAGTTCGCGGACTTCAATGCGCGCCCGCGGATCAAGCCCGCTGGCTGGTTCATCCAGCAGCAGCAGGTCGGGATCGTGAAGCAGAACTCGAGCCAGCGCCAGCCGCTGTTTCATCCCGCGTGACAGGCCGTCGACGGGAGAATCGGCTTTGTGGGCGAGGTCGGTCAGTGCCAATACGTCGTCGATCACGCCTTTACGTCGATTGGACGGCAGCTTGTAGGCGGCCGCGAAAAAGTGAAGATATTCAAGCGCCGTCAGGTCTTCGTAAACGCCAAAGAAGTCTGGCATATAACCAATTTTCTCACGCACCTGCTGCGGCTGACTTGTAACATCAAGTCCACACACAAGGGCCAGACCACGAAACTTTGGTTGCAGCGTTGCGAGGACTCGGATGGTCGACGACTTACCGGCACCATTGGGCCCGATGAATCCGAAGACTTCGCCTTTGGGAATATCCAGAGAGATCCCTTTGACGGCTTCGAACTTGCCATAGCTGACACGCAGATCTCGAATGCAGACAGCGAGTGGGTTCATGTGAAAGCCTCCGCCCTAATTTGACGCGACGTGAAAAACGCGGCGGTAAAAAGTAGTTTCGTCACCTTCTTTGACAGCAACAATCAGCAGCCACTGGTTGGGATCAGTAGAATCGTGAATTGGCAGATCTTCCATCGAACCGGCTCCCTGAGGCGACACCTGTGACACGACACTGAAAAAATCCTGAGTGCCGCTGCGAGACGAAGACTGCAGAATTCCCTGGATAGCAACCTGATCTTCAAACCCCTGATAGATCTGTCCGTACATGCCCGGCTGCTGCATTGCCTCAATCGGCCCCAGGCCAGACGCCAGTTTTTGCATGGAAAACAGGAAGCCGTCCATTTTAAAAACAGGAAGTTGCCCCTGCTGGTTTAGCACCACCGCATCCACTTTCTGATTGGGGGATGCGATTTCAGTCAACAACGTTGCCAGCCTGCTACGGCCTTCTGTTGTCGTAACTAACGTTTCATCATCCCACGGTATCTTCGGAACTTTGTCGGCCTTCGGTGACAGCGTGAACGTGCGATTTAGTTGGGGTTCCCACTGCCGCATTCTTTGTTGATGACTGTACGCCTGAGGAAATCGGCCGTGGTAGTTGACGTTGCGGTAGGTTGACTGCGGCACGGGCTGGTGGAGCGAAAGCTGGTTGACCGCGATGGTCTGAGCGGGCACAAAAAAGCTGTTGGAGGTTTCGTTTTCGAGTGTGACTTGCGAAGCATAAAAATGCAGTTGCAGATCCGTTTGCCGCACCGGCTGCCCGTCGTCGACCAGATCGACAATCGTAAACCGGCCTCCAGTATCTGTGCTCGCCATATAATTGTGAGCGATGCGAACCGTTAGCACAGTGAAGAAGGCGGTCACAATGGGAAACAGCAGCCATGTGTATTTGCGAGCTTTAAAAAAGCCGAGCACGAACCAGTCGACCGGACCGATCGTGATGACGTACGCAAACAGCAATAAAGCAATGATGTAGCTGGGCACCATCTCAACATCCTTCGGCATCAGCGTGGTCATCGCTGTCACCGCAATGGGGTTGACCTTTGGTTGCAATTCGTAATTGAGTCCCAGCTGGGCGGCGAGGTCTTCTCGCGACGTCGCACGCCAATAGCTGCCGGAAGATCGGCGACCATTCTTGTACTGTAGATAGAACCCATTGCGGTCTTTCCTCACTACGGCGCCTCGCGCCTTCAAAAGTGCGTCGAGTGAACTTTGGCCCCATTGTTCCCCGTCGAAGACTTCAGAGTTGCTCCGCACCTTAAACAGGTGCCCGACCACACTGCCCAAATCCGCGCCGGAAAGTCGTTCGGGCAGATCTTCAACGTCCGGCAGCAATGTCACTCGCCCCAACCCAAACCGGCGGTTGACAACGGGAGCCTCTTCGTCGCTGATCACAAGCAGGTTGCCATCGTCCGTAATGCTTAGATGCAGGTCAGGGTCCTCAGCACGTTCGAATAGCGTTTGCAGGAATAGCAGGTGAGGTTTCTGTAAGCGGTTGTCATCCGGCAGCACACACAGACTGCCTCCTGCCTTCACCCAGGTTAATAGCGCCTCCATCTGGCCGTCTTCCAGGCGACTCAACGAATTATCAGCAAGCAGCACGATGTCGAATGCACACAGATGCAGCGGATCTCCCGGCAGTTCGTAGACGTTCCAACTGCAGGCGTAATTCTGCACGCGTTGCGTATCGAGGATTCGCTGACGATTGAGCTGCTGATCGGCGGCGGGCGCGGGACCTGGATTTGGGCTGTAAGGTTCCAGTGACAGCGATCTGTCCAGAAACGCTCGCTGTTTAGACGGTTTCAGAAAGTCGCGTCGTCCCGACACCGAACACACCAGTGTGGCGCGTTCGAACGCGCCGATCGAAAGCAATTCATGAGGTTCCGCTGGATCGTCCGGATCGCGTGACAGCGACAATCGACCTTCGGGCGTATCGAACCAGCAGGTGATCATGTATTGCTGATTGTGCGAATGTTCGAACGGCGGCAGCACTGTGTTGAAGATGTAGTCCGTTCCCTGCAACACGATGCCTTCATAACGGATGGTCGCCATCAGGTCGGCGTCGGTCGGATTGCTGTTGTAAACTTCCATAACCAGATCCCCTTCCAGGATCTGGTTGGAGTTGTATTCCAACTTAATCTGCAAAGGGATCACACTGCTGGATCGGCCACGGATCGAAAGCGGTTCAAGCTTCAGACTGACCAGTCGATCGGGTTGAGCGACGGCCGGCGCGGTTGTGCAACAGAACACAGCGAGTAGAAGTAACAGCCAGGTGGCACATCCGCGCAGCCGGTGCGTGCTGCAGGCGCGGTCAGGCAGATCCGTCCCCTCACTGCCGCAGTCAATTGAGGGGTCGAACGAGCGCAGCGATGTTCGGGGGAGGGGCGTCTGTGCAACCCGCGCGGCTTGACTGCAGCGCGCCGACATGCCCGGCCCCCTCCCGAACGTTGCTTCGCTCCGTCCGACCTCCCCCCACGCTACGCTGGGTGAGGTGCTGGGATACCGCCAATCCTGAATCCCGCAGCCGCGCTGTCTCTGTGCGGGAGGGTGAAGAATCGCAACTGGATCTGTGAGACACCCACAACTCATTTGGTAACTCCCGTCTTGTCACGTTGGAAGTACCACCACTCCACCATCAACAGCACGAACGCCAGAGCCGCCAACACCCACCAGAGTTGCTGGTCGGAATCGATCATCTGCGTTTCGTCGGTCTTGACGGTCAATTCGGCAAACTGCAATTCGGTGACCGATTCCAGCGACGTTTCCAGAGCACTTAGCAGGCCTGTGCCAATGGACGCCACAACGTCGGCTCCATCTTTGATGTCATACTTGCCGACGACTTCCGCCTGCACGCCGGTTAACAAACCACTGGCGGTGGATCGAAACGTGTCCGCTTCGCCGTTGGGCCCCTGAACAGTGAACTCACGTTCCGGCTCAAGGTTCAACGGTGGCAGCACACCCGTCGGAGCGGCGTTGACTTCCGACAAAGACGCTCGCTGGAGTGCTGATTCGATCACGTTGGAAACCAGAATCGGAAACGCGATGCGATAGGGCAGGGTGGAACGGTCGGTGTGAAACAGGAAGTAGTATTTGGTTTCCAGCCCCTGCCGCTTCTGTAGCATCAGCGGGCCTTCGGCTCCGTGAACAAGGACTTCGTAGCCGCGTTCCTCCAGCTTTGAAGCGGTCGCGTTTTCTGCGTAGCGAGCTTTCTGGCCAATCTGCACGTCTCGCAACCGCACGTGCCGCAGCAGCGGAGCGGTGCTGACCCAATCGACGATTTGCACGCGCGTATCATCGACGTCTACATCGCCTACCGAAACCAGGTCTGCGACGTCTTCCGGAATCACGCCGTTGTAGATCACAATCGGAGCTTCCGATCCCTGCAGATCTTCTGCGTCCGTGACGATCAAATCGTATTCTGCGGCAGACGGTTCCTTCTGACTGTCGACCTCCACCTCTGCCTGAACACTCAACGCATGCTGCCAGGAATACAGTTCCGGCGATGTCCAGGCTTTCAGCGGACGCGGTTTCGGCAGAGTCAGCCAGACTGTGTTGTCGACATCCAGCGAATCATAATTGGTCGGAGCCAGAGTTGCCTGCAGCAAAGTCGTGTCAGTTGCGTCGATGGAAAACACAACTCGTTCAGAATCCCCCTTCGACGCCGAAACCGTTTCGCGGCCCACCACTTCGCCGTCCATCTTCAGTGTCAGATCGCCGAAGGCTGGTTCTGCTGTCGACCCGCCAACTCGCACAAAGATGTCCCAGCTTTCCGGTCCGCTGCGGCGAGCGTTCATTTCTGTAATACCGAGATTATCGCCACCCTCTTCCACTCGCTGAATATCCAGCGTGAACGGCAGTTCGAAGTCGACTCGATCTTTCAGATTGCCGTCCGTGATCACCGTCACCCGTTCGATTGGCGACGTGCGAGCATACGCTTCGGCCATGCGCAAAACTTCGTCGAGCTTGCTGGCGCGGTGAGTCGGCTGCACTCGATCGAGTGCGCGCATCAGGATCTGAGCGTCGTCGGTGAATTCCGTCAGACGTCGCCCGCCGCTGGCGAATGAAAACAGAGCGATCTTGCCGCTGCCACGCAGGTTTTCGATCATCGCCTTCACCTGTTCTTTGGCAAGATCCAGGCGAGTTTTGTCTGAACCATCAACCTTGGACGACATGCTGGCCGAACAGTCGATCAGTACCGGCAGGTATTCTGCCGTTTCCGGTCCCGCACTGATGAAGGGCTGCATCAATGCCAGAATCACAAGCATCAGCAACAGCAGTTGCAGCAACAACAAAAGGTTGCGCCGAAATTTCTGAAACGGTGAATTGACTCGTTGATCATTCACCACCGACTGCCACAACGCCAGCGACGGAACTTCCAGCCGAGGCCGCTTCAGCTTCAGGAAGTAAAGAATCACCAACGGGATGAGCGACAGGAAGAACCACGCTCCAATCGGGAATCCGAAACTCGGCCATGTCATCGCAGCACCCATCCCTGTCGACTTAGCGTGTCGAACAAAACGGAATTCAGCGGCGTTGCCGAACTGATGGTGGCGAATCTGCCGTTGCGACGACGACACTGCTGATGCAGTGTCTCCTCATGCCACGCCCGATGCTCGTGATACAAACTCAGCAATTCGCCCGCGTTGGTGATGTCGAGTGTCTCACCGGTTTCACTGTCGACAAACCTGAGGTCGCCTTCCAGATTGGGATTCATTTCCGAATCGCCCAAAATCTGCAGCCCCCAGATTTCCAGGCCGCTGCTGAACAGCATATTCATGCTGCGAGTCAAATCGGCAAACGTCAGAAAATCCGACAGCAGAATGGCGATGCCTCGTCCACGATGGAAACGCAGCATCGTTTCGATCGCTCGTTCGACCGGAACATTGCCGCCGCCTTCGATGTTGTCCAAAAACTGCAACAGCTTGCGAATACGAGTCCGCCCGGCTCCTGGCGGCAACATCCACGGTTGCCCTTCCTGCTGATGAACCGCGTACACGCTGACTCGTTCAACGTTTAGCAGGCCCATGATTCCGAATGCTGCGGCCAGTTGGCGTGCCTTCAGCAGCTTGTCGTCGAACAGCATCGACGACGAGGCATCCACCATAATCACGACATGAAGTTCCTCCTCATGCAGGAACTGTTTGATGTAAGGTCGATGCAACCGCGCGAAGATATTCCAGTCGACATACCGGAGGTCGTCGCCAGACGCGTAGTCTCGATAATCGGCGAAGTCCGTGCTACGACCGCCTTTGCCAGCAAGGTGCTCGCCACGACTGCGGTTGGTCAACCGGCGCATGGGATTCAGCCGCATTCTTTCGATGCGGTGCAGCGTTTTGTTGTCGAACAGCGATGTGAGTTGTTTGGGCGTATCCGGCACGTCGTTCTACGCTTCCGTCGGGAGTGTGTTGACGCATTCCTTGATCAGGTCGGCCACCGCGATGTTCTCGGCCTGGCCGTCATAGTTCAGTAACGCTCTGTGCTGCAGAACTTCGGCGGCGAAGTGCTTGATATCTTCAAACGCCACGTGCGGACGCCCTTGTCCTAAAGCTCGCACGCGAGCCGCGCGGATCAGAGCCTGGGCGGCTCGCGGGCTGGCGCCCCATCTTAGAAACTGCTTTACACCTTCCGGCGAGTACTCAGAATCCGGATGAGTCGACAGGACAAGTCGGCAGGCGTAGTCCCTCATCGGGTCGCTCACCACAACTCGATCCAACACGGTCCGCAGGTGCAGAATGCGTGGACCATCCAAAATTGCTTCCACATCAACATGCTTCCGCAGGATCGTCCGGCTGACGACTTCGTTAAGCTCCGCTCGATTCAGAAACGGTACAACAACCTTGAACATGAAACGGTCCAGTTGGGCTTCGGGCAGTGGAAACGTGCCTTCCTGTTCGATGGGATTCTGAGTCGCCAGAACAAAGAAAGGCTGATCAAGATGGTACGTCTGCCCGCCGGTGGTGACCGTGCCTTCCTGCATGGTTTCCAGCAGGGCTGACTGAGTCTTCGGAGTGGCTCGGTTGATTTCGTCCGCCAGCAGCAACTGAGTAAAAATCGGTCCTTCACGGAATTCGAACCGGTAGTTCCCGCTTTCGTCGGCGGTCATCATGTTGGTGCCGATCACGTCGGCAGGCATCAGGTCGGGCGTAAACTGAATTCTGCGGAAGTGAAGTTTCAACACGCGCGACAGCGCCTTCACCAATTCGGTTTTGCCAAGCCCCGGCACGCCTTCAAGAAGAACGTTGCCGCCACACAGGATCGCGGTCAAAGTTGCTTCGACCACTCCTTCCTGCCCCACAATCACCTGGCCGATGGCATCGCGGAGTGTTTGGAATTCGGTCTTAAACTGATCGGCTTCGGTCTGAAGCTCTTCCGGAGTCGCAGTGTGATTCATGTCGGCTTGAATTTCTGGTGAAGGTGATTGTTATCTACGTTGTTCCCGCGGCCAAGAACGGGCATATCATCAACCCCTCCCGCAATTTATTGCGGGAGGGGTCGATCGAGCGTAGCTAGATCGGGGGAGGGCCGAGCGTAGGTGACAGGTGATTTCGCTGGTCGCGTCTCCCGTTCACACGGCCCCCTCCCGGACCTCGCTTCGCTCGTCCGACCTCCCCCTCAGCTTCGCTGGGGAGAGGTAGAATGTGCGGCGTCGCTGGCTCACTCATCATCGCCCTCCTGTTCACGCCGCCGCTTCATGGCCAGCAGCCTTGACGTGGTGTTGCCATCGTCCGTGGACGGTTCCGGCTCAGGCGGTGCCTGTTGAGTGGCCTCGTCCGTTTTTTGTGCTGGCCGTTTTGCAGAAGTGGGTGGCACAGAACGTGGCTGCATTGGGCGTTCGGGCGGTTTCGGTCGAGGCGTCGCTTTGTCTTTTTGTCCGGTCATCGTCGAACGAACGGCCTCCGTTTTCTGCAGCAGAGCGCCCATGGTCGCCGTCGATTCTGACTTGCGGCCCCCGAACATCTTGCGGACCCAGGAAAGATCCAATTGAACTCGACGAATAGCCACGTCCAGCGGAATCATGCAAGCCAGCGCCATCAGAAACCAGTCGAACACGGAACGCGAACTACGCTTCGGTTTACGGCGACCGTAGATGGATTTGGAAAGTTCTTCCGGCGATAGACCGGGGTCAATTTCTTCGCCACCTGTTTGCTCGGCGATATCCCGCAGCACGATGGGGTTCGCTTCAAAACGCAGGTACTCGGGTGAATACGAAACGATGAAGCCGCCGTAGGCAATCTCTTCGCGACCGCCACCTTCCGCTGAAATCTGCACCTGATACCGAGCTTGTCCCTGCAGCGGGATTGTTGCCTGATAGCGCCGGGGAGCAATCTGCCTTACTGGGCCGGCGTAACGAAAATCGTTGGGCGATGTGACCGTAACGTTCATATCCAGCATGGATTCTTCGGGGTGAAAGTCTTCCACCACAACCACGCCTTCGTTTCCGTTAACATACGTGTAGACTCGCAAAAACTGTTCGCGCCGAACTCGACTAACTCGCGTCATCAACTGAGTCAACATTTGCTGGAATTGATCCCAATTCACCCAATCCTTGCCCCAGTCATCAGTCAGGTCGGACGTAAAAGCGGCGGTGGCTCCCAGGCCGTAACGCCATGTGGCCAGAATCGGATCGACGTCTGAATCATCGGCCACCAGGTCGCCTTCTTTGGGTGGCGCAGACAGCAATATAGTGGCTCGAGGATCTTCCTTTTCTGAAGCGAGTACATAACCGTGCAGCGGCGGCAGACCTCCGATGTCTCGGAAGATCGGATCGTTGTTCATCAGCATCGGTGTGAACGTCCGCTTCTGAATCTGATTGCGCCGCAGCGTCTTGGCTTCTTTGATAAAGATCGACGGCAGCTGAGAAGGATCGGGCGGAAAGTAATAGCGACCGCCCGTTTGGCTGGCGATAGCACTCAGCACCATCGTGTCTCGCCCACCATGAGGAAACACGGCGACGGTGGAAATCGTCGTTTGAGCATCAATGAATTCCTGAATCGCAGACGGCGGCGGCATCGGCGGGTCGCCATCAGAAATGATAATCATGTGCCGACTGGACGCGTCGCTCTTCTTGAGACCTTCCAGTCCCATCTTCATCGTGCTGGTGAAGTCCGGCATGTCGCCGATTTGAGCTCCATTAATCTTCGTCACCAGTTCAGAATAATTGCCGGCAGGTGTGAGTTCAAAAATCCATTCGTTGCCACCCATGCCGTAACCGATGGCACCAACTTCGTCTTCAGAGTTCAGCACTCGGATCGCTTCTTTGGTGATCCGCTTGGCCCACGAATTGCCCTGCGGAAATTCGCAGGTGTGCAGGATGATGACCAACCCACCTTTTGGCAGAATCTTCTTTTTGCTGATCTCCATCGAAATCGGCAGGCAGTCTTCAATCGGCGAATTCTGGTAGCCTCCGGGCCCAAAACTGTTGGGCCCGCCGAGCATAACGAACCCAATGCCCAGGTTCCGGACGGCGTCATGAACCGCCTGGATTTGCGTCGCAAACAGCGTGTCGGCCGGGACGTTGGCGAACACGATCGCGTCGTATGGCATCAGCGAAAGTGGGTCGAGTGGAAATTCAGTGGCGGTTACTGTTTCGACTTCGCGCTCACCCTGTTCCAAAGCTTCCTTCACGTACCGCCATTCCTTCGGATTGCCTTTCGGATCGGTGACAATCAGAACTCGCCCTGGGCCTTCTATATACAAATAGTTTCGAACCGCGTTGTTCTCCACACGCGCATCTTCGCTGGCGGGGACCTCTATTCTGGCTTCATATTCGTAATAGCCGGGGGCATCCACTTTGATCGGAACGGCGAAACGGTTTTTGCCCGGTTTGAATTCGACTGGCAGCCGAGTCAACTCTTCATCGTTCTGCGACAACACCAGCGTGCCGGAACCGGCTTGCAGCGAAGTCAACACTGTGGCCGCTTCGTAGGTTTCGCCGAGTCTCACGAAACGCGGCAGGTCGAGGCGTTCCAGCAGCACTTCCTTGTCCTGAGCATCCAGATGCGTAATCGGGATGACATCAACCTGAATGTCTCGCGCCTGTAGTTCTGTTACGGCCTGCTTCAATTCGCCAAGCGTTTCTGTGCCGTCACTGATCAGGACGACTCGCGAACGATTGTCTTCCGGCAGCATCGCGGCACTTAGTGACAGCGACTGTTCCAGGTTCGTTGCGTCTTTGCCGACCTGCGAGTTCAGATACTTTTCGAACGGAAACGATTCGCGTGGCGGATATTCGACGGCGGGAGTACGTCCGAAGACCACCATGCCCGCTTCGTCTTTCGGCGGCTTCATAGCGGCCGCGCCCGCTACGATGGCTAGAGCTTCGTCCTTCGCGTCGCTGACGGAATCGGACACATCGACATTGAAGACGACAGACACGATATCGCTGGTCTTGACGGCTCGCGGCTGAGCCAGCACGCAAATCAGCAGCACTGTCAGCGACAGCCGCACTAGCAGCGCCAGCTTGCCGCGGCTGACAGGCAGCCCCGAATAACCGGCCACCTGCATCCACCAGATCCACGGCGTGACCAACAGCAATGCGAACGCCCACGGATAACTAAATTCGACGGTGCCTCCAATTGAGTCGAGATAGAGCCACCACCACCGACGGTTGCCGGGGGACGCACTGCTTCCGTAGACGAGGAATAACAGGATCGCCGCAGCAACCAGAAGGAAGGCAATCAGTGGTCGAGCGTCTTTCCATCCAACCGGTCTTCGAGCCGGGGGAAAAATTCGGCGGGCCGTCTTGTTGAGCCAATTCGTCACGGCGTTAACTCCACAATCCGGTGATTCCCCGTGTCCGCGACGAGAATGCGGCCGTCACTGAGAACTGTCAAACTCCACGGGTTGAAGAATTCTCCGTCCCCGCGTCCTGGACGACCGTACCGGCCGACGAAACTTCCATCTTCGGTTAATACTGTCAGCCGAGCGGCCTTGTTTTCTATCACATATAGCCGCCCATCGGAGGTGCCGCGAACATCATAAGGAAACTCAAACGCCGCCAAATCGTCTGGCAATTTCAGAACTCCCTGAAAGTGCCCGGAATCGCTGAACACCTGAATTCGATTATTGAATGCGTCCACAGCGTAAACGGTCTGGTTGCTCCACACAATTCCGCTGGGCCGCTGAAACTGCCCGAGTCCTGTTCCATGTTCGCCGAACTGAGTGACAAATTCGCCGGTCGAGGTAAATTTCTGGATTCGCTGTTTGTCGCCGTATTCGCCAACATACAAAAACCCGTCGGGATCCTGAGTAATCGCGACGGGGTATACGAACTGCCCGGGCTCCGTTCCCTTCTCACCAATCATCGATTCCAACGTGCCGTCTGCATGAAAAAAGACGACTCGATCATAATGCGTATCCGCGACGGCAATGCGCCCGTCCAGCAGTTTAATGATGCCTTCCGGACGTCCAGCTTCGTAGTCCGGCATGTGCCACGTATTCAGCACCTCACCCTGCGCCGAATAAATCAAAACTCGACCAGCATCATCCAACGCGTAAACGGTGTCGTCTTTGTCGGCGTAGAGAGATCGCGGGGCTGGAATTCGCGTCCCATCGGCTGGCACTGGCCAGGTGGTGAATTGAGAAATCGGAAAGGTGTCTGTCGCCGCGTCCTGACACCCGACCAACAGCAACATGCTCGCCATCCACAGCCAGATCGACCGTTTGCTGTCGAGCACAGATGTAGTTTGCATCTCCGCTATGGCTTCCATCTCCACGGCCGGGCACGTTTGGCGCAGTAACGTGCGATCCCCAGGCTTCGCTGGTTGCTTTGTTGAAGATTTGGAACGTTGCAATGACATTTACGGTTCGTATTGCCGTGTTGCGGATGAATGGTTGTCCGTATTCTGGCAGCAGCATGGCTCGACTTTAGTGAAATCAAGCTACAACTTGTCAGCGTAAAATTCTGTCGTCTGTCCTGCGAAAATCACTCGCCCGCCATCGGGGCAAATCACGTATTGTGATTCACGCATCGCATCATCCGGCGAATGAGTCGCAAACACCAGCGATGCAGCCTGAGTTTCCAGATGTTGCCGCACGATGGCCCAGTACTTTGGTCGCCGCTCCGGATCCACGTGAGCAAACGGTTCATCCATCAGCATCACTGCCGGGTTGGCCAGCAGACACCGAGCCACCGACAGCCGCGACTGCTCGCCCTTCGACAATTCTGAGGGAAACGCAGCCCTGCGGTGAAGCAGATCAAAATCATTCAGCAGTTTGTCTATCGGATTGCCCGATTCTCCGTCGTCGCCCGCTTTCAAATCGCGGTCTGCAGAAGCAGTGACCGCGGCCAGCTGCTGCCGGGCGGTCATGTGAGGCCACAAGCCGCCATCCTGAGGCACCCAGAAAAGCGGCAAACTGAAGGCCGAACTATCGGCTTCCCGCCCAACGAACGTCAGCTGCCCCGCATCCGGCTTTTCAAGCCCCGCCAGCAGATTCAGCAGCGAAGTCTTGCCAGCCCCGGAATGTCCGACAACTGCCGTCACACCGGCCATCACGTCGATCGAGACGTTTTTCAGCCGATCGGCGTTATCGCCTTTCAGTCGAACGTCTCTTAAATTCCAGAGTAAATCAGCCATCGACGATGCTTCTTGTTGAGACAAATTTCCACGCCATGGCCGCGACCACGAAAACAACAAAAGGGATCAACAGCGTCAGCGCGGTAATCGCCACCAGGGTCTCCGTGCTTCGGTAGTGCATTTCATTATACAGCCGGTTGATGATGGGTTCGAAGCGCGTAGGTCGCAAAGTGGCGGTCGTTGTCACGTCCCAGAGGCACCAGTGTGTCAACACAGCGGTGGCCAATAGCCAGCGAAGATTCTTCAACCGCCACAGCACGTGCCGCCCCTGACCAGCGACGCGATTATCGGAAGAACGAGTCATCAACGTGGCCGAATGCAGAGCAAACGGTGACGACGTCACTTCCAGCAACACGACCAGCAGGAAGGCTCGCGGAAGGATCAGCAATGTCTGCCCTAACAACATCGGCAGCCACGTGTCATAGGCGTCGTGCAAAACCGGAAGCTGAAACGCCGCCAGCAGGACAAGGCTTAACACCAGCGCGCCGCATAGCCCCGGCAGTATCGCTGCCAGAGTCAGCCATCGAGATTTTAACGACCGCAGGCCAACGCTGATCTGCAGGGCGGCGACTGAAGACAGAGCTGCCACCAGTACGGAAATCAGAATCTGTTCACTCCTCGCCCACACAGCCCCCTGATCGATCAGGCTTCGAAAACCCGAAACGAATTGCTGTCCGTTTTGGATCACCGGCCACGCCAGAACGATGGCGAGACTCACAAACAGAATTCCACAAGCGGACCACGTCACAACGGCATTTTCCGAAGAACCAGGCGTTGTACGCTGACGTGACTGACCGAGGCCGCCGCTTCGCAACAACAGAATCGCCGGCAGCAGCAAGGTGAGCTGAAAGAAGATTGACCGGCTCACCATCCGGAGTGATGTCGTCAGTGATTCGCCCGCTGCGTGAGCGTCAAACAGCCACACGGTGAAGACGATCGGGTGGCGATCCACCTGCAGCAAAGCAGCCGTTTCGAATTCCTGGAAGCAGAGAAGGGCACCGCCAATCCACGCGACCAACGGCATTCGCCACGGCCCGATCAACAACAATCGAACCCACTGCAGCCACCATGCAAAATTGCTTCTGAGTGGAACTCGCCAAGCCGGCGGCGCTTCGGTTTGAGATTCGGAAGCCTGACCAATCCCGTTACCGAGCGACGTATTCTTTAGCAACCGCCACGAATGCAGTGCCTCTGGACTCACCACCGACGCCGGCAGAATCAACGCCACCGCCGTCTGCAGTGCGATGGTCCGAAACAGCAACAACAACGCATACAGCCCTTCGGTTGCCGCCACGCTGTGAACGAGATTCGCCGACGTCAGCCAGTACGTAAATCCGACCAACAGATCCGGTACGAACAACGGCAGCAGCGCCACGAAACACAACCAATGTCGAACGCGCGGTGAACGGTATTGCGAAGCGACCCACCGCCAGACCAACAACGCCAGCGGTAACGACAATGTCGTAATAATTAGTGCGCGACCGATGGACCATGCCAGAACGGCCTGCAGCGTCATTGGCCCGTGTGCTCCGCCGTTAACCAGTCCAGCACTTGCTGATTCGCCTCGGCCGCTTTCGTCAGATCGACTCCATCAGCCGCCCACGCTTTTAGCTCAATGACTTCCTCGGACAATTTTGATTCGTCGACGGGCCCCAGCGGAATCTGACGCGCTTTGGATTTCGCCAGCAACAGTTCGATCTCTTCCGAAAGCAGAAAGTCGATGAACTGCTTCGCGGCTTCCGGGTGAGGTGCCCCGCGGATCAAAGCCACAGAGTTAGGCAGGCAGATGACCTGACCATTACTAAGCCTCACCGGCTGCATCGCCACAGGTTGTCCCGCGTCTATCGCGACGAACGCATCGTCCGTGTCGGTAAAGCCGAGGTCGCACACACCTTCTGCAACCAGATCCTTGGTCATCGAATTCCCTCGTGCTTCCCGGATGCCTCGTTGATGCAAATCTGTGTGCCACTCAATAAGGCCTTCCATCCCAAACTGATCGGCCAACACGGAATAATGGGACAGCGTGGTGCCAAACAGCGGCTGAGCGATCGTCACTCGATTAAGGGACTCACGCGCCATCGCTGCGTTGATGGCGTCTTCCGTGGCGGGCATTTTGTCTGTATTGACGAGGTACACTCGCAGCCGCGCTGCAAAGCCGGTCCAGTAACCGGCTTCATCGCGGAACGCAGACGGAATCCGATCGGCATTCGGGCTGTCATAGGGTTCCAGTACGCCCTCAGAAATTAGACGAATCGTGCCAAGGGTCTGGTTGTTCCAAAACACGTCACAGCGAGGTTTTGATTTTTCGGCGATCAGTAGATTGGTCAGGCCCAGCGACTTATTGGCTTCTTCATCAAAACGGACGTCGACCTTGAAACCAGTTTCCTGTTCGAAACGCTGAATAATCTGCTCAGCATACGTTGCGTCATGAGCGCAATACACCACCAGTTGCGCGCCATCGTGATCCGGTTGCGTGGTCAACCGCAGGATGGCGAAACCGACAGCAAGGGGCAGGGCGATGGCAAGAAAGCGTCGAATGGTTTGGATTCCTTTGCAGGGTCAGGGCTGGGGGATACCAAGATCGCGGCAGATCTTCTTCACCAGAATCTCGGAGATTTCACGATGTCGCGGGACCGCTGATCTGGTACCGCGCCCCGCATCGCCCCACCATGAGTGCTTGCCACCTTCACGGATCAACTCGCAGCCGCAATCACGGAGATGTCGAAGCAGATCCACTCGTTTCATGGAACGATCGATACTTCCTCGAAGGGTGAGCCAGCGGACTTGCGTGCTTCTTCCCGATTTAGCTCCAATGCTTCACCCAAAGCTTCGCGAAGGTTCTCCAGCAACTCTTCGCGCGTTTCAGCCTGTGAATTCACGCCGGGAACTTCTTCGACCCAGCCGATCCACCATTCCCCGTCCTGTCTTACGACGGCGTTAAATGCCATAGTATTGTCTTTCGTGGTTCAGTTGCAGGGTCTCATAGTGAGACTCGCCAGAGTTCCTATGGTTGCATGACATGTTGGGATTCCCGGGGAAACCCACTGCGTCCGGATCAGCAGAGGTACCCAGCGTCTCGATCAATTTGACTTCAACTTTGGGTCCACTTTTTCGATGTTGTCAAAGTAGCCCTTGATGTTGTCGGTGTAGCCCGGGGGAATTTCTTCCGCATCGATGGCGGACTGGACACTGGATTTCAGAGAGCTAATGCTCTTTTGATATTCCCTCATCTTGTCCGGATCAAAATCTTTTTCTTCGGCGTATTCTTTGGTCTTGATCGACAGCAAAATCTTTCCGGCCTGAATCTGCGGCTTTTCCTTTTCAGTCTTGTAGCCTTCCGGATCACTATTGTCTTCCGGAGTTTCGCCTCCGCGACCAATGCCGCCCCCGCCTCCCTCGTTGCGGTCTTTGTCTCCCTCTCCATCGCCCTCACCTTGACCACCATTTAGCTGAGCATATAGCTCGGCATAATCTTCCATGGTCTCACAGCCTTCGCACTTGCTGCCGTCAAGCTGTTCCTTTTGATTCAACTGTTGTGCCTTCTGCAACGTCGCCAGGGCTTCGTCCAGTTTTTCAAGTTCTTTGGCGGCGTCAGCGACCTGTTCCATTTCTTTTTCGGATAGTTCCAGCGACTCCTTCAACGCCTGCATGGCGTCTTCGCTGAGTTCCATCTTCTCACCCTTTTGGCCGTCTGTATCTTTGACGGCCTGTAACGACTTCATTGCTTTACTAAGGGCGTTGGCCAGTTCTTTGGAACCAGCTTTGTCGTTGGCAAACTTTTTCAGGTCCTGAAGTTCTTTCTGCATCTTGCTGGCCAGCTTTTTGCGTTCTTCCGGATCCTTGGCCTCCATCATGGCCTTCATCGTTTCCTGAGCCTGCTTCAGTTCTTTTTTTAAACTCTCCGTGTTGCCGTCCTGCAGTTCCTTCAGCCAGTCGTTCATCTTTTGATTGCGAGCACCACCGAGTTGCTGTTTGGAAATCGGCTGGTTGACCATGCGTCGTAGCTGTTCATTGCTGGCGGCTGACTTCCACAAGTCGCCCAGATCCTGGCGATGCGAATCAAGCACCTTGGCATTCGATTCGATCTTCTTCGGCTGCATCTTGCGGAAGTCCGTTTTGATCTTGCCCAACAGGGCTTCGATCTCTTCGCTTTCTTCTTCCGCCTGTGAAGCTTCCTTCTTCAATTGATCCTTGCGCGTCATCGCCTCTTTGCGGATGTTTTCGATTTCCTTTTTCTGCTCGTCAACTCGCGACGCTTCCGCCACTTTGCCGAAGGGGTCAAGCTGCGGCGTAAAGAAAATGGCGATCGCCAGCAACGCAGCCGCGCCGGCAAGACGAGCCAACCGGGCGCCAAACTGAAACGGCACGACAACGTCCGGAACGATTTCACCAGCTTTCTGCTCAGCCGACGTCGTGACCAACGGTTGGTATTCACCGGCGGATGTCGACAGCGACGACAGCGTCAGGAACAAGTCTTTCGTCTTCGCATGTTCGTCGACCGCTCGAGCCGCCGCCTGCCGTTCGACTCGGCGATGAAACAAGGCCGCTGCCAAAGCTGCTACGGCGGGAATCGCCAGCAGCCAAAGCGGTTGTTCTTCGGACCGAGGTATCAGCCCCAGCAGCCGACTGGCCAGCACTGCGACAACGGCAGCAATTAACAGAATCAGGCTGGCTCCGTACAGCGCTTTCGCGACCGACGCAATTTGCAATCTAGCCTGCACGCGCCCCAGCAGGGATGTGGAATTGGGAGCATCAGTCATTTCGGGACTCCGGCGAGTTTTGCGAGGCTCAAGCATTCACTAATACAGTCTACGATCGGAATCGGAACCGATCAATGAGATCCGCTGACAGCCACCAATTGTCTGGGGTTTTCGCAGATTTTCAGCTTCGCTGTCATTTCGAGGCGGTGAATCGCAGAATTCGGGTGTGGCGGCACAGCAATTGGGGCTCTCCGCCAGCAGTAGCTTGCCTCAAGTTCCACAAGACGGGCAATCCGATGACTAACAACTTCGCCTGCCTTCCGATCCCCCTGCTGACCGTAACAATCAGCTTGGCGATGATCGGCAACACGGCCGCCGACGAGCCGGTTGCTCACGCGCAGCCGATCCGCGATAGTAAGGCACTCGCGGAGTTTCTGAAACGCTTCGACCGGCTGACAGTACGCGGCTTCGTGAAGACACTCAGGCCCGGTTCAACCGGTATCGGTTATACGCTGGAAACGCTGCTGCAGATCAAGGAAAACAATTCACCGCGCGGTGACCTGTTGGGAATGGAGATCAAAGCGTACCGCGATGGCGAAACGCGGTTTGACGACCAGCACAAAATGAACCTGTTTCTGAAGGAACCAGAATGGCTCGACAGCAAAACCTCAGCCGAACGTATTCGTGACTACGGCTACATCGACGACAACGGTCGGCAGGCGTGGTATCAGTCGGTGACAATCAAGCCGAACAGCACCGGATTACGTCTGGTGGTCGACCGTGAAGCGGGCTACGTTTTTTTTCTACGTGGATCAACTGCCATCGGTCGCTGGAAGTTCGACGTTCTGCAGAAGCGATTGACTGAGAAGCTGTCGGAGGCAGTGTTCGTCGCAGCCCAAACTCGCGGGACTGGTGCAGACGAAGAGTTTCACTTCCGAACCGTCACCTATTGTGCGAAGCCGGATGTGAAAGCACTGCTGAAGCTGATCGAAGCCGGCGACGTGATTCTTGAACTTCGAATGCACCTCAAGCCGACAGGCGGCGCCCGGAATCATGGCACCGCATTCCGTTTGAAGAAGCACCGGCTCAAGGACCTGTTCGCTCAGCAGGTGCGTTGCCGACCGCTGGCTGCTTCCGGCTTATGAACGAAACATGTTTGCAAGTAGTCGTTTTGCCGAAGCAGCCGCCGAGAGCAATCCCCGGCGGCCGCTATTGTGGTCCGAGACACAGGTGCGACTAAAATTCCCAATTCAGACCGGCGTTGAACGTGTTCTGGAAGAACTCTCCGCGAGACGTCTTCAGGCTTGGGAACACTCCGGCTCGCGGATTCGATTCCCAGCGGATGGAAGTCGTTGGATTGGCCACTTCGCCGATCCAGGTGTAAGTCCAGCCCAGTCGAAGGCGAGCGTGTTCCAGCTGCCAAACATCTCGAAGCACAGGAATGTGTGAGAAGATTGGCAACTCCGCATTCAGCGACTGTTCGAACATTGGCGACAGGTGAGTCGTCTCGTTGCTGTCTCGGAAAGCGTTTAGAGTCAGTTGACCATTGTCGGTCGACGTATCAAACATCTCTGATCGCGTTGTCAGCCCGGTGATTGGATCAACCGTGACAGCAAACGTGTCGCCGATGTTGTCGCCTTCGAGGTTGGCCTTTTCAACATTGAACAGGGCACCGACCCGAGTCGAGCCGGAGAACGCGACGCCACCTTTTTCACCCAGTTCGTATTCCAATCCGATTTCCGGACCTGTCAACGTGCTGCGAATGTAGTTGTTGACAAACGATCGAACCATAATCTCTTCGGTGTCTGTCGTGATGGGGTCGGTGAAATCCAACGCTCCGTTTTCTTCCACGTTGTCGATGATCGCGTCACCATCGTCGTCCTGATTATTCGGTTGACTAAACGTGTAGGCGAGGCCGGAGTCTGCACCAAAGAACTTAAATGCTTCCATAATGCGGAACACACGACCACCAACGATTGGGCGAACCCGGAAGCTATCAGTTTCGTAGATGGGCGACGAACTGAAGTGGAAACCACCGCCGTAAGATTTGATTTCGTGCTCGATCCGATAGTCGAGGTCAAACAATTGACTGACGCCGCCGATCCCATTCCCATTCTGTATTCCAATGCCGCCAAGCGGATACAGGTATCGGTCAAGAACTTCGAAGGTGCTTCCGAACACGCCAAAGACCTCAGCGTCGGCCGCATCGAACACACGATTGTTCAGAATCTGCTCTTCGATCAACTTCCGCTGATCCAGGTGGCGAAGATTGCTGGGCAGTGTTGCGTCGGACACACCTCCGGTGGCCTCAAGCGTCAATGCGTCAATAAAGTGCAGACGGTTGGCTTCGAGATTCTTGCGAGTATCGAACACATCGGTCGATTCTCCATTGTAGGTGGCATTCCAACTAAAGCCCCAACCCAGTCGGTTGTCGACACCACCGCTAAGACGAATGCCACTGTTTTTGTTAGGGCCCGTGCTGTCGGAGTTGTGGTTCGGGAATGTCGGGAAGAACAGGGCGTCTGGAAAATTGCCCGGCGTCGTCCGCAGATCGAGCTGGTCGAACGTGGGAACGCGGCCATCACCGACGGTGCCCCCCATGGTGCGGCTTCTGGTGTGGATGTAGTCCACATTCAAATAGTAGTCGTTCATCTGGCCCATGCCGCTAAGCATGCGTTTAAACCAGATGCCGTCCGAGCTGAAATGCTGTTCCAGCGCGTGGTCGTACGGGGAAATCATCGGGTGCGACTGAAATGATTGTGGTACCCCTTGATACGGGTCGCCACCACCGGCCATAAATGCCGGAGCACCGTAGGAAGGATACCCTCCCATCGATTGCGCCTGGCATTCTGCGCCGAGAGCGACGGCGAGTAGCAACGGCACAAGTGTTTTCAGTCGGTGCCAAATCCGCATTGATCTATCCTTCAGAAGCCACAGTTTTTTACTGGCTTTTCCGCCTCGCTGCGGATTCGGTCGCGATGCCGTGACGTAACGACAGACCGAGCGCATTGAGACAATCTTGTGGATAGTATCGGTCAGGCAAATTGTGAAACTGTAACGATTGTTCCGATGGTGCCGTTTTTTCCGCGTTTGCCGAATCTGCCGGTTCCCGATGACCGGCAGCCCCACGCCTCAAAAGATTGGCCCAGGGAACCAGGGACAGAATTCTTCGTCGCCAATCCCCTGTAGTTCGCTCAGCGTTGGCTGGCCGCTGGCGGTGGCGATAATGCGGTCGAAGATTTGCTGACCGACTTCTTCTACAGACGTCCCGTCCAGAATCACTCCGGCATTGATGTCCATATCATCCCGCATGCGTTCGAACATCGGCGTGTTCGTGGCCACCTTAATTGTGGGTGACGGCTTGCAGCCGTAGCAACTGCCTCGCCCGGTGGTGAAAACGACTACCTGAGCTCCGCCGGCCACTTTCCCCGTGATCGACGCCGGGTCGAAGCCGGGGCTGTCCATGATGACGAAGCCTTTCTGAGTGACGGGTTCGGCATAGCGATACACGGCCATCAGCGGTGACGTGCCCCCTTTGGCGATGGCTCCCAGCGACTTTTCGTAAATCGTTGTGAGGCCCCCATTCTTGTTGCCGACGGACGGATTGTTGTCGATCGACCCGCCATGTTTGGCAGCGTACTCTTCCCACCAGTGAATGCGGTCCAGCAACGCTTCACCAACTTCGCGGTTGATGGCGCGGCGAGTCAGCATGTGTTCAGCGCCGTAGATTTCCGGAGTTTCCGACAGGATCGATGTCGCTCCGTGAGCCACAAGCATGTCGCTGGCCACCCCGACGGCAGGATTTGCCGTAATGCCACTGTTGCCGTCGCTGCCGCCGCATTCCATGGCGACTTTCAGCTCGCTAACCGGAATGGGGACTCGCTGCACGTCATTGGCGATGGGCAGTAGTTCTCGCAGCACTTCAACAGCGCGAGCCACTGTCTTGCGCACACCGCCGACTTCCTGAATGTTCAACACCAGCGGCTGGTCGGCCGGCGCATCCGACGCGCCGCCGAGTTGCACCAGTCCGTGTTCGCGTTCAAGGTGCGTTGCCTGAGCCGTTTCGCAGCCGAGACCCAGCACAATGACCGCCCCGATATTGGGATGATTGGCGAAACCAGCCAGGGTGCGGTTTAGCTGCCGATGGTCGTCGCCGTCGAAGGCCAGGGCACATCCGCTTTTGTGGACAAGTGGGATAATTCCATCGATGTTGCGAAACTGCGACAGGTCGGAATCTGACAGCTCCTTTGCCACGTATTTTGCCGTTGTCGCCGAACAATTGACGGTACTAATAATGGCGACATAGTTGCGAGTTCCCGCGGTTCCGTTGCGGCGGCGGAAGCCAAGGAACGTTTGTTCAGTGCCTGATGGCGCGGGATGGCTGATTTGTGTCGAAAATGCATAGTCCAATCCTGGCTTTGTCGCCACGACATTGTGGACATGGACCCATTCTCCGGCTTGAATACCAGTAGTGGCATATCCAATGATCTGCCCGTACTTGATCACCGGAGCACCCGTGTCAATTTCGTTCAGAGCAACCTTGTGGCCGGGTGGCACATCGGCACGCGTACGGACTGACAACGAACCTGCAACACAAGTTGCATTCTGAGGAAGAAACTGAGTTGTGACGGCCACGTTGTCATCAGGATGAAGCACCAACAGTGCTTTGTAGTCGGTGGTCGGCGACGATTGAGTCATTGAGGAATCCAGCGGTAGAACCTATTCACGGGCTGCTCTGGATGCAGAGACAGCGAAAAAAACGGAAAGAGGGCCTTCGTACGGCGGCCCTCAGAAACAATACCTGAGTTAAGTATGTTGGCGATGTTTGGCTCCGCAGAGTAGTCAGCATGCCAATTCGTTTGCAGAGAACTGGATGAAGCAAATGGCAGCGGAACCGATCGACGGAAAATCAAGCCCCTTCCCTGGCCACCTTGTGGCGCTGGGGCTGCTGGGCTTGGCTCATTTGCCGTTTGTAGCCGTGCAGTGTCAAACGCTGTGGCGGCTGGAATACTACCAATTCTTCCCATTCGCATTTGCGGCGTTTGCGTATCTGTTTCATCAGCGAGCGGTGCGCGGATCGTTTCGATGGGGCCTGATCAACTCAGCACTGGTGGCGTTAGATGTCGCACTGCTGGTTGCCGGAGCGCTGTATCCCAGCCCCTTCCTGGTTTACGTCGGCGCCGTCGTCTTGTGTTTCGCTGTTAGCCGATCGTACGCAGATAACGAATTCGATTGCTCGCTGGGATACCTGATCCTTTTGCTTGTCATCACCATTCGTATCCCGCTGGGCTACGACGCGGAAGTCATCGCATGGCTACAGACAGTGACGACTCGCGTGGGTAGTCGCCTGCTGAACTTCTTCGGTTTTCTGCATCTGCGCCAAGGCAATGTGATTGAATTCCCTGACAAACGGTTCCTTGTCGAAGAAGCATGCAGCGGCGTGCAGTCCCTGTTCACCGTTCTGTTTCTGGGGACATTGGTCATATGCGGCTACCGCAGAAAATTGTTGCACGCTGTCCTGGTCCTCGGCACCGGCTTCGCATGTGCAGGCCTGATGAATGTCTTGCGAATCTTCATCATTTCCGTTGCGTGGTCACAGTCTCAGGTCGACCTGTCGACCGGGTGGCAACACGATGCAATCGGCTATGCGGCTTTGGCGGCCGCCGCGTTTCTGGTCTTCAGCGCAGACGCATTCTGGGATTTCTTCTTCTTTGCCGTGCCCGATACGCGAGGCATGGGTGTGAGTTCGATTCACAGGAACCCGCTAATCGTGCTGTGGAACAGAGTCTTTTGGCGTCCTCCACGCCAGTCAGCCCCCAAGCGCAAACCCGGCATCCGCCCCGGTCTAAGTGCAATGCTAATGGCTGGAGCGGCACTGGTCTGCGTCAGCACGATGGCTCTGCAGGTCATGGCGTTGTAGCGGCCAACGAATTCCGCCAGCCAGCCGATCAGGGAATGTTTCAAAAAGTAATTTCACGGATTCAAAGCCGACATGTCTGACTCCTTCGACACTCCCAGCAGAACGAAAACCGTTTCGCGAGCCATGCCCGACTACGAAGACACATCTGAACAACGCGAATTGCCAGGCGTTGTCGAATGCCTGCGCCCAAAATACGTAATTGGGTTCATCGTTGGATTTCTGGAACGCTGGGTCCTGTCGCGGCACTACAATCGCCTGTTGATTGCAATGCCGTTCCTCGTGTTGGCTATCGGCGGTTCTGCGTTCCTATGGTGGCTACGATCAGCCCCTCGCAATGAGCTGGTTCGCGATTATGAACAGGCTGTTGTCGCGGCTCAACGAGAAGAAGATGTAGAAAAGTCTAACCTGTATCTGCAGGCGTTGGTTGAACTGCGGCCCAGCGACAAACGCTACAAGTTTGCGTCAGCGCTGGAGTTGATGGAAAACGGCCGAGAAGCTCAGGGATTCGAATATATTCGCGAACTCACAGTTGAAGGGCCGCTGGGATACAACCCGGCTCGAGTCTGGTTGGCACAACAGGCACTGCGAGCGGATTCTGGGCTTCCGCTGTCAGAAGTCGATCCGGAAGTGGAGCTGGCTCGCGTAATTGAAGGCGAGCCAAAAAATGCTGAGGCGAATCGGTTGCTGGCCCTGATCAATCTCAAAAAGGGCAGAATCAAGGCGGCGGAAGATCACCTGCTAAAAGCCGTCGAAGACGCACCGTTTCTCGGTCTGCAGCTTGTTGAAATTCAGCGACAGTTGAAACGCAGTGATGACCAGATCGACTATCACCTGAAGAACGCAGCGGACTATTTTCAGGACCAGCTGCTGAAAGATCCGCACGACGTCGAGGCAAATTTGAATCGTACCCGGGCATACGTGCTGGCTGAGGAGACAGATAAGGCGATTGAGTTATTACAAGAGTGTCCGTCACTCAACGACGCCCCCGAACTGCAGCAGGCTTTGGCAATGTTGCACCTGAAGATAGCGGTGCAGCTATATCAGAAATCCCACGTCAACCGCGACTACAGCACTCAACAGCTGGTGAAGGCGATTCAGCTGGCACCGGGCAATCGCCAAATCGCTCAAACACTACTGGCAATGGCGTCGCAGGGCGCCGCGCTCTCAGCAGCCGACGTGGCCCCGATGGTCGAAACGTTTTCGGCACAAGACGAACTGACCGTCGCAGACGAAGAACTCCTTTCGCAGGCACTCGCGGTCACCGGGCAGTTCGAACAAGCGATTAGCCGAATCGAGCCGCTTGCCGAAGAACACCCGCAACTGCAGCCGCAACTGGTGAGGCTCTACGCCGCTAATGGCGACACGCAAAAGGCAGAAACACTAACTCAACAATTGCTGGCCGATTTTCAGTCACGACAGAGCGAACTTAGTTTGGTGGAAGTCGTCAGCTATGGCGATGTATTGATCCAGGCATCGCGCGCGGAAGAAGCGCGAGACGTTTTAAAGGTCGCTTTAACAAAGTATACGGTGCCCAAAGATGACACTGCGGCAGCCACCGCTGGCGTGGATCAGCCCGGCACCGATGCAGCCGTCGATACTGCAGAACGAAAGAATCTGTTTCAAGCTTACCGGCTGTTTACCCTCGCGACGATCGCGATGTTCGACAAACAGTTGCAGGCCGATAGTTTCGCCGCCCCTCAAGACGCGATCGCGCTACTGCACGAAGCGTTGAGCACTCAGCTGGCGAGAGATGCAGTGCTGGAACGCCTCGCGAAGCTCGCGTTTTCTAACGGCAAATTCGCCAAACCCGCGGACGAATATCTGACAAAGCTACTGGCGACAGGTACAGCAAATGCCCCCATCTACAGTCTATTGGGCACTCTGGCGTTAGAGCAGGGTAACCTCAAAAAGGCGAGGCTTCATCTGGAACGAGCGTACTCGATGCACAAGGGCAATCCGCTTGTCCTCAACAATTTGGCAATCGTGCTGATTCGGCAAAGTGACGAAAACGCCGACCGAGCTTTAGCGCTCGTCAACGATACGCTGCAACTGGTCCCCGAAAACGCAGACGCACTCTCAACTCGCGCTGAAGTGCTGATTGCAATGAAACGATGGGAAGAAGCTCGCCGCGACCTGGTTGTGGCGTTACCCAAGCGGCAACAGAGTCAGAACGTTCGCAAGTTGCTCGCGAAAGTTTGCGACGCACTGGACGAAACCGCTTTGGCAAATGAACATCGTCGGATATTGACAGAGCTGGAGGCGGCCGAAGCAAGTCAGACGAATTGACCAACTGGCTACTGTCGTGTGGCCGGGTCAGCCGCTGCCGTCAGCTTCAGCAACAACTTGTGGGCGTCGCGATAGCGAGGTGCCTGTTCAAGCGCGAGCAGCACGTGACGTCTTGCCTGTGACGGGTCTTTTTCTGTCAGCAGCGTTGCCATCTGAAAGTGTGTGCGAGGTGCGTCGGCCGGTTCCAGTTGCAGCAACCCGCGTAGCGCCTGCAGAGCGGTGGCTGTGTCATGCTGCTTCATGGCGGCCGTGTAAAATTTTCTGATGGCCGCTGGTTGCAGCGGATCGATGGCAGCGACAAGTTCGCCGGTTAACGCAGCTTCAGGCCAAAGCTCCGCCTTCACCTGCAATGTCAGCAATTTCATGGCAGATTCCAGGTCATCACCCGAATACTGAAGGTGTTCGGCGAGCACGTCCATCTGAAGAGCTGTTTCGTTTTGACGCTCGTAAATCTGCGCCAACAGTGGGCGAGCACCGTTCGGGCTTCGGTCATCAGGAAACAGCTCGATCAACTGCTGGAGCTTTTCAATCGCTCGATCCGTTTCGCCAGCTCGGACATACCTCACTGCCAGTTTCAGCCCGGCCGTATAGTTCTTCGGATCTTCCAGCCCTTCGACATCCGGGATCGGTTCGGCTCCGTCCTCAGACGAAGCATTGAAACGAACGCCAGTCGCAAAATTGTCAGCCACAGACTTCAGGTAATCTTCGAACGCCGCATCCAGTTCCGCGAGTCCGCCGGTATGTCGGGCCAGAGCATCGTTGATCGTCAGGCCGGTTTTCAGGTCGTTCAAAATCGCTATCAGCGCATCAAAGCCGTACTCCTGAACAATGAATTCAACCACCATGGACGATTCATAGTACGCGAAGTTCAGGTCGTCACCAGACTTCGCATTCAGGAACGCACTGCTTAGCTGACTAACAGGAGTCACGTTGCCTCGTTGAACTCGAACCCGAAAAACGGGCGACATGTGTTGCCCCCAACGATCGTCTTTTTGACGTTCTTCGTACACGGAAATGCCTTCGCTTAGCCAGCGAGGAATTTTGTTGTCGGTCATCTGCAGCGTGATGACGTGACAAAATTCGTGCCACAGAACGGATTCCCAGTTGTTCGGATTCTCGCGCTGCGAAGCCGGACTATTGGCGGTGACCAACTTTCCAAAGCAGACGCCCAGGAACCCGGCCACATCGGGTAGGCCAAACGTTCTCACGGCGAAATCGTCCGGACGATCAAAGATTTCGACCACCACTTTTTCACTCGGCGTGTACCCGTACTTCTTCGAAAGTTCGGCCATCGCTGTCGTTAACAGTTCTTCCACGCGGTCGCCGTACACAGCAGATTCAGACGCCCTCATCCGAATGACGAATTGATCGGTGGTGCGTGTCGCGAATTTGTCGAGGTCGTTCTTTAACTGCATCAGGTTAAACAGCGTCGTGTCGTACTTGTCCTGTTTCTGAGCTCCATCGGCCAGCTTCCAGCCGCGTTCGTCTTCACCGAGTCGTAATAGATCCTGTGCCAGTTGAGTCTTCGCGGGCAGAAAAGCGGGGTCCGTTTGCAACGCCATTTGTTGAAATGCTGCGCCTTCACGGAAACGGTACTTGCGCGACAATCGTTCGCCGATCAGGTAATCGATGGCAGGACTCTGCGGCGAAAACGCGATTGCTCGGCTGTGGCTAACTGCTTCTGCGATTGGATCATTTTTCAAATGATGAATGACGGCCTGCAATGCGTGCCCTTCCGGGTGCCACGGATTGATCCGGTGAACCTCGCTGATAGTTTCCTTAGCCGCAGCGTAGTCTTCGGCGTCAATCTGTTTTTTCGCCAGGTGCAACTGCGTGGGGGCAAAGTTCGGATTGACGGTTAACGTGTGCTCCCACAGTTCTGCTGCCTTCTCAGGTTCCACAGCCTGAATGGATGTCGCCAAAGCGAAACAGATCTCGGGGTTGTCTGGAAACTGTTCAGCGGCGGGCCGAAGAGTTTCCGATGCCAGTGCCAGGTCCCCTTTATCGATCGCCAGCTGGCCGGCCGCCAGAAAACCGTCCGGACGACTCTTGTAGTTGCGCTGAGCTCGGCCGTAGAACCCTTCGAGCACATCCTTCGGGTCGACACCGATCACGATGGCCGCTTTGCCTAACGCAACAAGATCGTCAGCGTCGGTGTAGCGCCACGGTGCGGCCGAAGCGACTTGCTCCAGTTCCTGAATCATCAGTTTGGCGCGGTCCGTGTCGCCCAGCGTCGTTGCATTTTCGTACGCCAGCATGCGTAACCGAACGCTCCAGGAATAACGTGCAATTCCTGCTTCGAGTGTTTGTGCCGCCTGCAGGTAGTGGCCGAGATGCGTTTCGGCGGTGGCCTTTAGCATGGGCCATTCTTCGCCGTAGCTTCGTCGATCGACGGCGGCAGAAGCAGCGTCAAGACACTCGACGTATTTCCCGGTGCGGAGCATGTCCTGGCATTCGGTAATCGTCGCCGCGTAGCCGCATGACGAACCGCACAGAATCGATAGCAACAGAGCAGCACGTGATTGGATCATCTGGAAGACTCACAGGATGAAAAGACACTATTGCAGGACTGAGTTAAGGAACCCCACGGCCGAGTTCGCCCGGCAGCGACCTCCGGACAGGTTCGAATCACTTTCCATTGCCGCCATGTCGCAATTGTGCGGAATATGCCGGCAAAAGTCCAAACAGGCATGTCGCGCGGATTCCGCCGAAAGGAAACGGGGAACCGCGGGAAACCTTCTCGCCCAGGCTCCAGCCCCGAGCCGATAGATCCGATACGAACAGTAGAGAAGGGGATGGTGACCGAGATTCCATCCACTTTTCGATTCAGAACGGTTAAGCGGTCGCGCAGACCCAGAAATCGAATGTAGGTTTTACCTGCACCTGCGAAGCATTGTCGCTTCGCTGACGGGCCAGGAATCATCACATCAAGGCCGTCCTGCTGGAAGCACGCCCCCATGCAGCAGCAATCTGTATCAGACTTCATGCGCGAATCTTCGTTCGCCATTGTCTCGGAATCCATCCGCCTTCGGGACGCCGCTGAGCTGCTGGTGACTCATAATTTCTCGGTACTCGTGGCTGAAGACGAATCCGGCAGGATGTGTGGCATTGTGCCGGAATCAGCCGTCATCCGCGAACTGATGACGAATTCTGACCGTGAGGTCCTTGTGGGCAGCGTTCTTTCGCGACACGTGGAATCCGTCCGGTCTGACGCGGAACTCACTTCAGTACTTCACCTGTTCCGATCGTCATGCAATTCCGTCATACCGGTCGTGAATCATGACGATCAGGTTGTCGGCCTGCTGCACCGCCGAGACATCGTGCGTATGCTGCTTGGCGACGCGGCGACCGATGCAAAAATCGACGCCGCAGAAGATTTGGCCTCCGGCGGCTCGAAGCCACATTTCATGGACCGCAGCCGAGTTCGCATGGATGCCCCAAAGAGCGGAAACTCACGGGCTGACGAATCTAGGGATTAGCGAGATCAGCCCAGATCGACGCCACGATCCTTCATGAACAGCTTCATGTCGTCCCAAACCTGCTTTTTCGCCGACGGATTTCGCAGCAAGTAGGACGGGTGATAGGTACACAAAACGCGGGCGTCGCCGTGCTGTAAAAACTGGCCTCGCAACCGGCCCACACTCTCTGTGACCTGCAGCAGATTCTGAGCAGCCACCGTGCCCCAACAGACGATATGAGTCGGGTTCACAATTTTGATCTGCCCGTCCAGAAACTCGCGGCAATTGGCGACTTCCTGAGGCAGCGGATTGCGATTGCCGGGCGGACGACACCGTAGAATATTGCAGATATAGATTTCGTCGCGGCGCAGGCCGCAGGCCTCGATAATCTTGTTCAACAGTTGCCCGGCGGCTCCGACAAACGGTTCCCCCTGTCGGTCCTCGTCAGCCCCGGGGGCTTCGCCGATGAACATAATTTCGGCGTCCGGGTTGCCGACTCCAAACACTGTTTGCCGACGCGAATCGGCCAGCTTCTCGCACCTCTGACAGCTCGCAACGATGTCGGCGAGCTTCAAGAGTCCGTCCTGCTTCTGCTCAGCAGTTTCCATGACCTCAGCCAGCACGGCTTTTGTGGCCTCCAGCGGCGGCGGAGCCGTCGCAGAACCTGGCCGCAAATCGGCGCTGGTTGGCAATTTCGCCGCTGTTTTCGCCTTGGTCGCGTCTGCCAGTGCCGTCACCGGATTGCGTGGGTTTGCTGCTTTCTTCTGGCCCATGCGCGGGCGAGCCGTGACTTCGGGCAGCACGACGGTCGGCAGGTAGCTAACACCAGACGATTTTAGAAGCTGGAGAAATTGTCGAATATTTCGACTTCCGGCCATAGGGCTCTCTCTGAACGGTTCCGATCCACCGGCAAAAACGACCGCAACTCAGCCCGCTACAAGGACAGCGAAGGGGCAAAATCCCCCGACTGCCCAATAAGCGCGCAGACTGGCGGGGTGTTGCCACCAGCCGATGGCGATTAAGGAAAGATAGCGAGGACTTGTCCGGTTGTCGCGTTCATTGCACGACTTCAAAAAATTCCACACGAACTGTGAATGATATGCACCTTCTTCTCTTGCCGAATCCTTCAGCAACCGCCGATACCAGACGCAGTTGAGTGTGTGATACCGTTGTGTGCGGTGTCTAAGTTACGGCGACAACCGGCGGAATGCAGTGACTCTTTCCGGGCGTCGACCAACAACAACCAAAGACCAGTGAGAAATGCTTTTTCGGGAGGAAGCGGCACACAGGTTTTCTGGGACCAATACGAAGGATTGTAAAAATGATCAGACGATCTTGGAGAAGCCTCCTTGCGGGAGTAGCCCTGTTTGGTGGAGCGGCGGCAATGAATACCGCTTCTGCCGCAGACATCTACCCGACAGGTGGCGCCAACGCTCGAACCCAGCAGCTTTTTGCTAACAACGGCAACCAACTGACTTATCAGTTGGCGTCGATGAGCTGCAGCGACGCCGGCGGTTGCTGCGACTCATCATGTAGTGCTCCCGTTGGCTGCGACCTCGGGTGTGGCGAATATGGCGACGGAAATTACTGTGGCGAAGGCTGCAGTGCCGACGACGACGGCGGCGAAATCACGTTCGGCGGCTGGATTCAGATGGGTTACCATAACGGAATTACTCCGTTGTCGACCACTCGGAACGAAGGACTCGCCTTCAACGATCACCCACATCGGTTCAACCTGCATCAAGGTTGGTTGTACGCTGAAAAAGTGGCTGACGGCAGCGACGGACTGGACTGGGGTTTCCGAGTTGACGCAATGTACGGTGTCGACGCGGCTCAGACGCAGTCGTTTGGAAACGCTCCTGGCCGATTCGACTTCGGTGGCGACTTCACTCGCGGAGCCGGCTACGGCTTTGCACTGCCACAGGTTTACGGCGAAGTTGCGACTGGCGATTTGAGTGTCAAAATCGGACACTTCTATACTCTGATCGGCTACGAAGTTGTTACCGCCCCGGACAACTTCTTCTACAGCCATGCGTTGACGATGTTCAACAGTGAACCCTTCACCCACACAGGTGCGTTGGCAACCTACACCGCCAGTGACGACGTCACGTTGTACGGTGGATGGACAGCCGGCTGGGACACAGGTTTCGATCAATTGAACAACGGCAGCAGCTTCCTTGGCGGTTTCAGCACCGGTATCGGTGAAAACATCACCTTCACATATATCGCGACGGCTGGAGAACTTGGCTGGCGTGGCAATGGCTATTCGCACAGCATTGTCATCGACACAGCTCTGACAGACGACCTGAACTACGTCATTCAGAGTGACCTTGTTCGCACCAACGATCACGATGCTGACCCAACGACGCCCGGCAAGGACGACGATATCGGCATCAACCAGTATCTGATCTACTCGCTCAGCGAAAAGGTCGGCCTGGGAACTCGAGTCGAATGGTGGAAGAACGAAGGCCGTTCTCAATACGCCGCCACGTTTGGTGTGAATGTCAAGCCGATGGACAACCTGATTGTTCGGCCTGAGATTCGTCACGACTGGAAACTGGCCGCTCCTGACAGTACGGCTACGACGTTCGGAATCGACGCGATTCTGACCTTCTAAAAGTTGCCGTTTGAGCTACAAAGCTGAAACCGCAGTCGGGCTTTCTGCCTGACTGCGTTTTTTTTGTTGCTACACTCTGACAACCCCAAAAGCCCAGGACCATTGCCACAGCGAGCGCTGCCGCACACACCGAGAACGCAAATTCAGCGTTTTTCGGCCTCAATCCAACCACCTAAACGAGAAACCGTGTCGACCGATAAAGCAGACTCCATCGTGATTCGCCAGGCGGATTTCAGCGAATCCAGCCGAGTCGTCACGTTGTTCAGCAAAGAATTCGGAAAGCTGGCCGTTCTGGCAAAAGGGGCGAAAAGACTCAAAGGCCCATTCGATGCTGCTCTTGACCTGCTTTCTGAGTGTCGAATAGTCTTCATCCGTAAATCTTCCGGTGCGCTGGGAATTCTCACGCAGGCTCAGTTGGTCCGTCGCTTTTCGCCGGTTCCGAATAGCCTGAATTCGCTGTATGGCGGCTACTACGTGGCCGATTTGCTGTGCTGTTTAACGGAAGATTTCGATCCTGATCCTGAATTATATGATCTGTCTGTGAAGACGTTGGCCAGACTGTCAGATCCGAAAAGCGATTACAACAGCGTCATTGTCCAGTTTGAAGTGGGCGTTCTGTGCCGTTTGGGACTGTTTCCCAATCTCGAATGCTGCAGTGTTTGTGGAGACCCTATTGCAACGACCGCTAAGTTCGCCCATTGGGTCAGTCAGGGCGGTTTGTTGTGTTCAGAATGCCGTCGTGACGAATACGTCGGCAAATCCATTTCCGGTGGATCGATTGCCGTGCTGCGGCGACTGGCCGATGCGGATTCCCCTTTGACCGACCGAATTAAAATTACCAAAGAACAAACTGCGGAGTGCCATAAACTGGCGGTGTCCGCAATCACCAATGTGCTGGGCAGGAAGCCGGGCACGCTACGCTTCTTACAGTTTTAGCTCATGAATAAACGCAGGACGCACAACTCCCGAATGGATTCGGGGATGATCGGCCGGGACTTGCCCCGACCAATCAGTCCTGTTGCGCGCCACAAGCTGGCCGGTGTGAGCCTCTGCCTACTGCTGGCGGTCTGCTCAGGCTGCCGTTCTTTGCGTCCGTCTGGTGGCGAAGGATTGTTCGCGGCGAAAGACGTGCTTAGCACAAGCAAAATTCGCGGGCCGCTGGAACGAGCCTTCTACAACGAAGAAGACGCTCTGACACGCGGTGAGAAGTTCTCACCGGAAGCGATGGCAACCGTCGAACTGGCTCGCAAGCAGTTCACCGAACGTCAGTACCCGCAGGCTCTGAAAAACTACAAGTCGATCGCGAAGAAATATCCGGAATCGTCCATTGGCGAAGAAGCCTGGTTCCGCATGGGCGAATGCCACTACGCCATGAGACAGTATCCGAAGGCTCAGGACGCCTACGACAAACTGTTCGCCGACTATCCTTCCACCAAGTATGTGTCCGACGCCAGCCAGCGATTGTTTGACATCGCAAAAATCTGGCTTGAGGTCTCAGATCCGGTCGCGAAGTCCGTCATCAAGACGGTTAGCGATGAAAAGACGGTTGAAGCTGGAAACACGCCTCCGCCGCCTTCATCGTCGCCGTCGGCCCGCTACGGTTTGATCCCGAATTTCTTTGACGAACGTCGCCCCGTCTTCGATACGCGTGGTCGAGCCAAAAACGCTTTGAAAGCAATTTGGCTGAACGATCCTACAGGCCCATTAGCTGACGATGCTTTGATGCTAACTGCGTCGTACTACATGAAAAAAGGCAACTATCTGGAAGCGGATCGGTACTTTCAAATTCTCCGCGACGAGTACCCGGACAGCCCGCATCTGGAAGATGCGTTTGTGATGGGATCTCACGTGAAACAAATGGCCTATCAGGGGCCATACTACGACGGCACCTCGCTGGTATCGGCGGAAAACCTCAAGGAACGAGCGTTAATGCTGTTCCCGAGTTCCGAAGACCGACCGAAGATGAGAGAGGAACTCAAACGCATCTACCTGTTGAAGGCACAACGAGCGTGGAGTCAGGTGCAACTGTGGAAGAAGAAAGACAATCCACGTTCTGTCGCGATCGCGAGTATGCAACTGATCCTTGACTACCCGGATACTCGCTACGCAGAAATGGCTCGGCAGGAAATCCGCCGCATCGATCCTCGTCGCATTCAACACCTGCCAGGCATGGCGGAGTTCCTTAAGTCGCTACCCGATTCAGAACCCGCGAGGCCGTCTGACAGCGAAGCCACTCAGCCGCAGAACGCGGATAAGTCGGGCAGTGCGGATGGCTCGCAACGCGGCCTACCCGGAATTTGAAAGCCGCCGCCATGAAGCCATCATTTTGCATTGCAGCTGCTCTGGTCATCAGTGCTGTTATGCCCGGATGCGGCTACATGCTTGGGCCATCAACAGTGCAGGGCGTTCGCACCGTGCATGTGCCGGTGTTCAAGTCCGAATCCTTCCGCCGCAACGTCGACTACCTTCTGACGGAAGCCATCCAGCAGGAAATCAAAGCTCGCGGTGCCTACCGGCTGGCTGACGAGGCTCACGCCGACACGATCCTGACCGGCCGCGTCGTCGATCTGCGCAAGAATGTGCTCAGCGAAAACCGCTTCGACGACGTTCGCGAATTCCAGTTGATGCTGGGCGCAGAAGTGAAGTGGGTGGACCGCCGCAGCGGGCGGATTCTACAAGAGCGAGTCTTCCCGCTCGGACAGGAAATGGCCCAGCACTCGTCGCAGGTCAGCTTCGCTCCGGAAGTCGGCCAGTCATTCGCAACAGCCCAACAGGAAGCCGCCCGCCGCCTCGCCCTGCAAATCGTCGACCTCACGGAAATGCCTTGGTAGGTGCCGCTTGCCGAGCGGCACTTCGCCGAAGGCGACCTACAACCTTGCCGTTGCTACCAGAAGGAGTTATCGGTCAGGCTCCTGCCTGACGTCTGCGCTGGCCAGGCGAACACGGACGTGCCCCCCCTGCTGAAGAACTCCGCAGCTTGCGAAAGCATCGCGGCAGGCGGGAGCCTGCCCTACAGCAACTGCACTCTTGAAACGTCGTGACCGCAAAGCCTCGTCTTCATCGAAACACCATGCTGAGTAGAGTTACGTCAGATGCACTGATTTGACACGTAAAATGTCCCACAGTGGGAACACATCTGGAAAATCAAACTCACCATTTCCACTCCCGCTCCCCACATGACGATTTCATGTTCCTCAGGAAATCCGGGATGGAATCCAATCGTCTTCATTGCCCCGTCGACTCCAAAATGTTTGCATTCAGGGAAAACGCATGCAGTATCCGGAATGCCCTGCATCAGCGGCATAATTGATGGATGCTCTCGGAGATAGTCCTCTCGCGACAGGCCACCAAGGTCCGCGTTGTCCCAATCACCGTATTCGTCGATCTTCTCCGCGACGCGCGTCAACGTTTTCTCAGGGACATGGCTGAGGCCGAAAAAAGCGGAATTCATGAGGGCATCATCGGGGCTGTGTGCGTTGTAGTGCGACCGACGAAGGATGACGGATTGGGGTTGAAAGTGGGGCGGGTAGTTCGGGTATGGAAAGTCACGCGCGATACGCGGTTTTTCGGGGGAGATAATGTGAATCGTATTTCGATTCAAGCGGTAAGCGGTTGAGCATCCACCGAACTGGAATCCATAGCAAAGCGGAACTGCTTTGCGTCCTACGGGGATGGCACAAAGAGGGTCCGATGTGTCCAAAAGAAACACGACGTGCAGAGGATGTGAATCTGCGACGTTGAATCCGTAATCGGAAACGCATCCGCCAAAGTAGTGTTTGTACTTTCGGGATCGTCCGGTGCAAACGACTGAGACGCGACGATGTTTGTGATCAAAAAGTTCGATGGTCAACTACTGTCTAGCTAAGAGTAAGTAATCCGGACAAAGTGGGTACAAACGGTAGTGTTCCCAGAGGGCTGAATTTTATTCCAGCATGTGCGATGTCGCAATGGCTCGCTGGGCCACTCCGGAGTGAATTCAATTGTCAAGTCCCCGTAGGCCGAACGAGCAAACGCCGTGATGCAACAGTTGCACTTCGGTGACACATGCGCCGCGCGAGTCAATACGGTTTCAACGAAGAGCCGTTTGCGCTGCTCCGGCACGTTCGTGGGTTCAGGTCGATCAGCTGCAATGCCGGATCGGCGCTTCGCTTGATTCGGCCTACGATCTGTTCGAGTTGAAGCGTGAGCTGTTTGGGAATCCGCTCGCAACTCCGCGCTTGACCTGTTCCGCAGACCATTGGACATGTTCACTGCAGCACCGAACATGTTCTGACCGCCAGTGAACATGTTCAATCGGACGGAGAACATGTTCAACGCGACGTTTGCCCGCTCAAACTAGCCGGACAGCCGTTGCAAACCGGACAAACTGAGCTGTTTGCCTCAACTTGCTGACTGGAAGCCATCGCAGAACCGAAAGGCCGCAAGTGTGCAGAAGTACTCTCGATCAACCGTGCAGTGCGGCTCACGTGGGCTGCAATTGTATTGCGGTTTCAAATAGAGAGCTGAACGATGGCAAAACGATCTCTTGTTCCCACGTCAGAAGGGAAATTCAGTTTGTGGATCCGGACGCTGGCAAAGATCCTGCTGGCCAATCCGGAATTGTACGGATTGACCGAAGCCCAGGTCACAAAGCTGAGCGAACTGGTCGCTCAATGGGATGAGGACTACGAAGCGGCCGAACGCGCTCGCGACATTGCTCGCGGAGCCGTCGAAAAGAGAAAGGAAACTCGCCGCGTCCTGACCGAGGAAGCTCGCATGCTGGCTCGACTGGTTCAGGCCAATCCAAACGTGACGGACGAAGCTCGCCGAGATGCCGGGCTGCCCGTTCATAAAACTCATCGCACTCCGGCCAGTACTCCCAAGTCGGCTCCGATGTGTCAGGTCATCGCCACCGATCGACTGGAACACATGGTGTCGTATGTCGATTCACTCACGCCGACTCGCCGAGCCAAGCCGGACGGAGTGGCTTCTTGCCAGATCTACGTGGCCATCGGCGACGCGGCTCCAAACGCCAGCGACTACGTCCTCGCCGGAGTCGCTACCCGCACGCCTCACAAGGTGACCTTCAAGGAAGACGACGGCGGCAAGACGGCTCACTACCTGCTGCGATGGGCCAACGCCAAAGGCGACACCGGCCCGTGGAGCCACGGCGTCAGCGCCACGATTCCGGCGGTTTAGGATTGAAGAATGGCGACAGCAAATTCGAGGGGAAGCCCGGTGCCGGTTTGGTGCCGGGCTTTTGCGTTGGTACAGCGAGCGTTTGTGATTCGTTTAACCCCAATACCGTTCAATAATTAGTCGCGCGGCGTTAGCCCCGGTTCCATGAGGACAAGAAATGCTGAGAAAACCGGGGCTAACGCCCTGCGGCTCATTGAGATGAGACAATTATTGAACGGTATTGGGGTTAAACGACCGGCTTACGCCAGTAATCCCTGAACAACTTTGCCCGGCTGACCATCTGTCAGCGTCTGATCGCGGTTGCTGCGGCGGAAGATCAGTTCTTTATGATCCAGCCCAAACAGGTGAAGCAGTGTCGCGTGGTAGTCGAAGTGATTGACGACATCTTCGACCGCCTTGTGGCCCCATTCGTCCGTGCTGCCGTGGACGTGACCGGCTTTGAAGCCGCCGCCAGCCACCCACATGCTGAAGCCGTGAGTATTATGGTCGCGACCGATCTTCGCGCGGCCCGCGTCGTTCTGCACAACGGGCAGACGCCCCATTTCGCCGCCCCAGTGGACGACGGTAGAATCCAGCAGTCCGCGTTGTTTGAGGTCCTTCACCAGCGCGGCGGACGGTTTGTCGACCTTTTGACAGGCCGCAGGTAGGCGGCCCAGAATGCTGCCGTGGCTGTCCCACAGCTGGTTTGCCGTGTAGACCTGCACAAAGCGGACGCCGCGTTCGATTAAACGGCGAGCGATCAAACAGCGGCTGCCATATTCCGCGGTCGGCTTCTCGTGGATGCCGTACATTTGCTGAGTCGCCTTGGTCTCGCCGCTCAGGTCCAGCGCCTCGGTCGCGGCCGTCTGCATCTTTGCGGCGAGCTGATAGCTGGCGATTCGTGCCTGAAGGTCAAGCTGTCCCGGTCGGTCCGCGATGTGCCGTTCGTTGAGTTGCTCAAGGAATTCGAGAGCTCGTTTTTGAGCCTTGCCCTTCAAGTGCGGCGGCGGTGTGAGGTCCAAAATGCGTGGCTCTGTCGGGCGGACAACGGTTCCCTGATAGATGGAAGGGAGCCAGCCGTTGGACCAGTTTTCCACGCCAAGCACCGGCAATTGCCCCGGATCAATTAGCGCCAAAAACGCGGGCAGGTTATCGGCTTCACAGCCAAGGCCATAGGTCAGCCAACTGCCCAGAGCAGGCCGGCCAGCTACAATGCGACCGGTTTGTAGAGCTCGGATCGACTGGCCATGATTGTTGACGCCGGTCTTCGTCGATCGGATCAGACAAATGTCGTCGGCGACCGTTGCCGTGTGAGGAATCAGTTCCGACAGTTCCATACCACATTCGCCACGCGGTGCAAACTTCCATGGTGATGCGAAGACTTTGGAACTGGCCTGAGCTGCGTTGTCATATTTGATGTCGCCGGGGAATTCTTTGCCGTCGTACTTCGCCATACCCGGCTTGGGGTCGAACATGTCATGATGACTTGGGCCGCCCTGCATCCATAGCGAAATCATTGCCTTTGCTGACGGTTCGCTCTTCGGTGTCTTCGGTGTGGCATCGAAGACGGGTTGCTCAATCGGCTTCTTAAAATCAGCGTTCGCGCGTTCGTTGTTGAACATCCATGCCAGAGCAACAGAACTTACGCTCATAGCGCTGCTGGCCAGGAAATGGCGACGAGCCGACTCGTGGGTCGTTTGGTTTTCGATATTCATGTTCATCAGTCGACATACAGAAATTCGTTGGAACTAAGCAACATCTGGCACATCAACGCCGATGCTTCCTGAGCAGCCGTGTACTTAGGCGGCTTCTTTTCGTTGGGCTGATAGGCAGGCATCGCTGCAAAATGAGCCTGTTGATCCTTCAGGAACTGCAGCGCAGATTGCTGTTCAGAAGGTTCGGGCATTCGTGTGTAGACCAGCTGCCAGGCCAACTGCACTTGCGCCGCCATGTCACTTCCGGCCTCGCCTTCCAGTCGCTCGGCCAGATAGCGAGAGTATTCAAGCAGCAGGTCGCTGTTCATCATCATCAGCGATTGCGTCGACGTGGTGGACGGTCGGCGCAGATCGCAATTCGGTGACATGACCGGCTGGTCGAACGATTCCAAAACAGACAGCGGCCGACTGCGGCGCACCTGAATGTAAATGCTGCGTCGGAACTCTTCCCCCTTCAGGTCGAGTTCCGGACCGGGCCGACCGGCGTTTAGGTTTTCTTTGCCAATCACAAACCTACCGACGCGATCCGCCATCACGGGCACGGGTGGACCAAAAGCCCTGTCATTCAGTTTGCCGCACATGGCGAGCATAGAATCACGAACGACTTCGGCGTCCAGACGCAGCAGTCTCGCACCGCCATACCACTGGTTATCGGGATCGGCAGTTGCCAATTCGGAATTGTCACGCAGTTGTTGCTGCCACGCATTGGACGTCAGAATCAGTCGATGAAGATGCTTCAGACTCCAGCCACTGTCCATAAATTCGGCGGCCAGCCAATCCAGCAATTCCGGGTGTTCGGGCTTCTGCCCCAGCATTCCGAAATCAGCCGGCGTTGTCACCAACCCGCGACCAAAATGGTGCAGCCACACGCGGTTAACAAGCGCTCGCGACGTAAGCGGATGCTGAGGGTTCGTTAGTCGATCGGCAAGGGCAAGACGACGGCCAGTCGTAGGCATTTGCTCGACGTTTGCTGGGATTTCCGGCAACTCAGCCGTCTGAGAGACCACAGTCAAACCTGCGGGAAGCAATTCCTGTTTAGGTTGCTCATGATCACCGCGATGGAACAGATGCGAGACCGGAACCCGCCCATTGACCTCGGTGAGAGCTCGGACGAATTCTTGTTTGGGTTTGGTAGCTCGCAGTTTTTTCGCGGCTGCCGCCATTTTCGCGAGTTCGTCTGCCGCCTTCCTGTCGTATAGGTACAACGAACCGGCCGTAACGTTCAGACTTGGATTCTTCTTGAACAGTGCCTTCTGTTCGGCTGTCCGATCCTTGGCTGCAACCTTATGAGCGGCTCGAGCAGCAGCGTGAATTTCGGAGGGCAGCTTGGCCAACTGCTTCTCGAACGTCGCATCAATAAACTCAGCCTGCTTCTTCGACCGGGCGGCATCCAGCACCTTCGCTTCCGCTTCGACCTTCGCGGCTTCCGCTCGGTCAGCGTCAGTGTACAGTGAAATTCGTCGTTGAGCTGGGTTCCGCCATTTCTGCCAATCGAACGCCGGCTCAAAGATCGCTCGAAACTGATAGTAATCTTCGTGCGAAATTGGATCGTAGCGATGGTCGTGGCATTGAGCACACGCGACCGTCATTCCCATCAGCGATGATGAGACAATCGCAATCGTGTCTGCAATAGTGTCGTTGCGAGCCACTTTCGCATCCGGAGTCGCTCCGCCAGTTCCGTCCGGAGCCATTCGCAGGAAGCCAGTTGCGACCAGGAGTTCAACATCCTTCTCAGAAAGATTGTTGCGTGGCGAAGTCACCATTTCGTCGCCCGCGAGTTGTTCGCGGATGAACTGATCAAACGGTTTGTCGGCGTTGAAGGATCGAATCACGTAGTCTCGATACCGCCACGCGTGTGGCCGTTCAGAGTCGACGTCGTTGTAGCCTTCGCTGTCTGCATAGCCGGCGGTATCCAGCCAGTGCCGCGCCCATCGTTCGCCATAGCGAGGCGATTCCAGTAGCTCATTGACCTGCTTTGCCCACGCTTCGGGACTGGAATCAGCGACAAATGCCGCCACCTGTTCGGGCGTCGGCGGCAGGCCGTGTAGATCCAAATACAGACGACGAATCAAATCTTCCGAGGCAGCGCGAGGACTAAACGTGAAGCCTTCGGATTCAAGCCGTGACATCAAGAATGAGTCGATTGGATTGGCCACCATTTCGCTGTGCTGGACGGTCGGCGGGCTGGGCCGATTGACTGGCTGATATGCCCAATGAGAGCGCTCTTCTTCCGTGATCAGCATGGCGTTCGGATCGATCGATTCCGGTTCCGGCCGCACAGTCTCGGCACCGTGAGCGATCCATTCGCGCAGAACGTTCAGTTCTTCTTCAGACAGTTGCTTGCCTTCGTCCGGCGGCATTTCTCCGTCACGAACTCGCTGAAACAGCAGGCTGTCTTCCGGATTTCCCGCAACAATCGCCGCGCCGGAATCACCGCCTGTTTTCATGAAGCGGGCCAAACGAACGTCCAGCCCACCGGCGACTTCGTCTTCTTCGCCGTGGCAATGGAAGCAGTGCGTCTTCAGGATTAAGCGGACGTGAGTTTCAAATTTCGGCGCCGGTTCTGCAGCGCAAAGCGATGACGCAAGAAGAATCAGCGCAACGGCAATTGAAGGCATACGATGCATGGCGGGAAGGCAAATTGCAGGTTGGACGATTGGGCACAGAGGCCGCGGGGAGGATCTATTATGCCAAGCGTGGTGCGTCATTCCAAGTGGCAACTAATTTTCGGCCTCATCCCGCACCAAATTGCGGAAATGGCCGCTAAGCCGCTGCCGGCTTTGCAGGGCCGATACTCTCTGACTTGCCGGGTTGAGTGCGTTTCTTCAGGTCAAACAAGCCAAAGATCTCTGACGCGTTCATGCCCAGCGAGACGTTTTCGTTGTCGCCCTCACCCAGAACGGCTTCTGCCATTTCTCGCTTCTCTCGCAACACCCGGTCGATGCGTTCTTCGATTGTGTCTTTGCAGATGAAGCGAGTGACAATTACCGGAGCCGTCACGCCGATTCGGTGTGCTCGGTTGATGGCCTGGTCTTCGATCGCAGGATTCCACCAGCGGTCGTACAGGAAGACGTAGTGAGCAAACTGCAGATTCAGGCCCACGGCTCCCGTTCCGTAGCTCATCAGAATGATGTGAGCGTCCGGATCTTCCTTGAACTTCGTCAGAATCGGTTCGCGCTTTTTGGTGGGCACGCCGCCGTGATAAACTAACGGATTAAATTGCTTAAGGCGTGGTTCCAGCCAGTCAATTGTCTTCGTCCACTGGCTGAACAAAATCGCTTTGCCGCCGCTGGCCGCGATTTCTTCCATGTCGGCGACAAGACGTTCCAGCTTGGCACTCTCGTTGGTTAATGGATCAAAGTTTGTAAGCTGCTTGAGCCGCATGACAAGTTCGAACACGTGCTGAACGCTGATGGAATCGCCCAAGTCGTTCAACTGAATGATGCCCTCTTTTTCAGCCGTCGTGTAGGCGTACTGCTGCGCATCCGTCAGTTCCAGTTCGGCGTCGCGATCGATGCGCGGCGGCATGTCCTTCATGACGAGGTCTTTGGTTCGCCGAAGGATGTGTTCGTCGGCCAGCGCGGATAGCTGACGCAAATCAGGTGAAGCGCGAGCTGGAATGACCTCCATAAATTCGAACAGCGACGCCAGTTCTTCTGGCCGGTTTTCGATGGGCGTTCCTGTGAGGGCCCAGCTTCGTTTGCGATTGATGCCGCGCGCCACCTCGGCCGTTCGAGAATCTCGGTTTTTGATGCGTTGAGCTTCATCCAGCACCAGAAGGTCGAACTTCGGTTGTTCGTCTTCCGGGAACTCGGCCAGGTCACGGGTCATGGATTCATAGTTCGTGATCAGAATCGGAACGCCAGGCATAGTCCACAGCATGCGGCGGCGAGCTCCACTGCCTTCAATCGTGACGATAGGAAGTTCTTCAGCCCAGGTGCGGAATTCTCGCTGCCAGTTGGGGATCAGCGGCTTCGGGCAAATCAGCAGAATGCGATTCACCTGCCCGCTGCGCAACAGCAGCCGGATGCCGGTGATGGTCTGCATGGTTTTGCCGAGTCCCATTTCGTCGGCCAGCAATGCTGAATGCCGGGCGAACATCCAGGCAATACCTTCGTACTGGTACGGAAATGGTTCGAAGGGCATGATGAGTTCCTGCCCGGCCAGCCATGTTTCGAGCGGCGGCTGCAGCAGGTAGAACAGACGGTCCTGCAGCGACAGCGCATTCTTCGGCGGCTTGATACGCGTCCGCTGCGGCTTGTCGTCACCGTCTTCGTTTTTCTTCTTCTTCGGTGGAGCAATTTTTTTTAGCGTGACGCCATCGGATTGCGTTTCGTTTTTCTCTGCGGGCGGTTGGAAAGCAACGCCTTCGGGCAGAGTTAAGCCGATGCACTTGACCGGAATACGTCGAGGCTTCCACGACGGCACAAAGTCGGGACGGTGCTGCAACGGAATGGGAACCGTGCCCACCTGCGGAACGCGTTTCAGTGCCGGATTAAAACCAGCACTGGCGAGACCAGCCGTGGCATCCAGATTGATGAGCTGGCATTCAGGGATCGGGATAGACATGTTCGTTCTTCCGTGAACGTACGGTGACACCTGACTCTACAAAGACGAGCGCAGTCGGCGTGAATCGGTCAGGGAACCAAAGTCACCCGGACGCTGAATACTCAAGCAACTACCGCGCCATCACGGTCTTAATCGTTTCACTCAATGCTTCGTTGACTCGCTCCAGTGGTTCTTCCAAATCGGCCTGCCCGGGAATCAGGTGCGTCTGCTGGCTGACGAAGTCACTGTCGTTTTGGTGAGTTTCGTGAAAGCGCAATTTGCGACCGCCGAGTTCCATCGTCCCGCTGGACATCTTGCCCTCTGAAGTACAGGCGACTGGTGTGTCGGTATGATTTCGCAATTCCAGAATATCGACGTCAGCCGTGATCACAATGTCGGGCTTGATCGAAACTCGTTCCAGCAGAGTGCGGCCGATCAGTTCGCCCAGCAGCCACGGCCGCAGCATCTTGCCGTACAGAATCTCCTGTGTGCGATCTGGCTTCACCGGCGTCGTACACTGAAACTCCAGCGGACGGCCATTGTGGTTCGTGACCAGCAGGCCACCCACGTAGCCTCGGCCATCGACTTCGACGGCGGCCAGAAAGCCCAGCCGCAGTTGCTCTGAATGTCCGTTCTTCGACATCCGATGTACTCTCGCCTTCTGTTCGGGTTACCACACAGCGGCAGAATCTGCCGGAAGGAGTCGTCGAGAAAGACCGAACTCCGATGAGCCTCATCGTCGCGCGGGTCAGGCTGTCTTTAGCGATGATCGGGAAGGACAGGTTGGGACAGTTACAGAGATGCAGCTTGCGGCCAGGTTGATAGAATTCTGTCCGAACGGGCTTAAATCAGAAAATCAGACGACGGGATGGCGACAACATTGGAAACCTATAAACAAGACTTCATCGAATTCATGGTACGGTCGAACGTACTGACGTTTGGCGACTTCACCACTAAGAGCGGCCGGAAAACGCCGTTCTTCATCAACACGGGACGTTACCGCACCGGCGAACAAATGAACCGGCTGGCCGGGTTTTATGCGGATGCCATTCAGGCGTCCGGGCTGGAGTTCGATTTCCTGTTCGGCCCCGCCTACAAAGGCATCCCGCTGGCCGTCGCCGTCAGTATGGAACTTAGCCGCCGAGGCACCGACGTTCCGTTTTGCTTCAACCGCAAAGAAGCCAAAGATCACGGCGAAGGTGGAACTCTGGTTGGCCACAAACCGGTCGCTGGCGAACGAGTGCTGATCGTGGAAGACGTGACCACAGCAGGGACGTCCATTCGCGAAACGGTGCCCGTGCTGAAGACGGCGGCCGATGTCACAGTGGCCGGGCTGGTGGTGTCAGTCAATCGTATGGAACGAGGGCAGGGGACACTGAATGCTTTGACGGAATTGCGGGACGAATTTTCGATGCAGACATTCGCGATCGTCGACATTGCAGAAATCGCAAACTTCCTGCGCGGCCGCGAAGTCGATGGAACAGTGGTCGTGACGGATGAACTGTTCGAAAAAATTCAGGCGTATCGTGCACAGTACGGTGGCGAAGCGTAGGCGGTTCGTTCCAAACGGATGCCTTGTCTTCGAGGTTTGGCACAGAATTACGGCACCAGCGACCTACCGGTTTGGTGTTTGGAGGAAGAATCAGATGCTCCGTATCGCAATTTGCTTAGTACTCGCCGGATCAATCGCCGTCGCCGCCGAACCGACTCATCGCGACATCGAATACGCCACCGTTGATGGTCGCCGTCTGTTGCTTGACATCTATCAGCCAGCGAACGTCAAGGCAGCTCCGCTGGTGATTTGGGTTCACGGCGGAGCGTGGCGCGCGGGCTCGAAATCCAGTGTGCCCATTGCTCATTTACTACAACATCAGAATGCGATCGCCAGCGTGGACTATCGCTTGAGCCCCGTCGCAAAGTTTCCGGCTCAGATTCACGACATCAAGGCGGCGATTCGCTTTCTGCGAGCGAACGCGGGCAAGTACAACGTTGCCCCGGATCGCTTCATCATCGCGGGCGCTTCAGCCGGTGGCCACCTCGCGGCGCTGGTGGGTGTCAGCAACGGCGTGAAGGAATTGGAAGGCGAACTCGGCGACCACGTTGGCACTTCTTCAGACGTTCAAAAGATCGTTTCGTTTTACGGAGCGTCCAACCTGCAGACAATTTTGTCGCAGTCGACGCCGCACGGCTTAAGGGTTCGCGTGCCAGCATTGCAACTTCTGCTGGGCGGACAGCCGGATGAAAAAGCCGAATTGGCAAAGCTGGCCAGCCCGGTGGCTCATGTGGACAAAGACGATCCGCCGCTGATGCTCATTCACGGGGACCGGGACCCTCAAATGCCCATCGAACAGGCTCATGAACTGCACGCCCGGTACAAAAAGCTGGGACGACCGGTTCAGTTTGAAATCATTCGCGGCGGCGTTCACGGCGGTCGAGGCTTCTATGAAGATGAAGCAATCGACCGGCTGGCAGCATATCTAGAGAACGATGCCGAAGCCGAATAGTCAGCCTGCTGCCTGCTGCGGTGAAAGTGAGAAGCCCGGCCCTGGCGAAAAGCCGGGCTTCTACAGATACAGACGAAACTATCCGAACACTGCCTCATACGTTTCCGGATGAAACCCAACCAGCACGGTCTTGCCCACCTTAATGGTTGGAGCTCGCAGGTTGCCGGTCGGCCCGAGCATCAGTTTCGCAAGAGCGGCATCGTCGGGCCGGTCTTTTTTCAGGTCTACCTCGGTCACCTTTTTGCCCTTGGCGACGAACATTTTCGTCATGCCTTCAAGCAACGAAAGAGCCCCCTCTTCGCCGAAGCGTTCCTTCTTGGCATCGATTTCTGTTTTCGTATCAACATCATGGGTCGCAAGAAACTCCTGCGCGCGGGTACACGATGTTCAGCCTTTGCGGTGGTAGCGCCAGTCTGCTTTTTTGGCCATGATAGCCCTTTCCAAGACTTGTGACGGAATGGTGCGCACGATTTGCACCTAACAGAGGCGATTTTAGTCGAAGGTCGTAAATCGGCCAGTCATGTTATGGCGCTACGACCGGAAGCCGCAGCTCGCTGATAATCGGACGATGATCGGACACCCACGTCCAGCCAAGATTGCAGCTCTTCACATCCCAGAGTTTATTCACCCACAGATGATCAATGGCCATGACCGGCAGCGGAACGGGCCACGTACAATCGAAACCGCGGCCCTGTTGTTCGAACGGACTGACAAATTCGTCGCGGAACCTGTCGCAAAACACCGAATCGTTGGGCGTGTTCAAATCTCCCATAAAGACGGTCGGCCGGTCAGCGGTTTCCATCGCAATTTCGCAAAGCGTTTGCATCGGCGCTTCTCGAAACAGCAGCGGCCAGCTATGCATGTCGGCAACAATAAAACGCAGTTGCTGCCCGGCAACTTCAACGTCAGCGCTAGCAAAAAACGCGTTACTGGCGGTCTCAATATTTTGCCGCGACGCGATAGGGAACCGGCTCAAAATCACCATGCCATGTTGAAACGGAGCGACTTCGTAGTTTGGAAACTCACGCTGCAACCGCTGCAGCATATCGTGGTCCAGAGGATCCACTTCGGCCAAGCCGTAGACGTCCGCGTCAAGCCGCTTCAATTTGTCGAACACCGGGTCCCAACCACGCAAGCCGCGAGCCACATTCCAGAACACGACTTTGAGATCACGATCAGACGAAGAATCAGCTTCGATGGCAACAGAACGATCGGCGGGAAATTCGTAGTGTTGATAGAAAAAGATCAGCGCACATGCTCCCGCAGAAAGCAGTAGTAGTCGAAAGGTCGTACGCGATGCTGTTGGTTTCAACAATCCGGCCACCGCAAGGAAGCAGACGGCCAGCAAGGGCCACGGAGTTGCATAGAAGACTGCTGAGAGAAACGGAACAGAATCCCGTACGGTTGCACGCACAGCCACGCCGGCGGTCGCAGTCAAAATGAGCGGCAACGCAAAAAACCTGCGCAACTGTTGTCGGCGAGCTGATTTCAAATTTGTCGAAACCTGAGGACTGAGTGCTGTTCCCTTTTCCGTCACGACGTTTCTTCACCTTCCGTCTCAGGCCGAAAAGGATAAAGCGTAATACTGACTGTCGCGCCGCATTCGACAATTCGACGGAGTGTCTGATTGGACAGGCCCTGATTAAACCCCCAGGGTCCGTCGCCACAGTCGTAGCCGATGTTGAAATCGCGTTTCGAGCAGCGATTCCAGACTCTCCGGCCTGCCTCTGAAAGTGTCTCAATCGCCTCCAGCAACCGAATAATGTTGGGTTCCGGCTCAGAATCATTCCTGTCCTCAACGAGGACCTTAAACACTCCGTCGCCGCCATCGTGAGCGTGAGCGTATAGGCCAGATTTTTCGACGTCATCGATCAGGAACTTCGGGTCCGTGTCGCAGACCAGATCCAGATCTGTGTTGAGATATCGGATGAGTGGTACTGCGGTTGAGTCATTCATTTTTGCTGGAACCTCAAAGTCTATTGGCCGCCACAACAAGGGCGTTTGCTGCCTCCGGCAAACAACGAGCCACCGCCGGCGATTCAGCTTCTACATCGTCACCCGACCACAACGCCAATTGCCCGCCGGGGCAGCCCGGCCTCCCGCGAACAACGTGAGCAACGCCGGCGATTCAGCTTCCACACCGTCACACGACCACAACGCCAATCGCCCGCCGGGGCAGCCCGGCCTCCCGCGAACAACGAGAGCAACGCCAGCGATTCAGCTTCCACACCGTCACCCGACCACAACGCCAATTGCCCGCCGGGGCAGCCCGGCCTCCCGCGAACAACGTGAGCAACGCCGGCGATTCAGCTTCCACACCGTCACACGACCACAACGCCAATCGCCCGCCGGGGCAGCCCGGCCTCCCGCGAACAACGAGAGCAACGCCAGCGATTCAGCTTCCACACCGTCACACGACCACAACGCCAATCGCCCGCCGGGGCAGCCCGGCCTCCCGCGAACAACGAGAGCAACGCCAGCGATTCAGCTTCCACACCGTCACCCGACCACAACGCCAATCGCCCGCCGGGGCAGCCCGGCCTCCCGCGAACAACGTGAGCAACGCCGGCGATTCAGCTTCCACACCGTCACCCAACCACAACGCCAATCGCCCGCCGGGGCGGCCCGGCTATTCGGGCACTGGTGGTTCGGCTTCGGACAGGGCTTTGATCAGTTCTTCCATGACGGCGGTGCCGTCTTCTTCTCGAGCCTCCAGTGGCCAGTAGGCGTCGTGTTGATCGACAACTCGTAAGTGGCCTTTATGCAGATAGCTAAGCACCTTAATCATTTTCACATCACGATACCGAAACACGGCGTACCCATCCTCCAGGCGAACGTTCTCGATCTTCCAGGCGAGGGCTCTCAGGTTCAGTTCCCGCAACCGAATCATGCGTTTGGCGGGTGTGGGAACGGGGCCAAAGCGGTCGCGAAGTTCTTCTTCCAGTTCAGCCAGTTGTTGCAGAGAATTCGCCTGGGAGAGTCGGCGATAAACTTCGATCTTCAACTTCTGTTCTGAAATGTAACGATCCGGAATAAAGGCCGAGACAGGAAGTTCGATCTTCACATGAGTTTGATATCGCAGCGGTTGTTTTTTGAGTGTGCGAACGGAATTCTCAAGAAGCTGACAATATAATTCGTAGCCGACCGCCGCGATATTTCCGCTTTGTTCGGTGCCGAGAATGTTACCTGCACCGCGGATTTCAAGGTCTCGCATAGCGATGCGGAATCCGGCACCCAGTTCGCTGTATTCTTCGATCGCTTTCAGGCGGCGAGTCGCTTTGGTGGTGACGACCTTGCCCTCTTCCAGCATCAGGTAGCAGTACGCTCGATGCCGATCGCGGCCGACTCGACCACGCAACTGATGCAGGTCCGCCAGACCGTAGATGTCCGCCTGATGAATGATCATGGTGTTGGCATTGGGAATGTCCAGACCACTTTCGATGATCGTCGTGGCCAGAAGAATGTCCGCCTTGCCAGCCACGAAGTCCAGCATCGCGATCTCCAATTCGTCCGGCGTCATTTGGCCGTGGGCAATCGTGAGTGTTGCTTCCGGGACGATCTGCCGCAGGAGATCAGCAATCCGTTGAATGTCGTGAACTCGATTGTGAACGAAGTAAACCTGCCCGCCTCGGTTCAGTTCCCGAATGATCGAACTGCGAATCAGCGATTCGTCAAACCGGCCAACTCGCGTTTCAATCGGCATACGATCGCGGGGCGGTGTCGTGAGGCTGCTGATGTCGCGGATACCCAACAGCGACATGTGCAGCGTTCGTGGAATCGGCGTGGCAGTCAGCGTCAGAATGTCGACTTCCAGCCGCAGATGCTTCAGGCGGTCCTTAACCTTCACGCCAAATTTCTGTTCTTCATCGATGACCAGCAGTCCGAGATCACGGAACTTCACGTCCTTCGATACCAGGCGATGCGTGCCAATGACGATATCGATTTCGCCCTTACCAAGCTTCTCGATAATCTTTTTCTGTTCGCCCGCCGACCGAAACCGCGACAGCATTTCAACGCTGACCGGGAATTCGGCCATGCGTTCGCTGAACGTGCGGAAGTGCTGTTCGGCCAGCACGGTTGTGGGCACCAACACGGCCACCTGACGTCCATTGTCGACCGCTTTAAAGACGGCTCGCATGGCGACTTCAGTTTTACCGAAACCAACGTCGCCGCAGATCAGACGGTCCATCGGACGGATGCGCTGCATGTCCTCTTTGAAGTCCGAAATTGCGGTCACCTGATCGACTGTTGGCGTGAACGGAAACGCCTGCTCGAATTCCTGCTGCATGTGCGAATCCGGCTGGCACTGCAGGCCCGGCTTCGAATTGCGTTCGGCCTGAAGTTTCAACATGTCGGACGCCATGTCGATGACGGCTTCGGCAACTTTGCCCTTCTTCTTTTCCCACGCCGTGCCGCCAAACTTTGACAGTTCGGGCATCGACTTGGCCGGGCCGATATATTTTTGCACCAGATGAATCAGCGACGCCGGCACGTACACGATCAGGCTGTCGCGAAATTCCAACAGCAGGTGCTCTTCCTTTTCCCCTTCGTTGTCCATCAAAGCCATGCCGCGATACTTCGCGATCCCCTGGCTGACGTGAACGACAAGATCACCGTCCTTCAGATCCAAAAACGTATCGATCGCGCGAGTGTCAGCGGATTTGCGCCGTGACTTGACCTTGCGTGCCTGCGATCGCGAAAACAGTTCGTTGTCGCTGATGACCATCAGGCCACGTTCGACAAAGCGGAAGCCGTTTGAGACTCGGCCAACGCACAGCGAGATGCGTTCGCTGAGAGTCAGGCCTTCCGACGCATCCGTTTCCGCGATCAGTTCGACCAGTCGTTCTTTTTCGCCTTCGTTGTGGCACGACAACAGAACTCGATCGTTTGGCCCGAGTGATTCGGCGAGGTCGGGCAGGGCGTCGCGCCCCGTGCTGGCGAAGCGTTCGACGGCTTCAATTTTCAGATGACACGACGTCTCGTAACTGTCGGCTCCCAGACCATCAATCGTGACAGAAGGAAAATCTGTCAGTCGCGCCATCGTGGCGTCGACGCTGAACATACCTATCGGATTGGACAGCCGCTGCAGATACATCTTGCCTTCACTGATCGCCTGAGCCATGTCGCTGAGAACCACGACCGTGTCCTTCGGCAGCGAATCGAGCAGCGATTCGGTGGCGGTTGCGATCGCTGTATGAGGACGAAGGCTGTCGCCTGGCGAAGGCTTGTCGGGGGGCTTCACCGGCTTGGGAGCGACAACGGCGACTTCGTCCAAATCGTTTAGTCGTCGCTGAGTTTCCACGTCGAAGCTACGAATCGATTCGACTTCGTCACCAAACAGTTCGATACGAATGGGATCAGGTTCGGTCGGCGGATAGATATCCAGGATGCCGCCATGAACAGAGAACTCCCCCGGCAATTCGACGGCAGTTACACGGTCGAAGCTGCGTTCGATCAGCCAGTCGAGGAGCGGTTCCAGGGATAATTCGTCGCCGACCTTGATCCGACGCGTCGCTCCCTCAATGTCAGCGCGAGCGGGGACGGGCTGCAGCAGTGCGGGCAGACACGTCACGATTAGCGCGGGACCTGCATTCGCGGATTTCCTCTGAGAGTTCGGCGGCGTCGGCTCTTTGGCGAGCTCCACTTCGGACGCACCAGGCAGCGGCTCGCTGGTGTCCGCCGAAAAATGCCACGGATCAGCGGCCACAGCCGACTGCTGGTCTGCGGCTGCCGCATCGCTTCGGCTTTCCTCTTTCTGCCCTCCAGTTTCATTCAGGAACCGCACCGCTCCCAGCCTCGCGGCAAACACGCTGTCGGTCACGTCGTGTTCATCGGGCAGCGTTTCCCAGGCAGGAAACTGCTTGGTTTCTGCGTCCGACGGCAGGAATTCCGCCAACTGATCGTAGAAGTCGTCGATGTCGCGAACGCTGGGCACCACCACCAGCCAGGTGCTTGCCGGAGCCGCCCGGGCCAAAGCAGCCACACTTAGCGCGCATGACGAACCCCAAGCTCCATCAATCGCGCCGCTTTGGCCGGATTCGAGTGCCTTAAGGACGTCGGCAAACCCCGGTGCAGCTTTAATTAACGCAGTCAGTTCAGCAAGCGAGGTTGGGACCTGCTGGGAATCACGTGTCATTGCCGTGAAATTGTAGAGACAGCGTTTGGAATTGCCATACTGACCCACTGAATGTGGGTGGCAGGCGATCGATACAAAAGAAGCCCGGCTTTTTCGAAAAGCCGGGCTTCAGAATTCAGGGTTCTCGCTGTCTTGAGTACTACGGCACCAATCCGCCGTTCACGAGAATCTGACCGTTGGCTCGTGGAATCTGGAAGAAGACTTCGATGTTGCTCGGGATGCCTCCGCCACCAGGAATGAACCCTGGATTCAGCAGCACAATCTGGTTGTTCAGGTTGCCCTGCAGACTTGGCGTTCCAATCACGGTGCGGAACAGGATACCAATTTCGTTCGTGCCAACAGCAAGGTCAGTTAAACCGATGTTGTTGCCACTGATCGTAAACAATGCCGGTTGTTCCACCATGCTAAACAACATTCCGGTACCGCCATCGTTTTGAAAGATCATGGTATTGTTCAGGATCGCGGTTTGGTTGTTCGGACCAAGGTCGAACAACATGCCCGTACTGTTTTCGCCGCTCATCGTGAATTCGTTGTTGCTGATCAGCATCGATGCAACAGATTCGGTTTCCACACTGATACCAACGGCGTTTGGCTGAGCACTAATCGGGATCGTGTTGGCGACGATGTCCAGAATCAATTCATCCGTAAACGAATCCATTTCGATTTCGAACGCCGTCTGACTTTCAAGCGTGCTAAGTCCGTTCATACTGACGCTGTTATTGAACAGATTCACTCGAGCCACGCCGCCCCAATTCATTAGGAATGCGGTTTCACTAAGATCGCCGGGGTCGATGTCCAACGTGTCGTTCATCTGGAAATCACTGTCCGTGATATTCACATCCAGGAAGGCATCGTCAGCCGCAGGCGAATTCGTGATCACGATGATGTCGTCTGAGTTGTCAGCAAACGAGGTGCGTTCAACATTCAATGTGTAAGGGTTGTCGAACTGAGTGAAGAGTGTGAAGTCTTCGTTGTTCAGACGTTCCGTGTAATTCAGGAAAATTGACTCGCGGTTAACGGTAAGAAACCCGCCGTTGGGATCTGGGTTCCCTGCCGCCGCTGCTGCATCTCCGTTGCCATCGAAGATTGAATCTTCGATGTTCAGGATAACCAGGTTCTCACTGTCGATCCCGCGAATGTCGGAATCCAATACCTGATCAAACTGCAGGTCGAGGTACTGATCGTCGTCCTCCAACAGGCCGCTGTTTCGAATGAAGAAGCCGTAGTTGTTGTTATCAAACGTCATCGAATACAGCGACACCTGGCCAGCGTTCTGCAGGTTGACACCAGAGATCGCGGCCGTATCAATTGTGCCGCCCGTGCCGAAGCCCGGAAGTGTGGTGTCACCCAGAACGCGGAAACTGCGGCGTCCGGCGACGTTGGTTTCAACAAGACTGATACCAAAGTCCGGGCTGGCCGAACTGTTGACGCTTTCCAGAGTAATGTTGATTCCGGAGTTCGCGATGTTAACAGCCGCAGCCCCAATCGATGAGATATTTCCGTCGTCAACTCGAATGCTTGTGTTGTTGTCGCCGCCAAAGCCGACGCCGCCGACCGACGTGATCTCAATATTGTTAAAGATCATCGTGCCCGGGCCGAGTGCGCCCAGGACATTGTTGACCATGCTAACGCCGCCACCCAGCAGTGCGTTCGTGACGACCAGATTTTCGAACTGTACCAGTGATTCGTTGTCGTTGATCTGTACTGCAGTTGGGTTGACCAGGTTCTCGTTTAATACGGACGTCCCGTTTTCAAAGGACACAGATCCTGTTGAATTCGAAATCAGAATACCCGTATCGCCACGTTGAGAAATGGTGGTGCCGCCGAGGAACTGAGCGGTTCCCGCGTTGTTAACAATGGCCAACGATTCGGCTGCCGCCGCGGTGACCGCCAGCTGGCCATTGATGGCGAAGGAACTACCTGCCGCATTGGAATCGAGTTCGATGCCTCGACCAAGACTGCCCTGGATGGACACACTTCTTCCAAACGTGACGTCACCGGTTGCCAAGTTGTTCGCCACGCTGATGGCCGGAGCGGCTACGGCTCCGGCACCCGGAGCACCAATCACAAGGTCCCGTGTAAAGACAAAGCTGCCACCGAGATTATCGATGTTGATTCCGCCGAGTCGCGGGTTCGTGATGGTTAGATTTTCGAAGGTAACGCGGCTACCCGCCGTCACACCGTCGATCAGCACAGAATCGCCTGCGGCGTTGTCGATGGCCGTTGCGGCATTCACTGTGTTTCGGAATGCGATATTGCCTTCCGCATTCGTAATGGAGATACCGGTGCTGGTGCTGTCAACAATACTCGCATTGTCGATGGTGACGTTGCCGCGAGTCGGGTCGACGCCGGTGCCACGAATCACGATTCCAGTGCCTCCGATATCATCAATCGTCGATCCCAGCATGTTGACGGATCCGCCCAGCCGGTTTTCAATCAGCACAGCTTCGTTAGAACTGTTAATGATCGAACCGTAAGCTGGATCCAACGTTGTGCTGGTGCTGTTGAAGCCAATCAGACCGGCTCCTCCGTTAACATGGAACGCAGGGCCAGCGGCTCCGCGAATCATCGTGTCCAGAATTGTGGTTGTGCTGTCAGCGATTGTGTTCTGCACAAGGATACCGGTTCCACCAGCATTCGAAATCAGCGTGTCGCGGATGTTGGTCCCGGAGACACCATCGATGACAATTCCGTTGCCGGTCGGTGCTTCGATGATAAATCCGCCCAAACGACTTCGGTTCCCCATGCGGACCGCGTCGCCTGCCGTTCCAATCAGCATCGGTCGCTCAAGAATAGGATCAAGTGGCGTCGCTTCAGGCTGCGGCCCAAACGGGTCTGGTCCCAATAGTGCAAGGTCTGCGGCAAACGTTGGCGAATCAGGCAACACGAGCGGACCAATTTCCGCGAGTTCAATCGTGTTAATCACTTTGCGATTCTCAACAAAGGAACCACCAAGAGTTTCGACACGGATCAGACCTTCACCGAACAGACTTTGATCGTCGGCAAGATTCACTACGTTTTCGGGGGCCACATTAAACTGGCTTCCTGCGTGCACAAACACGATGTCTGAGTCCGGCGCGCCAAGCCCTGTGGAAAGTGCATTGAATGGGTTGTCGACCGTGCCTGTTCCGCCTGGCGCCGCGTTGCTGTTAACGTGGATGATGTTCAGCGGAGTACCATCGGCAGCGCTGGCGATCTGTCCCCCGACAACGACGTCCGTTGTGATTGCAGCAATGTTCAAATTACGACGAACAGGTTCGGCCATGCGTTGAATCGCAGACCGACTGGTGTGTTCCTGGCTCTTAAATCCGCCGTAGTGAAGAATCGCATTAAATGACACGTTGGTGTTGAAGACTTCGTCGTCAGTCAGTTTCAGTCCCAGCTCCAGCCATTCGCCAACATCTGCCTGCAGGCGAGTGCTGAAGCCGTTGAATCCGTCCTGCCCGACGCCTTCGTAATGGTAACCACCGCCAAACGCTCGAAGATCAAAGCGTTCTGAGAACTCACCCGGCAACAGCCAGCCGATTTCCGCGTCGAAGCCTTCCAAAGCTTCCGACACCGTATCAATGCGATTAAATTGAATCTGGTTTCCGACAAAGATTGCACTATCCGCGTCGGCTCGGGTTCCGGTCAATTCAGACCGTTTTCCGTATGGGCGATACAGGTTGCCGCGAGCTTCCCAGGTCCGTCCAATCAACTCGGCCCCCACACCCCACTGGCGGAAGTGTGCGTCCGTGATTGAATCTCGATCGGCATAGCCGTTGATCCCGAAAATCGTGTCCCATGCCGTGATGTAGTGTCGGTAGCCACCACCGAAGCTCCAGGCCAAACCGCCTTCGTTGGCGTAGGTCAGGCGACCGTCACCGAACAGCAGGCCGTCGCCGATGTTGACATAAGGAGCCACCTGAAACAGCGACGCAGAATCTTCGCGCCCCACCGTTTGACCGGCTACGTGACCGCCACGAATATTGACGCCCATGCCCTGGCGGTTGATATCCATGACGCCGCCGGCCGCTCCGGACGGAGCAGACCCGACGTGTTCGCGACCGTACGTGTGGTCTTGAGCCTCAACTGTTGATTGAGCCCAGCCGGAAACCACGAACAGGAATGCGACAAGCGACATTGCTCGGCCCGCGCATACAGTTGGCCGCGTGCAGTCAGCGTTCGCTCTTTCGCCTGTCACCGGATTTGACGGCGTCGAGTGGCGAGTGAGGGTAGTGATTTCACGAACGTTCGTCATGACGTTCCTCAAGTCAGATATGAGATTGTGAGCCGTGATGACTCACGTACCGCGTGTTACAAGCGTCCTGCTTGTCGTTCGCAGCAGATAATTCAGAGAGGACTTTGTCACCGAGTCCGAGCCGAAGGCGACGTCAGTAGACGACGCAGATTTCCGCCATGAACTCGATGACAGGCAACGGAATTCGCGCCGGGCGATTCTTCTGCCTAATGAGAGACGCGGCGGTTGTAACTTTGCCCGATTTCCGCAGCAACACGGCTTTCGGTGCAGAACGGTGCAAAAATTTGCCCGGCGGCCAGAGCAGGGTGGTCGATCAGCGGAAAGAACGCATTTCCCGCGAGTGCGCGGCAGAATTCGCCAGACAGATCAAAAACGAACCGGCGATTTGCGCCGTTTACTGTCACGCGCTACCGAAACTTCGATAGACAACAAATCCCACCGCCACCAGATGCAGCACGGCAATGGCGACCAGAATTGAGCGAAAAACGGGCTTGATCGTCTTGTGGCGAAACCACTGCTGACCCGCAACAGCTCCCGGCCAACCGCCTAAAAACGCCAGTAATAGCAGCCTTTTTTCGGGAATCCGCCGGCCGTCACGCTCCGCCTTCCACTTGTCCCACCCGAACGCTGCCAGCGCAAGAGGGCTAAACAGCGCCACCGCGGCACAATACAGGTCGCCCGCCAGCCCCGGCGTAAAAGCGTCTGTCAGCAGACTTGCGGCCAAAAGCCCGGCGGCACAAAGGAACCAGAACCCGGCAATCAACAGCCACGGCTTGCGAAAATCGGGCGTTTTCATGATTGCTGTCCTGTGTTAAGCCTCAAATTTCGACCAGATCATCCGTTTCCACAAGGTGCTGCGACCCCTTGCCAACGATTTCGAGTTTCTACAATTGAGTGCCTGGATTTGCCACTGACCGGCGAACTACGGCATGTTCCGAAATCCAGTACGATGGTGTTCCGAGGTCGTCGCAGCGTATTCGACGATCTCGGTGTGCCATTGTGCAGAACTCACTTCGGGACTGTTCCTGCACACGTTATTCGCCCGCTTCCCCACGATATTCTCTGCCAAGCTACAGGGTCCCCAAATGAACTGTCTTCGCCTGCCTTCGGTTCGAAAGCTGCTGTCCGCCGCACTGCTGCTGTCACTAGCCTGTGTCAATTCCCCTGCGATCGCACGCGACGAAGACGATAAGCCGGAGCCCATTTTTTCGCTTGGGAAACGACCGTTCGTCGTAATAACGGCGGCCAGCCCAAACCGGCTCAAAGAAAAAGCGTCGTTCATGTTCGAACTGGCCGGAACGCCAGACGCCGTCGATGCCATCCTGGATCAGCTCGACAAAAACCTAAACGGTCTGCAAGGCCTGAACTGGGATCGGCCAGTTGGCATGATGGTCTTTTTGGACAGCGTGTTCCCTCCGGCGTTTGAATTCGTCGCGTTCCTGCCGATGTCCAGCCCGGAAGAGTTTCAATCCATGATGGAACTCGGCCCCGTCATCATGCGACCGGATCCCGTCGAAGAAGGTCGCTACGAATTGATTGGTGCTCGCCAAAATACGCAAATCAGAACTCAAGGCGACTATGCCTTTATCCAGTTGCCCATGATGGACCCGGATCCGGCGTTCGAACGAGACCTTCCGGATCCATCCACGCTGGTGGCCGGCCTGGTGAATCAATTTGATATCGGCGTGATGTTGGATGTGGAAGCCGTGCCAAAGGGCACGCGCGATCTGATCCTCAACGTGCTGACGTCCACAATGAGTACCCAAATGCAGCAGCGCGACGGCGAATCCGAAAGCCTGTACGCAATGCGCAAGTCATGGATGCAGGGCGACATCGACGGACTAAGATTGCTGTTCGACGAATGCCGCAAAATGTCGATCGGCGTGAGACTCACTCCCGACGAACCAGGTGCGAATTTTGACTTCGTGATGGACGTGCGCGACGGATCAAAGATGCTGGAAGAGATCCTCGCGTCGGGAACGAAACCAAGCTATTTCACGCCTCTGTTAAGCGAGGAGTCTCCGGTTTCACTGTCACTGTCCAGTGTGATCGCCGAACGTGATCGAGTGCGCTATGAAGGGGCTCTTGAGGGGCTGAAAGGCTTTTTGCCGCAACTGATCGAAGAGCAGGATCTGGGCAGCATTCCCGACGAAAGCAGCCCTCTTATTCATGCGATCTCAGCGTTGCAGGCCACCTTCAAAGAAGGACACCTCGACTTCTTCAGCCAGATGTACCGCGATTCAGACGACAAGCTGGTTGTGGTCGGCGCGGCCCGTGTGGAAGACGGTGAAGATATTGCGGCGGGCTTGCTGGATGCCCTGCAACGCCTCGACGGAAAAGACGGCATCGGCAAAATCGAAACAGGGAACAACGAACATGCTGGCATCACATTCCATCGCCTGGAATTCGACAAACCCGACGCAGGCGCGACGGAACTGTTTGGGGCAAGCCCTGGCGTGTCAGTCGGAGTTGGCGGTCGTTCGGCCTGGATATGTTTGGGCGGTGAGGAATCCTTTGACGTGCTGACTAACGTCATGGATGAACTCGCAGCCGCTCACGAAAATCCCACAGAACGCGAAATCCCAGCGTCGTTCCGCGTGGTCGTTCATGTGAATGAATTGAAAGATCTTATTCAAGGCGCTCAATCGGCCAACCGCGACGTCGCTGCGGCGAAAGAAGCCGCAGCGAAAGAAGCCAGTCAAGCAGCGCTGGCCGAGGCCGCCAAAGGAGGCAAGCCTTCCGACCAGAATGCGAACGGCGGCGACGAACGACGGCGCGCGACGAGCGAATTTCGCCAACGCCGGGCGGCTCGCAGACAAGAGTTGTTCGGAACGATTGGCGAAGCTATCGCAGAAGGCGACGACCTGATCCAGGTGGACGCTCGACCAACCGACAAGGGCGTCCGATTGCGAACACGGCTGGACGCTGGTTTCGTCCGCGGCGTCGGACGTTTTATCGCATCACAATTCGCCGAAAAATAGTCCGCTCGCTGCAACGTATTGGTGCGTCAGGCATGAATTGACGGTTTGCGTGCCACTGGGCTCTGCCAGTGTTGCTATCACCTGGAAAACAGTGGCACGCATCAATATACAACAAACCGGGCAGTCGGATCGCATCCGCAGGCTGGGACGGGGAGACTTCCGTGGGACTCGCCAGAGTTCCTGAAATACGCCGCCAGCCTGGGATTTCCGGCCAAGTCCTTGACGCCCTAATGAGCAGCCTCGCCCATTTCTGACATTCCGTCAAATTTCCGATTGAAATCTGGCGCGATGTCAATATAACGGGGCCGATGAGCACCCTCACCCCAAAAAAGCAGGCCATACAAGACCGCGAGGACAGGATCCTGCAGCTATCGCGGCAGATGGTGCTGGAAGGTGGCTATCACGGCCTGGGACTGGATTCGCTGGCGGAAGAATTAAGCGTTTCGCGCGGCACGATCTACAATCACTTCAGTTGCAAAGAAGAGATCATTCTGGCGCTGCTGGTCGCCACAATGGACAAACGCCGCGACATGTTTCAGCGAGCGGCCGCGTACCCGGATGTGCCTCGAGTTCGGCTGGCGGCCATTGGCGTCGCGTCCGAATTGTTTGTCCGGCTTTACCCGGAGCACTTTCGCGTCGAACAGATCGTGAAGTCTGATTCGATCTGGGACAAAACGACCGAAGAACGCCGCACTCTGGTGAAGACCTGCCAGATGCAATGCGTTGGTATCGTGGCGGGCATCGTCCGTGACGCGATTGCGCAAAAGCATGTCGCACTTCCCCATAGTATGACGCCGGAAGCAGTCGTGTTCGGTTTGTGGTCAATGACGGAGGGCGCGTATTCGATTATCGCGACCAGCGATTCGATGGCTGAACTGGGGATTGCCGAACCGTTTCTTGCCATCCGCAACAACATTCACCACCTGCTTGATGGCTATGGCTGGACGCCGCTTTCGAAAGACACGGATTTCGATGCTGCGATGCAGAAAATAGCGACGGAGGTGTTTGCCAAAGAGTTTGCCAGACTGAAGCAGGATTGGTAATCGACTCATGAAACTCACCGCAACATTCCTCACACTGTTCGCCGCAGTCGGCCTCGCAGGAGCATGGCTCGGTTCGCCAGGTGGCTTCACAGCCGACGAACCCGACGCGGAATTGTCAGAATTCAAGGAGGCGATGCCGGTCGAAACGCTGGTGCTGGAAGCGGCGACATCGATCACACGCGACAGACAATTCACTGGCACGCTCGTCGCCGCACGTCGAACGCGGCTGGCGTTTGAACGCCCTGCGCGGCTGGAAAGTGTCAACGTTGACGATGGCGACTATGTCCAAAACGGACAGGTGCTCGCCACGATTGACCAGCGTCAACTGCAGAACCAATTGATTCAACTGCAGGCCAGTCGGTCGCAGCAGGCCGCCGTCCTTGCTGAACTAAAAGCGGGGCCGCGCCAGGAAACGATCGCGGCTGCAAGAGCCGAACTGGCTGCGATCGCTGCCGATGCGGACCTGCAAAAAGCCACGCTAAATCGGGTCGAAGACTTATTTCAGCGTGAGGCCACCAGCGCTCAGGCAATCGATGAAGCTCGACTTGCATGGCAGGCCGCAGCCGCACAAAAGGACGCGGCGGCAAGAAAGCTGGACGAACTAGAAGCTGGCACACGAACAGAAAAAGTGGCTGCTCAGGAAGCGTTGGTGGCAGGGATTGATTCACAGTTAGAACAGCTGCAGCTCGACATTTCCGACAGCCAGCTCATGGCTCCGTTCGCAGGCACCATCGTCAAAAGAATGGCTGACGAGGGAGATTTCCTGAATCCTCAGCAACCAGTCTTCGAACTGATTGAATCCGATCAGCTTGAAGCTCGTGTTGGCGTCCCCACTGCTTTGCTTGATCAATTGACGAAGACGGACTACGTCGTCTTAGCCGCCGGAACCGCAAACTTCACCGGAAAAGTCAAACAGATCGTGCCGCAGGTTGATGTGCAGACGCGAACACAGACGGTTGTGATCGCGGTCGATGACGCTCACCCGGACCATCTGGCCGATGGTCAATTGGTGCGAATGGCCGTGACAGAAAAACGGGCGATCGACGGTTTCCGAGTACCACTAACATCGCTGGCGTCGGCGTCGCGTGGACTATGGTCGATTTACGTCGTCGAACAGCAGGATGGTTTCTCTGATGACGTCGGCATCCTGAAAGCTCGATCGGTGGAAGTACTGCACACCGATGCCGATTTCGCCATCGTGCGAGGCACAGTCTACGAGGGCGAACGGATCGTTGCAGCGGGCGTTCATCGAGTCGTGCCGGGGCAGAAAGTCCGGGTTGAAAACCAGCCAGAAGAGCGGCCACGCTCGTGAGCCGCCACACCGCGGACACTTGTAACACACGCACCCGCAAGAACTGGTCGGCGGCGACCTGTCATTCACGGAAGAAGTGGCACGAACAACCTTAACTGCGACTGCCCAAAACCATGTCCACACTCTTCCTTCGCAATCCCAGACTGACGCTGCTGACGATCGGTCTCATTACAGTCGCAGGCCTTTCCAGTTATTTGGTTCTTCCTCGCATGGAGGATCCACTATTAACCGAACGAGCGGCCTTCATTTTTACGAGCCTGCCGGGTGCCGACGCGGACCAGGTCGAATCGCTGGTGACCGATCCGATCGAAGATGAACTTCGCGACATCGCCGAGATCAAAGAGGTTCGCAGCAGTTCGCGTTCGTCGTTCTCAACAATCACGGTGGAATTGCGTGATGAAGTCTACTCTGACGCAGCGCCAGCAATTTGGTCTCGAATCCGCGACCGAATCGCAGACGCAGAAGCCGAGCTACCGGAGAACGCCTCCAAACCAAGGTTTGAACGGATAGAAGTCACGGCCTACACGCGGCTGATTGCCCTGGCGTGGGATGATGCGGAGGCTCAACTGGATTCGCCGTTGCCACCAGGCATGCATGCAATTCTGCGTCGGCAGGCGGAAGACCTTCGTGAGCGTCTGTTGGGGGTGCCCGGCACAAAAGACGTGGATATTTTCGGCGCCCCGGACGAAGAAATCACAGTCGCTGCCGATCCGCAGAAGCTCACGTCGCTCGGGTTAACGGCCCTTGATATCAGCCGTCTGATCACAGCAAGCGATTCTCGGTTTTCGGCCGGCTTTCTGCGAGGCAGTGACACCGATTTGCTGATCGAACTGACCGGCGAACTGGATTCGCTCGAACGCATCTCTGCCATCCCAATCCGAACAACGACCACCGGTCAATTGGTCACCGTGGGCGACATCGCCGAAGTGCGTCGCGATGTGGTCAACCCGCCGACAGACCTGGCGATCGTTGATGGAAAACGAGCCATTGTGCTGGCGTGCCTGATTCGCCCCAGCCAGCGCATCGACTGGTGGAGTTCCGCGTCAGAAGCTGTGACGACAGAATTTGAGCGTGAACTGCCGCGCGGTATTCGCATGATCGAAGTCTTCAGTCAGGACGGCTACGTCACCGAACGATTGACCGACCTGCTGCGGAATCTGATGATCGGAGCAGTGTCTGTGATGCTGGTTATTCTGTTCCTGATGGGCTGGCGCAGCGCCCTGATTGTTGGAGCCGCTCTGCCGCTGTCCGCGTTCATGGTTCTGACGGGCATGCGTCTGCTGCATATCCCGGTGCACCAGATGTCGGTGACCGGGTTGATCATCGCGCTCGGACTGCTCATCGACAACGCCATCGTGGTGGTTGATGAAGTCGGACAAAAACTTCGCGCAGGTGAATCCGCTTTGGATGCCGTCGGGCGCACCGTTCATCACCTCGCAGTGCCGCTGTTCGGATCGACATTCACCACAGCGTTGGCGTTCGCTCCAATCGCATTGATGCCAGGACCGGCAGGCGAATTTGTTGGCGCGATTGCGGTGAATGTGATCGTCGCCATCTTCAGTTCTCTGCTGCTGGCGATGACAGTAGTGCCGACGCTGACCGGTTTTCTGGGAGCACAGCGAACAGCAGCTGTGGAAAGCTTAAGCCCACAGCATGTTGCTGATGGCCCGCACCGTACGTCATGGTTCCGCGACGGTTGGCGAAATGCGTGGCTTGGTCGGCGCTATGAGTCACTGCTTCGGCTGGTGACGACGCGGCCTGTCGTGGGAATTCTGATTGGCATCGCATTGCCGACCGTCGGTTTCATTCAGGCACGGCTGCTGCCGGAACAGTTCTTCCCGCCGGCCGACCGTGACCAGATCGCCATCGAACTGGATTTCTCGACGCAAACCTCGTTGGCCGAAACGCTGAACCAGGCAACTCGTATGAGAAACATCCTGTTGCAGCGAGACGACGTGCAGGACGTCACGTGGTGGATCGGCCGCAGTGCGCCACCTTTCTATTACAACCAGATTCCATCGCGACGCGGCCAGTCGCAATATGCTCAGGCGTTGGTAAAACTGGATTCCGCCGCTGATCTGCCGAATCGCATCAACAACATGCAGCGAGATATGGATGCGCTGTTTCCTCAGGCTCGAGTTCTGGTGCGGCAGCTTGAACAGGGACCGCCGTTCGAAGCGCCGATTGAGGTGCAGGTGTTCGGCCCGAATCTTGATCGCCTGCGCGACATTTCCGACGAAATCAACGGCGTCCTCGCATCTATCCCCGAAGTAACTCATGTGCGTGCCGAAACGTCAGAACCGCAGCCTCGACTTACTGTAAACGTTGATGAAGAAGAGGCGCGTCTGGCTGGTTTGACTCATCAGGACGTGGCCACGCAAATGTATACGTCACTGGAAGGCGCGGTGGGCGGATTGGTGCTGGAAGGGACCGAAGTGCTGCCGGTACGGGTGCGAGTTGGCGACGCTAATCGAAGCAGCGTGGACAACATCGAAGGGCTGGACGTGCTGCCAGCGCGATCAGATTACTCCACAGGCTACGCAGGCATTCCGCTGACATCGCTGGGTACGATTGAACTGTCATCGACTCAGGCTGCGATCACTCACGAAGACCGGCGTCGCATGACTGAGGTCCAGGCGTTTCTGAAAGCGGGCGAACTTCCCGCGCCGATACAAATCGAATTCCAGCGACGGCTGAAGGAATCCGGGTTCACCTTACCGCCGGGCTATGAACTCGAATTCGGTGGCGAATCGGCTCAACGCGACAATGCCATCGGTAACCTCATGGCAAGTGTCGGAGTGCTGGCCGTGATGATGGTCGCCGCTTTGGTGCTGTCATTCGGTTCATTCCGCCTTGCAGCACTTGTCGGAGTCGTGGCGTTCCTCGCGGTTGGCCTGGGCCTCGGCGCGTTATGGGTCTTCGGCTTTCCGTTCGGCTTCATGGCGATCATCGGAACGATGGGACTGGTCGGCGTGGCGATTAACGATTCGATTGTCGTGCTGGCCGCCATCCGGGGCGACGAGGCAGCTCGCAACGGCGACCTCGCTGCCATCCGAGCGGTCGTCATCCGAGCAACTCGCCACGTCGTCGCCACATCGCTGACCACGATTGCCGGCTTCCTGCCGTTGATCCTTGGCGGCGGAGGCTTCTGGCCACCAATGGCTGTGACAATCGCGGGCGGCGTCGGGGGAGCCACCGTGCTTGCCCTGATCTTTGTGCCCGCCTGCTATTTGATCGCGATGAAACGAAGCTTTGAATGCTCAACGGTTACTGCCGCGGCGGCGTGAAGTTTAGTCAACCGAAGGCGCTCGCCGTGTTGGTCATTCGGGCAACCTGGCGTGCAGCAATTCCTCGGAAGTCACTGGCCGCAGATCTTCGTCGCCTTTAGCCATCAGCAGCTCAAGAACTTCATGCCCCTGATCTTCATAGTATTCGATACGAATCGGATGCAGGCCAGCAGAAAGATCAGCCCAGCCAGTGCGAAGCTGTGCAGCATGGTTGCCGCCGTTGTCCAGCGTAAGCCGATCATGCACGAATAGTTTTGAACCATCGTCGGACTTCAACGCAAGTCGATACAAGCCAGGCTCATCGATTTTCAAATACCCTTCCATCAACACTTCGTAATGTTCGTCGCGGGGAAGATTGGGCGGAGTAGCGGTGACTTCCGCAATCACGGACGGCGGCCCCGCCGGACGCACGTCATCGCTTAGCGGATCAGCCATTCGCGGATCGTATTCCGCCGCACGACTAAGCAAACCCGGTGCGGCATCTTCAACTGTCACGCCCGGCTGAGGCTCCCGCTTTGCAAGTGTTAGTGCCGCAGAATGTTCGCTGGCCCCGCGTTTTAGCCCGAGTTCGATCTTCTGCTCCGGCCTTAGTTCGAAGCGAGTGAACTCCCAGTCGATGGGATCACGCAGCGGGCGACCGTTGATCGAAACAATCACATCACCGGATTTGATCCCAGCTTTGTCGGCGGGTGATGCCGCATCCACCCGCGTGACCGTGACCAGACCCAACTGCGGATCAACGGTGATGCCGCTGACATAACGGTGACGCAGTTCTGAGTTCAGCATTTCCGAAATTGATTGGCGAATGGTGTCCGGCGGGACCGCAAAGTGAACGCCTTCCTCACCTCGAATGCTGGACGTGACTAAACCAATCTGTTGACCGATTTCGTTCACCAGTGCACCGCCCGAGTTGCCTGGGTTATTCGCCGCATCAAACTGCAGAAACTGATTGAAACCGTTCGACGACTGAGTCGCCAGTGACAGGGCATTGCCGCCGGAAATGCCAAGCGAACTAATGATGCCGCGCGTCACCACAATGCCGCGACCACCGGGGCTACCAATATTCAGAATCGATTCGCCGAGCATAATTTCATCGGCCCGGCCAAGCGGAATAAACGCCGGAGGTGTCCCTGCCAGCGGGTAGGTGGGTGAGGCCGGACGGTCGAAAGCTTTTCGACCAAGTTTCAACAGCGCGAGATCGTACTCGGGCATGGTGCCAATTAGTTGCGCCTGCAGAGGCGGCCTTCCGGCCAGCAGCACCACATGAGCATCGCCCACCACATGCTTTGCCGTCAGCACATAACCCCGCGGATCAATCACAGACCCACTCCCCGCTCCCTGCCCGCCATTCTTGCGAACATAAACCGCAGCGACGGCTGGTTGAACCTTGCCGATGGTCTGTACGATGGCCGTAGAATGACGCGGCGCAGGATCATCGGCGGTGGCGACATTGGTGAAACACACCACAAACAGATAGACCACGATTTGTAGGACTTTGAACATTGTCGGATTCGTAATCAGAGAGTAAGGCAGGCCCTCGGCTGCCGCGATATTCAGCAATCAATCGTCAAGAAGATAGGCGCAAGCCTGTCCCATCGCAACTGCGGCAAAGAAGGCCGAACAATTCAAGTTGGGTTCACGACGGTTTCAGGTAACTGCGTAGCACATCCACGAAGTGTATGTGTGTGCCACTGGCACGGGAGTCTGCTATCGACGTGGGAAGAACCGTATGGGACTCACTAACTGGTGACCGTGAGAATAGGTTCCTGTTCAGCGTGTGTTACCATTGCAGACGACAGCAATTCTGGGCCGTACTCGAAGACTAGCACCGATTCCGAAAAAAATCCGCAGGAGACTATTCAACCACCGGTCGATCGTCGCGTACGGTTCCAACCCGATGCCGCTACAATCCCCCGCTTGAATTTAGCACCGGGTTGAACGCACCAGCCAGAACCAAGGCTTCACACTGGCTGAATAACAGCTGTCAATTCCCGGCTAGCCCCGGAATGGGCCAGCCGAGACAGCAAAGGAAACACTCGCCGCAACATCGCCGCTCCGTCAATCGGAGCACGCGAAACGCTTTTCGCTCCCTTCTTCCCCATTGCAGTCCCTCGTAAGAAACTAGGAATGTGCAACACCACCCCCGCGGCGCAATAGGCGTGTCGAACATTATTGGGCGGGAATCTGCCCGACAGAAACTTTGGCTATTTGCACAATCAAGGTGTTTTGTCCCGTATCCGAGCTCTTCGCAGAAATATCGGCGTACTGAGACAGCGATCGCCGCGCCATGAAACATTGCGTTGTTTCCAATTCCGCCTGACGCACCCAGAAATCTGGCGTAGCCGGAAGTGGCAGGGGGCCACACCAACGCGGCTGCACCAGCCGGGGAAAATAGCTAAATGAGTAGTCCGCACCCCGAAAATGAATTTGTAACTCAGGAACAACTGCAAGCCTCCTTGTGGGCGCAAGAACACAGATTATTTGCCTTGCTCCAGAACGGCCTGACTAGCCGCAGCCTTACTGAATCTGATCCCCGTCGAGTGGCCGCCAGAAACGCGCTCATGTGGCGGATCGTCGTTTCGTTGGCTCCAGGCGCGGCAGCGTCGGGCGTTGGATTGGTCGCTCTATTCGGGCTTTATTTCGCGTGGCAAGCCAATGGGCTAATATCGGATCAAAATGTGTTACTGACAGGGCAAACTGAGATGCTTAAGTCGCAGACTGCTTTGCTCGCGAAACAAAACGAATTGGTCACCGTGCAAAGTGAAATAGCGGAATCGACTCGAATCTCGGGTAATACTACGCAGCTAGCAACCGTCCTTGAAAGCATTCAGGTAGCGATTCGCGACTCAAAGCCTTCAACAGAAAGCGGACTCATAAAGCTGGATGAAGACGTTGCCGTGCGCGTCGCTTGGATCACAAAACTGCTGCGTCCCTACAGATATCAACGGGCGTTTCCAACCCAGTTTTTGAATACGTTTCCGACGTATAATTTCAGTGACAGCAGTGTGTCAGCCGAGTGGTTACGGGCCGAAGTCGAAGAGTTATTGTCGAAAGTTGTGTTCTTGAGTGAATGAGAAAGGTGGCGCATCCTGTTGGAACTTCTCCTCTCCAACGGCCCGAAGTGGGCAAAGGAATACGCTATGAGCAAGACTAAAACAGACCGAACCAAAGTGCCAGTGGGTCAAGCGCTCGATCCCGAAGTGATTTCCTTTCGGGCTCAGTTCGACGAGCGAAGTCCGCTCGACGAGATTGTCCGTGAGGGAGCCAGGCGGATGCTACAAACCGCAGTCGATGCCGAGGTGGATGCGTTCGTCGCCATGCATGCGGATCGGACTGACGAGCACGGCCGGCGACTGGTCGTCAAGAACGGAAGCCTTCCGGAGCGGGACATCCTCACCGGTGCCGGAGCGATTCCGGTCACTCAGGGGCGTGTCCGCGACAACGATCCTGATCGCGAAAAACGGGTGGCTTTCTCGCCAAGCGTGCTTCCGAGCTATCTGCGAAAAACGAAGGCCATTGAAGAACTCATCCCCTGGCTTTACCTCAAAGGAATTTCCACGGGTGACTTCAACGAGGCGTTGCAGTCGCTCGTCGGCGAGCGGGCCGCCGGGCTGAGTCCCAACGTGGTTTGCCGGCTCAAGGATCAGTGGTGCAGCGAATACGATGACTGGAGCAAGCGGGATCTATCGAACAAGCAGTACGTTTACATCTGGGCCGACGGCATTCACGCGAAGGTCCGACTGGAGGATGACGCCAATAAAAAGCAGTGTTTGCTGGTGCTGATGGGGGCTACGCCGGAAGGCCAGAAAGAATTGATCGCGGTGCTGGACGGTTACCGCGAGAGCGAGCAGAGCTGGTGCGAGTTACTGGTCGACTTGAAGCAACGTGGCCTGCAATTGTCACCGAAGGTTGCCGTTGGCGATGGTGCGCTTGGCTTCTGGGCCGCGATCCGCAAAGTATTCCCCGAGACTCGTGAACAACGCTGTTGGGTTCACAAGACGGCCAATGTTCTCAACAAGATGCCTAAGAGCGTTCAACCCAAAGCGAAAGGCGACCTGCACGAAATCTGGCAGGCAGAAACGAAGGACGATGCGAACAAAGCATTCGATGAATTCATTGAAAAGTACGGTGCGAAGTATGCAGCGGCTTGCGATTGCCTGAAGAAGGACCGCGACGAGCTGCTGACGTTCTACGATTTCCCGGCCGAACACTGGAGTCACTTGCGGACAACCAACCCGATCGAATCCACCTTCGCGACGATCCGCCTTCGTCACCGCAAGACCAAAGGCAGCGGAACAAGACGGGCGAGCTTAGCGATGATGTTCAAGCTGGCTCAGTCAGCATCGAAGAAATGGAGACGACTCAACTGCCACGAAAAGATCACACTCGTCATCGAAGGACGTTCCTTCAAAGACGGAATCATGCAGGATGATATCGCCGCCTAAATCAAAAACCCAAAACACAACATTTGACAATTGCTCGAAGTCGAAGCCTCAAACGCTGACGTTGTGATGGGGCCACCGTTGAGTCCAGAACGCGGGCAGTTGTTGAAATTTCTTGTTGACCACAAGATCGACCTCAAGCATCTCAGTTCCTTGGGCGCCGTGTTTGACTATGCAGACCTGCGGTTCACCAACCTATCCAAAGCAAACTTGCAAAATGTCAGTTTGCAGGCGGCGTCGTTGCAGTTGTCCGATTTAAGAGATGCGAATCTACACGACGCGGACCTTATGTTTGCAGATTTGCAGGGATGCATGCTCGACAATGCGTGTTTGGATGAAGCTGCGATTTGGAGGGCAGATCTAAAACACGCTCTGCTGCGCGGCACAAAAATGCGTGGGACGTTTATGTCCGACGGCCAGCTATTGGATGCTCATGTCTCCGGGGCGTTTATGCCTTTTCCAATCCCTGACGCTGATCACGAGAGATTTCTGTCAGAGGAATATGCGGATGGTGACTTGCCTGCGTTCGACCTGAATGATCCGAAGGATTACGCTCCGTTCAACTTGCCTACCCCCGATCTCACGGAAAAACCTTGGCGAGATGGCGTAATTTACGAGGTCTGGAACTACGGAACGAAAGATTATCCGTTCGTAGTGCGTCCCGCGCCAGCAGCGATGCAAAAGTGGGAGGGCGAACGGTCCTCTGATGACAGTTTCGACATTCTCGAACGGCTTCCGGCCGAGCCACCAAAAGGAAACTGAAATTGGAAGCCGACGGGATGTCACTGGCAGCCGCCAATAGTATTCGAGAAACGTTTGGGTACGTTTTCATACTTGTGACTGTTTCGAATTATTGACGACCAACAATTGGTGGACCTCAGCGCCTGTCTTCAACTATGCCAGAATTGAACTCCGGAATCAGCCACCCCATTCCGATCCGGTCGAATCTATTTCGGCAGCTCTGGATCATACGGCCCGTCCATAGAGAACCGGGCACTTGGCCATTTTCAGTAGACCGCGCGTTGATGCAAACCTCGTGTTACACCTTTCTCGTGGACGCCGTTTAGCGAGGCCGAAATGGCTTGTGCGGCCAAGCGAAGTTAATTTTGTTCACTAGTGAACGTATGTGTCCACGACGAATCTGGTTTGGGACTTATGCGATCCAGGTTGCAGAGAGGAACGATGTCTCACGGTTTCCAGGTTTCACTGTTCTGGAAAACTTCCGGAATTTCACGCACCGATTCGATAGTACCGTCGAACATGTTTCTGAATTGTTGACTTCCGAATTCCAACGACAACTTGCGTCATGAAAGGCCAAATATGTCCAACTCTGTTCCGAAAATTGTCGAGGGGCAATTCACTGTCGACAAGGGCCTGGATGATCACCCGGTTTACTTCCTGACGGTGAATGGCAAGAAGGTTGTTGTGAAAGGCGAAGCCAAGGGTATGGAGGTGCTCGGACGATCGGATGACGACACGGCTCTTTCGATCAAGTGGGGCAGCAAGTTGATGAAGAACGTCAATGATCAACTGGTCAACACGAAGATCATGGACGGGCCAGAAATCACGGCATTCCTGAAGACTGCAAGACAAAAGTTCAGACCACTTCCCCCACTCCCTGGTGGGCCGCCAGCACCGCCTCCACCGAACCGATACAGTAATGTGACCGACGCTGTCGCCGGGCGCTACACGTGGGTCAAGATGCCTCAGGTATCCGGACTCAGCGACGCCGAGTTCACCAAAAAGGTTGGCGGCTTTGCAAAGCCTGTCAGAGGAAAGGTCAAAGAACAAATCGTCAAATTCGCCGACGAATCCTTATGGCCTCAGCTTGGGAAAGTACTGGCCGTCGACATTTTCAACGGCAACAACGATCGATTCGATACTTCGAACGGGAAATGGATGAACCCCGGCAATGTCATGTTTGCCGAACAAGGAACCCGGGTCATCGGCCTGGATACGTTCGACCCCTACTCGCCAAAGTCTAATCTGGTTGGCCACGGGCGATTCGACGAACTCAAGACTCTGACTGAACCCCTCAAACGGAAGCGATACGCTGAAGCCTGCGCGAAGTCAGTCGGCGAAACGCTCGCGTTCGACGCATTCGGACCGGGGCAACAGTCTATCACGGTGCGTTTTCCGAACGGCGACGAGTTCAGTTTTTGGCAGATCAAGCGCGGAGAACTCGACGACATGTACACACCATTCGCGCCCGCGTTGGCGGCAGGAATTACCAAAGGGGCTGACCAGCTGAAGACCTACCTGCAGGGCAAGGTCACTCAATACAGACTGCGGTGCAGAGCTCAACCACCGCAGAAGCCAGTGCCTCAGCCCGGACAAATGCAAATGCGCCCCCGTGTACTCCGCCCCGCGCCACTGAAGCCGGACCCTCTGCGAATGAACGCCAGACCGATTAACGGGATACCGCAGGGCATCCTCGACCGGATGGACTTTCTCGGCTGGCTGAAGTGAATTCAGTAACCCTGGCTAACAGCAGCTCATGTAGCACGGGCTGATCTTGTTCTGATGCAAAAAGCGGAATGCGGGAAGCATGGAATATTTGCTTCGCAGGCGCTTTGTTGCGTTTGATCAGCACCGTGTGCCACTGGCTCTGTCAGTTCCTTTGCTCGGCATCCAGAAATCGCATTGGCAGAGCCAGTGGAGTAGGCCGGAACGAGCAAACACCGTGGAACGCGGGTTGTTCCGGGTCCACGTGATCGGTTTGTGAATGTCGGCGGCCGGATGAGATGTGTTTGCGCTGCTCCGGCGGCGCGCGTTGCCGGAACTGCGCCGTAGCGCTTGGTCCGGCCTAAGAATCGCAGACATGCTCGGCCACTTCGCTGGCAGTCAAGCCGCCGACTTCGCGGCGTTCACCGGCGGGCCATTCTCTTCCGGCAGCAGCGGCTTGTAGCGGTAGTAGACTTGCAGGGTGAGCGTCGCCAGGGCGGTTGTTAGCAGGCGACCGCCCTGCTTGGCGTGAATCGCGCCGGTGCGGGGTTTCCAGCTTCCTTTGGCTGGACCTTCGGTTTCCTGTTGAGCGACAAGGTCGTTGCTAAAACGAGTGTTCCAGCGTTCCCATTCAGCTCCGCCCCAGTTCTTCATCACCTGAGTCGCAAAGTACAGACTGTAGAGATTGTCGTATGGGCCAGCCTTGTCCAGTAGGGCGATGCCGGCTCGCATGTCACCGTCGTCTCGCCCCCAACCGCAGTAGATGCGGCATAGCAGCGCCATGGCTGTGACTGCTCCCGTGTACTTTTTCTTATTGATCTCATAACCGTAGCGACCTTCGCCGTCGACCTGCACGCTGTCCAGATAATGCATGACGCCTTTGAAGGTGGCGTCCGGTACTTTGATGCCTGCTTTCTTCGCCGCCACCAACGCCATCACCTGAATGGCGGTCACCGAAGTGGAACCGGCGTCATGAGGATTGTAGCGCCAGCCTCCGCCGCGCGGGTCCTGAGAATTGACGATGAACTTGACCGCGCCTTCGGCCGCCTTCTTTAATCGACGATCATTCGTCATGCCGTATGCTTCACACAGTGCCAGAGTCGCGGCGCCGTGAACGTAGTAGGCTTCGTTCGGTTCCTTGTCTTTGCTTTGCTTGTTCAACATGCCTCGAAGGTCGTAGCCCGCCGGAGCGTTGACGCCGACGCTGGCCAGATACGCCAGACCGGCCCCAACCTGCTTTTGATAGCTGCCTTCTTTGTGAGTTTGCCCGGCCGCGAGAAACGGCAACAGCGCGTAGGCTGTGCCGCCGATCGGATTGTTGACGGTGCCCGCACTGCCTGCTGGTCCCACGCTGACGAAGTCCCAATAGCCCTGGGGATGCTGCACGGAAAGAAGCCATTCCAGTCCCAATTGAACGGCGTTCTCGCTGGCTGCAGAACCGCCGAACTTCTGCAGCATTGCCTTGCGTCCCGCATCGCTGCGATTGTTGAGCGACGCCATGTCGACCGCATCCGTTGCTTCCGCGGCGGCAGGTTCCGTGCCGTTGACAACTTCCGGCAGTGGCGCCTCGGCCATTTCCGCTTCAATATTTTCGGCAGGTGGTTCCGCCATTTCCTCTTCGGGTTCCGGTTCAGATTCGTCCGGTTTTTCCTCCTCAGGTTCGTCCACAGGATCTTCAACAACCTTTTCGGTTTGCTCACCGATTTCTTCTTCTGGTGGCTCAATCGGCAGAGGTTCCTCCACCGGTTTCACTTCGGATGCAAAGGCAGCCATGATCGGATTCAGCGGCGTGTCGATTTCCAATTGCCATGTATAGAGACTCAGCAAGAACACCAGCACCGCAAACAGCAGTGTACTCGTCGCAATGGAGCTACTGCCCTTCTTAAGTTCCTCCGCTGCTGACCGTTGCTTTGGTTTGAGGTCCGATTTCTTCGCCTTGATTTTGACTCGCCGCTTCGCCATTGGCTGAGCGGACCGAAATCGTTCGACCAGTTTGCGAGTCTTCGGCCGGCGGCCGCCTTTACTTTTCGACGGAGCCTTCGCAGCTGAAGGGTCCGTCGGCGAAACAGGATTCGCCACGCCCGACGGTTCATCACGCAATCCATCGTTCGAATCTGACGTTGGCGTTGCAGTACCCGCAAAGTGCGGCGACGGCACTTTGTTTGGGGCATCGGACGGCTGTGAGTTGCGTGCCGGCGTATTGGTCTCCGACGTCGTGTTGGGGACCTGTCCTTCCAGCGAAGCCAGCGTTTGTTGCAGTTCAGCCAGCCCGGTCGAATCGGCTTGTTCGGCCAACTGCGCGAACTTCTGAGACAGCTCCATATACTGCTGCGAGAGCGACGCGTGGTGTACGGACGCATGAGCCGCGTCTTCAGCCTTACTGCGCAGCAGGCGCACGAAATCTTCGCGAGATCGTGACGTTGGTTCCGAAGTGTTGCTCGCGGCCTCTGACATGGACGCAATCTGCCCGGCCCGCAGATGTTTGCATTCCCTCGCCAGTAAACTTACCGGGCTTCATGCGCGGCTGCCTCCCCTTAGTGTACGAATGCCGATCCCGCCCACAATCAATGAAAGATGGACTTCCGGGAAAACGCATAAACCCGCAAATTTCTCGTTTGCGCAAGACCTTCCCTTCAAAACGGTGGACAGCAACGGCAACTTGCGGGCTACGCCAAGTACGAGACAAGGTACACCCAAAAATAGGCAGACCAGGCAGCCTTGAGCAAACCGAATACGGCCACGGCAGAAGCCTCAACCTGCGACTGTCGCAAACGAATGAGCCCTATGAGGACGCACTGCACCAGAATCGTCGCAGATGACGCTAACAACAAAAGATCGCGTTTCCCTAACAGTATTACCCAGCCACCTTCAGCAAAAAACAATCCAATCGGCGCGTAGACAAACGCAACCAGACTCGGCCTTTTAGCCAAAATCATGACTCCCATGGCAAGCAGAGAAGGGGCGAAACACCAGAGCAATAAGCGATTCAATCCGAACGATTTCGTCGGCGGATTGATATTATGCTCTGCGAACTCAACTGCCACCGGTGGTGCGTACGGATTCTCATTGGTCTTCTTAGGCATTAGAACCCTGAACAGGATCGAAGCGTTGTCCGCACAAGAACATAGACGCGCTGCTTTCACTCAGCCGTCAGCGTTTGCCACACCTTCGTATTTTCATGCATCGCGGCGACGATATCGTCTGGCACTTTGCCGTCTTCCAGTAATGCCCAGCCGGTAAAGGATTCGGCATCTGTAGCTTGCAGCATTGGGAAAAGTTCCTTCCATGGATAGGCTTCGTTGCGAAGGTCGTGAATGTGAACCGTGCCCATGCGATCCTTCAGCAGATTGTAATTGTGTGCCAGGCCTTCGCCGTTTAGATCCTGAGGGTTGCAGTTCCAGCAGACGGCGACGTTGGGATGATCGGCGGCGTCCATGATGGTCTTCATGTGAGGGATCTCAGCCGTGCCGCGACCATGCACTTCGACTCGAATCTGCACGCCGTGATCGGCTCCGAACTTACCGACTTCGTTGAGCGACTTGCCGATTTGTTCCAGAGTTTCTTCGACACTACGTTCCTTCGGCAGTCCGTTGGGACGCACCTTCACTCCCGTTCCGCCGACGTCTTTGCATAGCTTGATGAACTCTTTGGTTTCGTCGATGTTCTTTTTCAGGACCGCTTTGTCGACGGCGTGATATTCGCATGCGCTGCCGAGTCCTACCAGTTCGACGTCGCTGTCTGCAAACTGCTTCTTCACTTCCTCACGGCGTTTCGCGTCGATCGTGATTTCGACACCGTGCTTATGAGTGCTGCGGAGTTCGACTCCGGCAAAACCTGTGGCTTCGCAGTTTTTAATGATGGTCGGCACGTCCCAGTTCTTACCCCAGTTGTAGGTCACAAGGCCCAGCTTCAGTTTCGAAGGAGCACGGCGCAGCGCGGCGAATGCCGGAGTCGACAGTGCCGCCAGACCGACAACCGAATGAGTGAGAAACTGACGACGTGACGCAGGCATGAGACTTCCTTCGCGCTCAAAACAAACCAAATAAAAACCGACAACTTGCTGTCGACGAACGTGCCAATCAAACAGCCGAATCCGGCGACTGTCAAGTGAGGATCCATATCATTGCTTGAACGACAAAGCGACTCGCAGCCGAGGAGGCAGCCGTTCCTTAAGCTGACGTCTCGAAAACCGAATGGCCCAGAAGAGCCTAATAATCTCAGTCGTACTGGAGTTGACCAGCATTCAGCCATACAATGTTGGCCCTGCCATTTCGTCCTGCCAAATCCCGCATCTCCCGCTAATCCTATGCTTCACTTTTGCAACAGAGTTCGACTGCTCGGACTGGTCCTTGCAGGCACGTTGGGCCTTTCCATTCCAACGTCAGCGCAGGAATCACCTCCTTCTTTTCGCAACGAAGTGATGGCCGTGTTGTCGAAGTCGGGCTGCAACCAGGGCACGTGCCACGGAAACGCGCACGGCAAAGGTGGGTTGAAGTTGTCTCTGCGTGGGCAGGATCCCGACGATGACTACCTCACGCTCACTCGTCAATCAGCCGCTCGGCGAGTCACACCGTTGAACCCCGCAGACAGCCTGCTGCTGCAAAAGCCGTCAATGGTCGTCCCTCACGAAGGTGGTCGGCGATTTTCGGAAACATCAAAAGCCTATCAGATTCTGCGAGCATGGATCGCCGCCGGTGCACCAGGCGACGGGGAACAAGCATCAGCGTTGGTGGCGTTGAAGGTTTCACCGACGCACAAGACGGTTTACGCGCCCGATCGTTCTGTGCAGATCACAGCGGAAGCCACCTTCGCTGACGGAACATCGCGAGACGTCACATCCCTGGCAGTGTTCGAATCGTCAGCAACGTTTGTATCCGTCTCTGCAGAAGGCGTTGCAACAGCCCACGAAGCCGGCATGACGACAGTCGTTGTGCGTTACCTGAACCAGCAAGTTCCCGTGCGGATTGAGTTCGTGCCGGAACGCCCAAACTTTGTTTTCGCCGCACCAAAGCCGAAGAACTTCATTGATGAAGCAGTGTTCGCTCAATTGAAGCGACTGAAAATCAACCCGTCTGAACTTTGCGAAGACACGACGTTTCTTCGGCGAGCGTACCTCGACCTGACGGGCCTTCTGCCGACGATTGAACAGGCTCAGGCGTTTGCAAATTCAACCGACGCAGACAAGCGGTCAAAGCTGATCGACCAGCTACTGGCGTCTGAAGAATTCAACGACTTCCAAACGCTGCGTTGGGCAGACCTGCTGCGAGTCGAAGAAAAAACGCTCGACAAAAAAGGCGTCGAAGTCTACCACAACTGGATTCGATCGAGCGTCGCGGAAGGCAAACCGCTGAATCAGTTTGCGGCCGAAATCATTGGGGCTCGCGGCAGTACGTATGAAGTTCCGCCTGCGAATTTCTACCGAGCGATCCGCAAACCGGCCGAACGTGGCGAAGCGGTCGCTCAATTGTTTCTCGGTGTGCGGTTGCAGTGCGTCAAGTGCCACAACCATCCGTTCGACCACTGGACTCAGAACGATTACTACGACTGGTCGAATTTCTTCGCTCGCATCGACTACAAAATCGTCGAGAACAAACGCCGCGACAAAAGTGATAAGCATGAATTCAACGGCGAACAGATTGTGCAGATTAAGGATGAGGGAGATATCAAAAACCCGACAAACGGAAAGGTGGCCGGGTTGAGATTTCTGGGCGATGAATCGCTGGTAGATGCCGAAGTTCTGGCGGCCGGTGATCCTGAACCGGACCGACTACAGCGACTGGCGGCATGGCTAGGCAACAAGTCGAACGAACGCTTCGCAGTGACTCAGGCCAACCGCATCTGGGCTCAACTAATGGGGCAGGGCGTCATCGATCCCATCGACGATTTCCGTTCGACAAACCCTCCATCGAATTCGGAATTATTAAACGGCTTGCGTGACGAGTTCGTCGCGGCCGACTTCGACGTGCGACACCTCATGCGCGTCATCATGAATTCAAACGTTTACCAGTTCTCATCAATCCCCAACGACACCAACGCAAACGACACCGTCTCCTTTGCAAGAACTTCGCTGCGGCGGCTGACGGCAGAGCAAACGCTGGACGCAGTCGTCCAGGTGCTGGATGTGCCCGCCAAATTTGGAGGGCATGATGCCGGGACTCGAGCCGTACAGTTGAAGGGCGTTCGCAACGGTGGCCATCGCTACAGCCCTCCGGAAATTGGAGACCGATTCCTCAGGCTATTCGGCAAGCCAAATCGTTTGCAAACCTGCGAATGTGAACGCACCAACGAAACCACGCTGGCTCAAACGTTTGAAATGGTCAGCGGCGAACTGGTCAGCCAGTTACTGCAACAATCGAATAATCGCATCGACCAGATGATCGCGGCAGGAAGGCCTCACGCCGAAATCATCGATCAATTGTATTGGGCCGCTCTTAGTCGTCCTCCAACGCCAGACGAAGCCAAATCGCTGTCGGCATATGTCGCTGGCCAGTCCCATCAAAAACGAGGGCTGGAAGATGTCGCCTGGTCACTATTGAATTCGAATGAGTTCCTGCTGCGGAGGTAATCCGAAATGTCGCTACACAACCTTCTACACAGCGCATCCCACTTCAACCGTCGCGATATTCTGCGCGTCGGCGGTCCCGGCATGCTGGGACTAACGTTGCCAAAGTTGTTGCAGGCTCAGAACAAGCCTGTGGTGGCTCATGCGCCAAAAGCCACAGCAAAGTCGGTCATCTTCCTGTTTCAATGGGGCGGCCCCAGCCATGTCGACACCTTCGACATGAAACTCAACGCGCCAGACGAATACCGATCGAAGTACGCTCCGATCTCTACTTCGGTGCCGGGTATGCATGTATGCGAGCACCTGCCTGAAACAGCGAAGGTGATGCACAAGATCGCTCAGATCCGCACGGTGCATCACACCATGAACAACCACAACAGCGCCGGCTATACGGCGTTGACCGGCATGGAACCACCAATCGACGACCAGCGATTGCGAGATTCTCTGGACCTGTTTCCGGCATTCGGCTCGGTAGTTGACAGGGTGGCTCCGAACACCAACGACCTGCCGACATTCGTGTCTTATCCACACACGATCGCGGATGGTTCGACCACGCCTGGCCAGCGAGCTAGCTTTCTCGGGAAGATTCACGACCCGCTGTTCATTCCCAACGACCCGAACGACAAAAACTTCGAACTGTCGCAGTTGAGTCTTCCATCCGATGTGCCGCTGGGCCGGTTAAGTGACCGACGGCAGTTGCAGCAGATCATCAATCGGCAGGCGAAAGCTTTGGACGAATCAGCGGCTGCTCAGGGCCTGAACGCTTACTACGAAAAAGCGATCAGCATGCTGAATTCGAAGAAGGTGCGAACTGCTTTCGATCTTTCAAAGGAACCCACCGAATTACGAGACACCTATGGGCGCACGACTTATGGACAAAGTTGTCTTCTGGCGCGAAGGCTGGTGGAAAGTGGCGTGAAGTTTGTGACTGTTTACTTCGATCGCAGCATCGGGGGCCGCAGTAAAACAAAGGGCGGCTGGGACACGCACGGCTTCGACGACACGCGGATGTTCGAAATTCTGCCGGTGCGGCATCTGCCAATCACGGACCACACGTTGCCCGTGCTGCTGAATGATCTTGAAGATCGCGGTCTGCTGGATGAAACATTGGTGATGTGGTTTGGCGAATTCGGACGCACGCCCAAGATCAACAAGAACATCAGTCGCGACCACTGGCCGAAGTGCTACACGGCTTTACTGGCCGGCGGCGGTACCAAAGGCGGCGCTGTCTACGGCGAATCGGATCGCTACGGAGCCGTCCCCGATCGAGACCCCGTCACCACCGGCGACCTCGCCGCCACGATGTACCACGCTCTCGGCATCGATCCCGCCACAGAAATCCGAGACACCTTCAACCGCCCGTTCCCGATTGCGAACGGGCGACCGGTGACGGATATTTTTGCGTAGCCGTGCCTCGCCAATTCTCGAAGTGAGCTAGTCGGCATACATAACTTCGCATTGAGGGAGCGACCTGCGGAGGGTCTGAACAGCAGTTGTTTGCGACATATTCAGGACGTCGCGCTGGCCAGCCAGTGATGTGTTGTAGACACCGAGGAATTCGAGTTCCCTCAACCTGCAGAGTTCCGGCACACAAGCCGCCGTGATCGCGCAGTGATTGAGATTCAGCTTTCGAAGCTGCGGAAGATGGCGGGCAATCAACGCGACACCCGAATCGGAGATAGCCGTATGGCGTAAGGAAAGATCTTCCAGCTTCTTCACGCCTACGAAATGGGCCATTCCCTCATCGGTTACCGACCGGCCATGTACAGTCAGTTTCCTAAGTGCAGAGAACTTGGACAACGACTGCAGACCGCGATCTGTTGCACCAGGCAGCACAAGTTCCTGCAGTTGAGTAGAAGCCGACAGATGCTTCAGACCTGTTCCGGAAACGCTTTTCGGAAGCTGTAGCACTAACAGGTTCGCAAGAGAGCGCAACGACTTTAACCCGTCGTCCGTCACAGACGGGCTATCGATTTTTAGTCGCCTAAGTCGTTGCAGTTTTTCAATCAAATTGAGGCCTTCATCGGTAACTCCGTTGCCAATCTGCAGAAGTTGAAGCTGAGTCAACTCAGCGACGCACGCCAGTCCGTGATCAGTGGTCGATTTCGGCAACAATAGTTCTCGAACCTGCAACATCTTCGACAGGCTTGGAAGGCTTTCGTCGCCGAAACCGGAGTCGTTGAGATCCAGCCGTTCCAGCTTCGGAGCTGTCGCCAGGATCGTCAACAACTTCGGTGGCAACGGAAAGCTAAAGCCGCTGTTCGAAACTAAGAACTGCCGTTCGTGCTGAATGGCAGAAACGGCCACGTGTTCTCCGGACGGCCCGATCATCGCGAGAGCCGTCAGGCACGCGACTTTGACCTCGCGACGGTTCTTTGCGTTTGTATAGGCGTGCCCCAATGGCTCTGCAGCAGCATCAGCACCTATGCGGGCCAGCGCGTTTGCAGCCGCTATCACGACATTCCCGTCGCCATTGCTCAGCAGGGGAATCAGCTCCTCCACTGCTTCTTTCGATGCCGATCCGAATTCGGCCAGCGCATCCGCAATTCTTTTTTGAGGGGCATCAAGTCGCTTCAACGCTCGAATCAACGCCGGAACACACAGACCCGGTTCGCTGTGAATCTGCTGCAACGCAGTCGCCGCCATCATCGCTCGATAGCCGCCTTGATCCAGTTGAATGATGATGTCCGGGATGGACGTACTCGCCGCCGGGCCGAAACCGGCTAACCCTTCCACGGACCGCCGAAAGATCTGGTCCACCGGATCACGAAGCGTCTTCTTGAAGACCGGAATCGTTTGAGCAATAGCATTGCCCCCAAGATTCCTGGCGGCCCCGCCGAGCGCCATGATTGCCCAGCGTCGGCACTCTTCCGAATGTGGTCCCTGAGCAATTTTCATCAAGGGATCGAGGGCCAGCTCGAAGTCGGCAATTCGTTCGTTACGCTCAATCGCACCTGCTGCAATATTGCTAATTGCACTTGCTGCTGCGACCTGCAATTCGCTGTGTTCCGAATGCAATGCATCCACCAGTGGCACAAGCGCCGCTCCAAAATCGCCGCCTCCACGCCAAGGTACGGCGTTGGCCGCGCGTAGGCGAACCGTCCATTCGCCACTCTTCAAATCGTTAACAATGGCCGCGATATCAGTGTCGGCGAATGGCCGCCCCTGGGCATCCGGAACGCGGTAGTAATCGATCCAGTCTGCGTTGTCAGTCGAAATTGCATTCGCGCCATTCGTAGGCGACTTCGTATCTGAAGCATCGCGACATCCAACCAGTGACAGCGGCAGCATGATAAACAGAAGTTCAGAGAATCGGCGCATGACGTATCCTTTACTAAACTGTCAGATCATTCGTCACAGATTCTTTGCCTGGTTGCATAGAAATTTACTGGTCGCCCCAAATCTGTCGTCGAGGGGGCGTTCCTTGACTGCATTAAGAAATCGTGGAGCCTCCTTGCCATCCTCAATCCTGAACGTCGTACTCTACCAGCCCGAGATCCCTCAAAACACTGGCAACATCGGTCGCACATGCGTGGCCATTGGGGCGAAGTTGTGGTTGATTCGGCCGTTGGGTTACAAGCTGGATGACCGGTATCTAAAGCGAGCCGGGATGGACTATTGGCAGCATCTCGACTGGGAAGCCGTTGATAGCTGGAAGGAAGTGCAGCAGCGATTGCCTGATTCGCAGGTGTGGTATCTGACCAAAACGGCCACGCGATTGGTTTGGGAAGCGGAATTTTCGCGAGGCGACATCCTGCTTTTTGGCAGCGAATCACGCGGTCTGCCGTCCTCAATCCTAAACGAATTGCCGCCCAACAAACTCAAACTGCCAATGACAGACTTGGTGAGAAGCCTGAATCTGGCCAGCACCGTGAACACGGTGGCGTACGAAGCCGTGCGGCAGTTTGGAGGCTTGTCGTAGCGGAATCGCTCCGAACCGAACGCTACCAGGTCCGCCTCAGCGAGTCAGGCCGCCAACAGACGAACTCGTTCTTCGTCAACCATTAATTGACGGACGACAGACTCTCTATTCGTCGGTAAACTGAATAGTTCCACGTTTGATTCATCCTGTTTGGAGTCCCCGCCGTGAAGAACGTCCTGCCGTTGTCCGCTTTCGTGCTAGTGCTGGTTGCCGGCACCTCGAGCACAGGTCACGCACAAGTCCTGACCGAAGCCAACTACGACCAGCTTGTGCCGAGCGGCAAGGAAGTCGATGCTATCTATGGCGACTATGCGATCGGCAACAAGTCAGCGAAGGCCGTAATTGCCGCGCCGATAGCAACTCGCAACGCCAATATGACGGTGCGAAGCGTAGGCGGCTGTCTGTTAGACCTGGCGGTCACGGAACACGAAAGCGATCAACTCAGCGTTTTCTATCCCGGTCGACGCAAGTTTCCGTTCGCGCAGATCTCAAATAAAACCGGAACGGTTGTGGTCACTTCGCCCGGTTCTGACAAGCGACCAAAATGTGAGGTGACGTATCGGATGAATTCGAATCAGCCGATTATGGACATCACGTCGACCTGGACCAATACGACAAACAGCGACTGGACGCTGGCTCTGGAGGACGACATTCGCGCCGATGGCGGTAAAGAGGACATGGTGAAGTCACCCAACGGAACTCACGACCTGTTCTACTTCCACGACATCTTCTGGCAACAGGCGTACGGTGTTCGAGCGGACGGTTTCCGCATTCGCACGAACAGCAATTCCCGAGAAAGTATCCTGACGTACCAGGCCGAGGGCGGTCACGCTGTGATTATGAAGCCGGGCGAATCGTTTACGCTCTCCCGCCAGATGATTGTCGGCAAAAACCAGGCCGAGGTCATGGCGATCGCGGATGAACTGTCAGGCCGCCCGCGGTGCGAAAGTGTGAGGCTGAGCATTGATGACTCAAGCCAGACACGGGTAGTCGGCGCGCGGATGGAAATTCGTTCCGCGTCCGGCTCGCGCGGGACGATCGTTTCGGACAGCACGGGGTTCGCAGAGACTCGACTACCTCCCGGCGAATACACGGTGAAATATATTGTGGACGGTGTCGCCGTGAGCGAACAGCCTTCGCTGGACCTGACCGTGAGGGCAAACAATTCACAGACAAGCCTGCACAACCTGCCGAAATTGCATCGCGGGCAAATCGCGGCCCGCATCACCGATGGCGAGGGTCACCCCATTCCCGCCAAAGTCGAATTTAAAGGCAACGGTGACACGCCGACGCCCGACTGGGGGCCGGAAACCGCAGAACACTTCGTTCGAAACCTGGCGTACACGGCTAACGGCAAGTTTGAAACCGCGCTGCGGGAAGGCACCTACGACGTCATCGTCAGCCACGGCCCCGAACACGACGCCGTATTCACCAAAGTTGTGGTCGAAGCCGGAAAGACGGCGGAATTGAACGCGTCGCTGAAGCATTCGGTGCAAACGCCCGGCTGGGTCAGCAGCGACTTTCATAGCCACAGTTCTCCATCCGGCGACAACACGGGCAGCCAGAAGGGACGCGTGCTGAACCTGGCGGCCGAACACATTGAGTTCGCTCCATGCACCGAACACAACCGCGTCAGCACGTACGAACATCACATCGCGGACCTTGGCCTGAAATCGTTCATGGCCACAGTGTCCGGCATGGAACTCACCGGCAGCCCCTTGCCACTGAATCACCAGAACGCGTTCCCGATGAAGTACACGCCGCGAACTCAGGACGGCGGCGGACCTGTGACCGATGGCAGCCCGGAAACGCAGTTAGAACGGCTTGCCTTGTGGGACGATCGCAGTGAGAAGCTTATTCAACAGAACCACCCGGACATGGGTTGGCTGTTCTACGACAAGGACGGCGACGGCACATCGGACGGCGGTTACTCGCGGTCGTTCCCAATGATGGATGTGGTGGAGATTCATCCGATCGACCACATCCTCAAGCGAGAGCAATTCGACTCTCGCAACGGCAAGGCGTTCAACAACAACCGCATGCTGAACTGGCTGCAGTTGCTGAACCAGGGCTTTCGCATTTACGGCGTTGTCAACACGGACGCTCACTACAACTTTCACGGCAGTGGTTGGCTGAGAAACTGGATTCAGAGCAGCACCGATGCTCCGGCAAAGATCGACCACAAAGAAATGGTGCATGCGTCGGAACAGGGACGACTGATCATGTCGAACGGACCATACCTGGAAGCCACCTTTGCTGCCGGTGGCAAGTCATGCGTCAGTGGTCAGGAATTGACGGCGAGCGACGGCAAAGTTGAGGTCCGGGTGCGAGTGCAGTGTCCGAATTGGTTTGACGTCGATACTGTGTTCCTGCTGGTCAACGGAAAAGTGGCCGAAGATTTCCAGTTCACTCGAACGGACCACGCGGACAAGTTCACAGACGGCGTGGTCAAGTTTGACCAAACTCTGAACCTAACGTTGAAGGAAGACAGCCACATTGTGGTCGTCACCGGTCATCAAACGGAAGTCCTGGGCGACGTGATGGGGCCACAAGGTGGTGCTCAGCATCCGGCGGCATTGACAAACCCAGTCTTTGTGGATGTCGATGGTAACGGCTTCACGCCGAACAAAGACACCCTGGAATTCCCGCTGCCGGTTAAGTTTAAGAAGCCGTGACGAAGCCTGAGAAAGCGAGCAGGTGAGCACTTCGTTCGCGTGAAACCTGCTCAAATCCGGCCTGGTCCCGCGAAACGCCCAGTCTGCCGCATTCGCGAAAGCGGCAGCAGCGCAATCTCAGAGTGGAAAACGTTGCTTTTGCAAAAACCGGGGCGTGTCGTTTCGGAATCACGACTGAGTCAGTACAATCTCGCACCGCTGTCTGCCGGACGTTGGAAATCCCAACGCCCGGTTTCTTTTTGTGTTCAAAAACAGCGGTCAGCGGAATCGTCCGGCCGCATTGTGCGAGAAACCAACTGTGCCGGCTACTTCAGTAATTGGACTCCAGTGGGGCGACGAAGCCAAAGGCAAAATCGTTGACCTGCTGACCGAAAAACACGATATCGTCATTCGCTATCAGGGCGGAAACAACGCTGGCCACACCGTCAAATTTGGTGGCAACACGTATAAGCTAAGCCTGCTTCCCACCGGCATTCTGCAGGACCACGTGAAGTCTGTGATTGCTCCGGGCGTCGTGATCAGCCCGCCCGCGATCCTGAAAGAACTGGACACGCTTCAAAGCGGCGGCATCGAATACGGCGATCGCATGATGATCAGCGATCGAGCTCACGTCATCTGCCCGTGGCACCTTCTGGAAGAAGCAGCCTTCGAAGCATCTCGCGGCGGCGAAGCCATCGGCACCACGATGCGTGGCATTGGCACCTGCTATCGCGAAAAGGTGGGCCGTTTTCATGCCATCCGCATGGGCGATTTGATTGACAAAGATTCCTTCGCTGCGAAGGTCAAAGAGATCGTGCCGTTCAAGCAGAAGGTGCTGAACGCGTTGAATCCGGACGGCGAGCAAATGAACGCCGACCAGATTATTGAAGATTACTCAGCGTGCGCAGACCGACTGCGTCCGATGGTGGCTGATTCCACCGCGTATCTTCTGGACGCATTGGAAGCTGGAAAGAAGCTGTTGTTTGAGGGAGCTCAGGGAAGCCTGCTGGACGTCGACCACGGAACGTTTCCGTACGTCACATCGTCCAACAGTTCGGGGTGTGGCATTCACAGCGGCAGTGGGGTTCCCGAACGAGCCATCGAAAACATGATCGGCGTGGCGAAGGCCTACACAACTCGAGTTGGCGGTGGCCCGTTCCCAACGGAACTGGACAATGACATCGGCCAAAAGATTCGCGATGCTGGCAACGAATACGGCACCGTCACCGGTCGCCCGCGTCGCTGTGGCTGGCTGGATACCGTGGCCACTCGCTACAGCGCCCGGATTAGTGGCGTCGACAGTGTGGTCATCGCCCTGCTGGATGTGCTGAGCGGTTTTGATGAACTGTTTATCTGCGAAGCGTACGACATCAATGGCACCATCACGCGTGACATGCCGTCTCGCTGCGAAGATCTGGCGGCTGCCAAGCCGGTTTTGCGACGCATTGACGGGTGGTCCGAAGACATCACCGGCATCCGCAACTTTGGTGACCTTCCACAGGCCGCTCAGGAATACGTCAAAGCTGCCAGTGAGCTAATTGGTCGACAGGTTTCGATTGTCAGCGTCGGCCCCGACCGCGAACAGACGATCCGTATCGCTTAAACCGCCTTCCTCGCTGAAGGCAAACGCTGTCGCACCGCGTGTTTCCCCTCAAGCAAGGGGAAACACGCTCGAAAGCGGGAACTCTCCATGACATCATGAGAGTTACTGCGCACCGCTGCGTCACATCCCGGCTCAACGTGGCCCCACTACGTAAAAACCTCCGTCGGCATTTGCCCCAGGCAGATGCCCGCTGCGCCCTAAGACGATGACTGCACAAGAGGACACGTAGGTAGCAATAGTACCAGGAGAACCTTCCAAACAGAATTGCCCCCTTGGCAGTTTTGCTAACTTCCGGATGCTGCCGAGGGATAACTTTCCCGAATCAAGTCCTACTACGGGATCGCACCTTTGGCTGCATCCCGACTTAAACGTTCAGTCACTCAATATCGGGATTTAGCATCATGGACTCACATTCCATCAACAGGAACGAAGGCCACATCATTCCGTCAAAGGGACTGTTTGGCCATGCACCAAGACCAGCAGAGCTTTCGGCCGAACAAATCGAACAGTGGCGAACGCAGATTAATGAGGTTCACCATCCGATGATGGTGCTGAATGCGAACTTCCAACCAGCGCTGCTAAACGAAGCGTTGCGAACTCAGTTGTCGGAGCCATCTCCGATTGATGGCACAACCGAACCGACGGCCTTTGTGTGGCAGACAATCTGTGACACAGCTGGCCACATCGCTGCCGAACACGCGAAAAACGGTTCTGGCGATGCAATCGCAGAAGCGTTTCCATTGCATCAACGATGCTTCGTAGCCGTCGGCTGCTTGCTGAAAAACAACTCGGGCCAGATACAGGGAGCAGTCCTGAATCTCGCGGACCTGACGACATCAAAAACCAGATTGAACGCATTGTTTGCTTCGCCGGATTCCGCACAAGCCAGCACGGCTGTCGACGACACAACTGAAGACCCAGCCGCAGAAGAGCGGAAAGTCGCTTTCGAACAGTGGATGACGCGTCGTGAAGAAGCGTGCAAAAAGATGGCGAGACTCTCCCGTCGCGAATCTCAAGTCGTTGCGTTGGTATCCGACGGGCTGCCGAATAAAAGCGTCGCTCATGAACTGGACATCAGCGTCAAGACCATCGAAAAACATCGCGCCAATGCCACTCGAAAACTTGGCGTGGGCAGCACTGCTGAGATGGTGCGACTCGCTGTAGTTGCCGGCAACAAGTCACCGCTGGTCGACCGTCCACCGACACCTCCGATGCAGAACCCACCAACGCCGTTTCGTTGATCTGCCTGCAAATTGGTCGAATTCCTTCGATCTGTATCCGGCAAGCTCGAACACCCCAGCAGTGGTCGCTATAGTCTCGCCTGCTCCTTAACTTGTGAGTCCCTCACAGTTCCGGACACGCTGCTATCCGACCATATGTCACACGTTCGACTCCACCGTCCACGACGGAAATTGCCGCATGAAGATCCACGAATACCAAGCCAAATCGCTCCTCAGAAAAGCTGGCGTGGCGGTGCCGGAAGGCATTGTCTGCAAGTCTGCCGATGAAGTTGCGGCGGCCTACGACAAGCTGGGCGGCGAAATTGCCGTCGTGAAGTCTCAAATTCACGCGGGCGGTCGAGGCAAGGGCCGATTCAAAGAGCATCCGGATCAGGCCGGCGTTGTGCTGGTCCGTTCTGCCGCCGAAGCCAAAGAAAACGCGGCTCGAATGCTCGGCAGCACGCTGGTCACCATCCAGACGGGCGACGAAGGCAAGCAGGTCAACACGCTGTTTGTCGAACAGGGCCTCAAGATTGCCAGAGAGTTGTACCTGGGAATCGTAGTCGATCGCGAAGTCGGCGGTCCCGTGCTGATCATGTCGTCGGAAGGCGGCATGGAAATCGAAGAAGTGGCTCACAGCAGCCCGGAAAAGATTCTTACCGAACCGTTCGACCTGGACGCTGGCCTGTTTCCATATCAGGCGCGTAAGCTGGCCTACCAGCTCGGTTTCGACAAAACCGCCGTCCGCAGTGCGGAAAAATTCCTGCCGAAGCTCTGCAAGTTCTTCGTCGACAACGACTGCAGCATGACGGAAATCAACCCGCTTGTGCTGACCGAAGACGGGCAGCTGCTGGCTCTGGACGCCAAAGTCAGCTTCGACGACAACGCGATGTTCCGTCACAAAGACCTGCTGGAACTACGCGACCTGTCCGAAGAAGACGCGTCGGAAGTTCGAGCGGGCGATGCAGGGCTAAGCTACGTCAACCTGGACGGCGACATCGGCTGCCTGGTGAATGGAGCCGGGCTGGCGATGAGCACCATGGACATCATCAAGCTGCACGGAGCGGAACCGGCCAACTTTCTGGACGTTGGGGGTGGGGCCAATGTGGATCAAGTGTCCGAAGCCTTCCGCATCATCCTGTCGGATGACAACGTCAAGGCTGTCCTGGTCAACATCTTTGGCGGCATTATGCGTTGCGACGTGATCGTCGAAGCATTGCTGGAAGCCTACGAAAAAGTGGGCATCACGGTACCGCTGGTCGTGCGATTGGAAGGCACCAACGTCGACAAAGCGCGAGAAATGCTGGACGGCTGTGGCCGAGACATCATCACCGCTACCGACCTGACGGACGCTGCCAGGAAGGTAGTCGCCTCGTTGTCGGCGTAGCTACAAGATCGCTTGTGCTGCGGTTTTGATATCCGCTTTGCCGCGATGCCCGTCTGAAATCTGAACACCGAAAACTGAAAATTCCAATGAGCATCCTTGTCACCAAAGAAACCAAAGTTATCTGTCAGGGCATCACCGGCACCTCCGGGCTGTTTCACAGCCAGAAATGCCGTGAATACGCTCAGGAATGTCAACCCGGCGTTGATGTGTTTGTCGGCGGAGTGACTCCAGGCAAAGGCGGCAGCGAAGTTGATGGCTTCCCCGTTTTCAATTCGGTCGGCGAAGCCAAAGAAAAGACGGGCGCCAACACGTCCATGGTGTTCGTTCCACCTCCGTTTTGTGCGGACGCCATTCTGGAAGCTGCCGATGCAGGCATTGACCTGATCATCGCGATCACAGAAGGCATTCCAGTGATCGATATGATTCGCGTCCGCAACGCGATGAGGGGTTCGAAAAGCCGATTGGTCGGCCCGAACTGCCCGGGAGTGATTACTCCTGGCGTAGCAAAAATCGGCATCATGCCCGGCTACATTCACACGCCCGGTTCCATCGGCATCATCAGCAAGAGTGGCACGCTCACCTATGAAGCGGCATGGCAACTTGGTCGAGTCGGTCTGGGGCAGAGCACTGCCGTTGGTATTGGTGGCGACCCGATTGCCGGCACGAACTACATCGACCTGCTGGAGCTGTTCCAGAACGATCCTCAGACCGAAGGTATCCTGATGATCGGTGAAATCGGCGGCAGTGCGGAGCAGGAAGCGTCCGAATACATTAAGTCGAACGTCACCAAACCTGTCGCCGGATTCATCGCCGGTCAGACAGCCCCTCCCGGCAAACGCATGGGACACGCAGGAGCGATCATCAGCGGCGGTGGCGGCACAGCGGCCGAAAAAATGGCCGCCATGCGAGATGCCGGAGTTGTCGTTTCTGACAGCCCCGCTGGCATGGGCGATGCGATGAAACAGGCGATGGGTAAATAGTTTCCACAACGCCATGAAACCGAAATCTCTCGACGTTTCACCCGGCATTCGCGAACGCACGGTTATCTTCTCCGGTGGCCGCATTGAAGAAGTCCCCGCCGATTGGGAACTGCTACCGCCCGGTGATGCGGGACTCACGCGACGCGTCAAAGCGGCCGGTCCGTCCTGGACGGTCAAAGAGCAGAAGGGCCGCAAGACGTTTTCGCGGGGTGTCTATGCAGACGCCTCCACGATTGCTCGCATCCGCGAGGAACTGGACGCCGAACGGTCGACGGACGCGTACACAAAACGGCGAGCGGCCGATGCGAAACGCCGTGAGAAGAAGCAGGACGAATACGTCGACACATTTCGCGACGCTGTGCTGCACTTTCTTAACTTCGCTCCTCGCTACCACGACATCGCCGACAAAATGGCCACGGCGATCACCGAACACGCCACTCCCGTCGGCAGCGGCACAGTCGCGAGAACTCAGCGAATCCCCGTTGAACAGCGAGCTGAATCAGCCGTGATTGCCTGGATGAGGCACCAGACGACAGCCTACGATCACATGAAGATCCCGCGAGAACGTGGCAAGCGACGCGAAGTCCGCCGCATGCTGGCTCAGCAATCACGGCAGGTACTCAACGCATATCGCAGCGGGGAGGACGTTGGTCTTGGCTGTCCCCTGCAAAAAGCCATCATGTGACCCACGACGCAGTTGGCGTTAGTGGGGCACGTATTCGAAGGGCTTATAGCTCGTCCGCCGCACAGACCCAGTCACCCAGCGCCACACCGTAGCTGCAGATTTCGTTGTCGGTGAAGTAGATTCCGATCTCTCGCTTCGCAGAATCGACACTGTCGCTGCCGTGAATCATGTTCATCTGACGGCTGCTGCCGTAGTCGCCTCGAATGGTCCCCGGCGCTGCTTCGCGACCGTTGGTGGCCCCGATCAACATTCGCATCACTGAAACTGCCTCCGGACCTTCGACAATCATCGCCACGACAGGCGCGGACGTGATGAAGCTCTCCAGATCAGGATAAAACGGTTTTTCAACATGCTCAGCGTAGTGCTGCTTGCTGAGTTCCGCAGTCACGTTCAGCATTTTCAGGGCGATGATGTTCAGCCCTTTGTTCTCAATGCGAGAAACAATGGTGCCAATCAGCTTTCGCTGCACGCCGTCAGGTTTAACAAGAATAAGAGTACGTTCGGAGGCCATGAGCTTCTTTCCTGGTGGCTTGACTGTGTGAAAGCCGAGCCCGATCGATAAGTGATTGGTTCTGGATATAAAATATTGAGTCAGCAGGAATGAACAGTGCCAGGACCTGCCGCAGCAACAACGAGCTGTCGGATTGAGTTATGCCGTCACGCCGCGCATCAGTTCCACGAATTCGCGAAACAGGTAATGACTGTCGTGAGGACCGGCAGCGGCTTCGGGGTGGTATTGAACTCCGAACGCTGGATGCTGCCGATGGCGGATACCTTCGACCGTGTCGTCATTCAGGTTGATATGAGTCACCTCAACATCGGCTGGCAGCGAATCGGCATCCAGAGCGAATCCGTGATTTTGCGACGTCACTTCCACTTTGCCAGTCGCCTTGTTCAGGACAGGCTGGTTAGCTCCACGATGCCCAAAACGCAGTTTGTATGTCTTGCCGCCGCAGGCGAGTCCCAGCAGCTGCAGTCCCAGACAGATTCCGAAAATCGGCGTCTTGCCCAGCAACGACTGAATCGTCTCGACCGCGTAGTCCAGTGGTTCTGGATCTCCCGGTCCATTTGACAAAAACACACCGTCCGGGTTGAGTGCCAGAATCTCTTCCGCCGTCGATTTGCCCGGCACAACGGTCACCCTACAGCCGGTATCTCGCAGATAACGAGGAATGTTCCACTTCATGCCGTAGTCGATGGCGACAATGTGCAGACCCGTGTCGGCCCCTGCGGCAGCTCCGAATTGCACGGGCCGCCCCAGCGATACCAACGGAGAACTCCAGTCGGCGGCTTCCTTCGGCATGACTTCACAGGCCAGGTCGATTCCCACAAGCGACGGCCCGTCTTTGGCCTTCTGCACCAGAGAAGCATCGTCCAGGTCGGAGGTGGACAGGATTCCGGGCATCGCACCGTGGATGCGGATCTGCCGCACCAGCGCCCGAGTATCAATACCCTGCAGGCCGATGACGTTGTTTCGTTTCAGGTAGCTGTCGAGTGATTCCGTCGACCGATAATTACTGGGTTCGTCGCATAATTCTTTAACAATGAAGCCTCGCAGCGACAGACCTTTGCTTTCGACATCGTCCTCGTTGACGCCGTAGTTGCCGATCAACGGATAGGTCATCGTCACGATCTGCCCGTTGTAGGACGGGTCGGTCAGGATTTCCTGATAGCCGGTCATGCTGGTGTTGAAGACGACTTCGCCGTGAATTTCGCCTTCAGCACCGAAGCTGATGCCAGAAAACACACTTCCATTTGCCAATGCCAGTTTTGCCGGTCGACCGCTCATATTGGGGACTCTTCCAGGTCAGCGCGCAGAATATCCGCAGAAGACAACTCGCGGATTTCGAGAGTTTTACCAAGCAACTGAGCACGGAAAAAGCAGTTCACCGGGTTCTGCCGCAGTTTCGAGCAATTCGGACCGCGATTCCTTAAAGCGACGACGACACTGTGCTCGTGCTGGCCACATGATTCAGCGACCGCAGGCCGTCGGTTTGGGTGGATTCTCGCCAAAACGCCGCTAATCTGTGGTGCATGTCATTCGCAGACCTCAGCAACAAACGCATCGTCGTCACTGGTTCCTCAAGCGGCATCGGGCGAGCCATCGCTCTGGAATGCGCTCGAGCCGGCGCCGAAGTTGTCGTCAGCTACCGGCGGTCCAAAACCGGAGCCGTCCAGACCGCTCAGGAAGTCGAAGATCTGGGACGCACGGCCTCAATCTTCCAGGTGGACATTTCCGACCGGCTATCCCGGCACGCGTTTGTCGACGAATGCTTCAAGTTCGGTCCGGTCGACGCCATCGTGAACAACGCTGGCGCTGATTTGCTGACAGGGGAACTCAAGCACCTCGACTACGCCGTCAAACTACAGATGCTGCTGGACATCGACATCACAGGAACGATCGAAATGTCTCGATCCTTCGGAGAGCGATTTGCGGACCAGGGGCACGGCAGCATCCTGAATATCGGCTGGGATCAGTCCGATCGAGGCATGGAAGGCGACAGCGGTGAACTGTTTGCCGCCGCCAAGAACGCCATCATGGGCTTCACACGATCGTTGTCATTGAGCCTCGCTCCATCCGTGCGAGTCAACTGCATTGCTCCGGGCTGGATCAAAACGGCGTGGGGCGAAGAAACCAGCGACTACTGGCAGCAGCGAGTTATGGACGAAACGCCGCTGAAACGCTGGGGCACACCTCAGGATGTCGCCAACATGGCTCGCTATTTGTTAAGCAACGACGCCGCCTACATCACCGGCCAGGTCATCAACGTTAACGGCGGCGCTGTCCGCTAAGCCGGGCCGGTACGCACCGGCGGGCGATTGGCGTGGTGGGCCGGACGACGGTGAGGAATCTGAAGCGCCGGCGCTGCTTCCGTTGGTCGCTGGCGGCTGACATAGTTTGTACCGGAGTCGATCCATAGGCGATGCCCATTAACGAGCCAATAACTCAGGACTTCTACGCACGCAGTGTTGTTGACGTCGCTCGTGACCTGCTGGGCAAGCTCCTGTGTCGGCGCAGTCGTTCAGGAATGACCGTTGGCCGTATTGTGGAAACCGAAGCGTATCTGGCAGAAGGCGATTCGGCCTCTCATTCGTTCAAAGGCATCAGCCGGAAAAACGCCAGCATGTTCGGGCCACCTGGCCGAGCGTATGTTTACACCATACATGCTCGGCAGTGTGTGAATGTCGTAACGGAAGAGCAGGGCACCGCGTCGGCAGTTTTGATCCGAGCCGTCGAGCCACTGCTTGGCATCCCACACATGCAGCAGCGTCGACGGACGGAAAAGCTGAGAGACCTGTGCCGCGGCCCGGCTCGACTGTGCGAAGCGTTCGACATCGGCCGCGACCTTGATGGCTGGAACTTATCAACTGGCCGTCGTCTTTGGATCGCTGCTACGGAAAACGTAAAGCCATCGATTGCCGTTTCTCAGCGAATCGGCGTAACATCAGCGGCTGAGCGTGAGCTGCGTTTCTTTGAGATGGGCAGCTCGTTTGTCAGCGGCCCGGCGAAACTGAATCTGAGTCGTAGGGCCGATTCGACTAAACCGCCAGAATGAATCGGGCGGCGGAACGCACTGCCAGATCACCCACGACCTTGCGTCGTGGGCAATCCGGCCTGTGAGGCAAGCTCATAATGGCGAAAGCAAGAAACCTCGAGCACCTATTGCTGATCGACCGCTGATTCGTAAAGCAGGTTCAGCAGGCGAACAACTTCTTCGTGGCCTTTGGGTGTTTGGCGAACCACGAGTGTCTGGCCAACGATGCGGATCGCTCCACCTTCACCATCAAGCTCCAGCCAGCGGCAGGGAGGCGACGTCATTTCCATGACGAGCGTGGCGAGAGTTGGTGGCGTTGGGGGTTGACCGCCTCCACCGCCGTCCATTCCCGCTCCGCCATCGCCACCGCCCAACTGTGCGGCATTCGCTGGAATGGAGAAGAAACCTGCACCGCCTTTGGGACCGGCTCCTGTGAGCCCGTTTGCATAATCCAGATTCAGCAGTTCTCCAACATGATAGACTCTGGTGACGAGCATATCGTCAGACTCAGCTTTCTGCACAGTCGTAACGAGCATCACTTCATTTTTGATGACGTACGTCAGGGGCTCTGACGCCAGGGAATTGGCGGCGTCATCCGTTTGGTCAAAGATTAGCTTGAGCGCGTTACGAAGAGTCATTCCGTCGAAATCGATGTCGGAAACCAAGACGCCATCCAGTCCATCCAGGCCCACTATTGACAGCTCAGCCTTGTCGGCGTGGAAAGCCATCGCGAACTTTTCACCTTCCTTCTCACCGTATTCGCTCGTGAAGTATCTACCAATGACTTCCAGAACCTCCGACAGCGGTACCTCTCCTTGAAAGTCAAGGCCGCTGACAGGCTTATCAAGCACTTCGTGCATCCATTTTTCAACCGGCCGAGCGTCTGCAGCATACGGCGTGAATTTTGCCGCACCCCTTGCTGCATCCGCAACTTTCGTCGCCGCGGCATCCGCCGCACCTAATATCACGACTGAATGATCAGCAGCACTGCCGCCACCAAACGGATCATCGCCGGTGGTCGAATCACCCGAATCTTCCGAGACGGCCGATTCGACCTTCGGTGACTCATCGTCGCCCATGCCCAACGGCGCACCGTTCGCAGCCACAAGTCCCACAACAGCAGTCGCACACAACATGCTGCCAAGAATCAGTTTTGAACTGGCCATAATCGTCTCCGGTCGAATAAGAGGTTCGAGATGGGAAAGGTCGGTGGTTCCCGGAACGGAACCGCTGAGTGTTTGAGCACCCAGTTGAAGAGTTGATTGAAGCAGAGCCGGTGACGCCGCCGCACTGGCACCGGTACTCATCGTGGCCGCCACCGCCAACACGCCGATGGCCACACCGCGTCGAGCCAGACGGACTCGCAGGATGTTGCGAGCCTGTCGGATGCGACCGTCGACGGTGCCTTTGCTCACGTTAAGCTGATCGGCAATTTGCTGACTGGTTTGATTTGCGAAGTACGTCATCACCAGCACTTCACGATACTTCGACGGCAGAAAATTCAGTTCCTCATCCAGCACCACGCAGTCCTGAGCGTTCGCGATTTTGTCGAGCGCTTCGGATTGCCGGTCGGGCGGATGTTGGGTGAGTTCTTCCACGGGGTGCTTCCTGCGTTGTCTTACCAAACGCACGCTGGTCCGCCATGCGACGGTGTACAACCAGCTTGAAAGAGAAACGGCCTTCCGAATTTGTTTCGGCCGCCGAGCCAACGCGATAAATGTCGCCTGAAACGCATCGTCAACGTCGGCCGTGTTGCCGATGACTCGCCGACAAACCCCCATCACCAGCCCCTGATGCCGCTGCACAATTTCCGCGAACGCGGCTTCGTCAGAATCCAAAAGGAACCGGCGCAGAAGGTCGCGGTCGTTGAGGGATTCGGCATCAGGTTTCGGTGTGAGTTCCTGCATAGGTACCTGTTAGTGTACCGACAGAACGACCTGCTGCGCAGTTTTTCGGATTTCCAGACGGCAGGGCAAAAAAAGCCCGCATGCCCCTTCAGAGCCAACGGCCCAAGCGTTTGCACAGCCCGGCCTGACCGGCTGGGACCGAAGATAAACCCCCAAAACGCAGAGGACCAAAATCGATCCAGGGACGCTTGCCCACGCCAGGCAAATAGCAGGGCCTTGGGCCCGCTAATCTACGAAATTGCGGTCCTGAGCGTACCAAACCGGGCTGTAAGGTCGATCTCCGGTTGGGCTTTTTTTGTGGCGAAATCTACTGCGGCACCCTCTTAGCTGGGCAGCTCATTTTCGCCGGATTCCGCGTTTGGCTTGCGTTTCACAACCATGACGTTCGACGCCAGTTCGTCGACGAGGCGCGACTCCATACCGTCACCCTCTTTCCGCTGTCGCCGCAGGCTGGCTGGCTGAATGCCGTCGGGCAGTTTGCCCAGATGGCAAATCGGTTCGCCGGGACTCACAGCGGGAATGGTCGTCATACCAATAATGACCGCATCAAACGGAGCGGTCAGAACGCTTTGTTCATGCCCCAGCAGACTGGCATTAGTCGAAATCGGCTGATCCTTCTTCACGATGTCGCCAGGTTTTACATGAAACTGCAGGAAGCCGCCACTCTCTGCACGCAACCACTTCGTTTCCTCAATCACGACCTGGTAATCGGGAGTGATCGGTTCGCCTTCGATCATCTTCATGTGCCGCAGAACATTGCAGATGCCGCGGACCGACGCTTCGACAATGGACGGTTCAACCTTCCAGACTTCGCCGCCTTCCAGAATGATGGTCGGACACCCGGCGGCCGTCGCTTCACGGCGCAATGATCGTTTGGGCCCAACTCCGTTCACGATCAATTCGCTGCCGAAAGCTTCTGCCAATGTGCGCACCGCAGGGATCGACATATTGCCGCGGATGTTCGGATAGTTGGTGCGCCGCAGAGCCGCCGTATGCAGGTCGATGCCGAAGTCGCTGCGAGCCACGATTTCCGTGAACACGACTCGCGCCATGCGACTTGCCAGGCTGCCTCTCGACGTGCCTGGAAAACAACGGTTCAGGTCGCGGCGGTCTGGCAGGTAGCGAGAGTGGCGATCGAAGGCCAGCAGATTCAAAACCGGAATCAGAATCACGCTGCCACGGGTCACTTCAAAGTCCGGTGCCATCAACAGTGACCGGACGGCTCCCGTGCCGTTGATTTCGTCACCGTGTAACGCGGCAGAAACGAATACGGTTGGGCCTTCTTCTTTACCTCGACGCACGTGCAGAGGAATCCGCAGCGTCATGCCGCTGTAACTCTCAGTGATCGCCAGATCGATGTCCTGAGATTCACCGGGGGGAACTTTAGTGCCGTTCCAGTCGTCGACCGATTTACGCTGTAGCAGGGGTGAAGCCACTGTTGTCTGTCTACCTAAAACATCGAAATGTGCACACTGGCCCTTCCAGGCCAACGTACGAAAGTTAGTTTGAACCGGATCCGGAAGGCTCTGTCGGGTGAGCGTCATCCGGCAGTTTTTTAACTTTTGGCTTTCGACGCTTCCGCGTTTTTTCGGGGATAAGTCGCTTCATGGATTCCAGTTTTCCGAAGCACAGCAACCGATCGGTCGCTTCCAGTTCGCGTGAATGCTTTGGATTCGGGATCACTGTTGTACCGCGATACAACGTCAGGACGTTGATGTCCTGTTCGTGCAATCCGGAATCCGCAATGCGTTTTCCCACGTAGTCCGAACCTTCAGGGATGTGCAATTCGGCAACCCCGTAGCCACGACTCACCGTCAACCGTTGCCGAATGTCGACTTCCGGAAAGTCCACCTGAGCCGCAATGTAATCGATGACGGCTCCAGCGATGTCCAGTTGAGTACAGCCTTCGATGCCTTCAAGCCCTGGTGAAGAATTGACCTCCATCACTTGAGGCCCATCGTTGCCTTCCAGCATGTCCACACCGGCAACTCGCAGCCCCATGATCTGAGCCGCTCGAACAGCCGTTTCGGTATACGTTGAGTCCAGCTCCACTCGTTCGGTATGCCCACCGCGATGCACATTGCTGCGGAATTCTGATCCCTGAGCAACTCGCCGCATCGCACCGACCACCTGATCGCCCACCACGAATGCTCGAATGTCGCGGCCCTTGCTTTCGGCAACGAATTTCTGCACCAGGACGTTCTGCTGCGTGCTTTGCAACGTTTCAATGATCGCTTCTGCAACCTTGGCCGAGTCGGCAAGAATCACACCGACGCCCTGAGTCCCCTGCAGCAGCTTGATAATAACGGGCGCACCGCCGATCCGTTCGATAGACGGCAACACGTCTTTCCGGTCGCGGACGAACGTTGTTTCCGGAATTCCGATATGATGCTTGCTCAAAATCTGCAGACTACGAAGCTTGTCGCGTGAGTTCGTGATGCCGGCCGACGAGTTCGCGCAAAAGACATCCATCTGTTCGAACTGGCGAACAACAGCGGTACCGAAGTACGTGATGGAGGCACCAATCCTCGGCAGAACGGCGTCGTAGTTGGAAAGCTGCTTGGACCGAAAGTACAGGTCCGGGCTTCCCTGTTCGAGATCGATGGAAAACCGGATGGTATTCAACACTTTGACTTTGTGGCCGCGCTGCAGAGCGGCTTCTTTAAGTCGTCTTGTGCTGTAACAACCCAGGCTGCGGGAGAGGATGGCGAGTTTCATGAAACGTCCTTTTTTCTGTTAGACTTCTTCTTCCGAACCGCCTGTTCCGGCTTGCCGCCATACCAGGAATTTCCCGCATCGACCACAAACCGGCCTCGCACTGCTTCTCGTCCCAATAGCATGCGAAATCCCATTTCGTCTCGCGAAGCCAAAGTGATTTCGACGTTCCACGACTGATCCAGCCACGTGATGGGCGTGAGAATCACCGGGCGAACGTTTGCGTGACCGCTGGAACTTCGCACCTTGCGGAATTCCAGAACTTCGGCTTCCACCTCCATCGTCGTCTTCGAATCGCGCTGAATGGGGTGAACCTTAAAGCGAACCCAGGTCCGGTCGTCCCGCTCAAACTGCTTAATTGAAAACGCGTGCAGGCAGCTGGAACGCGCGCCTGTGTCGATCTTCGCTTTGATTGCCTGGATGCCAAGGGCAGGCAACGCTAGCCATTCGCGCCAGCCAATGGCTTGTGGCGGCTGTTTGGGCTTCGCCTGTTTCATCTGTTTTTTCTAAGGCACATGATTCGGGCGAGCGGCAGGTGAGTGCTTACCTGCGTAGCAGAAAGGTCGCCGGAATTGTTGACCGCGTGAGGTTGCGCGGCTGCCAAAACGTCTTACGGATTGTAGAAATTGTCGCTGAGACCGCAAACCTGCGCCCGTCTTAAACTGACCGGATCGCGATCTTAGAGCAGTTTACCTTTTGTCGTGAACGGTTCGGGCTCGTGGCATACGGCACTCATGGTACGAAACGCCTGTTCCGCGGCCACAAGTCAGCGTAATACGCTGTAGGCCTGTAGAGAAGCAAAACCGCACGATGCCAGCCTGTCTTATGCCGCATTGCGGTTATCACCCGTGGCCTTCGGCTTTGCCAGCTGGCTGCGGTCCGCCTTCTTTTTCTTCTGGTGAAACAGCTTCTTCAGTGTGGTCGTCAGGCTAACCTGATGAAAGCCCCACGACTGCATGCCCGCCCACAGCAAGCCTGGCGTTACTCGATGGTACGCACAGATGAAACGGTCATCAAAACGATGAGGTCGAAACCGTGTCTTGAAATGGTACAGACCGGCCGAATCGTAGATGGCTCCGAATCGCTTGTGCGCCAGTGTCACCATGCGACGAAGTACCCAGCTGTCCCCCGGTCGCGGCGTTTCGCATCGGATCAGCGGCAGCATCGACAGCGTGACGTATGACGCTTCTTCCTGCTGAAAGACCGTCATGCACTGATGCATCAAAAACGGGATCACGCCTCGCACGGCATCGCGTCGCTTGCGATACGATTCGATGGCCCACATGTTTTGGTCCAGGCACGGATTGCAGATCACGAACGCTTCCACGCGCTGCAATTCTGTGTTGCGAGCGACAAAGATTCGCTGGCCGAACATCAGATCGCGACAGAAACGGCTGACAATGTTCTGCATGCGGCTGGCGTGAGGTTTCTCTTCCAGAAAATGGGCTGAGATCACATCCATCTCATCCATCAACGCGTTCCATTCCGCGCCCGTCATCTGGTCGCGTCGGACTTCTTCAAACTGCAGCTGGTTGCGCAAGCAGTAGTTTGTCTGACGCCGCACCCATTCGTAGTCCTTGCCGCGCCAGGTACAGTTTTCCAGTTCGACGATGGGTTCTTCACCAAACTTGGTGGCTCGAAAACCGAACTCTTCCAGAAGCTGAACGTCTTCCAGGCCGGCATTAAAAAAGCTGGGCGTCATCCGCTTGCGCTTGCAGTCCGCCAGAAATTCCGTCACCAAAGCTCGACGCGATTCCTGTGGCGCAAGAATGCCGCCATACACGAATACGTATCCCCCCTTCGGCACTGTGCACAAAACGCCCTGGCCATCGGATGACCAGAAGTATTCTTTGCCCTGCGTGTCGGTCGCGATGTACGAATCGTAAGAACCGCCGTGAACGCGAGCCAATTGCTCAAGACGCTCAAAGCTGCGATCAATCGGCGGAACCTGATGAATTGGGGCCTGGCTGGGACGCGATGCTTCAATCGTAGAATTTGACGGGGCTGGCATTTGTAGTCTCGCTGTGGCTGCATACCCGTCTTCGGGGCGGTCGCTGTGCCTAGCCTTCATCGTCTGAGTTGTATCCGAAAGATTCGAAATACTGGCCCCATTCAGAACGAATTCGTGCTTGCCAGTAGTCTGGCAGTTGATGACGGTTGGTGACGTAGTTCTTACGGGGAGCCAAGTATTTTTCGAATCCGCCTAACGCTGGCTCAATGTCGCCCAGACTAAGACGCGAGTAGATGTCTCTCATCGTGCTGACTGGGTTCTTGACGAGATCGTCGTAGCGGACGTCCAGAATTTGGTCTTCCGGCACCTGGCCCCGATAGGAGTGATAACTGTCATACATCCGTCGACCGGAATCCAGCACATAATCCTCAAGACCGTCATTTTCGGACGGTTTTTGCAGCGACTGCGTGTGATCGAATGAGCGATACATCCTTAAAGTGGACGGGAAAAAGGTAAACGGATCCCGCGTCACATGAATGAACTTCGCGTCCGGAAACATCTCATGCAACACTTTCAACCGCCCGGTGTGATGAGGCGATTTGAACACCAGTCGCTTTCCGGTCTTCAAAGTGACCATCCGTAGAAACTTCATAAACCCCGCTTTCCACGCTTCGATCGCGGCCGGGCTGACTCCGTCCAGGTTCAGGTATTCGGCGAACGGCGGCGGCTGGCGAGCGAAAGCGACTCGCAAATACGGCGATGGCAGGCCCATCGTGATCCGCGCCCATTCGTCCTCCTGCGGGCTTTCCCACTTCAACGTCACATTGTCCATCGGCCGCTTCGAAGGAAGCAGAAAGTTCAGGTACTTAACGGCCAGATCTTCCGTCAGCAGGAAATGGTTTGCGGAGTAAACCTGGTAATTGGACGGTGAGGTCAGCCGAGGATCGTGCGATAGCATTTCCTGCAGAAACGTTGTCCCAGTGCGCCAATGGCCCAGAATAAAGATCGGCGGCGCGACGGGTTCTGTGGCGTTGATCCGACGCCCGTAGACCAGTTGTTGCATCAGATACAGCATGCTGCTGCTGGCGGCGGATGCCGTCGTCAACAGGGCCCACGGCAACCGCGACGGATGAACGCGAAAGCCGTTGCGAGCCAGCAACGGCAACCAGTGTTCAAGACGCATCCCAGCCCAGAATCGAGGCGACCAGAACGGATACGAGTTGAATGTGCTGCGATCCGTGGGGACCGGTGGAGGTGTGCTGTCGATCGAATCGCTACTGCGCATGTGGTTTGTTCGCCCTTTGGTGCTCGCCAAAGGCAAGTTTATCGGACGCCGCCGACTGGCACCACTGCGATTCATCGCCCCCGACATTGCCACCAACCACCCAAGGCTCGAAGCAGCGGCTCAGCAGTACGAGCCAGCGTTCTCAAAACAGCGACAGCTTCTTTGGACGCATTCGGTCATTCAACCACCATCACACCATTCATAACCATCCAATGCCCCGGAAACGTACACAGAAACGGATAGTGACCCGGCGTTTCCGGGGCCGCGAAGTAAATCGTTTGTTTTTCGCCGGGTGACACGATGTCGGTGTGAGCAATGACATGGTTCGATTCCGGAACATACTGACGAGCGTACGCTTTCGGATTGGCGATGAGCTGATTCCCGAGTTCGCCAACACTTTGCAACGCGCCGGGCTGAACCAACACCCAGTTGTGCGGCACGACGTCCGGGTTCTCCAACGTGAACGCTAGCGCCTCGCCAGCTTTAACAGTGAATTCCTTTGTCGCATACGACAAGTTTTTGCCAGTCGCGACGTTGATGGGGCGAGCTCCCTTGATGGGCTTCGCCCACGGGTTGGGAACCCGTTCTGCATTCATAGCCAGATCCGTCAGCAGCGGGTGAGCAGCAATCGTCTTTTGTCGCGGCACGTACCCGGGGAAGTCTGTGAAGGGCTTATCGAGTTCATGCGCGGTGATGAACAAATCGTGTCCACCGCCAGCCGGATTGTACGAAACGGCTTCGTCTTTGTTGGTGTGCAGTCGCAGATGCAATTGACTCACAGGCTGCAGATCCGGAATCTCAAGAAACAGCGACTTGCCACCCTTCAAAACATGAGCCGACGTGATTGCCAACGGATCGTGCCCGGCGACGCCCGGATGAGTCGTGGAAAATTCAACCGATCCATACGCGCCGCTGTAACGGTAGTTCCAGCATTGAGCGAACTGGCGACCGATGTCGCCTGCAATCGATTGGTCCAGCGGCTGGTCGAAGTCGATTTTCACTCCGTTTTCGTGAAGATGAAAGCCGACCGGCATTTGGAACTTGTCGCCGGTGAACCGAACTCGCTGAAAGCAGCCATCGTCTGGTGTGTACGAACCCCAGCCTGCCATGCCTGTCACGTAAAGTTGCCCGTCCTTCGGATGGAAGCGACCTCGATGAACGCCCGACAGAAAGTCACCCGTCATCGGGACCAAGGCCCCCTGAGCCTGGCCGTTCACTTCGTCTCGCAGCACGACAAACCATGTACCACCACCGAACGAAAAGTGCAGCAGCTGGTCTTTCAGCGGTCCGAATTCATCGCTGTTAACAAACGCCTGGCCGCCACTTGAGTTGTCCAATGCGCGAGGCAGGTAGGCCAGCGGCAGTTCAGGAGGCTGGCCGTCACGCGGGCCTCGGTAGCCAAAGTGAGGTGGTTGATCGCCTTGGCCGTGAGCGTTAGCCGTTGGGGAATCTCCGACACTGGAAGCTGCAGCCACATTTCGCCGAACGGCATTGATGGCCGACGCCGGAGTCCATTCGCCTTCAGACACGGGGACGGTCAACGTGCCGTCCGGCAGAATGCCCAAGCCGTCCGGATTGCGAAAACCGGTCGCCAGAACTTTGACGTCCTGACCGTCGGGAGAAATGCGTAGCAAGCCCTGGTTGCCGGACGCCGTGTAGAAGTTGCCAGCGGTATCTCGCTGCAATCCGCAAATGAAATCGTGCCCAGCGGGCGACGTCTTGAAGGCGTTGCTGAAGCATTCGTAGAAGTCCGCTTCGCCGTCATTGTTGAGGTCGGTTAGGCGAGTCAACTGGTCGCGGCATTGTACGTAGATACCGTCGTCCGCCACGACCAACCCCAACGCGTGATGCAGGCCGGACGCGAACCGTCGCCATGTCGCCCTGCCAACTTCATCAGAACCGGAATCCAGGCCGCTAACGCGCCACACATCTCCCTGCATCGTGCAAACCAGTGCGTCGCCATTCGGCAGGAAATCGTGGCCGCCGCAAAACAGTTGAGCATTCCATGGATTGTCGTAGGGCAGTTCGATCGTATCGATGGCGTACGGCCGTCCGTTGCCGGGAATAATTTTCGTTTCGATTTCAATCGGCGACTGAGGCGGACCACCACCCAAAACGTGTCGCAGCGAATGCTGTTCGATCGAAGCTCGTTCGCGTGAAAACTTCCCGTCTTCGACCCACGGCGAATCCAGATACTCCACATCGCCGATACGGTAGGCGAAAATCACGCGGTCGCCGTGCCGGTAGAATCCGTGATAGCGAAACGGCTCGTCCGGCGGTGACTGTGGTTCCATAGCGACTAGCTCACCGTCCAATCGCAAGCCGCCCACGAATCCATGACGCACGGCATCGAACTTAACGAAGCCGTCCTGCCACACGGCTTCGTAGGTTAATGTGTCCGGGTTAAAGCAGGCCGACATCTGTCCTTCGTCGCCGAGTCGCACACAGACGGCTCGGGCGATCGCTTTTCCGTTCGCATGCAGCACGCCCGACTGCACGGAACCGAGCTTCGTTTCGTTCCAGCGGCCATCACGCCATGTGTCTTCGTTTTGATTGCCCCAATGCCCCTGCTGGCCACCGTCCATGCCAGGAAACGGGGCCAACAGCATCGGAACATGATGCTGCGATCGGAAGTATTCTGCCTGCCGCGTGTAGAAATCGTACAGGCGGTCTCGAGTGACAGGATGAGTGGCGTTCGACCAGCGTTCGGGAGCCATCGGGGCAGCGACGATCGGAAACGTCGCCGGGCCATGCATGCTGGAATGTGCGATCACGTGTTTCACTGCGGGCGGTACGTCTGAGACTTCGCCGAGTTCATTCAGAAAACGGAACAGGTCGAGCTGCTGTTGCCGCGACATAGCAGCCGTCAAGCCGCTGGGCATCACCGTGCTTCCTTCGACCATTTCTTCCACGTCGGTTTGAGCAATCGGGGTTCGCTTGCCAGTTGCCGGATCGCAGAGAACGACGACATCGCCACTGTCCTTGTTGGCCCTCACCCCTGAGCCTTCAACCTTAGACTTCTCACGATATCCGCTGACCACGCGACCGGACGTTGTCACCACCTGCCACACGGCGAATTCCGGTTTAACGTCGCGTTTCGGCCACAACACTGATTCGACAATGTGATTCGGCTTACGTTCCTTCAGCACCTTCAACAGATCCGGCCCGACTGTGCCGCCGTGCTGACCTATTTGATGGCACGACAAACACGCCAACTTCGCATTGGCAAACACCGCCGCGCCACGTTTTACATCGCCGTGCTTTGCGGCGTCAGTCACGAGTTCCGCGACGTGGGCTGCGTTGTATGGAATTCCGTGGCCTGGGCTTCCAACCGCCGCCGTTTCGGATTGCTTCGCGAGCTGCTTTCTCACGAGTTCCAGCCCGTCGCGATTTTCCTGTAGCGATTCGCGCGCATCCAGATCGTTGCGATGATCAAGAATTCCGATCCGCCCGTCGTAGTCGCTTTCTACGACTGTGCGGATCATCTGCAGTTCGTGAGCCCCCTTGCCGATGCCCAGAATCTTTGGCTTGGCTTGGTCATTCATGCCGTTCAGATTCAGACAATGCAGATACGGCTTCATCATGGCGAAGGATTTGTGCCAATCGCTGATATGGCCATGGCCGTGATGAAAGTTGTAGACGATGCCGACATGCTTCTGCCCAAGTTCCCTCAGCCGCCGGCAAACGGCAACCAGATTCACGGGTTCGCCACTCCAGCCACCGTGATTGTAGAGGCCCAGCTTACAGCCCAATTGAGCCGTTCGGTTGGCAAGCGGCAGCATGGCCTGAACTGCTTTCTCGACTTTCGCTGCCTGATCACCTTCGCCCGGGTCACTCATCATCTGCCAGATTTGCGGGTGCAGGTCGTACTTCTCGAACAGCTTGAATGCGTCATCGTGGACGCTCCAGAAGGCGAAGAATTCGATCCCGTGCTTCTTGTACTCAATAATCTCCTGTTCAAAGGTGGGCACATGCTCGGCTCGCCAGTCGTAGGCGCAGCAAGTAATCCCCAGCTCTTTCAACATGACCGCTCGTTCTGCGGGACCGCGTTTGGCCGCATCAAACGGAACGATGCACCACGCGACCAGGTTCTCTCTCCGAAGGATGTCGGTGTCGTCCGCAGCCGGTGCCGAATTCGTTACATTCAGGGCCAAGACAACGAACAACAAAGGGCACAAGAATCGATTCATTGCGGAATACCTGAAGTGTTGCGTGAAGTGTGTTCGATCGCACAGAGCGTAACAAATTTCAGTCGGCCAACGAAGTGCCCTGACTTGACGGATGGAAGTACGGCCGATGCAATGGTTGCTCTCGGCTCGTGTCACTTTCCGACACGACCTACTGTAGGTGACGCTTGCCGAGCGGCACTTCGCCGCAGGCCACCATTGGCGGCAAAGTCAGTGAATCGTTTAACCCGTAGCCGAAGGCGCAGGCGTCCGCTGATCGACGCCGGTGAGTCTTCCGCTTCCGCTTCCGTGAGTGTTCCGCTTCCGCTGCGACACAGCCGTCCCCAGCAACACCTGCGCCTTCGGCTGCGGGTTAAACGACTCGTATCTATCCGGCTCCAATAGACTCGACCCCCAAGCCGAAAATCCTTCCGACAGAAAGGACGTACTGGGCGACACTTCGCTGAAGGCCACCTTTGGCGGCGAAGTCAGTGGATCGTTTAACCCGTAGCCGGAGGCGCAGGCGTCCTCTGATCGGCGTCCGTGGGTATTCCGCTTCCGCTGCGACACAGCCCGCCCCTGCAACGCCTGCGCCTTCGGCTACGGGTTAAACGACTCGGATCAATCCGCCTGTAATAGACTCGACATCCTGAGCCGAAAGCCCCTTCCGGTAGAAAGGCCCTCCTGTCGGCACTTCGCTGAAGGCGACATCGGCATATGATTTACCACCAGGACAACTTGGCCCAAACGACGAATAGAGACTTCATCTTAGCCATCAACCTGCAGAACGGGAACGCAAAAGGGGACATTGAACTTATTGGAAAAAGCAGAATGTCCCCTTATTTCTTCCCCTTATTTCTCCCCCTCCCCTTACCCCCCCCCCCTTATTGCTTCCCGCGATCTTGTTGGGTTACTTCCGAAGTCGAGTGGGCCTGACGAACTATCCCGCCTACCGTGAGAACAACTGGCAGATCGGCTCGGGCATGATCGAATCCACGGCCAAACAGTTGGTCGGAATTCGCCTGAAAGGCCCTGGCATGCACTGGTCGCCGATTGGAGCATCAGCAGTGACCGCACTGAAAGCTCACAACATTAACAACAACTGGCACAACCTCTGGAAAAACCTCGCCCTCTAAAAACGGACCATACAGCGGATGCACCCGCGCGTGTCTTACTGCTTTAAAGTGCCGTGCTGATACTGTACGAAGGTTCATGCCCCTGCGGTGGATGGGGGGATTAGTGAAAATTGTCTACTTGTGGATTGCGTTACCCGAATCCTTAATTCAGTATTGGTGGTTTGCGGAATCCAATTCCGGTTCACACGCGATCGACTACCGCAACAAGGGGCAAGCAAATGATGCGAATATTCAGTCTGGCAGTATGCGTGATTGCGATTGCAGCGGGGCGGCTTGAGGCGGAACTGATCGGCATAACCGGCGATGGAGCGACTACACCGTCAAGTTTGTACTCGCTTAGTCTGACGGACGCGACATCCACATTCATCATGAGCCTGGGGAACGGGGACGACGGCGAAACGATTGGGTTCAATCCTTCGAACGGGTTGCTGTATCATGCATCGGGCATTTCCGATGGGGATCGGTTTTGGGAAAGTATTGATACTGGCACCTCTACGATCGTTTCATCAACTCAATTTACGGGGCCGGATGTTACGGATGAAAACCTTTCAATGACATATAATTCTGCCACGGGGACGTTTCTTGTTGCCGATCGCGATGACGTACTCTTTGACACTGCACTTGGTGGCTCCGCTACAGGTATTGGGACGACACCTGAAAATTTGAAGGGGTTGGCGTTCGTTGGAGGCACATTGTATGGCGCAGCGGTATTCTCCGACACGCTCTATACGTTGGACCCATCTAATGGGGCGGTTGTTTCGAGTTTAAGCGTCACTGTCGATGGAGGTGCTATTGATGGGATGAATGGACTTGCCCTCAATCCTGAGGACGATGTGCTTTGGGGAGTCTTCAGACAGGCTGGAGGAATTCGGTTGCTTGGGACTCTCGACCCGACCACCGGCATTGGAACTTCGGTTGGCACGCTCTCGGACAACTTTGCGGGCATCGCCTTTACGTCCGTGCCGGAACCGTCTTCCCGTGCCGTCTGGGCCATTGGTGCATGCGTTGCGGGGATCGTCTCTGCCCGACGTCGCCGTCGTGCAGTGACAAACCGGGACTCGGCCTGATTCATCAGCCTGTACCACATTTACTCTCATCGCGTTCATGCGGTTGTGGTGCGCAATCGTCCGCGGTGACGCACTTCCGGTTCAAATTCGGTCGCATAGTGCTCATCCACACGGCATTCCGCGGCAAAGCGGGAGATGATGGATCTCGGCTTCCGCCGTCCTGCCCGCAGGGTGGCCCGACCGCCGTTCATGGCGGCTGGGTGCCGCAGGCACAAGATGTCTCATCATCCGGCGTCCAATCAGTATGGAACTCCATGTTCGACGGAAGCCAACAAGCAGTCATCCTGTCGCTGCGCGACCCGACCGAATAAGTCGGTCGGGCCAGCCAGCGTCAAAGTTATTCCATCTCTGGTATGAGTGTCAGCTTATCAACGGCAATTGCTGAGTTTCGAACTCTTGCTCAGAGGCTGCAGGCTCGTCCTCCATTGCCACCACGGGACCTCTTGGATCTTGTGATTCGGTTTTATGCCGATGTCCGTGTTGATTGTGACTATGAAAACAACCCGGATGCCTTGGACGAGCTTGTCCTCGCCCGCGGAGCAATGCCTGTCTACCAGTGTTGTGATCGATTGATTGACTTGCGAGACCAACACGTGGATTGTGCTGACATTACATGGGAACGCGATTCTAGGCAGTACATCTGGCTTCTTCGACATTTAGTTACAGCCGAAGAAAGAGGCGATCGTGCTCTCTACGAGACATCAGTTCAACTGTGTGTGGAACTCTACTTTTCGCCCGAGCCATTCAGAAAAGCTTTCGTCATAGAGCGACTCACTGAACCGTCGGACATTCACGACGGTGTGAAATATTTTTGCAACACGCCCGCTGTGCGAGAATTGTTGAATGCGGGAGTGTTTCAAGTTTGTACGAAGATTGCGTACTACAACTAAACGCAGGGTGGCCCGACCGCCGTTCATGGCGGTTGGGTGCCGCAGGCAGAAGATGGATCATCGTGGGCTTCGACTACAGATCGGTTGCGAACTGGTCATCATGTTCCAATCCCGGCGGCCAGCGAATCGGCAAGCCAACAGATTGACGTTCCAGATACCAGCGGGCCGAGCTCCATGGCCAGTGGTTGGCTCGTTGTACCAGGCCCGCCCGGACGGGATTCAGGTGCATGTCATCCCGTTTCTCCTCCACCTTCGAGCGTGACCAAATGTTGAAGCCGTAGTAACGTGACTGCCAGATCGGCTCGGACGAATCGATCTGCGACCAATAATTCGCGAAACGCTCACGCAGCACGGACTTCAATGTTTTGGACGTCAGTTCCTTCCACTTATTCATGAACGGACTGATTTGAAAAGGCTCGGGGAACCACACGAGAGCGTGGACGTGATCGTGCATGAGTAACCACTTTCACTGTGTCTTACGCACGAGACCAGACGTTGTGGAAACGTGGTCGGATGAAGAGGTGGCTCGCCGCTGGTGGCAGTTGTTTCCGCAGCGACGCAACGAAGACGGTTCGGCCGCCGACCCGACAGAAACCGACCTCCGCAGTATTTACGGTGACAAAGAAGTTCTGGCCGAGCGTCGCAAGCGGTTGTCGAGCGTGTCGTGGTTCATGCGTTGCACGAGCGAAGTGATTGCTCGACTTGCGAACGCTGAAGATCAATGCACCGGTAGATTTTGGGAAGGTCGCTTAAAGAGTACGGTGCTTGACAGTGAAGAAGCGATCGCGGCGTGCATGGCGTATGTCGATCTGAATCCGATTCGTGCAGGCATCGCCGATTCGCTGGAGAGCAGCGACTTCACGAGCGTTCAGGATCGCGTGGGCGATGTGAAGTCCTCTGAAGAAGTGGAAACCGCTGATGCGAAGGATGTTCGCGTGGAACACGGGCAGCAGGCGGGCTGGCTGAGTCCGATAGCGTTGGAGCCACAGCGAAAGAAGGTTCGCGATCGCAGCACGAACCGTCGCGTCAGCAACCACGGCTGCCTGCCGATGACGCTGGCGGAGTATCTGCAACTGGTGGACTGGACGGGCCGTCAACTGCATTCGGGAAAACGCGGCTACATAAAAAGCGCCGTTCCACCGCTGCTGGAACGGCTCGGCACCACCATCGACATCTGGCTCCATGTGGTGAAAAAGTTCGAACGCCGTCAACACATTCAGACGGCGACTCCCGCAACCTGCCACGCCGTATTCATGAACACAGGTCCAGCTCAGACGGCTTGAGACTTCTCCCATGAGATCACAGCCACCCTGTTGTCGAGTCGTCAAACTGGCACTGTTGAGTCGTTCAGTTCAGGAGGTCCGCAACCCACCGGCTGTGATCAGTCGCGGATTCCGCCGCCGCAAAACCGGCCATTTTAAAGCGACCAAAGTCTTCAGCATTCGTCACTCCGTGGGCACCTGAGCATGGACGGACTGGTACACAATCCGGTACAGAATTTGTTGAATTGTGTTACAAATTATCACACAATATGGACTGTGCAGTTGCCAAGGGTTCAAAGCTCATTCAACGCAAACACTGAATTCGCAAACTGTTATGCGCGTCTCCCGAACGCTTCAAGGTTGAGGCAGTGAGACCCGGCAGAAAGGACCCACTGGGCGGCACTTCGCTGAAGGCCACCTAAGACTTTGCCGCTGTGACAATCGCGCGATGTGGCGGTGAAGCCATTGGATCGTTTAACCCGTAGCCGGAGGCGCAGGCGTCCGCTGATCGGCGTCAGTGCGTGTTCCGCTTCTGCTGCGACACAGCCGTCCCCTGCAACACCTGCGCCTTCGGCTACGGGTTAAACGACTCGTATCAATCCGGCTGCAATAGACTCGATACCCAAGCCGAAAATCCTTCTTATAGAAAGTACGTACTGGGCGGCACTTCGCCGCAGGCCACCTAAGACCTTGCCGCTGAGACAAGAGTTCGATGCGCGATTCGGCGGCGAAGTCAGTGGATTGTTTACCCCGTAGCCGGAGGCGCAGGCGTCCTCTGTTCGGCGTCCGTGCGTGTTCCGCTTCTGCTGCGACACAGCCGTCCCCTGCAACGCCTGCGCCTTCGGCTGCGGGTGAAACGACTCGGATCAATCTGGCTATAATAAACTCGACACGCTAAGCCGAAAGCCCTTCCCGATAAAACGGACCCACTGGGCGGCACTTCGCCGAAGGCCACCTAAGACCTTGCCGCTGTGACAAAAGTTCGATGCGTGAACTCTTCAATCGTTATTCGGATTGGCTGCCGTTCGATGCCGTCTGCGGTGCCTACAGCCGGGGCGAGTTGAAGCAGATCACGCAGCTCGAAGAGTTGTCGTCTTAAAAAATGCAACCGTGTTGGTCGGTCGTTGAAACAAAACCGCATGCCTTCGTATTACCTCACAACCAGTTTCTGCCTGCTGATCTGCAACTTCCTCAGCAAGCCAGCGGGCGCGCAGCTCCCCGACATTCGTTCTGTTAAACCGGACCTCATCGTTCCGGAAATGACGGACGATGAGCCCGCTGCCGGTCGGCGAGTGAAACTATCGCTGAACAGCTGGCAGAATTCGGAGGCGTACCACGTCTTGTATTTGCCCAGGGACTGGCAACCAGATAAGCATTATCCGGTGCTGGTGGAATGGACGGGGAACGGAAACTATCGCAGCAAAATCGGCGACGTCAGCACGGGATTGCCGGAAGACAGCAAGCTGGGCTATGGACTTAGCGGCGGCGACGGTTTCATCTGGTTAAGCCTGCCGTATTTAAATGGTGCGGGCGACGACGTTGCAATCACCTGGTGGGGCGATCCGCCGGACTACGATCCTGAACCAACTTTGAGGTATTGCCGTGAAGCCGTCGCAACGGTCTGCCAGGATTACAGTGGCGACAAGGACCGAGTCGTCCTGTGCGGTTTTTCACGAGGTGCCATTGCCGGCAACTATCTTGGCCTGCACGATGACAAGACGTCGAAGCTATGGTGCGGGTTCTTCTTCTACAGTCATTACGACGGAGTGCGAAACTGGCCGTATCCAAACTCCGACCGCACGGCCGCTCTCACTCGGCTGCAGCGTCTGAAGGGACGCCCGCAATTTATCTGTCATGAAGGGGCCGGCATCGATGCAACTCGTGACTATTTAGTGCCGCTCGTTCGGGACGGAAACCTAACCTTCGCCAAAACCGGCTTTCGCAACCACAACAATGAATGGATACTGCGCCCCAGTAAAGCTCGTGACGCAGCGAGGAAATGGCTGACGGATCAGACACGACGGAAGAAACCGTCTGACAGACGCTAACCCAGAGAAAATTGCTATTATTGCCAGTTCCCGCCCCCAAGTGATCAGCTTTCCACGCTGGTTTCCTTCCTCTTTCGCCCGCTATAATCCCAGTATGCAACGCAACATTTTAACATTGGTGACTGTCCCGTTTTTCCTCGCCGCACAGCTGTCGCTCGCGACGGCCGATGAGGAACAGGCCACTGCGCCTGAGGAATTCACCAAGCAAGTGAAGCCGTTTCTCGAACTGCACTGCGTTGGCTGTCATAGCAGCGACGGTGCGGAGGCAGGAATCAACTTCGAAAAGTACACGGATTCGGCTCGCATCCAAACTGACTACGAATTGTGGGAAAAAGTACGTCGGCTGATTCGAGACCGACAAATGCCGCCCGCTGAGGAAACTCAACCAACCGCCGATGAACTGACCGACATTCTGGACAGTTTGCAGGCGCAACTGGATTCTTTCGACTGTTCGTCCGACCAGCATCCGGGCCGAGTCACGTTACGTCGGCTGAACAAAGCGGAATTCAACAACACAATTCGTGACCTCACCGGCCTGCAGTTGAACCTCGCAGACGACTTCCCTTCCGACGATGTCGGCGAAGGCTTCGATAATATCGGCGATGTGCTCACCATCCCGCCCGTGCTGCTGGAGAAGTATCTGGCGGCCGCTCAAACGGTGGCTCAGCAGATCATGTCTGACGAAGCCGCAAAGAAACGTGTCCTGCCGCACACCGCAGAATCAGCAGAAGAAATGGTGGAGGCTGCTCGTCAGAACATCCGCGAATTCGCAACGCTCGCATGGCGGCGACCGATCACAGATGCCGAGGGCGATCGGCTTTTCGCAATCATGAAGCTCGCCTGGGAACGGGACAGCAAACCGGACGAAATCTTTGAAACCGCGATCACAGCAGTTCTCGCCAATCCGCACTTCTTATTCCGAGTCGAAGCGGATCCGACAGACGATGACAAAGACGGCATTCGATCGTTGAACGGCTACGAACTGGCGTCGCGGCTATCGTACTTTTTGTGGAGTACCATGCCTGACGAAGAGTTGTTCAAACTTGCAGCCAGCGGTGAACTCACGAAACCGGAAGTACTGGCGGCCCAAGCGAAACGCATGCTGGCCGACCCGAAATCCGTCGCACTGATCGACAACTTCGCCGGACAGTGGCTGCAACTTCGAGACGTGACCAAACTGAAGCCGGATCCGGATCAGTTTCCCACATTCGACGCTGAACTACAGTTGGCGATGCGCCGCGAGACGGAATCGTTCTTTGAAAACATGATTCGCGAAGACCGTAGCGTGCTCGAATTCTTGACCGCCGACTACACGTTCGTCAACGAACGCCTGGCAAAACATTATGGCATGAAAGACGTCACCGGCGACCAGTTTCAGAAAGTGGCGATGGCAAAAGGCCGTCGAGGCGTGTTGACGCATTCCAGCATTTTGCTGCTGACCTCAAATCCGACCCGCACTTCGCCCGTAAAACGAGGCAAATGGGTGCTTGAGAACATTCTGGCCGAACCACCGCCGCCACCGCCGCCAGACGTCCCCGAACTGGAAGAAGGCGGCGAAACCCTCGGCTCATTACGGGAACAAATGGAGCAGCATCGATCGAATCCGGCGTGTGCCGTGTGTCACGTGAAGATGGATGCGGTTGGGTTCGGCATGGAGAACTTTGACGCTATTGGCGCTTGGCGGGACCGTGACGGTCGCTTCGAGGTCAATGCAGCAGGAGAGCTGCCGGGCGGAAAGAAGTTCGATGGCGCGTCCGAATTGATGCAGATTCTGGCCGAAGACAATAAAACCGAGTTTCTGCGGTGCCTCTCTGGTAAGATGTTGGTTTACGCTTTGGGACGCGGCTTAGTATCCTATGACCGTTGCGTGGTCAACGATGTTGTCGCGTCGCTGGAAGAAAACGACCACCGGTTTAGTAGTTTGGTGACGGCCATCGTGCAAAGCGATGCCTTTAGAAAACGCGAGGCCAAATAGCTTTCCGAATTGTACGACTTCAAAACCTTCCCACCTTCCCTCATCCTCTGAGGACCAAGTCATGAATTTTCCACTTTCCTTATCACGACGCACTGCATTGCGTGGGCTGGGCATTTCGCTGGGCTTGCCGTGGTTTGAATCGATTGTTCCCAGGGCTGCCGCGGCATCAATTGCACCAACGCCGCCTCAGCGAATGGCGTTTATCTTCGTGCCAAACGGAGTTCACCTGCCCGATTGGACCCCCGAAACCGAAGGTTACGGATTCGACCTGCCGTTCATTCTCGATCCGCTCGCGCCCGTCAAAGACGACCTGATGGTCATCACCGGACTGACTCACGACAAGGGACGAGCCAACGGAGACGGCCCCGGCGACCACGCTCGCAGCGCCTCCGTATTCCTAACCGGAGCTCAGCCGCGCAAGACCAACGGAGCGGACATCCGGTCCGGCATGTCCGTCGATCAGGTGGCTGCTCAAGCTGCCGGAAAGCTCACGCGATTTGCATCACTGGAACTCGGATGCGAACCCGGCCGCAGCGCGGGCAACTGCGACTCAGGCTACAGCTGTGCATACTCGTCCAGCATCTCATGGTCGGGAAGTGCGTCACCGCTGGGCAAGGAAACCAATCCTCGCTTCGTCTTCGAACGCCTGTTCGGAAACGGCAAGGCGAAGGAAATGGACAAAAACAAGATCCGCCGCGACGCGTTGAAGAAGAGCATTCTCGACTTCATTTCCGAAGACGCTCAAAAACTGCAGGCCAAACTTGGGCGAGCCGATCAGCACAAGCTTGATGAATACCTGACCGGCGTCCGCGAAGTAGAACGCCGCATCGAAATTACCGAAAGCGAACCGCAACACTCGGCCGACATCGACTACCCGATTCCCGAAGGTATTCCCGGCGACTACGGCCAGCATCTGCGACTGATGAGCGACATGATGGTGCTGGCGTTCCAAACGGACAGCACTCGTATTTCCACGTGCATGTTCGCGGATGCCGGCAGCAACCGCAGCTACAAAGCGATTGACGTCCCGGACGGTCATCACGCCTTGTCACATCATCGCGGCGATGCCGAAAAGCACGCCAAGATCCGCAAGATCAACCAGTTCCACGTGGCTCAGCTAAGTTACTTCCTGCAAAAGCTGAAGGCGACACCAGATGGCCACGGCAACCTGCTGGACAATTCCATGATCGTCTACGGAAGTGGCCTTAGCGATGGCGATCGGCATAACAACGAAAATCTGCCCGTGCTGCTGGCAGGTCACGGCGGCGGTTCTGTTGATACCGGTCGGCATCTGAAAGTGCCAACGGAAACACCGATGTGCAATCTGTACATGTCGTTGCTGGACCGCTTCGGCGCGTCCGTCGACTTCATCGGCGACAGCACTGGACGCTTGTCCGGACTGCAAATTTGAAGGAGCCGAACTGATGGATGTTCGATTCCTCAAACGCATGACAGGTCGCGGCGCACCGCGGCTTCCACTTCCAACGGCTGCACATCAGACAGTGGCTCGTAGCCAGAGTAAGCTCAGACCTTCATTTCTGATTATCTGCATCGCGCTGGTTTTCTCTGCTGCCGCTCCGCGCGCTGCCGCCGACGATGAATCCGCATCGGCAGAAGCTCTGGCAAAGACGCTGGAAAGCGGCGAACTACAGGAACGCCGCGACGCCGCCTACGCACTTGCCGATCTTGGCGCCGACGCTGCGCCGGCCTTGCCCGCCCTGATCAAAGGTGTGTCCGATCGTGACAACCAGGTTTGGATGCAGTCCACGATGGCGATTGCCCGGATCGGCCCGGCTGCCGTCGATGCCGTTCCTGAGCTGCTGAAATTTGTCGACACGAGAAACGATCAGCAGCGTTATCGATCCGCATGGGCGATCGGCCAAATCGGGCCAGCGGCCATCGTCGCTTTAAACGAAGCATTAAAGGACGGCGACGAACGCCGACGGCGAGGCATCGCGACAGCTCTGGGCTGGATGACGTCCGACCCGGCCAGCGTATTGCCAACTCTGCAGCAGCTACTTGAGGACGAAAGTTCAGACGTGTGCGTGGAAGCCGCGCATGCGTTAGTAAAACTGGGCGAATCCGCGGAAGCCGCGCTTCGTGATTCGTTAACTCATCGCCTTCCCGAAGTTCGAGCAGCCTCAGCCAAAGGGCTCGCCACCGTCACACGGCTTTCACCAGAATCAGTCACCGGTCTGGTCGACGCTTCGGCGGACGAATCTCCGCAGGTGCGATCCGCAGCGATCGTCGCGTTGGCGGCGTCAAACTTCGACCGCGACAAACTGCTGCCAAAAATTGTCGACTCGTTCTCCGACGATGAACTCAGCGTTCGCAGTGCGGCCGTGGTCGCATTAAAAAAGCTGGGCCCGGATTCCGCCAAAGCCGTTCCGATGTTGGTCGAAATGTTGCAGTCGGAAACCGCGACGCAACGCAAAGCCGCCGCCTTCGCACTCGGTAACATGGGGCAGGCCGCAGAAAGCGCGATCCCGAACCTGATCCAGGCACTCAAACAACACGACAGCAGCGATGAAGCGGCGCGAGCGTTAAGTCGCATCGGCGTTGCGGCTGTCCCATTACTGCTTGCCGCATCTGCGGACAGCGAACAATCGACGCAACAGCTTTCGGCAACGCTGGCAGCCATCGGGCCCGCGGCGACCGAGAAGCTCATCGACGCGCTCACTCACGACAACATCAGCGTCCAAATCAGCGCAGCTCAGTCACTGGGGAAAATGTTGCCAGTCCCAGCGGCCGCCGAAGCTCCGCTCGTGACGTGCCTGCAATCCGAAGCCCCTCAATTGCGATCCACCGCCGCCGTCGCACTTCGCGGTTGTCGTAAGGTGTCATCGGCGACAACGGACGCCGTCCTAGCAGCAGTCGACGATAAAGATGCATCTGTGCGAGCCGCCAGTGTACTCTCGGTCGCCAGCATGGATATCGCCACAGACCTCGCGATGCCTGTGTTGACAACGGCACTGAAAGACCCGTCGGCTGAAGTTCGAGCGGTCGCAATTTCCGGGCTGAAAGAACGGGGCGCCGCTGCAGAAATAGTGCTGCCAAAGATTATCGCCGCGTTGCAGGATAAATCTCCCGCCGTACGATCCAGCGCGGCAAAGACGGTCGGCAGCTTCGGCGAAAAAGCGAAGGACGCTCGTGACGGACTACTGCAGTTACTGGCCGACAGCGAAGCAGACGTGAGAAAATCAGCCGCGCAGGCGATTGGCAACATCAAAGTCGCCGATGTGGAACTCGCCGCCGCGTTGGGAAGCCTGCTGACAGACGACGATGCCGATGTGGTGTTGGCTGCTGTCACGTCGCTGGCTGAAATGGGCGAAGCGGCCGTCGCCAGCACGGATTCGATTGCGAAGCTGCTCGGACACGAAAGCTCGTCAATGCGAGTTGCTGCGATCCACTGCTTTGCAGCCGTTCAGAAAGACCAGTCTCAATCTGTGCCGACGTTCATCGAATTACTGAAGGACGAAGACTGGACCGTTCGCCGCGCCGCTGCCGAATCCCTCGGCGCCATGAAGGAAGGCGCGAAGGCCGCGGTGCCGACACTGTTTGTGATGCTGGAAGACGATGTGGACACCGATTTCGCTAAAGGAGCCATTCAGGACATTGACACCGCCGGCCCGGACGCTCTGCCTGTGCTGATGACCGGCCTGGAATCCGATCACCGCCGCACTCAGTATTACGCCATGTTTTTGATCGGCAAGATTGGCCCGGACGCCGCCGAAGCGCTGCCGCTGCTGGAAAAGCTGCTGAAAGAAACGGAGAGCAAACGCGCTCGCGACATGCTCCGGAAGGCCATTGATGCGATCGAAGGCAAAGAGCAGGAATCGCCGTAGTTCGATCTCTCCGAGTCGGGCAGGTTAGCATTCGGTTTTCTGTCACAACGAAACCGTCCTCCTGCGAGGCCTTCGGCGATTTGAGTTGTCGTTGGGCGAGGCGATCTGGCCCGGTCATCAACCTTTATTAGTTGCAGGAAATGACTCGACTCGCAGAGACCGAGCTCAGCAAGGGAAAGATTCTGTTCGTTTGGCTGGGGTTCTGCGTTCATAGGTCCAGAGAGACTGTGATCGCAGAGTTTCCGGAGTTAGAACCGAGTGCAGAAATTCCGACAGTTACTGTTGCCGACGACCAGCGGTGTATTGATGGCGTGGCCGTGGCTGGATGAACGAGCCTTTGCCGCAGCGTGGGCTGGGCTGGTTCTGATGATGGCCGTCGCAGTCGATCAGCCGCCTCACATTGCGTTCCGTCGCTGTTTGCTGGCGGGAATGACGGGACTCGGGATTGCGTTCCACTGGTTCCCGCAAGTGGCTTCCAGCAATCTGCGCATCAGTTACTTCGGTGGCCTCACAACAGCAACTCTGGGAATCACGTGGGACGCGTTTCGGTTCGGGGTTTTCGGATGGGTCGCGGCCAAAATCAATTCGCGAGTAGGCACCAGAATTTTTGTGTGGCCGGTCGTGTGGGTGGCGCTCGAATGGGGCTGGCCGCACATTTTTCCGTGGCGATTGGGAACGTCGCAACTGGGCTGGCTGCCGGTGTGCCAGATCGCGGAGTTCACCGGCGTGTACGGCGTCAGCTTTCTGATGATCTGGGTCGCAGCCGTCGTGACGGTGCGATTGCCACAATTCCCACAGGCCGTGCCATTGCCCGCCGAACGCTCCAATCGGCGATTGTCGCTAACGCGCAGCGAAGTGATTTGTGGGCTCATATTCACCACTGTCATCGCCTGGGGCGACTGGCGAATCGGCAACGTCGAAGCAATGGCGGCCGGGAGTTCGACATTGAAGGTCGCTCTGATTCAGCCTGGATCCCCTGACATCAATCACCTGCGTCGCGCATCAAAAGCCGTCTCAGACAGTGTCGACCTCGTGGTTTGGCCGGAATCCTGCGCCGACGATTTCTCACTGGCTCTGAGCAGCTTTCGGTCGCTCGAAGAAGTTCGCGAGCACTCGGTTTACGCTGATGATTCGCGGCCGTGTCACGGACTGGGGAATGCCTTGCTGTGCGGCGGCGGAAGTTTCCCCGAAGGCGCGATGAACGACGGCCCCTTCTTCAATACCGCGTTTCTGGTCGACGCCAACGAGGAGATTGTCGATCGATATCACAAACGATTTCTGATGCCGTGGGGCGAATACGTCGTCGGGCAACAGTGGATCCCGGGTGTGCGGTCGCTACTGGGGGATTCTAATAATCAGCCAGGAAGCTCAGCCGCTCCGTTATCATGTCCGGGTGGGCCTGAGCTGGGAGTTCTGATCTGTTATGAAGACCTGCTGGCCGAACCCGTTCGCCAAACCACAGCTGAGGGTGCCGAAGTACTGCTGAACCTGAACAACCTGTCGATCTTCGGCAAGACACCTGCCCTGTATCAGCACCAGCAGATCGCGCGGTTTCGAGCCATCGAACACCGCCGTGTGCTGTTGCGCTGCGGCGTGGTCGGATCCACGGCTGTGATCTGTCCGACTGGTCGAGTCACACAGCAGGCGCCATTCCACACGACGCAAACTGTCATTTCCGCCGCACCGCTGTTCACGGGCCTGACCTTCTACGTTCGCTGGGGCGACGTGTTCGCGTACACTTGCATCGTCATGACGGCGGTGATGTGCGTGAATCGGTCGTGGCGTGGTGGCGAAGAGTGACACTCATTGCTTATAGAAAATGGTTCTCACATCTCCGCCGGGAAGCGGCAGGTGGCCCCAGATTTCATTGTCCCAGTCATCGAGGACGAATTCCCAGTCGCCATAGCTGGACGTAAGATAAAGTGACCGCGTTAGCGTGAGTGGATCGAGCTGCCCTGTCGTGAACGTGCCTTCGACACGCCTGATTGCGTAGCGCCACGCAGGTATGAAGTACAGATCAAATGTTCCGCGTCGTCCATGGAAGTCGAGGTGTACGTAGTTGAATTCCGTGATGTATTCGCTCGGGTTGTTGACGCTCATTACTCGGGAGTATGTGCGAGAGGTGCGAGACCGAGGCCGATTCGGCGGAGATGACCTGGTCCGCACGTCGATGTGGGAGCCTGTCGAGAACTCATAACTGAGATCGACAAACTGATGGCCACGGTCTGCAGGCAAACGCCAAACGAAAGAGTCGACGGCCATAGGGAGGTAGTCGGTCGTGCGACTGTTCCCGACGGGTGTCCCCCACGTCACGCAGAGCCCTTCCGGCAGCAGACCGTGGTGTTGATCACGATCAAAGCTAAGCAGCACACGTTCGCCTGGTTCGATGGGAAGGCGCTGTCGGAGTTGCTCAAGTTGTGATTCGGGGAAGTAATACGCCGACGGGCGCGCGACACTGACAATCGGAATCTGCCCGGTGTTACGAAACGTAATCAGCCGCCATTTCAGCGGGTTCTGAACTTCATCGATTTCGAATGGTGGATCGACGAACGGGCTGGAGTCCAACGGCTGGGCGAGACAATTCGTCGAAGCGGCCGCGACGGTAAACATCGCGGCAGCGAACGTTGCCAACAAACGGAACATGACGAGTCTCCTGAGAGGAAGCAAATGGAATTGGGGAGAGTCGCGGAGCCCCACACCAAACCTTCAGTTTTGAGGATTGATCGTGACTTGCTGCGCCGACTGCTGATCGATGATTGTTCGGATCGTGCGGCAACCCCGGTGCGACGCCGGTCGCGAACCGGGTGCAGCTTGCCGCGCATCAGACTTCGTTTTCTTTCTGACGCGGAGCACGGCCCAGCAGGCAGCCGACAATTATCAGAAACGCCAGACCGGACGATGATGCAATCATCACGGTTTGTTCCTGACGAGAATCAAGCTGGCCCGTGGTTTCACCGTCACCATCGCCGTTACCATCGCCGTCAGCGCTGTCGTCGTCTGCGTCATCGTCACCGGGATCTTCGGGGTCCGTGTCGCAGTCGCCATTTTCGATGTCAAACAGGACAACGTCGTCCTCCGAGATCTCTCCGTCTTCTTGACCAATAATAAGCGTCGTGATGTCGTAGCAGTCGGTCTCGCCTTCCAGGGGCGGACCACCGTACGAAGAAACATCAGTGGCGTTCCGGCCGCGAATTGGAGCTTCAAGGCCGCGGGCGAAGACGTTCACTCTGCTGTATTCGCTCGGATCCATCTTGTTGTTGCCCAGCCTCAACTGTGGCGAGGTGACCGACTCCATAGGCTGCAGCCGAGCCGTTTTCACCAGGCGAACGCCATGCCGGATCCAGACTCGAACGGCAAAGTCCGTTTTGTTGGTCACGACGACGTCGCCACCGAACACTGGCCGGGCGGCGGTAGAATCTTCGGCGGTGCCCACAGTCAGTGCGAGTAATGCCAGGGTAAACAAACTGGAACGCATCAGAGTTCTCCTCGATTCGAGCTTAGGGAAGGGGTGAGTTCTTTGGGGCGATGGATGCTCAGAATTCTGTCACTTCGCCGCCAGAGCGCGTACATAGCGAGCCGAGGACATTCAGGTCCATTGTTTCTGTCACAAACTGCACGCTGCCGTCCGCCATCAGCACGAACGCACCGCCGGGATGCCGACTGTGAATTTCGTTTGACGGCGAGTTGTTAACCGGGCCGTTATCGTGAGCGACTCCGTTGTGCCCGTCGCCCCAGCGGCCTCCTTCGCGAGCTTCCCGGTCTGCGTCTTCGACCACAATGATTGTGTTGCTGGTGCCGTCACGAATGTCGGCGATCTTCACCGGCCGCTTGCGAAAGGTGCTGCCGTACGGCATGCGCACGACCAGTAACACGCCGGCTTCCCAGCCAAGTCCACTGCTGAAGCCCGGTTCCAGGCCGGTCAGCGTTGTTCCGAAATTGCCGCCGTAATCCGTTTTCCCAGACCAGTTCTTGACGGCTGAAGGACAGCGAAACACGGGCACGTGCGACTTAATGACTGGTATGTTGGTCTTGTGATTCCACGGTTGGTCGTGTTCATATTTCTGGAAGACGCCGGCCTGGTCGAGATGCGGCAGCACGGCTGTCGCCCACGAATGGTGGCGTTTCCTGTGAGCGTCCCGGCCCGGCGGGAAACTGCGATGAGCGATTTCAAACTGATGCAGGGCGAGGCCCATCTGTCGCAGGTTGTTCTGGCAGCCGGTTCGCCGCGCCGCTTCGCGAGCCGACTGCACGGCCGGCACAAGCAGAGCCATCAACAGACCCAGAATCGAAGTCACGACCAGCAATTCCATGATCGTGAATGCGGCGATACGGGAAGTGTGAGGTGATGGAAGGTGCTTCTGCATTTTTCAAACAACTTTGTTCCTTTCACGGAGTTCGTCCGCATCTAAGAACGTGGCCGTTCGCCGGACCGAACAGTTTTCTGTGGGAATTTTGTGCATCGTGTAGTATTGTGGCGAAAACCTGTTCGATCGGCGGAGAGACGGCGTTTATGACTGAGGAAGCAATTGACGATTGCGGCGACTTCCGCGATCTGATCGCGCGAGTGCGTGACGGAGACGAAGACGCGGCGGTTGAGTTGGTCAACGTGTACGAACCTCACGTTCGACGCGCGGTCAGAATTCGGCTGGGTGCGCCGAAGCTGAGGCAGCTTGTGGATTCGATGGATATTTCTCAGTCGGTGCTTGGTAACTTCTTTGTGCGCGCGGTGGCCGGGCAGTTTGAACTGGACACTCCGAAGCAGCTTGTTGCTTTGTTGTCGAGGATGGCCGAAAACCGCGTTCGAGACTGGCAGCGACGGCATTCGACGTTGCGGCGCGACAAGGGCCGGGAAATATCGCTGACTCATTTGCGCCAGGAACCGGCGGCAGTCGTGTATGCCGACGAGGAAGCGAATCCTCTGGATATGTTGGAACGAGTGCTGAAGGAACTCACGCCGGAAGACAGCCAACTCGTGGAATGGCGGCGCGCAGGGGATAGCTGGACCGAAATTGCGGACCGCACAAACAAAACGCCCGACGCACTGCGAATGCAATTGCGCCGGGCAGTGGACCGCGCGTTGCGCGCCGTTAAAGCATGAGCCAGGATTCATGAGCGAGCCAAGTACTTCCGAACTCGTTGCCGAAACTTGTGCCCAGCAACGTGCGGCATGGTCTGCCGGGCAACGCATTCCGGTAGAAACGTTTCTGGCTCAACATCCCGCACTGCGCGACGACACGGACACAATGCTGGACGTGATCTACAACGAAATTGTCCTTCGCGAGGAACTTGGCGAAACGTCGACGCTGACGGAATTTCGGGCGAGGTTTCCGGAACTGACCGAACCACTAAAGCAGCTATTCGCCGTGCATCAGGTCGTCGCGTCCGATTCGTCGGCCACCGCAGATTCCGATGCCGTCCCCGCGGCATCGACGCCCGACGTGGATCGCGATCGTCCTCACACCATCGGCGGCTACGAAATTCTGGAAGAAGTTGGTCGCGGCGGAATGGGAATCGTCTACCGTGCGCGGCAGCCGGGAACCGGACGAGAAGTCGCGTTGAAGGTGATTCTCGCCGGCAAGTTTGCGTCGAGCGATGAGATCAAACGATTTCACACGGAAGCTCAAGCCGCGGCAAAGCTGGAACATCCGGGGATCGTGCCGATATACGATGCCGGTCAGGCCGATGATGTCTACTTTTTGTCGATGGCGTTCATCAATGGCGAAACGCTGGCGGAGTTGCTGGCTCAGGGGCCACTGTCCGGTCGTCGTGCTGCCGAGATTATTGCAGAGGCGGCTGAAGGTCTAGCTGCGGCACACTTGCGAAACGTCATCCACCGTGACCTCAAGCCCCACAACATTCTGATCGACGACGAAGGCTGCGTACGGATCACGGATTTCGGACTTGCGCGAAACGTTGAAAGGCCAGGCAGCTTAACGACGACCGGTCAGATTGTCGGCACGCCTCAGTACATGCCACCGGAACAGGCACTCGGTCGCCATGATCAAGTGGGCCCGGCCTCGGACGTCTATGCCCTTGGCGCGACGCTGTACTGCGCGCTTGTCGGACGACCGCCGTTCGATGGTGCGGTCGCCGTGGAGGTTCTGCAGCGAGCGGCGCTGGACGAGCCTGTCGCGCCGCGCATTCTAGTCCCCGCAGTGCCTCGAGACCTGGAAACCATTTGCCAAAAATGCCTCGAGAAGGATCCGCAGAATCGTTACGCCAGCGGGCGAGAACTGGCGGAAGATCTGCGCCGCGCTCTTCGTGGAGAAACAATTCTTGCCCGCCCGATCGGCTGGCCGGGACGCCTGCTGCGATGGTGCCGTCGGCGACCACTGGTCGCGTCGTTGGCACTGGCGGTGGCGTTGCTGAGTGTCATGTTACTGGTCGGACTGTCGGCGTCGACCATTTTGCTTCGCAACGAACAGCGCGCCACGGCAGCCTTGTTGCGAGACACGTCGGAAGCCAACGTTAAACTTGTGGAGGCGAATCGGCTGGCGGACGCTCGAACCGTGGAAGCGCTGCTGGCTCAGGCTGGGCGCGCCAGACTCAGCGGCCGCGCGGGGCGTCGCTTCGAAGGCATCGCCGCCGTCGACAAAGCCTCCAGTATTCTGAAAGACCTGCCGCCGGACGAACCGACGATGCTGAAGCTGCGCAACGAATTGCTGGCCTGTGTGTCGCTGCCGGATCTCCGCAAGGAAGCTCGCTGGGAAGGGTATCGCAAGGGCAGCGACCAGACCGGGATCGCTGTGTCGCCCGATAGTGAACGATACGCTCGCTTCATGCCGAACGGGGCGCTGAGCATTCGGCGGCTGCGCGACAATTCCGAAGAACGAAGTATTTCCGACGTAGGCTACGCCGAAGGACTGTCACCGTCTCCGTCCCCGCGGTTCTTCCTGCGGTTCAGCCCGGATGGTTCCATGATCGCGTCGGTGGGCCAGAATGCCAATGGCAGACATGCAGAGATTCCAACGACGATCTGGAACGTGGCAACCGGTGAATCGCTGCTGAGTGTTCCGGCGGAAGGCTATTGGTGCACTGACGATGTCGATTTTTCCGCCGACAGCAACCGCGTCGCGATCGGGTTTTCTGATGGAAATGTTCGACTTTTCAGTCTGCCTGATGGTGTCGAAATTGCAACCCTTGAGCCGACAGACAACCGAACGATGCCAACGATTATCCGTTTCTCACCGGCGGGTGATCTATTGGCGGTTGCTCGCTCAAATGGCCTGGAAGTCTGGAACACGACGCAGCGCAAAGTCGTCAATTCGTTTTCACACGAAGCGGAAATCCGATCTCTTGCATGGCATCCGACCGCCGACGAGGTTGCCTGCGTTCACCTCGATAGGGACGGATTAAGAATTTACCCGGCGCGCAGTGATGTCGCGAAGCCCAGAACCGTGTTTGCTTTGGTGCCGATGATACACGCCGCGTTTCATCCCGACGGACGAACGGTGGCGATCGTGGGGGCACGCACGACATGTTTATTCGATCTGAAATCCGAACAGAAGCTGTTCGATGTCGACGGGCTGGCGATTGGATTCAGTCAGGACGGCAGGTTCCTTTCGTTCGGTTTTGCTGGCAGTCGAATTGGTCGCTGGCAATACTCCTCCGCGCCGGAGTGTCGTTCGTTCGTTTGCAACGATGCTGCGACGGATCGTGTCGGTCTGAGCTTCAGCCGTGACAATCTGCTGGCTGTCTGTTGCAACGACAGGATGCAACTGGTTGATCCCGATAATGCTCGCGAGGTCGCCGCAATCCCGGTCGCGTCGGCAGTCCTGGGGCAGTTCTTAACGAAAGACGACACGCTGGTGACAGTCTCCGAATCCGTTGCCGAACGGCGCACGGTGAAGTGGTCGCCGTCGCACGGCACACCCGAAATTGGGGCGCCAACAGTACTGGCGCAGGCAGACTCTTCGCGTCTGACATTCGGGATTATTGGCGTGGAGGAGGACGAGATGCTGGTGTGTCGTGAGTCCGGCTTGTCGCACATTGTGGCACTCGCCGATCCGTCGCAGGCTCAGGAAATGCGTTTCGATCCGTTCTGGACAATGGCTGTGGCACCGGATCGACGCTGGGCGGTGACGACATACTGGCACTACAAGACCCTGCTATGGGATGCAAACACGATGTCGCTGGTGCGAGAATTCGACGGCGTCCGTTCACGAGCTGAGTTCAGTCGTGACGGACGCTGGCTAGTAGTCGGAGGATCTCAGGATTATCACATTTATTCAGTCGGCGACTGGGCTGAGGCTTGCTACATTGATCGCGAATTTCCCGGTCAGGGTCTGGGAGCCATGACGTTCACTCGCGACAGTCGACTGCTGGCGGTCGCGGGTTCGTTGAATTCCATTCGCCTGTTCCATACGTCGGATTGGTCCGAAGCGGTGACATTCACGATGCCGGTTTCATCTCCGGCGTACTTTCTGACCTTCAGCCCGGATCACCGCTATCTGGCTGCATGTACCAACGAGGGCATGGTCTGTATATGGAATCTTCGATTGCTGACTGAGCAACTGGCCAAACGAGATCTTGACTGGCCGCTTGCGGTGGAATGAACTCAAAATATGAAAAGTCCCATCGTTGTCATTCCTGGCGATGATCCGCCGCTGGTGGGCGGGTCGCAACATCTCAACCAGCTACGCGACTTTGCCGACGTCCGCTACTACGGAGATCGGCCCTCCAGTGACAGCGAAATGCTGGAACGGCTTGCGCCCGCCGACGTGTTGCTGAATTCCCGCAGCGCGGTGAAGGTGTCCGGGGATGTGCTGAACCAACTGCCAAACCTAAAAATGATTGCCGTGTGCGGGATCGGCTACGATTCAATCGATATCGACGCCGCCTCAAACCATGGCATCATCGTCAGCAATATTCCTGGCCGCACAGCAACCGTCGTCGCCGAACATGCCTTCGGACTGATGCTGGCCGTATCGCGGCGAATGGCGTTGATGACCGAACAACTCAGGGCAGGGCAGTGGTCATCAGAAATGGCAATGTCGCTGATCGGCAAGCGGATCGGAGTGATAGGCACCGGCAACATCGGCCTGGAAATGATTCGCCTGTGCTCCGCGTTCGGCATGGAAATTGTCGCGTGGACCTTCCACCCTGACGAAGCAACAGCGGCAGAATTTGGTTTCCGCTACGTATCGCTGGACGAACTACTTTCCACCAGCGATGTCGTCAGCCTGCACGTGCGGCTGTCAGACGAAACTCGCGGCATGATCGGTGCCCTGCAGCTTCAGCAAATGAAACCCGGCGCGATTCTCATCAACACGGCTCGAGCAGCGGTTGTCGACACATCTGCTTTGGCAGCCGCCTTGAATGAAGACCACCTGTTCGGAGCAGGCGTTGACGTTTACGACGCCGAACCGACCGCTGATGGCAACCCGCTACTAAGTTGCCGAAATGTGGTGCTGACACCGCACACTGCGGACCGAACCCCGGAAGGACTCGACCTCCTGACACTGGGCTGCGTGGAAAACATTCGAGCGTTTCTGGACGGCCGACCGCAGAACGTGGTCAACGCCAGCCGGCCCTCCAGCAAGTGACGCCCGGAATTTCGGGACTCCAATCACAGCACATCACGACCGCGCGACGCTGCTATGGCTGATGCCCACACTGCCATCGCGCCCGCAAGCGAGATCACTCAGCGGTCAATGGTCGTGTCGAGCGGCAAACAACTGGCCAAGCAACGAGATGAAGTCATCCAGTTGCAGGTCGGCTGTGCAATAGGGGTTCGCACGCATGACCAACATCCCCTTGCTGGTCATGGACTTAAACAATTCACCAACAATGCGCGACGCTTCAGTGACGACCTCCGAACCAGCGTTCTGGATCGCCATCTCCTGCGATTGCCCCCACTGGTCTTCAGTCATCATCGCGATAATTGAATACAGGTCCAAAGCGTGGTGGCTGCCGTACTCTTTTTTGTGTGCATCCACCTGATCCCGGAACGCATACAACTTCATCAACGCGTAAGTAAACGGATGAGGAAAGTACACGGTCCTGCTGGATTCCGCGCCGTCACGAGAAACCGGCAGCTGGACCTCCTGCAGATGCTCCTCAAGAGTAATCGCCTCATCCGTCGGGTGCGCGTGAACTTTGACACTCGGTTTTGGGCGAACTCGCCGTTCGTCCACTCTTAACCCGCTGCCCGCAAAGCAGGACCGCGGCCCGGTCAGGAGATCAATTTTGATACCGCGTTCGATGAAACCGTCAGGATCATCCTTTCGAAATTGATAGTGTTCGGCACCACCAACGGGCGCGTAGCCCAGCTCATCTAGCGCCTGCTTCAAAGCGGCCAATCTCGACGAATCACAAATAAATTCCGGCCGCAGGAACAGGTCTAAATCGTTGGTTGAACGTGCCTCAGGCCAACGCTGAAGCAAAGTGCGGACACCTTCGCGCTGCAGAATTGTTCGCCGCAGGTATAGACCGTAGCCGCCACCAAGAATGATCGGGCATGCTGCAGCATCGAGCCGAGCAAGCAATTCGCGCAAGCTGGTCTCAAGACTCGCCAGTTCACTCATGTCCCACTTCCCGATGCCAGCAGCAATTCTCGAACCTGAACGGCCGTCTCCCGATCACGCTTGTCGCCACGCATAAGCTCAAGCCAGGTTTGTAGCGGTGATGCCCACGGAAATGACGCGTCCCGCCGAGAGTCGAAATAGTCGACTGCACGCTTCGATTTGATGAGTACGATATTTTCGAACCGATCAGCCTCTGGTGCAGCCAGCGCCGTCGCAACGGCTGAAGTGTCCGGGGTATATAACTGCATGATCGGACCACGCTGCATGACAGCGTACTGCGATGTTGAACTCAGCCCCGTTGCGGACACGGGAATGTCCAGTGAATCGATTTTGCCGGCAATCCACTCGACAAGATTGTCATCAGAAACGTCTGCTTTCAATCGGATGCAATCCTCCGCCTCAAGCGGCTGATCATTTCGCAACAGCCGATCAAGCAACTGGTCTCGCTGGAGCAACCGAATGGCACCGTCGTCTTCACGAGCAACAATCAGGTCCTGCTCAAGAGTCTTCAGGGCCTTGGATACAGTGCTTAGACCAATCGAACTATCCAATCCACTTTGCGCAATGGGATCACGTTCAATTATCGCGTCGCGTAGTGCCTGAACAGTCGGAAACGATTGCTGGCTTGCGAATATCCTGGCAACCAAAGACGTTTTGCCGCGGTAGACGTTCTTGATTGCAGCGCTGCTTCGAAATCGGTTCGGTTGCCCGGTTCGGTAAACCATCAATCTGCCCGGGATTGTGATGACTCCGTTCCCACACAGGTCAACACCGCTGATTTTTAATCGTTCGAGTTCGTTTAGCTGCTCCGGCTTCAGGTACGGCAGCAACAGCATTGGAAAAGTCCCCTCGGGCAAGCTCCACGACTGAACCTGCGAAACCGCCGTCGCAAACTCCTTGGGCGTCGCGAGACGTTTGCACTCGATCGCGAAGGTCGCCTCCCCGTCTTCCCATGTTGCGGTCGCTACAGCATCGCAGTTTACAAATTGCGTCCGTGCGGTTGGCTGCATCGTCAATGTCACTGGCGCAAGCTCAAGCGGACTCGCCGCCAACTGCGAGATCATCTCAGACTCAGACTTTATTTCTGATTTCCCAGCCATTTCTTACCCAAGAAAACAAACCTTTTCAGGAAACACACCCAGAGCGTTCCCAAACACTAGCATTTTCCTACGCAAGAAATCATCAAAAATCCAGAAACTGAACACTTTGGCCGCATTCGGGACGGCGGCTCGATACCACACAGCATTGCCAGCGGCCAAACCGGCCCACGCGCAGCGACTACGAAGGCATCGGCTCTTCCGCCGCCTAAAGTAACCATGCGGAGTCTGAGATTTGCCGAAATTGGCGCAAGTCGCCAGTCGGATGTGGCCACACAGCCCTGAAGCACCGACATCAAAGTCTGAATCGACATCGAATGAGCTCAGCAGATCTGGTCTGAACGTGGCCGCACCTCGCCGGAGCCAGAAGCCTTCCCCACGCACCAGCGATCTGCGGCCGGCTACGGACACACAAAGCGACCTTCATTCACAGAGACACAGCCATGACCAACTCCAGCCATGACAACCCTGAAGAAAAGCGACCTCGACAACAGGCTGCGTCTTCCCAATAGATGCCCGCAAAGAAGCCGCCATCGTCAGCCGAAATCAGTGCCGACCGAACGCGACAACGATCTGATTCAAAGGGGCGCAGACGCCTGCGTCCGCTGCGAGCTCCGGAAGTAGATTGCGTCCGGCTCACCGGATAAACCGTTTTTCGTCGTGCGATCTTAGCTCGTTATCGCTAAAACACGGCCCTTCGAATCGTTATTCCCCCCGCAGGCTGAGTGCCCCGAAATCATGGCTCGTTCAATAGATGGTATCCGAAACATTGGCATCATCGCTCATATCGATGCTGGCAAGACCACAACGACAGAACGCATTCTGTACTACACAGGTGCGTCTTATCGGATGGGGAATGTCGACGACGGAACAACTCAGACGGACTTCGACCCGGAAGAAGCTCAACGCGGAATCACAATCTATTCCGCAGCCGTAACCTGCGAATGGAACGATCGCACAATTAACATCATCGACACACCGGGCCACGTCGACTTCACAGCCGAAGTCGAACGCAGCCTGCGAGTTCTCGACGGGGCCGTAACGATTTTCAGCGCGGTTGAAGGCGTTGAGGCACAAAGTGAGACCGTTTGGCGGCAGGCAGACCGCTATGGCGTGCCGCGAATCGGCTTTATCAACAAGATGGACCGTATCGGCGCGGACTTTGAGCGGGTTCTGGAAGCCATGCGCAACCGACTGAAAGCGAATCCGCTACCGATCCAGATTCCGATCGGGCAGGGCCCCGCCACCAATGACGATGGATTTCGCGGGCTCGTCGACCTTCTCACCATGAAGGCGATTTACTGGGACGAAGAGTCACGCGGCTCGGAGTTTCGCACCGATGAGATCCCAGCAGAACTGGCGGACGACGCGGAACTGATGCGATCAGAGCTGCTGGACAGGCTTTCAGACATTGACGAAGAGGTGATGGAAGCTCATATGGAAGAGCGCGATGTTCCGCACGAAGCAATCATTCGAGCGTTGCGGGCGGGGACCATCGAAGCCAAATTCCAGCCGGTTCTGTGCGGTTCGTCGCTGGATTACATTGGCGTTCAACCCTTGCTGAACGCCGTCACAGACCTGCTTCCCAGCCCACTGGACTGCCCACCCGTGGTCGGAATCGATCCGTCACCGAAGGCCGATGGCAAAGAAGTCACTCGCAAATGCTCAACGGATGATCCCGTCTGCGCACTTGTCTTCAAAATCCAGTCAGACAATCACGGGGACCTCTATTTCGCGAGAGTTTATTCAGGCATCCTGAAAAGCAATTCTCGCCTGACGAACCCGAGAACGAAAAAGAAAGAACTGATTACTCAGCTGTGGCACATCCAATCAGACTCGCGAGAGAAAGTGGAACAGGTTGAAGCAGGCGACATCTGTGGCGTCGTGGGCCCCAAAGACACAGCGACCGGCGACACTTTATGCGACCCGCAAAAGCCAATCGTCCTGGAACAGATTCGCTTCCCGGAAACCGTGATTTCCATGGCGATTGAACCGGATTCCAGCGCAGACCGCAAGAAACTGGCTGAGGTTCTGGATCGACTGCAACGGCAGGATCCGACCTTTACTGCCAAAACGGATCCAGAAACCGGACAGACAATCATCAGCGGCATGGGGGAACTGCACCTGGAAGTCATTCGCCACCGCATGGAAAGAGATTTCAATCTGAAAGTGCGAGTTCACAAGCCACGCGTCAGCCTTCGTGAAAAACTGGTGGGCGAGTTAACCGTGAACGCAGACTTCAACGTCACCACACCGGCCAACACGTTACATTTCGGCCTGGACCTAAAGGTGGAAGAATTCAATGAAGGTGATTCCGCTGTCACTGTTTCTCACAAACTGAAACCCAACACGCTGCCTGCCCCCATGCTGCAGGTTCTGCTTGAGGCGCTGGATGGTGAAGCAAATGGTGGCGGCAAATTCGGCTATCCACTAATGAATATGCGGTTAACGGTCATAAAAGCCGACTATCGTGAGGAGGAATCTACAGACACGGCGATTCGTTCTGCAGCGGCCCAGGCGTTTAACAAAGTCCTGCAGGAAGGAAAAATCGTGACCATGGAGCCCATCATGGCTCTTGAAGTTGTCACACCTGAGGAATTTCTGGGAAATATCCAGTCTGACCTGAACTCACGCCGTGCATTGATTGTAGACTCCAACCGCCGAAGCGACTTATGTGTGCTGAAGGCGGAAGTGCCGTTGATCGAAATGTTTGGGTATTCAACAGAAGTCCGAAGCTTGTCGCAGGGTCGAGCCTCGTATTCGATGGAACCATGCCGCTATGCGGAAGCTCCACCGGATTCAACGACAAGATGACCTGATTCGATAATCTGCAAAACACTTCCAAAACTACCTGTCGCGTCGTTGACAGAACGACCCGACGTCCCTAACATGTGCGATTCCCCGTTTCAGGGGCGACGGAAATTTTACGTAAACCCTTTGGTGAAGGCGACTTGCGGTGGCTGCTGGCGATGAAAGTATCCGAATTCGGATGGAAGCTTACGACCATTCCGTGTTGGATCAGTCGGCGGCTGACATTGTCGACACTGCAAAACGCACTGGAGCGATCGTCCACGGTCCGATCCCGTTGCCGACTCGAGTTGAGCGGTACACGGTTCTTCGAAGTCCTCACATCGACAAAAAGTCGCGTGAGCAATTCGAGATTCGAACCCACAAGCGACTGATCGATATTTGTCAGCCTACCGGGAAGACGGTTGATGCTTTGAACAAGCTGTCTCTTCCTGCTGGTGTTGATATCAAAATTAAGGCGACCGCGACTGCCTGACGTTGGTGTTGCGGTTGCTGCTTGCTAATCCCGCCACATGTGTGGTTGGTGTTCCTTCTTTCGTGTTCAGCGCACGGGTGCTGTACTATGCCTGTTGGCTTACTTGGTAAAAAAATTGGAATGACGCAGGTCTATAACGACGAAGGTGTCGTTGTGCCTGTGACCGTCATCGAAGCAGGGCCTTGCGTGGTTACGCAAGTTCGCACTGTTGATCGAGACGGTTACGATGCGGTCCAACTTGGCTTCGGTGATCGGCCTCGACGGCTGGCGTCTCGAGCTGCTCGTGGCCACGTGGCTGCGATCTCAGGTCGCCGCCAGAAGGTGAGGGCTGCCACTGGTGTTGAATCGGCGGTTAAGGCAGAGTGTGAACCAAAGGTCTTTGTGCGGGAATTCCGCTGCGAAGACGCGGATCATGGCCTTGAAGTCGGGCAGTCTTTGGCAGCTGATGCTGTGGCTGACTGGAAGTTCATTGACGTGATCGGCACCTCAAAAGGTCGCGGACACGCAGGTGTAATGAAACGGCATAACTTCAAGGGCCAACGTGCGACTCACGGGGTTAAGCGAGTTCACCGTCACGGCGGATCGATTGGCCAGAGTGCCGATCCGGCTCGCGTGATGAAGGGGACTCGGATGGCCGGCCGCTACGGTGGCGTGAGAATCACAGTCCGAAATCTGAAAGTGGTTCGTGCGGACGCAGAAAACAATATGTTGCTGGTGGAAGGTGCTGTGCCGGGTGCGAACGGTGGCTTTGTTGTTCTTCGTCATTCGGCCCGAAATCGGAAGGCGTAGGTTGAGTCATGATTAGTATTCCGGTTCAGGATTTGAATGGCAGCTCATCTGGCAGCTACGAATTCGACCCAACGGATTTGGTAAAAGGCGAAATCAATCGCCAGCTGTTACATGATGTGGTTGTCATGTACGAGGCAGGCCAACGCGTCGGTACTGTCATGACCAAGTCTCGCGGCATGGTTCGTGGTAGCACCAAGAAGCTGTTCCGCCAAAAAGGGACAGGTCGTGCACGAGCTGGTAACGCCAGAACGCCGGTTCGCCGAGGTGGTGGACACGCGTTTGGCAAGAAGAATCGCGATTACAGCTATCGACTGCCTCGCAAGGCTGTTCGATTGGCAACTCGCATGGCCCTGCTGAGCAAGTTTCAGGATGAGCAGGCGGTTGTGCTGTCTGGATGGGGACTTGATTCCCCCAAGACAAAGTCAGTTGTTGCGGGATTGTCAGCACTCGGGGCTGGCGGGACATCAACACTGATTGTCACGGACGGCATTGACTCAAATGTTTACAAGTCGGCTCGAAACGTGCCGGACGTGCAGGTTTTGCCTGCTTCAGATTTGAATGCGTATTCGCTGCTGCGTCACCGCACATTGGTGGTAACAACGGCGGCTATGGACAGTCTTCTTGGGCGTGGCGCTGCGGTGCCAGCGTAGGTGATTAGAAATGTCTGACAAGAAGGTTGGGGTTCATCTCGAACCACACATGGTGATTCGACGGCCATTGGTGACCGAAAAAGGTGTACACGCTTCCGAAGCGCTAAATCAGTACGCTTTTGAGATCCACCCACTGGCATCTAAAACGGATGTCAAGCGAGCGGTCGAAGAGCTGTGGGACGTGCGAGTTGACAGCATCCGCACACAGAATCGCAAAGGAAAGCCACGCCGAGCACGTGTCGCCCTTGGGCACACCAAAGGCTGGAAGAAAGCGATTGTGAAGTTGCACGATGAAGATCGGATTTCGTTCTTCTAGAGATTGGCTGTGGAATCGAGCTGGTTCTGCTTGCGAGGTTAATAATGGGAATTCGATTTTATAAACCAGTGACTCCGGGACGTCGCGGCGCTTCTGTGTCAGACTTCGCGGAAATTACGGATCGCAAGAAGCGGCCTGAAAAGTCGCTGACCGTCCGCAAGAAGATGACAGGCGGTCGCAACAATCAGGGCAAGATCACAGCGCGTCACCGAGGTGGTGGACACAAGCGACTGTATCGAATTATCGACTTCAAGAGAACAAAAGATGATGTGGTTGGGACTGTCACTCACATTGAGTACGACCCGAATCGCACATGCCGAATTGCGTTAGTTGAATACGCCGACGGCGAAAAACGATACATCCTCGCCCCAGAGGGCTTGAAAGCCGGTGCAAAAGTCCAAAGCGGTGAAACTGTTGAGCCAGTACTTGGCAACTGTATGCCGCTGAGTGCAATTCCACCGGGGACAGACATTCACAATATCGAAATGCAGCCAGGGCGCGGCGGACAAATGGTCCGGAGTGCTGGTACGCGAGCGGTCCTAAACGCTCGTGAAGGTCGTTGGGCACAAGTCACTTTGCCAAGCGGTGAAGTTCGTCGCTTGCCAAGCAAGTGCCGAGCCACCATTGGTGTTGTCGGTAATCATGAGCACAGTGCTATCGTTTACGGTAAAGCCGGACGGCGACGCTGGTTAGGCTGGCGTCCACACGTTCGCGGAACGTGTATGAATCCAGTCGCTCACCCAATGGGCGGTGGTGAAGGCAGAAATTCCGGCGGCCGACATCCGTGTAGTCCGACTGGCAAATTGTCCAAAGGTGGTCGCACACGTACGAAGCGTAAGGCTTCTAACAAAGCGATAATTCGTCGGCGTCGGTCACGCCGATATGGTGAAGTCAAGGTTTGAATTGTTAGGTTGGGGTTCTGATTCATGGGTCGATCGCTCAAAAAAGGGCCGTACGTTGACGCCAAGCTGCTCAGCAAAGTTGAAAAGCTGAACGAAGGTGGACGTAAGGAACCGGTTAAGACATGGGCTCGTGCCTCGACGATCTCACCTGAGTTCGTTGGACACACGTTTTTAGTGCACAACGGTCGCACACACATGAATGTGTATGTGACGGAAGATATGGTTGGCCACAAGCTGGGAGAATTCTCTCCCACGCGAACGTTTCGCGGCCATGGGGCGAAGGGTAAGAAGTAGTCATGGGTGTTGTGAACGCTACTCATCGCCACGCGCGAATCTCGGCGACTAAGGTACGTCCTTTTGCGAATATGATTCGCGGAATGTCTGCCGGCGAAGGTGTCGAAGCCTTACGCTATGTTCCAAACCGAGGTGCTCGGTTTCTGGAAAAGGTACTGAAGAGCGCCATCGCCAATGCGGAAGATCGCGGCGTACGAAACCCCGATCGTCTGGTCATCTCAGAATGTCGTGTCGATGGCGGCCCGATGTTCAAGCGAGTTCGCCCGCGAGCTCGAGGTATGGCATTTCTGATTCGGCGACGTACGGCTCACATTCATGTGGGCGTTGATGCTCCTGAGTTGGGTTAATCTTCACCGTATTCGGTTACCACATTCCAGAAAACAAATGGTTACAGCTTAGTAAAGGTTGAGGCAATGGGTCAAAAGGTCAGGCCGACAGGATTTCGAGTCGGTGTCATGGAAAACTGGCGTAGTCGGTGGTATGCACCGAAGCGCGAGTACGGCGACCTTCTGGCGGAAGACTTCAAGATTCGGAAGTACGTCAGCGAAAAATATCAGTTCGCAGAGATTGCAAAGGTTGAGATCGAGCGGACACGTGACCAGGTCATCATCCACCTGTTCACGGCGCGTCCCGGTGTCATCATTGGGCGAAAAGGGCAGGAAGTTGACAGGCTGAAGGGCGACCTTGAAGAGTTGACCGGCCGGCGAATGGACTTGAAGATTGTTGAAATAGGAAACGCTAATCGAAACGCCAAGCTGGTCGCAGATAAGATCGCCCAGCAGCTTTCGAAGCGAGGAAGTTTTCGTCGAGCGATTAAGAAGACGCTTGATGAAGTGATGAGTTCGGGTGTTTACGGTGTGAAGATTGAGATGTCCGGTCGCCTCGGTGGTGCTGAGATGTCGCGAAAGGAAAAGGCCAGTCGTGGCTCGATTCCACTTTCAACGCTGCGTCGACATGTGGACTATGGTTTGTCAGAAGCGAAAACTCCACAGGGAGTTATCGGCGTAAAAGTTTGGATCGACCTGGGCGACTATTCGGACGAGGAGACTGCAGATGGCACTAATGCCAAAGCGGGTCAAGCATCGAAAAAGCCAAAGAAGACGTATAAAAGGTAATGCCCTTCGGGGTAACACCGTCGTTTTTGGCGAATGGGGTCTGCAGTCGATGGACGCAGGCCATGTGACTGCGCAAACAATTGAAGCATGCCGTATTGCGGCAACACAATACGTTCGAGGTATTGGCAAGGTTTATATCCGAGTCTTTCCGCACAAATCCGTAACCTCTCGTCCGCTGGAAACGCGAATGGGTAAAGGTAAGGGTGAGCCGGATCGCTGGGTAGCCATCGTCAAGCCGGGGACGGTGATGTTCGAATTAACGGGCGTCGACAAGGCTGGTGCGCGCGACTGTTTTAACCGAGTAGCTCATAAGCTTCCGGTTCGAGTACGCTTAGTCGGCCGTCGGCCGGTTGTGCAATAAATAGGGCGTAAGGTGATTTAATGACCAAGGCAACGTCGCTGCGGGAAATGTCAGACGAACAACTGGAACACGAACTGCGTGAGACTCAACAGTCTCTGTTTCGTGTACGGTTTCAGTCGGCAACGGAAAGAAATGATGCACCGAGCAATGTGCGTAAGTTGCGCCAAATAGTCGCTCGGGTAAAGACTATTCAGCGGGAGCGGGAAATCTCCGCTGCTGCTAGTTAATTTGGTTTGTTCAGAGAAGTTGCAGTCAGCGATGAAAAGAACTCTCGTCGGTACCGTAGCCAGTGATAAGGCTTCCAAGACATTGCGTGTAGAAATCCAGCGAAGGTTTCGCCATCGAAAGTATGGCAAGATCGTTCGCGGAAGAACCGTATGTCATGTTCATGATGAAAATGAAGAAGCGGCCGTCGGAGACCTGGTTGAGATCGTTGAGGCACCACCTCGCTCAAAGACAAAGCGATGGGATCTGGTACGAGTGGTCCGGGAATCGGACGATGTAACGGCAGAAGCTGCGGCCATTAGTGCTGATTCAGAATAGCAGAACAGAGTCGCGTAGGCGGTTCTTCTGTGGAGATTGTTTCAATGATACAAATGCAAACCGTCCTGGATGTCGCTGACAATTCCGGGGCAAAACTTGTGCGTTGCATTAAGGTACTGGGCGGCTCCCGTCGCCGGTATGCAACTCTTGGTGATGTCATTGTCGTCAGCGTCCAAAAGTCGCTGCCCGGCAGTAGCGTGAAATCAGGGTCTGTTGTCAAAGGCGTAATTGTTCGCTGCCGTAAAGCGTCTCGTCGAGACGACGGCAGCTACGTACGTTTCGACCGCAACGCAATTGTTCTTATCGACAACGACCGCAATCCTCGCGGAACACGAATTTTCGGCGCTGTGGCCCGAGAGCTTCGCGAGCGGAAATTTATGAAGATTGTCAGCCTCGCCAACGAAGTGGTATAGCTGTTCGCGCAACTGACTTCGCAGAGGCGAAATCGAGAATTCAAAATGACACGTTTGCTCGAAAAATACAAATCTGAGATCGTTCCGAGTCTTAAAGAAGAGTTGGGACATAAGAACGTTCACGCTGTACCCAAGTTGGAAAAAATTGTTATCAGCATGGGTGTCGGTGAGGCCGTTCAGGATCGCAAGCGGCTTGATGCTGCAGTGGATCACCTCACGATTCTAAGTGGCCAGAAAGCGGAAATCCGACGAGCGAAGAAGTCGGTTTCCGGATTTCGACTACGAGAAGGCATGCCGATTGGCTGTCGAGTAACTCTCCGTGGCAAGCGGATGTATGAGTTCCTGGACCGCCTGATTACTTTGGCACTGCCTCGTGTTCGCGACTTCCGCGGCGTGAATCCCAAAGGTTTCGACGGTCGAGGAAACTACAACTGCGGGCTGCAGGAACAACTGGTGTTTCCAGAGGTTGATCCAGAAACAGTCACGCAGCCGCAGGGCATGAACATCACGATTGTTACGACGGCGACAACCAATGAAGAAGGGCATTCACTGTTGAAAGCCTTCGGCATGCCGTTCAAAAACAAAGATTCAGATCGTTAATCTCTCACCGAGTTTGGTTCGGATACATGGCAAGTAAAGCAAAGATCGAAAAATCAAAACGCACACCGAAGTTCAGCAGTCGGATTGAGCATCGGTGTAATCTTTGCGGTCGTCCCCGGGCTGTTTACCGCAAATTCAAAGTGTGCCGAATCTGCTTCCGCGACTTGTGCCTTGACGGCCTTGTTCCGGGTGCTCGTAAAGCGAGCTGGTAGGCGTTTTCAACGGTACCTTTCCGCGTCGTGTTATTGACGCTGGCTGGCAAGATATTTTAGTCGAGTAACCTGTCTCATGATGACCGACCCGATAGCTGATCTGCTCACCCGTATTCGCAACGCAATGCATGTCGAACGCCCGTTCGTCGACATGCCGACGTCTAAGATGAAAGTCCGACTCGTTCAGGCGTTGGAACGCGAAGGATACGTCTGGGAACATGAGATCGTCGAAGAAGAGGGAATGCCTGCTCCAACGCTGCGAATTCCTTTGAAGTACGGCCCTAATGGCGAACACGTAATTCAACACATCGAACGAATCAGCAAGCCGGGTCGACGGGTATTTGTCAAAGTGTCGGAGATGCAGGAAGTTCGTCAGGGATTAGGCATTTCTATCTTGTCGACATCCAGCGGCGTTCTAAGCAATCGTGAAGCTCACAAACAAGGTGTGGGTGGAGAACTTCTCTGCCAGTTGTGGTAGACCTACCTTCGTCACGTTCATTCGAATCAAGAACTGGTATTTGAGCAATGTCTCGAATTGGAAGAAAACCTATCAGCTTTCCGGCCGACGTGGCAGTGGCCATGAATGGCCAGCAAGTCCATGTTAAGGGACCGAAGGGTGAGCTGAGATTTGACCCGCATCCCAACATGTCAATCACCGTCAATGATGGTGACCGACTGGTGCAGGTGAACCGTCCGGACGACACTCGTGAAAACCGAGCGTTGCATGGACTGACGCGAACCTTGGTTCAGAATATGGTGGACGGCGTCACCAAGCCTTTCGAACGTCGATTGACGATCGTTGGCGTCGGGTACAATGCGTCACTTGCTGGTAACAAACTTTCATTGCAGGTTGGGTTTGCCAACACCGTCGTTCTGGAAGTTCCGGAAGGCGTCACTGTCGATGTGCCAGCTCCTACCAGTGTGATCGTTCGAAGTGCTGACAAGCAGGCCGTTGGTCAGTTTGCAGCAAATGTTCGATCGGTACGTCCGCCTGAGCCATACAAGGGTAAGGGCATTCGGTACGAAAACGAGCAGGTTCGCCGCAAAGCCGGTAAAGCCTTTGGTTCCAAATAGTGCTGCGAGCATCGCACATCAGGTTGGTTGAAGATAATGAAAACTCAAAAGCGATTGGCGCAACGTTCAAAGCGACGTGGATTCCGAGTTCGGAACCGCGTTAGACGTGACGCGCATGGGCGGCCTCGACTGTCGGTGTTCAAGAGCAACCGACATATCTACGCGCAAATTATCGATGACGCACAGGGACGCACACTCGTTGCGGCCAGCACTCTCGAGTCGGCTGTTGCTGGCGCAGGAAAAGTGGCTGGGACCTGCGAGATGGCGGAAACCGTGGGGAAACTCATCGGTGAGCGTGCCAAGGAAAAAGGCATTGAGTCCGTCGTGTTCGATCGCGGCCCGTTTCGTTATCATGGCCGCGTGGCTGCGTTGGCGGAAGCCGCACGTGCACAGGGTTTGACTTTCTAAAGCCGGTATCGGTTCAGTAGAGATTGAGGTATCAGAGTGTCTTCAAACGATTCACAACGCGATTCCGGCGAATCGGTCATTCAAATCCGTCGCTGTGCCTGCGTGGTCAAAGGTGGACGACGTTTTAGTTTCGCTGCACTGGTTGTTACTGGTGACCGAAACGGCCGAGTCGGCTACGGGTATGGCAAGGCTAAAGAAGTACCGTTGGCCGTTGAAAAAGCAACGAAGGCTGCGAATCGGTCACAGCAGAGCTTTTCGATTGTCGAAGGCACGATTCCTCATCAGGTAATCGGCACCTATCGAGCCTCTCGAGTTTTGCTGTTACCTGCGAAGCCCGGTACGGGTGTGATCGCCGGCGAATGCGTTCGCCTGGTGCTCGAATCCGTGGGCATGACTGATATCTTGACAAAGAGTTACGGATCGCCAAATCCATTGAATTTGGTAAAGGCGACGTTTGATGCGTTGTCGCAGCTACAGACACGCGAAGAAGTCAGTCGACTGCGGGGAGTTTCATTGTCATGATTTTGAATGACGTTCATACAGGTATTCAGAAACGCAAGCCACGCAAGCGTATCGGTCGAGGTCCGGGATCAGGCCACGGCAAGACCAGTGGTCGCGGCCATAATGGCTACTTTAGCCGGTCGGGATCTCGACGTCGCCAGGGTTTCGAAGGCGGTCAGATGCCTTTGTTTCGCCGCGTCGCGAAGCGAGGTTTCAATAACGCTGCATTCGCTGACACAGTAGTCATCATCAATGTTGGCCAGCTGGAGAAAGCGTTTGACGATGGGGCTGACGTCACTATTGAGTCTTTGGTAAAACGCGGACTTATCCCAGGGCGACACGACGCATTGAAGGTATTGGGCGACGGCGAACTTTCTAAGAAGTTCACTGTGAAAGCTCACCGCTTTTCAAAGAGTGCAGAACAGAAAATTGTCGCAGCTGGTGGCAAGTTTGAATTGGTTTAATTCTGGAGCAGACATCGGTTGCCTGTGGAAACTTCGCAGGGATTGAAGTTTCAGAGAGATCTATATGTTCTCCAAATTACTAACAGTATTCCGTGTACCGGAACTCCGTCAGAAGATTCTGCTGACCCTTGGGTTGCTTGCAGTTTATCGGATGGGGTTTTCGATCACGCTGCCGTTTATTGACCACGATGCGATTCGCGAAGCGACCGCAGCAGGTGGCGGTGGCGGTTTGAGTGACATGTTGAAGATGGTGCAGGTCTTTTCGGCCTCCAACATCACCAACGGTTCGATCTTCGGTTTGGGCATTATGCCCTATATCACCGCATCAATCGTATTTCAGCTGTTGGGCACCGTGTATCCGCCGTTGGAACAACTTCAGAAGGAAGGCGAGTCCGGACGTCGGAAGTTGAATGAATATACTAGGTATGCAACTGTTATCATTTGCCTGCTGCAAAGCTTCTTTCTGCTGAAAGGATTGGCGGGCGGACAAGTGACAGGTCAGGGCATCGTGCTCGATGAATACAGCAGTTTTGGTTGGATTCTGGTTGGCACGCTCGTGATGACGTCGGGCACCGTGTTCTTGATGTGGATCGGTGAGCAAATCGACGCCTATGGAATCGGTAACGGAATCAGCTTACTGATTATGGCGGGTATTCTGGCTCAAATGCCGGGCACCGCTGGCGGATTCTTGACTCGGTTTCTGGATGGCGGATTGCAGCTCGGCGGCGGGCAGGGCGTTGAAATCCTGTTGGTGCTCGCGGTTCTGTTTGTTGCAGTAATTTGGGGTGTTGTTTACATCACTCAGGGACAACGTAAGATTCCAATTCAAAGCGCTAAGCACGTCCGTGGTCGCAAGGTTATGGGCGGGCAGCGACAGTGGCTGCCGTTGCGAGTCAACCAGGCCGGCGTGATGCCCATCATTTTCGCGTCCAGCTTACTGTTGTTGCCATTTTTCATATTCAACCAGTTGGCGGCGATTTGGCATGGAAATGCCGTGCTCGACCAGTTAAAGCAGGCATTCAATCCCGGACAGGGATTTGTTTACAACCTGTTTTACGTCATTCTGATTTACTTTTTCTGCTACTTCTGGACAGCAATCACATTCAACCCCAAGGACATGTCTGAGAACCTGAAAGACAGCGGAAGCTTCATTCCAGGTTATCGTCCCGGTGGTCGTACGGCGTCGCATCTTGAGCAGGTGATGATGAGAATCACTTACGTCGGTGCCGCGTTTTTGGCAGTGATTGCGGTTTTTCCGACAGTTATCTCCACGACTCTGACCGGCGATTACGCCATTGCGAGCTTCTTCGGTGGCACGGGGCTGTTGATTATTGTTTCTGTGGCATTGGACCTGGTCCAGAAGATCGATTCGCATTTGGTGATGCGGAACTATTCTGGCTTGTTGGACACTGAAGATTAGATCAGGCCGTTTCGGCTCTGTTTGTTTGTCGGGAGTATACGCGATGAAAGTTCGATCAAGCGTCAAGCGAATCTGCGAACACTGTAAGACAGTACGTCGTCGCGGTCGCGCATATGTGATTTGTTCAGCCAATCCTCGCCATAAGCAGCGTCAGGGTTGATTGATCGGTTAAGCCTACGCATATTCATAAGAAGATGTCGTAGTTGAGTCAAAATTTTTGAGTTGCTGTGAGAGCCGAAAGGCCAGACAACTCAAGTTTTCTGAGGCAGTCGCCTCTTTGGAGTGAGTTTCGATGCCTCGTGTTCTCGGTGTGGACATCCCGAACAACAAGCCAACGTACATTGCGTTGACCTACCTTTTTGGTGTGGGCCGCGTGTTGGCTGTCAATATCTGCTACGAACTGGGGATCGATCCTCAGACACGTGCCAGCGATCTTTCCGAAGACGACGTCAGCCGGATCACCAACCACCTCGACAAAAACTACACGGTGGAAGGTCCGCTACGGCGAAAAGTCCAGCAGGACATTGGCCGGTTGCGTGAAATTCAGTGTTACCGCGGACTGCGACATCGCCGTGGGCTGCCAGTTCGCGGTCAGCGGACGAAAACTAATGCCCGTACAAGGAAGGGTCGTAAGAAGACAGTTGCTGGTAAGAAGGGTGTGAAGGATATGAAGCACTAAACATCAGGTGCTTGAGATTGTTGAGTCTGGATCATTCTTTGTATGTAGTTTGAGGCGATACGCGTGGCTAAGGGTAAGACTAAAAAAAGAGTTCGTCGTAACGTGACGAAGGGTGTTGCATTTATTAAGGCGACATTCAACAACACGATTGTGACAATGACTGACATTAACGGCGATGTGCTTTGTTGGGCAACCGCCGGTACTGTGGGCTTCAAGGGTAGCAGAAAAAGCACGCCGTTTGCGGCTCAACGGGCATCTGAGACGGTTGCTGAGCGAGCTGCGAAGTTCGGTGTGAAAGAAATTGAAATTCGCGTGAAAGGCCCAGGCTCAGGTCGTGAAAGTGCGATCACTGGTCTTCAGTCTTCCGGCATTACTGTACGTTCCATCGAAGATGTGACTCCGCTGCCGCACAACGGCTGTCGTCCACCTAAAAAGCGCCGCGTTTGATCTGCTGCGTTGGTGTGTTTTAGAAGTCTGCTTTGAGTTAGCCCTGAGTACCGGAGAGAGAAGACAATGCGAATTCGATGGCGTGGTTTGGAGCTCCCAAGTCGAGTTTTCCCTGTACGCGACACTCTGACCGCGTATTACGGTAAGTTTATCGCGGAACCCTTTGAACGTGGCTTCGGGTCTACGGTCGGCAACAGCCTCCGCAGAATCCTGCTGTCCAGCCTCGAAGGTGCTGCGATCACAAAAGTACGCGTGCAAGGCGTTCAGCACGAGTTTACGACAATCCCCGGCGTCGTCGAAGACATCACGGACATCTGCCTGAACCTGAAGTCACTTGTTCTGAAGAACCACAGTGCGTCCGTCAAGACGGTTCGTATTGAAAAGAACACACGCGGCGTTGTCACAGGAGCGGACGTGATCTGCGATGACCAGATTGAAGTCATCAATAAAGATCTGGTCCTCGCAACGATGACCGACGATGTCCCGTTCAACATCGAAATGACAGTTGAGAATGGTCGCGGGTACGTACCAGCAAGCGAGCATTATCACAGCGACCCGGAAGTCGGCGTAATTCCACTGGATGCGGCATTTTCGCCCATCGTGCGAGTCCGTCATGAAATTGAAGAGACTCGCGTCGGGCAGCGAACCAACTACGATAAGTTGAACCTCGAAATTTGGACTAACGGAACGGTATCACCAGCAATGGCGCTGGTGGAAGCCGCCAAGATCCTGCGTAAGCATCTCAACTGTTTCATCACCTATCGCGAGCCTGGTCCAGAATCCGCTCCGGAAGGTGGCCTGAAGGGCATGATGGAATCAACCGGCTACTCGCCAGTTGATATGGAACTGGAAGAGAAGCTAAACAAAAGTCTCGCAGAATTGAATCTGTCTGTCCGGGCGACAAACTGCCTTGAGTCCGTCGGAATCAACACTGTTCGCGACTTGGTCGTTCGTTCAGAAGACGAGTTGTTGCAGGTTCGCAATTTCGGCGAAACCACACTGGACGAAGTTCGCGAACGACTCGGTGAGATCGATTTGCGTCTCGGCATGCGATTGCCAAACCAGCAACCGGGTGGCTAATCGCTGTTTGGATGCTGCTCCTTAGTTAGAACATGAGTTTAAGTAGTTACTGTTTCTTCGAAACCTGAAGTAGAGAGCTGTCGCCATGCGACACCGAGTTAGTGGCCGAAAGCTGGGTCGAAATGCATCGCATCGAAAAGCGATGTTTCGCAACATGGCTGCCAGCCTGATCAAAACTGTACGAATCGACGAAGACGATCCGCAACGACCAAAAGTTGCGGGACGTATCGTGACGACCGTCCCTAAAGCTAAGGAATTGCGTCCGTTCGTAGAAAAGCTCGTCACGCTGGCGCGAAGTGCGGCAGCGCACGAATCTGCAGCCGCTGAATTCGAAAGCGATGCCGAAAAAGGCACGGACGAATGGAAGACATGGCGTAGTTCCGACAAGTGGCAGCAGTGGTCTCAGCAGATTGCTCCTGCCGTCGCACTGCGACGCCGAGCGTTCTCAATGCTACGCGACAAGGACGCTGTCTCCATTTTGTTTGATGAGTTGGCAGAACGATTTGCGGACCGTCCGGGTGGATACACTCGAATTGTCAAATTGCCAAATGTCCGACTGGGAGACGCAGGGGCTCAGGCTTTGATCGAGTTCGTTGGTGAACGAGATCGCGTGAAGTCCGCTAAGCGAGCGGCTCCTGTCGTAGAAGACGAGCCAACTCCCGTTGCTGAGACCAGCGAACCTGCCGAGTCTGAAGCAAGTGCGGAGAAGACCGAAGAATAGTCGGCGGAAGACAATCCAGAGACTAAGTCAACAGGCCACCTACCCGGTGGCCTGTTTTCGTTGGTGGGATGATATTGGCGCGATCTGAAGAAAAGCCTAGCCTTTCCTGTCGTCCAGAAATGGGCACTGCCACTTTTCCCGCGTCCGCGGGTTCCGTGCTTTCGGGTGAACTACGATTTTGTCAGGCCAGCTCTTCGATTTCTGTACCGCAATGCGGCGACTCTGTGAGGACGTGTGCCGACGTCATCGCGAGTTCGAGCATATCGACATGAAGCGGGTCGCGGTCACTTTTGCTCAAACGCGATCGCCAGTCGAATGGGGTATGCAGGCCAAGCTAACTCCCATGCGGTTCGAACGCGGCGCGATGACTCAGCGACGCGATGGGCAGACGTGGACTGTGCAGCGGCTATTCCATAACGGCCATGAGATGCTGTACATCCTAACGTTTTATCTGCCGCGATTTCTAAACCAGACGTACATGGAGAAACTCGTCACGGTCTTCCACGAGCTGTACCACATCAGCCCGGCGTTCGACGGAGACATCCGACGATTTGAAGGAGCCTGTTACATGCACACAGGCAGCCAGGCCAGCTACGACAAACAGATGGAAGAATTCGTACGACAATACCTGCGGATGAAGTCACCAACGTCGCTGCGTTTGTTCCTGCGGCACGACTTTCACGGCTTGCGGAAATCTCACGGCAACGTGGTCGGGCTTCGGCTGCCGAATCCTCGCATCATCCCGATGGATGACGCGGCGTAGCAAGCGGTCCACTTCAGAAGGCAAACTCGCGATGGATTTTGACCCGGCTGACGTTCGACCGTCGGTCTTCTACCAGCAGATGATCCACTGTATCGTGCCTCGGCCAATCGCCTGGGTATCGACGATCTCGGAAGACGGTGTCACCAACGTGGCTCCGTTCAGCTACTTTACTGGCGTTGGTTCCCGGCCGCCCACGCTGTTGTTCTGCCCGGCAAACAACCGAAAAGGCGAACCGAAAGACACGCTCCGCAATATCCAACAGACTGGTGACTTTGTGGTAAACATTGTTTCTTTTGCGCTGGCCAAACAGATGAACGCATCTGCCGCCGACGTGCCGTCTGAAGAGTCTGAATTCGATGCCTGCAACCTGACTCAGAAATCAAGTCTCAAAGTTAAGGCTCCGCGAGTTGGCGAAGCGCCGGTTCAGTTTGAATGCACGACTCGGCAGATTCTAAACATAGGCGATGGCCCAGGCGGAGCGAACATCGTCATCGGCAATGTGGTCCACGTTCACATCGACGACGCTGTCGTGGGTGCCAAAGAACTGGTCGACCCGGACCAGCTGGACGCAGTGGGACGCATGGGCGGGCTCAGCTACTGCCGGACACGCGAACGATTCGACCTGAATCGTCCCGGATCGTAGCCCAACTTCAGATTCCGTGAGACAAACCCGAGGCCGTAACGTCTTCTTACCAGAGGACAATAGTTATGGCGACGACAGGTTTGGCAACAACCGGGATCACACGTGCTGTCTTCCGACGAATTATCTGCTTTGTGGCGACAGCACGCAGCAGCCCTGCGGCTGATTGCTCGCGGCCGCTGCGGAACGATCATCGATGGAGCAGCCGACGACTGCGTACAGGAAGCGTTTGTCCGGCTGGCGGCGGCGGAACCTCCACCGCGAGAACCAGCTTCCTGGCTGCTGACCGCCGTTCGCAACGCAGCCATCGATGCGCTGCGATCTCAACGCAGCCGCGTGCGGCGCGAACAGACAGTTGCCGCCGATCGACCACAGTGGCTGGAACCCGTCGACACCGCCAGCATGGACCAACCGTCGGCCGACGATGTGCAAATCGCTTTGCAGCAACTGGACGATACAACTCGCGATATCGTGATCGCTCATCTTTGGAACGACATGACGTTCCGGCAAATCGCGGATGCCATCGACCTGTCGGCGGCGACCGCTCATCGAAGATACGAAGCCGGTATTAGTCAGCTTCGAAAATTGATGTCGACCGCTGCAACTACAAATGAATCGTAGCAATTGGACAAATGAGCTGATGAAAAACACTGACTCAAAATTCGAGCAGCATCTGCTGCAATTGAAACCGACGGACTGTGACAAACTCATCACCGACACGTTCTATCAGGCCGGCTGGGAAGCCAGCGCGCGGTCGCGTGTCGCGTCAGCTTCAAGCCATAGATGGCGCACTGTATCGACGCTCCTCACAGGAACTTTATGTGGCATGGTGATCTCGGCGGGGTTTAATTCATGGCGGGATCGCTCAGTCGATGCAACGTCTCGCATGCCAGTTGCCGCAAATGTTGAGCCGACCACGGAAGATGGGATCGCAGTCGTACCTCCGGTCACCGTTGGCGAAAGCAAGCGAAATGCAATCGTCAATTGGCCTGAACTGACGGCTTCGTTCCTACCATGGCAGAGAATGCTGGCCGAGCCGGAAGCGGGTGTGATTCCGCCTGCGGCAATGCCGCTAAGCGTTGCCGCAAGGCAGCAGTGGGGCGACGAGCGAATCGCGAACTTCCCACGTGGTTATAGTCGCCATGCAGCGACCAACGAAGCAACGGCTCAAAATCCGGTGATGAGAGCTTTCCCTGCCACCGAACAACGCGTGCTGGAACTGCTATAGGCATCATTGGTGTAGTGGAACTTACGGCAGACGAGCAGTGGGCCGATGCGCCTCAGAAAAACGTGCCTGAGCAAGCAGCGATTGGCAATCTCAACGCAATTCAAAGGGACAAGACCATGCGACATCTCAGACTTTTGATGACTCCAGTTATCCTGATGCCACTTCTGGCGCAATCGACCACCGTCGCACGGATCAAGGGCCTGCTGACCGTGCCGCAGCTGGTTGCAGTTGTCGCCGACGTCAAACCGCTCGGGTCGACGATGACGCTCGAAGATCTTCAGAAGACGAACAAACGGGCGACCAGAGAAGAAGCCCCGCCGGTGATCACGGTGCAACCTGCAGCCGAACCAGAGCCCGCGCTGAAAATTCGCTTCTACCCTTATCGCTGGGAACTGAAGCCTGGTTCAGCCCTGCTGCACTTTTCGCGAGCTCAATTAATGTTTGCTCAGCTTCCGGGCGAGAAACCGGCGTTGTGGCAGTCCAGTGAATGGCTTGAGGGTGAAGGCGATGGGCCAATCCCCACAGCGCAGGAACTCGAAAAGGTTGTCCTGTCGCTGGAATACATCTACTCCGAACTGCACCAGATGGCGTTGTCAGAAGACTTCGGCTTTGATCATCGCATGCGAGATTTGAAGGGAACGGACATCTATACCTACCGGCTTGCAGATATTCAGGAAGCTCGGGCGCTGGCGCGTATTCTGGTATTGAAGATTCGCTATCAACTTTCAAAGAAGGATTTTGATGGAGCGTTCTCGTCCACCACGGACGGGCTGCGGCTGGCTGAGTTTGTCGGTCAGGGTGAGTCGCTGATTGTGAAGCTTATCGGCACCGCGATCCAGAACATGATGCGAGATCAGATCACGAAGGCAATCTCCACGCCGGGTTGTCCGAATTTGTACTGGGCTTTAGCGAGTATTCCTCGACCGCTACTTAGCGTGCGTGAATCGGTGATGTGGGAGTTGCGCAACACCCCTCAAGTGCTGCCCCAATTGGCGGAAGCCGAAACGGACACCTGGACGGACGCCGAGGCGGGGGAAAAATGGGCTTCCCTGGTAGACGCTCTCGCCGAACTCGGTGTCTCAGGCATTATTGCCGACGACGCTCGCGTGGCGCTCGCCATCGCCAGCGTGACTTTTGTCGACAGTGCTCGCAAACGTCTGATCGAAAGAGGTGTCCCTATCGAGCGCCTGAAGAAACTACCGGGTCTGCAGATCGTGCTGATGGATGCAGCGAAGGAACTTCGGCGAGTTGGCGACGACCTTGGAAAAACATACCTACTACCCGTCGCGATTGGCAATGACGTTATGAAACGGGAGAACCACCGGTTTCAGCAGTGGATCCAACAAAATCGAATGTCGTCGATGGCGGCGATCATTGCAGGGCTTTTGTATCCCGCGGGCGCTCAGGTTCGAGAAGCCGAACTGCGAACTCAAATGGCGTACAACCGCCTGATGACGCTGGAGGCACTGCGGATGCACGCCGCGACGCACGACGGCCAGCTTCCGAAATCGCTGGCGGACCTATCTCCCATGCCTGCCATGCCGGACGCGTACACGGGCAAGCCATTCGAGTACAAACTTGAAGACATCAATGAAACCAAACACGTGACACTCACGGCCGCCGGTCCGACCAATTACAAGCCGCTGCAAGTGTTACGTGTGCGGTTTGAAGAGTAAGGATTGTTTAGTGGCTGACAGATCGTTTAACCCGCAGCCGAAGGCGCAGGCGTCTTTTTGTGCCGGCGTCAATGAGTCTTCAGCTTCCGCACGCACGAAGCCGCCCCAGCCACGCCTGCGCCTTCGCCTGCGGGTTAAACGACTTATCTCGACAACCTCCCCAGAAATCACCGTTCTCTCTCCTGTTAGGACACGCCAAATGAACTCTCAACCTCGTTTACATTCACGTTGTCTCATTGCTGCGATGGTGTTGGTTGCCCTGCCGTCGCTGATCGCATTTGGCCAGACCGACGTGACCAGCAACACGGCTCCCGTGCAACGTTTTCTTGACAGCGACACAGCAGTTGTCGCGTGGGCCGATCTTTCGCAAATCGACCTGGATGATCTGGCGAAATTCATGACGACAACCGGTCCGTCGTTTAACGATATCGAGCAGGCAAAAGCGGCTCAGCAGGGTTTGACCAAACTCGGCGTAACGCGCGTGTACTGGATCAGTGATCTGGCCGAACTAAGTCGCGGGCCGAGGGCGGCGGTTGTGCCAGTGCCCCAGGAGAATGCCGATGCGGTGTTGCTAATTCTAAACGCGATCGCCGAATCCACTGGCGGAACTACCATTGCCGACGGGCAACATGTGTTAATCGGCGACCCCGAAGAAATTTCACGTCTCCAGGGTGAACACAGCGGCGAGCCGGACGCGGAATTCCTTGCGACAGTCAACAACATTAAACATCCTCACGCCGTGGCGTTAAGAACGCCGGCCGAGGCCATATTGCCATTGGCCTCATTGCTGCCGGAGGTTTTCGGCGCTGATAGTCGTCGCGCGACTACGGCTGCAGAACTATTGTGGAAATTAAAGTCGGTGACTCTGTCTGGAACACTGCCACCGTCCAACATGCGTTTGCAAGTGAACACCAATTCTAAGGAATCTGCAGCCGGTGTGGCGAAGTTGCTGAATGACTGGACGACCTCAGAAATTAAAGACAAAGCAGATGTGCTGCAAACGCGGGCCGTTGGCAGCAGCGTCGCGCTGGAATCCAAATCAGAGGGCGATACGTCGGCAATCATTGATAGCCTGAAGGTACTTGCATCTCCCGCTCGGCGTCGAGCTCAGCGAATGACGACCATGAATTCGCTGAAGCAGATCGGTCTGGCGATGCACAACTTCTATGACACCTACGGAACCTTCCCCCCGCAGGCGCTGGCCAACAAAGACGGGAAGCGACTGTTAAGCTGGCGAGTGCTGATTCTGCCGTATCTGGATGAGTATCCGCTGTACAAAGAGTTTCGCCTGGATGAACCGTGGGACAGCCCTCACAACATCAAGCTGGCAAAACGAATGCCGTTTACTTACCGAGGTAGCCAGACAAATCAGGCCGACATCGAAGCGGGCAAGACTCGCATGGTGGCACCGTTGATAAAAGTTGAATTGCCCGGCGGGAAGAAAGCCATCTACAGCGTCTTCGCGCGGCCAGAGGGCGGAACTCGGTTTCAAGACATCAACGATGGCACCAGCAATACGCTGCTTGTCGTCGAAGCGGGCGACGATCAAACCGTGTTGTGGACGAAACCGGAGGACGTGGAACTGGTTGAAAACGATCCAGTTTCACCGCTGCTGGATAAAGCAGCGAAAGGCTTTCACGCGTGCATGTGCGACGGCGCAGCGCGATTCTTTAGTGCCACCATCGCCCCGAAAACGATCCGTGCTTTGCTGACAATTGATGGCGGGGAAATAATTGAACAGGACGAGCTGTAGCGCGCCGTCACCGGACAAGAACAACAGTCAGCCCCGCACCAAGCAGGCCAAGCAGCAGGACCAGGAAAATCCAGATTAGAAGCGAGGTCTTGTAGACGATGTGCGGCGTCTGCTGGATGACGTCTTTGTATCCATCAGAAAAGAGGTCCATCCGGGTTCTTTGTGGGTGAGGCGTTAATTCGTTAGTTTTCGTGGGATGCAGGGAACAGACTTTTACGAACAGATTTTGGGACTGACGGGGCCGTGGTTTGTGGCGGACGTTCAGCTGGATATGGAAGCTCAACAGGTCGACGTTTTCGTCGAACATGGCGAGGGCGAAACTTTTTGCTGTCCGGATTGCGACAGGCAGCTGCCGTGCTATGACCACACGAAGTCTCGCCAATGGCGGCATCTGGACACGATGCAATTTGCGACCATCCTTCATGCCCGCACGCCTCGCGTGAAGTGCCCGGATCATGGCGTCAAACAGATCAGGCTTCCCTGGGCGGAAAAGAACAGCCGCTTCTCATTGTTCTTTGAACGCTTCGCCATCGACGTTCTTCTGGCCACACAAACCGTGAAAGGGGCGTGCAGCATTCTGGGGATCTCATGGGATGAATCGTGGCACATTCTGCAGAAGGCGGTGGCTCGCGGGAAGGATCGCAAACAATCGAAGAACCTCCCTCGAATCGGCATCGACGAGAAAGCCTTTCGAAAACGACACAACTACGTCACGCTGATCTATGACTTGGACAAGAGCACTGTCGAAGCGATTTCCGATGGTCATGACACGGCAGCCGCTGATGCCTGTTTCGATCAGCTTTCCGACAGTGAAAAGCAGTCTGTGGAGGCGGTTGCGATGGACATGAGTGCCGCATACGTCAAGAGCACCAAAGGCAACATTGCATTGGCCGAACAGAAGATTGTGCACGACCGCTTTCACATCATGAAGCTGGCAACCGAAGCCGTCGACAAGGTCCGTCGGTCGGAGCAGAAGAAGCTTCGCGCCGAAGGCGATGATCGATTGACGGGAACTCGGTATCTGTGGCTTTCAGGCCAGGAGAATCTCAGCGAAAAACAGCAGGAACGCTTTGATGCCGCATGGAAGGCAGAGTTACTCACGGGCAAAGCGTGGGCCTACAAGGAGATGCTGCGAGACCTCTGGGTTCATGACACTCCGGCAGAGGCCACGACGTTCTTCAATGACTGGTACAAGCGAGTCATCCACACAAAGCTGGAGCCAATGAAGAAAGTCGCTCGCACGATCAAAGAACGCTTAGCCAATGTGGTGAGCTACTGCACTCACGGAATCACAAACGCCGTCGCCGAAGGAATGAACAGCAAAATCATGGCCATCAAACGAAGAGTCGGCGGATACCGAAACCGCGACAACTTCAAAACCGCCATCCTCTTCTACTGCGGAGGACTCGATCTCTACCCACAATAATCCCGGATGGACCAGAAAAGACCATCCTGCCTTTTGCGCTGAGCAGCAGATACAGGATGTAGGCACCCATTATCGTGCCCAAGGGGATCCAAAACAGACTGAGCGCCGAAAGGATGCCGGATGTGATCCGAGCCCATGGACGCAACCGCCGAAGGCCAACGGCCGTCACAAGCTGCATGACGGCCAGCGCGAACGGCAGGATAAAAATAGTCAGATCCGTGGAACCAGACGGAGGTCGACCACGGCCGCCGCTCATCGTAATGGCGAGGCCCCAGAATAAGCCAAGCAAAGTCAGGCCGCCGCCAAGCAAGTAGAGCGTGCCGACCGACTTCAGGGATGCTTCGTGCGAAAGGTGCTTCCTGCGAACTTCTTCGACGTGACTGCCAGCATGACTTCCCGCCTCATCGATACTTTGGGGAGCCTGAAAGGGATTGTATTCTTCTGGGACATCGTCGCCGTACTGGTTGCCGCTCATGGATGAATCCTATTGCGTGCTGTACACCGAAACATCTGTCGCTGCGCCGTCACGGACTGGTTCAGCAATTCCCGATGTGCCTTCGGAAGTGCGTTTGACAAAGTAGCCTATTCCGGATTCTGCACCTTGTCATCCGTCGCATCAGCTGCGCCGAAAATAATTAGCGGAGCCTTGCCAGTCGTGAGCTTGCCCTCCCAATCGCCTTCGAGCGGGGCGAGTTGTTTGCCTTTGCCGTCTTCTAAAGACATGCCCGGAAGGTTTACTTCAAACTGCATGCGATAGTTTCCCGGCGGTGTCACGATTGTGCGGTTGGTAACGTGCGGAAAATCGGCGGCCTGAACTGGTGTCCCAGCGATACCCACGTTCCCCGCGAAGTAAGTTGTTGTCTGGCCCGGCAAAAGCGTCACTCGGCAAGACAGCGTCCAGCCCGAGTACCACGTGTGACCGACATTGACGGCCCCACCGCCAATACGGCGAGCTGATAGCCGGGCATCAGTAAGCCACGCAGGACTGCAGATTGTGATTGGATCCTGACTGACATTCTGTATGTGTAACTGCAGATCCGCACGGTCACCATGACGACAGATCGGACGACCAGTGCCGAAAGCGACGGCAGCTCGCAGGCCCTTTACAGGCTCGCCCCAGGTTAGCGACTTCTGCTGACCATTGTCGGACTGAGGCGGCCGGATCTCAAATGCTGTCTTCGGCGACGCGGCGTCGCCTGACCATGCCTCCAGCACTTTGCTGGTCGGCCGATACTCTGCAATGCGTTCGGACACTGGGGCTGCGATGCCGCGATAGCGAATGACGGCCGAATATTCACCCGCAGGAAGACGCTGACCAATGACAGGGTTCCATGTTTCAGGTCGCAGCAGAAATCGGTGAGACTGTTTCGGAGCCAACTCAGCGGTCAGCATCCCCGAAACAATCATGTGCGCATCCACAATCTGCACGTGCGGCTTCGCAATCTTGTTTCCATTCTTATCAAAGTAGTCGATCTCAAATAGATACTGGCTGTAGTTGTCAGAATTCGATTTGCCCTTATGTGCACCAAAGGAATTGCCGTATCGCGTATCCAAAATCACGAGCGGCTTGTCGCTGATGTTGCGAACTTCAACGGCGAAAGCGACTTCACTCCGATTGGTGAACAAGGGCATCGGGGAGCTCAGATCAATATCGTCTTCGCTCATAGCAGACATCACCGGGACAGCTCGAAGCTGCAAGCCGTTGTGCGCCTCACCCCAGCTAACCGCTTCCGATTCGTCGCTGGCTGCGATGCTGGCTGGTGAGTGCAACAGAAAGGCGATCGCCGTAGTGCAGAGCAGGGCGGGAGTGATGGATGCCGCCCGCAGCATGCGACCGATTCTCGAATCCGGTCGCACATCGAATGAGAGCTGCCACAATAAACTTTGCATCTGGATCTCCCCATAAAGCGACACGGACCGAAGCCCCCATGCGTGCGGAACTGCTGTGCAGTGTACGCCAGGCCGAGACACGATACAGGTCAGGCTTAGTCCAGGTCGATACTCACCGGAGCGTGGTCGCTGACAGTGATGCCGGCTTCCCGATGAATTGTGGCACTTCGGAACCGCGAGTGGGCAGCCGCATTCGCCAGCAGGTAGTCAATCCGCCAGCCACGGTCCAGTTCGCGAGCCCGGCCACGATTTGACCACCAGCTATATGGTCCCTGGACGTCGCCGAAGTGGTGGCGAGCAGTATCGTGCCAGCCCGCCTTCAGCAAATCGCCAAACCATTCGCGTTCGTGCGGGAGGAAGCCTGACGACTTTTCATTCGCCTTGGCGTAGAAGATGTCCTTCTCTGTATGAGCGATGTTCAGATCTCCGCCCAGAATGGCTGGGCCGGTTGTCGGCAGTCCGGTTACCCAACTGCGAAATCGGTTCATCCACGCCTCCTTCACGATCTGTCGCTCGGGCTTCGACGACCCGGACGGTAGGTAGACGCTGGAAACATTTAAGCCTTCACACAGGACGGAAATCAGTCGGCCCTCGTCGTCAGGGTCGGCTTCAGAGGTGCCAGTGCCAACAATCTCAAACGGAAGTCGACTCCAGACGGCCGTGCCGGAATACCCCTTTCGTTGGGCCGGATGCCAGTGGACGTGCCAACCGTCGGGACTCCGCCACTCCTCATCCAGCTGGTCGGGCGTTACGCGGATTTCCTGCAGCAGCAGCAAGTCAGGTTGGATTTCTGCAATTTGGTCGGCAAATCCTTTGCGAATCGCGGCTCGCAGCCCGTTCACATTCCATGTTGTGATTCTCATGTTTGCGTCCTCACGGCGGTGGACTTTGGGGAGTTTGGGGGAATTGATCCGGTTTTCTCATTTTCCACGGTTTGAGTTTGCTTTGTCCCTGACATTCACCGCATAATCCATGTCAGTATCAAAAAATCTCTGAGATGCGAGCATAACGCGGTGAATTACATCGTGGTGATCGCCTGACCGGAATAAGGACCATTGGAAATGAAGTTCCTCAAATCAGCTGCCCCGTTCTGCGTGCTTGGACTCGCACTCTGCGTGACCAGCAGTTCAATCTACGTCACCGTGAAGGCGGCCGCTCAACCTGCTCAGGTAGCAGACGAAGCGCTCACGCCGGCTCCGGTCGAAGAGAATCCGTTCGAATTCGCTCCGCCAGCAGACGCATCGTCCCCAGCAGCACCGGGAAATGTCCCTCCAGTGCCGCTGCCGATGACTCAAGCCAGCGTCAATGATGAAATCCTGAGCCCGGACGAAGTTCGGAATGATCGTCAACATCAGGTCCAGCTGGATGCCAACGGTGCATTCAATGGACGACTTTCAGCACTGACACGACCGGACGGAAACCTGGCTCCCGCAGCCGGTGCGAAAGTTCGTGTCGTAAGTGAAGGTGCGGTTGTCGCGTCGGCCATCACCAATGACGACGGTGGGTTTCAATTCACCGGACTTAGTGAAGGTGTTGTGGCAATCATCGCAACCGGACCAGACACGCTGTTGCTGCACTCAGTCCGCCTTGTTGCCAATGACGCAGCTGTCGCAAGAGCCAATACCGCAACGCCAGTCAGCCTCGAAAGCGACGCCGGTGTTCAACTGGAGCTGAATAGCGCAGTCGTCTCAGGTAGTGACATTGCCGTTGCTCGTCGGTTGATCTTCGAAGGTCTTCCGGAGAATGACCGTCGCTTCCTCGATGTGCCAAGCCCAAAAGAAGAAAGCTACCCATTCGGACAGGGTGAATCCTCAACGTCGCTTTCGCACCACCAGGTCCAGCTTCGTCCCGATGGCACTTTGGTTGGCTTGATGAACCTGCTGGATACCCGCACCGGACGTATTCGTGAAGTTATGGACCTGACGGTTTACTTCGTACGTGACGGCGAACTGGTTGGCAGCACCGATGTACAACCATCAGGCGAATTCGTGATGGCAGGTTTGGCTCCTGGCGTTTACAGTGTTGTCACAAATGGCAGCGATGGCGTAATCGCATTAGGCGTGGATATCGTCGGAGCGGTTGCTGGTCGCCAAGCGGCTGGAAAATACAAGCTGACGTCAATCGCTCAAGGACTTGATCTGGCGGTTGCCCCGGTAAATGCTCAGAACTTCAATCGAAACAATGCGGCCGCTTTGACAGACGGCGACCTTGATCCAAATTCTGATCCCGGCACGACACCGCCAATTGCTGGCGGCGGCGTCCCCGGTGGTGGATTCGGCCCAATCGGTCCGGGTGGCGGCGGCGGATTCGCTGGCGGGCCAGGTGGTGGCTTCGGTGGCGGAACGGGTGGCGGTTCAGGCGGTGGCTTCGGCGGAGGCGGCGGAGGCCTTGGTGCTCTGTTGGGTGCCGGAATCGGTGCTGGTATCGGCTATGCTGTGGCAGACGACAACGACAATAAGGTTGCCAGCCCTGATATTTAATGACAGTCTAAAAACAGAAAAGCTCAGTCCGTTTCCGGACTGAGCTTTTTTTGTGCCCGACGCTGATACGAGTTCACGCTACAGATTCCCCATGACGCCGTCGCTAGCTGTCGAAGCGCCGGAACAGTTCAGAAATTAGGCGCTGTAGTTTTTCACCGCCATCGGCGGCAACCTTCAGGATCTTCTCAATGTCGGCTGGCTCAAGCGCGTCCGGCAGGCACATGTCGGTCACGACTGAAAATCCCAGCGTCTTCATGCCGGCGTGCTTCGCCACGATAATTTCGGGCACCGTCGACATCCCAACAATGTCCGCCCCCATCAGACGCAGCATGCGGTATTCAGCGCGCGTTTCGAGGTTTGGGCCGGGCACGGCGACCAGCACTCCTTTGTGAGCCGACACCGACAGTTCCAACGCAACCTGCTGAGCAAGCTCAACAAGCTCGCTGCTATACGGCTCGCTCATGTCGGGAAATCTTGGCCCAAGCTCATCGTCATTCACGCCGCGGAGCGGATTGTCAGGCAGAAGGTTAATGTGATCTTCAAGAATCACGATGTCGGCCAGGTTCAGCTGCGGATTCATTCCTCCAACAGCGCTGGTAACGAGCAGAGTCTCGGCCCCCAAGGCCCTCATGAGTCGTATGGGAAACGTGACTTGCTGCAGCGAATAGCCTTCGTAGTAGTGAAACCGTCCTTCCATCGCGACCACAGGGACGTCGTGTAGCGTTCCACAGACCAACTGCCCAGCATGCGACGGAGAAGTTGAATCCGGAAAGTGAGGGATCTCCGCATAAGGAATCCGGCAGTCCACCTCAACCTGTTCTGTCAGTCCGCCAAGCCCGGTTCCCAGGATCATCCCGACCGCTGGACGGCCCTGCCAGTGCGATCTCACCGCGTCAACGGCTTCGGCCGCCTGTTGTCGAATGTGTTGCATCAACCAACCTTCTCACAGAATGCCATTGTTGAACCCGGCCATTAGACGGAATCCAAAAAAAGAGGCGTCCCTCATAAACTGCGGGACGCCTGAAGAATTCGAAAAACATCATCACCATCCGACCGAAGCGCAACTTCGGCCGCGTCAGCATGATGTCATCACCTGCCTAGAATTCGTCGTCATCATCGAAGCTGTCGAAGTCGTCGTCGTCTTCTTCGTCCTCGTCTTCAAAGTCGTCGTCGAAGTCGTCGTCGTCCAGATCATCTTCATCCAGATCGTCGTCTTCGAGGTCGTCGTCTATTTCATCGTCGTCGTCATCATCCAGATCATCATCGAAATCATCGTCGTCGTCATCCAGAATCAGATGAGGAACGTGGCTCACAGCGCCACCAGGCCCCCATTGGCTCCACATGCCAGTTCGGTCTTCAGTAATCGCGTCAATAATCATCGTCAGCAGCATCATCCAGCCCTCGGTCGAGACTTCCTCTGGCACAAAATAGTCGAATCAGGTTCCTGCAAAGACCGAGTAATAGTGGCATCAGGAATCTCTTGTCAACCCCTTGCTGCACCGGGTTTTTGGGAAATTCTGCGAATGCTGCAGAGGCTGACGATTCCACCATTGGCCCGCTTCATGGATTTGTGTTTCCAGCTGAAGCAAACCGCCCTAACATCCGGCTTTGTTGTTCAATCAGAATCGCCTCAACTCGCAGAGAATCTTCAGCGAAATGCCGAATCACGGGGACGAAATCCTATTGGAAGAAACGGCTTTCTGGGTTAGTACGCGCGGACGCTGCTTCGGACCGTTCGATTATCAATGGAGTGCGGACCTGCGGGGCATGGAGTTGACTTATCAGGGGCGCAAGTTTGGAGAAATCTGTGGCCGCGAGGAACTCTACGCGGACCTGACGGAATTTCGCCTGCCAATGTCGGTCTGTCGCGTCGCAACAATCACAGCGGGAACCATGGCCGTAGGTATTGCCAACGGAGATTGCCGTGAGCAGCGCATCGCCGTTTTGTTGACTTCGCTGGATGAATTCGGCTATCGCCGATACCGAGTTCGTGAGTCCGGCTGAGAAAAAATGTCGTTTGCACCTCGTCGCCCTGATTCACCAATCAAGCGTCCAACTGAGAACGGTGTTCTGCGGCCGCGCGCAACAGTGATTCGATACCGTCGTCGTCGAGCGTTTCCAACGCCGTTCGGTAATCTACCAAAAGCCGCTCAGCAACTTTGATTGCCGCAATGACTTCGTCCCGGTTTCCCGTCAGAATTGCCCGCCATAAAGAAGGGTCTCCGGCTGCGATTCGAGTGACGTCGCGGAACCCCGATCCCGTCATGGGCAGATTTTCGGGACCCACTGCAGATGTTGTCACGGCCGCCATAACGTGCGGCAGGTGGCTGGTGAGTGCCAGGGTGCGGTCGTGCTCAGACGCCGTCATGGTCACAACGTCACATTCCAGCCCGCGCCAGAACCGCTTAACACGATCTGTTCGGGCTTCGTCCGCCGTGTCCACCACAACGCAGACTTTCTGAGAAAACAGATCGGCTTCGGCATACTCGAAACCTCCCTGTTCTCCCCCCGCGATCGGGTGAGCTCCCACAAACAGCCGCTGTGACCGTTCGTTAGCAGCGACCTGTTTGCAAATGGCTTGCTTTACGCTGCCGGCATCGGTGATCGTCACATCATCACCCGCCAGCAAGGCAATGCGTGTGACTTCGGCGGCAATTAAATCGACCGGCAAACACACGACAACCAGTGCTGATCGCTGCAGAAGGTTCTCTGTGACGGAAGTGGTGAAGTCGGTCAGAAGGCCCGCCGCTTTTGCCGCTGCCAACCGCTTCTCGCAGCGACCAACTCCAATCACTTCACACGCCGGGTAACGCTGTCGAATTGCGGCGGCAATAGAACCACCAATCAACCCGACACCAACAACGATCACGCAGTCTTCAAATTTTGAGTGTATCTCCGGCATGGGGCGAATGATATTGTGCCGATATCCTCACCGCAAACGGGCGGAAAGCCGTTGCCTGCACGTTTCCTCAAGCCAGCAACCGATCCTCAGGCTCCGCGTCGGCAAACCGAATCGGCCGCCCGATCGGCGTGATAATTTCATCGTCCCACGCGATTCCCATCGACTTCATAATCGTCGCGTACAACTGTGGAATGGTAATGGGATCCTTCGGTTTCGGCTTCGCCTTACCGTCAAAGACGGCCGCCGGCGTTTCTCCGACCACCAACCCCGACCGAAAACCGCCGCCCGCCGCCACGCAGGAAAACCAATGAGGCCAGTGATCACGGCCGCCCGCAGGATTGATTCCGGGAGTTCGGCCGAATTCCGTAATGCAGAGCACGATTGTGGAATCCAGCAGATCTCGTTCTCGCAGATCCGTAAGCAGCATCGCGAATGCCGGGTCCAGAATGTCGGCCTGAGTTTTCTGGCCAGCGTGGTTGTTCACGTGCGTGTCAAATCCGCTCAACGCCACTTCAATCGCCCGCACACCGGTTTCGACCAGCCGTCGCGCCACAAGGCAGCCGCGACCGAAGCGAGTATCTCCGTAGGCCGCTTTCACCACTGCAGGTTCATCATCCAGTTCGAATGCCTTCAACTGTTCCGATGACATCATCGTGAGCGCTCGGCGAACCGTATCCGCATGTAGCGTGTCGCGATCCGCGGTGGGCCTGGCCTTCGTGAACTGGCCCGATACAACATCCAGCCCCTTCATCCGCTGGCGTTGACGTTGGTCTGACACGCTTGCTTTTAGATTCGTCAGTGATCGGCCCGGATCAAACACTCGAAACGCGTCCCATTTATTTCCGAGGTACCCGCCGCGAGGAAAGAAATTATCACCGGCCAGCGACACGTGCTGCGGGATCTCTGCCTTCGGATCACGAAGTTGATGAGCGGCAATGGCACCGAGCGACGGATAGATCAGCGTTGGCTCCAGCCGATAGCCAGTCTTTACGTAAGCGGCGCCTCGAGCGTGGTCACCTTCCAGTGATGTAAGCGACCTGATGAGCGTCACGTCGTGCATTTGCTCCGCCATCTGCGGCATAAAGTCACTAATTTGCAGACCAGGCAGGCTTGTCGCAATCGACTTCACTTCACCGCCGGACGGCGTCCCGGCATGAGGGTCCCAGGTTTCCAGCTGACTCATGCCTCCGTCCATCCATAGCGTTATCAGCGACTTTGGCCGCTCTTCCCGTCGAGCGGCGGCCGCTTTCGGCGACAAACCCGGCAGTGACAACGACAAGCCGAGGCCCGCCATCATGCCCAGCACGTCTCGACGGTGCAATTGTTTGTTACTATTTTCACGCATGTTCGTTCACCGGTTCCATGAAAACCCAGGACTGTTAAACAGCACCCAATACATGTCCCGCACGGCGTCTTCTTTCGAAAGAAATTCCGCCTCACCATTCTCATCCGTCGACTCTGCTTCCGCTGGAAGTTGCTTGCCGTCCCGTTCCGCTGCCCGCAGCCGTTCCACGAAATACTTTCGTTCCTGTTCACTGGGATACCGACTCAAACACGCCAGAAAACAGTTCTGTACAACGGCTTCGTCGTCACCCGAATAATTCAGAATCTGCCCCGCCGCCGAAAACAGCCTGGTGTTTGTCAGCTCGCGAGTAAACTTGCCGTTCATGCGCAACAGGGCCTGAGGGATCGTGCCGCTTTGCTGCAGAAGCTCGTCGTCTTCAGCGTCTCCGTAAGCTTTCAGGAAATCAGACTCGTTGTTGAATCTCATGAATCGCACAAACAGATTTGAGTTGCGATCGATCGTCTTCACGCTGCCTGCCTGCACCATTGTCCCGATGATCTGTTCCGGTCTTAGCCGAACCAGAGGAAACACGGCCCACTCGCGACTCATTTGTGAATACAAATCCTCGTCCGCCCAGGAGACTTCCGACTTTTGCCGGAAGGCGTCCGATTGAGCGATCAGGCGGATCAAGAAGTGCAGCCGACCGCCATTATTGCGAAACTCACGCCCCACGACGTCCAGCAAGTCGTGATCGGCCGCGTCTTCAGCAGGGTGCCCTAAATCGTCAACGGGGTCGTACCACGATCGCCCAAACATCAATCCCCAAACACGATTCGCGATCGCTCGTTCAAATCGGCGGTTGTCCGGATGGATTACCCACGACGCCAGTCGCTGACGTCGCGAACCGTCTTCCTGCATCCATTCTTCGTGAAAGGGAACTCGCGGCGCAACCACGCGGCCGTCCTGCTCGCCAGGATCGATCACTTTGTATTCCACCGGCTTGTCGTCGTCCGAAGTAGGATCATCAATCACCCCGCCAATCGTCACGCGAGCCCGCCCGAAGAACGCCGCCAAACCCTCAAAGTCGTTCTGCTTCCACGTGTCGAATGGGTGATCGTGGCATTGAGCACAGTCGATACGCTGGCCGAGGAAGGCTCTCACGGTGCGGCCTGCCAGCTTACTTTCGTCGAGGCCTTCATCCGGAATGGAAGCCGCCGTGATAAAATTGGCCGCTCCGTTGCTCGTCCAAAGACCGTCGGCTGCAATCAGCTCGGTTGTTATTTCCGGCCACGGTCGATCAGCGCGAAGCTGTTCACTTAACCAGTCGCGCAATCGATCGCGTCGAAAAATCACGAATTGACCTTCTTCGACGCCGGAAAGAACGCGGGCCAGCCGGTCAGAAAAGTAGTCGTGAAAACGTTTGTCGGCCAGCATCTTCAGCAACCAGCGTTCGATGCGATCGTCCGGGGAATCCGCGTTGAAGCTGTTGATTTCTTCCAGTGAAGGAATCGTGCCGTGCAGCGCCAGGGACAACCGTCGAAACACGGTCAGTTCGTCCGCCAATTCGGCCGGTTCAAGGCCCTCGTCTTTCCAATGTTGTCGCAAAGCTGCGTTGACGCGCGACACCGAGGCGTCGATGTTTCGATCCGCAAGCTGGACAGGCTCGGCTCGCGGTGGAGCGTCCGCTTCGCCCGCTTTGATCACCAGCAACAGCAGCAGACCGACCACACACAGGCTAAAAAGTATTGCGATAGGTTTCATGCTCGTGCTCCGCATTATGGCGATCGACACAGATCTGTCTGGTGTCGCAGCCCGCAGGCATGGATAATCTTCCTGCAGCAACCGGCTGTTCGCGAGAATGCCCGATTTATTCGAATCCAATGCCAGGTTTTCTCATCGTAGTTCGAATGCCATGCGAGGAACAGATGATTTGAACCCGGAAGACCTCGACATGCCGCTCCCAACCTATCCGTCAGCACAACCAGTCGCCAGTGTCAGCGACGATGACACCGCCGCTGACGTCGAAACGGATTTTACGGCTAAGCTTGTATCGACCGCGCCAGATTCGCTTGAAAGTCAGTTGGGACCGGGCCGGTTTCCGGGAATTCGCAAACCGTTTCGAAGCCTGTGGTGGCTGGTTCAGGTGGTGTTGGGGCTCGGTTTTCTGCTGCCGCTGCTGGCTGGCCTGGCCGCCATTCCGGGCGTCAACCTGTTGTCATTGGGAATGCTGTTGGACGCTGAAGCGCGAGTCGGCAAGTCGGGCCGCTTTCGTGATGGAATCCCGCTGCTGGCCGTTTCCACCCGCATCGGCACCATTGGGTTAATGGTGTTCATTTTTCTGGTCCCGATCATGATGACGTCGTCGGTCGCGGAAGGTCAGCAGGTGGTTTCGCAGTTGTCCGGTGGATCACTCAACGGCTTATCCTTCGTCACTCGCGTTTTGCAGGTTGTCATTTTCTGCCACCTGCTGCTGGCCATTGCCAACGGAGGATCTTTCGCCTGTTTCCTCAGACCCATCAGAAATCTTCGCCGGCTCATTCGCGATGTGCGCAGCGGCGAGTATTCGTCGAATGTAAATCTATGGACAGAACGATTAACCAACGTCTTGCGACCATGGCATCATCTGAAGCTGGCTGTCTGGGGAGCCATCGGGGCGCTATGCTGGCTGGCCATCCCAACCTTGCTGTTGGGCGCGTTGTCGACGCAGCCTCATGAGGATCTTGGCCCCAGTGCCATCGTGACAATACTTGGTGCCATCCTGATTATCCCCGTCGCGGCGTGGCTGCCGCTGTTGCAATGTCATCAGGCCGTCACAGGCCGCTTCAAAGCAATCTTTGAAGTCCGCAAGGCGCGGGAAATCATATGCCGCGTCCCCATCCGCTGGGCAGTTGCCACCATCCTGCTTTACGGACTAGCCATTCCGTTGTATCTGTCGAAGGTCGTGTCCTGGCCGGTCGATGCGTTGTGGCTGTTCACGCCGCTATTCATCATCGTGATCTACCCAACACGTATCCTGATGGGCTGGGTCTACGGTACTGGCGTGCAGAAAAATCTGCGAGCCCCCAAACTCATTCGCTGGCCAACGAAAGTCGTGATGGTGCCTCTAATCGCCATCTACGCGCTGACATTGTTTCTGTTGCCAACGATTAGCGAAGCGGGCGGTCGAGCGATGTTCGAAAACCACGCCTTCCTGCTGCCTGTCCCGTCGGGCGAACGAAATTAAGATGAGCAGCAAGTGCTGAGAAACCTCGTCAACCGAACGCTCAGAATCCCGTTGACGAAAGAATCTCCTGAGCTCCCACACCTGTTGAGAATTTACTGCCAGATGGTGTCATCAGGTGAGCGTAAATTCTGGTGTCCGTGTCTGCACTCAGGAACCTTGCGGCACCATCGCAGGTCACAACATTCACGCCGCCAGGGTGATGTGAATTTGGAAACGGCCGAATTTCTTCAGGGCCTGACGTGGCTCCATTAATCACACCAAATGGATATCTTGGGTCAAGTGGCGCGGCATCATAGTAGGTCGCAGCCGTCAGACCGGTTGCAGAACCGGCTTGATCCAGTGGGTCGAGTGGATAAACAAAAGTACAAATTTTGGCTCGCGGGTCGCCCCAATACTGATCCGCGCCCGCGTTGATATTTTCTGTGACCAACAGCGTGTTGCTGGTGCCATCGTAAATGGTGTCCAGTTGCTGGCTGGCGTTTCGCGATGGCCGAGGACTGTTGTTGCCGTCACGGTCGACGATCTCTTCCCACAGAACTCCGGAACGACGTGAAATCAGGATATCCTCTTCATCGTTCGCACCACCGGTCAGGTTGAAGTCGATGTCGGTATCGTAAGAAAGGTGAATGTTCGCACCACCCGTCCAGCCACCTCCGCCGCTGACGAGTCCGGATGTATCGATGTTCGCGTAGCCCACATTCACCACATAACTCAACACACCGCCGCCGCCATCCGCCGAAGGATCGTCCGGACACGACAGGATACTCATGTTGTATTCGCTAATGAGTTGCCGGTTATTGATTCCGCCTGGCCCATCCACTGTCCCGTCGTGCTTGTCGTCAAAATTCCAGCGATCGAAAATGTCCTGTCGATCGAGTTCCGACAGGATGTCGACAACCCAGTTTCGCAAAGCACTTCGCCCGGTCGACCAAGTTCCGCTGGAACTCTTGACATCGCCCCAGACGCCGTATGCGGGGAACTGCCCATTTCTGTTTTTCGATGCGTAGGAATGTAGTCCGAGTCCGATTTGGCGGATGCGATTGAGGCATTGAGTTCGGCGGGCAGCCGAACGAGCGTTCTGAACCGCTGGCAAAATGAGTGAAAGTAAAACGGCAATAATGGAAATCACCACCAGCAGTTCGATGAGCGTAAATCCGCGACGATTACCTGCTTGTTTTTGCGACGGCCGGTGCATGAAATTGCCTCAGGAATCATTGAAGTAGTAGTAATCTGGGCGAACTACGGTGCATCAACAGATCCCCTCAGATATCAACTAACGGTGACGCAATTCCTGTGCCCGTACCGCATCTGATCGACCACGAACGTTGTGAACTCAGAAAATCATCCACCGTGCCGTGGCTTCGCCAATTCGCCGCCCCGGCTGCAGAAGGACTTTTCATCGTCACTATGTTCTCAGTTTGTTACGGATCAGAGTTTTGAAATCAATCGAAAACGGGGACGGCTGACCGTGCCGACTGCCACTGCGGACAGGAAATGATCCGGACCACGGCAGAATTCTCCATGTCCTGGCAGATACCCGGGCTCCCGGACTTCGTTCGGCCAATGCCACGGTAGAATGGCTGGCCCACCAGCGGACGCTGGAATCCACACACACAAATCACTCTGATCAGAATCGGAAAGTACAAATCATGCGACGCCTCAAGTTTCCAATGACGATTGCTGCCGCGCTGCTTTGCGCGATGCCTGCCAATGCCGCCGACAATCAACTTTCCGCCGAAGAAAAACAGGCTGGTTGGCAACTTCTGTTTAACGGAAAAGATCTGACGGGCTGGAAGTGCAACAACGGCAAGAAAATCATGGCGCCAATTGAGGACGGAGCACTCGTCCCGTTCAAGTCGGGCGGGTACATCATCATTCACGAACAACAGTTCGACAACTTTGTCCTGAAGTGTGACGTCCGCTGGGAAGATCCTCGCTGCAATTCAGGAATCTTCTTTCGAGTCGAAGACCCTGAGAATCCGGTGCACACAGGTTTCGAAGCTCAGGTCATGAGCGGCGATAAGACTGGCAAGCACGAATTCGGCGCGATCTACGACCTCGCAAGCACCACCAAAAACGCCGGCAAGGAAACAGGTGAGTGGAACGCGATTGAAATTCGCTGTGACGGACCGCACATCAAAGTGAAGGTCAACGGCGAGGAAGTGGCCAGTATGAACTGCGATGACTTCGACCAACCCGGCGTCTGCCCCGACGGTCAGAAGCACAAGTACACGCTCAACACAATGCCTCGAGCAGTGAAAGACTTCGCTCGTTCCGGCTATCTTGGATTTCAGGATCACGGCCACAAAGTTTGGTACAAGAACGTCAAGCTGTTGAAGCTGGCGCCCTAACCGTAGGCCGTCAACCAGCCGGATAACTCTGCCGCTTGCGTCACGTGGACGCAAGCGGTGACCTGCTGCGTGGTCCGTTTAGCAGTCTGCCGATCGCCGTATATCGAACCAGGTACTGGTAGGTAAGTAGCAGGAACGCTGAAATCACAACCAGAACAACGCTGAACTTCAGAAAAGCCGGAACTTCCAGGTCTCGAACCATCCACTGTGCCAGAATCACAAGTGGTAAATGGGTGAGGTACAGCCAGTAGGATGAGTCGGAGATGTATCGTAACGCCTTGCTTTCCCCCGACAGAGTTCGGCGGAACAGCCCGATGCACCCAAAGATCATAAGCCAGGCAAAAGCAGCCTGCAGCAGGTTGCTCACAAGATGGTGTGTCGATGAGTCTTCGATTCGCGGCACGATGCCAAAGGTGCCGTCAACTAAATCCAGACCGATCGGGAACACGACAAACATCGCAACCAGCAGGCTAATTGGCCACCAACGACCTAGTTGCCCCTGGCCGTCATTCATGTCCCAGTACACAGCACCGAAGAAGAAGAAAATCGCGTAGTAACCAAACACGGCAGGGATCGGCAGCAAACCGACAGACGAATCAGGACCGAAGATGCCCGGTTGCATCAACGACAGCGGCAGCGTGGTGAGTGGAATCACCCACAGCAGACTGGCAGGCGAACAGATCAACCACCGCGGCAGCCTCTCAATCTTTACGGCGTTAGCAACAACCGCATAGATCAGAAAAGCCACAACCAGCCAGCAAAGGAACGCCAGAAACCAGAGATGCATGAAGACTGGCATTTGAAATAACAAACCGTACAAAGCCGCGTTGCCGCCACTCTGATTGCCGTCAGAAGAAACATCGGCCTCTGCCCCGAGTTGCTCAGCGATTTCCTTGCGGCCAGCCATCAGTGTCTGTTCGTCGAGTTGAACTCCGAGTGAACCGGCGATGAAGGCAGTCGTGCCGAAGTCGATGCTTAGCAGTTGCTGCGGTGTTTGACCGGTCCCGTCTTTCACGTCGACATCGGCTCCGGCAGCGAGCAACATTCTCGCCTCTTGTGCTCGCCCCATAAAAGCCGCGATGTGCAGTGGGCTGGCCTTGTCACGGTTCGCGAGGTTGAGATCTGCATTCGCGTCGATCAACAGTTCGACGATATCCGTCTGTCCCAGAAACACGGCTGTGCACAAGGGTGTCGAACCGGAAGCTGGATCGGCCGCATCGACATCGATGCCAGGTTTCTGAAGCTCGGCCTGAACCGAATTAGTGTCGCCGGCAACAACAGCCGCATAAATCGTCGAACCTTCGGACTGCCCCGGTGATGGCCGAGACGCAACGTAACCGACGGCCCACATGGCTGGCACGATTGTAACACAGCCGATGACGAGCGGAAGAAGAATCCGTTTTACTCGCTGCTTCACGAGGCCCTTCAGAGTCCGCTTGCGCCACAGCATGGCGGTAAAGAATCCGCTTAACATAAAGAACAACGGCATGCGGAATCCGTGAATCACGGAGAACAACACGTTATAGAAACAACTGGTCCTCGAATCGGTCACCAGCCAAGGGATCGTGGAAAACGACAGAGCCACATGCAGCACGATCCCCAACAACATCGCGATCGCGCGAAGTGCATCGAGATCGTGACGTCGGGCGACCGGTTTCTTTAGGCCGGGCTCGCCAGGACTGACGACTGGCGTGACCAGAGGCGGTTCAATAGTAAGTGAGCTCATCGCTAGCTACCGTTAGAAATGGGATAGTGAGTAGACGGCCGACAGAGTCAGCACACGGATCGCCAAAGTCACAGGCGAGGGAGAGCCTCAATTCCGCGCAGCCACCAGCGCTACGGATGCGCGGGTTACCTCACGACAGAGACTCAGTCAACAAAAAGCGAGTTGGCGTGGCAGAAGCTCGCCGTCACTGAATATTGACGCTCTCGATTTCGTCGAGCGCGCGATATGCGGAGGCAATACTTTCGCCGGAAAGCCGGGTCCTCCATGCGTCGCCAGACTTCAAGCCTCGCCGGTACAGCCACAAGGAACCGACCAGCCCGACGACGCCAACCACCAGCGAAACAATCAGTGATTGCGGATACAGCACCGCGTCAAAACCGAACGCGACGCAAACGGGGATCCACATGAGCCACCAGGCGAATCCAATCGTCACGCCAGCTGTCACATAGGCCGTTCTGACTTTGCCGAGTTTCGTGCGAATTTCGTCGAGCGGTTTCGAGTAATCAATGCGTTTGATCTTCGTGCAAACGTTCGCCGCCGTACCAATCACGATGACACCGTAGACGTGCAGAATCACTCCGCAAACGACTCGCCCCGTGTTGTCCATATTTCGAGCCCAGCACTGTGCGCCGAGGACGATAAGGAGCACGCCAATAAGAACCTGAATTATCTCGCCACGGAACAGCGGCCGGAGTGACTCGCGAACGCGATCCATCAACTGACGACGCGTCAGCAAGAATCGAGCGGCGACTTCCTGTTCCTGCAGACTCGCAGGGGCGGATCGGCTGGTCTCAGACGCAAGTTCGCTGACCACGGTCTGAGCGAAAGCCGGGTTTTCAGACGAAGTAATCGACTGCACGTCCGACTTAATCTGACTCGCACGTTGGTAGCGGCGCTGTGGCTCTTTTTCCAGCGTTCGCAGAACAACATCGTCCAGGCGAACATCAATCTGTACTTTGGCAGACGGTGCGGCAAATCGTCCGATCGGTAACTCGCCGGTCAGCATTTCGTAGATCACAACACCCAACGAATAAATGTCGGCGCGGTGATCGACATTGTGTGTGCCTTCAAGTTGTTCTGGTGCCATGTAACGCGGCGTGCCCATCACCTGATGAGTTCCAGTCAGCGTGTGCTGCTGTTCGTCGTTGTCGAGAATCCGTGAGAGTCCGAAGTCTGCGATCTTAACGGAACCGTCCACCGACATCAGGATATTTTCCGGCTTGATGTCTCGATGAATCACCCCTTTGTCATGAGCGTACTGCAGCGCATCGCAGAGGTGCGGGACGATCGCCAGCGCGTGCGCGGGGGCGATTTCTCGAGCGGCAACCACGTCCCGAAGTGTTGAGCCTTCCACAAACTCCATCAGAAAGTAGTAGGTGTCGGCCACGTTGCCGAATTCGAATAATGCCACGATGTTCGGGTGGTTCAACTTCGCAAGCGTGCGAGCCTCACGAGTGAACCGCAGCGCGAACTTCACGTTGTGCCCAAATTCTTCCGGAAGGATTTTGAGAGCGACAATGCGGTCCAATCCTTTCTGCTTTGCCTTATAGACCGCGCCCATCCCGCCCGCACCGACCAGTTCCATGACCTCAAGCGACGGAAACAGGCTGGCAAGTCGCGCGACTGTCGGAGGTTCGAACGCGCCTTTCTTCCTGTCCGAATCGTTGAAGGCCTCGTTGATAACGCTGGCGTCTTCAGCAAATCTCTCAAGGTATTCCTGCTCCGTCGGTGTCTCGCCACGGCGACGTCGGTAGTCAACGTCAAGCACGATCAACTCGGCCAGCAGCGCTTCGCGTTCGATCGGATCGGATTCAGCCGCAACTAGATCTTCGATCGAAGCCGGCTTGTTTGCCTGCCATTGTCGCTCGAACGCGGCGCACAGATCATCAATCCGTTCCAGAGCCGCGATCGGTAGTTTGTGCTGACGAATGCTCATTGTGTGCAATCAGTTCCTGCTGACATTTTTCTCGAATCAGATGCAAACGACGCTCGATCGTTCGCTCAGAGCACCCAAAACGCTCAGCTAATTCCGCGTTTGAATACCCCTCTAACTTGGCACCCGCTAAATCTCTGAGTTGCCCGACACCTAAATGTGAAAAAAGTTGTTCCACAGATTCCTGCATCATCAGCACCATTTCCGGCGATGGCTCGTCACCAATCGCTTCAATAACGCTTTCGTCACCGGTGCGGCCATTCAGTGAATGCATTTGAACACCGCCCCCGCGTCGCTGCCGCTGATCGTGCCTTCGCTTGTCGATGACCTTTCTGCCCGCCATCCTCAACAGCAACCGCCAAAGATCATCGCGGTCCGACAGATCCGGAAACCGACCCTTTTCTGCAGCTTCGTAAAAGCTGTTGAACACGCTCAGGACGATATCTTCCTCATCAGAAACCACCCGATTCTGCCCATACAGCCGCCCCCGAACGGATCGCACGAGCCGGTCGAAATAGTGCCTCCAGATCTGGTTGGCTGCAACCGTATCGCCAACCTTCACCAAATCAATCCAGTGGCTGACATTCGAGTTTTCAGACATGCAACATGACGTCCCTAAAGCCAGGGGCTTTGATTTACAGAGAGCCAAGTCTGCCACTTCAGCGAGCGAGAAACTTTAGCTCGTTCGCAGTCTATCATTCGACGGCGGTCGAGCGGCACCCAGAGGTCCTGATTCGTCCGCACCGACTCCAGTCGCGCGAACCAGCCGACCGCACTTTGACCGGAAACAATCGATTTGTCACGGGGCAGTGGTCGGCAGAGTACAGCACTGAGGTCAGACTATGGCTGTCCGCCACGATTCGGTTAGAGGTCGGTCATGGTTGGTGGCTTCATGCGATGACGGCCGTGTACGGACCGGATATCGATCGAGATCTGATCTCGTGGTTTAAATGTCACCATCCAGTTAGCAACACGCAACAGGAATCCGGCTTCAACGATAGCAGTTGGGCGCAAACGACTGCTATCCGGCGGACAGAAATTTCGAGCAACTGATGGATTTTAAGCTAGTGTTGCACAGCGGCAACATCTGCCTTGAAACCCCTGCGTGAACTGGTGCAGCCAGACAACCTGACTTGCAGCCGCGCGATCTGTGCAACGTGGACTCAGCGAATGAAGTATGCCCTTTGGATCACAGGTTTTCTGGCCTGCCTGGCGGTTGTGTTTCCCGAGTTCGTTGTCCTGGGATATTTCTTTCTGATCGTGCCCGGAGTGATCCTCACAATCGCTCCAACCGTGTTTGTCTACCTCGCAGGGACGGCGGCTGTTCGTCGCGTGCTTCCCATCGCTTCGCCCTTGAAAGCGACGGCAGTGAGTTTCTGCTTAGTGCTTGCACTCGGGTGGATCGTCATGCAGCCGTTTCGCAGCAGTGCGCTGAAGACATATGCCAAAGAGTGCCAACCTGACATTGTGGCCGATCTCCCAATCGAACTTCGCGGACATGTCCGCATCGAAGCGACAGATTCACGGAAGGCTCCGGATTGCGACTACCTCTGCCTTTCTGTACTTGATTCGGCGCGGGTCGAAAGTGTGACGATCGTTACAGCCGGGCGCCGCAGCCGTCCTCAACAGCAGCAATCCGCGGCCTACACGTTGGAGTCCGCAGAGGCGAACCCGACTCCCGGCCTGTTTCCTTCTGAGCCTGGACAGATCGTCCGGGAATTCCGTCCTTTGACCCAAACTTTCGGAGGATCGAAGCTGCTCACTTCGATCAAAGCAGTGGAGGCTGATTGGGCAGTACGACTGGCGGACCGTTCGCGATTGCGAAAGATCGATCCGGTTGCTGCGGATGCGGCTGACTGGGTCATACGTATTGACCGACGAAGTTCGGATTCCCACTCAACAATTCGCCGAGTCACCATCTGTGATTCAGCGGGGCAAGTTCGGTTTCGCAAGAGCTACATAGAACGTCGTGTGCCAGCCGCGATGTTCTTTGTAGGGTTTAAGGCAAACTTCGGCGGCGGAACCCTCTCTGGAGCCTCCTTTTCTGTCGGTCGACAACGCTGGCATGCCGGCGAGCGGTCTTTGCATCTGCAATCTGAACTGCTGAGTGCCATCCGGTTTCGGGTTCCGGAATGCGATCCGCGATCCATCACGCGATTGCGAGGTTTAGCGGTGCAAGCTCTGAATGATCCCGAGGCATCAGAAGTGCAGCTCGATCTGGCTCGCAGATACCTTGGACTGTTCTACTTCGATGCGACTGAGCAGGACCATGAACTGATTGCAGAAATCGTGTCTGACCCGCGTGTCAGAAACATCGACGACCAGCTGATGAATGTCTTCTCGAAAAAGAAGACGCCGACAGCGATGCGAAATGCGTATGCCGAACGAATAACGATGGACCACACGTCGGCGGAATTGAGACGCTGGCTGGCTGAAAGCATGGCCGGTCTTCCAGTCGATACTTTTGCTATTCCGACAGCAGCCCATTATAGAATCTGGAATTCGCCTGAACTCTATCGGGATGCAGGGGCGTTTCTGTGCAGAACCGCTGATCTTGGAGCGACGCAAGCACTTCCAGTCCTGCGGGCGGCTCTCGATGCAGCGATCACAATCCCCACCTGGTCCGAACGTCGACCATTGATCGAAGGAATCCGCGAGGCATTCGTTCAACTCGGCCCCTCGGCTTTCAGTGAAGCGTCGCGTGTGAGCGAGCTGTTTCTACTTCGTCCTTCACCGCTTATGAACAATGCCAGGCAGGCAGATCAATGGCGATTCGCTCTGGCTCGAATGGGAGTCGACGTCAGCGACCTGCCATTTTTCCCAAATCAGTCGACCAGCGCGGCCCAGCGCATTTCACAGAAGGTCGCTCAGAAACTTCGCCGGTATGAACAAGACCTTGTTGCGAAATCAGAATGATGATTGAAACTTTATGGACTCACGTCGTTGGGTACGGCATGGTCATAGCGATGATGTCCGGCATCTGGAAATCAAATGCCCGGCGTTGGACGCGACTGGCTCGCGTCTACAGCGCTGCGGGCCCGTCCGATTGTGACGCGTCGAACTGTGTTAGTAAAGGCATGCAGACCGTCATCCTCACCGGTCGCGACATTGGGTGGAACTCATACAAAGGAATCGCAACGGTTAACGTCACAAGCGAGGGCATTCTGTTCCAGCTCATGTTTCCGTTCTGCACCTTCCACCCACCCCTTCTGATCCCCTTTCGGGACATCCAGGTTGTCCCAAGGCAATGGTACTTGTTCGGCAAGACTTTTCAGCTAACGCTCGCGCGTGTGAAGGATGTGCAGATCATTGTTCACAGTGAATTGATTGACTGGATTGCAAGACAAACCAGCCAGCTTGCCGTCGAGATCACGCCTGAAGAACGAATCACTCATAGTGATCGCCCCCGAACCCCTGAAGTAATTCACTGAATCCTCGGCTGCCACGAGCAGAACAGCAAACATGCGTTTCAGACAAACGTCAGTGCTGTCGGCGTCAAGCCCGTTAACTCAAACGAACAGGGTTCAAGCTACCGCCCCCATCGTCGTCGCAGGTGCAGGCCAATTGCCATTTCGTTCCTGGGCCGTCAATCCGAGGGCTACGCCACTCCGGTGCCGCACGCTGAGCGATACTTTGCACCAGGCTTGCGACTGTGGCTGCAGATCGACCGAAGGAAGGTGTGACGATGAGAGTGCATCGGAATCGACAGAGAAGCGCTCGGGATTCATAATACCTCTGCTTGAATGGCGCACAGGTAACCGCTTCCAGGCTCGGCGACGGGAACAGCGAGATAAGTCCAGCCCTTCGGCCGTGCGCGGGCGATCACGTCGACTTGGATCGGTAGAGCGATCTATTAGACTGCAAGGCAGCGTCGTTGCGATGATTTCGCAGCTTGTCGAATAGATCTGGCTGCAGCGGCGTGATGTCACATCCCGCCCTCGAGTCGCGCTCGCCCGCCTGTAGCTCTGGCGCACTGAACCACAGCAGTCTGCCCCGACCATGTCCATTCGATTTACGCAGAAGGAGCCACGATGTTCAGTCGCCGTCAGTTCATCGGAACGATCCCAGTCAGCGCCGTTGCTGTTTCATCGATTCACATGCAGCAACAAATCAATGCTCAGGACGCGCCGGGTAACTCGACTGAATCCGCTGACCTGATCGCCAGCCCACCGGTCGTGCAAAATCCGCGAAGCAACGGTTTTGGCGTCAGCATCGCGGTGAAGAAGTTAGCCACGGCCTGGGTTGAGTACGGTTTTTCGAAAGACGACCTTGCGTTTACGGCAGTGGCCAGTCACCACGGTTTGATAAGCGCCGACAGTAGCGCGCTGCATGTTCGTGTTGAGCACGAGGAACCTCTGCCGACCGACCGGCCAATCTTCTACCGCGTCGTGGTTCAGACACTTAGCTATAACAATGCGTATTCTCTGAAGCGTGGCGAGCCTCAAGCGACTGAGACGTATGTACTCCGTTTACCAGCCGCCAACACGAATCGCGTTCGCATCGTCAGCATCAACGACACGCATGAGAACCTGGAAACGATTCGAGCCTTGCACGGCGAAATCGAAAAACTGCAGCCGGATTTATTGATCTGGAACGGCGACAGTTGCAACGACTTCGACGTGGCGGACGAACCACAACAAATTGTGCTTAATCCCGCCAAAGACATCAGTCAATCCTGGGCAGCCACGCGACCGCTGGTGTTCAGCAACGGCAATCATGACGTGCGAGGCCAGCGAGCACGCGAAGTCATCAAGAGTTTCGCGGGCTGTTGTGAATCGGCTGAGCTGCCGTATAACCAGGCACTGCGTTTCGGGCCGTTGGCCTTGATCACGCTCGACACGGGCGAAGATAAGCCCGATCACCATCCAGTGTTTGCCGGTACTGCCGCTTACGAACCTTACCGCCAGCGTCAGGCAGCCTGGCTGGAGCAGATTCTCGAACGCCCCGACATCAAGACTGCGCCGTTCAAGATCGTCGCGTGTCATATTCCACTGCGAGGACTCGCCGGCCAGAATGACGGAACAACATTAGACGGATAGGCCAGCTATAGTGGTTTCGGCGCGAAGCTCTGGCTGCCACTATTAAAGCAGGCAGAATGCCAGGCGGTTTTGTCGGGGCACATGCACAAAGACCGCCTTGATCCCGCCACGCCTGATATGCCTGTGCTGCAGTTTGTTGGCGGTGGCCCGAAGCCTGAGCAAGCGACACTGACCGTGGTCGATGCTCAGCAGGACGGTGAAAAACGATCACTCAACATTCGCATCGTTGATCTGCAAGGCAGTTTACTGCATCAACGTCAATGGAGCTGAGCTCCGGCCTTCGCCACCAAATGGCTGACCTCGTTCTTGTACAACGTTTCGAAGGCAACGCGGCCAATGTTGGCTCAGCGTCTGCGTAGACAAGGCCGCTCGCAAAAGAGCGGAATCACAGTGTAGACTTCTTCTTCAGTGCTCGATGATTCACTGGGAAAACATTCAGAAAGTTGCGCGACCGATGAGTAGCCAATCCTTCCGCCAATGCAGACAGCCGGCAAGGTCGACAATACTGTCAGGGACAATTGCCACTTTCGCGTTGGCGTTCTGCGCCGCTAGCTTCTGCGTTGCAAACGATCGGCAGGCATCGCGTCCGAATGTCATTCTGATCATGGCAGATGACCTGGGGTTCTCGGACCTTGGTTGCTACGGCGGCGAAATTGACACGCCAAACATCGACCGGCTGGCGGAACAGGGCATGAAATTTTCGCAGTTCTATAACTGCGCCGTGTGTCGTACGTCGCGAGTGTCCCTGCTGACCGGACTGCACCCTCGGCGCATCAAAGGCAGAATGCTGCACGATAACATGACCACGCTTGGTGAAGTTGCACAGTCGGCGGGGTATCGGACCAGTCTGATCGGGAAATGGCATTTCCCCGTCACAAAGCCGATGGACAAGAGCCGGCTGCCGACGCGGCGCGGATTCGAACGCTTCTACGGGCTGGCGGCCGGGTGTTGCAACTACTTCAATCCCGCTATGCCGTTCCCCAAGTTCTATCGCGGGCAGGGACCGGATCCGTTTCTTGAACAGGAAACCCCGGTCACACAATTTCCGCCTGACTACTACTCAACAGATGCGTTCACAGATCGCGCTGTTCAGCAGATTGAAGAATTTTCGCAAGCCGCCGACAAACCACCATTCTTTCTGCACCTGTGCTACACCGCGCCTCATTATCCACTGCATGCGAAGCCACACGACATTGCAAAATACGAAGGGCGTTTCGACGACGGCTACTTCAAGATAAGGGAGAACCGCCTGAAACGACTGAAGGAACTGGGCCTGGTCGATCCAAAATGGAAACTGTCAGCACCGGATGTTTCACAAGGCAAACTGGCTTATGACTACGCCGTCACGCCGTGGGATCAGATCGAAAATTTGCCTCGCGAACGACGGCGCATGGAGGTCTACGCGGCCATGGTGGATTCCATGGATCAGGGTATCGGTCGTGTGTTGGCAGCGATTGAAAGTGCAGGCATCGCCGACAATACCTGCGTGATGTTCCTTTCTGATAACGGCGGATGCGCGTCGCATTCCGGCTATCATGATGGCGAGATTCGCGAGCAGCACGAGACTTACAACAAAGAACTTCCCGGCAGCGTCAACACCTATGACTATGTCGCTCAGGGATGGGGCTGGGCGCAGAACGCACCTTTTCGGCGCCACAAAGTCTGGACGCACGAAGGAGGAATTTCCACACCACTGATCGTCCGCTGGCCGAAAGTTGTGTCGCCGGGAGTGTTGTCGCACCAGGTTGGACACGTGGTTGACATCATGCCAACACTTTTGGAAATCAGCGGTGCGCCGTATCCCGAACAGCGAAACGAAGTCGCCGTGTTGCCGATCGAGGGACTTAGCCTGTTGCCGGTTTTTCAGGGAAAGGAACGGGCAGGGCACCCGTCGTTAAGCTGGTATCTGTACGGCAATCGAGCTGTGCGTCAGGGAAAATGGAAACTCGTCTGGGGCAGCAACGTCAGAAAGTGGGAACTGTTCGACATGGAGCTGGACCGAACTGAAACCAATGACCTGGCGTCTCAGTACCCGCAGCGTGTCAAACAGATGGAAACGGACTGGCTGCGATGGGCAAAGAAAACCAATGCCCCTCTGAAGGGCACGTCGCTTTAGCTTTGAACGCTGGCGATAACCGACCATCTGGCTGGCAACCAATTCCAGCAAGAGTGTCTCGCCCCCCAATCCCCAGAAACGGATTGCCCTGCTGTAGGCAACGGTGCTGTGCATTTCATGTGACCGTCACTTAGCTCTGGCCAAATTGAACCGTCGTCAGATGGTCGCTGGTTCAGCAATGCCTGCCGAACCGCCAGTAATTCGTTGCCCCACCGTTGATTTCCTGTATCGGTGACGGCGCCTTAACACATTCTTAACCCATACTTCACACACCGCTCACGAAAGCAACCAACATCCGTCAGCGTGACGCTGCAGCCGCGTTCACACTCGATGAGTCAGACTTAGTTCTCTCGGAGACGACATGTTGGTATTTGCAAAACGCGTTCTACTTTCAGCCCTTGTGATGGGGCTGGCAGGTTGCGGAACAGAGCTTCCGCCCGACCAGCGACAGGTGTTCCCCGCGTCCGGTACGGTTTCTTTTCAAGGTAAACCGATCCCCGACGCCACAGTGCGATTGCACCCCGTGAAACCGCCGGATGACGGCAAGCCCGTCTACATTTCTCGCGGCCGAGTCGAAGACGGCGGCGAGTACTCGATTTCGACATACGCCATCGCGGACGGTGCTCCCGCCGGAAAATACCGCGTTTCGCTTAGCTGGCAGGGACCTTTGAAAGGCCTGTCGGAAGACGAAGTGGACCAGCTTCGAGAGCGACTGCCGCGTAAGTACACGTCTCCAGACACATCCGGCCTGACCGTGATGATCACGGAAGACCAAAACCGTATCCCCGAAATCACGATTCAATAGTTTCGACGCTGACAGGGCCGACGTTCGCCGAACCTCCCCCAACTTCTCTGTCAATCTGCAACTCGATCGCCGCGCCAGACGCGGCCTTCACGCAGACACTGTTCATCAACCGAAGAAAGACTCAAATGAAATCACTTCGCCGCCACTCACGTGGATTCACTCTGATTGAGCTTCTGGTCGTCATTGCGATCATCGCCATTCTGATCGCACTACTGCTGCCAGCCGTTCAACAGGCTCGTGAAGCAGCACGCCGAACACAGTGCAAAAACAACATGAAACAACTGGCTCTTGCTCTTCACAACTATGAAAGCACACACACGACGTTTCCGCCCAGCCGACTCGAACCAAATGTCGAAATCGAAGACAACCCCGGCAACGAAAGTGCCTACCAGTCATGGACGACGATGATTCTTCCCTACATCGACCAGGGCAATCTGGGGAATGCGATCAACTACGAACGTGCGTGGAGCTCTCTGCAGAACCGCGATGCGGTTAGCGTGCCGCTGCAGACAATGATCTGCCCTTCGACTCCGGGAAGCGACCGTACCGATCCGCACTGGGTTTTCGGTGCTTACGCGGGCGACTATGGTTCTGTTAACGAAGTGAAAAAGAAGGTTTACACCAACGTATTGGGAATCCCCGATCCCGGCACCTGGTCTCGCGCTGGCGTACTGGCAAAGGGTGTAAAAAACAAGTTGCGAGACGTGACCGACGGCACATCGAATTCCATCCTGCTGGCCGAAGCAGCCGGGCAACCTGTCGTTTACACGGCTGCCGGTGCCATGAATGCCGCTCGATTCGCAGCCTATCAGGACGACAAGATCGCGGACCTGGGCGGAAGCTATGCACCAGCCGATGGCACGGGCTGGGCTGACCCCGACTGCGGATTCAGTATCAACGGAGCCACAGCGGATGGCCTGGACAAGTACGGTCCCTACATGATCAATCGCATCAACGTGAGCGAAGTCTTCAGCTTCCACACCGGCGGAGCTCAGGTAGCACTGGCCGATGGCTCTGTTCGTTTTGTCACGGAGAACATCGACACGACGTTGTTTGTCGGTCTCTGCACGCGAGCCGGCGGCGAAGTGCTGGGCGAGTTCTAAACAGGCAAGTGACTTTGAGCAGTTTCCCTGTTGTTGTGGCCGGTTGAGGCTCGTGGGAAACAGCCCTCATAGGCCGAAACGCCTGTTCCGGGGCCACAAGTCAGCGAGATTTTCTTTAGGCCAATCGAGCGACCGTTCGGAAACTCTTCCGGCGGTCCCTCGAAACTGCACTCGCAGGCGGTAAGCCTGTCGCCCATTCTTACTCCAGCGAAAGCCCTTCCCGATGTTCTGTCAACTTTTTTTCGTGCCACGACGGTTTACTCGTGCAACTCTGGCCCTGACCATTGCGGTGCAATCCGCCGCTGTTCAACCGTTGTCAGCCGGAGAACGTGTTTCGTCCCCGCAGTTGATTGGAATCGCTCAGCTTGAAGGATCGTCCAGTGATCGATCCGGACAGCAGGACAAGCTGATCAACGGTGTGCCGCACAATCGCCTCGGCGGTTTTTCAGCACTGGAATACTCCGGCAAAGGACAGCGCTATGTCGCGTTGCCGGACCGAGGCCCGGACGACGGTGCCACCGGGTATGAGTGTCGTTTTCAGGTTCTGGACATCATCGTGAATCCAGAAGACTCTCCGGCCGTGAAGACGAAGCTGGTAGAAACCGTGCCCCTGACCAATGAACAACGGTTGCCATTTACAGGCGACGCAACAGCCTATGCGGCCACGGCGGCACACGCAGGGCGCCTTGACCCGGAGGGCTTTCGGTTCCACTCGTCCGGACACTTTTTTCTGTCCGACGAATACGGTCCGCAACTGATGGAATTTGACGCAAACGGACAAGCACTTCGCGATTTCACATTGCCTGATCATTTGACGGTGCGGCATCCTGCCGGAACGAAAGACAGTGAAAACGCGCTGAACAACACGGGGCGAGCTTCCAACAAAGGCATGGAAGGACTGGCCCTCTCGCCAGACGGCAAGCAGCTGTACGGTCTAATGCAGCACGTGTTACTGCAGGACGGTGTGCGTGACGAACGAGGCCGACCGGTCGGGCGAAACTGCCGCCTCGTGCAAGTAGACGTTGCAACTGGCGACGTACGCGAATATGTCTACCAACTGGATTCTCCAACAAACGGCCTCAATGAGATTCTTGCGATCAACGACGAAGAATTTCTGGTGATCGAACGAGATGGTTTGCCCGGCCAATCGGCGAAGTTCAAAAAGATCATGAAGATCAGCCTCGCCAATGCAACGCCGATTCAAAATCCGGGTCAGCTTCCTCTGGAACTACCCGATACAATTCAGCCGGTGGCGAAAGAAGTCTTCATCGATTTCCTGTCCCCCGAATTTGACCTGTCCGCTGAGCAGATACCGGAGAAACTGGAAGGGCTGACCTTTGGGCCTCGTCTTCCCGATGGCCGAAGCTGCCTGGTCGTCGCGTCCGACAACGACTTCGTGGAGTCTGAACCAACCCTGATTTATGTGTTCGGCCTTCAAACAGATCATGAGGGTTAAGAACCGGTGCAAAAACTTGCAACAGCGGCCTGAGCTGCATTCTGAATGCAACTCCGGTCGCTGTTTGCATATGATGGCGTAATGGCAGCACAAACGACCGAGTTCATCTCCATCGCAATTTCGCGACTGGTCAATGAACTCCGCGCGATAAACTAAATCCAACTTTGATTTTCACAAGGCCTCTCGGTGCGAACGTCCCGCCTGTTCTGGAAGCTGTTCCTGATTTCGGTGGGAATGAACCTGATGCTGGCCATCGCGTTCCTGCTGATTCTGATGTCGGCGCAGCGCAGCGAAATCAATCGACAGGTTGAACAGCGACTCTTCGAGACAGCCGTTGTGCTGCGAAGTCACGCGGCCCAATTGACGAACGACGTGCTGGACCAGGCTTCTTCTGAGGACACACGCGAGGCCAGTCGGAGGAAGCTGCAACAGCTGATAAGCCAACTGGCTGGGGAAACCGACACTCGCCTGACTATCGTCAATGCAACAGGCGAAGTTCTTGCGGATTCCGATCACGATCCGTCAACGATGACAAGCCATGCAAAACGGCCGGAGATTGTTGCGGCCGCGGCCACAGGCAAGGGAACAGCAACCCGAGCCAGTCCGACTCTGCAGATCGACATGTTCTATCTGGCGCTGGCAATCGAGACTACGTCCGGAGATACAGCGTTTGTTCGAGTTGCCGTTCGGCTGAACACAATCAACCAACGCGTGGCCGCTGTCGAGCGTTCATTGTGGGCCCTCGCATTGCTTTTTGGAGCCATCGCAACTGGGTTGACGTATGTGATCGTGGGAAGAATCATCACACCTCTGGCGGAAGTCACAAACCGCGCACAGGCGATCGCCAACGGCATCGACGAAGCCCCCCTGCCAGTGCGGAGTAATGACGAAATTGGTTTTCTTGCCGCTGCGTTCAACCAAATGCAGTCGGAACTGGCCAGGCGGTTTCGACAGCTGAGAGGAAACAACGAACAGCTTTCGACCGTGCTGGGCAGCATGCATGAAGGTGTTATCGCGGTCGACGCTGACCAGCGAATCGTCCTGGCAAACGACGCCAGCAAATTGCTGATCGGCTTTGCCCCGGACAGCGAAGTCGGCCGCCCGCTGCAGGAAGCAGTGCTTAGTCGTCGGCTTCATAAGGTGGTCCGCAAGTGTCTGGAAACCGGTGATCCGGTTCAGTCTGAATTTGAATCAGTCGGCGAAACGCGCAGAGACCTGGCCGTTCGAGCAACCTGTCTGCCTGGTGACCCACCTCCCGGAGTGGTGATGGTACTGCATGACATCACAGAATTGCGCCGTCTGGAAAACCTGCGACGCGAATTCGTTGCCAACGTTTCTCATGAACTCAAGACGCCGCTGGCGTCTATCACCGCCTACGCCGAAACACTTCGCCTGGGCGCGATGGATGATCGGGAAAACAACATCCGGTTCCTGGTTCGCATCGAAGAACAGGCCGAACGCCTGCACCAACTGATTCTGGACATGCTGCAAATTGCGCGTGTTGAATCGGGGGAAGAAGCATTCGACATCATTCAGGTATTGATCCGCCGCAGTGTGGAAGGCTGTTGTGCCCGTCATATTGAACCAGCTCAGCGAAAACAGATTGATCTGTTGATCGAAGCGCCTGAAGAAGATCTGACGGTGCTGGCCGATGAAGACGGCCTTGATACGATTCTGGACAACCTGATTGGCAACGCGATCAAATACACGCCCGAAGGTGGTCGAGTCTATGTACGGTGGCGTGACGAAAACGACTTCGTTGAAATTGAGGTCCAGGACACCGGTGTCGGCATCGCGCCCGAACACCAGGTGCGGGTTTTTGAGCGGTTCTATCGCGTGGACAAGGCCCGGTCGCGGGAACTTGGCGGAACCGGTTTGGGACTGTCAATCGTCAAACACCTCTGCCAGGCGTTTGGTGGGTCTGTGACACTAAAAAGCGTTGAAGGTGAAGGATGCACGTTCCGTATACGGTTGCCCAAAGCTAGAATGAACTGCCAATCGGCGTAATCGAGGCTACGCCAGTGTTTCTTAATCGTTTCTTTACACTTGATTCTTAATAGTACGTCGCCGTCACGGCACAACGAAACACGCAAATTAGAATTGAGCGATGGCAAAAACGACTGTCCTGATTGTCGAAGATGACCGATCGTTGGCGGAAGTCATCATGTACAACCTTCAGCGCGAAGGGTACGAGGTACTTGTGGCCCACGACGGACAAGACTGTCTGACTCAGGCTCGAGCCAAACAACCTGACGTGATCGTGCTGGATCTGATGTTACCGGTACTCGATGGGCTTGAGGCATGTCGACAGTTGCGAGCCGATGCCACCACCAGAACGACTCGCATTCTGATGCTGACTGCTAAGGCGGAAGAATCGGATCAGCTGATTGGTTTCGGCGTTGGTGCCGACGATTACGTCACCAAACCATTCAGCGTTAAGATCCTGCTAGAACGCGTCAAATCGCTTTGTCGTCGCGACGCCGATTCGCAGGCCGTCCCGGTGATTGCCAGCCAGGGCGTAACAATTGACCCTGTCCGGCATCGAGTGACAGTCGACGAGAGCGTTGTAAATCTAACGCGCAGTGAATTTCGTTTGCTGGAGTGCATGTTGCGGCAACCGGGACGCGTCTTTACTCGCAGCGAACTCATCGATGTCGCCCTCGGCGACGATGCGTTGGTGTTTGAGCGAACGATCGATGTTCATGTGCGATCGCTGAGAAAGAAACTGGACACTCACGCCGACGTGGTTCAAACGGTTCGCGGCTTCGGGTACAGATTTCGCCACCCGTCAGATTCTCGATAGATCACGCTGCCTGCTGGTGCCAGCGATTCTGAATCAGCTTTGGCTTAATGCACCGCCAGTCGGCGTCCAGTCAACCGCCGCGCTCACGAATGCTGCCAGGCGGCACTTATTCATCATCCGGTATCAGGCGAGCCAACTGACGGTCGATTTCTTTTTGAGTCACACGCTGAAAGTCGACGTTGGTCAATGATTCTGCGATCAGCCCGGCGTGCTCATCGTGAGCCCGTTCAAATTCGCGAGCGAGTTGATGCATCCAGTCGGGCGGTTCGATTCCGGACCCCAGTCGACCTTCCATAAAATCGGCAATCTCCTGTCGCAATATGCGAAAGTGGTCGGCCGCTTCTTCTTCTGACACGCCACTCAATCCGGGGCTGCAGCGACCGACGCGAGCCGTCATGCGGTTGACAGATAGAGCTCCCACGATGCGTTCGTGCACATGGTCGTGCAGCGTAGGAAGCTGGACGCCGTATTCCGTTTCCAGATCCTGCAACTCATCGACCAGCGAATCGGCCACTTCGAAGGTTGTGTCTCGCAGTTCCGCTTCAATCTCCCCGGCGAGATCGTCCGCCCCGAAACGCACGGCCGCTTCGTGAGCAATCTGGTACGGAATGTTGTTCCAGTTAAATCGGTCGTACAACGATTCCAGCCGTAGAAAATCCAACAGGCAATACAAGCGGTTGCCGTAATCAGAATGCGTCGTCGTGGTGTTGTATTCCAGAAATCGGTCGAAGTTATCGACGACGGCTTCGTAAACAAATTCCATCATTTCTGTGGCTTCGTCACGGCCGATCACACCGGCGGTCACGTCGTCCACGATTTTCACTGGCTGTACAACAGAGAGATTCTGCTCGAGTTCGTCCAGCAGCGAATCCGCCCCGTGATGCACGATGGCTCGCGCATTTCCCAACGTCAGCATACGTGTGTGAAACAGATCTTCGCCGTAAGTTTCGATAAACTCACGCACTTCGTCAGCTCGGTCGCTGTCGTTCAGTTCTTCCACGACCGAAAGCCGCATCGAACTGCTGTGAGCCGACCACAATTCGCGATACGCGTCCAGCAGACGTTGCAATCGGCGAAACACGCTGCGACGTTGGCGAGTGGTTGACGTTTTCCAACGACTGGCTGCGTGCAACAGGGCTTCGACAGAACAGGCGAGACCAATGCGGAACAGCCGGTCGAATTCTGTGACGGCCTGCCCAAGCGGCCGTGACGTGCGCTCCATTTTGAAGGCCGTTTGCAGCAGACGGTACGTTTCTTCAATCAGGCCCAGTCGAGGCAACTGGCTTAGCAGCATGCGAATAACGGCCTGCAGCGTGCGAGCTTTCAGGATACCGGTCGGCTGTCCGCCATGCTCAAACGGAACATACAGCAACGGACGCCGCTGCAATGCCGTTGCAAAACGACCAAAATTTTCACGCACGGTCGCCGCGTCGCTGGTCAAAACGGCTCGCAGCATGACCACAAGCTGCCGATCAAAATCGCGACCTGACCCGGGCAGATTTTCGCCGTCTGCGAGAACTGAACACAGCATGCGTTCAGCCATCAGAAATTCGACCGTGGTGGAAATCGCATTCTGCATCAGCAAAAAACGCGACTGCATCTGAATGTCGTACTCAATGTTGGCGTCGAGGTCCGCCGAATACGTTTTGATTTCGTGATCGCGGACTTCTGTGACCAGATGCCCCAGCTCTTTTAGAAAGAGGCGAATGGACGTCAGCCATTCCCGCAGGTGTTGCTGCTGCTCATCCGTATCGGCAGAATCCTGTGCCCGCTGCGACAGCGCGACTGCTGCGCTGCTCCACAATGACCCGAGCGTGTGCAGGAACTTCAGACGTGGTTCGATCTGCCGATAAATGACTTCAAACTCCGTCGTGCCCGGCCCGTAGCCTTCATCAACGGTGTCGGAATCGTTGCCGTCGTCGGCGCTGTCGCGAAAGACAACGTCGTCATAAGCGGCTTGAAACAGATCTGACTCCTCGTCGCCGTCTTCATCAAACAGGTGGTCAAGGTCCAGTCCGCCATCGTTGTCGGCTGCGGATTCCTGATTGTCCGATTTCCGATGTCGATCAACATATTCCTTCAGCGAGGGCACCTCCCAGAACGCACCCGCGTTGGCTTCCAGAAACGCAAACAGTCGCCTTAGCATCTGCCACTGTTTCGCGTCATCGTCGTTCTTGTTGATCGTTCGCAACAACCGGTGCAACAGGTTGTGCATGGAATGGCTGCCGGATTCCAGCCCCATTTCTTCGGCCAGACTTAACCACTGCATCAGCAGTCCCATGGCCGCTACACCGTCGCCGCGGTCGAGCAACGCATGAACCACCTGAGCGAAACTGCGAGGCGATTCGAAATGGCCAACGTGTTCCCGCCAGAACGAAATATCGCCTGCAGATTCTCCGGCCGTGCGCCATTCGGTCAGCGCGGTGGCTACGTGTTGAGCGGCCTGCAATGATTCGCCGCCACGCACTTCAGGCAGGTCAGATACAGTGGTCGTGGCGTAGCTGTCCCATTCTTCGGCCAGTGTCTGAAAATCACGTTCCACAGAAAAATGAAGTTCTCGCTGTCCGGTCGCCGCCGCTTCGGCCATGATCGCTGACGATGCGTCAAACAATTGCTCAATCACTTCGATCAGCACTTCGACGCGGTTATCCGGAATGGCGTCTTCCCGAGCCACGAACAGCGGGAACATGCCCTGGAAGCCAAGAATATTCCATGGGTCCACCAGGGCGCCGCAATGGATGCCTCGGTGCAGCAGATCCAGGCATTCTGTCAGCAACGTTCGAGCGGTCGCCAGATCGCTGGACCGGACAGCTCGCTGAATAAGCATCAGTCGCGACTGAATTTCGGATTCGAATCGCGCCGACGCACACGGTATGACGGTCGCCTCTTCGCAGGCCGCTTCTTCAAATCCGAGTGAGGCATAAAACGTTGCAAGGTGCCGGTGCTGGACCTGACTGGCACCATACTGAGACAGGTACATGTTCAACTGATGCCGCACATGCCCGAATGGCTGCCTCGATTCCTGAGCACTCATCGTAAGCCGCTTGCGGCGACTGCCGGAACTGGTTTCGAGGAGTGATTGATAAAAGTGATCTCGTTGCCGAGCGACCATGGGCAACAGTGACGTCAACGAAACGGAGGAATCGTAAGTCTCCGGGCCCGCGCCGCTGATAGCCGACGCCATCAAAATCGTGCCTGCCAACACGGCCGATGCATCAAACAATCGCTCTTCGGCGGGAATGCCTGAAGGCGCATCCATCCAACGCTGCAACGATTCCAGAATGATACGCCGCACGACAAAGCGGCTATAGAAGCCTTTGGTGTCGATCGTTTCCGGGTCCCATTCGCCAAACATGTAGTTCGTGCGTTTGTTCACCGGATGCAGGTGATCATGAGCTCGAATATCCAGGCACAGTTCTTCCAGTCGGTCGAGACTGAAGTGAGCCGGACCGGTCATGTCTTCCGGAAGATTGCCGATAAAACCGAGCGTCGCTTCGATCAGCCTTCGGTACGGTCCGGCCGCCACGCCGACGCCTTTAAGATACAGCGGAGCAGGGCAGAACCGTTCGTGGTCATAGACCTGCATACGACGGCCGTTTTCCAGGATCGCAACAGGCCGGTAGCCCACATAGTTATTCAGTCGCTTCAGCGCGGCCTGTGCCAGTGCCGCAGAGTCGTCCCATCCCGTTTCGTGACTCGCCGCCAGCGTGGCTTCAAAAACCAGGGCCAGAAAAAATGGCTGACGAAAATCGTCCGGTTGAAGGTGGAACAGCAGGTCCGCGTGATGTTGTCGATAGGCCGGAATGACGACGTCAATGGCCGAAACAATCGCTCGTTCGGCTTGAGCGACTTCCTGAAATGCAGATTCCCCAGCCTCGGCCAGCGTCTTCAGTTGCTGCAGCAGCTCCACCTTCAAGTCCTGAGGCAATTCAGGCAGGTCGGAAGTCGTCAGAATTTGGTTCAGGCAGACACGAAATCGGTTGCCGGGCGTGCCGTCAGAGAAATTCAGATAACCCAGCAGGTCACGGAAACACTGCTCTCGCGATTCGTTATCTGTAGCGGTGCGGGACATTCGGGAAACTTTAAGGGAACTGAAACGACGGCGAAATTGTGGGCTGACAACAGTATTGTTACGGCAACGAGATCGCGGTGAACCGCTGATTTTGCACTTCGACTAATGGACTCATGTGTGGTGCTGTTTGAACCGCTGGAGGACGTTGACGCAGGCTCATGAAATCGTGCCAGATTTGGTGCGAATTCGCGTCCATTTACTGGTGTCACTGTGTCCAATAAATTCGATTTCGTCAACCGGCAGACAGCAGTGGCATGGCCATCGACAGGATGATGGTCATGGTCAGGCTAACACAGCCCAGCACGATCAACAGCGGCGTCCACGTTTTTAAGGCTTCGGTTTCTGAAAGGCCGCTCATTTTCGCCACGATCCAGAATCCGCTGTCATTCATCCACGACCCTATCAGTGATCCGGCACCGATCGCCGTACAGATGTAAACCAGATTGAACCCCAGCTCAGCTTCCGTCAGCCCGAAGGATGCCATCATGCTGGAAACCGTAATCATCGCAGTCGTGCTTGACCCCTGAGCGACCTTCAACAAGGCCGCCATTCCGAAGGCCAGAAACAGCGACGTCAGGCCGACGGCATTGCTGTCTTCAAACAGAGCTTTGATGTCGACGGCGATGTTGGTCACTTTCAGCATCGACCCAAAAGCACCACCGGCCGCCGTGATCAGAATTACAAGACCACCGCTTAGCAACGCGATTTCCACAGCCGTCGAAAATTCTTTGCCGGTCGGCTTCTTCCAGCGAACCCATGTGATCAGTGCCAGCGTCATGGACAACAAGAGTGCGAGGCCCGGGTTGCCGGCGATTTCGGTGTACGGCTTGATGTCGTTAAAGGAATTAGGAGAGAACGGAATCGCTGCGGTATTGCCGTCCTCAAGCTTCTGCTGCGGAGTCACGTGAACCGTGTCGCCCACGTCAGGTAAATCCGCGTAGTGCGACAGGTCGATTCGAAAGGTCGGATTGTTTTCCGCACTGGCCAGTAAAGACGCATCGTCGACCTGAATCACTTCTGCAGTGACATCTTTGACCTGCAATGTGTCGACAAGGGTGTCACCCGAAATCAAAATCACGGGTAACACGACAGGCAACAACGCTTCCCATAATGGCACGGGAGAACTTAGCTCCGTGGGCTCGGTATTCTCAAGATCACGGGCGATTCCGCCGGTGGTTTCGTCCTTGTCCTCTAACGATTCGATCTTAATTCGCTTGTCGAGAAACGTGGCGAACAGGATACCGGACAAAGCCGCAGGAAAAGCGACAAGGCTGCCAACAAAAATCATCAGCCCGACGGGAACCCCTAGCCGGACTGCCATGAACAACGGACCTGGTGTCGGCGGCACCAGAGTGTGCGTAATTGCGCCACCGGCAGAGATGGCCAATACATACAGCAAAAAATTCTTCTTCGTGTTGGCATACAACGATCGCGCTAACGGCACCAGCAGATAAAACACGGTGTCGAAAAACACCGGTACGGACAACACAAACCCGCTGCCCATCAGCGCCCACGGAGCTCGCTTGACGCCAAGGACACTCAGAAATGCCATCACGATCCGGTCAGCTGCACCGCTGCGCATCATGGCTTCCCCGATGACGGCGGCGAAGCCGATGACCAGCCCGATCTTGCCCGCCGAACTTCCAAACTCGCGGGACACGCGATCCAGCTTTTCCTTCATCGACACCGGCGGCGCTTCGACACCGTCGACAGGCTCCGGGTCAGCGGCCAGAAAGCTGACCGCGATTGCGGCCACGATCAGGGCGATAAATGCATTGATTCGCAGGCCGATAATCAGCCCCAGGACGATGAGTATCCCGATCGTGACAACGAGGAAGGAAGACATAAGCACAGCTTTTGTTGATGTTGAGGGATGATCCCAAGACAACGTTCCAGGTTGAACGACGGCTCGCAAGCCTGCCGTGCGGAACGAGTCGTAAGACTGTTCCTGAGTTTCACATTTACTTCGCGTACTCGATCGTTCGGGTCTCGCGCAGCACGGTTACCTTGATCTCACCGGGATACGTCAACGACTGTTCGATCGCGGTTGCAATATCGCGAGTCATCTTTTTGGCCTGACGATCGTTGATCTGTTCGGCGTCCACGATGATTCGAATCTCACGTCCGGCCTGAACGGCGAACGCCTGCTGGACTCCAGGGAAACCGCAGGCCAAACCTTCCAGCTCTTCCAGACGTCGCACGTACTTTTCCAGCGTCTCGCGACGAGCTCCCGGTCGAGCGGCCGAAATCGCATCGGCAGCCGCAACCAGCACCGTGTAGATGTGTTCGGGACGAATGTCGTCGTGATGCCCAAAGGCGGCGTGGACCACTTCTTCGTTTTCGCCGTAGCGTTTCAGCAGTTCCGCACCAACGGCGGGATGACCACCTTCCATTTCGTGGTCCGCCGCTTTGCCGATGTCATGCAGAAATCCACAACGTCGAGCCAGCGTGCCATCCAAGCCAAGTTGCTCAGCCAACAGACCAGTCAGGTGAGCCACTTCGACGCTATGCTGCCGTACGTTCTGGCTGTAACTGACTCGAAAATGCAGCCGGCCCATCAGGTACACGATCTTTTCGTGCAGGCCACGAATGCCGACTTCTTCGCACGCTTCCAGACCCAGTCGACGAATGTGTTCGTCCATCTCCTTCTGAGTCTCCGCAACGATCTCTTCGATGCGAGTCGGATGAATGCGGCCGTCCTGAATCAGCTTGACCAGCGATAGCTTACCGATTTCACGACGCACAGTATCGAAGGCCGAAATGATGACCACGCCTGGCGTATCATCGACGATCACATCAACGCCGGTTTCCTTTTCGAAGGCTCGAATGTTGCGGCCTTCGCGACCGATGATGCGACCCTTCATTTCGTCGTTCGGAATGTCGACGGTGGAAACAGCGATCTCAGAAGTATGAGCCGACGCATACCGTTGGACAGCCATGCCAATCACTTCACGAGCCTGGCGATCACATTCCGTTTTGACCTCTGATTCATGCTTCATGATCAGAGCGCCGACTTCGTCGGAGAGCTCGGTTTCGAGGCGTTTCAGCAGCAACGACTTGGCTTCGTCGTGATTCAGTTCGCTGATTTTGTAAAGCTGTTCCTGTTCTTCCTTCAGCAGGCGGTTTAGCTCAGTCTGTCGAGCTTCCATCGCTTTGGCTCGTTCCGCCAGCTTTTGCTGCGTCGTTTGCAGCATCTGTTCTTTCTTGCGGAAGTCGTTGTTCTGTTCTTTGAGCTGGACTTCGCGAGTGTCGATTTCGCGTTCTCGTTTTCGTAGTGCGTCGCGGGATTCTTCGAGCTTTAGTTCCAGTTTCTCCCGCCGCTTCAGCATTTCCTCTTTGAGAGCAATCTCACGATCTTTGCGGAGATTGTCGGCATCGCGAGATGCCTGTTGCAGAATCTCGTCGCGTGTCTTGTAGGCGCCGCCTTTGATGATGCGATCAACAAAGAAGCCCACAACAAGACCAACGACGCCCGCCACAGCGGCGCCGATATATTCCATGGAAACGTCCAGTTTAGAAAAAGACGGTTCCTGCTAACCGACGCAATGTCGGTAGACTCAGCGAGACAGCATCCAGTGCGGATTGAAAACGGGCACGGAGTGGCGATGAACAGCGGCGTCGTGCGAGGACCAATTCGTCGGCTGCAATGCACACTTCATCGACGCCCCTCGCACCGGAACGCGAAGCTCCGGCCGAAACAGAGAACGAAGCCATTCCGACAGGCTGATCGCAAATACGGCGGGCCTGACGGAACTGGTGCAATCGTCGCTATCTATGCTCGACCAATCGTCGGGCAGCGAACACACCGAAACCGTCCGGCACTTCCGCAGCATCAGTGCAAGGAAGAGCAGGGTCAAAATGAGCGGGAACATTTGTACAGCATGAACGCAGTGAGGCGAATTTGGTCGCAAGCTCGAAGAGACCGCCGAGAATAGCTAGTCTGTCTTTCTGAGTTTTGCGGCAGGATCCGAAGACCTTGATTTATCGTCCAGCCCATCAAAACAGCGAAATTTTCACTGCCGGAAGGGCAACCGTGTGATGTTATCAAAGCCCCAGGCTCGTTCAACCAGGGCAGTGTGTTCCATCGCAAATCAAGCAGGAATTGCTTAGTGAGCACACCATCAGTGAAGTTTCTTGACGCACTGGAGTGCGGCTACACAGCCGCAAATTGCGCCCCTGAACGCGGCCTTCTGCTGGCAATTTCCGGAGGCGTCGACAGCGTCGCTTTGCTGCACGCCACCGTGGCCTGGCTGACTCAACAGTCGGGCTTCCCCGCGGAAAGCAATGGCAACCGACTGGTCGTGGCACACGTTAACCATCGGCTGCGTGGCGAACGCAGTGAGGCGGATGCGGAGTTCGTTGGCAGGCTGGCGGAACAGCTCGAACTTCCATTCGAGCTACTAACGATCGAAGAAGGCAGCCTGCAACTCAGCAGCCGCGGCTCTCTTGAAGAAGCCTGCCGGAAGGCTCGCTATCAGTTACTGGGTGAAACGGCCCAGCGTCTCGGCTTCGCCAGTGTCGCCACAGCGCATCACATGGACGACCAGGCAGAAACGATTCTGCACAACGTCATCCGAGGCACCGGGCTGCGAGGACTCGCCGGAATGCAGCCGTCTCGCCCGCTGCGCATCACCAGCGCAGGGAATTCCAGCCTCCGCCAACTAACTGAAGAGGAAAGTCCGGGACACGGCAAAAATTCGCCAGTCGCCCTCGTGCGGCCCATGCTAAACATCAGCCGCGCGGACATTGAAGAATTCGTTGCCATCCACAATCACGAATACCGCGAAGACCACACCAACCGTGAGTCAGCATTCACTCGCAACCGTATCCGCAACGAACTGCTCCCACTGCTGGCTCGCGACTTCAATCCTCAGGTGGCGAAATCACTAGTGTCGCTCAGCCAACAAGCTGCCTATGCCGCTCGCAGCCTGGACCGCCTGGCCGACGATGTGCTCAACAACGCCGTCCTCGAATCCAACCCAACAATCTGCCGCCTCGACGCCAGTCGCCTGCAAAAAGTTGAAGAAGAACTCCTCCGCCATGCGCTCGCCCGATTATGGACACGCCTGAACTGGCCTCGGCAAAAGATGACGTTCGCCCACTGGCAACGACTCAGTGCCGCAATCCTCGCTGGCCGCAACACGTCCTTCCAACTGCCCGGCGGGATTGACGCGATCCGCGAAGGAGACCTGCTGCGATTGACGGCGGTATCCGAATCTTCCTGAGGCGAGTCACAATCGACTTTCGCACGGGTCGATCACGTCCGGTGTACCGGCGGACTTAGTTGCCAGACGGTAGGCTGACCTATAAGGACCGGGAGGGCGAAGGCTTCACCTTTCCGGATGGATTAGCTGCGAGGCTTGCTTTCGCAGGCAAACAGGACTTCGCCGGTCTGCAGATCGACCACATAGTTGATTCCGGCTGTTTGTTTTGTTGCGGGAAACTGAATCACCATACGGTCGTGAGCCAGAAACAGGTTTGGCCGACCGGAATTTGGAAGCGGAGTACTCAGGGGAATCGTCTCAATATCGGCACCGCGCAGATTCAGGTGTACGATCTGCCGAATGGACGAAAACGAATTGCCATCATAGGGAGCTGTAAGACCGAACAGGCAATCATCGTCAGCGCTGTAGGCCAAAGAGACAACGGAGCCACTGTTTCCTTTCCGATGTGTGCGCGGGCGACCGGTGTCCAGATCGAACGACATCAGGTGATGCCCCCACAGATAAATTCGATTTCGACGACTGTCCAGAGCAATCGGCCAGTCTCCATGCATCTTCGGAAAGTCGCGAAGTTCGATCGGTTCGATAGTTCCGCTGACCGGATTTACCTTTGCCAGCCCGTAGTCATGCAACGTCAGAAAGGTGTCGTTGCGTGACGGGATGAGGCGATGGATGTCACCGGAGACCGGTTGCATAGTCTTTGCGTAAGGGCCAAAAACACAGCTGGTAGCAATCGAGTCTGTGCCGTGTTCAATTCGAACCAGGGTAGGCCACACAGCTCGGCAGATGTCGATTTCGAAATGGAAGGCGTGAAACCTGCGAGCCTCACATGCGAGATCCTTCAACAGGCTGCGCTGAAACATTTGTCGCCATAGAATTCTTTCCGGCCCGATCACGATCGGATCGGTGCCCGCTCCATAGGTCCCGGTTCGAGTGAAGACCGGCAATCCGGTGAGGGCTTTCAAGCGATTCTGAACGTGCTGCCAGGAGATCCCGTGATACGCCGAAAAATTCCAGGTTGTTAGCCCATCATCAGATAACCGCCCTTCCACCGGAACGCCGGCCGGGGACGCATTGACGAACTGTCGACTGTGCCCTGCAACGAGGATGCGCTGAATTTGAACGCCATCGGTCGCCTCGACAGACCAATGAACGGAGTCGTGGGCACAGACACACAGAACGATCGGCGAAGACGTGTCGGTCACTCGGACCGTTGCTCGGTCGTCGCGAGGTCCGCCACCTTCATACAGTCCGACAACGTGCAGACGCGGCGTGTCACTCGACGGGAACTTTTCCCCTGCGCTCATTTGTCGCACGCGCTCCAGTTGGCGACGAACTTCTCGTGATTTTTCTTGTTTTCCAAGAGACTCAAGTTCACGAACGTACCGTTCAATAGTGGCCATCGCCTGCTTCAGTTCAGCGGCAGCCTTGTCGAATAGATCCGGGAACACAAAGTCGGACGGCCTGTATTCATGTCCGGGAATATCAGGTTGCCAAGCCGATGGCAGGCCCAACGAATCGACAAATTCCTCGTCTGCGACAGACGGGATCAAACAAATAAGTATCGCCGCTACAAACCAGCAATATCTTCGCATGTGGAGACCTCCTGCGGAATACAGCGTTCTGCCATGCGAATTCGTTCGCGCCAATTCGAAACATTGTGTTAGTCGATGGAACCCGCCCGATGACGTGTGGCCGCGGTTGGACTGAGCGAAGTGAAGGAAACCCCGCTGTGCGCATCTGTGGCCCGTTCGGCTCATTGCAGCCAGATTCGAAGCGTCCGCCCAGCGTACCGGGGTTTCGTTCGTGCCTCACTCCAACCACCGGCCACCCGGCCAATGAGCATCGCGCCCAAGAACCGCCGACTGACGATTGATTGCCGTGCGCACGCTACTTCAGTCGCCGAAACATAAGCGTCTGCCGCATAGGTGGATTGATTCGACTTCGCAGGAATGCCTGGCTCAACGGCAAGCGAACCGTTTTCATCAGCGACAAATAAAACAGCCCGGCACAAGACTGTGCCGGGCTGTTTAGTTTTCAACGCGTCAATCGGTGTTTACTGACGCATTGCGACGTACGTCATCTGCGGAACTGAGCATTCCGCCACCAGTGGAAGCGTCTCAGGATTCGGCCGTTGTAGCGGCGGCCACTTCTTCGTCGACGTCTTCAATCTCCGCCAAAGTGATCGGCTTGTACCCTCCGATACTCTTGAAGTACAACAGTAGTAGCAGGAAGATCACGGCCATGGTGGCAGGGATCACTGAGTCTGCCACCAGAGTTTTGCGGTCCCCGGTGATTGAGGCCTGCAGCACCTTCTGCTCGTCTTCCGAAATCTCTGCAGCTTCAGTATCAATCTCACCCACCTTTTTACTGTCCAGGCCTGGAGACGGTTCAAAGAAGAGGAAGCGACTGGGTTCTTCAGCTTTGTATTCCGCGTATAGTTCAGCGTCTACTTCCTGCAATGCTTCGCCTGCGTACCGGTCCTTGAAGTAGCCGAGCCCCGGTGAGCCGATCAAACCGGCGGACATCATTCCAATGCCGCCCATAATACTGATCGCAACCGCACCTGTTCGAGGAAAGCGGTCACTGGCGACGCCCAGCATGGTTGGCCAAAAGAATGTCTTGCCGAATCCATAAATCGTCAGCGCGATCAATGCGTAACTGAACGATTCGATGTTGCTGGTCATGTTCAGACCGATGCACGCCATCACAGCACACACAAGCAACAGGGCGACAGGCGACAGGCCAAGTTTCGTTTCGATAAAGTGGGCACAGAATCGCAAGCCGAACATCACGGCGGAAGTGTAAACGAATAACATCTTACCCTGTTCAGATGTCAGGATGTTGCCTGTGATGTTCTGAATCCACCCGTCTGTACCAAGTTCAACAGCACCCACAAGTGCGTGTGTCACAAACAGAACGCACAGCAGCATAGAGCCGACCGAAAACTTTGTGATCGCGCCGATGCCAAGCAGCAACACAAAGCCGATACCATAGCCGACGTACTCGGCTGTTGCTGCCGAACCCACTAGTGGCTCCAAAACGCTGCCGAAGAATCTGGCCAGCAGGAAGCACACCACGGCTCCGCCCAGCAGGCCCACGTCTTTCAGCATCTCGCCAAGACTAAGTCCTTTTTCTGAGGCTTCCGACTTCGGCATTTTCTGGCCGAGAAACATGAGCCCGTAAACGACGGTTGGAATCAAGAACAGTCCCAACTGAATTTTCCAGCCGACTTTGTAGTAGTCATCCAACACCCAGCCCATGACGCCGCCCAGAATCATTCCGGCCGGCCAGCTTGCATGTAGGATGTTCAGATAATGGGTTCGATTGTTGGGGAAAAGTGTTGCGACCAACGGATTCGCAACCGCCTCAAGCGTTCCATTTGCGAAAGCAAACAGGAAGGTGCCCCAAAACAGGAAGTTGTACGCCGTGTCCTTAGGCATTCCATCGGTTGCACCAAACGTCACAAATGCAGACACCACGTGGAAGACAAACGCGGCGACAACTAACCAGCCGTAGCCGATCTTGTCGGCAATCACGCCGCCAATAATGATTCCAAAGCAGAACCCTGTGAATCCGGCACCGCCAATGACACCAAGCTCACTACCACTGAAACCGTATTCCGTCCCCCAGTTATCAAGAATGCCTCCGCGAATGGCGAATCCTACGCCAGCCGCAAGGATCGCCGTAAATCCGGCCCATAACAAACGCATAGCGTTAGGGGTCACGCCCGGTGTGATCGTTGGTTCATCGCTCATTCAATGCGTCTCCTGGTTTGTGTCTGCTCGCCTGAGCCTGTCGATGCGGAAAGACCAATTAAAATTGTGTTCAGTTCGCGCGGGCACGATTGACTGGACACTTGGTTTGCGGGCCAGAGTCTAATCGTGCGGATTCACCGTTTCTACAGTGGGGGCGTTCCCTCCCTCATGAATACTGCACTTTCTTCAGGAATACACCGAATTAGCAATCCCGTGCATGCTCGAACTCAACCGTTTGGCAATTTAGACGTGGGCATCGACTTTGTTGAAAGAATCGCGTGTCGTGTCAGCTTGCCGTTGATTTTGTCGCTCAATGCGTGGCACATTTCGATGAAGCAGTCGACGGCTCGGTCTTCGTTTAGTTCGTGAGCTGTGAACTCCGACAGCGCCTCCTGACGCAGGATGGTGACGCTGTCCAACAGTTCCTGAAGCGTCTTCGATTCCTCGGGACCGCCTTCCCCATCGACTTCCATTTGAGCTCGTTCCAGTGCCAACAGTTCGCGAATGTAGCGATCGAGTCGATGTTCCTGGCTGCGGATCTGCCGTCGATTCCACCAACGATGCAGCAACCACGCGGCAGCTAGCAGTGACACGATAAATGAACGTAGCCCTTCGGTGCCTTCCACAAAATCGGGATTCAGCAGCGGCTTCAATCCGGGACTGTAAATGTGAGACGCCCCGGGATGCATTTCATATTCCGGCCGATCAGTTGCATACGACGTGCCGCCGGCAAACAACTCCGTCAGCCGATTGCGACGCTGGAAGCGGGCGTCGGAAATAATTTCTGTGACGACTTCCACAAGGCGAACTGGCGCATCTGTATCGGCCAGCAGTTGAGCCTGGAGCGTGACCGTCTGAAAATCTTCCGCCGGAACCATGGGAGACGTCTGGTAAAAGCCGGCCGGCACAGTTTCCAGCTTCAGCGAAGTGTGTCGACGAGCCAGCGATTCCACGGCGGGGATCGGCAACAGTTTTGCCGCGCCCGAAGTCAGTAACGTTGGCAGAACTGGCGCGCTGAGTCCACAGCACAGGATTCCAACGTTCACGTGACCGCCGCGAACCTGGCCAGGCAGATCGACGTAGCGGACGGACTGCACGTTGATATCGGCTTCGTTGATATTCAGATGATCCAGCAACAGCTTTGCCGCGGCATATTCGCCGGACAGTCGATGGTTACAGGACCAGACGACATCATCGGGCTCGGCCAATAGACCTACTTTGTCTTCCGCCGCACCAATTGGTAACAGGAATTCGGAGTACAGGTTGCTGACGAATTTCGCTGGCTCACCGCCCGAATCGCTTTGCTCATTGCCTTCCAGAATCAGCCGCGTGCCTGGCTGATAAAGCCCCAGATGAACTTCGTGCGATTCCAGCAGCTGTAGGTTTTCCAGCGAACCCTGAGTCTCGCGAACGTCAACGGGAATCCCCATTCGCAGCTGCAGTTCCTCGGCGATCCCCTCAGCCAATTGAGCATACCGCCCGTCTTCCGGCCCGGCCGCGATGACGACACGAGCCGGCAGCCGAGTGCGACTCCTGTAAGAAAACAGCAACACCAGCACGGCGACAACAACGATGGCACTCAACCACGGAACGCTGCCGTACCACGATGAACGAGGTTGCGGTAACGGCAGATTGTCGGGTGCTGAAGGCATTGGCTATTGCGCGCAATCGATCAACGCAGAACTCACGCAGCCGTGATTCGATTGAGCTGACGTGGCGCAGAAATCGGCGAGATACCCGCGCCGTGGATCACGAGGCATCCACGAGGGCAGGGCGGTTCGCCGTTGTTCCATTTCATCGGCGGACACATTCACTTCGATCGTCCCGGCGATCAGATCGAACGTAATTTTGTCACCGTCCTGTACGCACGCTATCGGCCCGCCGACAGCCGCTTCCGGTGCACAGTGGACACCGATGGCTCCGTGAGAAACTCCGGACACTCTTGTGTCGGAAATGAAGGCAACTTTGCCATCAAGTTCCGGCACTGCCAACGCGGCTGTCGCCACCAGAACTTCAGGCATCCCCGAAGCCACTGGCCCCCAGTACCGCAACACAATGGCGCTGCCCGGCTTGATGCGTCGTTCTTCGACGGCTTTCACAATCTCGCGAGGATCATCAAAGCAGATCGCCGTGCCTTCGAATTTCGGATTCTCCATGCTGGACACTTTGAACACGATTCCGTCCGGAGCAAGATTGCCGAAGCAGATTTGCATGTCAGCAAACGGCTTGTAGCAATTATCTTTATCAACAATCAAATCCTGACCGTCCGGCGGAGCAGGGACGTCTACGAGATTTTCGGCCATCGTCTTGCCAGTCACCGTCAGGCATGATCCGTCCAACAGCCCTGCATCCAGCAAGTGCTTCAACAGCACAGGCGTCCCGCCAATGCGATGCAGGTCGACCATCGTGCGTGGCCCGCGCGGAGCAAAGCTGCAGAGCACGGGCGTGTCGCGAAAGATCTGCTGAAGATCCTTCAAACCGAAATCCACTTCTGCTTCTCGAGCCAACGCCAACAGATGCAGTACGCCATTGGTCGAACCGCCTGCCGCCGCAATTGACACAGCCGCGTTTTTGAAGGCTGCTTTGGTGAGAATGTCGCGTGGACGAATGTTGTTTTCTAACAGCAGCTTCAACGCGGCTCCTACACGACGACACTCAGCCCGCTTTTCGGCATCAATCGCGGGAATCGAGCTACTCGACGGCAACATCATTCCGATCGCTTCACACGCGATACCCCACGTATTAAACGATGCGGCAATGCCACAACCGCCGGGCCCTGGGCACGCCGTTCGCAAGATTGCGTCGCCTTCTTCGGCCGTCATTTCGCCGACAGAAACCGCTGCCTGAGAATCATAGACATCCAGAATGCTGATATCCTTGCCGTTGTGACAGCCGGGCATGATGCTGCCGCCGCTGACAATCAAGCCGGGGTAATTTGTACGAGCCAACGCCATCGCAAAGCCGGGGCCGTTTTTGTCGCAGTGGTGCATGCCAATTAAGGCGTCGTAGCAATGCGCCGTCACGACACACTCAGCACTGTTGGCGATTAGGTTACGAGAGGGCAGGCTGGCGTTGCCGCCTTCGTGTCCCTGAGACAGGTTGTCGCTGACGCCTGGCGTCCCAAACGGAAACGCCAGCATGCCGACTTCTTCGCAGCCCTTCTTCAATTCGCCGGCCAATTCGTAGGCGTGAACGTTGCAGGTGTTACCTTCCAGCAGCGGGACTCCAATGCCAACCTGAGCCTTACCAAAGTCGGCTTCGGTCAGTCCGAGTGCGTAGTAAAAAGCGGTGACGCCTTTCTGCCATCCGGCGGTGAGTTGCGTGCTGTTCCAGTTAACGGGCATGAGTGGAGAGGGTTTCTGGGTGGAGGTTTTAGGGACGCGAGCAGAAAAACAATCGGTATTCTGTGATCTGAAACAACGCAAACGCTGCAAGAAAGTGGACCGCTAATCGACGGCCATAAGACAGTATCCATCAGCAACCAACGGGAGCGGCAACGACTAGCGCGAGCGTCAGCTCGAAACCGCCGGCGGTTGGCACCGACTACTTCAGCGGCTTGATGCGAATGTTGCGATACCACGCTTCGCCTGGCGGACCGCTGTGGATTTGCACGGCCACTTTTCCGGTCAGCGGAATGTCTTTGTCTTCTTCCGTGTAGTCAACCGTTTGCAGGCCATTGATCCAAAGTTGAATGCGAGGCCCTTCGCAGCGAATGCGATAGTCGTTCCAGTCGTCTTTCTTCAACACCTTGGCCAATTCGTCCGCATCCGGTGCCGCCAGAATTTTGCGACGCCGTGATTCGTCGTACAACGCGCCCCAGTACTTCTGACCGAGATCCGCCTGGTAGCCAATCATTTCGTGATGGTCGGGAATGCGTTTGCTGCGAATTTGAATGCCAGCATTCGTCTGCTCACCAATCAGCTTAAACTGCAGCCGCAATTCGAAGTCACCGAATGTCTTGTCGTGAGCAAGGAAGAAGTTGTGCGGAATTTTTTCATTCAACTGCCCACCCACAAGACTACTATCTTCGATGCGGAAAACGGTCATGTCTCCGTTCCACCCCTCGGCCGTTTTGCCGTCGAATAAAGGAGTGAACCCGTCTTCCGTTTTCGCAGCCGATTCGTCGTCGGCACCAAAGACGTTCGGCGAAGTTATTGTCAGGCCGGTGGCTATGACGACAGTCGAAACGACTAGCAAGCGTGAGCGAAGCATTCGTGGTGACTCCGTGAAGGAATTTATTGGCCAAGTGTGGCGGAATTCTGACAGGTGCCGAGTTGAGTCGAAAGTGTATCGATAAAAACGGCCGGCGGAATGCAGGCTTTCGGCAGATCCATTGACGGCGCTATCCCGAAGCGGTTACTCTGAATAGTCCCTCCCACCCAGACCTTCCTGTTCTCGCCCCCATATTTTGTTCGCGCAGCCTTACCCCGCGCGACGTCCTTCCTCAGGTTTGACGACATGTTACGTCGATCGCCGCTTCAGGCCGTTAGCCAGTCGTTGTTGCTGTTTGCGGTTTTGCAGGCATCTGCATTGGCTGCCAATGAACCGCTGACGTTTGAAAAACATATCCGGCCCATCTTTCGAGCTCACTGCTTTGACTGCCACGGAGCCACCGATGAGATGAAGGGCGGCCTCGACCTGCGCCTCGTTCGGTTCATGCAGCGCGGTGGCGAGAGTGGAGCAGCGATTGAACCCGGTCATCCGGACGACAGCTACCTGATCGACCGCCTGCGCAATGGCGAAATGCCGCCCGGCGAAGGTCGTGTTCCGGAAGAAGAAATCGCGATTCTGGAACGGTGGATCGCGGAAGGAGCCCAGACGGCTCGGCCAGAACCAGAATCGATCGGGCCGGGGCTGGGGATCACGCCGGAAGAACGCAGCTTCTGGTCGTTCCAGCCGATCCAGCGTCCCGAAATCCCAGCAGCCGAATCCTTCGGCACAGCCGCCGATATTCGCACGCCGATCGATGCACTGGTCCTGAAGTCGATGCCTGACGGAATTGGTTTCTCACCGGACGCTGATCGTCGCACGTTGGTTACCCGAGCGTACTTCGACCTCATCGGCCTGCCACCTTCGCCAGAAGAGATGGCAGCGGCATTGCAGGATACCGAGGCCGATTGGTACGGCAGGCTGTTGACGTCGCTTCTAAATTCGCCGCATTACGGTGAACGCTGGGGGCGGCATTGGCTGGACATCGCGGGCTATGCAGATTCGGAAGGCTACACCACCCAGGATGCCGAACGGCCGTGGGCATGGAAGTACCGCGACTGGGTGATTCGATCACTTAACGATGACAAACCGTTCGATCAGTTCATCACCGAACAGCTCGCCGGAGACGAGCTGGCTGGCCCAATCAGCGGCGACCTCACCGAACAACAGATCGACCTTCTGACCGCAACCGGCTTCCTTCGCATGGCGGCCGACGGCACAGGCAGCGGAGCGGACAATGCCGAATCTCGCAATCAGGTGATGGCCGACACGCTCAAGATTGTCGGCACGTCACTACTAGGACTCAGCGTGCAGTGTGCTCAGTGCCACGACCATCGCTACGATCCAATCCCGCACACAGATTACTTTGCACTGCGAGCCATCTTCGAACCGGCCCTGGACTGGCAGGCGTGGAAGAACCCGAATTCGCGCCGAATTTCGCTGTATACGAAAGCCGACCGCGAGCGAGCGGCGGAACTGGAGGCTCAAACAAAGTCCATTTCGACAGAACGAGCCGCAAAGCTTGCGGAGTTTATGAAGCAGGCGTTGGAAACTGAGCTGAAGAGATTCGCTGAGCCGCTGCGGTCGGAACTTCGCACCGCTTACGAAACGCCCAACGACAAAAAGACCGACGAACAAAAAACACTGCTCGACCGCAATCCCAGCGTGAAAATCACGCCCGGAAATTTGTATCAGTACATCCCGGATTCGCGACCGGAACTCGCGAAGTTCGACCAGAAGATCAATGAAATTCGAGCGAAGAAGCCGCCGGAAGAATTTCTGCGAGCACTGGTTGAGCCGCCCAATCATGTGCCGGAAACAAAGCTGTTTTTTCGAGGCGACCATCAACAGCCGAAGCAAACAATTCTGCCCGCGGGCTTAAGCATCACAGCAGCAGAAGGCGAACAACAGGAACTGCCCGTCAACGATGACGAACGTCCCACCACCGGCCGCCGACTGGCGTTTGCAAGATGGCTGACAAGTGGGAAGCACCCGTTGCTGGCGCGAGTCATCGTGAACCGTGTTTGGCTACATCATTTTGGCAAAGGGCTTGTCGAAACGCCTGCCGACTTCGGTAAGCTGGGCGTTCAGCCGAGCAATCCTGAGCTACTGGATTACCTGGCTGACGAATTCATGCAGCAAGGCTGGAGTCTGAAAAAACTGCATCGCCTGATCATGGCGTCCACCGTCTGGCGGCAGACGGCAGAAACCGGCAGTGACCCCGCGTCAATGCAGGCATCAGCGTATGAATTTACTCACCGCCGCCTGGTGCGTCTTGATGCCGAAACCATTCGCGACCGCATGCTGGCAGCATCAGGCCAGCTTGACCGGCAGCTGTATGGCCGCCCCATCGCGATTAAAGAAGATGAAACAGGGCAGGTCATCGTCAACGGAGATCAGAAGCGTCGCAGCATGTACATTCAGGCTCGCCGAAGTCGCCCCGTCGCCATGCTGCAAACCTTCGACGCACCGGTGATGCAAACCAACTGCGAAGTCCGGCCGGTGTCGACAGTGGCCACACAATCGCTGATGCTGATGAACGGTGAATTCACCTTGTCGCAGGCAGCATTACTGGCAGAACGAGCAGCCAAAGAGGCCGCCCCGGTCGACGCTAAGCTGCTCGCTTCACTTCCGAAAATCACGACTCCGGCGACCAACTGGAGCTACGGTTTCGGCGACTATGATGAGGCAACCGATCGTACTGGCAGCTTCACCAAGCTGGCTCACTTTGTGGAAGGTCGTTGGCAGGCGGGTACAACAGTGCCAGACTCAACGCTCGGCTACGTGTTCCTAACGGCCGCTGGAGGACACCCGGACGTCCCTGGTCGAGCCACCATTCGTCGCTGGACTTCGCCAACAGATGGCACGGTATCGGTGACCGGCACGTTGGGCCACGCCTCAGAAAACGGCAACGGAGTCCGCGGGCGAATCGTTTCCAGCACGTCCGGTAAAGCGGGCGAGTGGTTGGCCTTTCATAATTCAACGGAAACGCCTGTCAAAGAAATCACCGTTGCGGCGGGCGACACAATTGACTTCATCACAGGCAGCAATGGCAGCCACACGTCTGATGGGTTTTCATGGGCGATCACAATCACGTTGAAATCGGACGGCCAGCCAGTTCGCACCATCGTCGCCGCCGAAGAATTTGAAGGACCGACCGATAACCCAGACGCGATTCCCGGCCAGATTGCGAGAATCTGGCAACTCGCCTTTTGCCGCCCACCAACTAACGACGAATTTCAACTCGCGGCGACGTTTGTCAACAACCAAATCCAAACGCTACACGACAACAATGCGAAGCTGCCCGACGGACGAAGCACCGTGCGGCAAGCGATGACCAGCCTCTGTCAGTCGCTGTTTGGTTCGAATGAATTCCTGTACGTGGAATAACCAATGTCCGAACAAACACACGTCTACGATGATCAACATAACCGTCGAGCATTCCTGCGCCGCGGTTCGCTGGGAATAGGTAGCCTCGCGACCGCGTGGCTGCTTAATCAGGACGCAGCGAAGGCCAAGCCGCCGATGGTTGGCGTCGAACAGCATAACTTCGACCTGCTGCCGAAACAGCCACCGCTGGAGCCCACGGCCAAGGCCATGATCTCGCTGTTCCAGCACGGCGGTCCCTCGCACATGGACCTGACCGATCCCAAACCGGAACTCACCAAATACGACGGGACAGAATACAAAGGCGACATCGTCTACAGCTTCGTCAACGCCGCCAGCAAAAAGCTGCTCGGCACACGCTGGAAGTTTCGACCTCACGGCGACTGCGGCACAGAATTTTCCGAACTGTTGCCTCACACCGGCAGCATCGCCGACGACCTCTGCCTGATCCGCAGCATGCACACTGGAGCCAACGGGCACGAGGTTTCTATTCGCTACTTTCATGGCGGCATCCCCGCCGTTCTTGGCCGACCACACTATGCATCGTGGCTGCTTTACGGGCTGGGTTCAGAAACTCAGAACCTGCCGTCGTACATGGTCCTGACGGATCCCGGCGGTCACCCCGTCGACGGCGTTAACAACTGGTCCAGCGGCTTCATGCCTCAGTTATTTCAGGGCACGGTACTGAGGCCCAAAGAACCTCGCATCTTAAACCTGGAAGCCCCACCGTATCTGCAGGGAACTCCACAAAGACAGAACCTCGACCTGCTGCAGACGTTGAACCGAAAGCACGCCGAACGCTTTCCCACCGAAGCCGACCTCGAAGCACGCATCGCCAGCTACGAACTCGCTGCCCGCATGCAAACGGCCGCACAGGAGGCGTTGGACATCAGTAAAGAAACTCAGGCGACGCAGGAACTGTACGGTATCAACGAAGACGCCACTCGAGAATACGGCACGCGATGTCTGATTGCTCGCCGACTGGTCGAACGAGGCGTGCGGTTCGTGCAGCTGTTTTTGGCTGGCCAGCCGTGGGACAATCACAGCAATCTGGTGTCCGCGTTGCCGTCCATCTGCCACAAAACAGATAAGCCGGCGGCGGGCCTGGTAAAGGACCTGAAGCAGCGAGGCATGCTGGACGAAACCATCGTTCACTGGGGTGGAGAAATCGGCCGACTGCCGGTGACTCAGGATCAGGGCGGGGCGGCCAAGCATGGTCGAGACCACAACGGGCAGGGATTCAGCATCTGGTTCGCCGGCGGCGGCTTCAAGCCCGGCATGGCCTACGGAGCGACCGACGAGTTCGGTCACAAAGCCGTCGAAAACACCGTCACCCCCAACGACTACCAGGCAACCCTGTTCCGACTGTTCGGCCTCGACTACAACGAACTGGTCTACCACCACAACGGCCAAAAACAGCTCGTCACCGCCGGCCGTTCCGCGAAAGTCGTCGACGCGATCCTGCGTTAAGCCCAAACCAGCAGACAGCATGGCAGGCTCGTGCCTGTCTTCCTCGCTGCGGTACACCTTGTGAGACAGTAAGGCAGGCGGGAGCCTTAGATTTTACCACAAATCACAGGTAAAAATCACAAACGGTTATCAGTGAACGCTTTGGGTTTGCGTGAAAACCGCAATTGTTTGATTTACAAAATCAGGCAGTTGTACCGCGTGCCAATGTCACGTCCATACTGCTGCTGATCAAACACGCCGGGTAGCGTCCAAAAACAAAAGGCACTTGAATTACATCTGTACTCCGCGTGTTCCCGCCCCCACGTCTGCAGTTCAGTCAGGCGACTCCTCAAGCCTAAACCTGTTGTCGGAAAGCTTCAACCTCACAATGCTGACTGGCCTGCCTTCAACGGACCGACGCAAGGCGTTAACTGTCCTGGTCGTCGCCTTTGCACCAATGAGAATTCGCTTCAGAGCTTCGGGCGGATAGTCAAGTGGCGCATTCGAAAGACTGGAAGCTATTCTCCATTCCTTTTCATATCGCCACTCGCGAGCTTTGATAAGGAGGAACTTTTTGAGTTCGAACAGGTCTCCGAATTCTCGTACGCTAGGCGCGACCGTAGGCATCTTTATTTCGTAGCTGACTTGGCATAGCAGCTGACGGAATGGCGAATATTCTGTTGAATACTCAAGGCAGAATCCCTTATGACTATCTGCGTAATGACTCCACATTAGAAGATTCTTAGGCAATTCCGAGAAGCAAGTCACTCCTTCAGCACCAGACAATTGCCTACGGAAGTAGATATCACTTGACGACAACGCCGCTGAATTCGATGTAGCCCCCTCTTCCTCGACAAAGTCTTGAGCAAACTCCATCGTCTGATCAAAGTCAAAGTTAAGGAGTGCATCGTAAAAACAATCTGCCTTAACATCATCAGGCCGATTGTGGAACATTGCCCCTGCACAATCAAATGGATCATTGAATTTCGAGGGGTGGGACAACCAGAGCAAGCTCCTCTCAACGTTTTCGACGTTCCGTTTCTTAGGAGCCTGATAGCGGTAGATAACAGCGGGAGCTGACATTCCTGGTCCCGTATCGTTGACAGTGCAAATTGGGTAACGACCTATACTCTCAGTCGTAGACAACCGATGCCGCCGACCGATTCATTCAGTTGGGGACTACACCAAGCACGACAAGGTACAGTATACCTTGTCCGTAGCACGCTCGATTCCCTGTCCTGACATGCGCGAGATTTCGACCAAGGAAATGATCTACGACGACCGATCGTTCACGAACCGGTCGACCGGGCGTGATGAAAATGCGAAACCGAAGCCCGGCTTCTCAAAAGCCTGGCCTTCACGCCAGTCAAACAAGCAGCTCGCTAATCGGGCCGTGCGACGGGTCGGCAACGGGCGTGTCTCGGCCGCCGATGTCGAACGAACCGAGCGAGTCCATTCCTACGGCCGACAGGTAGGTGTGGAAGAGGTGGCCATGGTCGACCTCGCGGTCGCTCACTTCCGTGCCGTTCGCATTCGTCGCGCCAATGATCGCTCCTGACTGAATGCCCGCGCCGCCGAGACAAACCGACCACGCCTTGCCCCAATGATCGCGACCATAGCGAGCGTTGATGCGTGGCGTGCGGCCGAATTCTGACATCACCACAACCAGCGTTGTTTCCAACATGCCTCGGTCACTGAGATCCCCCATGAGCGCCGAGAATGCTCGGTCGAATTCGCCCATCTGTTCCAGGTGGAAGTTGAAGTTTTCGTTGTGTGTGTCGTAGTTGGAATGTTGAATTTGTACGAAGGGAATGCCGTTTTCCAGCAGCCGACGAGCCATCAGGCTGTGGCGGCCCAACTGAGAATCGCCGTACTTTTCTTTTTCTGAGGCTGGTTCTTTTTCGACGTCAAACACGTCTCGTTTTTCCATCAACTGTCGCGCCTGTTCGAACGTTTCTGTGTACACGTCCGTTTCGGCGGTGCGTCGTTTCTTCTGGAAACGTTCGTTGGCTCGCTGACGGAATTTGTTCCGCATGATGTCGATATCTTCCGTCAGATTGGAAGGGCGAGCCGAGTTGGCGGGCGGTTTGCCGTTGATTCCTACGCTGGCATACTTCGGGCCCAGATACGCCGCATCGGAACCTCGAGAACCGCCACCCACTTTGATGTAGCCCGGCAGTGGATTATCGCTGCGTTCCAGCCCCTTGGCGCAGACGGCACCAAGATGTGGATATTCCTGCCCCGGCATCTGGTTGCGACCATGCACCATTTGGTAACGGCCCTTGGCATGATCGTTGTTATTCGTGTTGATGCTGCGTACCAAAGCCAGCTTGTCCATGTGAACGGCGGTCAACGGCAACAGCTCAGAAATGTGCATGCCCGGCACGGCCGTTGGGATGGCTCGAAACGGGCCGCCGGTGTCAGTCTTTGGTTTCGGATCCCATGACTCCAGCTGACTGACACCGCCTGCCAAAAACACAACCAGCACACGCATTTGTTTGCGGTTGAGTTCCGCTGCAGCCAGCGGATTCGTGAGCGCGCCCAGGCCACCGGCGACGAAGCCGCCAGCCATCGTGCCCAGAAACTGGCGACGAGCGAAGACGTGTTCAGGCGAGTTGCAGGCATAGTTGGCTGTCATCGTGCTGTTCCCTTAATACTGAAAACGAAATTCGGCCGAGGTGATCAACCCCCATGCCAGTTCCTGAACCGCTTCCTTCTTCGCGTCTCCACGAGCCGCAAGGTAGTTGGCGATGTCGTCAATTTCTTCTGTCGTCGGCTTGCGGACCAGCGTGGCGAGGTAAAGTTCTTCCGCAAGTTCGGCCGGAGTTCCCAGCTTCATCAATCGTCCGGTCAGGTTGTTACCCGACGGATTCAACCATGAACGAACGGGGCCTCCGTTGGCGAAGTACAAAGCCTGATCGACCGTGGCAAAGAAATCGTCCTGTGGCTGCCCAGCTTCCGCAGCAAACAACGCGACGAAGCTGGTAACCGTGGCCTGCAGCATTTTAAACGCGGCAGCCTTCGCCTCAGCGTGCCGCTGCGAAACAACAGCCGGATCCTTTTGCTGCTCGGCGGTCAGTGGCTTTGCTTTGTTTTGCTTCGCCAGCTCGACGGCGATGTGAATATCGATCTGCCCGGTTGTCTGCAGAATGCTCCACGCAAGTTGCTCAGCCGACAACGATTCGATCGGCGCCTGGTGAAACTGATTGGTCGCACCTTCAGTGACCACTGTGTGTGATTCATCCGCTTGAGCCTGCAAGGCCGCCAGTTGCTGCTTCAGTTCATCAAGCTGTTTGGCAGCGTCAGCCGCCTTTTCCCCGGCTGCGTCAGCCTGCTGTTGCAGCGTGTCGGCCGTGGCTTTCAGCTGTTCGATCTGCTTTTCAGAATTGGCCAGTTCCTGATTCGTCTGGTCGATTTCCGCCTGAGTCTGGCCCATGATGGCAGCGGTTCGCGTCGACGATGCAGCAATTGTCTGAGCCACAGCGTTTAACGATTCGTCCGACAACGCGGCCGCCGCAGCATTCAGATTGCTGAGCGATTCTGACAAAGCCTGGCTGGCCTGCTGACGTTGCGAAAGCTGAGCAGCCAATTGCTTCATGTGCTGCTGTGTCGTCTGAACGGTTGCTTCGGCGTCGGCCATGGTCTTTCTGACCGTGGCCATTTGTTGTTCGGCAGCGCTGGCGGCTTCTGAAGCGGCCAACTTCTGTTGCTGAGCTTTCTCTGCATTTGCCACCGTGAGTGGAAGCTGCCTGGCTGTTTCGGAAATCGTCTGCAGGCTCTCAACAAACGCTGACTCTTTTTCAGCATGAACGACGCGTTCGTAAGCGCGTTCTGATGCGGTCCATGACTTCACAAGGATGGCTCGATGCTGCCGCATTATCTCTTTCAGTGGCGTCAGCTTTTCCCGTTCGGCGATTTCAGCTGCGTTCGATTTAGCAAGAACCGCTTCCGCGGCGGTCTCCGCTTTGGTTGCTGCATCCAGTTCTTTCTGCAGCTTGACGGTTTCCGCGGTCACCTTGTCACCGCGAGACTTCAGTGTAGCCAACGGGCCGGCCAATGACTCAGTGTCTTTGAGTAGCTCAGCCGCCGCTTGAGCCTGCGTCAACGCGTCTGCCAGAGTGCTGGCGACGTTTTGCTTCGCAGTGAGGGCCGCTTGTTTGGCCTGCCGCGCTGTGGCGGCCGCATCTCGCTTTGTTGCCGCCGCTGTCGCCGCCGCTCGAGCCTTCGCCCATGCAGCGCGGACGGGTTCTGCTTTGACAATAGCCGCGTCCAGAAGCTCAAGAGCTTCTTCTGCCTGAACGTCCAGCTTCGCAGACTCTTCATTGGCCGCTTCGCGCTGCTGTTCCAGTTTCTGAATCGCAGCCGCCAGAGCTTCCTGCTGAACTGTTGTGGAATCGTCGATACGGTGCGAACGCTGGTAGATTTCGGTAAGCAGCAACTCACGCAGGAACGGTTTGACCTGGAAATTCATTGCGGCGAATTCTTCGGCCAGCAGGTCCATCAACTGCGGGTTGGACGGCGGATTCGAAGAATGATGCATGTCGACCGGATGCACGAGGCCTCGGCCCATCACTTGAGCCCAAAGTCGATTGGCGATGTTGCGTCGAAAGTACGGGTTCTCACCGCGCTGAATCACTTCAGCGAGTTTCTGGCGAAGACTGAACTTCGGTGCTCCCGCGACCGTCTTGGTCGGCCGTACTTTGTATTCCTCGCCCGCTGGCATCACGGGTTCGGTGATCTCAACCTCGCCGGGTACTCGTGGAGCAGTAAACGATTCGCGTTCGGTAAACACAGACTTGAAGGGCGATACACCATCGGCGGATTCTGAAATCATCGCCGGCTTCTTCTTGTCCGGTTGCAGCAGCGACGAACGACTCATGAAAGCGAAGACACCGTGATAGTCTTCCTGCTTGTAATCTGCGACGTTGGGATGATCGTGACATTGAGCACACTGCAGATCCATGCCAAACAGCATGCGACTGATTTCTCGAGTCAGCAGATTCGGTTCGACGTCTCGTTCCAGAAGAAACGCAGCCGCCGGGTTTTTGCCCTTCGACGTATCGGCGACAATTAATTCTGCCGCCAGTTGGTTGAACGGTTTGTCCTGTTCAAAACATTCCTGCAACCACGCACGAAATTCGGCCGACTTGATGTGCTTGCCACCTCGGCGTTCCATCAGCATAACGTCAAACACAGTGGCCATGTGTCGCGAAAAGTCGTCGCTGTTCAGTAACCGGTCCACAAGTTGAGTACGGCGATCCGGGGACTTGTCTGCCAGTAGCGCGCGAGTTTCTTCGATGGAAGGAATGCGTCCGGTGGTGTCCAGATAGATTCGTCGAGCAAACGTAAGATCGCTGACGGGGCCAGCCACTGGACCGATCGCAGTTTCGTTAAAGACGCGGTCAATGCGCTGATGCAGCGGGTCTTCAGCACAGACATGATCCGTGGTGAGACAAACTGCCGCTGCGATAAAAGCGAAGCGACAGGAAAGCAGTCGGACGGTGGGTGATGCGTACATGGTGGAACCTGCATCAATAAAACGGCGACGAGCTGGGCGGGAGGAGGGGGCTCGCCAAAAGGTGGGTAGGACACTTAAGTACTTCGAAAGATTCTACCGAAGGCCATGAGTGATAGTCAATCAGTATCGATAATTCGGACGATGCGACTCATTCATGTGCCAATACGACCTGCAATGGTAGCATGCTGAGATCCACCATCAGAGGACGAACAATGCCGCAGTTCAACCGTTTTCAACATCAGAACTATCCCACGCAACCCGCTGTCGCTCCGGTCTTTCGCGTCCTGAATGTGGCGGATGGCGACGCCGTCGACTTCACTCAATTACATTCTACCTTTGGCGTGCGCGAGGCGCTGATTGTCCATGGAACCTTCATGGGCGACGATCCGTTTGGCATTTGTGAGATGATGAGTTCCACCGCCCGCAGCGTGACTCCGCTGCAGAAGCCGCTGGAATACATCTGCGAAAAAGTGAAGGAACACACGACTCCCTTCACACAAAAAGTGACTCGTGATGTCGGCAACTACACGCCCGAATTCAGCGTGCAGTTTCAGAAACTGGTTGGCGACGATCCGCCCGTGCGTTTTTTGCAACCAACGTGGACGGGGCAAAATCATCACTTCGCTCGAGCCGACCTGGCTGTTCGTTTGTTGTGTCGGTTGAATGAACTTCAACCTGCGGAATCCGAACGGATACTGCTGTGGGGGCATTCTCACGCAGGCAATGCGTTCGCGTTGCTTAGCAACCTGCTGGCAAATGATCGCGAGACCGTAACAGCATTCTTCGAATCCGTCGGACCACAGTTGCCACTTCATTGGGAACAGGCGAAGTCAATGCTGCTGACTGCACCGTCGCCGCATCCCTGGGCGCAGTCGATCTTAATTGCAGCATTCGGAACACCGGTTCGCTACGGCTGGGATTCAAGTGGCTACCGCCAGTTAATTCATGTTCTGCATCACCGCAATTACTCGACGGAACAAGCATCGCTAACGAAACCCATGTTCCCGCCGCACAATCTTCCGGACATCATCACAGCGAAGTACGGTGACTGGGTCCAGAGTTTCGCGATCGCGGGCACGGATGTATCGGCACCCACGTCGCTAAGAATAAATAAAAAACTGGCAGCACTGCTGGAAGCAGGCCTTGAGCGTCCGGTGCACGAATTTGATACCAAGCTGATCGTCCCCGAAAGCGTTCGCGACACCTGCGCCCGATGGAAAACAGGGACGCGATGCCACGCTGATGGCCAGAACCTGTTGGTGGAATATGAACCGTGCGGTCGCACATCAATGGCGATCCCCATCGAAGCAGCACTCCTCGGCCACGGCGTCGCCACAACAATCAACTGGCTGCCCAGTCACCTCGCCCTGGTGATAGAGGCTTTGCGGGCTGACTAAAGGACCGCAGGCGATCGTCATTCGTCCCTGATGCTGTTACAGATTGCCAACAAACCCGGGTGCGGATTCCGCGGTGAGATCTGCGTTGTGCAGCGTGTCAATTATTGCCGTTGGGCTTAGAGTCCAAAAGAACGTGGCTATGCCGATGGCCATGGGTGAGGTCATGCACTACGTTTAATGTCATGGAGTTAGAACGATGTCGTCGCGTCGTTGCCAGAAACCTCACTGCACGTGGTCCCCGATCATGTTCGACGCCAGCATGAACGCGGATGCCAACTCTAACGGCGATGGATCGACCACGCTCCTTGTTCTAAAACATCTTGCCGTCCATCCGAAACTGCTGTCGCACAGGACGTGACAGCGGTGTTGGGCAATGTTAAAGCCGCAGTTTTGTGAGAAAGAAGAATGAACCAATGACGCCTCGCAGAATTTCTATCTCGATCATCGTGCTACTGATTGCCGTGCCATGTACCGCAGCAGAACTGGAGTGGGTTCGGGTTTCCGACGATGGCAAGAGCTTCACTTTGACAACTTCGGGCCGACGCTTTGTCCCGTGGGGCTTTAATTATGACCACGAGGGCGATGGAAAGCTGATCGAGGACTACTGGGACGACAAGTGGCCGACGGTCGAATCTGCCTTTCGGGAAATGAAGGGGCTCGGAGCAAACATTGTTCGCATTCACCTTCAGTTCGGTAAGTTCATGACGAGCCCAACCGAGCCCACGCAGCATTCCCTGAAACAACTCGCGAAGCTGATCCAACTGGCCGAACAGACCGGGATCTACATCGACCTAACCGGCTTGGGCTGCTACCACAAACAGGATGTGCCACGGTGGTACGACAGACTCAGCGAACAGGAGCGTTGGAAGGCACAAGCGGTGTTCTGGGAGGCCGTGGCGAAGACGTGCTCAGATAGCCCAGCCATCTTTTGCTACGACCTCATGAATGAACCGGTTGTGCCTGGTGGCGACAAAAAACGCGATGACTGGTTGGGGCCAGCACTCGGAAACAAACACTTTGTGCAGTTCATCGCACTTGACCGCAACGGCCGCAATCGCACAGACGTGGCCCGAAACTGGATTCACACGCTGGTGTCAGCGATCCGTAAACATGACAAACGACACCTGATCACAGTCGGATTGGTCCCATGGAGTCTGGATCGGCCCGGCATGACTTCCGGCTTTGTGCCCGAAACAATTGCTGCAGACCTCGACTTCATCGCCATGCATATCTACCCCGAAAGGGAAAAGGTTGATGAAGCCATCGAAATCGTGAAAGGGTTTTCAGCAGTCGGCAAACCGGTTGTTGTCGAAGAAACATTCGTTCTGAAATGCAGTGCCGAAGAACTCGAAGAATTCATCGATCGGTCGCGTGAGCATGTCACTGGCTGGATCGGTTTTTATTGGGGATCGACACCCGACGAGATCCGCCCTGCGAAAACGATTCCTGAGGCATTGACGCTGAGCTGGTTGGAATTGTTTCAGAAAAAACGTGGGCAGATCGTCGAGCTGAGCGAGTCGTTTCCTGCCAATGGCGTGACGGCGCATCGAGGCAACTCTGGCGAGTTCCCGGAAAACACGATGCCGGCCTTCCAAAGTGGCATCAACGTTGGAGCCGACTGGATTGAACTGGACATTCTTCGCACCAAGGACGGTCAACTGGTCGTGATTCATGACAAGACAACGAATCGCGTGGGGGACAAGAACCTGGTTGTCTCCGAGTCAACCTACAAAGAGCTGACGACCGTCGATGTGGCAACCGACTTCAGAAAACGAACCGGCAAGACGCTCGACTCGTGCCCACCACAACAGATTCCGTTGCTCAAAGACGTTCTACAAGTCGTGATAAAACAGGATCGCACTCGCGTTTCCATTCAACCCAAAACGGACTGCGTCGCCGACGCGGTCGCGATGATTGAAGAATTGAAGGCGGAAAAATGGGTGGGCTTTAATGATGGAAATCTCGCGTACATGGCTGAGGTAAAGCAGCTTAACTCAGCCATCCCCGTGTTCTGGGATCGAGGCAAGGACACCGACATCAAAGAAGACATCCGAATCGCCACGCATCACGGGTTCGAGTCACTTGTACTTCACCATGAAGGAATCACGCCTGAAAAGATCCGAATGATCAAAGCTGCCGGAATCGAAGTGGGAGCATGGACCGTCAACGACGCGACCACGATGAAGCGATTGCTTGATGCTGGCGTCGAACGACTTTATACAGACCATCCTCGTTTGTTGCTCTCACTAATGGCGCAGTAAGACAGCAGCCGACTCCGCGTATAAACCGGCCCCATTCGACCGAGTGACCGATCGCTGAAAGAACACGCCCAATCCGGTTGGGAAGACGCACCTCAAACTTGAAGCGGAAGGTTTACCTGCAAATGGCGAGAAGCGGGACGCCGCATTCCTTGAATTGCTCCTGCACCAATAAAGCTTCAACCGGACGATTTCACGGAATCTTTCAACTTCGTGTAATAATCACCTCCGTTGTGCGACCAATCAATAGGGTGGTTCGCTTTTGAAAGGTGATCGAAATGAGAGATGGTTTCAGAACATTGGGTACTTCGCTGCTGGCAGTGTTCTGGCTGACAGGGCAAATCGCGACGGCACAACAGCTATCGGACGAGCTTGTCACAAAAGTCGCTTTGCCATTGATCGAAGACAATATCGTCGATGGCATCTCGATCGGTTACGTCGAAGGCGACCGCGAAGGAATCGTGCATCTCGGCACTGCGACCAGTGCTGGCAGGAAGGCGGACAATCACACGGTTTACGAGTTGGGTTCGATCAGCAAAGTCTTCACCGGTCTGCTGCTTGCCGACGCCGTGGTGCGAGGGGAGCTGGACTTGCATGCGACAGCGAATACCGACAACGCGGCCGGTATTCGTTTGCCGTCGCACAAAGGGCGTTCGATCCAGTGGGTTGACCTCAGCGCGCATCGTTCTGGACTTCCAAGATTGCCAGGAAATCTTGAAGTCACGTCACTGAAAGATCCGTATCGACTCTACGATTCAAAGAAAGCTGCGTCTGCGCTCGCGAATTTCAGACTCCCCCGTAAGCCGGGCGAATTGCATGAATACTCAAACTTCGGCATGTCTGTACTCGGGTACCTGATTGCAGAAAACGCGAAGACGACCTATCAGAAGCTGTTGCAGGAACGGATCACAATGCCACTCGGCATGAAAGACTGCTCCGTTGAATTGACCCGCGACCAGAAACAGCGATCTGCAATTCCGCACAGCAAATTTGGTTTATCGACGTCAGCCTGGACGTTCGCCGATATGCCGGGTGCGGGCGGAATCCGCGCCACCATGTCCGACATGATGAAGTTCGCGAAAGCACAACTAAACCCGCCGCCGGGGAAGTTGGGTGAAGCAATTGACCTGGCGTGGAAGCAGCACAGCGCCGCAGATGCATCAGGCTCAGCAATTGGCCTGGGCTGGATGATCCACGCGGATGGTGCAACGCGGTGGCACAATGGTGGAACAGGCGGATCTCGCTCTGCAATTTTCATCAACCGCCGAATCAAATCCGCTGTCATCGTGCTATGCAACACGGCCGTGACAGATGAAGTGGATGCCCTGGCCGTGCAGTTGCTTCAGACGGCAGCAGGCATCAAGCCGAACATTCAGCACGGCAATACGCCGCCGAAGGTGTCACCCTTCACAAGCGTCGGGATGCATGGTGATTTTGTGTTCGTCACCTACGACGGTACAACTTACCAGAGGCTTGAGCTGGACGGAATCAAGGTCACAGAGATTGTCGCTTCAGCCAAGAAGCTGTGTGGCGGCTTGTGGCAGAAGCGAATCCGCGAAGACCTGGTCGAAGTGTTGTGGGGAATGGGGCACAAACCCGAGAAAACAGTCAAACTGCGCCTACAGGATGTCAAAACGAAACAAGCATCCGTCGTCGACAGCGCAGTCATGACCGCCGAGAATCGCGCTGCCATTCGGGCTGAGTCCCGTCGCGCAGACAGCAGCAAAATGGCGGAACGCATTCCAGGCCCAATCGTCGTCGACGCAAAGCATCGTGCTCGACTGGTCGGCCGATATAAGCTCGCCAATTTCGTCTTCGACGTTGAAGATCGCGACGGGCACCTGATGGTCCGTCTGTCCGGCCAGCAGTTCAACGAAGTGTTTCCGGACTCAGAAACGAAATGGTTGTACCGTGGCATCGATGCAATGTTTGAATTCAAGCTGGGGCGATCGGGTCCGGCAACTCAATTAACGCTTCACCAAAACGGCGTGAAGCAGGTCGCGACACGAGTTGGCAAATAACAACTCATTTTATGCGGCAGATAACTCCCGCACCAAAACGCAGCCCCAATCACGGCCCGTTGCCAAGGTTGTGAAGGTACTTCACGTAAGCGATGGCGCTCGCCAGCCGTTTGCCGGCTCGACCTTTGTGAGAAACGCGCGGCGGGATGAGTTCCAGCATGCTCACGAGTGCATCCAGCGTTTTGCAATCCTGCCGCAGATTCACAGACTTTAAGGTGACTGAAGAAGGCACTTCTGCGGCGACAGTCGCCAGTAAACGTAGTGTACTGTCGTTGAAGACGGCGAGCGTATCGGTGGGCCGCAGAAATTTCTGCCATGCGTCGCGGAAGTCGCCTGGGGCGATTGCGTTCGCAAAGTCGGCGGCGGAAAGTTCAAGGTGAGTCAGGAACTCAGCCTCCACAGGGCGTCGCGGATGAATGGCGCGTTCGAACGTTTCGCCTGTGCCCAATCGTTGAGCGGCCCAGTAGATCGGTTCGCGGTTCTTCTGCCGCTGGCCGTTCAGTCCGCGAGCTGCTTCTCCATAAGCGACGACGACGTTGGGCAAATCGTCGATTAAGACGGCGGGGATATTCGCAGGCGGCTTCCACGGTCGCTTTGGAATCCGCAGCCGGCCAGACTTTTCCGAATGCAGCAGGTGTTCGTCAATCATGCCGTCGAAAGCTCGCAGCAGTTTGTCGAAACCTTCCGTTTCAGGTTCCAGGGTCCTTAACGCCTCAACGGTCGCCTCAACAGTTGACAGCGCCGATTCGGTGGGTTCTTTGCGGATTCGGTAGTTGCTGGGAGCGGCGGGGTTCAGACAGTATCGCGGCAGTTGCTGCAACGTGGGAATCTGTCGCATGAACGTCTTCGCGTGATGCCATGTGCCATCCAGAATGATCAATTGAGCCGGCCGGTCGGACGCAGGCAGATCCGACAGCAACTTCGCATTCGCGCCGGGATACAGAACGCCAGTCGACTGATGCAGAGGCAGTTCCGCTCGCGCCAGCCGCTTCGTTTGATCAACCAGCAAGTCGCAGTTACGCAGCGCCTGCCGGACGATTCGAGCCGTGTTGAAGGCATGAAATCGTTCTTTGACGTGTTGCAGAATCAGCACGTGCGTTCGGTTGTCGATCGACGGAATCGTGTCGCAGAAGCAGGCGGCCTGTGGGCGATAGCAGGTATAGCAGCGTTCGCGAAACCGGTCGGTGACTAAATGCGGTGCAGGGCGGGGCAGGGGCGTTATTGAACGGGCGTCAAACGTCACGGGAGCAGCACTTTCTGAATTGCCTGCTGCATCCGATTTTCGGAACCGGGCGGGACCCACAACCAGCTGTCGTGGAATCCATCGCCGAAGGACGAATTCAGCGGAACGTAACCGGTCCAGCATTCGCCATAGCCCATCGACACCACAAAGGAATCCGCTCTCATCTGTTGAGCCATCAATTGATAACCGACAAACGATTCGCCAGGAAACAGCAGCAACTGAGCCGCTCCGAAATCGACACACGGAAAATCAATCGGCTGGTCAGCGGCAACTCGCTGATGACTGGACAGGCCCATGGCGGCCAGAATGCGATCTTCCGCGCGACGTTCGGCGTCGTTTAACGTCGCCTGAAGTTTGGCCGGTTCCAGATTGCCGTGTTCGTAAAATTCCAATCGCAGCGGTGTGGAACGGAACTGCATCTTTGTAAGCGGCGTCGTCTTCGATGTTTCCCACGCCTGCTTCATGCCTTGGTACAGCCGTTGAGTCATCTTGTGTCGAGCCGCATCGGAACCATCGTTGTACTTTCCCGCCGTGGTATCGCCACTACAACCGGATGCGTAAATTTGCATCACGTCCGGCAGGTCGTGCTGCCGCAGCCGACGAGCCAGCCCAACAAAGTCTGCCGAAATGAGTCCCTCTCCATAGGTGCTCATCGGGTGAATGGAATAGACGCTAAGGGCGGCGATAGGTGTTTTCTCGTTCCAGAACGAAATCGTTTTGACGAAGGGATCGATTTGTCCTTCTGGTGCGGCGCTCATGAAAGCATCGCCACCGCTGCGGCTGCCTCGGCCGAAGGTAACGCGACCATCTTCGCGGACGACTCGCCGATTCGAAGCCAGCTTTTCCACCTTGCCTTGTCCAGTTCCCACGTGAGTCACCGGCACTGCCTTCGACAGCGCGTCTTTGACGGCGGCCGAAACTCGTTGCAGCACTTCGGCGTGAAATGCTTCGTCATACAGTTCATTCGGCAGGCCCACATCGCGCAGCAATTTCGCCGCTCCAGCATCAACAACCGGGGCGTCATGCTGATGCAGGCTGGTCACAAGAACTCGTTCGCGCGACGTCCCGGCGGCACTGGCGACCGCTTCACGCCATTGATCGTACGCGCCGTTGCGGATTTCGCACCAATCGACAGCCACAACCACAATCGGTTTTTCCGCACCGAGGAGCACAAAGCCACGCGCTTCCAGCGGGTCTTTGACGAACTTGGTTTTCGTTGGCAAAACGCCCATGCAGCGATGATCGAGCGGCACCGTGACGTCGGCAGAAAACGTACCAATGCGAAATGCTGGCTCGTTCATCGGCTGAGATTCCTCCGCGCCCACAGCGACTGTGGGAACACAGAGCATCGCACAGGCAAGAGTGACGAATATTGTGAAGCGGGGTTCTCGCATGAGAAGGGCTTTGGCACGTGGGAAAACGAACGGGGACTTGGCAGCCGAACAACGGCTATGGCAGTGCGGGCATGGTATTCGATGTCAGGACGACGCACAAACTTCACCAGGTCGCATTAAGGAGTTAGAATGACACCCAGCCACGTCAGTTCGCACATTGCCGCAACTCGAATACAATTTCCCGACGTGCAATCACGGGGATCCTTGAAAGACCAGGAATACAACCGGAATCATAATCCATGGTCGGAAAAACTATTCGCCTGCATCTCGTCGACGGTGACGCTTCCGGGATAATGACCACTGAAATCATCAACTGGACGGGAATGATTCTCGTCGCCCCACGTTCTCAGCTCGCCGAACTAGCCAAACGAGAAGAAGTTCGGCGCACAGGAATCTACATATTAGTGGGGCCGGACCCCGAACAACCAACTCGCGACACGGTTTATGTCGGCGAAGGAGATGATGTTCTGCAAAGACTGAAGTCGCACGACAAGGACGAAAAGAAGGACTTCTGGACTCGGTGCCTTGTGGTCATCAGCAAGGACCAAAACATTACGAAGGCCCACGGGCGGTATCTGGAAAGCCGACTTGTCAGTTTGGGCTACGAAGCGGGCCGAGCGCACATTCAAAACGACACGCTGCCCAAAACTCCTCCACTTCCGGAATCCGACGTTGCCGATATGGAGTATTTCCTGCATCAACTCAAAATCGTACTCCCCGTACTCGGACTCAACTTTCTGCAAGCTCGGCCGGTGATCAACAGAACTCCTGCACCGTCCGCAAATGAATCCCCACTCTTCGTGTTGAACGTGGTCGGTACAGAAGCGTATGCTCGAGAAGTGGATGACGAATTTGTCGTTCTGAAAGACTCAACGGCTCGACGATCAGGTCTGCCATCGTGGACATCCTACAAGAGTCTTCGCGATCAACTCATCGTTGATGGCAAGTTGATTGAGAAAGCGGACTCAGACTACTACATCTTCACAGAAGACGTGCCGTTCAGGAGTCCCAGCGCCGGCGGGGCAGTGGTAAACGCAGGAAACATTAACGGCCGAGACGCCTGGAAGGTCTCCGGCACGTCACAAACCTACGCCGACTGGCACGACAGCAAGCTCAAAGCAGCGGAGAGTGCTGAGGACGAGCGATGAGAAACTTCGGCAGCAATTCGCGTTGCAACGCTCGAAATCTTTGGAGGCGACACAGTTGCTACGGAATGTTCCTTCGCACGCAATCGGTCCGCCGACTATGAAATTTTGCCAGCGCGGTTTACGCAAGCCGACATTCCAGCAAAGATGTTGGTTGGTCCCAGTCGGAAATTCAGCGAGCTCATTCGTCGAGCACGCCTCTCAAACCCATATCGGTAGCGTCGAAAAGGCAAAACGATGACACAAGGCGATCACTCACGACGTCAGTTTCTGCAGGCTACGGCTGGCGGGCTGGTCCTGTCTTCAGCTTTGACGTCGTCAGACACGGCGGCTGATGAAAAACACGCCACGCGAGTAACCAACCCCGTCAGCGGCGACGTCCTGCAGACGCATGGAATGTTGTCCGCAGACGGCACGCAGCTTGTTGAACAGCAGCGAGCAATCCCGGTCGCCGGCAAGACTGACGTGCTCGTCTGCGGTGGCGGACCGGCAGGAATCGGCGCAGCATTGGCGGCGGCTCGCGCGGGAGCGTCGGTGCAGTTGATTGAAATGGCGGGCTGCCTGGGCGGTGTGTGGACATGCGGCCTGCTGACGAAGATTCTGGATTCCGAAAACAAGTCCGGCATCATGGCCGAACTACTGACGAAGTTTTCGTCGCGCGGCAGTGAGGTTGCGAAGAACACTCATGGCACCGTTTACGATCCGGAAATCGCCAAACTAGTACTCGAAGAATTATGTGTCGAAGCAGGTGTTAACATTCGCCTTCATACACGACTGGCCGGAGCGGTCACGGACGAACACAATCGTGTGGCGGCCGTGCTGACCGAATCAAAGTCGGGCCGCGAAGCCTGGCTCGCCGATCGGTTTATAGACTGCAGCGGCGACGGTGATCTGGCGGCTCACGCGGGCTGCCGGTTTGATGTTGGTACGGGAGCAGACTGCGAATGCCAGCCCATGTCGATGCTCGCGCTTCTGACGGGCGTTGATCCTGAAGCGGTGCGGCCCTACATCCGTGAAGACAGCCGCAAGGCAAAGCCTCTGTTGCTGAAGTTGATGGAAGAACACGGCGTGAGTCCCTCGTATCGCGGCCCCACACTGCGGCACCTGCACAGCGGTATCTATTCGATCATGACGAATCACGAATACGGTGTGTCCGCGTTCGATGCCTCCGCCATTACCGAAGCCACGATTCGTGCGCGTCGGGAGGTCCACGACATCATCAATGGCCTGCGAAAGGTGGGCGGGCCGTGGAAAGATATTTCCGTTGTCGCGACGGCCGAACAAATCGGAGTCCGCGAAGGGCGACGGATCAAGGGACGCTATGAAATTACAGCGGAAGATTTGGCAAAAGGACTGCGGCACGAACAAGCCGTGTGCCGCGCCAAGTTTGCGATCGACGTTCACGCATTGAACGCGCACGGGAACAAGGAAATCAGTCGTGAATTCAAGAAAGGCGGCCTGAAGCCGTACGACATTCCGTACCCTGCGTTGGTCGCCGCCGACGTTGATGGACTGCTGGTGGCAGGACGCTGCATTAGCGGCGACTTCATCGCTCATTCCAGCTACCGCGTCACTGGCAATTCCGTTCCGATGGGCGAAGCCGCGGGCCTCGCCGCTGCCGAGTCGGCTCGCCGGGAAATTTTGCCTCACGAACTGGATTGGCGTGAGATCAAACCAAGCTAACGATCGATTCGCGAATCTGCCGCCGCTGCAGAACTTACCAAACCGAACCCTCCGAAACTGGCAGAAGTACCTCATGCGAATTTCACTCGTCCTGTTGTTGTCCATGTACGGCACATCAACAGTTGCGGCTCAGTCGCCCACAGCGACTCAGAAACTGCAGCTCACACTGCCGCCCGCGATCTACGCGGTTCCAGAAGTCCCCACCGCAATCTTCTTTGACAACATTGTCCTGACTCAAACGCCCGCCGATTACCAGTTCGACGTCACATGCGACGTTGGTAAGTCCGCAGGTGATCGTTGGTTCGTCACACCTGCCAGCGACGATGTTGGAGATCACAAACTGACAATCGCCGTGTCGGATAAGGACGGCAAGCCACTGGAAACGGCCTCGACCGTTCTGACCGTCGTCTCCGCGAAATCAGGTGATCAGCTTGACCGCCCGATCCGCCTGCTGATCATCGGTGACAGCCTCACCAATGCGACCGCTTACCCCAATGAGATCGCTCGATTGCTTTCGCAACCGGGCAATCCGAAATGGGAGATGCTGGGCACAAACAGACCGGGCAGAGCCACAGCGGGAGTCGGCCATGAAGGTTACGGCGGTTGGACGTGGCAACGGTTTGCGACCCATTACGAACCGAAACCGGACCCGGCACGCCGCATGCGCAGCAGCCCCTTTGTCTTTCTGAACGACGAAGAAAAACCCGAACTCAATTTCCCGAAATATCTGGAAGAACACTGCGACGGAGTGCCGCCGGATTACGTGGTGATCATGTTGGGAATCAACGATTGCTTTCATCCGCCGCCCGATGATGCCGCTTTGGTAAACGCTCGCATCGACGCGATGTTCAACAGCGCCGATCCGTTGCTGGCGGCAATCCGAAAGGTGGCCCCAAAGGCTGAGATCGGCTTCTGCCTGACGACTCCGCCAAATGCTCGCCAGGCTGCTTTCGAGGCGAATTACAAAGACCGCTACACACGCTGGGGCTGGAAGCGAATCCAGCATCGCCTGGTTGAGCGTCAACTGGAGTACGTCAAGAACAAAGGCGACGCACTAATGAGCATCGTTCCGACCGAACTAAATCTCGACCCGGTTGACGGTTACCCAGTCAACAACGGCGTTCACCCCAACGGTGAAGGTTACAAGCAAATCGGAGCCACCATTTACGGCTGGCTGAAATGGAAGTTGTCACAGTCAGCGGCTGAATAGACGGCCACGATGGCTTCGCCCAGCAATCTTTCAACGCTGGACGGCGCCAAAACAATGGAACTGACGTCACCTGCCCAATACACGTATTCCCCGAGCGGAACAAAGTGAGTCGCCCGGGCTGTTCCTTTGACAAATTCGTGATTGTCCCGGCGCCGGACTGACGCTCAGAAATCGCCTTACTGAACCCACAGGTGTTCCTTATTACCCGCAAGGGTTCCCTCATACGCCGAAGCCTTTGCTTGCGATGTAGATTATGAGTTCACCGTTCTTAAAGACTCCACCGCTCGAAAAACAGGTCGGGCAGCATGGACATCATACAGGCCCCTCCGAGATCAGTTCATCGCTGATGGTAAGCTGACTGAGAAATAGACCCAGACTTTTCTCTCTTAGCTGAAAAAGTATCCGGCGTTACCTAGACCTATACTGACTGGGATGACAGCAAGCTAGGTGAAGGTGGCGTGGACGACGGTGAGCACTTGCAAGGCTCTGTGTGCTCCGCTGCACCGGCTCCAACGCGACGCGATTAAGTCATCACCAGTGCAAACTGCCACCGACCACCAGTTTTCCGCTTTGTCGCCCTTCAGTTGAGAGCCAGTTCACTGGACACGGCCACGGATGTGCTGTCGATCTTCTGTGCTAAAATACCCGGCTGTGCCTCGCCGTGAATTTACTCATCCGTTCTGCTTTGACACCAACACATCGTTCATGACGTCGATACTACGAGATTTGAAAGCGGCCCTGTTCAATCTTTCGACGAAGCAAATCGAGCTTTGCGAGTTCGACGAACTGGACCGCGAATCGGCGAAGTCACTGTCCGCACATTGGCAAAAACCCAACTGGTGGGACGAAACCGACGCAGTTGAGCGGCAGAATCAGCCAGATTACACTTGGAATTGGGCCAGCTTCGTATCCAATCGAGTATTGAATCGACCAAGCGGAAAGGCTGTCTGTGTTCGTTCGGACGATGGAATTATCCAGGGAGCGATGATCTACGAGTTGGGCGTCAAATCATGGCTCAACCCCATTGAGAAGACAGTGTTTGTCGAATTGGTGGCAACTTCGCCCGCGAATCGAGATATTCTAGTCCGCGAACCTAGATACCGGAAAGCTGGTCTTTCACTACTACGCTACGCTATGATCCACAGTGTGGAAGTTGGCTTGCGAGGACGACTTTCGCTGTTTCCTATCGCGAATCAGAAATTTTACACCTCAGTCGGATTTGAGGAGACAGCCCAAAGGAGTGACGAACTGGATGTAAATCTGTACGAGTTGTCGACTGCGGCAGCGACGATGCATCTCAAACAGATGGGAGTTTTGTCATGAAAAATCTAAATAATCTTGATGACTTTGACCTGACAGTCGCTGGTGGTGTTTCTTTGCCGGCCGACATGAGAGATGTTCGTGTGGACACCGTACAGTTACCGGACACAGACATCGGCCGCCAGATAAGTTTGCTGTTGCAGCTCCACCCACAGATTTGCAGTCAGTTTCGTACTGGTGACACCGCAGATATGGATCTGGCAACACAGCAATTGCTTCTCGACGATTTGCGAGATGCCTTGGATATTCCAACGTTGAAGCCGGCAGCCGTGTAATGACGGAAGAGGAATCGCGAAGGATCGCTGCGGACTCATTTCCGGACGGTCCTGAGAAACTGGCGAAAGTACTTGGGGTTGAAGTTCGCCACGCTGAGCTTTCTGGACGCGAAGGTTGGTGCTGGTACGGAGGGCCAAGAACGATCGTTCGTGTGAATACTGCTGCCAAGCCTTCTCGACGGCGTTTCACGCTTGCACATGAACTTGCCCATATCGTTCAGGGAACGGCCGCCGACATTGTGAATAGTGCCCCGTTTCGGTCGACGAAGACAGAGGAGCGCGAGGCCGATCGCTTGGCCGCAGAGTTGCTACTGCCACTGGAACGGCTGGAAGCTAGCCTCGACCCAACATCAACGGTCGATTTCAAGACACTTCAACGTATCGCAAAAGCAGCGAAAGTCTCGCCAATCACCGTAGCTTGCCGTGTCGTTAAGTGGACAGAGCAATCTCAACTCAATAATTCAGCGGTTGTATTCTTCGAGAACAATGATTTGTATCGATGGACGTTGTCTTCCGGCCCAAATCTGTCTGAAGCCAATGCTCAGGCTCTGTTTCACAAGCTGCACGACACAAATAGTAGCGACGCTTTATCACGGTTCCAACGGGAAGACGGATCGATGATTGCGGCATCGGTACTGAATGCTTGGGAATACAAGGCCATGTTCGTTCAAGTGCTACCTGGTGAGTCAGGACATGCGCTCTCGCCGGAGGAGCGATTGCAGCTGCTGAGGCAGCGACTGTTCGGTTCGGGTTCCACGTTCGAATCAAGGCTGGCAGGGTGGGTGAACTATATCCAGCAGAACTCGACCGGATTAACAGTCTCGGAGGCTGTGCAGGCATTCAACGATCGCTATCTTGATCGCGAACATATCGCCGAAGATGTACGAGCCAAATTGGCGAATGACGACTGCCAGGAATTCATCCGCCTAAAGATGTCGCAAAAATGCCTGCCGGATGTTGGGGCTCCAGAATGGTGATCCCGGACCGGGGGCGTCGCAAAAGCCCCCCCGCCCCTATTGAATCAGACACCGAACTCGCATCGCAGGGTGCTACGATTTCTCGCCACTCCAGTGCTGCCGAAACAAGGCAGGCTTTTGAGCAACCGAAGTAGGGACTTTGAGTGGTCTTTCGACTCGGTGAGAGAAATCCCGTCCTTGGAAAGACATCCCCGGCCCAGGTGTCCCAGCGTTCCGCGTATCAACTCTTCCGTAGCGTCAACTCCAGTCGTTTGTTCATGGCCAATTCTACGAACCACCTTATCCCGAACCGTATTCGATTTCGCTCGCGGCCTGTTCGCGTATACTTCGTCGATCAGGGCGATCATCGTCCGCTTGGATGCATTTGTGCTCACGCTGATACTGAAGAAGGAAAACAGAATGTCTGGAAACGACATTGACTTAACGGGTTCGCGGGTGTTGATCGCCGACGATAACGAACAAAATCGCGAATTGTTGGACGCTTACCTGGCCGATGAAAACTACGAAATCCTGATGGCCAACGATGGCCAGGAAACGATGGAAGCCGTGGACGCTCACCAGCCGGACCTGATCCTGCTGGACATCATGATGCCCAGAATGAGCGGCTACGAAGTTTGCGAACAACTGAAGGCTGATCCGGAGAAACGGAGTATTCCCGTACTAATGGTGACTGCGTTGAACGAGATGGGTGACATCGAAAAAGCGGTCAACGCCGGTTGCGACGATTTCCTGACCAAGCCCGTCAATTCGCTGGAACTGAAAACTCGCGTCCGATCTCTTTTACGAGTGCGGCATTTCGCCAGCGAACGAGCTCGATTGCTGGCCTACATCGAAGAGATGGAACAGCAGATCCTTCAGGCTCGCCAATAAGCCAGTAACAAGAATAACGGCAGAAAAAACTTCATGTCAGAACCAACCACCGACGACGCAGTAGCTGACGTCGGTTCCGTCCGAGTCATCCTGAAAGACCGCAAGGCTCAACCGTTTTTCGGGCGGCATCCGTGGGTGTTCGAATCCGCAATTGATGGCGTCGAAACTCCCACAGGCGAAGAACCCGCTGAGGGCGCGGAAGTTGAGCTGTGGGCAGCGGGCGGAAAAAAATTCATCGCTCACGGCCTGTGGAATCCTCACAGCAACATCAAGGTACGATTGTATTCGTGGGATCAGGCCGCAGGTGTCACGGACCAGTTTCTGCACGACCGAATTCGTGAAGCAATCGCTTTGCGTCGACGAATCTTTGACCTCACGTCGGCCAACGTTGGTTGTCGGCTGGTATTCAGTGAAGGCGATGCTCTGTCCGGCCTGACCGTCGACTTCTACGGCGGCTACCTGCTGGTGCAGTTCACCAGTCTTGCCATCTATCTGCGGCGCGAAGCCGTCGTTGCTGCACTACAGGCCGAATTGTCGCCTCGCGGAATCTGGCTACGCACAGAAAAAGGCATGCGCGATGCCGAAGGTCTGGAGGCCGCTGATGGATTGGTCGCCGGCGAAGCACCACCGCGTCCGTTATTTATCGACGAACACGGTATCCAGTTTGGTGTGGACGTGCAGGAAGGCCAGAAGACCGGTTGCTATCTCGACCAGCGAAACAACCGTCATGCGGCAGCAAAATATCTGAATGGCAGACTGCTGGATGCGTTCTGTTTCGCTGGCGGCTTTGGTATCGCAGCCGCAAAACAGGGCAGGGCGGCACACGTGCTGGGGATTGATTCTTCAGAATCGGCTTTGAAACTGGCCGCCGCAAATGCAGAACTGAATGGCGTGGCAGATCGCTGTGAATACCGCAAAGGCGACGTGCGGGCGGAGCTGGAATCGATGGCGAGCCAGAACGAATCATTCGACTCGATCGTGCTGGACCCACCCAAGATGGCGAAGACTCGAGGCGGCTTGAATCGAGCTCTAAAAGGTTATCGTCGCTTAAATTCTCTGGCGCTGGACGTCTTGAAGCCTGACGGAATTCTGGTGACGTGCAGTTGTTCGGGCCTCGTGACGGCCGAAGACTTCAGTGAGATGATTTCGGATGTGGCGCGAACGTCGGGACGGACGATCCAGATCCTGGAACAGCATGGCCAGCCAGCAGACCATCCGGTGTCAGCAACGTGCCCGGAAACGGCGTACTTAAAAATGCTGGTATGCCGCGTGCTGTAGGCTGAACCGGCAGAAGAACGTCCCGTGTTACTCACTGCCGACCGCATCGTCGCGCCGGTCATTCATGCGGTACAGCGGCAGCAGTCGGTAATAAACTTCCAGCGTCAGTGTTGAGATGGCGGTGGAATAAAGCCGTCCGCCGTATTTGCCCCATGGGCCATTGGGGTCCCAGCTACCGGCGTAAGCACCGTCGCGTCGTTGTTCGGAAATCAGCGTGTCGCGGACAACGCTGTTCCATTCTTCCCACGGCTGGCCGCCGTATTGGTACATGGCCAATGTCCCGTAGTACCAATAATACATGTTGAGCTTCGAAAGCTGCGGCATGTTCTGCAGCATGTACTGCACGGCTTCCTGGCTGGTTGCCGAATCGCGAGGGTAGCCGAGCATCTGCTGACAGAAAAGCGCTTCGGCTGTCATGACGGGGCTAATGGGTTCAGTTTCCTTCCCATTGATCAGCACAGATCGACGGTAACCGAACAGGCCACCGTGTTCGCCCTGACGAACGCTGTTCAGGAAGTCGACCATTCGCTGTCGCACGATAGGGTTGATCTGAATGCCGGCGATCGAAGCGCTTTTCAGAGACATCATTTGCCAGCCGAACATGCTGATGTCGCCTTCCTGCCCAAACTTGTAGCGCCAGCCGCCGCTGTCCGGATCCTGTTGGCTGACCGTATAAGTCACGGCTCGCAACAAAGCGGCTCGCAGGTCGACATCGTCCACCTTTCGCAGGTTGTAGGCCGTCGCATCGGCATATGTGCCGTAGGCACTACCATTCAACGCTGCGATACCAAACGGAGCCACGCCGCACTGCATCAGAAACGAAGTCGAAACACCGTTAGCCACGGTTGGCCCGGCGAAAACAAGCGACGGGTTCACAATCGGATCCAGCAGCATGCGATCCTGCATGCCAAGCGCTTCGGCCAGAGCATATGTGGCCATGGCATGGCAATACATTCTCGCGAAGTACCGAGCGTCGCCGGCCAGACTTCCGTCCTTGTCCTGTTGAGAGATCAGCCAGTGAATCGCGCGGTCAACGTTTAACGCATACTTGCCGCTTTCATGAGTGTAGCCAGCGCCTAAGAACGAGAGCGTAACCAGCGCCGTGATGCCGGTGTCTGAGTCGCGTCCGGCATAATCGCGTGGCACGCCAAATTCGTCGACGCGAACCTGCCCGGCACCAAACGTTTGAGCGTCCCAGTGCCCGTCCGGCGACTGCATGCGGCTAAGCCATTGAAGACTAAGTTCCACAGCAGCTTCGGATTCGGCCGTACCACCAAATCTTCTGGCCGCTTCTTTGCGCTGTTCCACATTTCGCAACTTGTACGTGGCCGAACGCGAATCGTCTCGCCGCAGGCTGTTGACGTCAGCATTTACCATGGCGGCAGCCGACTGCAAAGCATCCGTCACATGGACAGACGTCTCACCTCGGCGTACTTCGTCATAGTCGGTCGAAAGCGGAATCGGCGTTTGCGGCGAAAGCGAACTTTGCCGCACCGGACGTTCGCCCGGATCGTCGTTGATCATGGCTCGCGACGGACGCGGCAATCGTGACTCAAAAGAACGAGCCGGCATGGTCCGCTTGTTGGGTTGTTCGACATTCAATCCGGCCACTTCCAGAGGATCAGCGCCAGACAACGGAGCCGTGCGACGTTCAATGTTCTCTGATGTCTCGTCGGTCGGCAGCGAAACCGCGTCGGGAAGCGGACTTGTAGCGGTCGCAATAGACACGTCTTCGGTCACCACTTCAGTATCGATTTGAGGAACTTTGCCGGACGACATGTCGCGTTCCTGCGGTTGGTCGTCAGGCTGAATGTCTCCCGGTTTGGTGGTCCGGCGTTCTGTGCTTGGCGTGTAGACGTCGGACTTACTTTGTTCCAGCATCGTTTGGATGTCGGCGGCCATGTCGTTGGCAGCGACAACCCGCTTGCCTTCAACTCCGGCATCCACCCGAATGGCGGCTTCCGGTGCAGTCGATTGTTCAAATTGAGACACGTCTTCCGCGTCGGCCTGCAGGCTGTCCAGCATTTCGGCTTCGCGATCCGGAACGTCAGTCGGCTCCATGATACGAGCGTCAGTGGGCAGGCGGGCAAGTTCCACATCGGGCGACGTCGGTTTATCAGGAATCGGCGTGTTGCCGGATTCGCGCAGTGCGAGGGTGTCTTCGCTTTCGGCAAGAATCTGAGTCACCACTTGTTGCGACCGGATTTCTTCAGCCGCAGTCACTCGCGACATCGGATCCAGCGGATCAAAAACCTCAAGCCCCAACAGGCAAACCGTATGCACAAGCAACGACGCAAGCAGCGACTTCACCAGAATGTGGCGGTCTCCCCAACGAGTCACCAACATCGTGAACAAGTGCGACAACGATGCGACCATCGCAAGCAGCAGCACTAATGCAACAATGTCGTCGCCGTTTAGCTGCTGGCCGTGCCAGAGTTTTGCGATCAACTGCCGAAGAACCGTCATGGAGCGGCTCCGGGAACTCGCGGCTGAAATGCGAGTGAAAAGCGATGGATCTGTGCTTTGTGACACACGTCCATAACATCGACAATGGACTGATACACGCCTTCACCGTCGCCTCGAATCAACACCGCCTGTTCGGCGTATGCTTTGCGAGCGGCTTCGAGCCGCGCCAGCAACTGATCCGCCGGAACGATCTTTCCGTCGATGGTGACATCGCCACTGCGAGCCACGTTCAGCACCATGGCGTCCGGGCGACTGGTCATGGGTTCGACGGCTGAAGCTGTGGGAAGTTCGATGTCGTACTGTTGTTCGATTTCGCTGAAACGTGTGCCCACCATGAAGAAGATGATCAACAAAAACACGATGTCGATCATCGGCGTAAGGTTTAGTTGCGGTTCTTCAAGAGAGTCAGTTCGCAGTGGCATGGGATCGGAAACTCAAGCGAAAGATGAGTGTTGGCCAACATCGGGTACGAACGAATGGCGTGAAATCGATTATACGCAGCTTGTCAACTCGGAATGAACCACGAAGACCGCCGTTTGTTGGCAGGCCGGCAAATCGACGGGCCACTATGTTATTGTTGCGAGACGACCTTGATGGCCGCTCGTCCGGCTAAGTCCAGTACAGGCAGGAACAGCGAAATAGCTCCGGTTGTTTCATCGTTTAAGTTGGAATGAGTCAGCTTTAAATGAGTTGTGCCATGACTATGCGCGCTGGTTGCAGAATCGAACGGAATCCACTGGCCTTCGACCAATGCTTCAACCCAGACATGGCCCATGAATCCATATTGGCGGTTGGTGTGTACCAGCCCTCCGACCACTCGCGATGGAATCCCGTTGACTCGCATCAGGGCAGCCAGCAATACGGCGTGTTCCGTACAATCACCGCGTAATGTGCGAGCCACGTCTGCGGCAGACTGCAGATTGATGGAGAACGCCGAGTGCCTGATTTTCGATTGCACAAACCGTTCCAATTGCTGGCACACTTCACCATCTGACGTCTTTCCTCCTGACCCCGTCGCCGCCATACGCTGCAGGATGGGATCCTCTAGCTGCATCCAGCGAGTGGGTGGAATCGCCTGCTGCTTCGCCTGACGAAACGACGTATTGGCGCGAATGGGCGGAAGTTCGGGCGTTGTCAGAGTGACTCGTAGAGTTGACGCATCAACACGGCTCACCTTCTGAAACGCTGTCTCCGGAATATCGTTCAGAAAGCCACTTTTTACCGTCAGATCGATCACAAGTTGCTGTCGTTCCGCGCCGGTGGACAACAATCGGTCGATGGGAATCAGCGACCGAACATCCAGGTCCAGTGGTTGGCCTGAAATCGCCGCGAGAGCCTGGTCGGCCGTTGTGAGTTCCATCGACAGCAGGCCACCGAGCACTCGTTTTTCCTGCCGCACCACGGCGCCGCTTGCGTCAACAAAGAACTGCGTCGACTTAAGCGGGTCGAGCTGCGGGTAGAAGTGGATCGGGGTGACTTCAATGGAACGGCGTTGGTCGTCGTGAATTCGTCGGCTGCGGCGGGTTTCGGCGGTGACGTCCGCGACCGCCATTGATTCAGGAAACAGCACGGGCCGCGTCACTCGCTTTATGCCTTCAGCAACCAGACTGGGCAACCATGTAGAAACGATCGGCGATTGAACCACGCCGTCCGTCTGCAGATCGAACGTGCGAACCGATGCGCTGGCTCGATCGGTCACCTGGTAACCCCGTTCTTCTGGCAGAAAGCGACCGCTGCGTTCGATTCGAGCCCCGGAACCATCCGTTCTTTGAAGGCTGAATTCCAGCAAATGTCCGGTCAGCGATTCTGTTGTGATCAGTGTCGCTTCGACCGTCAGATCCTGTCCGAGACGCTGCAGCTTCAGCCGCGTGCGACGAACGCGAGAAAACTGCGGTGGATTCGTGCCTGGCAGGACATGCGATTTGACGCGTTCGAACCCCACAGGCTTGCCATCGAACTTCATTACAAACCATGCCTCCGAAGCACTCTCGCCGTCTGTCACAGGCTCATCACCTGCGGCGATGGGGAGAAATCCCACCGTGCCAGACAACAATATTGCGACGGCGCACACCAGCCGAATCCAGGCCCCTCGGCATTGGCCGTGGAATCGCAACAGAAAGCGGTTTGAGCGTGTTTTTTCCAACTTGTCCGACCTGAAAGTAGAGGCAGGGATCTGCGCGATTACAGGCAATCCATCGGCTGAAGCGACTCTGCCAGCAATCAGATTGTCCGGGAGCGCGGATTGTCCGGGTTGCAGGTCCCGCGGCACCACCCGAATAGTTTCGCAGGACGCCGCGTTCGTGTCAGCGCCGAAACGGAAACGCAGGAATTGCCGGATGGAGGCAAAACGTCCTCTTTATCGCCCGAACGCATGCTAGGTTTCCAGCGAGAACACACTTTTTTCGCCGTCGCCACAATGGCTGCGGCACTGCAGCCAGACGAGACTGATGTGAGGCCCCAATGGGATTTCTGAAAAAGTTCCTCAAGTCGAACTACCGCGACAGCGAAACTCCGCAGGGAGTCAGCAGCTTTCGCAACCTGACAGAAGCTCAGTTGGAAGAGCACATGAGTGTCGCTCGGTACGGCGATTTTACGCTAACCGACGCCGTGAGACCCGCTTATCACCTTGACGTCAAGCCGCGTACCGGCTTCCGTCATGAATGGTATGTCGACCAGGAATCCGGAGCTCGCATCCCCGTACTCATGTCGTCTGTAACTCGCGAACGACTATTCGACACCTTTCTTTCGCTGCTCGATCCACTAGGCGAATCGGTGGACGTTGTGCTGGAAACCAGTCACGACAAATCGAACGGCGAGCACACCGATTTGTACCGCGAACAAATCGACATGCCGGTGCTGCAAAGCATTCTCTACGACTTTGAAGACCTGCTGCTTGATGACGGCTGTTGCGGCATCGCGGTATTGAATCCTCGCAAGCCCATGGAAGTGCAGTTGGACGAACACAAGCTTCTGTTCGTTTACGGGCACGACAACGAAGGCTATGAATGGGCGTTATCTGAAAATGGCGTCCAGTGCGATGAAAACATTCGATTCATCACGGAAGCGGAGCACGTGCATTCTTCCAGTGACGAATTCCAGGAGCGGTTTGAACAACTGTGTTACCACCTGGGAATTGACGACTAACCTGAACGAACGACGTTGGATCGTCTTTCGTTCTTAATATCGCCTCCGAAGTCACTCGCCCACCGGCGAATGACTTCAGGAGGCATTTGGAGTTTTGCGATGTGGTTCCTCACTCACATTCGCCGCGTTAGGACATTACGTCATACGCTGTATTTAACGCTGCTGCTAATCAGCTTCACGCTGAGCGGATGTTCTTCCGTTCCGAAGTTCGATTCGACGCCCACCGTTGACGTGACCACTCGTTCGGTGGCCGACATTCCGATGCCGGTCTTCGATCAAAGTGAAGCTAAGTCGCCACGAATCGCCAGCAGCGATCTCACTCGCGGCATCGTGTCGGCACCAAAGCCGTTTGCGTGGGAGGAACTTGGAAAAAGCGCTGGCGATCGCCCGGTTCAGGCCATTTCCGTCGGGCAGGGCGGTTACCGCACGCTAATTCTCGGCAGTCTGTCCGGACACGATCCCGCCGCGATCGACCTGACGGAAAAGCTGGCACAGCACATCCACCAAAACGGAATCATTCTTGGCGGGATCGAAGCCACCATCGTTCGGAACGCCAACCCAGATGGCGAAGCGATGCAGAAGGGGACAAACGCCAACGGAGTGGTCCTGAATCGGCAATTCACGGACCGAAGCGCTGTTCCGAAGCCCCTGTCTGCTGAAGAGCCCGAAATTCGGCTGCTGCGCGAACTGCTGAACAAGACGAGGCCTCAACGGGTAATCCACATCCGCACGTTTCCCGGCACGAAAGGCGCGATGGCGGCCAGCGCGGGTGCCGCCGCGACTGCTCGGGAAGTTGCCGACTGGCTGGATTTTGATTTCTATTCGCTGCCGGAAGGATCCCGACCGGGGACACTTGAGCGATATCTGTCAGAACAGGAATCGCAGCAGATGATCACATTTGCATTCCCTCGTGAGACCGACGAAGAGGTTGTCTGGGAAGAATTCGGCGATTCGCTGCTGAATCTGCTGCTGCACGACGACTACCAAACTCGCACGCTGGCGCGCCAGCAGGATGCCAGCAGTTCGGCAGATCGTCGAGGCATAAAAAATTCTCCCATGCCGTCGGAAGACTGATCACCTGCACACTTGCGGTCATGATTTTCCCGGCTGCTCGTGATCAGCCCGGAAGCTTCTACAACCACGGGAATCTCTTGTCCTCGCCCCACGATTTCCCTTGCGTGGCAAGGGCAATTGGGGCGTCGTGCAGTTTTTCTGCAAATCCACGCAACCCTCACGGCGAATCCGCGAGAATGGGTTTAGAACGGCCCTGAGCGGGGCTGAAAGCAGAGACCATGCGGCGTTGGCTCTGTCATTCTCAGTAAGCCGATTTGAGGAGATTTAGTGATGCCAGCGTACATTAAACTTGGCGACATCAAAGGCGAAGCAACAGACAGCGGACACAAGGACTGGATCATCATTCAGTCAATGAGTTCACCAATCATGCGTTCAATTCCTGAAGGTGCCAAAGACCACCAGCGAACCAAAGGCGAAACGACTTTGGGTGACATCGCTGTCATGCGTGAGCTTGACAAATCGTCGACGAAACTGCAGGAATCCTGTGCCAACGGAACCTTCTTCGATGAAGTGGAAATTCACTTCTGTTCGACCGTCGGCAACAAGCAGGAACCTTACCTGAAGTACAAGTTGAAAAACGTCATCGTCTCCAGCTACAGCTTCCAGGGCATGGCCAGCGGCGATCCACTGCCGTCTGAGTCCATTACACTTGGCTATACTGAAGTTGAGTGGACTTACGTCACACTCGATCCAAACAACGGTAAGCCAGTTGGCAATGTGCCCGGGAAGTACAACCCTGGCAAAGGTCAGGCGTAAGTATCGGCATATGGGAAAGCCGGGCGAGAACCATCCATCGCAACGTGGTGACTTGCTCTGCGGATTCATCCAGCGGGCCAAAACACTCGCCCGGCTCCCCGAAGTATTGGCAGTTCGTTCCTGCCGCAAAAAGAAAACCCCTGACGGTGTCTGTGACTTCAGACACGGTGAGGGGTTTCTTAATGCGCTGTGCCAACTGGCTCAAATCTGAGTCGCCAGTTTCTTTGCCGCTCGCAGCAAGGCGAGCGTTCCAGCCCTTACAATTTACAGCCAAGCAATCATGTCCGGCCGACTTTCCAGCTTGGTCATGCGACGACAGGGACCGCCAGTGGTCGAACATTAACACGAAAAAAGCCCAGCTTTGGGTAAAGCCGGGCTTTTGAGGTGACTTGTTGTATTGCCGGGCGCTTCTAGCCGCGTCCCTCGATCCGAGCCATTGAATCTCGAACCATGCTCCGTGAGGTCCGCATGCTCTCGATGGCGTTCTTGAACGCTCCCGCATCCTTGACGCCTTTCAAACGCAGCTTTGTATCCCCGTTAGGGCCGACAAAGCGAAGATCGGCGGCATTGTAAAAAACCTGACCGGGGCGTTGATCCAGTTCGATGTGGTCGTAGTCGTCCAAATTTATCGCAGCCACTTTGCGGCCTGTTCGAGCCGTCCAAACCTGCACGGCACGATTCGTCAGCACATACCGTTCTCCGAACGCCTTCTGCAGAAAGTACAGCAGCAGACCGAGCGGTGCCGTGACCAACGCAAAGATGTACGAGAGCTTGGGAAGGCCCAGCGGCAGCGGAATTGATTCGTAAATGCTGCCCAATAGTTGCCCGATACCACCAGCTGCGAGTGACGGATACTCCGTCATTACAACCGATTCGGAAGAGGCACTAACGCCAGCAATCGCCTGAGCTGTCATGATCACCAGACACTGAAAAAGCGGGGGGGTAAACGTTCTTTGAAAGGTTGGCAAAAGCTAGCAGGCGGCTCACCGATTTTCTACTCATCCAATTTTTCGGGCCCGGATTTCGCGTTACCAGGAACAAATTGGCGAGTTACCTGCCTCCGGTCTGCCTGTTAAGCCAATGGGTCGGTTGATGCTCCGGGACGGAATCGGCACAGCATAATTCCGCCAAAGTACAGAAACACGAGCGGGAACATCATTAACAGCATGCTGGTGGGGTCGGCCGGCGTCATCAGCATTGACACGATCGCAATCACGAGGACTGCCATTCGCCAGTTTTCCAGGTATCCCTTCACCGTCATCACGCCGATGCGATCGAGGAACAACATGACCAGCGGCAATTGAAAGCTAAGCCCGAACATCACAGGCAGCATCAGCACTAGACTGATGTATTCCGACAGCCGAGGCTGTAGCTCGACACCAATCCATTCGTTGAATTGAATCAGGAAGTCCAGCACGATTGGAAACACAAAATAGAAGCAGAACACGGCCCCCGCCATGAACAATCCGATGCTCATGGGAAGGTAGATGTAGACGTGCTTACGTTCGTGAGGATACAGGCCCGCGGCGACAAACAGCCAGGCTTGGTAGAATACCCACGGTGCGGCAAGGACAAGGCCGGCGACCAGGCTCACCTTCAGATAGGTCATGAAGGCTTCTTCAACTTTGTAAGTAACCGGGCGATTGAATCGGTCGGCCGTCTTTTTGAAGAGAGCAATTTCATCTGACCGCAGCACAAGAGACACCGATTCCACCGGCTCTGAGCTTTCGGCCGAGCCTGCCTTTGAATTGGCCGCTGCGTCTGCATCGCCATCGTCGGGCTCTGCGGCCTCCTTTTTCTCCGGTACGTCTGGTGTCTCGACCACCAGTTCCGGAGCGACGGTTTTCAATGCAGCCACCAAACTGGCAATAGAAACATCGACCGTCAGTTCATCGTCGCCCGGCACTTCCTCCATGACCGGTGGCTTATCCGGCTTCTTTTCTTCGTCCGAGAACATCTGTTTGATAAAGCCGCTGAAGTCCATGCCGCCGATATCGTCTGTGGCTTCGGGCTGGTTATTGCGGCGCAGAGCTTCGTCGATTGGTTGACTAAGAATGCCAATGACCTTGTCGCCCAAAAAGAGGGCTGCGACAACGCCAATTACCAGACCAATCAACGCTCGCCAGACATGCACGCGCAACACCTCAAGGTGTTCGCCAAACGTCATCGTCGAATCGTTAAACAGGTCGCGGTTGCGGGGCATGGGGGCCTCGTAATAGAAGGCGCAGAACAGGGAGGGCTAGGCGCGAGTCCGCTGGCGAAACAGATCCAGCAACTTAGCGGTGACCGGGCCAGGTTTTCCGGATCCGATGGTGCGACCGTCCAGGCTCACCACGGCAATCACTTCGGCAGCCGTGCCAGTCAGAAAACATTCATCGGCAATGAAGATGTCGTGACGCACCATTGGGGCTTCGCGAACCTCAATACCAGCGTCTCGAGCGAGTTTCATCACAGCATTTCGAGTGAGACCTTCCAAGATACCGGCGTCCGGCGGAGGCGTCTTCAAAACACCGCCTTTGACAATGAAAATATTGTCGCCCGTGCATTCGGCCACTTCGCCCTTGTGGTTCAGCATTAAAGCCTCGACGGTGCCTGCGTCGGCACCTTCGATCTTCGCCATAATGTTGTTCAAGTAATTCAGCGACTTAATTCGAGGACTAAGCGCGCCCGAATGATTGCGAATCGTGCTGGCCGTGACCAGCTTCAACCCGTTGTCATAAAATTCCTTAGGGTACAGGGAGATCGTGTCCGCAATAATGATCACCTGCGGATTGCTTGTGCGAGCGGGGTCGATCCCAAGGGTGCCAGCTCCACGAGTCACCACCAGCCGCACGTAGCCGTCCACGATATTATTGGCGGCGACGGTGTCTCGAACCGCCTGAATCATTTCGTCCGGCGTGATCGGAATCTGCAGGCGAATGGAATGCGCACTTTCGTAAAGGCGAACGATGTGCTCTTTTTCCAGAAAAACTTTTCCGCCGTAGACGCGAATCCCTTCGAACACGCCATCGCCGTACAACAGGCCATGGTCGAAAACGCTGACAACCGCCTGCTCCTGAGGCACCAGTTTTCCTGCCAGATAGATCTGCAGTGACATCGCTGTTATTCGCTCGAAGTTCGAATCCGGAAAATGCTCGTCCCGAGCGTTTAGGCCGCGTACCGTCTGCGGCCGGGCCCTTTAAAACGTCAAAATCGAGCAGAATGTTCGACGTTTTATAGCAATGACGCTGGGCTGAAGCACGGCAGGGCTTAGCATTTCCCGGACAGGGGACGAACTTCCGCGGGCCGTGCCACGTGAATCTCGAGGCGGCAGCCAAATGACTCACTTAGAGCAGTTTGCCTTTTGTTGCAGACGGCTCGGGCTCGTGGAAAACAGCCTTCATCGTCCGAAACGCTTGTTCCCCGGCCACAAGTCAGCGAGATTCGTTGTAGCCGTGAACTCGCGAAACCTGCACAGCGCAGGCTTTATATGCGGGCTGTTTCGAATACGGGTCGAAGACGGCATCCGTCAGCTGGTTGGCCGCCTCATAATGCATCGCGATGAAGACGTGGCCAGGCTGAACGCTGTGAGTGCAGACTGTTCGCGCCTGCAGGCGACCTCGCTGTGAAGCCACGGTCGCCATGTCGCCCGGTTCGAGCGCCAGCGCCCGCGCGTCGGCTGGATTGATTTCGACGAAGATCTGCTGAGGGCTCAGCTTTCGCAGCACGGCCGATTTTCCGGTGCGCGTCTGAGTGTGCCACTGAGCGACCGTGCCACGGCCCGTGAGCAGGATGAACGGGAAGTTCCGGCTCGGCGGTTCGGTCAGTGGTCGAGGTGCTTCGAACAAAAATTTGGCGCGTCCGTCCGGGTGAAAAAATTGGCCGTCGGCAAACAGTCGTCGTTCGGCCGCCACCTCCGCCTTCTGCTTATCGCCCTCCGATTTCGCAAACGGCCATTGAATCCCGCCCGTCGCGTCAATCTGCGAATAACCTTCAATCCCCGTAATGTCGCACGGCTGCCCTTCGGAACAACGCTGCAAAATCCGAAACACAGCCTCGGGAGAATCCCATTCGCGAAACATCTCGCCGCAACCCCAGTAGTGTGCCACGAGTTTGAAGATATTGAAATCCGAGAGCGCCTCGCCCGGCGCTTTGCGAACTTTCTTAAGCGCGCCTATGCGGCGTTCGGAATTGATCAGCGTGCCTTCTTTTTCGCCCCAACCAGCGGCCGGCAGAATCAGGTCCGCCATGTTTGCAGTTTCTGTTGTTGAATACATGTCCTGTACGACCAGAAAATCAAGGCGATCCAGAATGTCGCGGCACTGGTTCTGGTTGATCCACGAATGAGCGGGGTTCGTACACACTACCCACAGCCCCTTGATCTTTCCTCGCAAAATGCCTTCCATGATTTCGTTGTACGGCAAACTGTTTTCGCGTGGAATCAGGGCTTCATCGATCTGCAGAATGTCAGCGATCTTGCGACGATGTTCGGCACTGGTAAAATCGTGCCCGCCCAGCAGGTTGGTCGTGTTGCTAAACAGTCGCGAACCCATTGCGTTGCATTGGCCCGTGACGCTGTTGGCTCCGGTACCCGGACGGCCGATATTCCCCGTCATCAAAGCGAGATTGATGATGGCCTGAGCCGTGCGAGTTCCCTGATGACTTTGGTTCACACCCATCGTCCACCAAAACGACACGCGCTGGCCGTTGTGGATCGTTTCCGCAAACCGGTGAAGCTGCTTCGCACTGAGACCGGTGTCTGCGGTCACTCGTTCGTCCGTGAACGTCGCCACATGTTCGGCGAAGGCTTCGAAGTCGTTCGTATGTTGATCGATGTAGTCGCGATCCACCCAGTCGTTGTCGATCAGAATGCGAGCGATGCCATACATCAAAGACAGATCCGACTTTGGAGCAGCCGCAAGATGCTGACTTGCGTTCATGGCGGTTTCGGTCATTCGCGGATCGACAACGATTATTTCAGGCGAATGCGGGTTCCGCATGACTCGTTCCCACATGATGGGATGAGCGATACACAGGTTGCTGCCGACCAGCACGATGACATCGGATTCCTCGAAGTCGGCGTACGTATAGGGCGGAGCATCAAAACCGAATGCCTGTTTATACGCGACGACCGCCGTCGCCATGCACTGCCGAGTATTCCCGTCACCGTGCAGCAGCCCCATGCCGAATTTCGTCAACGCTCCCAGAAACGCCATCTCTTCCGTGGCCATTTGACCGGTACTCAGAAAGGCAACAGAGTGCGGGCCGTGTTCCGCCTGAATAGCCTTGAAGCGATCGGTGAACGTGGTCATGGCGGAGTCCCAGTCGATGGGATTCAGCCGCCCGGTCTGGTCACGCAGCAGAGGCCTGGTTGCTCGATCGGGCGAATCCAGCACACTAAGCGCTTCCCAACCTTTCGGGCACGCCATGCCAAGGTTGACGGGATACTCAGTCGCCGGAGTCAGATTGGTCGCTTCGCCGTCTTTGAGGTGAACTCGCAAACTGCAGCCGGTGGAACAGTAACCGCACACCATATCCGTGGTGGCATCCGGACGAACTCTTGCGGGAACCTGGCCCAGTCCGAAGTTCCCCGGTTCCAGCAACAGTTCGCGCGTAAGCGGCCCGCGTTGTTGATGCAGGAGGTTGCGCAAGGTCCGGTAGATTGGTGTCTTTGAGTCGGCCGGCGCGGGTGGCAGCGTGGAAGGTTCAGTCATGCGGTTTGTTCATTTCCTTACTGCAACCGAAGGCTGCGTTCGTAGGGCCTCCCCGATATCGGCGAGACAGCAAAACTGAGGGGACGTCGCTGCGACTTTCTCTACGTCGGCGGCCGCGTTCCCGTCACTCCGCCAGCTTGCCCGGCATTCGCGGAGCCGCGCACGCGGCAAAAAATTGGTAACGTTCCAGTGTTTCGCCCACAACGCACGCCACAAATGTCATCGTGACGCTGATCCCAATCAATGCTGCTCGCGGTTCGGCCGTCGAGAGTTCGTTCAACAGAAACAGGGGCATCACAATGCCGCCCAGGACTCCGCACGCACAACGAGCAAACATCGCTCCGGCCAGCGGCCCCGCAATCAACCGGGCCGATCGTTTCAGCGGTGACTGTCGCCTGTGCCACAAATGACGCAACAAAGAACCTTCCAACACCAGCTTTGCCGTGGCAGCGACCACCAGTGCTCTTAGCAGAGAAGGGCCGATTTGTTGCAGCAATGCGTCGGCAGACGTGGCGTCAACAAAGATGCCAAACACCAACAGCGACAGCCATGTTGCGGTCAGCCCGAGCACCGCGCCAGTCAGACCAAACTTCATCAGCGTCGGCCCGAAGCTCCAGAATTCACGACCGGTAAACACATAAATCATCACGGAACAAAACACGCCGGCCACGCCTGTGAGACTCACCAGCCAGCTTAGCGCGGGAATCCATGGCGAAGACGAATCCAACCAGCACAACGCCGCGAATGTCACTGCTGCTACGGCAAACGCTCCGAAGGCGACGATCTCACGGCTCAGCCACGAATGTCGCAGGCCAATGATGGCACGAAACGCATACTGAGGCCGGCCCAGGTGCATGGTGCTGGCGGCCAGCGCCAATAGCCCAAAACCCAAAGCACTCGTTGAATGCAGTTGACGAAACTCCGTCAGCAACGACGAATCGATGACGGCTTCCAGCACCTGACCGACAATGAACGCTCCGACGGACAACTGAGTCAGCACCAGCATGATAATCAGCGGCCAGTGCGGGTGTTGCGGGTTGACGGCGTGGTAGTCGGCTGGCAGCGTGTTTCGAGGAAAGACACGCGACGTTTTGAAGTGTGTGGTCGGCAACGTCATCTGCGGATCGGGAGCACCCGGCAGAAAATGATCAGTTTCCGCTGCTTCGATCACCTGTTGATTGTCCACAACTTTGATCGCGATGGCTTCGTGAGGGCACGCCTGAACGCACGCCGGAGCTTCTCCAACGGCAAGGCGATCGCTGCACATATCGCACTTCCGCACGATGCCTTTGGCGGCGTTGTATTTCGGGACGTCGTACGGACAGGCCAGCGTGCAATACTGGCAGCCAAAGCACTGATCATCAAGATGCTTAACAATGCCAGTAACCGGATCTTTTTCATACGCGTCGACGGGACACGCCGTCATGCAGCCCGGTTCCAGACAGTGATGACAGGCTGTCGTCACATGCTGCATTATTGGATTCGCCGCCGTCCCACCCAGCAGCAACCCTACGTCACGCCACGTTTCCTGCTCGTCCAGACCGTTTAAAGAATGGCAGGCCGTGACACACGCTTTGCAGCCGGAACACAGGTCCAGATCAACTTCGAATCCGTACTGCTGCCCCGCACCCGGCGAAGATGCGGGCAACAGCTTGTTGTAGTACTTCGCTTGTGCCGGCAGTCCGCTTGAGTGCTCCTGTGAGAACACGTCTACGGCTGATAAAGTCTGCTGGTCCTTCAGCAACGCCCCAATCAGGTCGAACGGTTCGGGAGGACTGGCAGGCGCATCGATGATCGGCAGCAGCGACGCTGTGTTCGCGTCGTGATGGCTGTTGGGTGGTGGTTGCAGTTCCGTCGAAGACATGATTGTGCCAGGGGCCGCTGAAAGATCGTCAAATCGTGGCCGGCGTTTTTACGGCGTGAAATTGCTCCGTATGAATCCGCTCAGCAGGCACGTTCGCGTGCTTCAGCTCTTCAACCAGACTCTCCATAAATTCATTTGGGCCACACAGGAAGTACCGGCACGCCGTCGGCTCGTTCACCGCTGACAAAACCTGCGGGCCATCAATTCGTCCGTGTGATCCAGTCCATGATTCGCCAGGCATCGACAACGAAACTCGGTATTTGAACCACGAATGGTCCTGCGCAAGTTGTTCGCATTCTTTGCGGAAGATGATGTCGGCTTCGGTGCGAGCCCCATACAAAAACGTAACCGGTCGCTGACTTTCAGCAGCCACCAACGACCGAACAATCGACATCATTGGCGTGATACCGCTGCCCGCCGACACCAGCACGAGCGGTTCGGGATGCTGTTGAGTATCCAGAAAGAAGCCGCCTTGAGCCCCCTTTAATCGAATGGAATCGCCCGGACCGACGTTGTCGAACAGGTATCGCGTAACCTGACCAACAGGGTTCAGTTTCATCGTCAGATCGAGGTAGTGCTTGTCGCCCGGACGCGAACTGATGGTGAAGCTTCGCCACACATCACCATCATCTGACGGAATGCACACTTTCGCAAACTTGCCCGGATGGTCGAACGGGATCGCGCCATCTGCGTTATTCAGGCGAAACGTTTTCACGTCCGGCGTTTCCTGAATGACATCAACAACCTGCAGCACAGCCTCAACCGGCTTCACTGCCTTCGGACGCGCCGAACCGCTGCCCTTGATGCGATCCAAAACCGAAGTCGCCGCTGAATTCACCGGCATGGCCTTCGCTGCCTGCGGCTTAATGAAGATGTTGCCACCATCGATCAGCGTTTCATACGAACTGACGTCATTCCCCTTGGGTTCCAGGCTGCACCCGGTGCAGGTATCGAATTCCCAGCTATGCCACGGACAAACAACCACGTCATCACGCAATTCGCCGTCTGCCAAAGATGCACCTTCATGTGGACACGCCGAATCGATGCAACGAACTTTGTCGCCGACACGAAACAGGGCGTATTCAATCCCCTGAACTTCCACAGTTAGCCCTGCACCTGACGTCAGGTCAGAATTCTTCGCCGCGAACAGAAAACCATCGTCGCGAACAGGAGGCAAGCTGTCGCCTTCTGAAACCGCTTCTGCCGCGTCGCTTGTTCCATCTTCCAGGCGAGCGAAATTTCGACGCAGGCCTGCGCAACTGGGGCAGAACACGGGCGGGTCTTCACCGTTGTGATGGAAGTCACACGCTTCGCACAACCACACAGGAACTTTGTACTCTTCGTCACCCACTTTGGCAGCCTCTGCGGCCTGCAGTTTTTCACGCCAATACGCGCTGAAGGTCTGGCCGGAGCGGTGCTTCAGATAGAATTCGTTAACAACATCTTCCACCAGGTTTGGCAACTGATCGACGTCGACCCCGAGTTTGTATGGCAGTCCCATGTGAACCTGCCCCGCCAGCCCGCCGCCCAGAAACACATCGAAACCTTCGCGCGTGCCGATCAACCGTCGCACGCGAACTCCCTTCAGTCCGATGTCAGCGGTAAAGTGCTGAGCACAACTGGACGGACAACCGCTCATGTGAATCCGAATGCCATGCAGCTTCAGAGCTCGCTTGCGCAGTTTTTCAATCAGCTGAAACATGTGCCCCTTGGTTTCGGTCACAGCGATGTTGCAGAACTGACTTCCGGTGCATGCCATTGTATTCAGCTCGAAGGGATCGGCCTGAACAGTCAGCCCCAGCGCTGCAGCATCGGTGGCCGCTGCGTTTTTGAAGCCGGTAGGGATGTTAATGACGGCAATGCCCTGTTCGTGAGTTGTCCGCAACTGTCCGTTGCCCCACTTTTTGCTGAGCAGGGCCAGGCCTTCCAGCTGACGCCACGTCATGCGCCCGAGCGGAATGGAAATCCCCATCGTCCAGAGTTTCGCATCAGTCTGGCGAAACCACCCGACCAGCTCATCATGACTGGATGCCGGAATCGGTTCCCCCACACAAGGCTGCAATGGGAACGGCAGATCCTGTTCGAGCCATTCCAGCACACCGCCGATCCCGATGTCTTCGATCAGAAAACGCAGCCGTGACTTGTTTCGTTTTTCACGAGTCCCTTTGGCCTTGAACAGGTCAAGAATGGAGCGCGTTACGTCCACGACCTGATCCGGCCGGACAAGCACGGGCAGATGCCAGGCAAGCCGAGGATTCTGGCCCTGAGTTCCCGCCAGCAAAACATGAAACAGCACTTCGCCATCGACTTCAGTCGCCAGGAAACTCAAGTCCTGAGTCCAGAAATGAGCCGAATGCGAATCGGTCCCGTTTAAGCAGATGTTCAGTTTGCGCGGCAGGTCTGAATATTCGCGGCTGTCCAGAAACACTTCGGTGACATCATGGCATAGCTGCCGTGTGTCGATGAGTTCATCATGTTGCAAACCGCTGAAAGGATGAGCGAACACGTTGCGAATGTTATCGTGTCCGGTTTGCTTTGCAGAAAGCCCGACGTGTTCGAGTCGCGATACGACAGCGGGCAGGTGCTCAATTTCCAGCCCCTGTACCTGCACGTTGGCTCGCGTTGTTATGTCGACGATGCCGTGGCCAAGTTCGTACGCGATGAATGCAATTTCGCGAGCTTGATCGGCCGACAGTTCGCCAGCCGTCACGCGAATACGAGTCATGTAGCGACCCGGCTCATCGCGTTTTCGGTAAAACAACCCATGCCATTTCATACGCTCCAGATCAGGCGTGTCGATGGCCTTCATCGGCGTCTGCGCGGCGGCATATTTTTCGACGTCGGGCCAGACGTCGAACGGATGCTTTTCGGACTTCCAAACTTCGATAGGGTTGGGCATGGGATGATTTTCGATCAGGGCCGATACAGCAGGGCACAATCGTTGCTTCTCCTGTATTCCTCAGGAGAGAGCCAAATTGAGAGAGCCGCGATTCCGGCTTTTAGGTGTTCACATCGAGCGGTTTTTCTGCGAGGCTCGGCTTCCGCGTCTGGGGTTTGAGCATCTTCTTACCCTTGGGTAGAAGAAGAGCGCTTAACCTGTTGCCGTGGCCAGTTCGGGGACTGGCTGAGTGTCTGCCGCCGCTGTGTCTTCGCGGGCTTCCGTTTCGGCGGCCTCACTGAAATTCACAACGAACGTCAGGAACGAACAACACGTCACGAGAGCTCCGAGAATAAACAGCGCCGTTGGCCACGAGATAGTTTCCGCTTTAAACAGGAAACCGGCCGCCACTGCACCGGCGTTTCCGCCTGCTCCGACAATCCCGGAAACAGACCCCAGTGCTCGCTTATTGATGAACGGCACCACAGAGAACGTGGCTCCTTCACTCATCTGCACGAACAGGCTGAACAGAATCAACGTCGGAATCGCCAGCGTCAGGACGTTCATCTGCGAGAACAGCATTAGCGCCAAGCCTTCACAAAACAGCGTCGCGAACAACCATTTCACACGCCCCGACAGTCCCCACTTCGCACCAAACCTGTCGCCAAATGCCCCACCCAGTGTGCGGGCAAAAATGTTCATTAATCCAAACAACCCGGCGATCATGCCAGCCGTGCTGATCGCCTTCGCAGTGTTCATTTCTTTGAAGTAGTCGAAGTAGTCCAGAAAGTACAAAGCGGCCACGTTGTTGATTGTGAGTTCGATGCCGAAGCAGGCACCGTAGATCACGAAGAGCGCCCATACGCGACGGTCATTGCATGCTGCCAGAAACGAACCCTTGACCGACTTCTTGTCCGCCATCTGCCCCTTAGCTCGCAGATCGCTGAAGTTACCGTCGGGCGCGTCCTGAGTTAGAAAGAAGTAGGCGACACCAGTCAGGGCGCACATCATGCCGGCAACAAACATGGGTCCATCCGGGTTCTTTGTGGGTGAGGCGTTAATTCGTTAGTTTTCGTGGGATGCAGGGAACAGACTTTTACGAACAGATTTTGGGACTGACGGGGCCGTGGTTTGTGGCGGACGTTCAGCTGGATATGGAAGCTCAACAGGTCGACGTTTTCGTCGAACATGGCGAGGGCGAAACTTTTTGCTGTCCGGATTGCGACAGGCAGCTGCCGTGCTATGACCACACGAAGTCTCGCCAATGGCGGCATCTGGACACGATGCAATTTGCGACCATCCTTCATGCCCGCACGCCTCGCGTGAAGTGCCCGGATCATGGCGTCAAACAGATCAGGCTTCCCTGGGCGGAAAAGAACAGCCGCTTCTCATTGTTCTTTGAACGCTTCGCCATCGACGTTCTTCTGGCCACACAAACCGTGAAAGGGGCGTGCAGCATTCTGGGGATCTCATGGGATGAATCGTGGCACATTCTGCAGAAGGCGGTGGCTCGCGGGAAGGATCGCAAACAATCGAAGAACCTCCCTCGAATCGGCATCGACGAGAAAGCCTTTCGAAAACGACACAACTACGTCACGCTGATCTATGACTTGGACAAGAGCACTGTCGAAGCGATTTCCGATGGTCATGACACGGCAGCCGCTGATGCCTGTTTCGATCAGCTTTCCGACAGTGAAAAGCAGTCTGTGGAGGCGGTTGCGATGGACATGAGTGCCGCATACGTCAAGAGCACCAAAGGCAACATTGCATTGGCCGAACAGAAGATTGTGCACGACCGCTTTCACATCATGAAGCTGGCAACCGAAGCCGTCGACAAGGTCCGTCGGTCGGAGCAGAAGAAGCTTCGCGCCGAAGGCGATGATCGATTGACGGGAACTCGGTATCTGTGGCTTTCAGGCCAGGAGAATCTCAGCGAAAAACAGCAGGAACGCTTTGATGCCGCATGGAAGGCAGAGTTACTCACGGGCAAAGCGTGGGCCTACAAGGAGATGCTGCGAGACCTCTGGGTTCATGACACTCCGGCAGAGGCCACGACGTTCTTCAATGACTGGTACAAGCGAGTCATCCACACAAAGCTGGAGCCAATGAAGAAAGTCGCTCGCACGATCAAAGAACGCTTAGCCAATGTGGTGAGCTACTGCACTCACGGAATCACAAACGCCGTCGCCGAAGGAATGAACAGCAAAATCATGGCCATCAAACGAAGAGTCGGCGGATACCGAAACCGCGACAACTTCAAAACCGCCATCCTCTTCTACTGCGGAGGACTCGACCTCTACCCACAATAATCCCGGATGGACCCAAACATGGCCGCGCGCCAGCCGATCGCGTTACTGAAACCAAGAGTGCCCACGAAGGTCGCAAAGAACAATGGCATCACCAGTTGAGTCACTCCACCACCCAGGTTCCCCCACCCGGCAGACGTCGCATTGGCGGTTCCCACGCAGTTGGGAGCAAACATGATCGACGTGTGATACTGAGTGATCACAAAAGAAGCCCCGATCGCTCCGATGGCGATTCGAAAACACAGAAACGTGGTGTAGTCGTTCGCGAATCCGATACACATCACCGGCACCGATCCGAGCAACAGCAGCCACGTGTAAGCCAGTCGCGGGCCGATGCGGTCACATAACCAGCCGATGAAAAGTCGAGCCAGCACGGTGACGCTGACCGATCCGATAATGCACCAGCCGATCTGTTCTTTCGTCAGCGACATCTCATCACGCACCACTTTCATCAGTGGTGCAATGCCGAACCAGGCGAAGAAGCATAAAAAGAAAGCAAACCACGACATGTGGAAAGCCCGCATCTGCGGCGTTCCAATGTTAAACAGACGAATCCGGGTGGCTTTGTTTTGAATTTCCATGGCGGTGGCTCTTGAGTCGAACTGCTCACCAACATGCTGGAGCAATCCCGATGAGACGAGGGCGGTGTGCACTCGCAACGAGCACACGGTTCCAATGCCCTAAGCCATTCGCAATCGGCATGCCATGGCGCGAGCGAAAAAACGGCCACATTAAGCAACATTGTAAATTTACGACTCAACCGCGCGCACAGTCAGCGATTTGATCGTAAATCCGATGCGACCCGCAGATCCACACACCGAACAATGCCTCATCAAATCGCAACTATGCAACATTTACAGGCATCAATGTGCCGGGCTCACGCAGCCTGCATATTGGATGCGTCGCGGCTGTATGGAGAAGCGGGCATAGAGCGCATAGCAAAGCCGCCTTCCAGACGATCAGCTCTCTCGTGTCTGCGCAGCACGGGAAGGAGACCGAAAGCGAGCCCACGCTGACAGCGGAGGCTTCGTCAGGGGCCGTAACGCGCACTTATTCAGCGGAGCAAGCAACTCCGGCGCGATGGGACTCTCTCGCGATATGGCGTCTCGAAGTCGACAGCCGGTGCCCAGCCAACCACCAAACCTGTTGGCTGACCCAATTCAGGCTTCCACGGTTCTGGCCCCGGCCCAAACTGGAAGAGACCGTTGTGCAGGTCCGCGATTGACGACCTGCGTTGTTACCGGTCGATCTCGCCCATCACGATGTCCAGCGAACCAACCACAGCCGGGACGTCAGCCAAAGGCACGCCCGCGCAGATGTGGTCCGTAATCGACAGATTGCAGAAGCAACTGCTTTTGGCTCGAGTGCGGAGCGGTTCTGCAGTGCCGTTGCCGACGACGTAGAAACCCATCTGGCCGCGAGGACACTCGGTTTCCAGATACACTTCGTCCTTCGGCAGTTTCGTATTGAACTTGAACGTGTCTTTATGGCTGCCTTCGGCTGCCTGATACTTTGGAATGGACTGGCGAACGATCCCGATAGCTTCAACCAGTTCGACCATGCGAACATAAAAGCGAGACCAGCAGTCACCCAAAACAACGTCACGCGGAGCGTCTTTAAACGGCGCGGAATGCACTTTGAAGTCGTAGTCGGCGTACATTCGTGTGTAGATCGGTTCGCCATCGCGACGCAGGTCGTAGTCGACACCACTGCCTCGCAAGACTGGTCCGGTGCAACCATGACTGATCGCCATTTCCCGCGTCAGAATTCCAATTCCTGCTGTCCGCTTGATGAAGATCGCGTTGTTGGTCAGTAACGCGTGGTACTCGGCAACGCGTTTTTCCAGCCATGACAGGAACATTTCGATGACTTCGAAAAACGGCTTGTGTCCGCCCTTCGGAATCTTCAGCAATGCCGCAAGACCATCCGGAACATCGATGGATTCCGGTAAATCATGGGTCGCTCCGCCCATCGTGACGTAGCTGCAGGTCAGGCGAGCACCGCAGATGTCTTCGAAGAAGTCCAGAATAATTTCGCGTTCACGGAAGGCATACAGGAACGGACTAAACGTGCCCAAGTCGAGTCCATAAGCTCCCATACCGACAAGGTGGCTGGCGATGCGGCCCAGTTCCGCGATGAATACTCGCAGATGCCGAGCCTTCTCGTTAACTTCCATGCCGATCATTTTCTCGATCGTCAAAGCGAAGCCAAGATTCATGTTCATCGCGGCCAGATAGTCCATCCGGTCGGTGTACGGAATCCACTGCGGCGCGCAAAGATTCTCACCAATCTTTTCTGCGCAGCGATGCAGGTAACCGATATGCGGCGTGCACTCATGCACGATTTCGCCGTCAGTTCTCAACAGCAGCCGCAGAACGCCGTGCGTGCTGGGATGCTGCGGCCCCATGTTGACCAACATTTCGTCGGTCTGGACGTCAAACTCGACAACGCGAGGATCTTCGATTGTTAGGCTCATATCACTTATCGGCCTCGAACGCCGTGGTATTCCAGAGGGAAGTCGTAGTCTTTTCGCAGAGCATGTCCGACCCAGTCTTCGGGGCACAGGATACGTCTGAGATTGGGATGATTGGTGAAGTGAATGCCGACAAGATCGTAGGCCTCGCGTTCGTGCCAGTCAGCGATCTTCCAAACGGTGCTCACCGATGGTGCTTCCGGAAGCTGACCATCGACGTCATCCTTCCAGCGTGGCAGAATGACTTTCAGCTTCAAGTAGTGCTTCAGTTCAATACTCGACAGGTTGTAGACAACTTCGATGTGCGGATCGTGCCCGAACTTTGCTGCCTTCTTCTCATCCGGCTCAAAGTAATCACACCCACACAAATCATTGAGGTGATCAAACTGAAGACGTTCGTCGTCACGCACAAACGTGCCAACTTCGACGATGCTCTCCGGGCTGACAACGATCCACGGATCGGTGGCTTCGACCGGGGCGCTACCAACAGCAGCTTCGCCAAACTTTTCCAGCAGTATGGAATGGATGTCGTTGATATTCATGGTGTTTCAGTCAACCACAGGGCATTTGCCCGGGTGTTGCTTTACCAACCAGAGCAACGCTTTGCGGCTGGTGGAGTCGAAGAGTAGAGGGCAGAAAGCACTCGGAAAAAACCGGGTAAGTCCCGGCAATAACACTCTAGACGGGCGTGGCCACGGAGGTCGTCCGACTTGCGGGAACCACGGTTTGGTCCGCCGCCTGGCGTGACTTCTGAGTGACAGCTCGAATCCAGTCCAGATCGCCTCGCTTCCAGACATAAGCGAAGCCAACCATAAGCACGGCGAAGAAAACTAACAGGTCAAGAAAACCAGTGATTGCCAGCGACTGAGCGGCCTCAGCTGAGACAATGTTGCCCGCATCCATTGTCGCGGGATTCAAGTCCTGCAGGCGAGCACTAAGCTGCAAGCGAGCTTCGTCAGTGAGTCGCGAATCGGCAAGCTGAGTCGCACTGCCATAAATCGCAGCCCACGGAAAGAAGAAGGCCACTTCGACGTCGAACACGATAAACAGCAACGCGACGACGTAAAACCGAAGGTCGAACTGAATGTAGCTGGAACCAATCGCAGGCTCACCACACTCGTAGATCGAGTCTTTTTCCGGTGTCGGCAGTTTGGGACGCACCAGTCGACCGATAAAAATCGGCAACGCCAGTAGCACACACACTGAAGTGCCGAAAAGCAGAAGATGTCCAACAAGGTTTGTCATATCGTTTTCAGTTCGTTTGTTCCGCTGGTTCCAGCGGCCGACGATTTGCGGGTTCGTCACGTTCAGAACGCCAGAAACTGACGTCCGGTTCGTCGTACACCCAGCTCAACCACACAGGGTCGCCATCCAGTGACGACGCAAATTCAACAAGGCCGGTTTCAGCATCCTGAAGAGTCGCGCCGATCTGCCGCAACTCCTGTGAATACCCGTCGATGCGAATTTCATCCGCCTCCAGCGACTCCTCCATCTGCAAAACTTCTTCCGCGTACGGAGATCCGTCATCACCCTCGTCCGGATAGCGTTCCCGCAAGTCCAAAAGACGACTTTGCCGCTGCAGGACATCCCGCTTCAAGTCAATCGCATCCCGCACAATCGCTCGCACTAAAGGCAGTCGCTGATTTGCATCGTCAACCGTCAACAGAGAATCGTCCGTTCGCATGTGTCGCACCCGTTACCGTGTTTTCGGAAAAGCGAGACGCAGGGCACTGACGTCAGGAACCCTAACTTTCAGCAAACTCAAAAGGACTTTCTTCGCCCTTCACCCAAACCGGCTTATGCAACACTTTTGACTCCGCCACAGCAGTCGGATTCAACGTGGCTTTACCCCACGCCAATTCCAGCGGCAGCTTTGCGTAGTCCACAATACATCCGTCGCGACTGTAGCAGCTAAGATCGTGGTTAGACCCCATGAAGATGCAATCGACAGGGCAGGGCTCAACACACAACGCGCAGAACATGCACTTCGTGTAATCGATCCCGAACGTATCAATGCGAAACCCTTTACCAACCGGGCTTTTCACTTTTTCAATGTAGATGCAGTCGACAGGGCACGCCTGAGCACACTTTTCGCAACCGATGCAGACCGTCAAATCAAAGCGGTGGAAGCCTCGGTAACGTGGCTTCACCTTGATCGGTGTTTCGGGGTAAGTATATGTGTCGGCGAATGTCTGGCGATCGCGATGATAGGTTTTCAGCAATGTGACTAATGTCACTCCCATGCCGTGCGCGACGGTAGAAACCGCCAACCAGACATTCCGAAACCACGTCAACATGATGATCGTTTCTCTATGCTTTCCGCGTCGTTGGCGAGCCAACAACACAGCTTTTACCAGCAAACAAGCAGCCCAATAAGTCGACTGAGCACGTTGCTGGCGATTATATGAGGCGGGTTGCCGGACGCAAGCGGACTCGACGTTCCATCCCAGCAATGGGAAGGGAAAATGCCTGGCCGGGACATCAACATTCGCCCCTTTTTCCAGCCTGGCGGCTACACGCAGAATCATCGCCACCAACGAGCATCCCGGTTCTCGTCCTGCCCAAAACTCGTTGCGTGACTCAACCGTGGGCCGCCCGCTGCTATGGCGAAGCCCGATCGACCGTCACCATTACCACGAGCGACCCCGTGTTTCCGCGAGGATCCTTGTCATTGGCATACAGAGCGAGCAAGCCGGCATCTTCCACCCGGAATGTGAATTCCCTGTCAGTGACGGCGGTTCGTTTGTCGCCGACGGCGATATGCAGGGCCATCACGGCCTGACCGCCCTCATAGCCGCGCCAGTCGCAGAATTTGCCCGCACGCGTCCCGCCGCTCGACCAAGTCCCGGACACCGGAGCAATTGTAACCCGATCGCCGACGTTGACGCGCCCGATCCGCGCGGAATTGGCTTGAGTCTGCCTGCCGGAAACCGTCACCCTGAAAGGCTTTTCGGGAATCCTGAAAGGGCGAAAGCGGACGCCGGCAAGCGGAATGTCGATCCATGAAACACCCTCTTTCGCATCCGCCGACATCCATTTATTGATGACTTTGTTGTAAGTCCGACTTGTTAATGCGTCACCTTTTTCCATACGGATGACCATCCCTTCGCATTTCCATGCGTCGGCACCACCTTCAACCCTGCCCTGAATCCCCTTCAGTTGCTGCGTTGGACAATCGAAGTCGAATTGAAAGTGATCAATCGCCCCAACACGACGCGCATCGTACCGCGGCCTGTTGAGAACGCGGCGTTGGGACGGATCGCCATTAAGCAATATCACGACAGAAAGATCGTCTGTCCCCGCATTTTTCCTGTTCGCCGTTTTGACATCCAGAAACATCCGAAAAGCAGTGACTTCATCCAGCCTGGGATTCACTCGGTCGTCGAGTGACTGAATTTCCTGTGCGAACGGTTCATGCCCATCCAGTCCGAGCCGCACCTTGTCCCCAACACCCAATTCAACTGCTGCGGGAGTGACAGCTTTCGTTGCCTTGCCGTTGACAAAGATGGACGCGCCGTTTGGTGTCGAAGTGATGCGAAGTTCCGCAGCTTGCACAGGGCCGACGAGCGAAGTCGCCACGACGGCAATCAATAGTCGTAGCAGCAAGCCCCATCGAACATAGCCGGTGAAACAACGATTCATCATGGCCCCTTCAAGAGTGTTGCTGGTTTGAATGTCAGTGTCGGCCGCCTGAAGCCTCGCGGCACAAACGTCGCGATTCACTCAGTTCTGCCAGTGGCCCCAAACAACATTTATCCGATTTTGCTCCAGCCGCCAAGCCGCGCCAATTCAGCTATCTGGAAGCATCACGCCGAACCGCCGATCTGCCGTGGTCATATAATCCAGGCACTTACTTAACCTGCTCGTCATTCGCGGGCAAGGGCAACGTGAAATTTTGCGACACGTCGCTTGCCAGGTCGAGCCGCCTGCAGAGACCGTCAGTCAATTCAATCCCGAATCGGCCCCTTCGGAATCGCCCCTTCGCGGACTCCTTGCCGATGGAATGAGTGTTCGGCTTCCGCGATACCGCGTTGAACAGCGTAGGGATCACTATGGCTGGTGGCGGTGGCGTGGTGGCGGGGATGTCGATATGCTCGGGTATCTTTGCCGTATCCTCATTGAGGTCATGACTGATGCCGATAAGAAACAATCGCCGCCAACTGCTGCGGCTCGGAGCTGGGATTGCCGCTGGTGGGATCTCCGGAATGGCGAATATCGCCTCAGCAGATGAGCGCGACGCAGTGAGCCAGGGGAACGCGCCGCCGCTGAAGATCACTTCTGTAAAGACCTACCTGCTGCGGCACAAACTGGAACGACCGAATGGCGTCTCTGTTTCTGTACCGCTGCCGACAACACGCGAAGCGTTGTTGATTCGAATTGAGACGGATCAGGGGTTGGTTGGCTGGGGCGAGAAGAGTCCCATCTCCGGCACGCGCGGAACCATCGACAATCATTTGACACCGCGACTGATTGGCGAAAACCCGCTGGACTATCGCCGCCTGTGGCGAAAGCTTTGGGGCGCCAACTTTGGAAACGGACTGGCGGTCGGCGGCGTGGAAATCGCTTTGAATGACCTGCGAGGCAAGGCCTTGAACCTGCCCGTAGCCGAACTGTTTGGTGGCCGATTCCGAGACCAGGTGCCGGTCTATGTTTCGGCACTCAGCTATGTGAACCAGCCTGAGATCGAAGAAGAATATCCGAAAGTCGCTGCCGAGATGGTGGCGCTCGGGCACCGCGCCATCAAGATGCGACTGGGACGATATTCCGTCGCTCGCGAAGCACGTGTCGCTCAGCGTGTTCGGGACACGGTCGGACCGGACGTTAAATTGATGGTCGACGGCAACGGAGGGTACACGCAGGGAACAGCATTGCGCATGGCGGACGCTCTTAATGAACTGAATTTCGATTACTTCGAAGAACCACTTCCGCAGGTCACCCCGAACTATACCGGCTATGAAGAACTGCGCCGAAAGATGCCTCTGCCTCTGGCTGGTGGTGAAGGACTTGATTCTCGGGCGGCCGGGCGAACTCTTATCAATCGTGGCTGCTTCGACATCATTCAACCGGACGTCAGCCTGTGCGGCGGAATTGGAGAAGCGCTTTTCATCGCCGAACTGGCAGCGCTGGCCGGCGTTCGCTGTATGCCGCATTGCTGGGGCGGGGACATCGCGATCGCAGCCTCGGCACACTTGCTTTCACTGCTACCCGACCCTCACTGGGGCCCTCCAACAGACACGCCGCTGTTGGAGCTTGACCAGACTGAAAACCCCTGGCGCAATGGTCTCGCGAAAATTCCACTGACAGTACGCAACGGCTTCATCACAATACCGGACAAACCCGGCCTGGGAATTGAAATCGACGAAGACGTAGTCCGCCGCTTCGCGGTTGCCTGAAAGAGCTCAAGCTCGACTTTAGCACGGAAACGATCACCCCATGGATCGCTGCAAAAAGATGAAGCCGACGATTCAGCACCGTTATTTCAACAAATAGCGGTTGGCGATCGTGATGCCGGAGAGCATGGCTCCGACAATGCCGAGGAAGCCTTGGTCGGTACCACATAAATACAGATTGCGAACGGGCGTTTGACCGTCGACAAACTTCTCGGGAGCTCCATACACGCAGCCGTTGTCGTGACCGGTAAAGCGGCGAATCGTTCTAGGCGTAAACACGTCGGTATCAATAACGTGCGACCGGAAGTCAGGAATGTGCTTCAGCGCGCTTTCGATGATCCGGTCGTTCCATTTCATCTTCTGCTGAGCGTACTCGTCTTCCGGCATGTTGATCCAGTAGTCGGGTTCTGCCAGAGCCGTGATGCGGACACGACCGTCTTCCAGTGGTCGAGAATAGTCGAAGTTGTTGGGCGAGCAGATGATACCGCTGCGAAGGTCGATCGGCTCCTGAGGACGTTCGTAATGAAACGAGGGAGCGTCGTTATAAAACACGATCGTATCGTTGTGGCCGAGCGATGACGGTTCGCAATCGAGCACCGAAATCGATTCTACAAATGAGATGTCTCCAGGGATGGGGCGTTTGGCCGGTCGAGTCGGATCGACCATCCTCATCGTTTCCGCAGCACCCGCCGACGACAGCACATTGTCTGCTGTGATCTCGGTACCGTCATCCAGAATCACGGCTTTCGCTTTGCCGTCACTCTGCTTAATTTCACTGACACCGGCCCGCAGCTTCAGGTGTCCACCCAGCGACTTAAAGTGACGAACCAGCTTCTTCAGAATCAGGCGGATGCCATCAAAAGGGCGTCCAAAACCTTCGTAGAAGATGCTCTTGAACATGATCACGAACTGACTGAAGTCCATGTCGCGCGGGGTCGGGCTGCCGTAAAACATCAGCGGACAAAACAGCATGTCGATCAGCAGCGGGTCGCTGATATGCTCGCCCAGGACCTTGCGAGCCGAAATGTTCTTCCGGTTCTCCAGATCCAACGCGTCGTGGTTGTCGATGACGCTCAAAAGCCGGCGAAACCCGTCAATCTGTTTCGGGAATGCCGTGGCGATCTGGTCCAGCAACAGAGCGAAATCGTTGGTGAATCGCAGCGTGCAGTCGGGAAAGGCGATCGACGATTGCAGCTGTGGACGCAGATCGAAGTCTTCCCACTTCATCCGCAACTGACGTAGCAGTTTACTAAGCGGACCGCCTTTGCTGCCGGGTTCCGCGTAGTTAGTCACCGCGTGCAGGCCCACGTCATAATTGCGTTTGCGCAAGCGGTAGAACGAATTCAGACCACCGATGGTGGTGTGTCGTTCCAGGATGCAGACGTTTTTTTCGAAGTACGCCAGCCGCACGCCCGCAGAAAGGCCAGACATACCGGCACCGATGATAACCGTATCGTAGTGCACGGCGGTGTTCTCCAAAGAGATCGATCTACGTCGTGACCGGCACGTCTTTGAGTTTTGGCGTTAGATACTCGACCGTCGAAGACATCGTGTTGAGGTTTTGGTAATCCTCTTCCGGAATCTGCACGCGATACGCTTTGCGCAGCTCCATCACAATGTCCAGGAAGTCCATGCTGTCCAGCTCCATCTGTTCGCGGAAGGCGACAGAATCGTCCAGATCGGACAGATCTTCGTCCGGAGCGATTCGCTCCAGAATTTCCAGAACGACCTGCCTGATCTCCTCACCCGTCATCAAAAATCCCCTTACGACTCGTACTTCTTTATAATCAGGACCGAATTGATACCCAGCATCCCAAACGAGTTGTTCAATATACAGCCGACTTCGCCCAGATTTCGCGGCTCATTCGCCACTAAATTGGGCAATGCACATCTTGGGTCCGCTTTCTCAAGATTGATTGTAGCGTGGGCCACCCCATCGTCAAATGACGGCAAGTTACCCAGAAGCTCCAAAGCACCCGCTGCCCCCATTGCATGCCCAATAAAGCTCTTCGTGTTATTGATCACGGCTTTGGATTCGCCAAAGACCGCCCTCAATGCCGTCGCTTCCTCGATATCTCCCTGTTCCGTCGCCGTGGCGTGGCTGCTCACAATATCCACGTCATCCGCCGTAATGCCCGCTCGCCCCAAAGCCAGCCGAATGCACTCCGCCTGGCGAGTTGAATTCGGCAGCACGAAGTCGGACGCATCCGAATTCATTGCATATCCAATGATTTCACCGTAAATCTTCGCCCCACGAGCCAACGCGTCATCAAGCCGCTCAACAGTGCAAATCCCGCCGCCTTCGGCCACCACAATTCCGTTGCGATCTTCGTCAAACGGGCGGCAGGCTTTGGCCGGATCAGCATGCGTGGCCAAAGCTCCCTGACTTTGGAAGCTGGCAAAGATGCCGAATGTGTGAATACTTTCCGAAACGCCGCCCGCAATGGCCAGGTCGCATTCGCCCAGCCGCAGCATTTGAGCTGCCTGAATGAAGCCGGCATTGCCAGCCGCACAGGCGGCTCCAATGGTCAGGTGAGGCCCGGTGACTCCCATATTCAGAGTCACTTCACCCGCCGGGTTGTTCGCGACCGTGCGAGGATTGTGGTGATGCGACCAAACCTTCGTGTCGTATTCGAACTGCGAAATCTCATAGATTTCGTTTTCCGTCTCGACATTCCCGTGTTCTGTGATGCCCAGATAGACGCCGACTCGGTCCTTTGACACGGCGGGCCAATCCAGCCCTGAATCGGCCACAGCCTCGTTGGAACAGTAAACGGCGATCGAACCGGCCCGAGTTCCCCGGCGGACGTCTCGCCGCTTCTGGTAGCGAGTTTGATCAAAGTCGCAAACGCCGGCGAGCACGGCTCCCATATAGCGAGTTTCGTAGTCCACCACGCCCGACTTCCCGTTGAGCAAATTCTGGCGAAATTCGGCCAGGTTGTTGCCGTTGGGGGAAGTCAGTCCAATTCCGGTAATGACAATGCGGTCGTCGAGGGCCAACGTTTCAGTCTCAGCAGTCGGTGAATGGCTTACAGGGCAGGGAGGCAGCGAAGAGTACCGCGATTTCAGGAACCTGACAAGCGCCGCAAGCTTCAGCCCAATGAAGGATTGCGAAACGGACGACGACTCCGTGCCGGAACGGCCCATCAGCAAGTTGACCGCAGTGGCACGCAGCATTAACAAGAATCGCGTCCACGATTTCGTCTGTATTTTTCCATGGCTGGGTGGTTGATCTGCAATTCGCTGGGGAACGCTGTCCGGACTGTCGTCATCAACGCTCGCTGAGTCAGCCTGTTGATTGCCCCGTCATCTCGGACGGGCACAATCTACTTGGTTACCCCAAAACGCTCCCGCATGAAAAAGCACAGCAATATCACAGGTCCCAGCAAGCAGGCAGCGACAGACCGGTAGCCCCGAACCCACTGTAGTGATGGCACGCGTTCGGCGATGGGAACGTCCCAACAGACAAACCACACGATTGGAACTACAAGGGAAAACGTGAGCAGCACACAAGCAAAGGCATGGGACGGAGCGACTCGATCACGACGTGTCCACAACCAACAGCCAAGAGCAACCACAAGCAGGCAGGATACAGCGGACACCGCTGACGCAATGAGCTGCCCCTTCCAGGCAAGTACGATCGCACCATACGCGAGCCAGGATGGTCCACCGACGATTCCGCCGAACCGCTCGCCGGGGTGCCACTGCATTTTCCCGGATCCGGTGCGAGCGGTTTTCGTAGCGTGTTGTTTCATGAAACCTACCTGCCGCTTGAATGTTTCAGTCGGAATCGTCCAGTAAAACCAAGCGGCCACGTGACGCATGGATTTCGGAATTCGTCAATCGGGTCCCTGCCTGGTTGTTTATCGCGGCAGCCGGGAGTGTACAGGCCTACCGTGGCATTCGCTCACAGTAATTCGAACGATCGATCGGACGCCATTGTGACCGCTGCGAGGGATGTGCCATTGCGAAAAAACCAAGCGGCGGCTCCGCGGGGATACACGACGAGGGATATCAACGACAGCGAACTGGCGGCGTCAATGTTGTCTGAGTTTTCGCCTATGAACTCGGTAGCAGCGGCTGCCAAGTTCCGCAAGTCCGCAGTGATTTCACACGCCGCCTCAACCAGAGAATCAAGGTCATCACACTCGCTCGCGCTTAGCCCCGAGGGAATCGATTTGGTGCCGTTCGCAACGGAGCCGTTATACATCTCGGTGACATTCTCGTAGGTCAATGTACCGAGCACTGGATGTTCGATGGGCGGGAGATTGTAGTTGGAAGTTTCGAGGTCTTCGCGAAGTTCTGCAAAGGACCTACCTAGTTCTTCAGAATCAAAAGCAAGCTTGATTTTCCATTCCACGACGAACGTGTCGGGCACTTCTTTCCATGGCCATCCAAAAACTAAGTGGATTGTCAGTACTGCGTCGATCGTACTCGCATTTGTGTCTCCAAAGACAATCTTCGTGAGATCTGCGGGAATGTAGTCGTAGCCCAGACACAGCGAGCCTTCTACATAACCATCCTCGGGGTTCCGGGGAAACGTAAACTCACGATTCACCAGTTCACTCAAATCAGTCACTCCGAAGTCAATGCACTCCAGCATTACAGGACCGTTCTCAGTTTCACCTTCGTACTCAAACTCTGAAAGCTCGATCTGAATATCGCACCAGATGACACCACCGCCTCGAAGTTCCCCGATCAGGGTTGCCGACGTGGGGCTGACAGACTGAATAAAATCGAATCCAGAACTCATGTGTGAACTCCGCACGGCACGACCACAAGCACTTTCAACACTCCCCTTCCGTCAATAAGGACACATTACACTGGGTTAAGACGGAAAACAAACCGGGACACAGCGAGCAAATTGTTAGGCGATGGGTGGCACACAATCGTACTTGCACTTCCACCGAGGTATGATCTTCGTCGCCTCCGAGTTGGTTGGAATTTTCTCGGCGTTGACCGCTGACGCCAAGCGCACACTTCGACAGAGGAACCGAATGATCGCAACTGCTACAGACCGATTGGACCGAAACTTCTTAGGACTGGCGTTACGATGTGGCTTGCCGATGATGGTGCTGCTGGTCGCTGACTTTGGTTTCGCACAGCGTAACGAGCCCGCCACAGAAGTGTTTCAGCTAGCGGCCGGTTTTCCTCGTGAGAACGCTTTGAACGTGCCAACGGGCGTTGCGATCAATCTGCGTTTCAACCAGGCCGTTGATCCGGATTCACTGAAGTTTCTGAAGCTGGTTGCTGCCGATGGCTCAGAAATGCCGTGCCGCAAATCCACCGACCTGACCAATGCGTCGATCACGCTTGTCCCGCAAAATGATTTGAGGCCGCTCACGGAATATTCTTGCCACGGTTCGGAGCGTGTCCTGTCAAGAAGCGGTGAACCACTGGTTCCGTTTGCGCGGAAGTTCACGACGGGCGAGACTTCTGCGGCTGAGTCTGCTTTGCCAACGTTTGAGATGGAAACATTCGATGGCACACGTTCGATGACCACGATCCTGTTCGGGCCTGACCGTCGCCTGTACGCGGCCGATGCGTTCGGCCATCTGGTGCGATGGGATATCGACGACGAAGGCCGTCCTCAAAACCGTACCGTTTTACTTAGCGACCCGAAAAAGAGTCGGCAGTACATCGATCTGGAATGGGATCCCTCCGCGACGTCTGACAACCTGATCCTTTGGGCCAGTTATTCGCAGCGACTCGCGGAAAAAGACGATCGCTACTACTTCACCGGCACGATTGTGCGGATCAAACTTGGCGGAAAGAGCCACGAGGAAATCCACGAAGAGACAATCGTCTATGGCTTGCCTCACGGACGAGAACGGCAGGGCGGTTTTGACACGCTGCCACATCAGCCGAATGGGCTCGTCTTTCGCGACGGCAAGCTCTATCAATCGGTTGGGTCCACCAGCAGTTCAGGGGGACCGCCGAACTGGGGCATTCCCGAGCAGCCACTTTCGAGCTGCATTCTGGAATTCGATTACCAGTCGATCGACGCTCCGCTGGACGTACACCCGAGTTCGGGGATCGATCCATCGGCACCGGATTCTGCTGTAAAGATCTTCGCGACCGGAGTTCGCAACGCTCTGGAAATTGTTTCACATTCCAACGGACACCTTTACACGGCCACCAATATCAATGATCGAGGGGGCCCGCAGGACGGCGTACCGGATGACCCCGATATTCTCGGTGACCAAAACTCGTTGATCAAACAAACGACGCCGGACCATGAGAGCCTCTTTCTGCTGCAACGAGGCCGGCACTACGGATTCCCCAATCCATCGCGAGCACAATACGTGCTTCATGGCGGAAACCCGACTGCGCAAATAGATCCTTTTGAGATCTCAGATTACCCGGTTGGCACACTGCCCGAAGATGGCTTTGCTGCGGAACTGATGTTTGAAATTTGGCAGCATGGCGGCACGAGTGCAAACGGAATGATCGAGTATCAGCTAGAAACGGCTCACCCACTTTCCGGTTGTCTGCTGAGCTGTTTCTACTCCACAAAGAAGATCGCAGCCATTCGCCTCGGCGACGACGGTTTGCCCGTCAACGTTGCCGGGTTGCGTTCAGCCGAAGGTAAGCTGCCACTCAACGGCCCGCTGGATATCACGCAGGACAAGCGCACGGGCATTTTGTACATCGCCGACTTTGGCACTCAGTCAAAATTCGGAGCGGACGGATCACTAAAACTGCTCAGAAGCTCAACTCGAGAAAAACGATCGCCCGAAAACTGATCCGGAAACGGTCGCCGCAAATGCGCGAGACTCAGGCAGCTGCCTGAATTTGACAGACAACAAGCATAGACATTCCACGTCCACCGCTGCTGCCTCACCGATCAATCTGATCGACCATCAACTGCCGGGACATGGCAAGCGCGTCCGTCCAGTTACGATCGCGAGCCGTGGTAATAATGTCGTTTAAGTAGGCGGTTTCCGTTCGTGAAATCTGGGCAGCAGTTGCCGCTTCTTCGATCATGGCTGCGCACACTTCCAGCCGTTGTGCGTCTTTGCGATTGCAAATCGAATACAGAGCTTTGGCGTGTTCATAAGTGGCTGCGTTGACTTCACCATAGTGCGTGCAGCCTCGCACAAGAAACACGACGATGGCCAGCAGTGGCAAGCTTGAAACCAGGATTTTCGTGTGCAGGTTCATGGCTAAAATTCTCCGATGACTTCGCCTTCGTTCATGCTGGACAATTCTGCCCACAGAAGCAGGTCAATGTTTTCTGAAATGAAGCGGACAGATCCATCACCCAAACTCACGTGCCCGCCGCCCATGTGTTCTGAGTACATCTGACCGACATGAAAGGTCGGAAAATTCACCGGATGAATGATGGGAAAACCGGTGATGTCAAGTTCGCCACCAGACGGCCCGGCATGCACCAACACCATTGTCGCTGCAGCATCAGGACCGTTTTCCGGACTGCGAAACCGAGGCGGCGTTGACGCTCCCGGAACGACGCCAACCCACGTCTTGTCGCTTAGCTTTGACGAATGTTCACCCAGAAATACCGTGTTCGTCAGACCATCAGTCACGTCGCGAAACCGCGTTCCGGAATTGCGATAGAACGGGCCATCGGCAACTCGACCAGCGTCGCCGTTAATTGCGACCGTCCTGGTGGCTGACGTATAGATGTTGCTGAAAACAATACCGGTTGTCGCCGACCCGCATTCTCCCCAACACGATTCCTGGCCGTGACTGGCGACGTAGTGAGAACGCCCGACCACAACCGGCTGACCGTTAATCAAGCGGGGTGAACCATCGGCCCCCTGAACAGTGAAAGCGTCGTCGCCTCCGCTTGACGTCGGACACAGGAACACGGGCAGCTTCGTCGAAAGCACGTCACGATGCTGCGTGGTCCAAACCGGCCGGTCGAAATCAACGGAATTCGTGATGTTGCCCTGATCGAGAAACGGCAGCAGCATCGCTCCCCAACTCCAGCCCGGAGCCCCATCCCACGTATTCGGATCAAGTTGAGCCCACGCTGGCGCGGCGCCATTGGAAGTTGGATAACTGAAGTACCCGGCGGGAAGTCTTCGATGCACATCGTGATAGTTGTGCAGTGCCAACCCAAGCTGTTTAAGGTTGTTTTTGCATTGAGTTCGCCGAGCCGCTTCCCGAGCCTGTTGCACGGCGGGCAATAACAGCGAAATCAGGATGGCAATGATCGCAATCACCACCAGAAGCTCGATGAGCGTAAACGCGCGCCGTGCGACCTTGAGCCGAAGAACCTTCATTGCCGTAACCTCCCACCAGAAATTTCCGCCGCGAACAACTTAGCCCATACTAAGTTTTAGCGAGTTTAGCATCGACTAAGTTTTGTGCCTAGTCCGGATCGGAGCGTTTTTCAGGAACGCGACTTCCTGCTAGCATTTAGGCTCGCCTGACACGTTTCTGAAGGGGCTCAATGGCCAACGTTCACCAAAGAACACGAACTGACCATGCATCAGAAATGGCAGAAGACTACGTCGAAGCCATTTTTGACATCATTGACCACAGCGGCGTCTGCCGTGCCAGCGACCTGGTCCAGCTGTTCAAAGTCACTCACGCCACGGTCAACAACACCGTGGGACGTCTCGTGCGCGACGGCTACGTCACCACGGAGCCGTACCGGCCGCTGGAACTGACCGGCAAAGGCAAAACGCTGGCGAGAAAATGCCGCGAACGACACGAAATCGTACGCACGTTTCTACTCGCCCTGGGCGTGAGCGAAGCGACTGCCACGGCGGACAGCGAGGGCATTGAACACCACGTCAGCCCGGAAACTCTGAAAGCCATGCGCAGTTTCCTTAAGGCACAGCCCGTTCCGCCCGGCGAATAGCGTAACGAAGCTCAATGCATGGGCATCGCCGGCCGACGCCTCCCTTAGGTTGAATTGCCTTCCCCGAACAAAACCTGAGTGTGCCGCGAGGTTTGTGGCTCGAAGTCGTTGAATCGCAACAATTCGTATCCATTCGCGGTTCTGCGCCACGCCAGACTGGATTCGCTGCGGGTCAGTGAGTGAAATGCGGCTCCGCGGTTCACCTCACTTCATTTCGCATTGGTATTGTTCACTTGTCCAGCCCTGACACCTCGCACGCGACCTCTGCCGACACGCCCCCTCAAGCCGCACATGGTGGTGCGAAGAAAACCACGCTGCTGATCGTCTTTGTGGTCGTTTTCATCGACCTGCTGGGTTTTGGGATCGTGCTGCCGCTGCTGCCTCGGTATGGAGCCGTCTTCAACGCGACCAGCATGCAGCTTGGCCTGTTGATGGCATCGTTTTCAGCCATGCAGTTTCTGTTCGCTCCGATGTGGGGCGCCCTGTCGGACCGCATCGGCCGCCGGCCAGTGCTGATTGTCGGCTTGGTGGGTTCAACGCTGTCTTACGCCATGTTCGGCGTGGCCTCTGAACTGGGTCGTGAAGGAACCTTGCTGGGCCTCGGTGCGATTCCGTGGCTGTTCATCACTCGTATCGCCGCCGGAATCGCCGGAGCAACCATTGCGACAGCTCAGGCGGTAATCGCTGACAGCACAGGAGCGGCCGGGCGAGGCAAAGGCATGGCGTTGATCGGCGCGGCGTTCGGAATCGGATTCACCTTCGGGCCTCTAATTGGCGCCGCCTGCACATCCAGCGATCCGTCGATAGCGCTCAACGACGCTCAATACGCCGCCGTCCGTGATTGGGACGCGACGGAAACGCCGATCGCAGAAGGAGAACTGCTCGCACTGCTGACGGAACACGGAGAACTGCAGCCGGCCGACCAGGAATCGGCCGGTCAACTCCTCGCGGAACCCAGACCACAGGCCGAAGTGAAAGCCACTCTACTGGCACCACCGTCTGCCATGCCGGGCTATGTCGCTGCCGTGCTGTCGGCTCTGGCGCTGCTGCTGGCCATTGCCAAGCTTCCCGAATCGCGGCCGGCAGATTCCTCTGCCCAGACCACTCACAGGCGAGGCGGACTGCTGCAACTGGGAACGGTCGTACGTCACATGACGGCTCGCAAGTTTGCGGTCGTGCTGACAGCGATCTTTATCACCACGTTCGCGTTCGCTCAGTTCGAAAGCACTCTGTCATTGCTGACGCGGGAATTCGGCTACAGCCCCAAACGCAACTTCCTGCTGTACGCCTACATCGGAGCGATCCTGATGGTCGGTCAGGGCCTGCTGGTGCGACGATTGCTGCCTAAAATCGGCGAATACCGCATGGCCCTCATCGGCGTGGTCTTGATGACCGCCGGCTTTATACTGATCGCATTAACCGGCAACCGAACTCTGCCCGCCAACGCTTTGTGGTACATCCTGCCCGTCGTCACGATCGGCTTTTCATCCGTGACACCTTCCCTGCAGTCGTTGTTGTCTCAGGCAGCCGCCGAAGACGAACAGGGAGCAGTCCTCGGCACCGGCCAGAGCCTCTCATCGCTTGCCAGAATTCTGGGCCCCTACATCGGCATCCAATTACTGGACTTATCCGCTGCGACGCCGTACATTGCCGGAGCAAGCCTGATGCTGGTAGGTGGTTTAGCCGTGGCGTCGATCCGGACACCGAAGCCCGCGATTAAGGGAGACGCGGGGTAATCTGCAGCGGTGATTCTGCGGAACACCGCTACTGTTATTGTCTTCTCGGCGGCCCTCTGCGTTGAACAAGGACAAACGCAGAGGTCGCAAAGTCGCAGAGGGCCACAGAGTTTTGTGCGGCGAGTGTTACTGCCTGAACATTGGATGCTTCTCATCGCCGCGTGACAGCAGATAGGCCAGCAGGTCGAGAACTTCGTCCTTGTTAAGCGGCTTCAGCAAATCCGCAGGCATGATGGACACCTTTGATGGCAGTGTCTCGTCGATGTCCGACTTTGGAATATCGACGATTTTCGTGCTATCTTCCGGGTCGGTTAGCACGCTGATTTGTTCGTCGTTCTCAGACACGATTCGACCGTTGATCGTTTTGCCGTCAGACGTCACGACTGTGCTGCCCTTGTATTGGTCGCTGATGACTTTACTGGGGTCCACGATGGCTTCGGTCAGTGCTTCGATGTTAAAGCGACCGGCAAGTTGAGTCAGATCCGGGCCGGTGGCTCCACCGTCTCCGGCAAAGCGATGGCAGACGATACAGCGAGTTGCCGCGAACATCTTCTGACCGTTTTCAAAGTTGCGGTTCTTCAAACCGTCCGCCGCCAAAGCACGCACTTCGTCCAGCGTCCAGTCTTGGCCGGGGCCAGTTGGCTTTGGCAGTTCCGGAACCTTGTAAGGCGTCCGAGCCCCCGCTGCTTCGACAAGCACACGATGATCGAACGGTGTGATGTCCCATGCTTCGTTTTCAATGTTCTGAAGAAACTTCTTGTAGCTGTTACCGCCGGACCACGTCTGAGCCCGACCAAACCAGCGGTAGTAGTCGGATCGCAGCTCCGGCGTCCAGCCCACTTTCGCGACTCGCAGACAGAATGCGTACCACATCTGCTGTTTGTCCGGCTGGTTATCGATCATGGCTTTGATCGCTTTGCCATAGCCCGCGTTGCGAGCCAGCAAATCGGTCATGTCGATGTCTTCCCGCTGCGGCGGCTGATTCATCAGCGCGATGGTCTTTGCGACCACACTGGGTGAATCCAGATAGACCAGCATCTGGCAGAGTTCGCGGTTGAGTCGCGGGTCGTCGGCCGGAAACGCACGGTCCAGCTGGTGAAGCAGTCGATCTCTTGCGTTTTCACTAGGGGGAGCGATCCGTATGAAGACAAGCGAGAGCATCCTGAGATAACTAAGCCGATCTGTCACCGACAACGCATTGAGAGGAAATTTCGCGAGGGGTAGATCGCTGATAACCGATTCGAGCGGCGGAGGCGTCTCGTCGTCAGGCCACGGTAGTGCGTGAACCTGTCGAAGCAATGCTGCGTTGCGTGCGTTTGCTAACCAGTCGCCGATGATCACAGATGGTGGTGCGAACTTTTCTGGCGTGAGTAAGGCCTGCGGACCTGTTGGAACTTTCAATTTTCCACCTGCAGCAACAGTTTTTCGGTTCTCGCGAAGGGAAGTTTGCATTTGTGCGGCGACGAATTTCTCTCTTTGCCTGATGGCTGCAAATCGAAGAAACGGGTCGGTAGAGGCGAGGTATGGAGTTACAAACGATTTTTGAAACGAATTGTCTTTGAACCACTCCTCCGGCTTGTCATAGGTTTGACTGGCAGGACGCGACTCCAGAATCTTACGATCTTGAGCGGCAGACGTGAGACTGTCGCTGCTTGGCACCAACGGACTCGTTGACTCGTCGCCCAAGTAAACCACGCGAAACAACTCCGAATGCGTCCCTCGTCCGCCCACGCTGAAGTACAACGCTCCATCCGGCCCCGCCGCCACGTCTGTCAGAGGCAGCGGGCTGCGTGAGACAAATTCTTCCTTTGTCGCCCTATAGCTGCTTTGATGTGGTTCCATGTGGATGGCGTACATCGTGCCGAAGGTCCAGTCGCAGATGTACAGCGCCTTCTGATATTTGGCGGGGAACGCGAGCGGTGTGAATACATAGTTTGTAGGCCGGACCGAGCGGCCCTCGGTACCGGAGCGGCGGCCTGACTCGCTGGTGGTTGCAGACTCTTTGGCGTTGGAAACTTCTTCCGTCGGCCGCGCTGTTCCGGCAGCTCGACGGCCGTGATCCGGCCTACCAGATCCTTTCGCGGGAACTCGTGCCCAGGCATTCTTCGCGGCTTCGCTGTCGGCTTCGCGAGGCGGGCCATAGCCGAAGTCGACTCCCACCGGTGAGCCTGGGCCGATGTTGATGAGTGGTGGCAGGCTGTCGATGTAATACTCCGGCCATTTGCCGGTGCCGCTGCGCCAGCCGAACTCGCTGCCGCTTGTGGCGTGGACGACTCGAGTTGGACGGTACCACGGAGTGCCGACGTCCCATTCCATGTCCGCGTCGTAGGCGAACAGTTCGCCGTCGGCGTTGAACGCCATGTCGTACGGGTTGCGGTATCCGATACTCCAGATTTCCCACGTCTTGCCGTCCGGATCCGTGCTGGCGATCCAGCCGCCCGGTGCCAGTTTGCCGCGAGCGTGGCCGTTGGCATCCCACATGCGCGGCAGCAACAGGTCTTCGCCCCAGTTGGTGGGAACTCGGCTGCTGTAGTTTTCGTTTTCCAGTTCTTCGCCCGGCTTGAACGGCGGGTCCGTGTGGTTGCCGGCGATGACGAAAATACGATTTCCGTCGGGTGACAGGCGAATCGAATGAGGCCCATGTTCGCCTCCGCCTTTGAATTCTTTTAGTTTCACGCATTCGTCGAACTGGTCATCACCATCGGTGTCGCGAGCTCGATAAAGCCCGCTGCCGGGACCGCCGTTGCAGCAGAAGTAGAGGCTGTCGAAAGCCCACAGCATTCCCTGAGCACCGCTGGGCTGATGTTCGCAGCGGCTGAAATCGAGGCGTTCGACGGTTGTTTCTGTCGGGACTCCCTCGCCCCCTGCGGGAGAAAGGTCCGGGGTTAGGTGGTGTTCCGTGCGCGCGGCCCCCTCATCCGCCCTTCGGGCACCTTCTCCCCCTTGGGGGAGAAGGGAAGATGTTGCAACCGGTGGAAGCGTTATGCGACAGATCCCCTTGTCGCCCTGATCGCTCGCCAGCAGGCGGCCTTTGTTGTCGAACGCAATGCAAACCCAGGAACCCAGTTCGTCTTTGGGAACGGTGAACAGCTTCTCGACCTGAAAACCAGGCAGGACTTCGAACACGCCCCGTGGAACTCGACCGGCCAGTGACACGTTCGAGAACACATCGCCCCATGGCCCGTCGCCGTAGTTCCCTCGCGAGGCGACCTTCTGATCGCCGTTTGCATCTTCCGAATCGACGGTCCATTCGGCGTTGGTGACCACGTGACTCACCTCGCCGCCTGTATCCTTGATTGCCAGCTCCAGAACAAAGGCCGCGATGCCGCCATGATTGGCCACTTTGGCGGTGATCGTATTTTGGCCGTTGACGATATATTTGGCCACATCAGCCGACATAGGTTCTTCCCATGCCGCACTGGCTGCGACCCGCCTGCCGTTGATGAAGACAGTGCCCTCGTTGTCACACGATGCCTTCAGCCGGGCGGCCGTGACGTCCTTCGCAGTGAAGGATGTTTTGAGGACATAGTCGGAATTGTTGTCTTTTCCCCAGATCCACTGTGGCTTCGGACTTGCAGAGAATTCGGCATCGGAGACCTGGGGTTCTGGATTTGTGGGCGCAGATTTCGTGTTTGCGGTGGCTGAAGATTCCGCACCGCGTTCCATTGCCTCCTGCAATTCCGGCGTTTGGCGAAAGACACGTTTGGCTGTGGCTTCGGGACTTTGGTTCGACGTCTGAGCGAGTCCCGCAGGAAGGCCGTATGTCGCGGCCAACAGAACGATAAGGCGAGCGGTAGGTTGTGGTGACATGTTGGATGGCTGCAGCGGAGTGGATTGGTGAGAGAGATATCGGGGTCGTGTTGTTGCTTGTTGGGGACTCGAAACGACTCGGAGAGGTCGAGCCACGGGTCGCCGCTATTCGTCTTCGTTGAAGTTGGTGTTGGCTTCCTTTAGGTCCAGCTCTTTAATCCATGTGTTTCGGTAGCGGACGTCATGGCCTTCGCATTGCAGCTTCAGGCCCTGAGGCGTATCCGTGATACCGAAGCCGTTGTTGTTGCCGCCGTCGACACCGGAATTCGGGCCGCCCCAGACTTTGTTGATCTCGACGTTTTCATGGACCTTCTTGCCGTTGAAGTACATCGACACCAGCGGTTTCTGAACCATCTTGCCGTCCTCAAAACGAGCGGCTCGGAAGGTGATGTCGTAGGCGTTCCACTTGCCGACGCCGTTGTAGGCGTGATAAGGCGATTCGGTTTCGTTGATGACGGCTCCCATGCCGTGCTTGGTTTTGTCGCCGTCGAGTACCTGGATTTCGAAGCGGTTCTGCAGGTAGACGCCGCTGTTGCCGCCTAGTTTCGTAATGAGAAATTCCACGTGCAGCCGGAAGTCGCGATAAGGCTTCTTCGTGACAATGTCGGCCGTGCCATACTTGCCTCCGGCAGCAACGGGATCGTCCGTCATCAAGCATGTGCCGCCCTCAACCGGGTCGTCGACAATCTTCCATTTGATCGGAAGTGAAGAGGCAAACCGCGGTCCTTCCCAGTAGGTCCATTTCTGGTCCAGCATCTCACGCGAGCCATCGATGATGACTTCCGCACCGGGCAGTGGCTTGGCTCCGACGCCGACGTCGGCTGTTGCGACAGTGGACAGAATACTGCAGAGTGACACACAGATGGCGAGTTGCTTCATGGCGCGGCCTTTGAGCGATAGTTAGGCGGAAAAGTGTCGCTCAAGGATGACGGAAGCAGGGCAGGGAGGCAAGTGTGGGGAGTAGGTCCTTTCTGCCGGACATCGCGAATCGCAGTGGGGCTAACAGATCGTTTAACCCGCAGCCGGAGGTGCAGGCGAGCGGAAGACGGTTGTGCATCAGTGGATGCTGGCGAGTCACGGAACCCGATCAGAGACCGCCTGCGCCTTTGGCTGCGGGTTAAACGATCTGGCTGTTGCCTCGCTCGGCACCTACTTTACGTCCACAAGTCTTCGCGAGGATTCTGGGGAGCGGCTTCTTCCAGCTTGCGATAGAGTTCTTTCGCTTCGTCCGACAGGTCCTTCGGGACGACGACTTTCACCACGACAAGCTGGTCGCCTCGTTCACCCGTCTTGCGGTCGCGAACGCCCTTGCCGCGCAGACGCAGTTTCGCGCCGCCGGACGTGCCAGGTGGGATCGACATGACGACCGTGCCTTCCGTAAGAGTCGGGACGTCGACCTTCGCTCCAAGAGCTGCTTCAGACGGCGTGATCGGCACGTCAACCAGCAGGTTCTTACCGTCGCGACGAAACCAGGGATGCCCTGAAATCCGCACCGTCACAATCACATCGCCAGCTGAGCCGCCGCCGTGGCCGGGGTGCCCCTGACCGGCCAAACGAATTTTGGCGCCGTCGTCCATGCCTGCGGGGATCTTCACACCAATGCGTTGCACCTTGCCGCCGGTATGCAGAGTCAGTTCGTGTTCGCCGCCTTCTACGCCGACACGAAAGGGGACTCGAATTTCCGCTTCGACATTCTGGCCTCTTTGAGAACGCGGGGGACGCCGCCCACCACCGCCACCGAAGGGGCTACCGCCTCCTCCGCCGCCGCCGAACATTCCGCCCAGAATGTCGTCGAGGTCAAAGCTGGTTCCGCCAGCGCCGCCGAAGCCTTCAAACGGATTGCGTCCGCCTCCGCCAGGTCCGCCGCCGACTTTGTTCCAGTTGGCTCCGAACTGGTCGTACTTCTTCCGTTTTTCGTCGTCGCTAAGAACGTCGTAGGCTTCGGTAATCTCGGAAAACTTCTTTTGAGCTCCCGCGTCATCCGGATTGGCGTCCGGGTGATGCTGTTTGGCCAGCTTGCGGTAGGCCTTCTTGATTTCGTCCGCGCTGGCGGATCGGGAAACGCCGAGTGCTTCGTAGTAATCGCTTTGGGACATGTTCGGGGGAATGACTAATTTAGATTGTCAAATGACCAATGAGGCAGCTTGTCGTGTTTGAAGAACTAGTTGGAAAACAGTGCGTCCACAAACCCGTCCGGATCGAAAATTTCCAGGTCGTCGATGCCTTCGCCAACACCGATGTATTTCACAGGAATACCCATTTCCTGACGAATTGCCACGGTCACACCGCCGCGAGCCGTGCCGTCCAGTTTTGCCAGTACCAGCCCGGTGCATTCGACGGCGGCGGAGAAACTTTTCGCCTGGCTGAGTCCATTTTGTCCGGTCGTTGCGTCGAGGACAAGCAGGCTTTCGTGAGGGGCTTCCGGGATCACTTTCTGCAGGACACGCCGGATCTTGTCCAATTCGTCCATCAGGTTCTTCTGAGTCTGCAGACGTCCGGCTGTGTCGACGATCAGGTAGTCGGCGTTTAGTTCAACCGCTTTCGTCGCGCCTTCGTAGGCCACAGACGCCGGGTCGGCTCCACTGTCTTTGCGGACAATATCGCAGCCAAGTCGCTCGCTCCACATTGTGAGCTGTTCGACAGCTGCGGCGCGGAAGGTGTCGCCGGCTGCCAGCACAACCTTGTTGCCGTTCTTCTGCAGCAGGTTCGATATTTTCGCGATGGAAGTCGTCTTGCCAACGCCGTTGACGCCCGCCACCAGAATCACGGTCGGGCCGGAATCGGCTTTTGCCAGCGGTGAAAGCGGGTTCTCCAGATCCCAGTTGGTCGAACCATCGCCCTTCAACAATTCCCGCAATTCGCCTCGCACGGTGTCCCACACCGCATCGACATCGACGGTCCGTCCGCCATGGTCTTCTCGCAATTTAGTGACGATCCGGTCGCTGGCGGCGACGCCCATGTCAGTGCGAATCAGGCGGCCTTCGAATTCTTCAAGCACATCGTCGTCGAGAATCGCGCCCGCTTTAAACAGGTCGCGCAAGTCGGTGCGCAGAATGTCTTTCGTCTTTTTTAATCCGGCTTTGAGTCGGTCAAACAATCCCATTTTATTTCCCAACGTGGGCAGGCCCACATCCAATTGAAGCTACCGCTCCGAAACGCTCTGTTGTCGCTCTAAAAGATACGCGCAACGCTCGCAAAAGTCACACTGTCAGACACGAACAAGGGCACGGCCCTTGCCCCGATTGTCGAGCCGCCGCTCTGAAATGTTATGTGCATGGCGTGCGAAAGCGACACCGTCAGACTTTCACCAGCTCCTGAAATCGCCCCCACGCATCGCCCCACGCGGCAGAATCCTTGGGAGTGTATTCGCCGATGGTCTCTGAAGACCGCACCACCTCGCGGATTTCTGACAAAGAGGAAATATCTCCCGCTGCTCGAGCCTGCAGCAACACATTTCCGAGAGCCGTGGCTTCGATGGGACCGGCAAACACAGGACGGCCACAGGCATCGGCGGTGAACTGGTTGAGAAGCTGATTCTGAGTTCCTCCGCCGACAATATGAATGACCTCAACACGCACGCCTGTCAGTTCTTCCATCCAGCTCAGCACCTGCCGGTACTTCAGAGCCAGGCTTTCCAACGCACAGCGGACAAACTGGCCTTCGGTTTCCGGGATGACCTGCCCCGTGCGACGACATTCTTCGGCGATCGCCTTCGGCATATTGGGTGGGCTCAGAAATTCGGCTCGGTCAGGATCGATCAACGACCGGAACGGCTGAGCTTCGGTGGCCAGCCGAGTCAGTTCTGCGTAGTCAATGTCCTTGCCAAGCGCGGCGAAGGCGACTTTGCAGCGTTGCACCAGCCACAGGCCCATGATGTTTTTCAGCAGGCGATAGGTGCCGTCAACGCCGCCTTCATTGGTCACGTTATATTCCAACGCTTTCGGCGTGAGCACAGCGTTATCGACTTCGACGCCCATCAGCGACCATGTGCCGCTGCTGATGTAGGCCCAGTCCGGATTGCCGGTACGGCGCGTCGGCACAGCGGCGACGGCGGCTCCTGTGTCATGCGTGGCGGGTGTCACGACGTTCAGTTTGCCAAGACCCGTGAATTCCGCCACCTCACCGCGAAGCGTGCCGAGATTTGTGCCGGGCGTCACGATTTCCGGAAACATGTCCGTCGGAATTTCCAGCTTCCGCAACATGTCGAACGCCCAGTCACGGGTGGTGGCGTTCAGCATTTGAGTGGTCGTCGCGTTGGTGAATTCGACGACTCGGCTACCGCTAAGGCACCAGTGAAAGAAGTCGGGCACCATCAGAAACCGCTTCGCTTCCGCGACAAGCCCAGGGTCGCGTTCGCACATAGCGAGCAACTGATACAGCGAATTGATCTGCATAAACTGCAGACCGGTCTCGGCGAAGATTTCCGGGCGAGGCACGCGCGATGAGGCTTTTTGCATCATGCCGTCCGTGCGTTTGTCACGATAGTTCCAGGGCTGGCCCAGTAGTTCGTCGTTCTTGTTCATCAAAACGAAGTCGACGCCCCACGTATCGACCCCGACCGATACGGCAGAGCCGCCCAGTTTCGAAGCGGCTTCGCGCAGTCCGTTTTGGATTTCTGACCAGAGGCTGACAAGATTCCAACGCAGCGTGCCGCCGAGATTTACCGGACCGTTGGGGAAACGGTGGAACTGCTCAAGTGCAATCTTTCCACCATCGAAACGCCCGGCCATCACACGACCGCTTTCCGCGCCGAGATCCACCGCGATGTAGTTTTTTTGTGCCATTGCTCGTTCCTGTGAGTGTCAGAAGCCGCATGATAGCGGGATCAAGGTTGCTGAAAAACCAAGTGCAGCGGCATCGATGGATGTCGGACCGACGGCAAAACTCGAGGGCGATGACCTGCCGAAGGACTCGCCAGAGTTCCCGCTGTACCGCGATCAGTGGGCCTTTTGGTGGCGAATTCCCCGACGGGCCGGTGAATGAACGGACGCAACCACAAGGAAACGCAAGATTACTGGACTCCGCGATTCTCGGCGTCCTCTGCGGTTCACGTGCGTTTCGTTGAACTTGTCGGCAACCGATGAACGAATGGATTAACCGCGGAGGTCGCTGAGGAACGCAGAGAGGAGGGTGGGTTTTCTCGCTGAGCCGCTTGTCGCGGGGACGCATCAGAGTATTTGGGACTCCGCAATCGGTTGGGATTTCTGGCGAAATCGACTACGGGCCGATGAACGGACGGACGCAATCAGAAGGAAACGCAGGATTACTGGACTCTGCGCTTCTCGGCGTCCTCTGCGGTTCACCTGCGTTGCGATAAACTCGTCGGCAACCGATGGGCGAATGGATTAACCGCGGAGGTCGCAGAGGGGAGGGTGGGGTTTCTCGCTGAGCCGCTTGTCGGGGAGCCGCGTCAGAGTATTTGGGACTCCGCGATCGGTTGGGATTTCTGGTGAAATCCAGTACAGAGGATTCGGCGTGGGATTGCGCCGCGCCAAAATGTGAGTTTTACGACCTTTCAGGCTTATTCGATTGAACCCTTCACCTCAGCACGAATTCCGGCTGACTCAAGCGCAGCGGATTCGCACTACTCGCGAGTTCCAGCAGTGCTACGATTCCGGCCTGCGCGCGGGGGACAATCACTTGTTGGTGTTCGTTTTGCCGAACGGTTTGGAACACAGCCGCGTTGGTGTGAGCGTTTCTAAAAAGCACGGTAATGCGGTCAAACGAAATCGAAAGAAGCGGTTGCTGCGGGAGGCGTTTCGGTTGCTGCAGCATGAACTGCCTTCTGGGGTGGACTTCGTTCTGGTGCCGCGGCAACGTTCGGATTCCGCGCTGGCCGACTATCGGGCGTCGTTAATTCGACTTGCCGCAAAGCTGCAGCGACGCATGCAGCCTGACAGTGGAGCGGCGTCGTGAAGGTGCTGAAGTGGTTGGCTACTTTGCCGTCGCACGTGGTCATTCTGCTGGTGCGAGGTTACCAGTTACTAATCAGCCCCTGGCTGGGGCCAAATTGCCGTTTTCACCCAACATGCAGCCAGTACTTCATTCTGGCGGTTCGAAAACACGGTTTGATTTGGGGAGCATTAAAGGGTGTGCGTCGCATTTCGAAATGCCATCCATGGAACCCTGGCGGATACGACCCGCCGTAGGTCTGCTCGGACAACTCATCGGCAAATCTGCTGACGACTTGTTGTGTTCCGTGTACGCTCGGCTTATTCTTAATATTCGTCGAAAGCCGCATTGATCAACTGGTTGAGATGGGACCGCACAGATGATTCTGGTACGTCGAATACTGAATAACGTTCTCTGCAAACGCCTGAACCTGCGACGTCGCAAGGCATGGCCGACTCACGAATTGCAGCTCGAACAACTGGAAGTCCGCTCCGTGCTCACATCGCTCATCGGAGCGGAAGTCACCGTGGGTAACACGTTTGAATCGATCGCCACGGGAAGTGAAGAAACACCGGTTGGCGATCTCGAACGAGTCACTGTGCAGCAAACGATTAACGATCCGGAACTGAAACAGTTTTCGGGGCTGTACGATATCGACATCGACGGCGGTGAGATTTCGATGCGGTACAACCTGTCGGAGAGCTACGGTTCCGATCCGGCTCGCGTGATTGAAGCGGGCACGTTTGATCGCTACCGGTTCAAGGTGGAAGGATTGGCACCCGGTGACTTCATCAGTTCGGCGGTGGCCGATACGACTCGTAACCTTGTGCCAAACGTCACGCTGGCGGACGGCGATACTATTGTGGTGGAAATTGGTCCCGGAATGCAGATCGGTGAGAACTTTGATGCTCGAATTCTGGTGGATGTGGACAGCACGCCGCGATCGCTGGAGGGGACTGCAGTCACGATCACCAAGACATTTGAATCAGCTCTGCAGACCAGCGGCATTGAAGTGCCTGATCGTGGCCCAGTCACGGCGACGATCAATTACGCGGCAGGCTTTTCTGGAGCAGAATACCCTGATCCAGGAGATCTCAATAACCGCTATCGCATCAATGTCGAGCTGGGGACGATCTCGATAAACTGGAGTCCAGGCGGGCTGGTCGAACTCTTTCCCAACGGCCCGTTCGACGTCCCGCCCGATACGTTCAAACGCTTCTACTTTGACTTTGATCTCGGCACCAATGATTACATCTCGTCCGCTTCCGCACGTACGTCTACCGCGCTCGTGCCGAATGTCCGGATCGTTGACGAGCACACCATCGTCGCCGAAATCGGTCCCGGAATGCAGGAGGGCGGCGGATTTAACGCGGTGATCGACTTTGACGTCGACACGAATGGACCAAATATCATCGGTCGCAAGTGGCAGGATCTGGACAACGACGGCGTGCGTTCGTCCAATGAAGGCTGGCTTAACGGCTGGGATATCCAGCTGCTGAATCAGGCTGGCGACGTTGTCGATACGACTCGCACCAGAAATATCGACCTCAACAACGATGGCCTCATCGATCCCACCACCGAAATGGGCGTCTACCTGTTCGAAGGCGTCCAGAATGGCACTTACGACGTGAAGGAAGTGCGGCAGCCAGGCTGGGTCCAGACGGCTCCGATTGGCAACGGCGATCAGCGCGCCTTCGAACTGGACCGCGACCTGAACCTCGTGCAGTCTTCCAGCGACTTCTTCAACTGGGGTGGCCGCGGCGAACGCTGGGTCTTTGGTTCCGGCAATTGGTATTTCGTGACGCCGGACGGAGCCTTCCTGCAGTGGAACGGTAGTCCTCGTTCAGCGCTGTCCGGCGAACTGATTGCGATGCTGAAACCGGCCGTGCATCAGGACCTGTCGCTGCTGTATGACGCTCCGGCACCCGGCCGGAACTTCGTAAACGTCGTCGACGGCAACGATGGACACGGGCCGGACTTCGGCAACTATCTGGCTCCGCCACTGTTCCGCGTGGATGTTGAAGCCGATCCGGAAGTCGCCAACGACGTGCTGATTCGATGGAATTCAACCGGCGTGGTTGACAGCCGCTACGAAATCTGGATCACAGACGTGAACACTCGCAAGCGGTTTAAAGTAGAAACCGGACTGGAAGGCAATTCCTACACAACAACACTGCCTGATCGACGTTATCGCGTGTGGATGCGTTCTGAGTACTCACCCGGCGTCTTTTCGGCGTGGTCGAAGTCACAGGAATTTGAATTGCTGCGTAGCGAAACAACCATCATGCCCAGCGGCCTGGATCCGGGGATCGACGCGACGCCCGTGATTGAATGGACACCTCAGACTGAAGCATCCAGCTATGAAGTTCGCGTCACCGATTTGAGCGGCAACCGCGAGTATTACGCTGCACAAATCACTGGAACGTCGCATCGCATTGGAGCGCCGTTGCAACTGGGGACTCACCTGGTTTCTGTGCGAGCCAACTATCCGGACGGCAGTCGCGACGACTGGAGTACCGGGCAGGAACTTGTGATTGGCGGTACGCCTATCGTGCAGCTGATCGGTAACACCGTTTCATGGACGCCCGTGAAGGCGGCAACCTCGTACGACTTGTGGGTGAAATGCACAACGGACAACGGCACAACGCTGGAAGAGCGCGTCGTTTACGAAAACAACATCCACGACCTCTCGTTTCAACTGCCAAACCTGCCGCGCAGTACCTATGCGTTGTGGGTCCGAGCTATCCGGGCGGAAGGCGGTGAGAAGTACCTGTCAGACTGGAGCCAGCGAACGGATTTCCGTGTGAGCTCCAATCAGGACGACTTCCAGTTGGAGTCGCTATCCAGCGAAATACAGCTCGTAAGCCGGGACTTTGCCCAATTGCGGGTTCAGGAAGAACACGACCGCAACGATGTGGCAAGCGCTGACGAAAAGCGTTCGCAAGCGGTTTCAGATGCCGAAGTTAATCCCGAACAGAGTCAGGATCACGGGGCAAATCGTCGTGCCAAGCCGGATCCAATAGCCGCCGTGATGGCAGAGTTTGCGGGGGCGAATTTTCTGGACGAAATTCAGTCCTAAGCCCAGCGGGCCTGTACCGCCACGTCCAACTACAGCTTTGTCAGGGCTAAGAGCTAAGGTAGTGGCTATCAGCCATCGAGCGTTAGCAGCGGCGAGCACTCGTTCACGCCGTTTGCGATGACGGCAGTGGCGAGCGCGTCCGGTACGCGATATCCTTGGTGCCTACCGAACCGCCATTCCTTATCCTGGCCCACCGCCATGAAATACGTTGCTTCATTCCTGGCCGCAATTGGACTGCTGCCCTCCGCGTTCGCAGCTGAAGTCACTTTCAATCGCGACATTCGCCCATTGCTGTCCACCGCCTGCAACAAATGTCACGGTCCGGACGCCGCTCACCGCGAAGCCGACCTGCGATTGGACAACGAAGACGGAATTCGTCACGCCTTCGATGACGGCCTGAATAGCGAAGGTTGGAAACGCATCACTTCAACTGATCCCGACGTTGTGATGCCGCCGCCGGATTCGCACGTGGAACTCAAGCCGCAGGACATCGCTGCGATCAAGGCGTGGGTCGAAGCCGGAGCGGCCTACGAAGGCCATTGGTCATTCATCCCGCCGACCAAACCGGCGGTTCCCGAATTCACGACGGACGCTGCACGCAACTGGCCTCGCAATCCCATCGACGCCTTCATCCTGCAGCGATTGCTTGCCAACAAAGTGCAGCCCAACGCCGACGCGGACAAAGAACGCCTTCTTCGTCGAATCACGCTGGACCTGACCGGGCTGCCTCCGAGTATTGCCGACATCGACGCATTCCTGGCAGACAAATCGGAAGCCGCATACGAAACAGTCGTCGACCGGCTGTTGAAATCGCCCCACTTCGGCGAACGCATGACGGTTGTGTGGATGGACGCGGCTCGCTACGGCGACACCAGCGTCTTCCACGCCGACGGCCCGCGCAGCATGTGGCCATGGCGAGACTGGGCGATCGATGCCTACAACAGCAACAAGCCGTTCGATCAGTTCACCATGGAACAGCTTGCTGGCGACCTGCTTCCAAACGCGACAACTCAGCAAAAAGTGGCCACCGGTTTTCTGCGCAACAACGCTACGACGGACGAAGGTGGTTTAATAGAAGAAGAATACCGAGTCGAATACGCCATCGACCGAGTGAAGACAACGTCCATAGTGTGGATGGGCTTGAGCATGGAGTGCGCTCAGTGTCACAACCACAAGTACGATCCAATTACGCAGAAAGAGTACTATCAGTTTTTTGCGTACTTCAACCAATCTGCCGATCGTGGCAAACAGACTCGCAACGGCAACGCGGTGCCCACGGTTGATCTGTTCGACAGTGTAAAAATCGGCGAAGCCGAAACTCTGGAAAGGCAGCTCGCCGACACTGCAAGGGATCTCGACAAACGATCGAAGGTGGCCGAAGGCGAATATCAGAAGTGGGTCGCGATAGCCGCTTCAAAGGTGAGCGGCCTGCCACTGCTGCCGACTGGCATGACGGCTCACGTGCCGCTGGACGAAGGCAAAGGGCGAGTCATCGTGGACGCGACCAATGCAGAACGCAACGGCAAACTGCATGGCGCAGAAAAGTGGGCGGATGGAAAATTCGGCAAGTCATTCGATTGCGACAGCACTAACTTTATCGACATGGGCGACGCGGGCGACTTCGACGGCAGCCACGGGTTTTCTTATGGAGCGTGGATCAAGCCGAAGGGCACTGCATCGGGAGCTCCGATCGCCCGGATGAACAACGCCAATGCGTTTCGCGGCTATGACCTGCACATTTCCGGCGGTGTGATCGAACCGCACATCATCCACCGATGGCCGGACGACGCCATCAAGGTTCGGACGAAGAACAAACTCAAACCCGACGAATGGCAGCACGTTTTCGTCACGTACGATGGCAGCGGCAAAGCGTCCGGAGTCAAAATCTACGTCGACGGCAAACCGCAGGAATGGACAATCGAACAGGACGGACTCGCGGGAACAATCAAATCGAAGGGACCGTTTTATCTGGGGCGTCGCAACGGCGGATCTCACTTCAACGGCCTGATCGATGATGTTCGAGTTTACGCGCGATCGTTGGCGGAAGCCGAAGTGGCCGCGATTTCTGGTAACGACGTCGTCACTCCGCTGCTCGCCAAAGCGGCGGCTGAACGCTCAGACGCCGAAAACGCCACGCTCAGAAAACACTATCTGAACGTCGTTGACGAACCGTACAAGACTCTGTTGCGGCAGCAGGCCAAATTGACGTCGCAAATTGCCGAACTGAAGCAACCGGTCGCCAATGTGATGATTATGAACGACGCGGAGGAAATGCGAAAAACCTACGTGCTGGCTCGAGGCGACTATGCGTCACCTTTGAAGGACCACACAGTGCAACCCGGTGTTCCGGCAGCACTGCCCGCGCTGCAGGCCGGAGCAAGTTCAAACCGTCTGGGGCTCGCGACATGGTTGACTCAGCCTAACCATCCGCTCACCGCACGAGTTGCCGTGAATCGCTATTGGGCAATGCTGTTTGGTGAAGGCATCGTGCGCTCGCTGGAAGATTTCGGCGCACAGGGCGAATGGCCCTCTCATCCGGCGCTGCTGGACTGGCTGGCCGTCGACTTTGTCGAAAATGGCTGGGACATCAAACGCACGATCAAGCAGATGGTAATGTCGTCCACGTATCGTCAATCATCCGCCGTCACCTCAGAAAAGCTGGCTGCCGATCCCGAAAACCGCCTGCTGTCTCGTGGAAGTCGGTTCCGGCTGCAGGCAGAATTTGTACGCGACAACGCGTTGGCCGCCAGCGGATTGTTGGTGCCTGACATTGGCGGGCCCGGAGTTAAGCCGTATCAGCCGCCAGGCCTGTGGAACGAAGTGAGTCTCGACGGCAATCTGCGATTCGAGCCTGACAGCGGCGAAAAACTCTATCGTCGGTCGATGTACACATACTGGAAGCGATCGGCGCCGGCTCCATCAATGACCATCTTCGATGCCCCCACGCGAGAAAAGTGCTCACTGAAACGATCGCGCACCAATACGCCGTTGCAGGCTTTGGTCACGATGAATGATCCTCAGTTCGTCGAAGCGGCCCGAGTCCTCGCTGAAGCCGCGCTGCGTGCCAACGGAACATCTACTGAACAACAAATCTCGTTCGCCTACCGTCGAGCCGCCGGCGTTATTCCTTCGGCCGGCATTCTTGCGGTGTTGCGAGAAGCGTATGCAGAAGAACTGGAACGCTTCCGCAGCGATCCCGAGTCTGCCGAGAAATTTCTTTCGATCGGCGATAGCAAACGCGACGAGTCTTTGGATGTCGCCACGCACGCCGCTCTGACCGCTGTCTGCAGTATGATCCTGAACCTTGACGAGACTTTAACACGCGGCTGAATTGGCAGCTGCTAACTGTCAGGCGAACGATACACCTGGAAAAAACGACTTCAACATGTCGGATGATCTGATGACGCAAAACCATACTTTCATGCACGATCCACAATTGTCTCGACGGCTTCTCCTGAATAATTCCGGCCGCACGTTAGGAGCCGCAGCGCTGGCTTCTTTGCTCGCGAACGAAACAACGGCCGCACCGAGTGCCGCTGCGCCGGCGGCGATCAACGGCGGGCTTCCTGATCTGCCGCACTTTGCTCCAAAGGCAAAGCGGGTGATCTATCTGATGATGACGGGCGGGCCGTCACATATCGACACGTGGGATTACAAACCAGAATTGCGAAAAATCCATGGCCAGGAGTTGCCGGATTCGATTCGCAACGAGCAACGAATTACCACGATGACATCCGGTCAAAAAGCGTTTCCGTGCGTGGCACCCATGTTTGAATTTTCGCAGCATGGGCAGAACGGGACGTGGGTGAGCGAAATTCTGCCTCACACGGCAAAGCTGGTCGACGACATCTGCCTGGTGAAGTCGGTGCACACCGAAGCCATCAACCATGACCCCGCGATCACCTTCATCAACACTGGAGTTCAGCAGCCCGGAAAGGCCAGCATGGGTGCCTGGGTGAGTTATGGACTGGGCAGTCCCAACAAAAACCTGCCATCGTATGTCGTAATGATTTCGAAGGGCCCCGGCCAGAAGCAGGCACTCTACAGTCGACTGTGGGGAAGCGGATTTTTGCCGTCCCAGCATCAGGGAGTTGCTTTGCGAGCCGGCAAGAGTCCCGTTTTGTACCTGAACGATCCGGACGGAATTGATCGGGCGACTCGACGCCGGATGCTGGACCGCATCGCCGCCATCAACCAGGAAACGTACCGCAACTTTGGCGATCCGGAAACACTGACTCGGATCGCTCAGTACGAAATGGCGTTTCGTATGCAGACGTCCGTGCCGGGGCTGATGGACCTGTCGACCGAAACAGAAAACACGAAGGCACTGTACGGGCCCGAGATCGAAACACCGGGCTCGTTCGCTCGCAATTGCGTGATCGCTCGGCGGCTGGCAGAGCAGGGTGTTCCGTTTGTGCAGTTGTTCCATCGCGGCTGGGATCAGCATGGCAACCTGCCGAAGCTTTTGCGTGGTCAGTGCGAATCGATCGATCACCCCATCTACGGTTTGATTACCGATCTGAAACAGCGAGGTCTGTTTGAAGACACGCTGATCGTGTGGGGCGGTGAATTCGGTCGTACAATTTATTCCCAGGGAACGCTGACGGCGGATAACCATGGCCGAGACCATCACGGCCGCTGCTTCACGATGTGGATGGCTGGTGCGGGCATCAAACGCGGCTTCGAGTTCGGGAAGACAGACGAATACTGTTACAACATCGTCGAGAACCCTGTGCACATCCGGGACATGAACGCCACGTTGCTGCACCAACTGGGCATCGATCACAACCGGTTGACGTTCCGCTATCAGGGACTCGATCAAAAACTGACCGGTGCAGAACCGGCGCGCGTTGTCGATGAAATTCTGGCGTAACAGACGTCTTGCGTCTGCGTTGATTCTGCCGTCGGAACCGGCTTTGCTCAGAATGCCGCCTTTGCCGAAGCGTGCCGTCATGGGGACATGCCAGCAAAATCGGACCGTTGTCACTCCAATGGGTGAGACGCCCGAAAATTCGCTGTTATTGAGCTGCTTCAAACCCCAGGATGTGTCGAATAACGCAGTCGTCTGTGACGTTTGGCTCGTAGACAACCAATGTTTTTATGGACCGCTACTGCCTGGCCTGACGTCGTGAGTGTGAGAATCCGGAGTTCGATAATGAGTACCGACAAGCTGATCTATCTGATTTGCGCCGCACCGTCCGAACGCGATTCGCTGACAAAGTATTTTCAGAAGCATCAGTTCAACTGCCAGGTCTTTGATGGACTCGCCTCGGGCCGTGAAGGCGTCGCCGCAAAGTCGCCCCATCTCATTGTTCTGGCGGGCTCGTCACTGCCCAGCCCCGACATTTGCAAATTCGGTGCGTTTGTCGAAGAACATTGCGAGTCGCCGATTATCGCGCTGCTGACTCAGTTGCAGATGTCGATCGTTTCAGAAATGGCGGAATCCGAAAACCTGTGGACCGCCGAATACCCAATCTCGCTTCGTGAAATCCGCGCTTCAGTGAACGAAGCGCTGGAAGAACTGGAAGCAGAAGAATAGCCAGCTCTATTCTGTGGCCGGCGTCGATTCAATCGGCTGATCCAAAGGGTCGCTGATGGAGAAATAGACGCCATCTGTCCGCCCGGAAGGCTCCTGATAGTTGAGCCGCCACAAGCGGTGCGGTTGCAGTTCGTGCATGAGTCCCTGGCAGCCGCTGGTCACTGTCAGAATGAGGCCTAAGAGGGCGAGTCGCTTCATCTGTACTGTCCGATGAGTTTCGTCTTGAAGTTGGCGCCGTCGCTGGCAAATCGCCGCCGAATCGTCGATTATGCGCGTCGCGGCACTTCTCGGTGAGCAGACTAGCCGTTCGTATATCGTTTCCGAATACGAATGCCGGCCTGCGACCGTCCTTCCGGCATTTCTGCCGCTGCCGATTTCCTGTTCTCCCGCAGTTCCTGCCGAAGTTTGGAGTACTCCATGCCAAAACGCACGTTCCTCACGCTCCTTGTTGTCACATTCATCGCCCTGGCACCACAGCTCGCGAATGCTCAGGCCGTTGCCGAAGCTGATACCGCTGCAGCCCCGCCCGCCATCCCCGCGAAGATTGACCTGCAGGATGGCGATACGTTTGTCTTTCTTGGGGACAGCATTACACACCAACGACTGTACACGCAGTACGTCGAAAACTTCTTCTACCAGCGGTTTCCCGAACGCCGAATCACCTTCCACAATGCAGGAGTCGGCGGCGCGCGAGCGTGGGATGCGTTGGCTCGACTTAGCCGCGACGTTTTGGACTACAAGCCACGATATGTGAGCATTCTGTTGGGGATGAACGACGGCAGTTACCGTCCGTTCGACGCGGATGTCTTTGCGACCTATGAAAAAGACATGACAGAACTGATCGCCAAAATTCGCGAAGGCGGAGCGACTCCGATCCTGATGTCGCCCACCATGTTTGACAGTCGGGCCGCGCAGGCGAACCCGCGTCGCAAACGAACTCCGGAAATGCTGTCTCAGTACAACAGCGTGCTGGCGTATTACGGTCGTTGGTTGCAGGATGTCGCCATTGAATCGGGCACCTCGTACGTCGACATGTTCAGCCTGCTGAATGACCTGACCGTGGAAGCTCGCGAAAAGGATCCAACGTTCACTCTGATCAAGGACGCCATTCATCCGGATCCGCCCGGACAGATTGTGATGGCGTATGCGATGATTGATGACCTTGGCCTGCGACGCCCGTTGTCAAACATTCGGATTCAGCCAAATGCCAATGGAAAGCTGAAAGCGACGGCGACCGGCGGCAAGGTCGAGAATCTGAAATCGAGTGACGACATGGTGGAATTCGACTGGACGGCGGACGGCCTTCCATGGGTGCTGCCGGAAGAAGCTCAGGTCGGTGTGAAGATGCTGAATCTTGGACATCGAGCCACCAAAGAAGGTCTGGAAGTTCACGGACTTGCTCCAGGCAAATATGAATTGACGATTGATGGCGAAACCGTGGGAACGTATCCGGCGACGTCGCTGTCACGGCATATCGAACTGCAAGCGAATTCAAAGACTCCTCAGTACCAGCAGGCCTTGAAAGTGGCGATGCTGAACAAGCAACGCAACGAAGGGCCCATCAAGGACCTTCGAGGTGCCTGGTTAAAGTTCCAAAGCTGGGCTCGTCGAAACCGCGATGCGAAAAACCAGCCGAACAACAAGGAACTGGCCGCGGCAGTCGCCAAGGATGAAGAAAAACTGCAGGACCTGGAAGCGACCATCGAAAAAGCAGAACAGGAAGCCAAAGCGATTGAGGACAGCATCTACGAAGCGAATCAGCCGAAGACCCGACACTTCGTGCTGAAGAAAAAGTAATGCAGCCGGAGTCTGGCCCTGACCAACGATTGTGGTCAGGGCCGATCGGAAACATGAACGGTTACTTCCACAAGTATTGAACGTGCTCGACCCTGCTCAGCGACGCAAATAACAGGAACCAACAATGAAATGCACTTGCACCGCAATCCTGCTGACGCTGGTCACAGCAACGACCCGCGCCGACAACATTGAAGCTTTGCAATCTGTTGGTCCCGCGGCCGCCGGAGCCGCTGCGGCTCGTGAAGCCAGTGCTGAACTCATCAATGAAGGCAGTAAAAACCTGCTTCCGTTGCTGAAGGCGTTCAAGGGAAGTTCGGTGCTGGCGACCAACTGGTTGCGGAGCACTTTCGAGGCCATCGCCGATGCCGAAATCAAGGCAGGCCGTTCACTTCCCAAAGACGAACTGGTGGCCTTCGTAAAAAGCACGCAGGAGTCGCCTGCAGCTCGACGACTGGCGTACGAATGGCTGCTGAAAAGGAGCCCTCAGCTGGAAGACACTCTGATCCCCGAAATGCTGCTGGATCCCAGTCCGGAATTTCGCCGCGACGCCGTGACTCGGCTGATCAACAAAGCCAAGTCGCTGCAAGGCGAAGCCGCCACGGCCACGTATCGCAAGGCCATGACCGGAGCCGTCCATGAAGACCAGGTCAAGACCATCGCCAAAGCTCTGAGAAGTGCTGGCGAAGAGGTGGACATTCAAAAGCACTTCGGATTTCTGGCAGCATGGAAGATCATCGGGCCGTTCGATAACAAAGACATGCAGGGCTTTCCCGTCGAATACCCTCCCGAAAAGTCGGTCGATCTGGATGCCGAATATGACGGCCAGCTCGGCAAAGTGAAGTGGGGCGAAGTCGAAACCGATAACGATTTTGGAATGGTGGATATCGCCAGGCAGATCGAGAACTACAAGGGTTCGGTGATGTACGCCACCACAACCTTTGAAAGCGACAAGGAACAGTCCGCCGAAATTCGGCTGGGTACGCCGAACGCGTGGAAGCTGTGGGTGAACGGAGAACTGGTGTTCGGGCGAGAAGAGTATCACCGAGGCACCAGCATGGACCAGTATCGAGTGCCCGTAAAACTGCAATCAGGTCCCAACACAATCCTGCTAAAGATCTGCCAGAATGAGCAGGACCAGGACTGGGCGCAGCGATACCAGTTTCAACTTCGAGTGTGCGACAATACGGGATCGGCCGTAAATTGACGCACTCTGCAAAGCCGAACAGCGGCAGGTTTGAGCGACGCTTTAGATCACACAAGGGACTTAAACGTGAGACACCTTTTCATTCTGACACTTCTGTGCGCCACTACAGCAACAATGGTGACCAGTTCCACAACCGCCGGTGACTGGCGACAATTTCGGGGCAACCTTGCCAACTCCGTTGCCACTGGCGAGACCGTGCCGACGGAGCTTAGCGGCGGCAGCGTGGCGTGGAAGGTGCAACTGCCGGGGCGAGGCGTATCCAGCCCGATCGCGGTTGGCGAACAGATCTATCTGACCGCCAGTTCCGGGTACTCACAGGATCGCCTGCATATCATCAGCTTCGACTCGTCCACCGGAGAAACGCAGTGGGAGCGTCAATTCCAGGCAACCGGGCGAACGGGCTGTCACGACAAAATGTGCGTGGCCACTCCAACCCCCGCCAGTGACGGCGAACGAGTGTTTGCGTTTTATTCCAGCAACGACCTGATCTGCACGGACCTCGCAGGCAACCTGCTGTGGTACCGAGGACTTGGCGAAGAATTTCCAAACGCCAGTAACAGCATCGGAATGGCGTCGTCACTGCTGGTCATCGACGGTACCGTGATCGCTCAGGTCGAAAGTGATGCCGAAGCATTCGCCGTCGGCATTGATGCCGAAACCGGCGAAACCAAATGGAAAATCGAACGCCCTCGCAAAGCCAACTGGAGTTCGCCCACGCTGCTGCCCGGCACCAATGACGAACCGACATTGGCGCTGCTGCAATCATCGAAAGGACTGACGGCCGTGGACCCGGAAACCGGAGACACACTGTGGGAATTTGATAATGGAGCGTCCACGATTTCTTCATCGTCGGTGATCGACGGCACAGTCTTCATTCCGTCGCATGGACTCACGACCGTCAAACCAACGGCAGATGGAAAATCCATCGAAGAAGGTTGGAACGCTTCGAACCTGTCGCCGTCAACTTCCAGTCCGGTCGTACTGGATGGCATGGCGTTTGTCGTGAATTCGTCCGGAGCTCTTTCGGCGGGCGATGCTGAAACCGGCAAGCGTCTGTGGCAACTGCGGCTGAAGGGGAAGTTCAGTGGCACTCCTCTGGCATCCAATGGTCACCTGTTCTTCTTTAATGAAGAAGGAAAAGCGTTTGTGGTCAAGCCGTCGAAAGACAAAGGCGAAATCGTTTCGGAACTGGACCTCGGCGAAACAATTCTCAGCAGCCCGGCCGCTGCCGACGACGCTTTATACATTCGCAGCGATGGCCACCTGTGGAAATTTGCGAAGCCGTTCTAAGTCGAGACCATTCGACGGAGGCTGGCAAGTCGAATCGGAAAATCGCGATGTGCGTTGGTTCGCCGAAGTCGAGTTCAGGGCGTCGATGATCACCGAGTCGCATCCCGCTGAAAGATCATTCTCCGCCAGGTTCCTCAGGTATCACAATTGGCGCGGCAACGTTTACATGAATCGAAACCGCTCGAATCATTGGAGTCAGGCGACACGATCTGCTCATGAATCTATCCCTCCCCATCGCCGTCGGCATTGGTGGCTTCGCTGGAGCTCTGCTGCGGTTTTACACGTCCGCCGCCATCGTGAAGACGGTTGGTACTGAACTTGCATTTGTGGCAACGATCGCCGTCAACCTGCTCGGTTGCTTTGCCATCGGGATCCTCTGGACGCTGGTCCTGAAAACGTCGCACGTGTCGCCCGTGATGCAACGCCTTTTGATCACCGGCCTGTTGGGATCATTGACCACATTTTCCACATTCGCCCTGGATTCTCTGATCCTGCTGCAAAGTGGGCGTGTCCGGGCAGCACTCGCCAATCTTAGCGTGAACGTGTTTGCCGGACTGTTGCTGGTGTGGGCAGGCATGGCAGTGGCTGGCATGTTTGTGAGTGGCGAAACGTCCGGTTAATGTTCCGTCCCCCCAAACGTGCCCCCTGTTGATCCATTCGCCCCGTATTCTTGCCGAATACCGGCACCATTCTCTGTTGACCGCCGCAAGGTCTGTAGAGACACACCGCGTCCTACAAGCCACTGAAGCCCACCCAACCGGATCCAATAACGGAGTTCCCTAAACCACCTCAAATGCCCACCGCTCATCATCACCCCGGCAGTTTTCGCGAGCTGTTTGTTGTTTCGCTGCCGCTGATCATCAGTGCTGGTTCGCATTCGCTGATGAACCTTGCCGATCGCGTCATGCTGGCTGGATACAGCCCCAGCGACGCTCCCCCCGGCACGGCACTGGACGTTATCGCCGCCGTAATGCCCGCCGGCATGTTGCACTGGACGGTCGTGTGCATTCCTCTGGGAACAATCCTGTATGCGAATACGTTTATCGCCCAGTTTGACGGTGCCAACAAGCCTCGCGAACTGGCGGCGTCACTGTGGCAGTGCATCTGGCTGGCGATTGTTTCTGGACTGCTCCTGATCGCGTTCCTGCCGTTTGCGCAACCACTGTTCACGCTGGCCGGGCACAGCGAAACCATGGTGGCTCAGGAAACCGCCTACTTCAACACGCTGTGCGGCGGCAGTGTGCTGCTGCTGCTATCCAATGCCCTCAGTTGTTTTTTCAGCGGTCGCCAGAAGACAGCGATCGTCATGTGGGTGAATATCATTAGCGTGATGATCAACGTCGTGCTGGATTACGCACTCATCTTCGGCAACTGGGGCCTGCCGGAAATGGGCATCACCGGAGCGGCGGTGGGAACCTTGCTGGCTCGCTGCTGCGACATCGCAATGTTCTCAGTGCTGATCTATCTGCACAGTCGACGCAGCGAATACCCACTGCGATCGACCTGGAAACCCGACGCCCAGATACTCAAAAAGTACCTGAAGTTTGGCGTCCCCAGCGGACTGCACTACTTTGTTGACAACTCAGGCTTCCTCGCATTTCTGTTTATCGTGGGAAGTCTAAGTCGCGACGATATGGCCGCCACAAATCTGGCATTCAGCGTCAACGCTGTCATCTTTGTTCCACTGCTCGGCTTCGGGACGGCCGTTCAAACGCTGGTGGGACATCACATCGGAGCCAATCTGCAAAGCGCCGCGATTCGCACGACGTGGAACGCAATTCGAATGGGCATCGTGTGGACGGGTGTCGCTGCTGTTTTGCTGGTGTTCTTTCCAGAAACCTGTCTGCAACCGTTCCTGGCGTTCACCGATCCTAACTCCGATTCCGGGCCCAGCATTGAGAGCATCCTTCCGGCGGCGAGTCGCTTACTGACGTTTGTCGCCATTTATTCGATCTTCGATGCTCTTGCAGTCGTCTTTGCGTCCGCGCTGCGGGGGGCAGGAGACACGTTGTTTCCGATGCTGATCACGATGCTTTCGAGCTGGTTTGTTATGACGTTGCCGGCATGGTTGATCGTTCGCAGCGAAGGAGCCACCATTCAGCACCTGTGGCTGACGTGTACCGCTCACATCATGCTGATGGGGTCCGCGATGTTGTGGCGATTCCTGTCCGGGAAGTGGAAGAAGATTCACCTGACATAGCGGCGTCCGGCCGCAGGTACGCGCAACACCAAGCAAGCACCGAATCGCCAGTGATTCGCAGGCAGACAAGCGACGATTCAAACGTGGCTTCGCACACGACCAAATCCAGAAAAGCGAAACTGCACGACTCTGAAAATTCAGGCCAGGGAAACTCCATGCCACACGCCGACCACTGGAATCTTGATCCATCAACTACATACCTAAATCACGGCTCATTTGGTCCTTCGCCGATCGCGGTACGCAAAGCACGTGAAGAGTGGTCCGCAAGGCTGGAACGCCAGCCGATGCGATTCTTCTGCCAGGACATGGAAGCCGAACTGCACGTCGCCGCCGAACACCTGGCAAAATTCCTGCACACAAAAGCCGCTCGTCTGGCTTTGGTCGACAACGCTACCGTCGCGATGAACATCGTTGCCGAAAGCGTCGACCTGAAGCCGGGCGACGAAGTGCTGCTGACCGATCACGAATACGGAGCCGTCCGCAACATCTGGAACCACAAAAGTCAGCAGACCGGCGCCAAAATCATCACCGCTCAACTGCCGTTCCCGCTGGACGACGAAGGCATCGTCACGGCCCTTGAAAACGCCATCAGCGACAACACGAAGATGATTGTCATCAGTCATGTCACATCGCCGACGGCTGCCATTCTGCCCGTGAAAGCCATCTGCCAACTTGCGAAACGATACGGCATCCTGACGGCGATCGACGGCCCGCATGCCATCGCGATGCTCGACGTCCATCTGGACGATATCGGCTGTGACTACTATTGTGCCAGCTGTCACAAATGGCTGTGTGCTCCGTTCGGTAGCGGTTTTCTGTGGGCTCACCCAAAACACCACGGCAAGATCCGTTGCCCGATCACAAGCTGGGGTGGTTCGATTGCCGGTCGACCATCGTGCTGGCAGGACCGCATCAACTGGCTGGGAACGCGAGACCCCGCGCCGTTACTCTCCATTCCTGCCGCCATCGAATTCTTTAGTGAACTCGGCCTCGACACGTTCCGCCAGCACGCCCACAAGCTGATCTGCCATGCTCGTCGAGAACTTCTGGCCATGGACGGCATTGGTCCGTTTTGCACGTCGACCGAAGCCGACGTTGTCAGTATGTGCGCCGTCGAATTGCCTCAACCGGCCGACTGGAAACCCGGCTACCACGGGCATCCGGATCCATTACAGTTGGAACTTCGCGATGAACACGGCATCGAACTTCCGGTCGCCGCCTGGAATGGGCGACGCTTCCTGCGTGTATCAGCTCATCTTTACAATTCACAAGAGGATATCGACAAGCTGCTGAATGCAGTGAACCAGTCGCGGCACTTGCGATAGGCCGGCGATGTGTCGTAATTCGAGTTCATCGCCAAACGTGCAGCGCATAAAGAAAGCCGAGGGCCCGCTTGCCCTCGGCCTCATACAGATTCATTCTGCGTGCAACACAAGACTTACTTCGCCAGTTCCTCTTCGAGAATCTTCAATACCTCTGGAGCATTTGGTTTGGTTCGCGTTTTGAACCGAGCGGCCACTTTGCCATCTTTGCTGACGATGAATTTCTCGAAGTTCCAGCCGATGTTTGTGTGATCGTCTGAGTTACTCTTCAGAAAATCATAGATCGGTGCCTGTTCGTCGCCGTTGACGTCGATCTTCGAAAACATCGGAAACTTGACTCGGTACTTCGTTGAGCAAAATTCCTTGATCTCTTCCGCACTGCCGGGTTCCTGAGCTCCAAACTGATTGCATGGAAAGCCCATGACAACCAACCCTTTGTCCGCGTACTTGTCGTGCAGTTCCTGCAACTGAGTGTATTGCGGTGTTGCTCCGCACTGGCTGGCCACATTCACCACCAGCAGCACTTTGCCCTTGTACTTTTCCAGTTCCACCTCTTTGCCGTCGAGCGATTTCACTTTGAAGTCGTGGACGGAATCTGGTGTCTTCGCTTCCTGCTTCTCATCGTCCGCCATGCCGTTTGCTCCTGCAATCATAAGTGCGGTCAGAGCCGCAAGACTAAACAGTTTCATTCTGGGTTTCTCCTGTGCTAAAAACGCCGGACAAACTCGGAGGTGATCACTACAATGTGAACATCGGTGTCCGGACTCCGCCAATTCGCCCGTCGCGAATGTTCTCATTCTTGCCGGAACATCTCATCTGGCAAGTCCACAGCCCCGATTTTGTGGCCCCGACATATGTCTTCACGCTGGGCAGAAAACCAAAGCCTGATGGTTCGTCGCTTCTTCCTGGCGACAGTTCTTCAAGTTGCGGTCTGCATCGCTGTGGCGTGGTCACTGGCATTGATATTCAAAGCCCCACCGCCCAGTGACCGCCTGCGACTGCCTGCCGCCTTCCAATTCTGCACCGTGTTTTTGTTGCTGGGAAGCTGGTTCCTTCACGCCGCTTTGACAAACGTGAAGGTCGAGCGTCAGGCCAGATTTCGACGAGCCCTTCTTCTGGCTTTGGGTTTCGCAACGCTGTTTGTAGGAGTCCAGTCGTTCGGAATGTGGAGTTTCCTGAAGGGCACGACAGTTCAGCAAACTTCACAACTGAACACGCACGGGTTCGTGTTCATGTTTGTGGCGATGCATGCGATGCATTTCCTGATCGCCCAGTCTGTCCTGATGTGGGTTACGCTGGCATCGTTTTACGACCGCTATGACCACGAATACTATTTCGGCGTCGCCTTTGCCGCGTGGTTCTGGCACGCTTTGGGAATTGTGTGGCTGGGGATCCTGTGGGTCTTCACAGTGGCCGCGTAGTTAAAAGCCTGACTCGCGTGAGTCAGGCGACTGCCCGAAAGAACGGCCAGAAAACACCACGACCGCTACACCGGTTCAATCCTGTCATTCGCCGACTTGCCAATCGCCGGAATCATGGCACCGGCAATGATGATGGTCTGCAGTGACATGAACACCAACAAAGCCAGCAACCGGCCTTCGGTGAAGCCGTAGGTGTGCAGACCGGCTTTCAGTTCGTTCACGCCAAACCAGCTCCACGCCGTCACGATGTTGCCGAACATTGCCAGCACAGCCGTGCCGTAGTCGCGGATCATCTTGTCCCAGCGAGCGTGCAGGATCAATGCGTTCCACATCACGATCAGCATCGCTCCGTTTTCCTTCGGATCCCAGCCCCAAAAACGGCCCCATGAATCGTCGGCCCACAGTCCGCCGAGAACCGTTCCGACCAGACTGAAGAACACGGCGAAGCACAGCACGCCGTAAATCATCTTGCCAAGCTTCGGCAGATCGGCCTTGGCTTTGGGGCCGCCGAAGTTCGCCATAAAGCAGTATGCGATTGCCATCGCTCCTGCTAAAAACGTGGCCGCGTACCCCAGCGTGATACAGACCACATGAGTCGCCAGCCAGAAGGTCGTGTCCAGCACCGCCTGCATAACGCCCATCGTGTCGCCTTCATCACGAGCGAGATAATGAGCGATCACCAGCGTCGCCATGCCAACCGACGCGCCCAGAATATTGCCGATGCCGTTTTTCAATAGCTTCTCGACAAAGAACCCGGCGCCGACTACGGCCCAGCCAATGAAGATGGCCGAAGAATATAGATTCGTCACCGGTGGACGCCCGGAAATATGCATGCGCATCAATAGCGCCACCGTGTGTACAACGAACGCCAGCCCCATCAACCAAAATGCACTGCGCCGCAACGTCTTCGGCCACACGATCCAGCTTAAGAATGACAACACCATCACCGGCAGATACAGATAAATCGCCTTCATGAATGGTTCGAAGTAATTGAAGAACGCTTCTTCGCTAACCAGTGACGCATTGACGTGTGGCAACGGATGAGCGGACAGATATTCGCGGTATTCTGACACGTTGCTGTTAAAGGATTGCACATCGCCTTCGCGCCATGCGGTCAGAATGTTGATCATCGATTCGGAACCCTGCTCGAACGCTTCGAAGCCATCGTCACCGTAGATCAGACCACCCACGCGTTTGTCCAGATCGTCCAGCACGACCTTGAGCAATTCACTGTTCATCCTGACTGCCAACTCCGCTTCGTCGTCGCCGCCGACGGCCTGCAGGTTGGTGCGAATTGTCGCCAGACGCTTATCCGAACCGTTCTGACGCAGTTCTTCAAACACCTGGAACATCTCAGACGAAATGCGTTCGCTGGCAATCTGCCGAACCTCATCGTCAGACACATCGGCCAGCATCTGTTCAGCCGTTTCCTCAGGTTCGGCATCGCCGATGATGGTCAGCACCTTCTTCAGGAACGGATCTTCCATCGATTCCGCAGCGGCTTTTGCCTTCGTTGTCACCGCGTCGGCAGCCATCTCTTCGCCCGCGTCTTTGGCCTTCGCAGCTTCGGACGACTTCAGAATCGCCACGCTGCCAGCCACCGCGTCCGTCACTAGTTTGCGTGGCAGCACGTTGCTCACATAGTTTTCAACCTGATCACGACTGTCCAAATCGGCATCGCGAAATTCCTTTGACACGTTCCGCAAAGCACTCGCCGCAATCAATGTTTCCCAACTTCGTTGTTCGTTCTCCGAACCGGTCGGCACAGCCATAATTGCAGGACTGTCGCCCAGGCGATTCAACACCCACCAGGCTTTGACCACGGAATCCAGCAGGCTTTCGGAATCACGGACAAGGAAAATATTCTGCAAAGAATCAACTCGACCGACCGTGCGGAACAGTTCCACGACGCGGCGTTGCAGCTGAGTCATGCGGTGCTGTTGATCCGCCATCTCCAGCTTCAGACCTTCGCGATTGATATCCTGCAGCTCTTCCAGATTCTCCTGAACTTCGTCAACGGAATACGTCAGCCCGGCTCGTTTTTCGAGCCCCAGGAGAGACAGCACCTGGTCATCGTCGATCTTGATGATGCGATGTCGCTTGGCCAGTTCGGGCCGAGCGGCCACGTCCAGAAACCAGCGTACGGCTGGCATGCGTTCCACCATGATGTCCCGCATCCGTTCCTCGACCGCTTCCCGTCCTGACGACGTGTCCTTCATGATGCGTTCGATCCAGTCGTTGTATTCACCGGAAAAATCTTCGAGTTCCTCGGCATCTACCGAAGGCCAGTACTTGGCCACTGCTGCCAGAATCTCTTCCCGCTTTTCCGGGTGATCCAGTTCGCCCGCGCTAAGTTCGCCTCGGAAGGTCGACTTGTGTGACGTCATCAATAGTTGTGTGCGAGCGAACGAATCCACCGGTTGAGCTCGCCCCTTCCATGCCACCGGAATCTGAGCAAACCCGTACAGGTTCATTGAATCCGGATTTGGTTTTGGCGTGCGAGTTTTACCCGCCAACCAGCCGGCACTTAGCAGCACCAGAAAGATGGGAACGACAATTGGCCAGATAGATTTTTGTTCGGGCTCTTCATTTTCCTTCGCAGCAACTTTCGCCAATGCAACCGCAGCGGCTTCCGAAGCGGACGAACCGCGAATCCCTTCAGGCAGACTTGAAGCGCCGCCATCGACCACGGGGCGGGGCGAAGGATCGCCCGTTCGATCAAGACGCGACAGGTACCGGCCGAGCGTCTGACCAAACTGAGCGAACATGCCGACCGCCACAATCATGCACGCGATATACGGCAGCATCCAGCCGGTGTTTCGCACCACTGACAGCGTGGTCATTTCTGTACCGTTCGGCAGTTCGTTGTAACCGCTTTGGTAAAACGTTTCGCCCTTGTATCGAAGTGGGTTGTTCATCCACAACGCGTACTCTTCCGCTTCCCCCGTTTCGCTGTCGCGGATCACGATCTTTGAACGGTAGTCTCGCGGTGTAGCTGATCCCACGTAGTTGGTGCGACTGACGTCCAGCAGTTCGACTTCGTAATCTTTGTAGTTGCGCTGGAATCGCAGATAGAACTGATAGTCGTCGTCGCCGACGGTCGCTTGTTCAGCAATCGGCACCGAACGCATTTCGCTGACGTCCTGAGCACACAGCAGAGTGTCCAGTTCTTTGCCGCTTTCCGCATCCAGCAGCGTGATTCGCAGAGAACTCATATCATGCGAATCATCCATGCCCGTGACAGGGTCAATTTCCACGGGCGCCGCAAACGTGCCGAGACCGCTCGTGGCCTGCTTATCGTCGTCCGGCAGCATCGGTCGCAAACGGCTGTTGCGGAGGAAGGATTCGACTCGCACAACGAACGGCAGATCCTTCAGCGGAATGATTTTGTCCTCGGCATCGGTCGCTTCGCCAGCCGCGACCAGACGTGCTTCAGGGATGGCGGTCACGTGCTCTTCGTCGCCGTCGCGGTGCACGATTGCCAACTCGCGTTCACGGGTGTCTCGCATGAAGGACGACGTTTGACCTTCCTGCAGAGTCAGCATGTTTTCTTTGGCGTAGAAACCCACCTGCAATTCGCTGAACATCAGCAGCGCCACGCCGACATGCAGCAGCACAATGCCGCCTCGTTTGCCAAACAGCAGATTGCTTCCGATCAACATCACAACCGCACAAGCAGTGCCTTTCAGCAGCTGCCATAGAATCCGCATCGACGAAAGATTCAAGCGAGCGTCCTCGCCACCGATCACGAAGTAGGCCAGCACTCCGCCCAGCAGGACGCCGATGACGCCCAACAGAATCCGTTCGGGTTTTGACACACTCGATTTCGTAAACGCAACGGCCAAAGGCACGACGGAAGCCACTCCCAAAACGCCCAGCATCAGGTACCAGATCTGCATGGGAGACAGGACGGAATCGCCGTGTTCAACGCCCGTCTGTTGATTGCCAGTGATCACGACCGCAGCCGTCAACAGAATTCCCAAAGCGGCGATGCCGATGCCCGCTGCAAACTTCCCACCAACGGCCCGAATCTTAAATCGCAGCAGGTGAGCGGCCGTAAGGTTCGCCAGCATGATCCAGCCGATCGTCCAGCCGCCGGGGAACGGGATCATCCGTAGCGCACCAAGCGAATTCCAATCGTAGTCAACGAGGCTCGGGAACATCGATGGTGGAAAGAAGTCGGCCACGTCGATCCACGCCACGTAGGTGCGGAAGTATTGTCCAACCACCAGCCAGACGTCGCGTCGAGCCTGAGCCAAACTGCCCACGAACACGACAAACATTCCCAGCAGGAACATCACGCACGTCAGCTTCAGCGACGCGAGTGCATAGATGCACTTCCACGTAAACGCCGTGATTGAATCCTCGCCCGCGCTCGCGCGCTCACGGGAAGACAGGTCGCCGGGGAGTGCTGTTGATGACATGTGTCTTTATCCTGCTTGGTCGCGGCGTCGCAGCTCGATCTTTCCGATCCCAGCCCCTTACGACGTCGTTAAAATTTCACTCGGACGATGTATGTGTGTCAGCTTATCTGGAAGGCCGTGTAGTGAGCCAATAAGCACTCAATTCTGTCGGCCTGTTACGCATGGCAACGGGTTGGTTCTGGTGAGTCAAGCTACGGAACCGTGACGCTTTCTGCGAACTTCCGAAACGCATCTCTCTGTTGGTCCACCAGTTCATTGCTGCCGGTCAGCTTAAAAATCCACATCTTGCTTTCGAAGGGAATCAACAGCCCCAAAATTGTTGCGTCGGGGCCTTTGAAATCAACGTATGTCGCGTCAATGTCGCCGACCTTCAGCGTTTCCGTGCCGTCCATCGGATCGTCTTTGGAATCCAGTTCAATCGAAATCTGCCCGCGCCAGCGATTCAACTGCGGCACGAGTCCGGCGGCGATGGGCAGGTCGCTAAGCGTGATCCGAACCTGCTCAGCTTTCGGCCCGACGCTCCATGCCACTTTGCTGAACTGGTCGTTCTCTGCGATCGTCCATTCGTCGGGCACGTCCCACTCAAATGGGATTGAGCCGAATTCGTCACGGAGCAGATCGCTGGTGAAGACGCGTTCGTTTTCGGATTTGATCGTGTACTGGCGAATCTCGGCTTCCGGCCCGCAGCCGACAAACAGAAAAAGGACCAGCAACACCGTAGCTTTGGGGCTAATAAAAACTGCAGACATAAATACGGAGCAATGACCGTCAGGTGGGCAGGAATGCGAAATTAAGCGGTGGGAAACGAATGGACCGCCGCTGAGTCAAAACTGGTTGGCCGAAGTCGGCTCGCGGCATTCGAAAGGCAGGAACCACGTATTGTACGCACGAATCGACCGAAAATCATGCGCCGCCCGGTTGGCTCGCCGGAATGAGAATTCCAGCGGTCCCGAAATCCGAGCCCGGCGTCGCCCCCGAGCTCCACACTACGGCGGATGAAACTTCGGCACCCTTCCGCCGTTGGTTTGGGTTGGAATTCGTTCTCGCTACGATACAAACTGTAGCGATTGCGCAACTTGTACCGACACCGTTTCGGCAAGAGCCAACCCTCGTCCCGCCTCCTGATTTTGAGACTCCCGCCATGCAAAATACCCGTCTTTTCCTGCTGTTTGCCATTTCTGCGACGACCATCGCCCATGCGACGGCCGACGGCGACCCCGCTCAGCACCGAGTCTTCGACGTCGGTCAACAACCGGACGACGTGCGGCTGAAAGCTCCTAAAGACCTGAATGGCTACTTTCCGTTTGAAGTACCCGCGTCGAAGGCCGAATGGGAACAGCGAAAGGCGGAACTCAAACTCCGCGTCCAGATCGCAACCGGCCTGTACCCCATGCCGGAAAAAACGCCACTGAACACTGTCATTCACGGCAAAGTTCAACGCGACGGATTCACAGTCGAGAAAGTGTACTTCGAAAGCCTGCCTGGCCACTTTGTCAGCGGCTTGTTGTTCCGTCCCGACGGCGAAGCCACTTCGAAACGTCCAGCCGTGTTGTGTCCTCACGGTCACGGCGGACGGCAACAGGATTACGGCGAAGCGAAGATGGATGAGTTGATCAAAAGCGGTGCTGAACTTCACAAACGGTCCGGACGTTTCCCCAAGCTGGCGCGGTGTGCCCAATTGGCTCGCATGGGTTGCGTGACGTTTATTTTTGACATGCTGGGCTACGTTGACAGTCATCAGATTTCGCGTCAGGTGGCCCACGGATACGGCAAGCCACGCCCCGAATTCGAAACCAACGATCGCTGGGGCTTCTACAGTCCTCAGGCAGAATCGCGACTGCACAGTATTCTTGGTCTGCAAACGTGGAACTGCGTCCGAGGACTCGACTTTCTGGAAAGCCTGCCAGATGTCGACGCCTCTCGCATGGCAGTCACGGGTGGCAGCGGCGGCGGAACTCAAACCATTCTGCTGGGAGCCATCGACGACCGTCACATCGCAGGATTCCCCAACGGCATGGTGTCCACCAGCATGCAGGGCGGTTGCACGTGCGAAAACTGCAGCCTGCTGCGAGTTGGCACCGGCAACGTGGAACTCGCGGCGTTGTTTGCTCCGAAACCACAGGGGATGACGGCGGCCAACGACTGGACCAAAGAAATGATGACCAAAGGTTATCCGGAACTGCAGAAGCTGTACGCGATGCTCGGCGTGCCCGACAACGTTTCCTGCGAACCGATGTTGCACTTCCCTCACAACTACAACGCTGTCACACGCAAAATCATGTACGAATGGTTCAACAAACACATGGATCTCGGCTTTGAAAAACCGATCATCGAACAGGACTGGAAGCCACTGACGCCCGAAGAATACACGGTTTGGAACGATGAACATCCGGCTCCCGATGGCGGCGCCGATTACGAACGAAAACTGCTGCAGCAACTGAACGAACGCGATCTCGACGCGCTGCACCATCACGCCCCTGAAGGCGACACCGAAACTCAAAACTACTTCAGCACGATCCGCACTGCATGGGAAACTCTGATCGGCCGCAACGTGCCGAAGTCGGAAGACGTGCAGCGCACCAAAGTGTGGAAAGAAGAACGAGCCGGCTACTGGGAATTTGGTGACATCATCACCTTGACCACCGAAGGCGAACAACTGCCCATCGTTTCGGTTTACCCGAAAGCCGTTGAATGGAATCAACAGGTCGTTCTGTGGATCGATGGCCAGGGCAAAGCGGGCATGTTTCCGAATGGGAAGCCTCACGCCGACCTGCTGAAACTGATCGACCAGGGATTTTCTGTTGTTGGAGTCGATCTGTACGGTCAGGGCGAGTTCACGACCAATGGCGTGGCCCTGAAAGAAAATCCGACCGTTGCCAACCCGCGACAATTCGCTGGTTACACCTACTGCTACAACGACACCGTGTTTGCTCGCCGAGTTCACGACATCCTGACCGTCACGGCCTGGATCAATGGCGACGAACACAGCCCGAAAGCATTGCACGCTTTGGGAGTCAACGGTGGAACTCCGCTTTTGGCGGCGGCCCGAGTGATCGCGGGCGACGAGTTCAAAACAGTCGCCGTCGACAACCGTGACTTCCGCTTTGCGAATCTGACCAGTTGGAAACACGCTGACTTCCTTCCCGGAGCCGTCAAATATGGCGACCTGCCCGCACTGCTGAAAATCCCATCAGGCCAAAACGCATCGGCGAGCGACAGCGTTGTGACCTGGGATGGCACGGTTGATATTTTCACCGCCAAATGAAATTGAGTTACGGGCGGGCCGTTTCGTCGGTTTCGTGACACCACATGCAAGTGGCAAATCGAGCGTCATTCATGTGTTGTTCACGAAACCGCATTTTCGCGTCCGGCAACCCCGCGTGACATTGCAGGCATTGTTCGTTTGTGGCATTGGAACCGATGAGTTTCATCGCACACAGCATTGCAACCCCCGGCCCCTGAACTCGCTGCAAGACATCATCGTTCGTGATTTCAACAATCCGCACACCTACTGCAGCATCGCTTTGTGAAGTCGAATCTGGTTCAGACTGTGGTGATGCTGAAGACGCTCCGGCCATCGCCTGGTTACTGCCCGTTAAATGGCCAGCCACCGCTCCAATCAGCAAACACAACACCGCGACAGCCGTCAGCACACTCCACGAAACCGAACGTCGACCGCGCAGCACGCTTGCGACTGGTGCCGCGTTCAATGACGCGGTGACGCGTCCATCCAGTTCCGTTGATGGTTCGGCCAGCGGCATCTGCCGCAGCAAATCTTCGATACGTGACTCTGTCATAACTGACCTCGCAGTTTTTCTTCCAGTCTGATTAACGCTCGACGATACCGAGTCGCTACGGTCTTCGCCGGTTGATTTAGCACCTCACCGATCGCATCGAACGTCAGTTCTGCAAAAATCTTCATCACCACAACTTCACGAGCATCGTCGCCAAGATCTTCCATGGCAGCTCGAAGGATCTGGTCACGTTCCGCGTTCAACACGTCGCTGGCTGGATCAGTAGTCTCCGTGCCGTCCGAAACAGCCCCGTTGAAAATGGACTCGCGCGATTTTGCGGCGCGTTGATTCGAACGTAGTGCATCGCGAGCCGCGTTGCGCACGGCCGCAAACACATAGTTCACGACATCCCCGTCCGGTCTGGTGGAGCGGCACAAACGTTCGAACGCCGAATGCACGGCATCTTCGGCCGACTGGCGACATCCTGTGATCGACATCGCCAGGGAAAACAAACCCTGACGGTGCGAACGGTATGTATTTTCCAGTTCATCCCGCAAACTTGCCGCTCGATTCATTGTCTGACATGCGTGCCGTCAGAATTAACACGCCGCAGGGCAGGGGACTTCTTCAGAAAACAGGAGGAATTATAGAATTGCCGGCAACTGTAGCGAGATCACTCCGAGTCGGACTATCAACCTCCAATTTACCTAAGACGTTGGCAGCGTAGCACTCGCGAGCAGGCTTGTAGTCAACCAGTGGTTACCAACATTCACAATCTCACAGTCGGCACCTTCTTCCAGTCCAGCGAAGAACTCGCCTAGCAGGACAGCTGTAAATCGAATAGCTAGTAAGTAGAAATCAATAGTTTTTCTTGCTTGAAGGCAGCACGCGATGAATGCAACAACCTTGTTGCTACGGCCACGCCTCAAGGATTCGCCCGCAATGGCGGGGCCAATGCGGAACTGGCTTCGCTAGCGGGCCACAGTACAATATATGTCGCGCAATTTGTGCCGGCTGCAAGACAGCGATAACCTCCATCATTCTTTAATCACGCTGGCGGCGAATTGCCACACTGGAGGCAATATGGAACCTGAATATCGACCACCGAGTCACGATGAGTTCAAATGGCTGGCATCAAGGTGGATGGGGATTGTGAACCTTGTTCGAGAAGAGTACGACGAAGAGCTTGATCAGTCCAAGGACGCGATGCACTTGCTCCAACGCCTTCTAGACAATGACATAATTGATCGCGGCAAACACGGTTGTGAGGGGCTAGGTGTCGCACTTGGAAGAATTATGGTCAGCAATCTTGATGGGTTCGACTGGTGGCACGTGAAAGACGAATTCGGGGCGGATCTTTGCCTTCGATATGAGCACACGACGCTGCAATTGAATCCAATCTCTATGATGCTGCGAAGGGGCATAGAGGGCTCGCCAATCAACATTCCGGGAATGTATGCAGCAATCGAGACATCAATCGACGAGGCCAAACGACAACTCCATGACGAGTGAAGGACTCACACCGTTCACACTGAACTGATTCTATTGCCGAATACCACCACCAACCGCCCGCCGATCAGCTCTTCAGAACGCCTAGCTGATGGAGCTCTTTAGGCAAATTGAAGTGCACGTTTTCTTCTCGCAGAGTCTCTTCACTGACGACCGCGTTGAAGTGCTGTTTCAGATAGTCGATACATTCTTCGACAACAACCTCAGGGGCACTCGCGCCAGCCGTGATGACGACCGTGGAATCCTGTTCGAACCATTCCGACTGCAACTCAGCCGCTCCGTCAATCAGATAAGAAGGGACTCCCTGGCTGGCTCCAATTTCCATCAGCCGACGGCTGTTGCTGCTGTTTTGGCTGCCCAAACAAATGAGCACATCAGCAGATTCCACCAACATCTGCACGGCTTCCTGGCGGTTGGTCGTGGCGTAACAGATGTCCTCTTTTTTCGGTGAATCGATCTGCGGATAGCGGTTCCGTAAAGCCACAATCACTTCGCTGGCTTCGGCCACGCTAAGAGTTGTTTGAGTCAGAAAGGCGAGCTTATCGGTTTGCGTGAAGGGCAGGTTGGCCACTTCTTCCGGCGTTTCCACAAGCGTGATGCTTTCAGGAGCTTCGCCCATTGTTCCGATCACTTCGTCGTGGCCTTCGTGGCCGATCAGCACAATGTTATAGCCCGCGTTGGCATAACGAATCGCCTCAAGGTGAACCTTCGTCACCAGCGGACAGGTGGCATCGACCGTCTGCAGATTTCGTGTTTTGGCTAAGGCGCGGATTTCGGGAGAAACGCCATGAGCACTAAATAACAGGATCGATCCCGTCGGAACTTCTTCCAGTGAATCGACGAATTTCACTCCCTGCTTTGTGAAGCGATCGACGACGTATTTGTTGTGGACAATTTCGTGATAAACGTAGATGCCTAGTCCGACTCGCCGAATGGCTTCGTCGAGGCATTCAATCGCCATGTTCACGCCGGCACAAAAGCCACGCGGGTTTGCGAGGAGAATCTTCATGGTACTCACGTGGTGATCGGTGACAAATCTTCATCCAGTTCGGCTAACCGCTGAATGATCATCTGGTTTAACTCAGCAAGCCCCTGGCCGGTGACGCCCGAAATCAAATGTACGTCCTTGCCCGACGTTTCGCGAAGCAATTCTGCACACGTTTCCGCGTCTGGTAATTCGGCCTTTGTCACGCACAAAATTTCAGGGCGAGTGGCCAGGACGGGATTGTATTTTTCAAGTTCTTCGCGAATTTGATCGTAGTTACTTAGCGGGTCCGAAAAATCCATCGGCGACGGTTCGACCATGTGAACAATCAGCCGAGTTCGCTCAATATGCTTCAGGAATTCGTGGCCCAGGCCTGCCCCAGCCGATGCGCCTTCAATCAGCCCCGGGATATCGGCCAACACGTACTCGTGATCCATCGACACCTGCACCATGCCCAGATTCGGATACTTCGTGGTGAAGGGATAATCGGCGATTTCGGGCGTCGCTCGCGACATGCGGCTTAGCAGCGTCGACTTGCCGGCGTTAGGTTTTCCGACAAGGCCAACATCGGCGATCAACTTAAGTTCCAGCACGACATCCCGCTTTTCGCCGGGATGTCCCTGTTCGCATTCGCGGGGTGCTCGATTGGTGGACGTTGCGAACCGCTTGTTACCGCGTCCGCCGTAACCGCCTTTGGCCACGGTGACGAATTCTCCGTGCTCCTGCAGATCCTTCAGAAGGTGGCCGTGCTCCAGATCCTTCACCAGCGTTCCCGGCGGCACAAGAATGAAGGAATCCTGGCCGCTTTTACCCGTTTTCAGGCTGCCCATTCCGTGCTGCCCTCGTTCGCCATTCCAGTGATGATGGCCGACGAGGTTGCCGAGCGACCCCAGATTCCGGTCGGCTTTCACGATAATACTGCCGCCACGTCCGCCGTCGCCACCGTCCGGGCCTCCGCGCGGAACGTGAGCTTCTTTGCGGAAACTACTGCAGCCGTTTCCGCCGTCGCCAGCGCGACACGAAATTGTCACTCGATCAACAAACATGGGGGCCTGACATCAGGCCGGATGGTTCGCGTGGTTGGCGTGAGGGTTCCGATCACGCTGCTACGCGGGGATTTTCTGTCCGGCTGCGTTTTTTGTTTTGGGTATTTGTGGAAAGGAATAGACCTGGATTGTAGCGACCTGCTGAGCTTAGATGAGTCGTTTCCGCGTTTTGCTTGCCAAAGTGGTCAGGGATTTCACGGTTTGACGTTCGCAACGCCGACCGCCACAATTGCTCGCCAAAGCGACAAAAACAGTCAACAAAAGCCGCTGTTCGGCGCTGATTTTCGCCAATAACACGGCGACAACCGGCATCAGTGATGCGGGCCGAATCCTTCCATTTCGATTTTGATTGAGTACGGCACCTTGGAATTTCAGACAGTAGCAAAAGTAGGCGATATCCCCGAGGGTGAAGGGCGCTGTTTTCCGGTCAGCGGAACAATGGTGGGCCTGTTCCTGCACAACGGCGAGTACTTTGCGATCAACGATTTTTGCCCTCACATGGGAGCATCCCTGTCCGAAAGTCCGGTGGCAGAGGACGGTTCGGTGATGTGTTCGTGGCACGCCTGGTGCTTCAGTATCAAAGACGGCACATGGCTGGATAACTCAAAAAGCGGCATCAAGACTCCGACATACGACGTCCGTGTCGAAGGCAATGAAATTCAAGTGGCCGTTCCTCCGCCGGATACGCCGAAGTCCACCGATTCGGAGTCAGCCGATCCGACGAACGCTGATCCGGAGAAGGCCGGCGAACCGGACGAAACGCCACCGGAACGCGATTCGCCATGACCAGCGACGGTGGCTCAACATCCGACGGCGAGATCAAACCGCCGTCATGGCCGATCACAGACGATGCGATTCGTCATGTGTTTGCGGCCATGCTGCATGACGGAAGCTGGGGACGCTACCACGGTCCTCATTGCGACAACCTGCGACGCGCACTGGCGGAATTTCACAATGTCGACCATGTCGTTCTGTGCAGCAGCGGCACTGCGGCGGTGGAACTGGCGTTGAGGTCCGTCAAGGTACAGCCCGGCGACGAAGTCATTCTGGCCGCCTACGAATTCAAAGCGAATTTTGCCAACGTAGTGACACTGGGAGCAACGCCGGTGCTGGTCGACACATTGCCGGGTCTACCAGTGCTCGATCCGACTCAGTTGCCAAACGCGATCACGGCTAGAACACGTGCGATCATTTGCTCTCATTTGCATGGCAGCTTCGCCCGCATGGCTGAAATTCAGGCGATCGCGGACGAGCACCGTCTTCCCGTAGTCGAAGATGCCTGCCAGTCTCCGGGCGCCATTTTGAATGGAAGGATGGCGGGGTCCATCGGCAATATTGGGGTGCTGAGTTTCGGTGGCAGCAAACTTCTCACGGCAGGGCGGGGCGGGGCAGTTATCACCAACGACCCCACGTTGGCTCAACGAATTCGTTTGCATACGCAACGAGGAAACGATGCCTACCCTTTGTCGGAAATGCAGGCCGCCGTATTGCTGCCGCAACTGAATCAACTTGCTGACCGTAACCAACTTCGCCTGCAGAACGTGGAACACCTGCTTCAGACCTGGCCGCGTGAAGCACCGTTGCAGCCAGCACTTTCGCCTTCCCCACATGCAGAACCAGATGCGTCTCCGGCCTACTACAAAGTCGCATTCCGTTACATCGTTGGACCGGAAGGCCGAACTCGTGAGGCCTATTCGGAAGCGTTGCGACGGCAGGGCGTAGCACTCGATCCAGCGTTTTCAGCGCTGCACAAAATTCACAGCCAGCGACGGTTTCGCGCCGTGGGTGAGTTGCCCAATGCGTCGGACCTGCACGATTGCCTCATGACGCTGCATCACCCCGCGCTGCTTCAGCCGCAGGACGTTTTATCACGCCTGACAGAAATCGTTCGACACGCGTAGCGGGATCGTGAGACTGCATTCACCAGGCGAACGAACTTCTGCGGACCGTAAAGATTCGAACATGGAAGGTACTCAATCCAAGAGACACCTTTGGAATTGGGGGCGATGTGTGTTGCTTAATAGGTGAGAAGTCATTTAGGTGCTACTTGCGGTTCACAGCTTCCTCGCGGATCTTCTTTTTGACCTCTTCCAAACGTTCCGGCCATTTGAATGTTGGTGCCTGTGACGGATCGTATCCTTCCAAGTGCCCGGTCAGTCGAGTGGCCGGCTTTGTGTAGACCAGCTTTGTTTCGCCGAACACTTCTTCGCAGAGTTTTGCCAGGCGAGGATCGTATTCGCGGAGTTCGTCCCGAGTATCCACATGATTGTGGTCGTGATCCGGCGGACGGTTGTTGTCGAACCAGCTTTGCACACCTTCGGCCCAGTACTCATCACGATTTGTGGACGCATATTTCGTTTTCCACAGGCCGTCCTCCATCGCTGCTTCGTATGCCTGCTCCAGGCGATCATCGAATGTCGGATCCAGATTCACCATCCCTCGCAGGTGAATGTTGTGAGCGAACTCGTGGATCAGAATGTTCTCCGCAGCGTACGGATCCCCCACAAACGCCAGCAGGTTTTCTTCGCCGCAGCTGCAGACCGGGTCGGTTTGCGATCCGCCGAGCCCTCGAGCCCGAGCGTCCCAGTAATCCCGGGGTCGCAGGTGCGAATGTTCCGGAACGTCGGTCGTGAATTCGTCGTGGGACATAATGATCAGCCGCGAGCCGCTCTTGACCATCGCGTCTTTGACGTCCGGTCGATGAGCCAGCATCAGGTTGACCAGGTAGGCGGCTTCTTTCAGCGCGTAGTCGTTCACCTTTGCGGAGGCGACAATCGGGTAGCCGTTCGCAGAAATGAATTTTGCGTAAAACGGGTCGAGCTTCAGCTCAGCCGGAGGCGCCGTCACCTGAGCGGCAGCGGTACCCGTCAACAGCGTGATCAAAGCAAGAAGTCGTAACATTGTGACTACCGGACAAGCGAATTATGGATAGTCGCCCGACCTCGCGCCGGGGGCTATCAGTGTCATCTCGAACAAGCCCGGGACGAAGGCGGCGAGTCCACTATTTTTTCTGAACGTAAGCATAGTACGGCCCGAACTCCTCACCGTCTGCCGTCGTGAACAGGGCGGTCATGCGAGTCTTGCCCTGCGGTAGAGTAAGGTTGAAAACCACTTCGCGATCACCGGGTTGAATGTCCGCTTTCGCCGAGACTTTTCCGACTTTAATTGAGGCCTTGACCGGCTGAATCGCTTTGCCTGGTTGAGTACGATACGCCTTCACACCTGGCACGTCGGCCCCCGGCGGCAACGACGCGTTGAGGGGCTTGTCGGCAGTTTCCGGCCAGCGACGAAGACGGATTTCGTAGTCGCCGGCTTCGTGGACCAGAACATTCCAGAAACCGGTATTCCGGTCGCCATTCATTGCCTTGCGAATATGTTGCTGATTCCAGGGTGTGGAGCCGGTCGTGATCCAATCGTGCGACGTCAGGCGAGCCGGATTGTCATTCGGGTGCCCCAGATAAATGGCCGTGTCATTGCTGAAGCTGGGCAGCAGGTCTTCCCACCAGGCGTCGTAGAATTCGGTCAGCCGCGCCACGACATCCGGGTGGCCACTGGCGACGTCAGATTTCTGCCCCGGGTCCGCCTTGATGTTGTATAGCTGCTTACCGTTGATCAATCTCCACTGCGATGTCATCACGGAACTTTTGCGCCACTTGATCGGGTCTTTTACTCGCTGCGAGTCGGTCACCAGAATTCGGTCGGGCCAGTCGGTGCCAGTTGTTGGATCCAGCAAAGGAGCGATGCTGCGGCCGTCAAACTTCACGCCTTCTGGCGGAGCGATTTCGCACAGATCGATTAACGTCGGCAGGATGTCGACGTGAGCCGTGATCGGTTCGACATCGTGCCCGCCAGTCAGCTTGCCTTTCGGCCAATGGGCAAAGAAGGGAACTCGATGGCCGCCGTCATATTCGCTGCCTTTGCCGGCTCGCATGCCCGCGTTAAACGTCCGCCAGCCGGACGACGATCCGTTGTCGGTCGTGAAGATAAAGATCGTGTTCTCGGTCAATCCCTGTTCGTCGAGGAAAGTTCGCAGCTTGCCGACGTTATCGTCGATGTTTGCGATCATTCCAAAGAAGTTCTGCAGCCCAACGTTGCCGACATCTTTATATGGTGAGGAAGATTCTTCCGGAGCGTGCATCGGGCCATGAGGCGCGTTGGTTGCGATGTAGGCCAAAAACGGCTTGTTCGCTTCTTTCGACGACTTGATGAACGTCTTTGCGTAATCGAAGAAAACATCGGTGCAAAATCCCTTCACAGATTCCGGCGTACCGTTGTGCCAGTAGCTGCCGTCGAAGTAGGCGTTGTCCCAGTAATCGGGCGTCTGGCCGACTCCGCCACCACCGTGCCGCAGCACCTCGGTGTAGCCGCGATCTTCGGGGCGATAGGGATAGTTGTCGCCAAGGTGCCATTTACCGAACATGCCGGTGGCGTAGCCTGCGTCTTTGAAGACCTGGCCCATCGTCACTTCATTTTCCCGCAGCATCGACCGGCCCATGATCGTGTGCCACACACCTGTGCGATTGGTCCAGTGTCCGGTAAGAAATGCGCTGCGGGTAGGAGAACACGTGGGCGACACATGGTAATCCTTCAGCCGGACCGACTCCCCATGCAGCTTGTCAATTGCGGGCGTTTTCAGAATGGGATTACCGTGGCATGACAAGTCGCCGTATCCCTGATCATCGGTGATCACGATAACAACGTTGGGCTTGTCAGCCGCATTGGCCGCCGCCGCTGCTAACAGGAGAAAGAGAACGGCAATTCGCGTGAGAAACGACATTTACAAAACTCCTCTGTGAGGCCGTGCCTGAACCGTAAACTTAGCGACCGCTTGAAACATGTCCCCGCTAGCCACACCGAAGGCGCCTGCAATTTGGAAAGAGCACTCACTGAAAGAACCCAAACTGCTTACAATTCACCAACGCTACAGAATAGTCGCCACGTCGCAGATAGTAAATCAACGATGCCAGCCCCCTCTTCCACCGTCCCCGCTGAACCCGCCACCCATCAATTGGCACTCATCGGCGATGCAAAACGCCGCGAATTCCGATCGTTGTCGCAGTGGCTGTGTTCGCAGACCGCTTCGATCAGCGAATTTTCCGGCATCGAAGCGGCATTGCAGCAGGACGAGCCGAAACTGGCCAATGCGGACCTCACAATCGTGATGCAGTCGTGGTCGGATCAGTTCTCTGCCGCCGAAGTCAACCAGCTGATTGGTCGCACTCTGTTTAGCCGACTGCTGTGCATTTATAGTTCGGCCTGCGAATCAGACGGCCGCAATCGCAACGTGTGGCCCGATGCTGTGCGAGTACCTCTGCGGCTGGCTCAGTCAGTTATCGAACAGGAATTGCAGAACGCCGACCGCGACCTCGACGCACTGCCGCCAACGTCAGCGCGCGATGAGATCTTCGTCCATCGGTTAGGAAACGGAGACGACTGGGCTCCACTGCCGAAGCTGCAGGCCATGAACGGAGCGATCATCAGCCCCGATCGCACTCTGCGGCGCACGATGGCCCAGGCGACACGTGAACTGGGTTTGAAGTCGCTCGAAATGCCGCTGATTGCCGTCAAGTCGGGGCAGCGGACTCGTCCGCAGGAAACTTCGCGTGGCCCGGTGAATGTCGTCATCCACGATCTTGATCCGTGGGGGCCGCTGGTCGAAGCGTCGTTGCAGGCAGCTCGAGAAATGTTTCCCTCCGCCGCCGTGCTGGGGCTTGCCAACATGCCAGACGCCGGACTGACTATTGAAGTGGCTGATCAGCCGCTGGAGGCCATCATTCCGAAACTGGATATTCAGCATGGCCTGCGATGGTGCCTGCGACAGTGGCTAAACGCCTGACTGGACGCCTAATACGAAACATGAGCGTAAATCGTTGACGATCTCACACCGTAATCAACAGGGTTGAACACCATGTCTGCCTGGAAAACCGGCTGCCTGCTTCTCGCTTTTGTTTCCGGCGTTGCTGTGAACGCAGTGGCTCAGCAGCAGCCGAACATCATCGTGATTCTGGCCGACGATCTCGGGTATTCTGACCTCGGCTGCTACGGCGGTGAAATCGACACGCCCAACATAGATGCTCTGGCCAGTGGCGGCGTGAAGTTCACACAGGTCTATAACTCAGCGAGATGCTGTCCCAGCCGTGCTTCGCTGATGACGGGGTTGTATCCGACTCAGGCAGGCATTGGCGACTTCACCACAAACAAGCCGAATCAAAAGCGTGGTCCAGGTTATCTCGGCCGGCTTCGTGACGACTGTGTGACGATGGCAGAAGTGCTGAAGCCCGCTGGATACGGTTGCTACTACGTCGGCAAGTGGCACATGCATCCCGAAACCGGACCGATCAAGCGCGGCTTCGACGAATTCTACGGCTACACCAAAGACCACTCACACGATCAATACGACGCAGACTACTACATCCGGCTGCCAAGTGGGCGAGCGAAAGAAATCGATCCGCCAGAGGATCAGTTCTATGCGACGGATGTGTTCAACGATTATGCCATCGAATTTATCAAGCAGGGGCAAAAGACGGACAAGCCCTGGTTCCTGTTTCTCGGTCATTCGTCGCCCCACTTTCCGGTGCAGGCTCCGGCCGATCGAGCGGACACGTACGAACAAACTTACCTGCGTGGCTGGGACGTACTGCGCAAGGAACGCTACGAGCGGATGCAGGAACTGGGCTTGATCAGTGGCCCGCATTGGAAGATGTCACCTCGCGAGATCGTCCCCGTCGATCGAGACGACATCGCCAACGGCTATCCCGGCGAACAGAATCCGGCGTGGGATTCGCTCAGCAAAGATCGACAGCGAGATCTCGCCAGACGAATGGCCGTGTTCGCCGCGATGGTAAACAGCGTCGACGCTGGCGTGGGCCAGATCACGCAGCACCTGAAGAAGGCGAATGACTTTGACAACACGCTCGTTTTGTTTCTCAGCGACAACGGCGCGTGCTACGAATGGGGGCCGTTTGGCTTCGACGGGCGTTCGCGGCGCGGTGAAACCATTCTGCGAACGGGCGACGAATTACGAAACATTGGCGGTCGCGGCACTCACCAATCCTACGGCAGCGCATGGGCGAATCTCGGCAACACGCCGCTCCGAATGTACAAACACTTCACCTATGAAGGCGGTATCAGCACGCCTTTTATCGCGCACTGGCCCGGCGGTCAGATAGGCTCAGCGGGCCGCAACGCACAAAGCGATTCGGACAACGACTCGCGTGAAGGTGCAACGCAATCTGGCGACAACTGGGTGCGAGACTCGGCTCATTTCATGGACGTGATGCCGACACTGATTGAGGCCGCAGGTGCGGAGTACCCGAAACAATTCGCGCGCCGTGAGATTCAGCCGCTGGAAGGAACAAGCCTTCTTCCCGCGATGCGTGGCAAAAAATTGCCGCCGCGTTCGATCGGATTTGATCACCAGGCGGCTCACGCATTTCGCGACGGAGACTGGAAAGTTGTCTACTCAAAACGGATGCCCGCCCCATTGACGTGGGAACTCTACAACCTCGCCGAAGATCGCTGTGAACTCAACAACCTGGCCGACAAATACCCGCAGCGTGTGGCTACCATGGTTTCGCAATGGGAGCAGTGGGCGACTCGCGTCGGCGTGACATGGGAACCCTATGCCGCAGGCAATCGCTGAGCCGCAAACAGCAGACCGCACGGAGACCGGCACATTCTGCCGGTGAACTCGCAGACTACGCCTGAAGTGAGTCGGAGAAACAGGCGAGCTGGACGCGAACGCCTGGTTGTGACGAAGACAGTATTGGACGGTCCGTCACTGCAGACTAATCTGACATGCGTTCGCCGACGAAACAGGGCAGGAGGCCCATTGTGTCCGAAACCGAAGTCATGGAAATCATTCGCAACAGCCTGAATGAGCTGCTGCGCTGGGTTGGATTCGGCACGCTGACAGGCCTCGCCGCGAAAGCCATTATGCCAGGACGCGATCCAGGCGGTGCCGTGGGCACGATGCTCATGGGAATCGGCGGCAGCGTGATCGGCTGCGGCACCTTGCTGTTCTTCTGGCGCGACGCTCAGATTGATCCCATCAGTGTAAAGGGCTTCTTCGCCGCGACAATGGGAGCCTTCTCGCTGCTGTTTTTCTATCGCCTGCTGGCCGGATCATTCTTCGCCGAAGGCAACGAATATGACGACCGCCTGGCTCATCGAACTCGTAAGCGAAGTCGACGGCGAAAGATTCTGGAAGACGTCATTGGCTGACGCACCGTAGCAGCAGTCACCTCAAGCTTCTGCGCACGAGCCTGAAACAGCACGCACCCCTCCGGCGATTCATCGCGGGAGGGGCCGAACCAGCGAAGCGATGTTCGGGAGAGGCTTGAGCGCGTCGGAGTTGTTGCCCGATGAGCGAGAACGTGCGTCAATTCTGAGCGTCCAGGCCGTGAGCCTCTCGCACCTCAGCCAAAGCGTCCTGCAATGATTTCTTGACCGCTCGATTCTTGCGATCGAGCTTGCTGGCGTAAACGCGAGTCGCAATCGCATCGCTGACAGCCAACAGAATCAGCCACATCGCCAGCAACAACAGGCCGATCACATAGACGGTGGCAAACACCGGTGAGTCCTCAAAGACCTGCAAATATCCGCACAGGCCGATCAACGCGCCGAGAGTCACAGTCAGCGCCGATGTTTGCATTCGGCGAGCGTATTGATGGTCGAAGAACTGGTGATCGGACTCCGACAATTCGTCGTCAGCCTGATGCTTTCGGTGCGAACGCACATGCACCACGATCAACGCAATTCCGACGGCCGCCACACAGGCTCCAAAGGCCAGGTACGTTGTTTCCGGTGGCATGTCAGACTCCGCAGAAGGACAGAAGGCAAACACAATCAAGATAGATTGTGCAACGACTGTACACGGCAGCCCACATTCCAGCACCCTGATTTACACCAAAATCGTCGAAAGAGTGCCTCATTTCCCGCAGGTCGGTGCGCACCGACAGGCGATTGGCGTGGTGGGCGGGTGACGTTGGGAAAGCTGAAGCGCCGGCGGTGCTCCCGTTGGTCGCTGGAGCGGTAGGATCGTACTGACCGCACACCTCAGACCTAGCTTACCTACCGCAGGCACTGTGGCGCTGCGCCCGCGTCCTTGCTTTCGCGCCGTTGACGGATTAAGAATAACGTGTCAGGCTTGACTCAGCGGGGAGATTCGAAGTGGGCGACGTTAGCGATCGAGTTTGTTTAGGCGCCGATGCGACACGTGCAGTTCGAAGACTTCGAGGCTGGCAACTGCGAGGCATGCTTGTCTGCGCCTACCTGATTGCGGGCGCGGCGCTCGCGGCAGACGATGGGCCTAAGACGCTCAACCCGGCAGACGTTCAGTTCTTTGAATCGAAAATTCGCCCCGTGCTGGTTAAGCACTGTTATGAATGCCATTCGGCGAATTCAAAGATCGTTCGAGGCGGCCTGCAACTCGACCACAGGGATGCGATTCGAAAAGGCGGGGACAGCGGTCCGGCCGTGGAACCGGGAAGCCCCGACGACAGCCTGTTACTCAGTTCACTGAAACACGAATCGTTTGAAATGCCGCCGAAGGGGCGACTGCCTGACGACGTCATCGCCGACTTCGCGAAATGGATCGAAAACGGCGCCGTCGATCCTCGCACGGAAACAATTCATGGTAAGTTAAAACCCGTCGACTGGGATGCAGCCGCACAACACTGGGCCTTTAAACCGATTAGCAACAATGCGCCTCCTGAAATCGACGACGCAGAAGCTGACTGGGCAAAGAATCCCATTGACCAATTCGTCGCAAAGAAGCTACGCCTTGCGGGCCACGCACCTGCGCCTCGGGCCGAGAAGCGCACTTTGATTCGCCGAGCAACATTCGACCTGATTGGACTGCCGCCCACGGTGGACGAAGTCCACGCCTTTCTTGCTGACGATTCTCCGGATGCGTTCGCGAAAGTTGTCGACCGGCTACTCGCTTCGCCCCGTTATGGGGAACGCTGGGGACGGCACTGGCTGGATCTGGTGAGGTACGCGAACACAAACGGGGCAGATGAAAATCACAGCCTGCCGAACGCATGGCGGTTTCGCGACTGGGTGGTGCAGAAGGTCAATGACGACCTCCCGCTGAACGATTTCATCGTGCAGCAGCTTGCGGGCGATCTGCTTCCCGTTCCGAATGATGAACGTGCAGCGGGCGACCTGATCACCGCAACCGGGATGCTGGTCATTGGCCCGAAGATGCTGGCCGAGCAGGACAAGGACAAGATGATCATCGACATCGTTGATGAGCAGATTGACACCGTCAGCCGCACCATGCTTGGATTAACGGTCGCCTGTGCCCGATGCCACGATCACAAGTTCGATCCGATCAGCGCCGAAGACTATTACGCTCTGGCCGGTATCTTTTACAGCACGCAGTCGATGGCCAATCGCGACTTCGTTTCGAAGTGGCTGGAACGTCCGCGTCCGTCGAAAGAAATCGAAGCTCAACGATTGGCTTATCAGCCTCGCATCGACGAAGCGAAAGCTGAACTCAAGCGGATGAAAAAGGCGCGAGCCAAAGCCACAGAACCGATTTCGGACGCCGACCTGAAGAAACAGGAAGAGGTCGTTGAAAAGCTGACGAAGGAAATGCCAGCATTCGACATGGTGATGGCGGTAGACGAAGACAAGCCGACCGATTTGCCGGTCCACATTCGCGCCAACCACCTCACTTTAAGTCCCGACGTTGTTCCACGAGCGATGCCGACGATTCTGACAAAAACGGCAGCAGCGCCGCCTATTCAAAACGAAAGCAGTGGCCGGCTGCAGCTCGCGAGATGGCTCGTTTCAGAGGAAAATCCACTCACAACGCGAGTGATGGCGAACCGAATCTGGATGTGGCACTTTGGAAATGCGCTGGTCCGCAGCCCGTCCAATTTTGGACTTCAATCCGAACCGCCCACTCACCCGGAACTGCTGGACTGGCTGGCAAAAGAACTGGTCCGCCGCAACTGGTCGCTTAAGGACATGCACCGACTGATCATGCTGTCGGCGACGTACCAGATGAGCAGCGAGGCAAGCCCAGCCGCAGAAGTCGAAGATCCGGAAAACCGCCTGCTCCGACGGCAGAACCGCCGTCGACTGGAAGCCGAACCGATCCGTGATTCGATTTTGTTTGTGGGCGGAGCCCTCGACATGACAATGGGCGACATTGCCGCCAACACCAATTCCAATCGGCGGGCGATTTATCTTCCCATCAATCGCAGTGCGTTGTACGAAATGTTCAGCACGTTCGATTATGTGGAAACATCGAACCACATCGAACAGCGTCCCACCACGACAATTCCGCAACAATCGCTGTTCATGATGAACAGTCCTATCGTGATTCGACAGGCCGAAAACGTCGCAAAGGAACTGCTAAAAAACAGTTCAACCGACACCGCAAACAGCGACCGTCAACTGATTGGTATGGCGTTCGAACGGTTATTTTCGCGACCACCGAAGGAAGAAGAACAACAACGCGCGCAGCGGTTTCTGGCGGATGCGGATCAGAACCTTTCGAGCGTTGAAGATTCTGAGGAGCGGCGAGTTCAGGCATGGGCGGCGTTGTGTCGCACTCTGATCGCAACCAACGAATTCATCTTTGTAGAATAGCGTGGGCCACACATTCACGTGCCGGAGTCAACTCATGACGACACATCTAAGCCGACGACAGATGCTGAACCGCGCCGGAGCGGGTTTCGGGTCGCTCGCGCTGGCAGATCTCCTGAATCGGCAATCAGCATGCGCTGCGCAACCTGAAACGTCAACGGGCGGAAAAGCCGTCAGCCCGTTGCTGGCTCACCCTGGCCACTTTCCTGCACGGGCGAAGCGAGTCATCTTTCTGTTCATGCATGGAGGCCCGTCTCATGTCGATACCTTCGACTACAAACCGGAACTGAACGCTCGCGACGGAAAGCCGTTGCCGTTTGCGAAGCCGCGCATTCAGTTTGCGAAGACATGTAACCTGCTCGCCAGCCCGTGGAAGTTCCGACAGTACGGCCAGTCGGGCGCGTGGGTTAGTGACCTGTTTCCGCACGTCGGTCGCTGTGCTGATGACATCACGTTTATTAAGTCCATTCACGGATCGAATGAGGCTCACGGTGGAGCTCTCCTGAAAGTCCACACCGGGTCGGACACATTTGTGCGGCCAAGCATGGGAGCGTGGATTAGCTACGGCCTTGGCACAGCCAATGAAAGCCTGCCGAGCTTCATCACGATCGCTCCAACACTGGGGCATGGCGGCGTGCGAAACTTCGGATCCGCCTTCCTTCCGCCAATTCATCAGGCGACACGTATCGGATCACCAAAACGAAAGAAGGAAGACGCTGCACCCGCCATTCAAAATCTATCGAATGATGTCGTCTCGGAATCACTTCAGTCGATGCAGCTCGATCTATTGAGGGACCTCGATCAATTGAAACGACCGGGCATCCGCACTTCAGCAGACGCTCAACTGGATGCACGGATCGAATCGTTTGAGCTGGCGTTTCGCATGCAGACGGAAGCCCCTGAGATTTTGGACATCGGTCAGGAATCGAAAGCCACAAATACGCTGTACGGCATCGACGACGGGCCAACTGACAGCTTCGGCCGCCAGTGCCTGCTGGCTCGGCGATTGTCAGAAGCTGGAGTGCGTTTTGTGCAGGTATCTCACCGCTATTGGGATCAACACGGGGATCTCAGAAAAAAACACACGGAACTCGCCGAACAAGTCGATCGCCCGATCGCTGGCCTGCTGACAGACCTCAAGCAACGCGGTCTACTGGAGGACACGTTATTGATTTGGGGAGCAGAATTCGGCCGCACACCCACATCTCAGGGCGAACAGAAAAACGGGCGCGACCACAATCCGCACGCGTTCACCTATTGGATGGCTGGTGGCGGCGTGAAGGCGGGATTTAGCTACGGCGAATCCGACGAATTCGGCTTCTACGCGGCTCACAACAAGGTGCACGTCCACGATCTGCACGCCACAATCCTGCACCTTTTAGGTCTCGACCACGAACGCCTGACCTATCGTTACGGGGGCCGGGACTTCCGATTGACCGACGTGGAAGGCCGAGTCGTCGATGACATCTTCGCGTGAGTGACATCAATCGGACAACACTCAGACATCAAATTGTCGTCAGGCGCTGTAAGGAATACGGGGGAACGGCCGTCCCTGCTGGTGAATACGTCGAATGGGGATTGACCCGCGTCGGTGGCGAAACTAGTGAATATGTCGATTTTTCACGAACGTTTTTGCAACCGAAGCGTCTCTGTTTTACGTATTTACAACAGCAACCTTGTGTCGTATGCGAGTGTTGATGGTGATTTCTGAATTCGCTTTGCGGTTCAGAAACATAGACCCACGACGGGTTTCGGGTGTATCGGAAGTGTCGCAGCCAGGAAGGTTGCAGGGCGTCCGGCACGAACTTTGCCTATAGGTTTGTGCAGCAGGCCGGCAAATCGCCGGTCTACCAAAAAGGAGGTCACGCATGTCACGCTATCGATCGAAAACCATCAAAGAATTGGCTGAGCAGCAGGTTCGTTTCGCCCCACAAGCGGTGCGAAATCGGCAAATTCTGCAGGCAGAGAAGTTCCTGCTCTCCGTTGACGGTTCCTCAGATTACTCATTTGGCGACGTGTGTTCGTCCGTTACCGGCTATCGCCCCGATTCACAGGCCGGAATTTGCATTTCCGGCACCAACCTGGCCCACGACCTCCGTTGCTTTGTAGAAGACCTGTCTGGAAGCCTCGATCTCTCTGTAGCTGATCTGGGCGAACCCGTCCTCACTGTGCAGGAAGTCAGCGAGAAATTTAATGTGTCCGCGAAGACCGTTGATCGCTGGCGAAGCAAAGGCCTGGCCAGCCGTCGAGTGAAAATTGATGGCCGCAAGCGGATCGTCATCCCCAAATCGACGCTGGACCGTTTTGTCGCCCTGAATCGCGAAGACATCGACCGCGGCGGAAACTTCCGACAGATGTCAGAATCTGAACGCGAAGCCATTATCCTCGAAGCTCGTTCATTGGTGGCAAACGGCCAGGGACTGACGGAAGTCAGCAGAACGCTGGGAAAACGCCACGACCGAGCGATGGAAACAATTCGTTACACGCTGCGGGACTACGACCGAATGCACCCGGAAAACGCTTTGTTTAAAAAGCCGAGCGGGCAGATTTCGTCGGAGCACCAGTCGCTGCTGTACGACCTTTATACTCAAGGTGTATCGGTCCCAGACCTCGCACGTCGTTTTGGCCGCACCAAGCCCGTCGTACATTCGATTTTGGCAGACGTTCGAATCAGGCGGCTGAAGGCGACGCCCATCGACTTCATGGACAGCGACGAATTCCGATTACCTAACGCTGACCGGCTAATCTGCGGTGTGGCCCCGGACTACGACAAAAAAGCGGCATCTGTCCGTGTCCCGAATGGCTTGCCTGCTTACCTGGCCGAGCTGTACACCGCACCCTTACTGAATAAGGCACAGGAACAGTACTACTTCCGGAAGATGAACTTCCTGAAATATCAAGCGGCAGAACTGCAAAAGACTCTTCACGCGCCTCGCGTGAGTACTCGGACAGCAAAGAAAATTGAAACGCTGTTGGACGAAGCCAACGGCATTAAGAACCTGCTAACCCGGTCGAATTTGCGGCTAGTGGTGTCGATAGCCAAACGGCACCTCAAACCCGGTGTCAACTTTTTCGAACTGGTCAGCGATGGAAATATGTCACTGATCCGGGCGATCGAGAAATTCGACTACGCTCGTGGCAATAAGTTTTCGACGTACGCGTCGTGGGCGATCATGAAAAACTTCGCTCGATCCGTACCTGCCGAGCACACTCAACAGGGCCGGTTCCGCACGGGATGCGACGAAGTCTTCTACGACTTCCAGGACGGTCGCGGTAACGCGTTCGCAGACGAACTGGTCAACAAAGCTCAGCGAAATGCGATTCTGGAAATCCTGGCAGAACTAAACGGCCGCGAGCGGAAGGTAATTTCGTACCGATTCGGGCTCAGCAAAGGAATCGAACCGGAAACGCTGGAAGAAGTTGGCAACCGACTGGGTGTCACCAAAGAAAGGGTCCGGCAGATTGAAGTCCGAACCCTTGAGAAGCTTCGGCGGATCGCCATGCGGAAACAGGTAGACATTCCGGGGATTTAGCGGCAGCTGAAATAGAGTGTCCCCCATCACGGAAGCCCGACTTTTCAAACAGTCGGGCTTCTTTGCGTCGTGCTGAAACCAGGTTCTCGCAGAAATGAGAACAGAAACTTGGGTGAAATCCACAACCGCAGTGACGCTGTAAAGAGGGCACCGTGGCCTCGATCCCGGAGCAAAACGGGGAGTGATGCTGCGATGAGGTGCACTATTGCGACTTGCAGACTTCACCATATCGCTGGGTGAAAAATCGTACAACTCCGCAGCAGATCCAATCTTTTTACTGTTTTGTCGCACGTTCAATGCCGAGAACAGGAGGATTGGAAATTCGATTCCGGCGGCAGCGGACAGTTACCAGCCGGCAATCAATCTTGAAACGGGAGATACCGGCAAAAGATCGATCCGACGTGCGAATGACAACGGCAAACTCGCCGGTTTTTCCTAAATTGAAACTCCGGCAAGGCTTTACGGGATCAGCCTTGTCTGCACAATCGCGATTGCTATACTGCCCGGCTCGTTTCAGCGATCGGTGTGCGCTAGCGTAGCTCAATTGGTAGAGCTCCGGTTTTGTAAACCGGTGGTTGTGGGTTCAAGTCCCTCCGCTAGCTTTGTGAACATTTGTAGAGCGGGGTGTGTCGAAGTACTTCAGTCTACAAAGTTGTAAGCTGATTCAGGGGGTGTTCCAGAGCGGCCAAATGGGCCAGACTGTAAATCTGGTGGCTTATGCCTTCGCAGGTTCGAATCCTGCTGCCCCCACTCTTTCGTTGCTTCTGGTTTAAATGTCGGTTGTGACGAGAGATCGGATGCGGGCGTAGTTCAATGGTAGAACTCCAGCCTTCCAAGCTGGTCGTGTGGGTTCGATTCCCATCGCCCGCTCTTGTTTTAATGAGGCCACTTCTTCGATCGCTGCTGTAGCTCAGTCGGTAGAGTGCGTCCTTGGTAAGGACGAGGTCATGGGTTCAAATCCCATCAGCAGCTTTGATTAGTGTTAGCGTGAGGTGGCGTCTTGTGTGAAGACGCCGTATTTGAGTTTTTTGAACGTTTTGTCAGGTCGCAGAGCTGAATGCTGTCTGTGACCGCCGTGGAGTTTGGAGATGGCAAAGGCGAATTTTGAGCGTACTAAGCCTCACGTGAACGTGGGCACCATTGGTCACATTGACCATGGTAAAACAACAACAACGGCAGCGATTCTGGCCGTACAAGCAGCCAAGGGGCTGGGTGAAGCAAAGAGTTATGCAGACATCGCCAAAGGTGGTACCGTACGTGACGCCACCAAGACAGTAACGATTGCGGCTAGCCACGTTGAGTATGAGACCGAAAATCGACACTACGCACACATCGACTGTCCGGGCCATGCGGACTTCATTAAGAACATGATTACTGGTGCCGCCCAGATGGACGGTGCGATTCTGGTTGTTGCAGCCGACAGTGGCCCGATGCCACAAACCCGTGAGCACATCCTGCTGGCTCGCCAGGTTGATGTACCAGCTCTGGTTGTCTTCATGAACAAGGTTGACCTTGTCGACGACGAAGACCTGCTGGAATTGGTTGAACTGGAAGTCCGCGAACTGCTGACAAAGTACGGCTTCCCTGGCGACGACATTCCTCTGGTAAAGGGAAATGCCAAAGGCGCTCTGGACAACCCTTCAGACGAAAAATTCAGCGCCTGCATCACAGAGCTGATGGCAGCCCTGGACAGCTACATCCCTGAGCCAGAACGAGACGAAAGCAAGCCTTTCCTGATGGCAATCGAAGACGTCTTCTCAATTGAAGGTCGTGGTACTGTTGCCACTGGCCGAATTGAGCAGGGTGTAGTCAAGGTTGGCGAGAAAGTCTCCATCATCGGCCTGCGAGACACTCAGGAAACAACCTGTACTGGTGTTGAAATGTTCCAGAAGACTCTGGACACCGGACAAGCTGGCGACAATGTTGGCCTGCTGCTCCGTGGACTGAAGAAGGAAGACGTGCAGCGTGGCCAAGTTCTGGCAGCTCCGAACTCCATCACGCCTCACACAAAATTCGAAGGCGAAGTCTACGTCCTCAGCAAAGAAGAAGGTGGCCGACATACGCCATTCTTCTCAGGCTATCGCCCTCAGTTCTACTTCCGCACAACAGACGTAACCGGCACAACCGACCTTCTGGGCGGTGCAGAAATGTGTATGCCTGGTGACAATGTGAAAGTTGAAGTAACACTGGGTAAGCAGATCGCCATGGAGCAGGGTAGCCGATTCGCGATTCGCGAAGGCGGACGAACTGTTGGTTCTGGCGTTGTAACTAAGATTATTGAGTAAATTTTCCGGCCACGGCCGGGCTGTTGCGTTAAGAGTTGACTGTCTGTTTATCTCTGACTGGTGGGCAGGCAGTCTTCTGCTTTGAAGCAAAGGGGTTTCCCTGTGAGAGAATATATTTGGCTTGAGTGCACGGAGACTGGTCTTCGAAACTATCGGGTAATCAAAGAGACTCGCGGAACAGAACGCCTTGAGTTGAAGAAGTATTGCCCGAAGCTTCGCAGACACACACTGCACAAAGAGTCGCGTAAGAAGTAATTTTATTAGGTCCTGGACGGACGTAGCTCAATTGGCAGAGCAGCGGATTCCAAATCCGCAGGTTGGGGGTTCAAGTCCCTCCGTCCGTGCTTCTCTGCGGAATTGTAGCGTCAGTTCGTTTAACTGAGAGTCTGAATGGATGTCCAGTAAAGGCGCAGCAGCGTCCTTAATCCCGGAGCTGTTTCGGTTTGGTTTATACAAGCCAACCCAAGGGCGGATGGTTCGGCAGGTGACATTCCTGGCGATCGCAATGGTGGTCGCATTTGGGTGTTTCAGTTTATCTGTCGGCTTACTGGGGGGCCAGACTCAACCCATCCGGGTTGGTGTGCCACTTGCCGTTGGCCTTGCTGTTTGCTGGGTCGCGTTCCGCGTTGTCAACATTCCGCAGTTCGCCGACTTCCTGATCTCCGTGGAGTCGGAGCTGGAAAAAGTCGTTTGGCCAGGACGCAAGCAGGTCATGCAATCGACGGTCGTTGTGATTGTCACAATGCTGTTTCTCGGGCTGTTCCTGTTTGGCGTGGACCTGGTTTGGCGATGGTTTTTTTCATTAATTAATTTCATTGACTACGAGTAAATCGGCTCTCGGTTTCGGCTGAGTGCTTCAAAAGCCTGACTCCGAGTTGTTTGCCGGTTGAAATCAGCGCTGTTCGTAGTCAGGATACCCCGCTTCGGTTTTCGGGCGTGGTTCGTAAGTTCAATGTTGGCGGTTGCGTGATGTCCAATGAATCCCCCGAATCCGGCTCCTCCGAGGAGAAGCTCTGGTATGTGCTGAAGGTTCAAACGAACCGGGAACGCACGATTCGGGATGCGTTGCTGAAAAAAATCAGGCTGGAAGATCTGGAGGAGAGCTTCGGGGAGATCATGATCCCCTCGGAAAAGGTGGTCGACACCAGAAGCGGCAAAGCTCGCGAACACAACCGCAAGTTGTTTCCCGGGTATATCATGATCAACATGATTCTGAATGATGAAACCTGGTATCTGGTAAGAGACACAAGCGGTGTCGGTGACTTCGCGGGTGCGGCTGGCAAGCCGATGCCAATGGAGCAGTTTGAAGTCGACCGCATGCTCGGCAAAGCAGAAGAAGACGCCGATTCTGCTCCGAAAGTGAAGATTGAATTCGAGGTCGGCGACGTAGTAAAAATTCGCGAAGGTGCGTTCGAAGCATTCGAAGGCACAATTGATGCGATCGATCAACATAGTGGTAAGGTGTCTGTGCTGGTCGAAGTGTTCGGGCGGTCCACTCCCGTTGAGTTAGATCACTGGCAGGTCGAGTCGGTATAGTTTTGAGCAGGGTGGTCGCGAGCAACACAGCCGCGAAAACCTGGCAACCCGATAAGCTCAATTGTTGTTTTGAGCAGCTGTTTTATTTGAATGTTTGGAATTGCTGGCTATGGGCAAGCAGGTAGTAACGCAAATTAAGGTTCAGGTAACGGGCGGACAGGCAACTCCGGCGCCGCCGGTTGGTACCGCGCTTGGCCCGCACGGTGTGAACATCGGCCAGTTCGTTCAGCAGTTCAATGACCAAACGCGTGAAATGATGGGAACGACCGTTCCTGTCGTCATCACGGTTTACAACGATCGGTCGTTCGACTTCATCCTGAAGAGTCCACCAGCGGCAGTCCTGCTCAAAAAAGCGGCTGGCATCGCGAAGGGCTCGGGCAACCCGCTGAAGAATAAAGTGGGAACCGTTACCACTGACCAATTAGCGGAAATTGCCAAGATGAAGTACGCCGACCTGAACTCCAGCTCAGTCGAACAGGCGGTTAAAGTTATCGCCGGCACGGCACGAAGCATGGGCATCGACGTGGTGGACTAGACTCAGTTAGCAGTGCTGGGTAGTAGATTGCGGTTTTGATTTGATCTGAGGGCACGACCCTCTTGAGGTAAAGTGATGGCTCGTATTTCAAAAAGAATGAAGGCTGTATCCAAAAAGGCGGCCGAATATGATGCCCTGGAGCTGAAAGCGGCTGTAGAAGCACTGCAGTCTCTTGAAAAGGGACTGCCCAAAGGTGTTAAGCCGTGCGGCTTCGATCAGGCGGTTGAAGTGGCACTCCGATTGGGCGTAGACCCGAAGCAGGCTGATCAGATGGTGCGTGGCTCCATTGTTCTGCCACATGGTATCGGCAAGGCTCAGCGTGTCCTGGTCTTCGCTCAGGGCGACAAAGTTGCAGCGGCTGAAGAGGCAGGTGCTGATTTTGTCGGTGGCAAAGAGCTGGCTGACAAGATTAAGGACGGTTGGCTGGAATTCGACGTCGCTATCGCGGCTCCCGATATGATGGGCGTTGTTGGCCCACTTGGACGAGTTCTTGGCCCGCGTGGAATGATGCCTTCGCCACGTGCTGGAACCGTGACCCAGGATATTGCCACGGCAGTGAAAGAATACAAGGCGGGTAAAGTTGAGTTCCGCGTTGATGCTGGCTCAAACGTGCACTGCATCGTTGGCAAGATGTCATTCGATTCAAATCAGTTGCTGGAAAACATCGAAGCACTGTTGCAGCTCGTAAGAACCCTGAAGCCATCGTCTTCAAAGGGTGTCTACATGCGAAACATGAGCCTGACCGCAACGATGATGCCGTCTATCTCGGTCGTAATTTAGGTACAGATTCGGCCGTTCGTTGGCCTTGATGAAGAAGATAAGTACGAGTGGAGAGCGTCTCCTCGTACATTCGTGTGGTTCATGGCTTTGACGCTGGCTGTTCCGTCTGGCGTTGGTGAGGTTCCAAGAGATGAGTCGTCAAATAAAAGACATGCTGATCGAAGACATTCAGTCTCGGATCGGCGAGCATCGTGACATGCTGGTCGTCGATTGCTCGAAGATGGATGCAATCTCGGCAAACGAGCTACGTATCGGTCTTCGCGACGCAAACATTTCTGCGTTGACGGTCAAGAACTCGATCGCACGCAATGCGTTGTCACGAATGGACATCACAGGCCTGGAGGACATCCTTGCTGGCCCGTCGACCTTGATGTGGGGAGGCGAAGATGTTGTCGCCCTGTCAAAAGAAATCACAAAATGGTCGAAGCAGCTAAAAGGGCTGGCGATCAAGGGTGCAACGGTTGAAGGTCAGGGCTTGGATGCAGCGGGTGTTGAGTCATTGAGCAAGAGTCCGGGGCGTGTCGAACTGATCAGTGAGCTGGCTGGTTTGATGCTCGCTCCAGGGCGTCAATTGGCAGGGGCCATGCAAGGACCAGGCGGCCAGCTGGCTGGATGCCTGAAAAAAATCTCGGGCGACGAAGATTAGTCGCGGCTGAGACTGGCAGTTCAGTCTGAGCAAGTTTAGCCGATCTCGGCATGAATCAGTTACGAAGAGATCCTCTCTTCTGGCGGTAGCTTCTTTACAGAAACGAAAGGTAATGACTTATGTCAACTGCTGAAGCAGAAGCAACAGAATTTGATGCGGCAACCAAAGACCTCGGCGACAAGATTGTCGGCCTGACTCTGCTGGAAGCCAAAAAGGTTGTGGACTATCTGAAAGAAGTTCACAACATCGAGCCTGCTGGTGGGGGAGCCGTCATGATGGCTGCCGCTGGTGGTGGCGACGGCGATGGCGGCGGAGCGGCCGAAGAAAAGACCGAATTCGATGTCGTTCTCACCGGCGATGGCGGAAACAAGATTCCCGTCATCAAGGTAGTTCGCGCTGCGACTGGTCTGGGGCTGAAAGAAGCCAAAGATCTGGTCGAAGGTGCCCCAAAGGCAATCAAGGAAGGCGTTTCAAAAGAAGACGCCGACAAGTTGAAAGAAGAAATCGAAGGTGCTGGCGGCACCTGCGAGATCAAGTAACGCGGGCCTTTTCGGCTCTGTGTTGAAGCTTCGCTGGGAAGCTGAGGCAGCTTCGGCTGCCTCAGCCTTCTCGTGATTAGCCTTGTACGTACCGTACTGTTACAATTCTGCTGTTAAACTGGCAGCGTTTGTAATGGACGGTGCTTTCGAAATTTGGTCGACGGCTGACTGGGTTATAAAATCATATCTGCCATCGAAATATGGTGACGCCAAGGCAGTTGCTCTACGAAGAGCAAGTGTCTTTTGTCGCGCGCTCACTTTCTGCCGGTCGGCGAACCTCTCATTTTGTTTCGTAATCGTTGAATTGGAAGGCCTTTCCTCAGATGCCAGTACCCTCTGTTCGTACTATCGACCAGGACACGGTTCGGAACTTCGGCAAAATTCAGGCTGACTATGAGATCACTGCGCTAACACGCATTCAGACTGAATCTTACGCGCGATTCTTGCAGCTGGATCGCACATCAAGAGATCGCCTTGAACAGGGTTTGGAAGGGATTCTCCGTGAAGTCTTCCCGATCGAAAGTTACGACGGGCAGTTTCGTCTTGAATACGTTCGATACGAGCTGGGAAAACCTCGTTACACGCCGGCTGAATGTCGTCAACTTCGGTTGACGTACGGCATGCCGTTTCGAGTCTGGTTGCGACTTATCAAAGAGCAGCCGGTCGAAGAAGAAGTGTACCTCGGCGATATTCCCATCATGATTGGCGGGGGTGAGTTCATCGTCAACGGGGCTGAGCGAGTTGTCGTGAGCCAGTTGCATCGTTCACCCGGCGTGGACTTTGTCATGGCCGAAGAAACGGCCAGCAGCGACCGAAAGACGCAGTCGTGCCGTATCATTCCTGAGCGTGGTAGCTGGATCGAGTTGATCTGCACGAAGAAGGATGCCGTCGCTGTTCGAATCGACCAGAGCGGAAAGTTCGCGGCGTTAACGCTGCTGCGAGCGATGTCACCTGACTATTCGTCCGACGCGGCATTGATCCGACTGTATCACAATACAGAAGAGTTGAAGATCACTTCAAAGTCTGATCCCAAGACCTTGCTGGGCCAATGGGTTGTTGAGGACATTGTCTATCCGGAACAGCATGATCTGGCCGGTGAAATCCTGTGCGATGCCGGCTGCCAGCTGACGGAAGTCATGGTCGAGGCCCTGCTGGCTTCTGGCCTGAAGTCGATCGAAGTTGCCATTGATGTAGAGGATCCGCTGATTCTGAACACATTGGCTGAGGACACCACGGCAACTCACGAAGAAGCACTTCTTCGGATCTACCAGCGTCTACGCCCAGGCAACCCACCGAATCTGGACAAAGCGGCCGATCTGTTCAAAGAAAAATTCTTTGACCTGAACCGTTATCGCCTCGGTCGAGTTGGTCGATTCCGCATCAATCGCAAGTTCAATCAGGAAGTCCCTGATGACGAAATGACCTTGCGTCCTGAAGACTTCATCAACGCCATTCGTTATCTGATGCGACTGCGTCTGAATGATGAAACCGCGCACATTGACGACATCGACAACCTCGGAAATCGTCGCTTGCGCACGATCGATGAGCTCGCTGCAGACGAAATCCGTAAGGGCTTCTTGAAGCTGCGTCGCACGGTGCAGGAACGCATGAGCCTGAAGGAAGTCGACGGCATGACGCCGCGCACACTGATCAATCCGAAAAGTGTTTCGGCGGCGATCGATTTCTTCTATGGTCGAAGCGAATTGTCTCAGGTCGTTGACCAGACGAATCCGCTTTCCATGCTGACTCACGAGCGTCGCTTAAGTGCTCTCGGCCCAGGCGGCCTGAACCGTAAACGAGCGGGCTTCGAAGTTCGTGACGTTCATATTTCTCACTATGGTCGAATTTGTCCGATCGAAACGCCGGAAGGCACGAACATCGGACTGATTTCCAGCTTGGGAATCTTCTCCAAGGTTGACGATTACGGTTTTCTGATCACCCCGTATCGCAAAGTCACCGACGGTAAAGTGACGGACGAAGTCGTGTGGCTGCGAGCCGACGAAGAATCGTTCGTGCACGTGGCTCCAGCGGATACGCCGATCAAAGACGGTGCGCTCGTCGCAGACCTGGTACTGGCTCGTTACAAGAGCGACGTGGTTTGGATTCCCAAAGCGAAAGTAGAATTCACTGACGTTGCTCCTTGCCAAATGGTTGGAGTCTCTGCCGGGTTGATTCCGTTCCTTGAGCACGACGATGCAAACCGAGCGTTGATGGGCTCAAACATGCAACGGCAGGCTGTGCCGCTGCTGATCACGGAACGACCTGTGGTCGGTACCGGGATGGAAGATTACGTGGCTCAGCATTCAGGCATGCTGCTGCGGGCGGAAAAAGCCGGGACTGTGACCTACGTCGATGCTAATAACATCGAAATCGATGGCCGTCGATTTCCGCTGCGAAAGTTCGTGCGTCTAAACGAACGCACCTGCCTGAACCAGAAGCCAATCGTTTCCGTCGGCGACAAGGTGAAAGCCGGTCAACTGCTGTGCGACAGTGCGGCAACCAAGCGAGGCACACTCGCGTTGGGCCGAAACGTGATGGTCGCCTTCATGTCGTGGTCTGGCTACAACTTCGAAGACGCTATTATTCTGTCCGAACGCCTTGTGAAGGAAGACGTTTACACGTCCATTCACCTGGATGAGTTCGACGTGGAAATTCGCGAAACCAAGCTGGGGCGGGAAGAGTTCACTCGTGACATCCCCAACGTCAGCGAAAAGGCACTGCACCACCTCGATGACGACGGAATCGTGCGGATTGGTACTCGCGTGCTCCCTGGCGACATTCTGGTCGGCAAGGTATCACCAAAAGCCAAGTCTGAGCTGACACCGGAAGAAAAGCTGCTGCACGCGATCTTCGGTCGAGCGGGCGAAGATGTGAAGAATGAATCGCTGGAGGTCCCCAGCGGTGTCGGCGGAATTGTGATTCACACCGAACGCTTTTCTCGTCGCATGAGCCTTTCGGACATCGAGCGTAAGAAGTTCGAAGATGAACTGAAAAAGGTTGAGCAGGAAGGCGACGCCCGGATCACGGAAGTCTTCCGCACATTCGCCAAATCCATGAAGGCGGAACTGGGAGACGCTTTGACCGACCCGGATGGCCGCGACATGGGCACGCTGGAAGACGAAAAAGCTGTCGCCGAATTCGCCCGCGGATTCCTCGGCTACTTTGAAGGGCTGGACATTCGCAGCGCTCAGAAGAAGACGGCTGCTCGCAAACTGATCAAGGAAGAATGGCCTGCCGTTGAGGTTGTCATCGACGACGAAGACCACCGTCTGAACAGCATGAAGCGAGGCGACGAATTGCCGAGTGGTGTGCTGCAGATGGTCAAGGTCTATGTTGCATCCAAGCGTCACATCTCCGTCGGCGACAAGATGGCTGGACGCCACGGGAACAAGGGTGTGATTTCGAAGGTGCTGCCTGTCGAAGACATGCCGTACCTGGAAGACGGCACACCAATCGACATCATTCTGAACCCGCTGGGTGTTCCCAGCCGAATGAACGTCGGCCAGATTCTTGAGACTCATCTTGGCTGGGCGGCCGGCAAGCTGGGCTACCGAGCCATCTGTCCTGTGTTTGACGGTGCGACCGAAGAAGAGGTTCGTGCGGCGTTACGAGAAGCCGACCTGCCGGAGGAAGGCAAGGCCTTTCTGCGTGACGGGCGAACTGGCGACGTGATGGAACAGAAGACGACAGTCGGCAACATCTACATGTTGAAGCTGCATCACCTTGTCGACGACAAGGTCCACGCCCGAGCGACGGGTCCATACTCACTGATTACGCAGCAGCCACTCGGCGGTAAAGCTCGCTTCGGCGGTCAGCGTTTCGGAGAAATGGAAGTGTGGGCACTCGAAGCCTATGGGGCCGCCTACATCCTTCAGGAATTATTGACGGTGAAGAGCGACGACGTTGAAGGTCGTACCAAGATCTACGAGTCGATGGTGAAGGGTGAGAATACGCTTGAGGCCGGCACACCCGCCAGTTTTGACGTGTTGAACAACGAGATTCGCGGCCTGTGCCTGAATCTGCAGCTGGAAAAAACGAACCACTAGGCGAGTCCGAATGCGGGCAGCGCTGTCGTCGCGCTGCCTGGTCTTTCGCTGAGTCTGTAAAACTCAGGCCAGCCAACGCGACGGCAGTGATACAGCGTTCGGACAGCATGTTCCGAATGGCGACCTCGCGAGCAACCAGAACTTTAGCGGCCAGCATTCAATTGGTGGCCGATCATTCAAACATCAGGTGTTGAGGAGTCGGGACGTGAGCGTAAGTGAAACCACTTTCGATCGAGTCAATGATTATGCTTCTGTCAAGATCGGCCTTGCCAGCCCTCATGACATTCGCAGTTGGTCTTTCGGCGAAGTCAAGAAGCCGGAAACGATCAACTACCGAACGTATCGCCCGGAACGTGACGGCCTGTTCTGCGAACGAATTTTCGGACCGGAAAAAGACTGGGAATGTGCGTGCGGCAAGTACCGCGGCATGAAGTACAAGGGCATGATCTGCGACCGCTGTGGAGTGAAAGTCACTCACAGTCGCGTTCGTCGCAAGCGCATGGGGCATATCGAACTCGCTGCTCCTGTCGTTCACATCTGGTTCTTCAAGTCAATGCCCAGTCGCCTGGGTGCGATGTTGAACATGAAGACGACCTCACTTGAGAAAGTCGTCTACTTCCAGGATTACGTGGTCGTCGATCCTGGCGAAACGCCGCTTAAAATGTGCGAGATGCTGACCGAAGACGAAGCGCGTCAGGCTCGCCGCGATTACGGTGAAGATGCCTTCGAAATCGGCATGGGTGCCGAAGCGATCAAGAAGCTGCTGCTGCAAATGAAGCTCAGCGAATCGTCAGACGAATTGCGCGCTCAACTGGCAACGACTCGCAGCCAGTCAACAACCAAAGACCTGATCAAGCGTCTGAAGATCATTGAAGCTTTGCGCGACAGTGACAACCGTCCCGAGTGGATGGTGCTGGACGTGATCCCCGTTATCCCACCGGACCTGCGACCGCTGGTTCTGCTGGATTCCGGCAACTTCGCCACCAGCGACTTGAACGACCTGTACCGCCGCATCATCAACCGTAACAACCGCCTGAAAAAGCTGGTCGACCTGAACGCGCCGGAAGTCATTGTCCGCAATGAAAAACGCATGTTGCAGCAGTCGGTCGACGCATTGTTCGACAACAATCGCTGTAAGCGTCCGGTTTTGGGGTCATCCAATCGTCCGCTTAAGTCGCTGACGGACATGATCAAAGGTAAGCAGGGTCGTTTCCGCGAAAACCTGCTTGGTAAACGAGTCGACTATTCAGCTCGTAGTGTGATCGTCGTTGGCCCCGAACTGAAACTTCACCAGTGTGGTCTACCCAAGAAGATCGCTCTGGAACTGTTCCAGCCGTTCGTCATTCGCCGCCTGAAGGAACTCGGCCACGCCGACACCATCAAGAGCGCCAAGCGAATGCTGGAACGTCGCGACGAAGATGTGTGGGACATTCTGGACGAAGTGATCCGTAACCATCCGGTTCTTCTTAACCGAGCTCCGACGTTGCACCGCATCGGTATTCAGGCGTTTGAGCCGGTACTAGTGGAAGGTAACGCGATCCGCCTGCATCCGCTGGCCTGCAAAGGCTTCAACGCCGACTTCGACGGCGACCAGATGGCGGTCCACCTGCCACTGTCGATCGAAGCTCAGGTTGAAGCCACGACTCTGATGATGTCGACACACAACATCTTCAGCCCGGCTAACGGCGATCCAATTATCACCGCGTCTCAGGACATCGTGATGGGTTGCTACTACCTCACGATGATTCGCGAAGGCCATCGCGGCGAAGGGATGATTTTCTCGTCGACCGACGAACTGTTTATGGCATTCCAACAGGGCAAGGTTTCACGTCATGCCACCGTGAAATTGCGTATGCCAAAAGACAAACGCATGAAGGGCGACGGCGCCAAGGGATATCGACAGGGTGGCCTGATCGAAACGTCGCCAGGTCGAGCGATGTTTAACGACGTACTGCCGTCGGCCATGTCGTACTACAACATCACGATGAAGAGTAAAGACCTGGCGACGGTCATTTCTGACTGCTACCTGGAACTCGGTCGTCGTGAAACGATCGAACTGCTTGACCGCATGAAGAAGTGCGGCTTCGAAGCGTCGACAGACAGTGGACTGTCCTTTGGTGCCAGCGACCTGAAGACTGCCCCAAACAAGGAGCAGGTGATCGGCGACGCCGAAAAAGAAGTTCTCAAGCTGATGAAGAACTTCCAACGCGGTTTGATCACCGAGAAGGAACGTTACAACAAGGTGCTTGACATCTGGACGCATGCTCGTGAAGAGATTACGAAGAGCATGATGGATCAGCTCGAACACGACGTCCGCGATGAAGGCCGTTACGTAAATCCGATCTACCTGATGGCCAGTTCTGGTGCTCGTGGTGGTGTCGGTCAGATGCAGCAGCTGGCCGGCATGCGTGGTTTGATGGCCAAGCCGAGTGGTGAGATCATCGAAACGCCAATTAAGTCGAACTTCCGCGAGGGCTTGTCGGTTCTGGAATTCTTCAGCTCGACTCACGGTGCTCGAAAAGGTCTGGCGGACACAGCTTTGAAAACGGCCGACAGTGGATACCTCACCAGAAAGCTGGCAGACATCTGCCAGAACATGGTCATCACAACCCACGACTGCGGCACGACCAAAGGCCTGACTCGCGGTGTTGTGTATCGCGGCGAAAAGGTTGAAGTCGGCCTGGCAGATTCGATTCGAGGTCGAGTCAGCCGAACGAACATTGTTAACCAGATCACAGACGAGGTCATCGTTCGTGAAGACGAACTGATCACGGTTGAGAAAGCTCGTAAGATCGAAGCGATGGGCCTGGAACGTATCCAGGTTCGTAGCCCAATGACCTGCGACGCTCCACTGGGAATGTGTCAGCTTTGCTACGGCATGGACCTTTCAACGGGTGACCTTGTCGAGCAGGGACTTGCAGCCGGTATCATCGCTGCTCAGAGTATCGGCGAACCCGGCACACAGCTGACGATGCGTACGTTCCACATTGGTGGGGTTGCCCAGATGGGTACGGAACTGAGTGAGCTGCTGGCCAAGCGTGGCGGGCGTATTCGCTTCACTCGTATCCGCAGCGTTCTGAACGCCGATGGCAAGCCAGTGGTACTCGGCCGCAACGGCGAAATTAGTATCGTCGATTCCAAGGGTCGTGAAGTCGAAAAGCAGACGGTTCCTAACGGTGCCATTCTGCAGGTGATGGAAGACCAGGAAGTGCAGGGCGGTGAAGTCCTCTGTAACTGGGATCCGCACGCCGTGCCGATTATTTCGCAGGTTGGCGGTAAAGTCCGCCTCGACGATTGTGTCGAAGGCCAGACGATGCGAACTGAAAAGGAAGCATCCGGTAACATCCAGCGAACGATTACAGAGCATCGTGGTGGTCTGCATCCACAAGTCATCGTGGAGGACGGAGCTGGCACGATTCTGGACTTCTACTACCTGCCGGAAGGGGCAACTCTGCTGGTGAAGGATGGGGACCAGATTTCGTCCGGCCTCATCGTCGCTCGGACGCCTCGAGATTCAGCCGGAACGCAGGACATTACCGGTGGTCTGCCGCGAGTCACGGAACTCTTCGAAGCTCGCAGCCCCAAAGATCCGGCCGTCGTCGCAGAAATCGACGGTGAAGTGGAACTGATGGCCGAGAAAAAACGCGGCAAGCGAATTGTCGTGGTCCGCGGCAAAGACGGCACAGAAGTCGAACACATCATTCCACACGGCAAGCAGTTGCTGGTGCATTCCGGCGACATCATAGTCGCAGGCGACGCACTTGTTCGTGGACCACTTGTCCCTGAGGACATTCTGCGAGTCAGCGGGCCGGAAGAAGTTCAACAGTACCTGCTGCACGAGATCCAAAACGTCTATCGTGCTCAGCGAGTGGAAATCGACGATAAGCACATTGAAATCGTCGTCGCTCAGATGCTTCGCAAGGTCAAGATCTCAAGCGTTGGCGATACCGACCTGCTGCCTGGCGTCCTGATCGATAAGTTCGAACTTCAGCGGGTCAACGACGCGCTTGGTGTGAAGGGTCGCATCACAGATCCGGGCGACACGGAATACCAGATCGATGACATGGTCCTGATCTCTGAAGTCGAAGAAGTAAACGCGGAAGTCTCCAACCCGGCTCAGTACACGAAGCCTCGAACAGCCAAGGCTACACCACAGCTGTTGGGTATTACGAAGGCGTCCGTGCAGAGTGAAAGTTTCATTTCGGCAGCCAGTTTCCAGGAAACGACCAAGGTCCTGACAGAAGCCGCTTTGGGTGGTCGAGTCGACAATTTGGTTGGTTTGAAGGAAAACGTGATTCTGGGGCACCTGATTCCGGCCGGAACCGGGTTCCACATTCATCAGGAAGCTCACGTTCGCATCCACGACGACGCGATCCGCGAGCAGGAAGAAGCCAAAGCTCGCATTATGGCCGCTCGCGACAACATGCTGTCCGACGCGGACCTGATCGCTCGACGACGGGATGATGACGACGAGCGTCCGCGAGCCCCATCACTGGCCGATTTGACGCCTGACGACTAATTTCGACAGCAGCGGCACCAACGCTGCGAAAAACGCTGAATGCTGCAACACAAGGTTGACGATTAAACCAGGCACCAGTAGAGTGCCCGATTCAATTTTTGTACACGGCCCAATAAGGTCGCACCGTCCGGAAAAATGTGTCATGCCGACAATTAATCAACTGGTCCGAAAACCTCGCAAACAGCAAAAGAGTAAGAATAAGACTCCGCTGCTGGAAGGCTCTCCTCAAAAACGAGGCGTCTGCCTGCAGGTAAAGACTGTGACGCCTAAAAAGCCGAACTCAGCCCTTCGAAAAGTGGCTCGTGTTCGTCTGTCCAATGGCAAAGAATGCACAGCCTATATTCCGGGTGAAGGCCACAATCTGCAGGAACACTCAATCGTACTTGTCCGTGGTGGTCGAGTCCGCGACCTGCCAGGTGTGCGATACAAAGTTGTTCGAGGTGTGCTGGATACACTTGGTGTGAGTGATCGGCGACAGGCTCGAAGCCGTTACGGCCAGAAACGTCCTAAATAGGCTGAGAGTTCCTCATAAGACTTCCAATATTCGTTAAGTAGTACTTACCAACATGGTCAAAAAGTTCACAGCCAGCCCCATGCAGTTGAAGCCGGATACCCGGTACAACAGCAAACTCGTTTCTAAGTTTGTCAACTGCCTGATGTACGATGGCAAGAAAAGCGTCGCGCAGCGAGTTGTTTACGATGCGATGGAAATCATCCGCAAACAGCTTCCTGACGAAGATCCTTTAGACGTGTTTGTCACGGCTGTGGACAACGTGAAGCCAGCAATTGAAGTTCGCTCTAAGCGAGTCGGCGGTGCAACCTATCAGGTTCCAACCCCTGTCAGTGCAAAACGACAGCAGGCACTTTCAATCCGCTGGATTCTGGAAGCCGTCCGAGGCCGCAAAGGCCGCCCGGTGGGACGGTCTCTGGCTGACGAGCTGCTTTCCGCGTTCCGTCGCGAGGGCTCCGCAATGAACAAGCGAGAAAACGTACACCGCATGGCCGACGCCAACAAAGCGTTCTCGCACTTTGCCTGGTAGGCCAGCCGCCAGCAACTTCATCGAATGCAAAACTAAAGCGACGCTGTCAGAATCAACTTCTGACGGCGTCGCTTTTTTTTTGTAGGCGTCGATTGCCTACGACGGGAAATCGGCCCCCAAGTGATCAGCCTGCGCGTAGCGGGATGCGGCCTTCGCATTCCTCGACTTCATCGTGCTATGATGCTCCGGTCGCCAGACCCGCTGTATAACCGGCGTGTAACTCGCATCCACATACAACGCCGGTCGGATCAACCTGCCTGTAAATCCCTCCATCGTCAGATCATTGAGGCCCTTCATGCCAAGACATGTGCTTCAGTTTCTACTTGCCTGTTTTGTTTCCGCAGAGAACGTCGCGGCTGCTGATCCCGAACCCGAGGTTCAGTCACTTCAGCCAGGAGTCGAACTGTCCCTCGTAGCCGAACATCCACAACTCGTGACCCCCACCGGGCTTGATGTGGACAGTCAGGGCCGCATCTGGGTTGTGGCAACGCACACTCACCTGCCTGCTGATGACTACACGGGGCCAAGCCATGATGAAATCCTGGTCTTTGGAGCGAACACCCCCGAGGCCGGCAACGACGGCGACTCGAACCGCAGTGACGTACGCAATCCGAGAACGCGAACGGCGTTCTACAATGCCACGACAGCGACGATGGACCTGGAACTGGGCCCTGATGGCTGGGTCTACCTTGCCGAACGTGACCGCATTTTGCGCATCAAAGATTCGGACAAAGACGGCAAGGCGGACATAGAACAGGACCTTGTCGTATTGAATTCTGATGCCGTCTATCCCCACAACGGTCTCTCAGGACTGGCATGGCATCCCAACGGTGACCTGATCTTCGGTCTGGGTGAAAACTTTGCCAATCCGTGGAAGCTTACCGGCACGGATCAAGTTGCGATTCGCGGTGCCGGTCAGGGCGGCGTCTTTCGATGTTCTGCGGACGGAGAAAACCTGCGGCAGCTCACGCGCGGCGTTTGGAATCCCTTCGGGACCTGTGTGCGAAGTGACGGCGAAATCTTTACCGTCGAAAATGATCCAGGCGAACGCCCGCCGTGCCGCCTGCTGCATGTTGTCGACGGCGGAGACTACGGATACCGGCGGCAGTTCGGTGGCGAGGCACATCACCCGTTCGTCTGCTGGAATGGCGAATTGCCGGGCTCGCTGCCGATGGTGCATCCCACGGGTGAAGCTCCCTGTGGAGTTGCAACACTGGGGCGCGGGTTGCTGGTGCCATCATGGGGCGATCATCGCATCGACTTCATGCCACTGCGTCGCCGAGGTGCTTCTTACGACGCCGACCTGAAGACCATTGTGCAGGGCGGTCGCTATTTTCGTCCGACCTGCATTGCTCGCGATCCTTCCAACGATGACGACAACCGTCGCGTCTGGTATCTGGCCGACTGGGTCGACGGCCGCTACAACGCGCACGGACTGGGGCGTCTTTGGAAGCTGGAAATTGATCTGACACAAGCGAAGGACTGGCTGGGACCGCTGGAACTGGAGCCTAAGAATAACGCCGCCAGGCTGGCTGAACGCCTGCGAAAGGACGAAGGTTCGTTTGATCGATCGCAGTTGATGCAGCATGCAGGTGACGATGACCCGTTTATCGCTCGAGCCGCTTTGGTGGCGCTGTCCAGAAAATCCCCATCGTGGACGGTTCCGGAATTCCGCCGCTGGTCAGCCGACGAACGCCAACATGCCGCTCAAGCACTAGCGCTGGCAAAGGCTGGGCCGGAAACCTGGATCAAGGCTCTTCTGACGGATACGGACCCGCATGTGACATTCGAAGCGCTGAAGTGGATTGCATTTGCCGAACAGAAGGCATTCCTACCCGAAGTCGAGGCGATCCTTAACCGCAGCGACATCACGTACGACCTGTTCGAAGCCGCCCTCGCGACCTGGAATACTCTGAACGACAAACCGGGAGCCGGAGTTCGCGATCTGGATCTCTTGCTGGCTCGAGTCAAAGACAATGACAGCAGTCCCGTTCTGCGAGCCTTCGCACTGCGATTGCTGCCGACCGGGCCACGGCCAACCAGCGATGATGGGCCACTGGTGCGATCCTTCCCGCCCGGACTTAACGTCGATCTGCTTCGTACACTGCTGGAGGTGAATGACGCGATGTTATCTCTCGAAGTAGTTCGAACGTGCGCCGCCAACGCCCCGGCGACCCATGCGCTGCTGACGGAGATTGCAGACGACGCAGATCGTGATCCCGTTCTGCGAGCTGAAGCGGTGGCTGGCCTGGCAGCTGTCTCAGCCGACCACCTCGACCTGCTGCTTCGACTGTGCGACTACGAACAACGCGAGGTTCGTGAGGAAGCCCTGCGGTGCCTGCGTTCTCAGGAGCTTTCCCAACAACAACTCGCCGCTGTGAAGCAAATCGGACAGCGGCATCCGACTTCCAGCGATCTCGTCCAGGCAGTGACAGACCTGAAATCGGTAAAAGACGGTCGGCCTGCTGTGGAAGACATCAAAGCGTGGCAGTCATTACTGGACGAAATCGAATCACCACCAAACGCAGCCGCCGGTCGCCGTATCTTTCATCACGCGCGAGTGACTTCGTGTAGCAATTGCCATCGACATCATGGGCGAGGCAGCGTAGTGGGACCGGATCTCACATCGCTCGGAGAACGTAACACCACCGACGAACGAGCCAGCCTGCTAAAGTCCATTCTGACACCAAGCGCGGACATGGCACCGGAATTCCAGCCGCGGACGATCGTATTGAAGGACGGTCGTACCTTCACGGGCATTCGGTTGAGATCCTACACAAAGGAACAGCTTCGAGACGCAACCGGTCGGACGGTTACGTTCAACACTGGCGACGTGGAATCGATTGTGGATGCACGCGTATCGTTCATGCCCAACGGTCTGGCTGACACGCTGACCATCCGCGAATTGCGTGACCTGATCGCCTTTCTGCAGCACAACGCGGACGCTTCCCCCACCGGCTTGCGCAACCAGACCACGAAGTAGAGAAATACTCGCCGGCAGCGATGTCAGTTTTCTTCCGCAACGCGACGGACGCTCTTCATCTGATAGCGGCCATGCGGGTTAAACATCGGACTCCCTGATGGAGACATGCTGTCTTTTTTTGCGACGATCTGATACCGAGGCCCGTCTTCACTGGCGATGATGTGTCCGTCAACAACAGGGCGATCGCTACTGCAGATGTATCGCAGCACTTCGATGACGTCGTCGCCCCGGCCGCAGGCGTGATCCATTTCCAGATCAGCGAACCCGAGTGCCTGCATGCCCACCGTCCAGATTTTGGACTCACCGTTCACGACACTCACAAACGCAAAACTCATGGCGTCCACATCGTCCGTGTCCGTCATTTCCAACCACACATGTCCGGCGTGACCCAGCGCACTGTTATCGATAAACACTCCGGCACCGCCTGCACGGATGATCGCTGACGCAGCTCGCATCATTGCTCTGGCATTTTCCAGGGAACCGCCCGGCCCACTCAACACGACGTTTACTGTGTACGAATTGACGGCAGCCGCCTCACCTTCTGACAGCGGCGTGCGGCATGACGACTGAAAGACGTCGGCAAAATGTTCATCCGGCGGCACGGCATTGAACTCAACTTCCTGGCCGTCAGGAAGTACCAGCGAATGAGCCGTCAATCGGTGGTCGTCCGGTAAAGCTTCGACAAGTTTGCGTGGCTCTTCCCAGTTGCCTGGTATGCGAAACGAGATGGTCGTGTTGGAATTGGTTGCGCTCATGCCAATATTGTGCCGACCGGCATCGCAAAACGAAAGGGCGCGGCCGTGCAATCAGTCGCAGCATGAAGCAAAAAAGCGTTCGATTCACCAGTGAAGGAGAATTTGGTGGGACGCCCTGCAGCCGGGCTGAATCGCTTTGGCAATTGTGGCCCAATCGATCATAGGCAATCCGACGTCAAAGCCACCCGACCGTGCTGGCCCGCGACGTGCACAATCGCACGTGGTCTGAATTCAGATATGGCTGAAATTGGAATCAGCGACTAACGCGTCGGAGGTGGCGCCGTCGTCAGCGGCGCGGGCCCAGCGCCACCGGGTGGCGGTGCTATTCCGTGTGCAGACTCCGGAGCTTGCTGAACCCCGACATCATTCATCAGGTGATACAGAATCGACTCAATCATGTCCATCTTCGACAGTATGCCAAGCTGGCCGACCTGACGATGGTGACGACGCGACCAGCCGCACACGTCGTCCTGCAGGTGATGGAACAAAGCGTCCATGCCGTCCAGCTGAGATCGAATGGCGGCTTGATCATTGGCGTGTTCAGCATCGTGGATGTACTTGGCAACTTCCAGCAGGTGATAGCCTTCGGCGTATGTTTCCATAAAGCCATGGTTGTGAGAATAGTTGTAGTGCAGGTCCAGCAGGAATTCGTTGGTGAGTTCTTCCAGACAGCTGGCAAGGTCGTCGACATGCGAAAAGCTGCCGAACTGGACCTGAGTCGGTCGAGGTGCAACACCAATGCTGATTGAGACCGTTCGTGGCGTGTAATAGTAGTGGCCGTTGTGAAGGTGGTAAGTGCCATGGTGGCTGCCGTGCGCTGCGTGCGGGTCAATGTCTGCCACGCGGACCGACGACCATCCGTCCCCACGCCATTGAACTTCCGCACTCCCGGGGATCCCGACACCTAGCTACGCAGCATGCAATCCACGCACCTTTGGCAGGCTATCAAACGGGTTCTTGCAGCGATTCTCACTGACGTGTGGCCGCCCAACGAACGGCTCAGACGATGAGTGCTGTTTCCCACCAGCCCGAACCGTCCGCCACGCAAGGGGAAACGGGGCGAATTTGGCGTGCACTTCACAACGTCATGGATTGCTTCGGTTTTCCCTGCGTTTTTCAGCATTCGTCGACAGCAACAGAGGTTGGCTATCGACGCCGCGACGCCTGAACGGGTTACACGGAAGCTCCCTGCCGGTACGATTCGCAGTCGACGCGTCGCCGTCTTCCGTAACTCAGGGCCAACCCTATGAAACCTTCTTCCGAACAATCCGTCTCCGGCTGGCTGGTCGACCTTCGCGACGGCGGCAACACTGTTGTGGCGAATGTCTGGGGCCGGTATTTTCAGAAGTTGGTCCGGCTGGCTCAGAGCCATCTGCGAAATGCTGAAAAGCGGGTCGAAGACGAAGAAGACGTGGCGCTGAGTGTGATGGACAGCCTGTGTGCTGGAGCCGCCGCGAATCGATTTCAGGAGATCACCAATCGGGAAGAACTGTGGGTGCTGCTAGCCACGATGACTCATCGCAAATGCGTGAACCGGATTCGTCGCAATGTGGCTCAAAAACGAGGCAGCGGAAAGGTCGTTGGGGAAGCGGATCTGTCAGCCGGTGGCAGCCCTTCGATGCAGATGTCGCTCGATGATTTAGAAAGTTCCGATCCCGACCCGGAAACTTTGGCCGTTTTGCAGGAGGATTACGAGCTACTCATGCAGACTTTGCGAAACGACGAGATGCGTGACATCGCAAAGTTGCGGATGGATGGATATTCAACGCCGGAAATCGCACAGAGGACCAACCTTTCAGAACGTTCCATTCGACGCAAACTGGATTTGATTCGCGACACGTGGCTGGGACAGGTTGATGACGAGTAGGAAACTATTCTGTGGTTGTGTGTCCCATCAGAGCAACCAGAGGACGTGTTTTCAGACGCTGTAGCAATTTACGTTTTGTTGTGGACGGTTCTGGTTCGTGGGAACCGGCCCACGTTGGACAAAAACCGATTTCCGCGGCCACAAGTCAGCGTGAAACGCTGTAGCCGAAGCCCGAATCAAGCGACTGGCCCTCGTTGAGGACGAATAGTTTGGACATCGAAACTCGCAACCAGATTGATGACCTGTGCGACGAATTCGATCGCGGGTGGAAGAAGCATGATCCGGCGGCGATATCGTCCATGCTGAACAGGGTCGATCCGGAATTGCGGGCGGAGTTGTTTCGCGAGCTGGTGCAGATCGATCAGGAACGCTGCCTGAAGTCTGGGCGGACGATGGCGGCGAAAAACTACCACGTTCATTTTCCGGAACACGTCGGCGTTCTCGATCAGCTGGTGTCGGATCGGAAGGAACCGGAATCTGCCATCGACACGAAGTCCTGCAGCGATTCGTCACCGTGGCCACCGCTCCCCGAGCTCCCCGTACTAGAGCAGATTGGGGCCTATCAATTGCAGGAGCGAATCGGCGAAGGCGGCATGGGGGTCGTCTACAAGGCGGAGCATGAGGAACTCGGTCGGTCAGTGGCGATCAAGATCGTTGCTTTCCCGATGGCGGATGCTGTGCCTCGATTTCAGGCGGAAGCTCGCACGATCGCTGGCTTAAATCACCCTCACATCGTGCAAATCTTTGAAACGGGGGAATATCAGAAACGGCCGTACCTCGTTTTGGAACTGATGCAGGGCGGCAGTTTAGGCGACGTATTGCAGGACGAAGTACTGTCACCGCGTCGAGCGGCGGAAATAGTCGCTCAGATCGCCAGCGCAATTTCGGCCGCCCACGAACTTGGCGTCATTCATCGCGACTTGAAGCCAGCAAACGTGTTGATGGACGAAGACGGTAACGCCAAGCTGTGTGACTTCGGACTGGCTCGAAACTTAAACGTCGACAGCCAAACAGTGTCGGGCACAATGCTTGGCACACCGGGCTTCATGTCGCCCGAACAAACCACCGGCGACACTCCGACGCCCGCGATGGATATCTACGGCTTGGGCGCGGTCTTGTACGCGGCGCTGACGGGACGGCCTCCGTTTCGTGGCGTCAACATTCCAGACACACTCGCTATGGTGCGCGAAAGCGATCCCGTGCCCGTGCGAGCTCTGGTGCCTTCCGTGCCGGTGAATCTGGAATCCATCTGTCTGAAATGCCTGCAAAACAATCCCGCCACGCGATATGCCTCGGCGGCGGAACTGGCAGAAGAACTCGACGCTTTTCTGGATGGCCGTCCTGTGAAGGCTCGCCCGGTTGGATCGGGCGAAAAGCTGATTCGCTGGTGCCGTCGTAAACCTACCATCGCCGCGTTGTCGGTTGGTATGCTGGCAGCTTTTTCTGTCGGTGCCGTCGGAATATTTATTCAGTGGCAGCGAGCCGAAGCGAACGCAGTCGCCTATCAACATCAGGCCATTCGAGCCGAGACGGAAGCAGCACGGGCGGCAGAAGAGGCAGCTCGTGCGGAAGAGGAAGCCGCGACTACGGCAGCCGTCAACAATTTCGTGCTCGATATCCTGGCGGCTGCGCAGAATTCGCCCGAAGGCCAGGATGCCACCATCAGACACGCCGTTTACGCTGCCATCCCACGTGTCGACGATGCGTTCGAAAAGCATCCTCGCATTGAAGCAAACGTGCGTGCGACGCTGGGCCGCACGCTGCGCGATCTGGATCAACTCACGTTGAGCATCGAGCAGTACCGTCTTGCATTGAAGGCAAGCCGAACAGCTTATGGCGAAACCGCTGCCGAAACGTTGCATGTGATGGATCGGCTGGCCGGATCGCTGCGAAAGACTCACGACCCTGCCTGCATGACGGAAGCGGCATCACTACGTGAGTTCGTGCTGAATCAGCGGATAACGTCCCTCGGTGAAACCCATCCGGACACGAACTCAGCCATGAACAACCTGGCCGCAACATGGAACAGCATGGGCGAGCGAGACAAGGCTGAGGAACTTTTTCGTCGCGCACTCAAACTGGCCGAGCAGGGTTCGGGAGACACGCTGACGCTGCGGCACAATCTAGCAATCTTCCACGCCAGAAATGGCAAACTGGAACTTGCCGAACAGGAATTGAAAACGGTGTTGAGGCAGGCTGAAAAGTTTATGGCAGCGGATGGCGAACCAGGCTGGGAAATGCGGGCGGATGTGTTGGAGTGGAGACACTCGCTCGCCAATGTCCTGGAGGACCAAGGGCGATTGGAAGCGGCAAAGGAACAGTTTGCCATTGTCTTTGATGAGCAACGTGAATTGCTGGGTGCTTCGCATCGGGAGACGCTGGAGACGCATCTCGCCTTATCCAGAATCCTGGTGGGATTGGGCGAATTTGAAGAAGCCCTGTCGCTGGTGGAGCCGTGTCTTCAACTACACAACGAAAAATTCGGCCCGGAGCGCGGCCGCACAATGGACGTTCGCAACACAATGGCCGATGCACTGATCGGGTCGGAACGTTTAGACGACGCCGAACAGCTTCTGCGCGAGGCCGTTGCGGTGTTATCGAAGGGGCGCGGTTCCGACCACCGATACACATTGGCTGCTAAGAAACGCCTCCGCGAGTTTCTCGCTTCGCACGGCGAATGACTGCCGATCGCACGTCGCCGAAGGCGACCTTTGGCGGCCAAGCCAGCGGATCGTTTAACCCGTAGCCGAAGGCGCAGGCGTCCGCTGATCGGCCCCCTTGAATGTTCCGCTTCCGCTGCGACTCAGCCGTCCCCAGCAACACCTGCGCCTTCGGCTACGGGTTAAACGACTCGTAGACTCGTATCTATCCGGCTGTAATAGACTCGACATACTATGCCGAAAATCCTGCCTGGCAGAAAGGACCTACTGGGCGGCACTTCGCTGACGGGCCACCTAAAACCTTGCCGCTGAGCCAATAGTTCAATGCGTGATTTGGCGGCGAAGCCAGCGGATCGTTTAACCCGTAGCCGAAGGCCCAGGCGTCCGCTGATCGGCACACTTGAGTGTTCCGCTTCCGCTGCGACTCAGCCGTCCTCAGCAACGCCTGCGCCTCCGGCTACGGGTTAGCCCAACTTCCCCAGCAGCGGCACAAAATGTGGTTGCAGAGAATTTATTCGGCGTGTTTTTGTTATCGAAGTTTCAAAAGTCCAGCGTTTGAAATCTGAAACACGATGTAGTGACGACCTCTGATCTGGCCGGTCAGAGATCGGTCGGTAGCATTTGCGATCATGTTCATTCGCCAATGCCATCGAATCAAAAACGGTCGTCGCCACGCCTACTGGGCGCTGGTCGAATCGTATCGCTCGGCCAGTGGGCCGCGGCAGCGGGTGGTCGCGTGGCTGGGGAAGCTTGACGAAGCCGGTCGACTGGGCGTCCATCAGGCGGCGGAAGTTTTGGCCGGTAGCGATGAGGTTGCACCCGGTGTCACCGCTGATCAGTCACAACCGCTCAGTCGACAGATGCGATTCGAGTTCGATGATGATGCGTCTGCCGTGACTCCGCGATGGGTCGAAGTCAACGCCGCCGGAGTTCGTGTGGAAAACCTGCGACAGTTCGGCGGGCCGTGGATGGCTCTGCACCTGATTCGCACGCTGCAACTGGATACGTTCCTGAGCAACGCGATCCCTGAAGGTCGTGAACTGGTCGGCTGGGATGTGAGTTCGCTGATTCTGATCATTGCGCGGCTGCTCGAACCTGCCAGCGAACTCTTCACCGCCGAACAATGGTATCCGAAAACGGCACTGCGGGATCTGCTCGGCGTGAGCGAAGAACGTGTGAACGATAATCGGCTGTACCGCACACTCGATCAGCTGCTGCCGCACAAGGACGCATTGGAAACGCATCTGAAGAATCGCCTTGGCCATCTGTTCGATCTCGAATACGACCTGCTGATGTATGACGTCACCAGCACTTACTTCGAAGGTCAGGCCGAACGCAATCCGCTGGCTCAGCGTGGCTATTCGCGCGATAACCGCAGCGACTGCAAGCAGGTCTGCATCGGGCTGGTGGTGTCTCGATGCGGAATGCCGCTGGGATACAAGGTGTTTGCCGGCAATACGGCCGACGTTACTACCGTGGAACACATCGTCGAAACGATGGAAGCACGCTACGGGAAAAGCGATCGCATCTGGGTCATGGATCGCGGCATGGTGTCGGAAGACAACATCGAATTCCTGCGCGAAGGCGGTCGACGCTACATCGTCGGCACTCCCAAATCGATGCTGAAGAAGTTTGAACACGAGCTGCTGAAGGAAGACTGGACCAGCATTCGCGATGGCCTGGAAGTCAAGGTCGTGCCGTGGCCCGGCAGCGACGATCCGGATGAATCGGAAGACTGCAACACATCGCCGGAGACATTCATCCTGTGTCGCAGTCGCGATCGATCAATGAAGGAAGAAGCGATCACACAGCGCTTCGAAAAGAAGATCGAAGAGTCGCTCATCCGCATGACGGCGCGGTGCGATAAACAGAAACGCGACCCGATGAAGGTCGAACGTGAGATCGGCCGGCTGCTCGGAAAGAACACTCGAGCGGCAAAGCTCTTCGACGTGAAAGTCACGAAGACAGATGACGGGGCCGCACGCATCGAATGGTCAAAGATCGAAGCTACGCGTGACTGGGCGACTCTGAGTTCCGGATGCTATCTGCTGCGAACGAATGTCAGCGACTGGTCCGACGAAGAACTTTGGAAGGCGTACATCCAACTGACCGAAGCGGAAGCCGCGTTCCGAATCCACAAAAGCGATCTTTCGATCCGCCCGATCTGGCATCAGAAGGAGGAACGTGTTCTGGCACACATCTTCGTGTGTTTTCTGGCATACGTCCTGTGGAAGACGCTTGGTCAGTTGTGCAGCAAAGCAGGGCTGGGCGACGAACCGCGCCGTGTGCTTGCGGAGCTGTCGGAGATCCGTTCGATGGACGTCGTCCTGCCCACTCGCACCGGCCCGGAGATCCGTACTCGCTGCGTCTCAAAGCCGTCCGACCATCAGCAGATTCTTCTGGAAAAGCTGAGCCTCAAACTGCCCTCAAAAATAATCCAAAAGCAAATGTAGTGGAAACTTCTGGCCGCTCACCCCACAAAACACTGCCTTCGTGACTCGAGTTGGGGAAGTTGGGTTAAACGACTCAAAATCCCGCGATTCTTTGACAGCAACCTCAAGCAATTCCCGGACGCGCCCCGGAGTCTCGGCCAGCGCAAGCTCGCCTGGCGACCTTCGAAAAAGCGTCAATCAACCACATGCCGCCTTTGGTTAGCAAGGTTCGGCAATAGCTAATTCCCGCCCGGTGCGTACAGGTGGTTTCCCTTTCGCGCGGCCTGCAGTGACTTCATCGTGTCCTGCGGAATGCCGGGGTCGCCCTGAGACTTCATCCATTGATCCAATGCAGCAGATAGCTCTTGCTTGCGAGCCAACAAGTCGGCGTCGGCCGCGAGGTTATTCATTTCATAGTGATCTTTGGTCGTGTGGTAGAGCTGTTCCGCAGGCCGCAGCATGTAGCGTTTCACCAGTTGATACGTAGCGGGGTCTTCCTGAGTTTGCCATGTCCAGGTGCCCCAGTATGGATTGTTGAGTCCGCCGTCGCCCTTCGTCCCCATCAGATGCTTTTCGATGTACAGCTCATCAGGAGTCAGGTTGCGAATGTAGCGAAATTCGCCGTCGGTGACCGAACGAATCGGGTAGGGCGGGCCTTCCGGAAGGTTGTTGTGCATCCCGTAAACGTATTTGCGTTCGCTGGCGGCCGCTCCTTCCAGCACACTGCGAAAACTGACTCCGTTAAATATGTCGGGGGAAGGCATTTCACCCGCGAGGTCCAGTAGCGTTGGCAGCACGTCGCAGTATTGCACCAGCGCATTCGTGCGTTGACCAGCTTGAACTTTGCCAGGCCAACGAGCAACCAGTGCCGTGTGTAGCCCGGTATCCCAATTGGTCCACTTACAGCCGGGGAACTGCGAACCCTGTTCGGAAGTGAACAGCACCAGCGTGTCGTTCGCTTTGCCGCTGTCATCCAACGCACTCAGAATTTCGCCCACCTGACCATCCATGTAAGTGATTTCGGCAAGGTAGCGTCCGAAGTCTTCTCGCGTGCGTTTGGTGTCTGCGATATTCGGCGGCAGCTTGATTTTATTCGGCGGGTACTGCGATGCATCGCCCATCACCCATGGCACATGCGGTTCCACCAAAGCCACGACCAGACAAAACGGTTGGGAGTCCTCCATCATGAACTGCTTCACACCAGACACGTCGTGCGTCCTGGTTGGGTTGCGTACACAGTTTTTGTCGAAGCCCTCGACTTTTTGAAACGGAAATACGGTCTCCGGCTTCACATGAATTTTTCCGGCAAGGCCAACTCGGTACCCAATCTTTCCAAGATGCTGCGGCATGCTCTTAACGTTCGGGCGGCTGGCCGAATGGTTCCATGCACAGCCGTTTTGCAGCGGATACTGCCCGGTAAACAATTCAGCTCGGCACGGCTGACACATCGCCGAACATAGATACGCCCGGTTGAAAGTCAGGCCCTGAGCTGCAAAGGCATCGATATTAGGCGTCTTCGCATTCTGACCGCCGTACAAAGGCAGGTCGTTATGGGTGCAGTCGTCCGCCATGATGATTAGGACGTTTGGCTGATCACCGGCGCGACTCGCAAGCGTTAATGTGACAAAGATGATGCAGGTTGCCAGGGTTCGTAGCATGAAGGGGCTCTTTTCATTCTGATGGCTGCTGGGGTCACCCTCGACCTTCGTCTCTACTGCTCGTCCTGATACTTGCTGTTCATCGAGAACCAAGGACTTCGCACGACGGTCGGCGAAACTGATGAAGTTTACTTCGCAGCCGACGCTGTGTCGTTGCTGGCTTTAGCTTCAGGAACAAACCCCACCTGTTCGACCAGGTCACACACCGTATCGTGACTCGCCGAACCCCATACAACAGCTCGGCCGTCTGCAAACGACACATCAGCGCGTTGAATGTCCTGATGAGCTTCCAGGCCGCGAGCCAGCTTAGCCGCACAGCCATCGCACGTCATGCCTGCCACTGAGATCGTTTGCAAATCTTCAATAGGCATTGTTGGACGGCGGCGTCGCTTCAGCCAGTGTCGCAGATCTCGAACAGCGAACCATGCAATCAACGCGGCAAGCCCAACGGCACTCGCAATTCGCCACCATGTGGCTCCATGGTCGTGAGCGTGCAACGCCATAACGGACGGATTAATCAGATGGTTGAATGCGACGCCTGCGACAAGACTGCCGCCGACAATCATCAGCAGATAAACAGCCAAAGTCCGTCCACCCAGCGCCCGATAAACGGCTCCAAGAGTCGCCACGTTGGTGGCCGGGCCAGCCATCAGAAATACGAGCGCCGCTCCAGTGGGCAGACCGCTTGCGACCAGCGCTGCGGCAATGGGTACCGAAGCCGTTGCACACACATATAAAGGCAGCGAAATCACCAGCGTGATCAACAAAGCGGCCACACCGGACATTGCGGGGATGTCAGCCAGTGAATTCTCGGGCACAAGCCACGTGATCGCGGCCGACACAATCACGCCAATCACCAGCCAGCCCCAGATGGATTCAATCAGCTCAAGAGAATGATCGATCACCGCACGAAAGCGCCCGGTTGAACTCTTTGCGACTTGCGATGGCACGGCGTCTTCGATACTTGACGACGGGGCAACCAGATCGGCCGTCAAGCCGCCCACCAATCCGGTCACAAACGCTACGGCAACTTTCAGAATCGCAAACGGCCAGCCAAGAAATGAGGCGCTGACCAGAATGGAATCGATTCCCGTTTGAGGCGTGCTAATTAGAAAGCCGACGGCTGCGCCATTGCTGGCTCCGTTCTTCCGCAGGCCGAGTCCCACTGGAATGACTCCGCAGGAACACAACGGTAGAGGCACGCCCAGGAACACGGCTTTCAAAACACCCATGCGACCGGACAGATGCTTCTGCAGCCATCCCGCTGGCAGCAGCGCGTGTAACAATCCTCCGGCGATGGCTCCTAAAAGCAGCCACGGGGCGAGTTCCAGCCAGATGGTCCAAAGTGCGTTGATCATTGTGTAGAAATGTTAGTACGCTGCAGTTGCTTCGACCATAGGAATTCGGTGGTTGCGGACAAACGCCGCTCTTCGCCCCTTCTTTCAGAAAGTCCGCCCAATGCCTTTCATCGACATCGAAAACATGACGCCCATCGAACCGCTCCCCGGCTGCCGCCTGCGCACGCCCTACGGCGAGAACCTCATGCTGTCACACGTTGACATGGACGAAGGAGCCGCCATCCCGACGCACGATCACCCTCACGAACAGGGCGGCATCGTGCTGAAAGGCAAACTGGAATTAACGATCGACGGTGAGGCTCGAATTCTGGAAGCCGGCCAGATGTACATCATTCCGCCCAACACGCCTCACAAAGCAGTCGCCGTCGACGGGCCTGCCGTCGCTCTGGATGTCTTCAGCCCGGTTCGCGAGGACTACGCTGAGGCATTCAATAAGTACATCCCGGCGGATTAAAGTAGCGGGGCGGCCCCGGCGGACGGTTGGCATGTGCAACAGGAGTGTCGCTGGATGCGCGGTAAAACCGGTTGTTGTGATTCGCAGCTTGGGATGTATTCGTTGACGTCGTGTGGTTTCGTATTCTCGGGCCAACGGCCCAGCGATTCGCATAGCCCAGCCCAACGGGCTGGGAGCTGGATGACGCCCCGCGTAGCGCCGAAGGTCCGACCATTTGCACATCGTCGCTCGACCAAACTGCCGGGCCGTTGGCCCTTCGACGTATATTGGACGGGAACCCAGCCCGTTGGGCTGGGCCAGGTAAACGAGCGGGGCGTTGCCCCTTGCTCAAGCTACGATCCTCACATGTCTGCCTTTATCGCCAGCAACTGCTCACGTTCGGGCATTGCTTTGTAGAACGGATCGAGCGGATAGCAGCCGGAGACGATGCCGTTTCTTGGTGCCGTTGTGCAGTCACTGAACGTGCGGCAGATTTTCTTCCGAGCCATCACCTTTCCGGCCAGCACGTCGGCGGGCAGTTCGGGATATGACAGCACCATGCGGCCGAGGCCAACGGAGTCCGCCATGCTGTTTTTCACGACCGCCTGCCCGACGTTTGGCAACCATTCCTGCAGGTACGAATAGCCAGTGCCGGCGACGATCATGCTCGGGTGCTTCGCTTTCAGTTCCGCGGTTGCGGCGATCTGACGGTGGACTCCCACCAGCGGATCTTCCGGCGGTTGATACCCGTCCGACGGCGGAAAGATAGCCGGGCGTTGTATATGAGGGTTGTAGTAAGGACTGCCGCAGGTCGTGCACAACAGATCGATGTCCAGCTCTTCCAGCAGGTCGACGAATTTTGAAGGCTCGCTCAGATCGATTCCCAGGCCACTGCCATCGCCGCCGAAGGCATGTTGATAAGGTGCAGTCGCCGATGGTATACCCGTACGTTCTTCGTTGTCGCCCGGTTCGAACGGCACAAAGTCGAACACGCTGACTCGCACGCCGATTTCCAGGCCAGGCGCTTCGCTGCGAATACCCGCCACGATGTTGCGTAGGAACCGTGTGCGATTCTCCAGGCTGCCACCGAACTCACCATCGCGGTCGAAACCAGAAAGCAGTTCATGGCCGAGATACCCGTGACAGTGTTTCACGTCGACCCATGCAAAGCTGGCCTTCTGAGCCAGAACGCAGGCGGCCACGAAGTCATCGATCAGCTGCTTGAGGTCGTCGTCGGTTAACAACTTGTCATCGCTGTCGATGCCGAGTCGCTGATCGAGCACCGAATGTCGGTACGCAATGCGTGGTTCTGCCGTGTGTTTGTCGTTGGGCTTGGCGTAACGACCGGAATGAGTGAGTTGCAAACCAACGCACAGATCGTCGGTCTTGGAAAAGTGCTCCGCATGCGTCGCGACCAGAAGTGTCCGAAGACTTTCGATGTCCTTCAGGTTGGTATCGTTAATGAGCAATTGATTCGGGTTAGCTCGCCCATCATGCCGGACGGCCACGGCTTCGCCACCCCAGATCAGTTTCGCGCCGCTTAGACCGAAGTTCTGCCAGCGACGACGAGTGAGGTCCGTGGGCTTGCCGTCAGCCGTGCCGTCCCAGCCTTCCATGGGAAGAATGCAAAATCGGTTGCCAATCAGCCCCGCTTTGCTCACCAGCGGCTGAGCCAGCACGGCATCGTCTCCGGACTGCACCTCGTCGTCCACCGGCAGGTCCAGGCTGAGTTCGCTGAGGCGTTCGCGAAACTGGTCAACATTTTTGTAAGACGATATTCGGGGAAAAGCCATGGGCAGAGACTGCGGATCCAGGTAACAAACGAATGACACGGCACGAAAACAGCACCAGACAGGGTGCGGAGCTTACAATTCTGGAATACGCGTGACAAACTGGTGCCTCCGGTTGTGGACCACCCGGCGCGAAATCGAACAAGGTGTTGCAATCACCGCCCGAATCGTGACACTTGTTGGGTTGAGCAGGACAAACCTCCCGATGAGGAACTGATTTTGAACGGCACACCAACCTGTCGGCTACGCACGTCACCCGCAGCGCTAAAGCTGGCAGCCTTACTGCTGGTGACCGCGACTGTAGGGATGCCGTCCGTTAAGGCCGCTGATGTCGATTCGTTTTCGACGATCGTCAAGCCGGCATTCAAGCAACACTGCGGCAAATGTCACGGGGCGAAGGACGTCATCGAGGCCGAGCTAAACCTGTTGCAGTTGCGTGCGGCGGAAAATCTGACGGACAATGCGGAGCTGCTTAGTCAGCTGATCGAGGCACTCGATACCAACGCGATGCCGCCGGAAGATGAACCGCCGCTGCCGCCCAAATTGCGACAGAAGCTACTGGCTGAATTTCGATTGCTGCTGGATACGGCGCTGACTAAAGACAGAGCCGCAAAAGATACTCCGATTCGTCGGATGAACCGATTTCAGTACAACAACGCGGTGCAGGATCTGTTTCAGCTTAAGCGAGTCGTCTTCGCGCTGCCGGAACGGATGGTTCGTGATCATAGTAAATACTTTCAACCGGCCAGCCGCAAGATGCCCGATCGGGTGAAGGTTGGAAGTCGACCGTTGGGCAAGTCGCAATTGATTGAAGCTCGACTAGCCGGAGTCGCTCCGTTCCCTCAGGATTTGCGGGCAGAACATGGCTTCGACAATCGAGGCGATCACCTTTCACTTTCGCCGCTGTTGTACGAATCGTTTTTGAATCTGAGCCGCACGATTGTGGAGAGCCCGGACTTCAACGCGAAAACCTGCGGCATCTGGAAAACTTTCTTCGCTCACCCCGCACCGGATAAACCTGTTGAAGTCGAAGTGCGGCACCGGTTGTCCGGTTTTCTGACTCATGCATTTCGCCGCCCAGTGCAGGATGAGTTGCTGGATCGCTACACAAATCACGTGCTCAAGTTAATGGAGCAGGGCACCTCATTCACCGACAGCATGAAAGCAGTCGCGTCGGCAGCGATCGCCTCGCCGAAATTCCTCTACCTTTACAATGAGGCTGAACAAGCAACGCAGCAATCCGACAGCTTCGAACTGGCTTCGCGGCTGTCGTTCTTCCTTTGGGGCAGTATTCCCGATCAGACGTTGCTGAACCTTGCGGCAGACGGAACACTCAGCCAGCCGGCCGTGCTCTCCGCACAAGTCGATCGCATGCTCGACGATCCGCAACTGAAGCGATTCTGCGACAGCTTTCCCGCTCAATGGCTGCAGCTTGATCGCATTATTTCGTCCGTCCCGGATCGTGAACGGTTTCCAGACTTCTACTTTTCCAAGTACCGCAACAGCATGCACATGATGCTGGAACCTCTGCTTCTGTTTGAAACGGTGCTGATCGAAGACCGACCGATCCTGGACCTGATCGATGCAGACTTCAGCTATCGATCCAACCGGCTGGAACTTATCTACTACCAGAATTCTTCAGCACCGAAGAAGAATGAAGTTGTCGCGATTCCCTTCGTTCGAAGGCCTGTCACCGATCGTCGTTACGGCGGTGTCATCACGAATGCAGCCGTGATGACAATGACGTCGGGCCCGGAACGCACAAAGCCGATTACGCGCGGAGCATGGTTGGCGGCCGTCATCTTTAACGATCCGCCGGAACCACCTCCGGCCGACGTACCGCCGCTGGCCGAAGAACCTCCACCGGATGAACAGAATCTGACTCTGCGCGAACGCCTCGCCGCTCATCGCGAACGAGCCGACTGTGCAGGGTGCCATGAGAAAATCGACCCGCTGGGGTTTGCCCTGGAAAACTTTGGCCCGACCGGAAAGTGGCGTGATGCTTATTCGAATGGTCGCGATGTTGACATGAACGGGACGCTGTTCCGGCGAAATTCGTTTAGCAATGTTGTGGAATTCAAGGACGCAATTCTGGCTGAAAAAGACCGCTTTGCGAAAGCGTTCGCGTCGCACCTGCTGTCTTTTGCATTGGCTCGTGAGCTGACAGTCGCCGATTCGCCGGCGATCGGGCAAATTGCCGCAGAATCGGCTTTCCGTGACTACCGCATGCGAGCGATGATAAAGGCGGTTGTAATGAGCGACCCGTTTCGAGGAATCTGAGCGAAATTCCAGGCCGTTCGCCCGGGCCAGGCAAGTTGCTGGGCCTTTGGCCCGAAAGCGGAAACGCACTCGACTCAGAGAGATCGAGCTACGGGAACGAGGAACACAAACCATGAATACCACACGACGAACTTTTCTTCGCGGCCTGGGTGGCACGGCATTGTCGTTGCTGTGGCTGGAGAGTCTAAACGCAGGCACCTCGGGGAAGACGATTCCTCAGCGTTTGGCGTTCTACTACGTGCCAATCGGTGTTGTGCGGCGAGGCTTCTTTCCGGGTGAAGGGGAAGCGGCCATTCCGAAGTTCACCAGCAGTCAGGAAGAAATCAAAACGAAGGCGAAGATTCCATTGGGGCTTCAGCCGTTAAACCTGACGCCGACCATGCAACCGCTGGATGCCGTCAAAGACAAAGTCACGCTGATCACGGGCATGGACCGCACGTTTCAGCAGGGAACTGACGTGCACGCTCAATGTGCGTCGTGTTATCTCAGCAGCGCCCCGCCATTCAGCGTGAAGGAATCAGCCTGGCCATTGAGTCGCACGCTGGACCACCTGGTTGCTGATCACGTCGGCAAAGCCACTCCGTTTCCCACGCTGGAGTTCAGCTGCAACAGTCATCGCGACAACAAAGAATCGATCTACTTCGATAACATCTCGTGGTACGGCACCGGGCATGTGGCTCCGTCCATTCGCGATCCGCGCAAAATGTATCGACGACTGTTCAGCACTCAGGACATCGACCGTTATCGCAACATCACCGACCTCGTGCTTGAGGACGCTCGTTCAATGACCCACACGTTGGGCCGCAGCGATCGTGAGAAGTTCGCCGAATACTTCGATTCCGTGCGCACAATCGAACAGCAGATGGACAAGCTGGAAAAAATGAAGAGTGAACTGGCGACCGTTCGCTTCGAAGAACCGACGGAAGCTCACCTGCCGCGGGGCGAATACATCCGGCTGATGGGCGATCTGATGGTGGTGGCATTGCAAACCGGCATGACCAATGTGGCCACGTTCATGGTCGGCCCGGAACGCTGGGACACGCCGTTTTTGTACGAAAGCCTGTTCGACAAGCCACGCAGCCATCATCAAATGTCACACAACCAAAAGAAGTTCCTTGATGAACTGCTGCAGGTGGATCTTTTCCACATGCAACAGTTTGCGTATCTGGTGCAGAAGATGGATCAGATCGAAGAAGCCGACGGTACATCATTGCTGGACAACACGTTGTTCACGTACGGCTCCGGCCTCGGCGATGGAGCCACTCATCAATACACCGACCTGCCCACAATCATCGCCGGTTCGGGTGGTGGCAAAATCAAAACGGGGAAACATCTGAATGTCGCCGACGGAACGCCCCTCGCGAATCTCTGGCTAACTCAGGCACAAGTGATGGGCCTGAACATGAAACGCTTTGCGGATAGTACGGACGTCGTTGATTCACTGCTGGTATAGCAGCGCACGCTTTTCGTTGTGCGCGATGTGCCGGGTGGAGAACTGACAGTCAGGCATGGAACACCGCGCGAAATCAGAAAGCTCGCGACGCAGGAACAATCTCTGCTAAGAAGCCCCTTAATCTGCAGTGCAGGCGAACACACACTCAGAATTCTCGAACAACAATTCAGCGTAAACAGCGGTAAACTCGTCCACAATCTCCCGCTCTGTGCATAGAATATGAGCTTCACCAAAACAAAGGTTTCCGTGCGCCATACGCAATCAGCGTCTCGTCAATCAGTCCTTTCGTGGAAATGCCAATGAGCGACGTGAGATCGAATAAGCGTCCAGACAGCCTTCGCGAAGTGTCGAACTTCGAAGTGCCATCTCGCCGAAAGTTCCTTGCGCAGGCTGGCGGCGGGGCCGGAATGTTGGCCTATGCAGCACTCGCCCAAGCCGATCAGTCACCGTTTGCCGTTCGAACCAATATTGCAGCTCGTGCAAAGCGAGTCATCTGGCTGTTTATGCACGGCGGCCCCAGTCATGTAGACCTGTTCGATCCGAAGCCAGCGCTGACGAAGTACGGTGGACAGCGGTTGCCAGAAAGTTTTGGCAACGTGATGACGCGTCGCAAAGTTGCAAACAATCCGCTGCTGCCGCCCGTCCGGCGATTTCGACCTCGAGGAAGTTCGGGACTTGAGATTAGCGACTTTCTTCCACACATCGCCAAACATGCAGACGACATCTGTGTCGTCCGTTCGCTGCATGGCGACAGCGTTAACCATCCGCAGTCTGTGTATCAAATGAACACCGGCAGCATTCTGATGGGCAACCCCAGCGTCGGCAGTTGGGTTGCTTATGGACTGGGTTCCGCCAATCAGAACATGCCATCCTTCGTTGTGTTGCCTGATCCCGGCGGCGGTTTGAAGGGTGGCCCTCCGGCGTGGGGCAGTGGCTATTTGTCGGCGTCGTATCAGGGAGTCACCATGCGACCGGGCACCTCGCCCATTCTGGATTTGAAACCGCAGCCCGAAGTGAGTTTGCAGCAACAGCAGATCGACCTGTCACTGATTCGAACATTAAACCGATGGCACCTGGATCAACGTGATCACGACGACCAGCTCACGGCGCGAGTGAAGGCGTACGAAATGGCGTTCCGCATGCAGGCCGAAGCGCCACAGCTGGTAGACATCAGCAAAGAATCAATTCAAACGCAGCGGATGTACGGCATCGACCAGAAACAGACACGCGAATTCGGGCAACGCTGTCTACTGGCTCGGCGAATGATTGAACGCGACGTCCGCTTTGTGCAACTGTATTCTGGCGACACCAACGGCTGGGATGCTCACGCCGATGTCGATAAGAACCACACAGAATATTGTGCTCGTACAGACAAGCCGGTAGCGGGCCTGCTGCAGGATTTAAAACAACGCGGACTGCTGGACGACACGCTGGTGATTTGGGGCGGGGAATTCGGCCGGATGCCGATGAGCGAACAGGGACGAGGCCGCGATCACAATCCCTGGGGCTTTTGTGCATGGCTGGCTGGAGCCGGAATTGCCGGCGGTCGAGCGTACGGCGCGACAGACGAAATTGGCCTGCGTGCTGTTGAAGACAAGGTCTCCGTAAATGACTTCCATGCATCGCTGCTGCATCTGCTGGGCATCGATCATTACGATCTGACGTTCTACCACAACGGCCTTGATAAGCGATTGACCGGACCGGACGAAGCACATGTCGTGCACGGATTGATTGGTTGATGACAGGACACTTTCAGAATGCCGGTCAGGAACAATTGAATGAGCAGACATAACTCGCCAAGCCGTTTTTGTAGGTTATGTGTTCTTGCCGTGCTTGCCACACTTGTATCCGGTAACAACGCACTCGCTGACGACGCAACAGAAGCCTATTCCGAACCACCAATCACGGAGGACGATCGCCAGCACTGGTCTTTTCGGCCCTTGAATTCCGGCGGTGTGCCCGCTGTCGCAGATTCGTCGTTGTGCCGAAACGACGTGGACCGGTTCGTGCTGCACAAACTGACCGAACACAAACTACAGCCGCAACCCCAGGCGTCGCGACGCACGCTGATCCGGCGACTCAGTTTCGACCTGACCGGGCTGCCGCCGACTCCGGAAGAGATCGAAGCGTTTCTACAGGACACCGCTGCAGACGCGGTCGAACAACTCATCGATCGCCTACTTGCGTCTCCTCGGTACGGCGAACGGTGGGCGCAGCACTGGCTGGATTTGGCACGGTTTGCAGAAACCGATGGCTTCGAACACGACAAGGTGAGACCTGAAGCGTGGAAGTATCGCGACTGGGTAATCAAAGCGTTCAACGACGACATGCCGTACGACGAATTCCTGAAGCAGCAAATTGCAGGCGACGAACTCTACCCACATAACCCATCGACCGTGACAGCCACGCGTTTCTGCCTGTCGGGTCCGGACATGCCGGACATCAACCTGACCGAGGAACGACGGCACACGGTGCTGAACGAACTGACATCCACCGTTGGCGAGGTCGTTCTTGGACTGCAAATCGGGTGCGCTCAATGCCACAATCACAAGTACGACGCGATCAGTCAGGCGGACTTCTACCGATTTCGAGCGATCTTTGAACCGGCGCTGAAGCTTACGAAAAACAAATCACTTTCCGTGCTGAATGAAACCGTTCCGTGGCAGGAGACGAGCCACGTGATGCGGCGCGGCGACTTTCGATCGCCGGGAACGAAAATTCAACCGGGTGTCCTACGTGTCGTAGGCTGGCCCGGGCACGTCTTTGAACCTCAGAAATCCGATACGACTAACGGTCGCCGAACGGCATTGGCCGAATGGCTGATTTCACGCGACAACCCACTCACCGCACGAGTAATCGCGAACCGGATCTGGCAACACCACTTTGGCACCGGCCTTGTCAGCACGCCCAGCGATTTCGGCATCATGGGACAGGAACCCAGCCACCCAAAACTCCTGGACTGGCTGGCAGTTTCGCTGATTGATGACGGGTGGAGTCTCAAGAAGCTGCATCGAAAAATCGTAACCTCCGCAATATATCGACAGCGCAGCCGCCTGCCCGATGATGCTTCTGAATCGCAGCAGCACGCATGGTCGATGGCTCTTGAAGCCGATCCGCATGCGGAGTTACTGTCGCGTTTTCCTCGTTTCCGATTGGAAGGCGAAGCCATTCGCGATGCGATGCTGGCCTCAAGTGGAAAGATTAACTTCAAGACCGGCGGTCCCGGCGTTCGGCCACCACTGCCAGCCGAACTAGTGTCGACCTTGTTGAAGAATCAATGGACGGTGACTGAAGACAAATCCGAACACAGCCGTCGCAGCATCTATGTGTTCGCCCGTCGGAATCTGAAGTATCCGATGTTCGAGGTCTTCGATCGTCCCAGCGCGAACGCCAGCTGCCCGGAAAGAAACGTCTCCACCACAGCTCCGCAATCTCTGCACTTGCTGAATTCGCAGTTCACACTGAACACGGCAAAGCACCTCGCCCGAATGATCAACGGTGCGACTTCTGATCGGAACATGCAGATCGTGGCCGCGTTCGAACGCACGCTGGGTCGACCGCCGACGGATCAGGAAACGCAGCATGTCAACCGCTTCTGGACGGCGCAACAAGCAACAGGTGCGGACTCATTGACGCACCTGTGCCTGTCGCTGTTCAACAGCAACGAATTTATCGTCGTGGACTGACGTCGCCGGAGACCTGTTGCGCTTTCCCAAACGCATCGCCGGCAATTGCCAGGCGATGCGTGAAAGTCTTCCACGTTACGAGCCTGAAATGCAGAACAGATGCTGCTCGCCACGGATGAACAATTCGTCATCAACCGGTGCAGGAGTCGCGTCGACAGTTTCTCCCACACTGTTTGTGGCGACAATTTCGAACGTCGGTGAATCTTTGATGACAACGGTCGTTCCGCGACGATCTGTCAGATAGACGTGCCCGCCTGCAGCCACCGGCGACGCATAAATGCTGTCCAGTCCGGGAACGCGAGTCGCACCGAAATGCGTCTTGCCGGTCGCGGCATCAACACAGCTAAGCATGCCGCTTCGTCCTTTGTGAAAGTACAGCCGACCGTTAGACAGCAGCGGCGACGCAACGTCCGGCGTGTCGCGACTGATCGACCAGACAACGCTGTCGGTGCCTTCGACATTCCCCCGACCATCAGGCCGAAACGCCGCCAGAAACGAACCCCGATGCCCGCTGCCGACAAAGATAAGTCCGTCAGCGGCGACGGCAGAAGCCACAGGACGGTCCGTCTGGCCGCCGCACCTCCATAACTCGTCGCCGGTTTCCAGGTCGTAAGCTCGAGCCATGTTTTGACCGTTCATCACGATCTGCTGTGTGCCGTTATGTTCGACAACCAGTGGTGTCGCCCAGCACGTGGGTTCGTCTCGTTCTGTCTTCCACAACGTCTTGCCGTAATTTTTATCCAGCGCGAACAGGGCGGACTGCCCTTCGTGATCCCACGGCACGATGATTTTATCGCCCGCGATTGTGGGTGAGCTACCTTCGCCGAAACCCAAACGCGTTTCCATCTTGCCGAGATCTTCGCGCTTCCATTTTAGTTCGCCGTCCATCGAGTAACAGAACAGCCCTCGGGAACCGAAGTGAGCGTACAGATGTTGGCCATCGGTGCAGGGCGAGGCCGATGCGAAGTTGTTGGTCGAATGCGTGGCCTGATGCGGCTTCGATTCGACGGCGACCTGCTTCCAAAGTTCTTTGCCAGTGCCGCGATCGAAGCAGAACAACGTGAACTGCTGAGTCACCAAGGGTGCAGAACCTCGGCCGCCGCGCGAACGCGATCGGCCTCCCTGACGACTTCGCTGCTGGCCACCCGGCCGCCCTTCGGCTTGGCGAGTTTCAGCTCGTCCCGCGCCGCCATCGTCGGGCTGCTCGTCAGGCAAATCAGTCGCGACCGCGGATACGACGTAGACTTTGTCTTCCCAGATTACTGGCGTCCCGGACCCCTGGCCGGGGATACGAACTTTCCATTTCACATTTTTCGTATCGCTCCATTCGGTGGGCGGGTTGGCCGTACGGGAAACACCGTTCCCATCGTCGCCGCGCCAATGAGTCCAGTTATCGGCATCAGCTGGCGAGCCGATAACGAAAACAACAATCGCTGCATGTAAAAAGAAGTTTCGCACAGTCGCCTCTTTCGAAGAGTGAAATTCAAATGGACGCAGGCCGAAAGTAGTATGAAGTCTTCACTCCTCGGTGACAATGCGGTTGCGACGACTCACTTGCGCACGGTAAGAACATCGCGTCCGTCAGCGACAGAAAGACAACGGGCGAAAGACGCGAGGTCGTCTGCCCAAACTCGACCATCCCGATGAACCGCATGCTTCGTGTCCTTCCTGCCTACGCGAGCACCCGCTGACCGAGGCACGAGTTCACTCCTGGTCGCGTCTGCTGCCGCCTAATTCATCGGCGGGTTTCGTGAACCAGAACAACGACGGGCGCCAGTGATTCATACGATGATTCATTGACTGCGAACGCCACGCTCGATCAACACGGCAAACAAATCCGAACGCAATTGGTTTGTGGGTGCTTCACTCTCCCGAAGCACAGCGTAACCGACGCGGGAAGAATGATTCCATCAAGTAGCAAGGCCACATGACTCGGTCCCATTTGCGTTTGCTGAAGTCAGTTTGCGCCTGTTCGAGCTCACTCGCCGTCTGCGTTTCAGAGAACACCTCGAAGGATCTAATGGCCCGGTATTCGGACAACCGCCATTTCGAACACGCCACTTTGTTTCCAAATGCAACAAAAAATACCATTTATTGTTTTGATTCCCACGAACAGAATGGTTACGTTCCAATAGATCGGTCTACATAAATCGATGCAGGCGAGAAAATTGAAAGTTTGAGTCCTGATCCCTGAGCAATAGGCTGCAGCGTGACACGACACGAGGAACACTCGACGGACGTTCATTTGGCCCCTGAAGAGCAACCGCCAGATTCCAAACAGTTGGCGTGGTTTCATCTTCGGTTGCGGACACTACTGATTCTCCCGGCGGCCATGCTGATCCTTGGGATCGTATTTGTTCCCCGCCAGCTCGCTCATCACAGAGCCCTGGTCGGCCTGCGAAAACTGAACGGGATCGTGCGAACAGAACCCGTCGCGCTGCCCGGCGTCAGCACCGTGTTCGGCGACGACTACGCTCAACAGGTTCGGGAAATCTATCTGCGCAATCCCGATGTAACCGACGATGATCTGCAGATTCTGGACGGACTCAAGGGGCTGCAAAAGCTGGAACTTAGCAACGCCGGCATTTCAGACGCCGGGTTGGTGCATCTCAGCAACCTGCCGGATCTGTTCATCCTGCATCTATCAGACACCAAAGTTGGTGACGCAGGTCTGGAATCCTTGCAGTCATTGCATAGCCTGGGAATTCTGTCACTCAACGATACTCCAGTCACTGGCAAGGGAATGGTCCATTTGCAGCGACTGCCTGCACTGGAACGGCTGTTCCTGAACCAAACCGGTGTTGACGACGATGGCTTGCGAGCGATCGGTCAAATTCATTCCTTGAAAGAACTGACCTTGAACAACTCGCAGGTCACAGACGCCGGGTTGCAGCATCTGCAATCGCTGTCGAACCTGGAAATCCTGAAACTCGCCGATACGAGTGTAACTGAAGAAGCTGTCTCTGCTTTACGGTCGGCTTTGCCGGCATGTTATATTGAGGGTGCTGAACTGGTCGAAAACGGTCCTGGCATCTGAAGTTCCTTCTGTTCCTTCTTCTGGAGTCCCACCGATGAAACTTTACAGACGCCGACGAGTCGGCTTCACCTTGATTGAACTTCTGGTTGTGATTGCGATCATTGCAATCCTGATCGCCTTGCTACTGCCCGCCGTGCAACAGGCTCGCGAAGCCGCCCGACGCACTCAGTGCAAGAACAACATGAAACAGATTGGTCTGGCAATCCACAACTATCATGACACGGCGCTTTGCTTTCCCATGAACGCCAGAAACCTGCAACCGCAGACGAACGGCTTTAGCTGGATTGCAATGTGCCTGCCATACTTCGATCAGGCACCGCTGTATTCTCAACTGGACTTCAACCTAAAGACCATTGACACCACCGGCAGCCCCGCGAACCGCGATCTGATTGAAACGCCCTTGCCAATGCTGCTGTGTCCGTCTGACCCGACTCAGGCAGTCCGCAGTGACCTTGCTGCATGGTGGGCCTGGCCCGCCGCTCCATCAGCTGTCGGGGGACGTAACAGCGGCGGCCCGGCCGGAGTCACCTGCTATATGGGTTACCAGGGAGACTGGTTTGACAGCAATCCACCGGACGGTGTGTTTGAACGAAGCCCCAGCGTGAAAGTTAAATTTCGAGACGTCATCGATGGATTGTCGAACACGCTGATCGTGGGAGAACGATCACCAAGCTATTCGCCATGGTGCAGCTGGGCGACAGGCAATGGCGTCTGGATCGTGGACCGCTATCCAATTAATCAGATTCGCCGCACCGCGCCGGTTCCAAACAATACAGAAGCGGGTGGCGTTAAATATGGTGCTATCAGTATGCACACTGGCGGAATGCAGGGTCTATTCGCCGACGGGTCAGTCCACTTCTTAAGTGAAAACATGGACTTTGATACCTACAAGGCACTGGATCGCCATCGTGATGGGTTGCCGATTGGCGGCTACACACCGTAAGCCGTTGTCGTGAGATTTAACCATCTGTCTTGTTACGGAAAGAATGTAAGCCCCATGCGATATTCGTTATTTACGTTGTCTGTGTGCAGCCTGGTCATGTCTGGCTGCGGATCGTCGGAGGTGTTGCCCGAAACAGCTCCGGTGTCGGGCACGGCAACAATCAACGGACAACCGCTGAAGAGCGGGACCGTGACGTTTCATCCCGACGGCGAAGGCAACCCTGGCTTCGCCGAAATTAAGGAAGATGGTACGTTTGAGGTCACCACCTACGAACTAAAAGACGGTGCAGTACTGGGAATGCATAAAGTCACGGTGGAAGTGTTTGATTCCAATCCGGACGGTCCTCCGCCACTTCCAGGTTCGGAACAGGAAGAATCAACTGTTCCGAAGAAGTATGCCAGCCCGGAAACCACTCCACTGCGGTTTGAAGTGAAACCGGGTTCCAATACGGCACCGTTGCCAATGGAATCCTGATTCCCGTCAGCCACATGTTTCCGAAATCCATTTCAATTGCAGTGCTGCTGATTGCGGTACTCTGCGCGTTGGCCTATCTCACGACGCGTCCGGATGAGAATCCGGACGCGTCTTTTTCATTGCCCACTGATTCTTCGGACGCTAGTTCACGTGACGCGGTTTCCGGCTCACCGGACCAGGCCATTATGTCACGGCACGTCCGAGTGGTCGCCGATGACGCCCATCGCTTTGTTGGCAACGCGGCCTGCGTGAACTGCCATTCAGACGTCTGGCAACACTACCAGCACAGCGGCATGTCTCAGACATGGGCGCCCGTCGATTCCACAGTGATGGATGCTATTGACTCAAACGTGAGGATCGCTGACGCTGAAAATGCCTTTGCCTATCAGATCCTGAATGCGTCCGCTGACGCCAGTCAACGTAATGCCACCATTCGGATCCGCGAAACTCACCCGGAAAAATCGGACTGGCACCGCGATATGTCGGCCAGCTTTCGGATTGGATCTGGCCGACACGCTTTTGGTTTGGCTCATGAAAACAACGGATACCTCACGCAACTGCCGCTGGCGTGGTATGCGCATGACGGGCAGTGGGGGTTGAGTCCCGGTTATGAACTGCACAACCGAAGATTCAGTCGCACAGTCCAGAGCGAATGTATCGCGTGCCACGGCGGGCGAACGCAGCCCACGCATTCCGTTGTTGATCGGTTTTCTGTGCCCATTGAATCAGGCATATCTTGCGAACAATGTCACGGCCCCGGACAGGATCATGTCGCCTTCCAATCCAGCCTTGCCTCACAACCGAGTACTGATGATCAAAGCAGGACAACAGACCGCACCATCGTAAACCCTGGCCGCCTGCAACCTGAACAGGCGAACGACGTGTGTTTGCAGTGTCACCTGCAGGGCGATGCGGTCGTGTTTCGGCCCGGCTGTGATGCGTTTTCGTTTCGGCCGGGCGACCGTCTGCGGGACCATCGAATCGACTTCCTTGCGAAGTCGGGCGACTCAGATGTGTTGGGAGTCGCCAGTCACGGCGCGAGGATGCTGCAGAGTGCGTGTTGGTCACAAAGTGAGGGTCGTCTAACCTGCATTCTGTGTCATGATGCTCACGATACCGTAGACCGCACTCCCGTCGCGAGTTTCGATCAAAAGTGTTTAACATGTCACGATGGCTCAGACTGCCATCGACCGGCGACTGCCGCGAACACTCAGGACTCGGACACTCAGAACAGTTGCGTGCGCTGTCACATGCCTCAACGGCCGACCCGAGAACGCCAGCACCTGGTTTTCACAGATCATCGCATTCAGCGCCCCACACGCGATGAGATCCCGGAAGGCAGCATTCTGTCTCCCAATGCTGACGTTGAACTGATCGACCTGCGTCCGGGTGATGAACTTGATGTGGTCACGCACGCCGCCGCTTATATACAGCTGCACGAAACGATGGGCCCTCAACAACCGGCGCTTCGGAAGGCAGGCAGGCTGCTGGAGACAGCATTCAGCAGCGCACCTGATGATCCGGAAATGAGGTACTGGCTGGCATCGGTTCGAATTTCTGAAGGCAACGGTGCCGACGCCGTTCGATTGTTGCGGCCTGTTGTTGCTCACAACTCGCAATGGCTGGAAGCTCGTTTTCGGCTTGGGATTGCCTACGACCAGGGGAAGGATTACCAGAGCGCAATTCGGTTGTACGAAGGTTTGGTCAGCGACGTGCCCGACTGGCTGGAAGTCTATCCCCTGCTAAGCCGACTGTACCTGTTTCAGCAGCAGCCGAAAAAAGCCGAACAATTGTTGCGGCAACAACTGACATTCCGCGACGACGCCGAAGCCTACGCGGCACTCGCTCTTGCATATCGCCTGCAGAACAAACCACTGGCCGAATGTTTGCAGCCGCTGGATCGTGCACTCGCTCTGGATCCGGTGCTGACTAATGCGCTACTAAACCGCGGATATCTGCTGGCCGAAGCCGGCCGTGTCCAGGAGGCTCGTCGCGATTTCGAGGCCGTGCTGCATCTGGAACCTCAGCATGCCAAAGCTCAAGCGGGACTAAAACTGCTTTCCCAGACACCGCGACCGGCAATTCCGCAGTCACGATGAAGTGGCCTGCCTGCCGTGACTCAGAGGATTGGGTCTGCTCTACGAAGCCAGGACGGCCGGTGTTTCAATCGTGGCTATTTGGAATTCGAAGTTGTGTGAGCGACGAATTCGCCCTTCACGGGCTTCTTCCGTTGAGTGAACCGGCCATTCAGTAGTGGAAGCAGCGCGGTATTGTGTCGAATCAAGCCTTCGTGGATTGCGATGGAACCGAGGAATGCTCCTATCACGACGACCACGAACTTCGCAGTGACAGAAATCGCTACCAGTTGCAAATTCTGAGCAAGTATCACGATGAGAATGTGGTGGAACAGGTAAACCGAATACGAGGCCTCGGCGAGGTAGCGAGCCCAGCGTTGAGGTCGATCAGACAACCACCGGAAGACCGAAAAACAAACCTGACATGCCAGCCACGTACAAACAGCGCCTGCCAACAGCTGGCCGCCTTGATTCCATCCCGATGGCAGCTTCGGAAGCACCAGCTGACTGCCGATCCACAGCGCGGCAAGACTGAACATTCGCGGGATGCTGAGTCGGCTGAATAAGTCTAGTTCGGATCGGTTCGCCTCCAACCACAACCCGAACAGAAAATAGGGTAAGTATCGAAGCAGGTAGCTGGGAGCGATCAGTCCACCGAGCATGTATTCGCCCAACGGAGCCCAGACATGAACCAGGAGTGACGCACCGATTTCAGAGATGCAGATGCATCCAAGCAGAGTCCGCAAACCGAATGGAATACTTTGCCGCAGGTGCCGCTCCCGTTTTCCTGTCAGCACGCCGGCAAACAACGCGGTCGCCACGCAGTACCACATCAGGACGATCAGGAACCAAAGGTGCTGAATCACGCGCCCTTCGCGCAGAAGTTCCGGCAGACGCGTCCACACAAATGCATTGCGACTCAAAATGAACCACGAGTCGTCGTCCTGCAACCAAAGCTGCAGCACGTTCAGCGTGCAGAAAACGCAGACGAATGGCGGCAGCAACCGACACGCTCGCTCCGCAAGGAACTGACTTGCCGAACGCTGGGTCAGCGACATCGATGCAAAGAAGCCGGCAACGATGAAGAAGCTCGGCATTCGGAACAAGCGAATCAAATCAGACAGCAGGTCGAAAGCTGGCACTCCGGCCGCGTCATGGATCTCCCAGGTGCCACGCACCCCATAAACGTTTGCGGCGTGCAGCACTACGCCAAGCATCATCAGGAAACCTCGCATGCAATCGAGATAGTAGATCCTTGCCACCGGCGTCGTCGTGACCGTTTTGAGGCTACCTGAGGCCTCCTGCACAGGCGTAGTCCGCCACGCCGCGACTTCAGGATCGCACGAAATCGAACTGGAACCGGTCACTGCTGGTCTCCGAAGTTGCCACCTGCCACAGCGTGACTCGCAACCGCATTTACACGAAAGCGTTGAGTCCCAAGGAGAACGCTGTTATGGCGCAATTCTGTCTCCAGGTTCAGAAACAGGCGCCAGAATCGTGTTTCGATTGACGTTATTCTCGACAAAAAATATCCCCCTCACTTCGCCTTACAGCGAATCTCTATGACTTGTGGCCGCACAACTGCCGTTTCGGACGATGAAGGCCAGTTCCCGATGACGGATTCCTGATGACTGCCACAGTGAACGACGTTATGCGTCACAAACCGATCGCGCACAAAAGATTCACCAGCGACGCCGACCTGGCTTTACACAATCTGCCCGCCACCAAATTTGCCGTGAAGAACAGCGTAAGGAACGAAAACACCACCTGTTTCGCAAAGCGCGCCCGGTAGTACGTGCGAACAAAACGGCGGCAAATCTGGTTGAGAAAAGGCTCAACAGAAATCGCTGCGGCTTGTATTCGATCGACCAACAATGACAAGACGGCGAAGGCAGCAGATACCAGGCTCACTCGAGTTTCGCCCGCCAAACACCCAATAACTGTCATTCTCAGTGAGACAGTAAAAATCGGCGTAAACGAAGCAACCGGACAGTCCGGACTATGCCAAGACGGGAGGTGACTACAGCAGGTTTGTCTCTTCCGCACCGAAGCAGAATGGGCCGCGCCTATCGTTCGTAGGGTGACCGCTGTGATTGTATGGCAGAAACGGTTATTCTATCTCCTCAGCTTGCGTTGATAGACCATTGCTTTGAGTGATCGGACTGAGCCTCATGGGCATCTATGTCGAAACATTCGTTCAAGGTTCGTTGCACGACTTATGGAAAAAAACGCAGACCCCCGAATTGCATGAACGCTGGGATGCCCGATTTACATCAATCACTTACCTCCATCGCGCAAGTGAGTCGCAACCGCAGCGGTTTCGTTACTCCACACGGATGGCATTCGGTCTTTGTGTCGACGGTGAGGGCGAAACCGTTGGTAGCCGCGACGACGCTGGACGACGCACGTCGTCACTTCGGTTTTGGTCGAACGACATCAAATCGTTGATACGGGAAGGCGCGGGATACTGGCAGTACATTCCTGTTGACGATGGCGTTCGCTTCATCACTGGATACGATTATCAGACGCGATTCGGCTGGGTGGGGCGTATCTTCGATCGGTTCGTATTTCGCCCACTAATGGGCTGGGCGACCGCCTGGAGCTTTGACCGCTTGCGGTTGTGGATCGAGAAGGACATTGACCCGGCAGTGACGATGCAGCGAACGGTTGTTCACTTCATCTGTCGAATTACTTTGGCAGCCGTCTGGATCTACCAAGGGCTCATTCCCAAGTTGATCGCAAGACATCCGGACGAATTGGAGATGCTGGCGGACGCTGGGATTGCCGACGGTGTTGCACCAACAATGCTTGCCATCATTGGTTGCGTTGAAATCGTATGGGGAGGGGCAGTGCTGTTTTTCTGCAAACGTCGCTGGCCGCTCATGATTACCGTGCTATTGATGATCCTGGCCACGATTGCCGTTGCACTAAGTTCACCGGATTTTCTGTCGGCAGCATTCAATCCAGTTACGCTAAACCTGCTCGTGGCGGTGGTCTCGTTGATCGGATTAGCCGTGATGAAGGACCTGCCGTCCGCTGGTCGATGTTTGAGAGCAAAACCGGAGGTTGGCTGATGCCATCAATCTACCAACAAGTTCTTGGCTCAGATTTTGAACGCCTTCACCCGAAGATCCAGGAACGCTTTAGCTTCGGCAGCGAAGATAGGATCGCGTCAATTGGTTCAGGAATCATGGACGAAATCTGGGGAGGCCGATTTTATACCATTCCGTTCCTCTACATTGGAACATGGCGACGCATCATGTTTCCCGAGTCAGGAACAAACATTCCCTTCACCATCGAGAACTACGCCTACCTGGACAGCTTTGGTCGCGAAACGGTATCCTGGGTTCGGACGTTCGAGAGCAGAAAACGACGCCGATTTGATGCCTACATGATCTATAGCGAAAGCCGCGGGCGCATAGTCGATTACCTCGGTTCACACCAGCACCTTGCCGTTGATCTGGACGTTTCCGTTGATGATCGCGGTGGCATACGCATCCGGTCAGGTGCGCAGCGGTTTTATGAAGGCTGGCTTGCCTTTTCTTTTCCCCTGTTCTTCTCCGGGGTCGCTGAAGTATGCGAGTGGTATGACGATGAAGCCAAAAAGTTTCGGATACAGGTTGAAGTGACTAATCGGACATGGGGCCGCCTGTTTGGCTATCGCGGATCATTCGATGTTGCGTTTAAACAAATGAACGAGCTGGACGTCCCCGATCACATCAGACCACTGCGCGAAGAGCGTCGAGAGTGACCTGAAGATGGATTCGGGTATCTGCACCTCCTCGTCTGCCAGCAAGGCCTTGGTTCGTTTCGCAGCAGAATTCGCCGCGTCCTTCAGTGTTGCAACCTGCATTTTAGTTCGTTGAACTAGCGGGCAGGCAGCTAAGGTCTCGTTGTGTCGAACGTCACCACAACTTCAGTGATTCCTGAAACAGTGACGTCAGCACTGATTCGTGGACAGGGGACGGCGACAGTTTGGTCAGGCGCTGCTGAGGGAGTGTGCCGGCGACGAGGTCCGGAATCTGCGTAGCCGTGTAGCCAACCGCTGCCAAACCGTTGGGCATGTCCATTCGCTTCATAAAGTGAATCACTCGGTCGGCCAGTACGTTTCCGGCGTCAGACGGGTTGGCATTCGAAACGTCGGCTCCTAACGCCGCTGCCGCTCGTAGATGGCGTTGGGGGCAGGACGCCGCGGTGAAGCGGACGACCGCTGGTGTGCTGAGGATGACGGACATGCCGTGAGGGACCATATCGTGGTCCACGTCGAATCCCTTCGGGCGAAACCCCTTCACCATTCCTGCGACTGGATAGGACATTGCGTGAGGCAGGTGGACTCCCGCGTTCCCGAACCCGATGCCTGCAATCGCCGACGCCAGCAGCATGTTGCTGCGAGCTTCGTCATCGGACGGATCGGCGAAGGCGCGGGGAAGGTATTCGCCCATCAATTCCAGCGCATGCAAACACCATAAATCGCTGATCGGGTTCGCTCCCTGATATGCGGGCCGCAGCGAGGGACTTGCCGGTTTCGGACGCTGGTCGAAGGGCAGGGCGGTGTAGGATTCCAATGCATGACTTAGCACGTCCAACCCGCTGGACGCCGCGACGGCCGGAGGCAGCGAACGAGTGTTGTTGGAGTCGATAATTCCCAGCGTGGGTTTCAAATATCGAGAAGCGATGCCGGTTTTGGCCTTCTGTGCGGTAAAGTCAAAGACGGCAACGCCCGTGGTTTCGCTGCCGGTACCAGCGGTCGTCGGGACAGCAATCAGCGGTTTCAGCGGACCGGGCACCGGCTGTCCGTCACCGATCGGAGCGTTCACATAACGTCGAAATTCGGCGGGCCAAGTCGCATACAGATTGGCTGCCTTTGCTGTATCGATCGTGCTGCCGCCGCCGACGGCCACAAAGCTATCAAAGCCTCCGGCTGCAGCGACGGCCGCCGCGTGCTGAAAACTCGCGTCCGTTGGTTCGACGGAAATCTCATCAAAGATCTCGAAGTCGATCTGCTGTTGCTTCAACGAATCTCGCACCACTTCTGCGATTGGAAGTGACTTCAAACCGGGATCCAGTAACACCATGGTGCGGCGCACATCCAGCGCCCGAAGATCCATGCCAATTTCGGAAGTACAGCCCTCTCCGAATCGAATATTCGACGCGGACATTTGAAAGACTTTGTCAGTCTGCATCGGATGCTCCTATATCGTGTTCAAACGTTTCGGCAGCCAGAAAGATGGCCAGAATGGTCAGCGCGGCGGTTGCCATCAGGTACACCGACACAGGCCAGGTCGCGTTGTCTGACCAGTTCAGCAAAGCGGTCGCAATTAATGGCGCCAACCCTCCTGCCAACGGCGACGCCAACTGGTATCCGATCGACGCTCCGCTGTAGCGCACGTTGGTGCCGAACAGTTCTGAAAAGAAAGCGGCCTGCGGCCCATACATGGCCGCATGACCAATCATGCCGATTACGATCGCCAGCCAGACAAGGCTCACAATCTGAGTTTCCACCAGCCAAAAGAAGGGGAAGGCGAACAGGCCAATAAAGATGGCTCCACAAAGATACACCGGTCGACGACCAACTTTATCTGACAGCAAGCCGAAGCTGGGAATCGCAATCAACTGAACTGAGGCTGCAATCCAGACCCCGATCAGCACATCGCTTTTCTGAAGTTCCAATTGTTCGGTCGCGAACGAAAGGATGAAGACGCTGAAAATGTAGAAACAGGCGTTCTCGGCAAAGCGAGCTCCCATGGCCAGGGCGACGTTCTTCGGGTAATGTCGGAAGACGTCGAGAATCGGCAGCGGGCTCACCGTTTTCTTATGTTGCACGTTGGCAAACAGTGGACTTTCCATGACCTGCACGCGGATAAACATGCCGACGGCCAGCAAGGCGACTCCAAACAGAAACGGCAGCCGCCAGCCCCAGCTAAGAAATGCGGCTTCATCCATTCGGGACACCACCGCAAACACTCCTGTCGCCAACAGCAAACCTGCCGGAACTCCCATCTGGACGCAACTTCCGTACAGCCCACGCCGGCCACCGTGCCCGTGTTCCACGGCCATTAAAACGGCGCCACCCCATTCGCCGCCGACCCCAAATCCCTGCACCAGTCGCAGCAGCACCAGCAATACAGGAGCCGCCACGCCGATCGTTTGATACGTCGGCAGAATGCCAATCAAGCACGTTGCGACGCCCATCATCATCAGGGTCGTCACCAGCATGGCTTTGCGCCCGATGCGGTCTCCAAAGTGCCCAAAGACAACTCCGCCCAGTGGCCGAGCAAAAAAGCCGATGGCAAACGAACCGTAGGCTGCCATCTGCGAAACGAATGCGTCATTACCGGGAAAGAACAGCTTGTCGAACACAAGAGCTGCGGCTGTTCCGTAGATAAAGAAGTCGTACCATTCGATCGTCGTGCCGACAAAACTGGCAAGGACCACTCGCCGCACATCGGCGGCGGAAGGCGACTCCGGTGGCCCCGCTGATCCGGGTGGCTCGGTAGAGTCGACAGGCGGAGCATACGGATCGTCGGGGTCCGGACGTTGTGATTCTGTCATAGCACTTTCGGCGGGCAAAGGAGGACGTGCAGGTGAGCAACAGTGAAGGTGGTTGGAAGGATTGTATCGTCGACCACCAGGCGCAGAAACTCAACGATGATCTGACGCCGCGGCAGAACACAATCGGTGCCGACCGTCCGCTACGTGACCGCACGCGGCTCCAATGCCATGTGGTGACTACTCGTCGTCTCGCAGATTTCCCGACTTGCGAATCGCAAAAATCAATTGAGCTCCCAGATAAATAGCGACGCCGCATCCCACCGCACCGGGCAGGGATGCACCAAACACAATGGGTTCGACTTTGCTGCTCCACAATGACGCTGAGCCGACAAACAGAGACGATGAAAGGACACCCATCACCAGCCGGTTGACGATCGAATCCAGTCGTTGATGTTCGAGGTGTACGTTGAAGCTGCCACGTCGAAACCGGTTCATGATGTCGGCGACATCGCCAGGAAAAGCTTCTGCCAGGCGAGTCCAATCTCGCTGAGCTGTCTGGAGTTTGCGCCAGATTCTGACCGGCGAAAATCTTCGCTTGAGTGCCTGAAACCGATACGGTTCCAGCAGCTCGGCAAGACTGAAATCCGGCGTCAGTTGTTGAGCCGTGCCTTCCAGCATCACCAGCATCTTGATCAACAGTGACACGCGTGGCGGCAGCGTGACGTGATGCCGGCGGATTATCGACATCATCCGGTTCAGCGCGCCACTCACGTCAAAATCGTCGATCGACAGAGACGCATATTCGTCGACAAACAGCAGCAGATCCGTTTTCAGTTCGTCCCGGTCGAACGTCGCTGGAACTTTTCCGATCCGCACCACACTGTCCAGCAACGACGCGGCATCCTGGTCGATGGCCGCCAGCAGCAGGTCTTCAATCTGTTCGCGCAGGTCATCGTCGACGCGTCCCACCATGCCGCAGTCCAGCAGCCCGATCGCTCGGTCATCCAGCACCATCAAATTGCCGGGGTGAGGATCGGCGTGGTAAAAGCCGTCACGAAACACCATCTGCAGAAACATTTCTGCACCGCGGCTGGCGAGGTCAGACAGATCAAAACCCGCTGCGCGCAGCTGGTCCCGATCGGCCAGGCTGACACCGCTAAGCAGTTCCATTGTCAGTACGCGCCGCGACGATCGGTCCGGAAAAGGGGCCGGAACTCGAACCTGCGGGTCGTCGGCAAAGTTGCGAGCGAACCGGGCCTGATGACGCTGCTCCAATGAGAAATCGAGTTCGTTTTCCAGCGTCTGCCGAAACTCCTTGGCAGTCGCGATCGCGCGAAGCTGCTTCAGTGGTTTCGAATAGGTTTCTGCAAGGTGAGCCAGCTCAGTCAAAATTTCGAGATCGTTGCGAACTCGTTCTTCGATGCCCCGGTGCTGCACCTTCACCACTACCGGTGTTCCGTCCGGCAGCACGGCTTTGTGAACCTGTCCGATCGATCCCGAAGCAAAGGCGTCCGCGTTGAATTCTCGGAAGACTTCACTGGCAGGTTTTCCGAGTTCGGACTCAATCGTCTGCAGCACCACTTCAGGTTTGTCGGGCGGTGTCCCGCTTTGCAGTTTGGAAAGTTCAGCGGCGAGTTCCGGGCCAATCAGGTCCGGACGAGTACTTAGAATCTGCCCAATCTTGATGAAGGTCGTGCCCAATTCGGTAAGAGCCAGCCGGATTCGAGCTTCGTAGGACTGGTCGCCAATGTCTTCGCCGGACGAAGTGCGACACAGCCGTTTGATCCAGTCGGCCGGGATGGTTTGCAGCCACGGAGCGATCCCGAAACGCACGAGAACCTGGACGACGTGGTTCAGGCGGCCCGCATTGCGAACCAGTTGAGGCAACTTAGTGACGTCCACAGACTAACCTTTTTCAGACAGCGTTTTTCGAATGCGCTGACGGAAAGTACACCGTGAAGTCGATGCGGCGAAGCGCGACGTCCAGTATTAGAATCACGGTGGCCAGAGTCAACAGCCACGGCCACAACGGTGTTGGGCGCATCGCACGAACGTCCGAAGATTCGAAAAGTTCGGCAGCCTTTGGGTTGAAACGGCCGCCCGACGCGGTGGCCACTTCCTGCAGCAGACTTTCATTAGCCGGACGGATGCGCAATTCGTCGCTGTAGCCTCGCATCAGGCCGCGAGACTGACGGTAGACGACCTGATCGTTCTGGCGGACCGCGATCTCCATGTGATACGACCCCGCCTGCGGAAGCGGGAAGTCAGTCGTGTACCGACCTGGCGCGGATTGCGACATCACTGTCGATGTCCGTTGCAGTTGAGGGCTAATCACCGTCAATTCGACATCCACTCGGTTAAGAAACTGGCCCACTTCGTTGACGGCGTCCACCGCGACACTTGCCAGGTCACCCGTACGTTGTGTTCGAACCTGAATGCCGCGCGTGTCACTTTTTCGCATCACCTGCCGAATGACCTGGGTCCAGAATTTTCCGTACCCCGGCCACGTCATCCATTCGGCCGCCCAGCGACTTTTAGCATCCGACGTGAAGGCCGCCGTCATGCCCAGCCCATAACGCCACCAGACCAAAAGCGGATCGCCTTTTTCCGTCGCCAGAATGACTTCGGACGTTGGTTTAGGACGAGTCATCACATAGCCCAACAGAAACGGCGCGGATTCCATGTCGATGTCTGCCAGCGTATGGGTCGCTCGAATCACCTGCGGAATAAACGGTTGCTCGTCAATTGCCGACTTGCTGGCAGTCACGGTTTCCTTCGCGAAAATCTGCGGCACCTGAGCCGGGTCGTCCGTGTAGTAATACCGTCCTTTGCCGACTCGCGCGATTTGTTCAAGGAGAGTCTGGTCTGCTCCGCTGCCGGCCGCCACGGTTGAGACCGTCATTTTTGCGGACACCATTTGCTGAGCCATGCCTTCGAAGTCGCCCGCCGTGGAAACCCCGTCTGTCAGCAGAATGACGTGCTTCAACTTGGCGGACGTCGTCATCAGCATCTCGAACGACATCTCCATCGCCGGGTACATGTTTGTGCCGCCGCCGGCGTCAATGCGAGCGATTTCATCACTGATTCGAACTCCATTGCTGGCGGGCTGCATTTCACTGATGACGTAGGTGTCGCCGTCGAACGCCAGTACCGCCACTTGATCGCGTCGCCCCAGAAGTTCTACCGCAGAACGAGCGGCCGACTTGGCCATTTCGATCGGATCGCCACTCATCGACCCCGATTTGTCGATCACCAGCACCATCCCCAGCGATGGCTTCTCTTTTTCCTTCTCGAAGTCGCTGCGAACGGGCAGCACGTCTTCGAGCGTGCTTTTGTAATACCCGCCGAGCCCAAATGACTGTTCGCCGCCAAGCATAATCAGGCCGCCACCGAGTTCCTGAACCCATGTGCGAGCGATCTGCATTTGTTGTTGCGTGAGTGCCGTGGCGGGAACGTTGGACAACAACAGGCATTCATAATTCTGCAGGTCCGCGAGCGTCTCTGGCATTCCCTGCGGCGGACGGACGTCGACCTGAATGCCTTCGTCTTCCAGAGCATAGGCGAGCTCCCGAATCAGATTCGGATCACTTTCCACAATCAAAACGCGAGGTTTCCCTGCGGCGAACACCAGGCCGGCATCACTGTTGTTGTCCAGCAGTGTGTCCTGTTTCAGGCCTGAGATCCGCACATTGAAGGCAGCCATGCGGTCTCGCTCGATGGATTGCTGAAAACGAAATCGGTTCGTGCCGGTGGTGAGCGTTTTCTTTTCGCTGACAACTTTGTGGTCGCCTCGAAACACTTCAATCAAACCTTCGTCGTCATGATTCGATTGAATTTCAACGTCTACGAAAAATGGTTCACCTTCGCGAACTTCGGCAGGCACTTTTACTTCCGCCACCTGCACTTCGGGTTCAGACATAGCAGGCAGAGCGATGGTCGTGATGGGAATGTTGCTTTGAGCGGCCGCTGCCACAGCGTCGCCGACGGTTTCGTTTCCATCCGTGAGCAGCACAATTTGGGGCACAAAACCGGGCGGCATATAGCCAGCCGCAGCTTCAATCGCCGCCGCCAGATTCGTGCCGTCCTTTTGCTTGCGAGCCGTTTCGCTGTCGTCCTCAGCTTGCTTCGTGGTTGCCGAGCTTTCTGATTCGTCAGGCTGATCGACCTTGCGATCGGCCGCTTCGGTGAGTGTCTCGGGCGTCAGGTCCTGCACGGTACCAACGGTTGTTGCGAATGGCAGCAGAGCCAGTTTGTGGTCGCCCCTAGCATCCACGGCATTTCGCAGAAACTCGTCCGTCGCGACATTTGCATCGTCGTCAATGCTGAGGCTTTGGTCCTGCAACACGATCACAAACTGTTCTTCTGTGTCGTGCAGAAGAGTCAACCCGGCCAGCGAAAGAACCAGCAGCAGTAGCATCCCGATCCGCATCACCAACGACACAATCCGTTGTGAGCGAGGAAAGTCACTCAGGCTGCGCACGAAGCAGGCGGTGATCACTAATGCCAGCGGCACCAGAAACAGCAAAACCCACGGACGTGTCAGTTCGAAGCTCAAGTAATCCACCGCCGTTGATAAAGGAACCACTCAAACGCAGAAAACACAGACGCAACTGCAATCAAATAAAACCACAGCGGACGACTAAACCAACCATGACTGGCCGCAGCGTTTTGGACTTCATCGGCAGCACCCTGAACTGGCCGCAGATCAGATTCATTCACGCTGGCAAGATTGACGGCGATCTGCTGGAAAGATGGATCGATAGTTGAGTCGATGCCGGAATTTATCTGCTGTTGCTTCGCGGTTGGGGACTCAGTAACCGTCCAAACTCCAACTTCGTTCAGCGGGCCAATCTGCTGACTGAGGATCGCCGATTCCTGCTGCGAAGGAGACGTAAGCGTGCGTTCCGCAGCACTCTCTTCGTCGTCATCAACTGACAAATCAGTCACGATGTCGCCGAGTGTCGTTGTCTGGCCCGCCATCAAAGCTGGCTGTAGCTCGCCCGGTTGCCCTGCGAACCAGCTTAGTACGTTTGTGATCATGATCGGGAAGGCCGTTCGGAATGCCAGATCGCTGCGTTCCAAATTGACGCTTAACACAAGACAGTCGCCGTCTGAACGTGGTATTCGCACATAGACAGTTTCGCCCGTGACGGTGGACGCGAGCGACTTGATCGACGACTGAAAATCGAGACGGCGAGCTTCCGGCATCAGCACGTTGTCCAGCCGGATATGAGTCATCAGAGGAGACGATGCGTCCTGTTCGGTCACAATCGGATTGGCAATCACTTCGCCCACGTCCCACAAATTGCAGCTCGCCTCAGGATCAATCACCAGTACGTTTCCTGCGGGAAGTGTTTCTGGCACCAATCGATGCAGAACGACGATTGAATCCGCTGGCCACTGTTCGGGGATGTCGTTTGCCACCGTCACATTCACGAGAGGATTGGCTTCGAAGACCTTCTGAAGAAACAGGTTTCCAGGCGAAACGATCAGCACATCCTGAACCACTCGCGGCGGCACAACGGCCCAGGCCATGTCGTCCGTCGGCAGCACATTCAATGAACGGGTGTCGGTTGTGGAAGTGGGTTCGGTGGTTGAAGATTCTTCCATGGAATCGCCAACGCCAATTTGTGTGAGTGACGCTTGCAGCAACCCGCCTTCGAGCGACGTTTTTTCAATCGAGCGTGTCCACAGTTCATCCGGTTTCAGGTTTAGCGGCACGATGTCGGCCGGAATCCCGTCCAGTTCCAATTCCAGCCTTCCCTTGACCGGTTTGTCTGACGCGTTGCGAAGCGTAACCAAAACTTCATAGCCAATCGGATCGACCAGACTTCGCCGCGCTTGAAACTGAGTGATGCCAATATTCGCCGCCGACGTTGCAAAAATGCGGTACTGCACATCCACAACATTCGGATCGCTGGATTCACTTTCTAAAGCGTCCGGGCCGGTTGTCGCTTCGCCGGTCGTCAGCGCAGTTTCAGAAGCGCTGTTTTCGCCTTCGTTCGTCGCTGTGCTGCCGGGCTGAAGATCGGTCGCCGTCATCGAAGGGTCGACACGATCGGCACAGCCGTCCGTGAAGACCAGGATTTGCGAATGCGGATGATTGCCCAGAAGTTGCCGCGCCAGTTCGATGGCCTGTGGCAGTGACGAACCACCATCCACCGGCGCTACGGAATCGATGGCTCGGCGAAGTGTGGGCACGTGTCCGGCCATTCCCAGAATGACTTCCGGTCGGCTTCCGGCAGAAACCACAGCCACTTCGTCTCGAAAGCGGATACCGTCCAGCACGTCATGAGCGGCCGCTCGCGATGCTTCGAATCGCGACGGGCTGACGTCTGTGGCCTTCATGCTGACAGATGTATCGAGCACCATGACGATGCGTCGGGCCTGCAAAGCCTGCCACGAAAAATAAGGATCAGAAATCGCCAACACCAGCAGTATCAACAACAGCAGTTGAGCCAACAGCGACAGCAGGTGTCGCAAATGCTGCCACAACGATCGCGGCGGCTTCTCATCATAGACCTGCTTCCAGAACAGGTTGGTAGAAATCGGAATTCGCCTCAACCGCAGCTTCAGAATGTACAACGCAATAATCGGCAGCGCGAGGGCTGTCAGAAACATTGCGGTCGGTGCGGCAAAGGACATCGGTTAACGCCCCACTGCAGACGTGCGCATCATGCTCATAACGAGATCGTCGAACGGAACAATCGACGGCGACTGAGTACAGCCCAGTCCGTAGTTGGTGCAGTAGTCTCGCACCGACTGTTGATGCTGCTGGAACAGTTTCTTGTACGTACGAACATTCTTTTCCGTCACCGTGACCATCCGTTCGGACTCCGTTTCCATGTCGACGAATTCCACGTCGCCCAGCAGGTTCGGGTCGGCCTCTTTCGGGTCGTGAAGTTGAAGAACGTGAGCATCAAAGCGACGGTGGCGCAGCTGATCCAGGCCTCCCTGAAAGCCGTGCTCATCGAATAGATCGCTGATGACGACTGCCAGGCCGGATCGTGAACCTCGATGCAACAGCCCCTGGACAGCGTGAGCCAGATTGGTGTCCTGCCCGGATGTGGGCAGGTCTTCCAGAAACTTCATCAGCGCCATAATCCGCGCCTTGCCGCGCGTGATCGGGAATTCCGTAAAGATGCCGTCGGCGTACGCGACGACGGCAATACGATCCAGATCGGCCAAAGCGATGTAGGCCAATGCTGCGGTCAATTGGCGAGCCAGATCGAACTTCGCCGGTTGCCCAAACGCCATGCTCCGCGAACAGTCCAGCATCAAATAAACGTGCAGGTCCTGTTCTTCCTGAAACCGCTTCAACAGCAGATCGCCGTGACGAGCGTAAATGTTCCAGTCGAGATACCTCAGATCGTCGCCGTGGCTGTATTCACGATGCTCAGAAAATTCAATGCCGGACCCCATCTGCATGGTACGCCGCTGAGCCAGCAATGATCCGCGGAACACCCGTTTCGACATAATCGAAAGGTACTCAAGTCGCGTTAAAAAATCCGACGGGAAGAGCATAGAGACGGGACCACGGAAGACACAGAAAACACGGAAGAATCGCAGACGGACAGACAGGTGCGTTATCGCACAATGCGTTCGATTTGGACTCCAGGATGATGACCGAAATTCATGAGAAACCCGAGACGCAGATTGGTCGCTTTTAGGTAGTTGTGCAATTGAGCTCGATGTTCATCGCAGATCTTGCTGGCCGCTTTCAGCTCAACGATGATCTTGTCGAAACAGATCAGGTCTGGCTCGTACTTTGCACTCAGTGTTTTGCCTTTGTAGTTGAGAAGCAATGGGCGTTTGGCAACGAAGGGAACCTGGATCATCGCCAATTCGAGCTCGATACATTCCTGGTAGACCTTTTCCAGAAACCCACACCCTTTTTCCTTGTAAACCTCGAACGCCGCACCGCGAAGAACGTAGGACTCCTCTTCGTACATCAGACGACTCATCACATCCCCCACGATTTCACGAAACCGGCCCCACGTCCTTCCTGCGATTCTTCCGTGTTGTCTGTGTTTTCCGTGGTTCCACTCACCTTCGTTACGCCGCAACTAAAGCGTTGTCCGGCACGTTGGCGATGATCTTTTCGATGACGTCGTCGGCACTGACTCCTTCGGCCTGACCTTCGAAGTTCAGGATCATGCGATGTCGCAGTACGGGTGTGGCCATGATTCGTAGATCTTCGCGAGCCACGTGGTAACGGTTGTCGAGAATCGCTCGAATTTTGGCTCCCAGAATCAGTGACTGCAGTCCGCGCGGGCTGGCTCCGAACCGCACATACTTCTTCGCAGGCTCAGCCGCCAGTTCGTGTTCCGGATGAGTCGCCACAACAATCGCTATGCCGTAGCGGCGCACGTCGGCGGCGATGGGGATAAGACGCGACAGAGCTCCCATTTCCAGAATGCGCTCGCCCGTCATCACGGCTTCGGCCTGAGTTTTGGTTGATTCTGTGGTGCGGTCCAGGATCGCTTCGAGATCGTCGACCGAAGGGTACTTCACCATCAACTTGCAGAAAAAGCGGTCCAACTGCGCTTCCGGCAATGGATATGTGCCTTCCATTTCCAGTGGGTTCTGAGTCGCCATCACAAAGAACGGCTCAGCCAGTTTGTGAGTCACGCCGGCCACAGTCACGGAATGTTCCTGCATGGCTTCCAGCAGAGCCGACTGCGTTTTCGGAGTCGCTCGGTTAATTTCGTCGGCCAGCAGCACGTTTGAAAACAGCGGACCCTTTTGAAATTCGAAAACCTTGCGACCGTCAGCAGCTTCGGCGATGACCTGAGTTCCAATCAGGTCGGCCGGCATCAGGTCGGGCGTAAACTGAATGCGATGAAAATCCAGGTGCAGGGCATCGGCGAGCGTGCGAACGGTAAGTGTCTTGCCGAGTCCTGGCACACCTTCCAACAACACGTGGCCCCCCGCGATCAGTGAGATCAGCATGTCGTCCAGGATTTCCTGCTGGCCGACGATGACTTTAGAAATTTCGGACTTCAGTTTCTTAAAGTCACGGCGGAAGTCATCCAGTTGTTGCTTCAACTGATCATCGATATTCATTCGGTCAGGCTCCGTGTTATTGAAAGTTGTAACAGGGGTGGTGTGCCACAGTTTTGTTGTAATTGATGTGCCAGGCGCTAATCTGCACGGCTGTACACTGGATGTTAACAGCTTATCAAAACGGTTTCGCCAACCCCGCTTGTGAATATAAACGAACTGCCCGTCACCGAAGAGTCTATTGAGTTGTGGTTGCTACTGCTGAGGGCTAACGCCATCGTTGAGTTCATTGGCTTTTTGAAAGTCCTGTCGCAGGTGAGGATTATCATCCCGCGTCAATGTCTCAAACGTTTGCGAAATATCATCGCGTGTTGATGTCGGAAACGATTATTGGAACCGCCCCTCGCATTGTCTAGCAATCCCCCTTAGGTTTTGTTAGTTTCGACCCGACGCCGCAGTAATCCGACAGGAACAGCATCCTGACATTTTGTGTGCGTGGTTTCGACGTCACAGACGACGTGTCAACGTTTGTCTGCTCCGAAAACCGGCCTCTCTGGAGAAACAGTCATGCGATGGATTCTTATTCTCGCGTTTGCGTTTTCACCTCACGCCATTCACGCGGCCAGTCCTCAGACGGCAGATCAGGACAGTGAATTGTCCGACGAGGAACTTCGGCAAGTCAAAACGGCCGAGCGGTTTCTCAGTATTCTGGAACGCAATCCACGGCGTGGCACGGCGCTGGATCGTATTTACGGACACCACGTCGAATTCGGCACGCTGGATGATTTTCTGGCGTCGCTGAAAGAGCGTGCTGAAACGGCGAAGTCAGACGGCGCGGCGTGGATGCTGGTTGGCTTGTTTGAAGCTCAGCGAGGCAACGATGCAGCGGCTGCGGAAGCCTTCGAAAAGGCAGAAACGCTGCGGCCGGACGATGCAATGGCCAGCTACTACCGAGCTCAATCGCAGCTTCGAATCGGCGAATCGGAAGAAGCCGTGGCGTCGTTCGAACGAGGCATCGCACGTAAACCGCCGCGAGCTGATATGTTGGAGATCTTTCAGCAGCTTGGCCGAGTTCACCAACGAGCTCAACGAACCGAAGAAGCGCTGAAGGTCTGGCAGCGGCTGGAAGCTTTGTTCCCGGATGACCCGCGGGTTCTGGAACAGATTGCCGTAACTCTGGCCGAAGAAGGTCAGCCGGCCCTGGCGTTGCCGCGCTATCAGCGTCTGGCAGAGTTAGTGCGCGATGATTATCGGCGAGTCGTGTTCGAAGTCGCGGCTGCTGAATTGATGATCAAATCCGGTCAGCGAGACGAAGGCATTGCCAGCCTTGAAAGTGTACTCACGGACTTAAACCCAGACGGCTGGTTGTACCGTGATGTAAGGCGGCGCATTGAAAACGTCTATCTGCGTTCCGGCGATCAGGACAGCCTGGTGAAATACTATCAGCAGTGGCTGGAAGGCCATCCGGAAGACGTGGAAGGCATGACTCGCCTGGCCCGCTTCCTTGCGTCGTCTGCGCGAGTGCCGGAAGCGACGCAATGGATGGAAAAGGCCCTGAAGCTGGCTCCGTCGAGGACCGACCTGCGCAAGGCGTTTATCGATCAGCTGGTCAACGATCAACGATTGTCAGAAGCCATCGAACAATACGAATTGCTGGTGAAGTCGGCTCCGTCAAACACGGACTTCCTGCGAGACTGGGGCAAGCTGGTGCTGCGGGACAAGGAACGTCCGGAACAGGAAAGCAAGCAGGAAGCGATCCGAATCTGGAATGGGATTCTTAAGACTCGCCCCGACGATGCCTTAACGGTCTCGCAAGTCGCCGATCTTTATCGTCAAAACAAGATGCTTCCGGAAGCGGAAGAGTTATACGCGAAGGCCGTGAAGTTGGCCCCGGCCGATCCGCAGTACCGCGAGTACCTTGGTGAGTTCCTGCATATTCAGAAACGGCCCGGAGAAGCTCTGAATGTTTGGAAGGGGATCGCGGAAGGAGATCGCCGGACCGCGTTGAATATCACTCGCCTTGCTGAGGTCTACAACAGTTTCGGTTTTCCGGAGAAGGCGGTGATTGAAATCGCCGAAGCGGTGACACTGGATCCCAAAGACTTCAGTCTTCAAATTCGTTCGGCCGAATATCATTCGCGAGCGGGCAAGTATGACGAAGCCTTGAAATATGTGGCAGCGGCGGATGCATTGGCCACCAACGACGACGAACGAGACGCCGTCATTCAACAGAAGGTCGACGTCCTGCAAACCAGTCAGCAACTGGACGCCGAAGCGGATCGCCTTGCCACCGAAATTCGCGGCAAGACCGACGCGACTGTTCAGGATTGGTATCTGCTAGCGAGGTACATGGAAGCCAGTCGTCGTTGGCCGGGTGCCACCGAAGCGATCGACGAAGCGCTGAAGTTGGACGCAAAGGCAATTCCGGTGCTGACACTGGCGGCGCGCATCGCAGAGACATCGGGCGACTACGGTCGCGCGGCGGAAACGAACCGAAAGCTGGCCGAGATCGATCGTCGTTCCCGAGGCGACCATCTGATGAACGTGTCACGACTGGAAGCTCAGTTAGGCCGCGCGGACGAAGCGCTGCAGGCGGCTCAGGACCTGATTCTTTCCGCGCCAGGCAATACGGATAATTATGAGTTCTACGCTCAAATGTGCTTTCGGCTGGGTCGTGCGGAAGATGGCCTGGAAGCTCTGCGCAAAGCGGTCCGTATTAACCCGAACGAACCGCACTTGATCATGGCTCTTGCGGCCGCACTGGCAGAACAACTCAGAACCGACGAAGCGATCGAAGTCTATTGGCGTGCGTTCGAAAAGACAGACGAAGTGGAAGACAAAGTCAGCCTGACCACGAAGCTCGCACCGCTCTATCAGCAGGTTAATCGGTTCGATCAGCTGGTAGAACGTTTCGAACGCGACCGTCGAGAAGAAGACCAGCGTCGCGAAATGACCATCTGCCTGGCTCAGGCGTGGCACTCAACGGGTGACCTTAGTGCTGCTCGACAGGAACTGGAAAGCCTGCTCAGCGAAGACACGCGCGACACTAATTTGCTAAGTCAACTGGCAAAGCTGTGCCAGGACGGAGCGGATTTGGAAGCCGCGATAGGCTATCAAAAACAATTAGTCGCCATCGCGCCGGGACATGAAACGGAATATCCGCTGGCAGGCATGCTGATGGCGAACGGGCAGGCGGAAGCCGCGCGAGAAATATTCGTCAAACTGACTCAACGCGAAGAAGATCCGGTAAGGCAGATCCGAAGTCTGGATTCGCTGCTGACTCAGGGCAACTACGAATCCGTCATCGGTGTCGTCGAACCGCTGCTGGCTCAGAATCGTGACGATTGGGAGTTACTGTATCGCGAAGCCATCGCGTGGGCTTCGTTGGAGAAAACAGAAGAAGCCATCAACCGATTCGAACGCATCCTCGCACTAAAAATCCCCTACGATTCATTAAGCCGGTCATCCGAAGCGAAACTCAAGCAGGCTCAGGCAAAGGCGAAGTCCGACAACCTGCGTGGTCGAGCGACATCGGTCCCACAGCGTCAGTCGCCACTGGCCATGCGGTCAATGTCCAGCCAGGTACAGCGAGCGTCCGGTTTGGTCGCCGACAATCGATACTACTCGTCGGGATCAGCGCCGCCCGTTTGGACGCCTCAAGCGTACGGCGTGGCTCGCATGGCGGCTTTCGGCTGGTTAATGAAGTTTGAAGAAGTAGCGGACGAGGCAGACGCGGAAGAGACAGGCGCGGATGCAACCGAAACAGCGGAGGTGGCGACCGAATCACTGGTGGACCGAATTCGCGAACAGGCTGCCGCAGACGATGCCTCCCGCAACGCCATCTACGATGCGTTGTACGTAGCTCAACTTAAAAACAATTACGCCGCCGTCTTTGATATTGCTCGCCGCGTCGCAAAGGACGGCAGCGATGAAGAACGCACCTTCTTCCTGACTTCATTAAGACTCCGGCACATGGACGGTAGCCAGGAGGGACGACCAACGTCGGTGCAGGCCGCCGCAAATCAGAAGCCGCTACCTGAAGACGACCTGGAATTGGTGCGAGAATGTTATGCGGTGTTGAATTCGGACAGCAAGCAGGCGGACCATTCGGCAATACACGGCGGCAACATCGTCTATGCCTCAAATGGGCAGGCATACATCCAGGTCGGCGGCTCATATGTGCAGTTGCAGGGATTCGTCGGCGGCGCCGGATTTCTGACGACACTGGTTGAAGAACTGCGTTTAGCCGGCCAGGACGAAGAAGCTGAAAAGCTGCTGAACGATCATCTTCAGAGTTCAAAATCGGCGAATGAATTTGCGGCGGCGATAGGTCTCCTGCAGAAGGAAGAACGGTTTGACGAAATCCCGGACTATTTCCAACGCTGGAAGGCCGCTGCGTTAGAACAGATTTCCGAAGCTCCCGTGCAGGTATCGTCCGGACGTTCGCGCCGTCCAACGACGGCCAACACGTCTGCCAACGTTTTGCCAGCGACAGTCAGCACGCTGCAGATGTGGATGGGGCGGCTGGGGACCGAAGAAGAAAACGCTCAGTTGCTATCCGTGCTGCACGATGCGCTGGACGTGTCGATCGCTGAAGCCAGACACCGGCGACTGGTGGCCGCTGCTCAAACCCGCCGACGCAGCCCCGCCACGAATTCGCCGTCGACGACACGAATTTCTGTGTACATGGGCGAAAAGCGGACGACGATCAACATCCAGTTTCCGCCCGCCAATACCTACATCGATCAGGCCACCATTACGCTACTGCGCCAGACGCATGAACTGCTTCAACAAAATGATGTGGGGAGCGACCTGGTGGACATGCTGAGAGCCGATTTGAAGTCCGCTAGTGCCCCCACCACCGAAGACGGGGCCGAGAACGACGCAGTGTATCGACGGCTGTATCTGGCGGCCGCATTGTGGTGGATCGAAGAACAGGATGAAGCCGTCGAACTCATGGCGGCCGTCACAGACCAGTTATCAAACGACCTGACGCTGAAGTTTGATATGGCCGCCATGTATGAAGCTCGAGGCGATTTTGAGGACGCTCTGTTGCTGGTCGATTCGATTTCACCACGAGATCAGCAGACGCTGCAACGGCGAGAACTGATCGCGTTGCAGTTGTCTGAACGGTTGGGCGATGTTGAACGAGCCCGCAGCGCGGCGGAACGTCTGTTCGGCCTCAGACTGAATTCAGAAACGCAACTGGGACTGGTCGACCGCATGCGGCGGCTGGGACTCAGCGATATGGCAGACGCGATTTTGGCGCGAGCCGAACGGACGGCCACCAACCAGACGTCGTCGCTGGCATCGTTAATGATGCTGTATCAGGGGCAGGGCAAAACGGAACAGGCTAACCAGCTCGCTCACATGTTGCTGCGTCGCACGACGTCGCCGATGTCCATCACCACGCGATCGTCCCGCAACCCCACGCGTTATCGCACGCAGGACAGCACTCTTCGAACGCAGGCCCTGCAGTTGCTGCAGCGTTCCGGAGCTCTGAAGTCCGTCATCGAACAATTGGAAACGCAGTTGGATCGCTCGCCCGGTTCCGTGCGCCTGCTGGAACAATTGATTGAATTCTACGGAGTGACCGGCCAAAAAAATGAAGCTAAAAAAACACTGGAACGAGCCCTCGCCGCGCGCCCGGATTCGGCGATGGTGCGTCTGCAAATGGCGAAGCATTTTGAACAGTCGGGCCAGCACGCAGAAGCCTGCGACCAGTATCTGGAACTGATGAAACTTCAGCCGTCCTGGGTCACAGACGACATGTATCAGATAGAACGCACGTTCACGTCGGCCAAACGCAAGACCGATCTTGTTAAGGCACTAAGTTCCATCAACCTGAAGTCTGTCAGGCAGCCGTATTACATCGTGCGGACCGCGTCTAATTTGCTGAACGATGAAAGCACGATGGACGTGGGCGTGGACCTGCTGGAGCGAGCATTCGAAGCCTTCCCCAGCTATCGCTCAAACATGATTCAGAACCTGCGCAACCCGTCGGTCTGGAAAAACGATCGCGTCTACCAGTTTGCGAAGAAAGCCGTTTTGCCGTCAAAGCTGGATATCCAAACGCAGCCATGGATGGGGCTGAATCAAATCAGTTCTTATTCTGGCAACGGCGAAGTGAACGTCTTTTTTCATGAGATGCTCAAGGGGTTGAAATCGACGGACAAGTTGGCGGACCTCGAAAAGTCGATCAGTGAACTGACCGACGAAAATCCGCAATGGTATTCCGGTCGAGCGATGCTGGCACTGCTGGAATTGCACTCAGATCGCAAAGATGCGGCTCGTCATCGCCTTCAGAAGCTGGTCGAAGACGAAGCGGCAGGCAAATCGATGCCGGCAGAAACCTGCTGGATCATTGGTCAGGAACTCGATCGTTTCGAAGAAACACGACCGATGGCATTGGCCCTGTTTGAAAAGGCCGTCTCGCAGCCGTCTCAAAATTCTTCAATGAACCAGTTGGAGTATTCTCCGGTTTCGAAGCTGATCAACGGCTACGCCAAAGCCGGCCGCAAGGACGAAGCTCGCGACCTGTTGCTAAAGCAGCTTGCCGCATCCAGCTTCGACAATTACGACCAGGCGTACGCGTCCTATCAGCGACTGGAAAATCGACAGTGGGCGGCGAAAAAACTTCAGGAACTGGAAATGCCGGTGGCCGCGATGAGGCTGTATCGGCAGATTCTGGATGATCCCGAAAGTATGGCGGCCGCGGCGCAGTTTAATGGTCGAGGCACGGAAGACTACTACGGTAAAGCGGCGCGAACAGGCATGAGCGAGGCGATGACTTCTGTCGATGCGTCCAATGCAAGCGAAGTGATTGCGGAACTGCTATCCACGCCGGAAACGCTAAAGCCGGGAGCCCCCGGTATTGATTTAATGTTGTCGACTCCGACCCCGCAAGATTTTAGCGAGTCACCAATGAAGAGTTCGTATATCGAGCTGCTGGTCTCGCTTTCTAAAGACGACAAGATTGCTGCAGCGATCGAACAACGATTGAACGAACTTTCAAAACAACACGCTGACGACCTGTCGATCGCGATCGCTTTGGCGGCCTGGAAATTGAAGCTCAAGGCCGACGACGCTCAGGATGCCGTGCAACGCCTGGTGGTTGTCGCGTCTGATCATCCGCTGGAAGCCATCCCTGAAGGCCGCCGCCCGAATTCGCGCCAGCGGCGCGAAGCGGCGCTTAGTGTCCCACTGTGGGTCGTGGCTCGGGAATGCATCGGGAAGGACAAGCTGGACGACACCGGAATGGTGCTGGCCGAAACCGCGCTGCAGGCCGCTCGGCGCCAAATGGGAAACAACGAACAGTCCGCCATTCTGCTCGAATGGGGCCAAGCGCTGCTAAACGCCGGTCAAAAAGAAGAGGCCGAAACTCGCTGGACAGAACTGCTGCAACTGGCGACCGAACGGCCGAAACGGACAAATAAAAAGCGCGTGCCCGGGCGGAAGACCGGATTCATCTGGCCTGACCCCCAGCCCCGAAATCCTGATTCAAACTCGTTGCGCCGCCGTGGGCCCCGAATGGGGCCGAAGCGCGTGGCCTTGGGCGTGAGCCCTGGGGCAGAGCTACCAAACAGCACACAAAGCTCTGAAAGGGCCAGAGCCGATTTCCACAACATGTTTGGTGTCACCCCTCAGGGCCTTTGGGAACCTCGCGCCCCCTCTCCGATGGCTTACGTCATCGGCTACGTGCTCCGGCCCCATCCGGGGCCAATCGCAAAATCGCTTCAAACCGGGTTGAACGTCGCACTTCGACTGGCCATATCAATGCCTCAAGTGCGGGATTCCCCCATTCAGCGTGCAGGTCGTCCTCAACCACCAGCAGCCGCAGCGCCACCGGCAGCCGGAATCGTGCCGCCGTTGACGATCTCACAGTTTCGTACCGTGGTGGCTGTGGCCAAGGCGGCGGCGAAAAACGACATGCCCGAGCTGTCTCGCAAAGCGGTGCGAGAAGCGCTCAAGGGTGGCTTTCCGGTCGCTGATCCCGTGCCGATTTCTGCAAACTCCAGAAGTAGTCAGGTAATTCGGTCTTCCAGTGATTCAGAAGCCGATCCGATGGAAACGGAAGTCATCACTGCGTTTAGGGATATTGTGAAACTGTGGCAGGGGGACGCCTATCCGGCCGACGAAACTTACGATGTTCTGAAGGCATTGGTCCTGCCGGAGAACCGTCCGAAAGAAATCCGCCTGTACACAACGGCGACAAAATTAAGCGACGGGAAAATCGATAGTCTGGCCGACCCTCTTGTCAAAAACGCGGCTCAGGCGAAGCGGCTTGACGAATTAATCAGCGCCGTGGATCAACGATCAGACACAAAGACCTCAAAGGTCGCGGCGACGGCCCTGACGGTTCTTATCAAGATTCAGCAACAGCAAATGGACGATGCGGTTCCTCATTTGAATTCGCTGTCGACTGAATTGACAAATGGTGCCAATTCCGATGCCGTCACAATCGCCTGCATGGCAGCTCTGCGAGCCTTCCAACAGGAACCACTCAAGGCTGCGGCATTCCCCATTCTGCAACACACGCTGCAACTGGAATTGCAGAAAGCTCAGGGAAGTCGCAACACCCAGGTCAACGTCTCGAATCGACTGGCAGATTTAGTGAATCAGCAACTGGCTGCCAGTGGTGATCAACAGGCGGTGAAGGACTACTTCGATTCGGTCCTTTTGTCGCGGCAGGCGCACTACAGTCGCTACAGTGGTGACTACGGCATGCAGATGCAGCTACGAGATTCAGCGACGATGGCAGAGCAGGCTGCCCAACTAAAAATGCCGGCGTTGAGTCTCGATTTAATGGGGCGCGTCTGCGATACGAATTTGAAAAACCGATCACCTCCGTCGATGACCACAGCACTGGCGGTTGCCTGCCGACACGTAAGAACCCTGCCAGCAGCAGAACGCTACACACTTTGGCGCGAATGGACATTGCCAACGGAAGGTCGCCAGTCGCTCCGGTTTTTGTTTGAAACTGCAAACCACCTTGACGTACCCGCCAGGTTTCTTACCGCGACGGATGCCGACCAGCAGGCGACGTATGATGTCCGCGACAACTTCACAGAACTGGTTGAAGCGGCCAAGGCGGCTGAAAAACTGAGTGAGCTTCGTAAAGATGTGCAGGCCCTGGCGGACCAGAAGTTGCTCCACGCAGATGTACTGTTAACTCTGACCGCAATCGCTCAGGAAGATCAGGAGGCCGGAAGAGCGCTAATCGATTCGCTGAATCAAAGCTACAACGAACGGATGAAAGTCGATTCCGAAGGTCCGCCGAAATCCGCTGGCGACTACCTGGTGTACAAAGCCGCGTTGCGTTCGCCCGGTTTTGTTCAGGTGTTCGCCGATGACATGGCAAAGTTTCGCCGACAACTTCAGAGCAAATCAGAACACAAGCTGATCCATCACCTGTGGGCGGATTGGGCCGGGCGAGTGGATGCTCCACAAGTTGTGGCCGATCGTTCACTGCAGCCGTCTTTTCGACACTGGCTAGCTGCTTCCTCGGACGCTCAAACCGGCGACGATCGCGGCTGGTGGACTCAGTACGAAAACCAGATTGTCCACCTTGGCGGTTACGATCACGACCTGCTGCAGTTTCGCTATCCGCTGACGGGCAACTTCCGGTTTTCCGTGGATTGCTTCTACGACAGTTGGGCCGAATGCGACGCGGGCTATGGTGGCATCATTGTGCGTTCGCAGAACCCGGGCAGCAATGCTGTGATCATGGCGGCTGGAGGGCACGAAAACATCAAGCGTCCCGTCGGATTGAAACGCGACCCATCATCGTTCAATCGCGTGACTGTGGACGTCAAAGACGGACAGATGAAGTATCTGTTGAACAACCACTTCGTGTACGAACGTGCGGTGGGAGTGACCAGTCCGTGGCTCGTGCTGGAAACGATCGGTGGTCGAGTGACGTCGATGAGGAACCTTGTTATCGAAGGCGACCCCGAAATCCCTCGGCAGGTCGCTTTATTGAGCGGTGACAATATGGATGGCTGGAACACGTCCACCTTTAGCGAAAGCCAGCCACGCAGAGCACTAATGGCAGAAACGCCGGAAAGCGAAAACAGCGCCATCGCGTACTACCAGCGTAACGAACCGGAAGTATTCGACTGGGAGACATCCGACGGCGTGCTCCACGGCACCGCCCAGCCGGAGCAGGCCAATCAAACGCGAAAGCAAAGCTGGATTTACTATCATCGACCGCTGCAAAATGGCGAGACGCTGGACTACGAATTCTTCTACCGGCCAAACTTTTCGGTCGCCCATCCGTCGTTGGGTCGACTCGCATTTCTGCTGGAACCGGACGGTGTGGAGACACATTGGATTGCGGCACGTGGCTGGGATGATGTCGTGAATGGCGTCGCGCTGGACAACGCCATTGTGGAATCAGAATGTCGTCGAGGTCCGGAAACGCTGCCATTGAAGGCCGGCGACTGGAACAGCGTTTCGGTGTCTCTTGCTGACGACGTCGCCACCATCACGCTAAACGGCTCAGTCATTTTTGAACGCTCGATGGACGATAGTTCGAGCACTCGGCTGGGGTTCTTTCGTCGCCGAGACCAGGCAGCGAAAGTTCGCAACGTCTTGCTTAGCGGCGACTGGCCTGAAAAACTAACGGACGACGTTCGCAGTGACCTGGCCGCGATGACGCGACCGCTCTCGCCTCCGTTACTAAAAGACGTGGCCACCGTTCTGGACGATGTGATGATCGCTCCACTAGCTGGCGAAGTTGTGATGACGTCGCGTGAAATGTCGCCGGAAGATGCGTTCGATTTTCTGGCCGACTGGGTGTTGCCGTCCGACAGCCATGACAATCTGCGACTGTACTATTCGCCTTCTTCCCCCGGCACGCGATCGATATCGGACGGCGATGAGGATACGGTCGAAGAAAGGGCGGACCCCTGGAATCAGTTCTTGTCTCCAGCGGCGGAACTGGTTCGAGTTGCCGGAACCGTCAGTCGGTTGGACGAAATTTCCAACGCTGTCGAAGAACTGAACGTTGATAACAACGTCCAAAAACGCAATCAGCAGGCCATGCGAGCACTGATCGCCCTGGAGCGACAGGATGCTGCCGCCATTCAACAAACGTTGTCTGACGTGTGGAAATCGACCGCCGACCTTCCCAAAAATATCGTCGTCCGAGACCGATCGGCAGAATTCGTGGTGGCGTGGCGAGCGGCTCAGGATTCGGCGCATTGGTCGGCCGGCGCAGACATCCTGCGGCGATTGCGAGACAACGAGCGGTCGGGTGATCGCAAGTCATACGATGCGGAATTCAACAAACACGTCCACGCTCTTTATGGCGACCTGCAACGCAGCATTCGCACGGTGTCAATTGAAGAGGAACCAGGGCAAGCGCCAACGTCGATCAAGCAATGGACGGCTGTGCCGTACCTGAAGTCTCAAACCATCGCTCTGGGCAATCGCCCATCGACCTGGCTGAAGGCCAAAGGAATTTTTCAGCACGTACCGTCGGAAACCTGGAGTCAGCTGTACTTCCAGTCTCCATTGCGAGGTACATTCGAAATCCAGGCGACTCGGTCCACTCACGGCTACCGCGAAGTTGCAATTGGCTGGGGCATGCATTCGGCAGAACCTCAACATGATCAGTCGGCGGCGCGGGTCAGCAAAATAATGCACAGTTCAACCAATGCCGGCGGGGCACTCAATCTTCCCGCCTGGGACACGCTGGCCGACTTTCGGATTAAAGTGGATGGGCGCAAGGTCACGACCTTCACCAACGGCGTCCAGATTCACGAACACACCTTTCAGGATCCCCCCGATCCATGGCTGGTGCTGCAGGCAAATCGTGCTCTGGACAACACGCTGATCGGCAACCTGAGAATTCTCGGGACGCCCGAAATTCCTACCGAGATTGATCTGATCGACATGGACGGCTGGGCCGCGTGGCGAGCCGACACGTATGGAGAATGGTTCAGCACGAAGGAATCCGAAGACGCTCCATGGAAACGAATCAAGGACGAACTCACAGCTCAACCCGCCGCAAAACAGAAGGCTCATGTCGTCCGTGAAAGCCTGTTGCGTTACCAACGGCCAATGCTGGAAGACGGAGTGATCGAATTCGAAACTTGGTACGAACCCGATGCCTTCGAACTGCATCCTGCCATCGGATCATCCGCATTCCTGCTGACACCAAACGGAGTGAAGCGTCACAGGCTGACGAACGCTCAATACGATACTTCAGGCCTGCCGCCGGGCAACCAGGAAGCCGTCCCTTCGTCAGTCGATAGCGTGCCGCTAAAAAACAAAGACTGGAATCGCGTGCGGCTTTCGCTGGCGGGCGATCGGCTGACTATCCGTGTAAACGATGTCGATGTGGCGGAAGTGGAAATTTCCGACGCCGCCAACGAACGACAGTTTGGTTTGTTTCGGTTCACACCCGTGGCGGGCCGAGTGCGCCGGCTGGTGTACCGTGGCGACTGGCCGAACACTCTGCCGCCGGTCGCCGAACAACAACTGGCGGCGCCCGTTGACGGTAGTCGCAGTCTACTGCCCGAAGGCAAACTGACGGTCGATGCAGATCTGACGCAACCGCTTGAACAACTGGCAGAACTAAAGCTCACCGGCCGAGGCCCCAAAGATCGGCTGCAAACTGGTGCCGACGGCTTGCAAGTGATGCTGCATGACAGCAAAGACTGGCAGTCCTGGCCTGGCGTTGCGTACAAGTCTCCGATTAAAAGCGATTGCGAACTGACTGTCGACTACGCGAACCTGAATATCGTTCCTCACAAGGAAGGCTGGGGAGTTGGATTGGTGTTCGAAGCCGTATTGGACGATCCGCAGCAATCACGCGTGGAATGCAGCGTGTCTCTCGACGGCGATAAACCCGTCTACAAAACTCAACTACTCCGACTCACGCCAGACGGTTCACACCACTCCGTCGACTATCAAACGTTCCACGGAGCCACAACTTCAGGGCGTCTTCGGCTGGTCAGACAGGGCGGGCAGATATTCTGTTTCACGGCCGCAGACGGTTCCGATGACTTCAAAATTCTGGCGTCATTTGCGGTAGGCGAGGCGGCAATTAAGGAGGTTTCCTGTATAGCGAAGTGTTCCGACGCTGTCGCGAAGTTGACCGCCGTCATCCCCAGGTTTCAGATTCGCCAGGCCCCGGATGCGAAACTTGTGGCAGAACAATAATAAAATCTGAGCAGAACCCCCTGTTCAAAATGGACCTCCCCTGGGTAACATGATCTGGTTGCACCCGTGGCACGGCAGTTTCCGAATTCGTCTCCTTCAAAGGACGCCCCAATGACTCAGCTTCAGCAACAGGTGAAGGCCGTTCGCCAACGCCAGCAGCAGGAATGGGTGTGGAAGTGTGTGTGCATCGGCCTGATTGCCGGTAGCTCAGTCGCCGGCCTGCTGGCATATTGGCGCCTTTCATCGGGCGGCCTCTTTAGCTGGGGATGGATCGCTGCCGCAGGCTTGTCCGGACCATTGCTTGGAATCGGCTGGGCCTTTTTCACATGCCGCTCGACGCGCAATGCGGCCGCTGCCATCGACAAGGCGTGCAACCTCAAAGATCGCACTGAAACCGCTTTGCAGTTTTCCCAAACCGCCGACGATTCGGCTTCTGCAGCACTCTGCAGACTCCAACTGGACGACGCTGAAGAGCATGCAGCCTCCATTCAGCCGACTCAGGTTGTGCCGATCGAATACCCAAAGCTGTGGCCCGTGGCCATCGCTATGACGATAGCCGCCGTTCTGTTGACAGCGTTCTCCGGACCGCCAACCGATCTTGCGGCGGCCGAAGTCACGAACGAAGTCGTGGATCAACAAGCCGATCGACTCGAAGACGGCCTGGAAGAACTGAAGACACTTCAGGAACAACAGCCGGACCCGGAACTCGACCAGCTTGTGAAGGATCTGCAGCAGATGATTGAACAGCTAAAAGAACCCGGCGTCGATCCGAAAGAAGCACTCGCCAAGCTGTCAGAAATGGAAGCGTCACTGCAACAGATGCAGCAACAACTGACCGATCCTCAGGCCGCTGCCGAACTGCAGCAAATTGGGGAGGCATTGTCGCTTTCCGAAGCCATGGCGACCGCGGGTAGTGCCTTAGCAAAAGGCGACATGGAAAAAGCGGCTGAAGAACTTGTGAAGCTGGAGATGCCGGACCTCGACCGCAAGACCGAAAAAGCGGTCACCGAAAAGCTAGACCAGTTGAAACAGAATAACGCCGACGGCAGCCAGAAGAAAACGATTCAGGAGGCCGCAAGTCAAATCAGTCAGGGCCTAAGCCAGGGCAATCGCGGCAAATTCAGCGACGGCATGAAGGGACTCGCAGGCGCGGCAAAGAAACAGGCACGAAAGAAAAAGCTATCGGACCTGCTTAAAAAGCAGTGTAAGTGTCTTGGCGAATGCAAATCCGAATGTGAAGGCGAATGTCGAAGTCAGGCAGGAATGAATGCGAAGAAAGGCGGCAGCAAAGCAGGTTCGGCCGCCAGCGGAAATGAAGCCGGCGATAAGACCGCCAAACTCAAAACGAAGCCACAGATGAATCTCAAGGGGCAGGAATCAGCCTCGGGCGATGTGGACATTGAAACCGAAGCCAGCAGTGAGCAACAACAGCAGGCCGCTCGGGCGTATCGCCAGAAGGCCGAAGAATACGAAGCGTTAAGTGAATCGGTCCTGGAATCCGAATCCATTCCTCTTGGCCATCGCCAAACCATTCGCAAATACTTCGAACTCATCCGGCCCTCTGGCTCAGAAACAGATGCCGTCAATCAACAGACGGACCCGCAAAACTAAACGTCCAGCGTATAAGGCCGGGCACATTGGAAGCTCAGTAAATTGCGACGGATGCTTCTTCTGTTACCACGTCACCACGTCAAAGGTGAGTTAGCAATCGGCGCGGCTGCTCCTTCAACGAGTCGCGGTTTCGCTCGCAAGTCCTGCCGCATCAAAGTGGCGATCGCACTTCCGGTCGAGTTCACTTGATCCGGTGGCTTGGCACGTCATAGGCGGCCAGGCTCGGACGACGCAGCGTCGTGAGTTGCATCTTTCGTATGCCAGTACGCCCACAGGATCAATAGGCCCTGCATCGGCAACCTCAGAAGGTGAACAAGCGGTGGCGCCGGCATCAAGTCCTGATTCTGGTAGAGATAGATGTTGGCCGGATAGACGGCGATTAACAGGGCGATGATTCCCCATGCCGCCATATAAGATAACTTCGGCACCAGCAACAAGACGCCCAACAGAATCTCACCAGCGCCGCTGATCATCACGAGTTCCGCATGCAGCGGCAGATATGGTGGCATGATCCGCAGAAAGAACTCTGGATTCACAAAGTGCATTGTGCCAGCACCGATCATGAAGATCGCCAGCAGAAATTTCGATGCCGTCTTGACGCGTCTCATGTGTGGTCCTCAGCCAAACACTTCAAAGGAAAGCGTTGAGCAGTTTCAGTTCGAATGCGAAGATGTGAGGTCCACAATTGCGTCGCTGTTGGCCGTATTCAACTTCATTGCCAATCAGGCGATTACTGAACTTCGCCAGGCGGCGAACCAGCTGTAGATCCGCCGGCCAACTTAAACGCTTTAAGAAACGTTTCTGGTGGCTGAGCGCCGGACAATAAGACTTCGTCATTGACGATAAAGAATGGCACACTGCTGACGTTGTGTTGTCGCGAGAAAGCTTTTCCTGCGGCAATCTCTTCCATGCCGTCATCACTGTTCAGCAATCGTTCGACATCCGGCCTCTTCAGCCCGGCATCAGCCGCAAGCTGAGCCAACGTCTTTGGGTCTCCGATATCCAGGCCGTGACTGAAATACGCCATGAATAGCGATTCCACAACGGCATCCTGGGCGCCGCGCTGGCCCGCAAGCCAATTGACTCGGTGTGCATTAACAGTGTTCGGCGTGCGTTCGACCCTGTCGAACGAAAACGAAACTCCTTCCGCTGCCCCAACAGCAGTGACGTTGGCATCCAACGCCTGTGATCGCTCCCAACTGCCGAACTTCCTGGTCCGATACTCTCTGCGAGTAATACCCTCGGCGGGCATAGTCGGGTTCAACTGAAACGGATGCCAACGCACTTGAATTTCAGCGTCGTCGCCAAGGGATGAAATCGCATTGCTAAGCCGCCGCTTGCCAATGAAGCACCAGGGGCAAATCACATCGGAAATGACGTCAACGACGAGATTCATGGGAAGTCCACGATGACAAAATGAGCACAAGCACGGCTTTACGAATAACCAAGGAGCGAACACCGGCCAACTGCCGTCAGCGCGATTCCCGGACTGCGCCGATCAAGTGAGCAGTTGGTTGACGATATTTCCGGCGACGTCGGTCAGGCGAAAATCACGCCCCTGAAATCGGTAGGTCAATCGCTCGTGGTCCAGGCCAAACAGATGTAACAGCGTTGCGTGAAGGTCGTGGACGTGAACGGGATCTTTGGCGACTCCCCAACCGATTTCATCGGTTTCGCCGATGACCTGACCGCCTTTGACGCCGCCTCCTGCCAGCCACATGCTGAAGGAATACGGGTGATGGTCGCGACCGGTCACCGTCTTGAAGTTGGCACGATTCTCACCCAGCGGCGTCCTGCCGAATTCTCCGCCCCAGACCACCAGCGTTTCGTCCAGCAGCCCGCGTTGCTTCAGATCTTTCAGCAGAGCTGTGACAGGTTGATCGGAAATCTGCGTATAGCGTTCCAGACCACTGTCCAGTCCGCTGTGGTGATCCCATGTGGACAGAAACAACGTCACAAATCGCACGCCGCGTTCGATCATGCGGCGAGCGAGTAGACAGTTGCGGGCGTAAGATCCCATGAACCCTGCCGTGGTGTCTTTCGCCGTGTCAGGACGATCAAGCCCGTATGCTTCGAGCGTTGCTTTGGATTCGCCAGACAGATCCAACAGTTCCGGAGCCGTTTGCTGCATTCGAAAAGCGAGTTCGTATGCTTCGATGCGACTGGCGATTTCCGGATTGCCAATGCGGTCAAACCGCTCACGATTGAGATCGTTGATCGCCTGCAAACTTCTCGACTGAACATCGCGCGACACGCCGGGAGGATTGGCGAGGTTTAGCACGGGACTTCCCTGATTGCGAAACAGTGTGCCCGAATACTGCGACGGCAGAAACCCGCTGGACCAACTGGATGCTCCGCCAGGCAGGCCGCGACCGAGCGTTGTCATCGCCACGTAGCTGGGCAGGTTCTTTGATTCGCTGCCGAGACCGTAGTTGAGCCACGATCCCAACGTCGGCCACCCCTGCAGTGGTGAACCGCTGAGCATCAGCAGTTGACCAGGCAGGTGATTGAACTGGTCGCAATGCATCGAACGAACCAGGGCAATGTCATCTGCGCAGGTACTGATGTGAGGCATCAGCTCGGACAACTCCATTCCGCATTCCCCGTACCGCTGGAATCGGCGGGGTGAGCCCATTAGCCGGGCGCTTTCTTTCTGAATGAATGCAAACTTGATTTCGTTGAGTAACGATTCCGGCATCGGCTGGCCGTCGAGTTCATTTAGCTTCGGCTTTGGATCGCACAGATCCATCTGACTCGGCCCACCCTCCATAAACAGATAGATGCACCGCTTCGCCTTCGGAACGAAATGAGAAAACGGCAATTGCGAATCAGCCGCCAGCAGACCGTCGTCCTGCAGCATAGACGCCATCGCCACTGATCCTAATCCGCTGGCAGCGGACGTGAAGAATCGTCGACGGTCGAAATGACACGAATCGGTGTTGGTGGTGGTCATCGTTTCCTGTTCAGTCCCGCGTAATAAACTCGTCCAGATTCATCACGATTCTCGCGACGGTCGTCATCGCGTCTCGCCCGCTGTGATCAAGGTTGTCAGCCGCGACGCCAGACTCCTTCGCTTTGAGTGCCACCAGATCGTGGTAAGCGGCCATCAGAGTCTTCAGCTCATGCTCGGCCGGTTGGCGGCCAAGACAACGGAAGAACATCAGGCTGATGGTATCTTCAGGTTGTTCAGGAAATCGCTCGACCGCTTTACGGCCCAGTTCCTGAGCACACTCATAGAACACGGGATCGTTCAGTAACGTCAGAGCCTGCAGCGGCGTATTGGACCGTTCTCGCCGACTGCACGAAATATTCGCATCCGGCGCGTCGAACGTCATCAGCATAGGGTAGGGCACCGTGCGTTTGAAAAAGATATACATCCCGCGACGATAACGGTCGCTACCTTTGCTGACCGGCCATTTGACGCTGCGACCAACTTCCGTCACGAATGATGGCAGCGGCGGACGGATTCCTTGACGACCAATCGTGCGGTCCAGCAGACCGCTGGCTGTCAGATGCAGATCGCGAACGCTTTCCGCATTCACTCGAAAGCTATTCTGCCGCCACAGCAGCAGGTTGCCGGCGTCGTCCTGACCGGGCACCGAATTTGATGCGGACGACATTCGGTACGTCGACGACAACACGATTTCCCTAATCAGTGCTTTGCGGCTCCAACCTAGCTGCCGGTATTCAGTCGCCAGCCAATCCAGCAACAACGGGTGCGATGGTTTCGCTCCCTGGGTTCCGAAATCGTTCGGCGTAGACACCAGGCCCACACCAAACAACTGATGCCAGATTCGATTCGCGGCCACGCGAGCTGTCAGGGGATTCGATTCATCAAACAGCCATCGCGCCAGATCGAACCGGTCCGGCTCAGCGCCGCGAGAATGCAGCGGAGGCAACACGCGAGGTGTCGCGAGCTCAACCACTTCGCCGGGACGATTGTAGACACCGCGAACGTGAATATAAGTTTCGCGACGATCCTTGGTACGCTCAGCAAACGCTCGCGCTTTGGTTCCCAGAGGTGCGGGTCTTTTTTCGAGATGAGCCGTCATTCGCGCCCGCAGCGATTTCCAGCCGGCATCCTTTGTTCGATAGAACTTTTCGATTTTGCTCAGATGCGAGGCCTTACGATAGCTCTTGAACACCGCAGCGACTTCGGCCTGTTGCTCCGGCGTCAAATCCGGAGACTCGTAGCCTTTCAACTCCTGCAGCAGTTTGTCCCAAGTCGGTTGCCAGGCGTCCATCTTTTGCTTGTGTTCGACAATTTCCCAGGGCCGAGTGGCCGTGACGCCCACTTCGTCTGCGTTATTGAAGAACGCATACAGTTGATAAAATTCCTTCTGGCTGATCGGATCATTCTTATGGTCGTGGCATTCGGCGCATCCCAGAGTCAGACCAAGCCACACCATGCCGGTCGTGTTGACTCGGTCCACAATTTCCTTGGTGCGGTACAGTTCGAGATCGACGCCGGCTTCTGTATTTCGCAAAGTGTTGCGGTGAAATCCGGTGGCGACTTTCTGCTCGACGGTGGGTTCATCCAGCAGATCTCCGGCAAGCTGTTCGATCGTAAACTGGTCGAACGGCATGTCATCGTTGATCGCGTTGATGACCCATTCGCGATAAACCCACGCGTGAGGTCGTTCGCTGTCTCCAAGGTAGCCCTCGCTATCCGCGTAGCGAGCCAGGTCGAGCCAGTGGCGGCCCCATTGTTCGCCGAAATGCGGTGAGTCCAGCAGATCGTCGACCAGGTTCTCGTAAGCAGTGGCGGACGTGTCATTCACAAACAATTCCACTGCACCCGGCAGCGGCGGCAAGCCCGCCAAGTCAAGATACAGGCGACGAATAAGCGTGTGCCGATCAGCCTCCGCAGCCGGTGTCAGCCCGGCTTCTGTAAGTCGTGCAGCGACAAAAGAATCAATCGGACTTCGGATAGGAAATTGCTGTAGCAGCGCGATTTCCTCCGGGACGTCAGGACGCTGGATCGGTTTGAGTGACCAAAGGACGGGCGGTTCCAAAACTACCCCATCCGGCCACACAGCACCGGATTCGATCCATTTGCGAATGACGGCGATTTCCTCCGGTTCAAGCGGAGCTTCCCGTTTCGGCATTTCTGCCGTACCGCCCGACGGGACAATCAAATCCATCAAGTAGCTGGATTCCGCATCGCCAGGCGTGATGATCTCACCACTTTCGCCGCCTTCAAACGTCGACAGGCTTGTCTGCAGCGACAGCTCTCCGCGCTGGTCGCGTTCGTTGTGACAACGCAAGCAGTGCGTCTGCAAAATCGGCGCGACATCCCGCTGAAAATTGACGTCAGCCGCTGAAACGCGCGGTGTGACCGCGAACTGCAGGGCGAAGGCTACCAATAGGATGTGGAGATATGATTTCAAGATTGCCGTTCACTACTGACAAAGTTGATGCGAATTCGGTGAAGATGAACTCCGGGCTCGAAACGGCGTCGCAAAACACAGTTTCGGCTGGCAGTCTACTTCTTCGGTTCCGCAAACGCCAGTTTTTAAGGTGGCTCATGATCTGAAGGCGCACTCCGTTGTTCTACCGCCCCAGTAAGCAAACTCGGCTGGCAACAGTCGCCCTATGTATGGTCGTTCTCTCAGATCGAAAACTGCAGCCTGCAGGGCACATTCTGCAATATTGGTGCAGCATGCCGGAACAGAGAGTCCGGATGAGCCAGCCGCGAAGCCTGAGTTGGATATTCAACATGACTGTCTTTATCGTAGTCGCTGAATCTATCCGCAGAAAGTGCGTTCCTGCGTCCACGGGAATGCCGCTTTTCTCAGTTGAGTCAGCGCGCATTGACGGCTGACTTTTCATTTTCACTTTTCTAACAAGCACGTTCATGTCAGATCATCCGGGACTCACCGAGCCTGCCGCCTCTACGCAGCAAACGACTGAACGCATCGTTTCGATTGATGCTCTACGCGGATTCGACATGTTCTGGATTGTTGGCGGCAGTTCGATTGCCATCGAATTGCTGAAGAACGCCGATCCCGAATCATTTGCAAGCCGTCTGGCGTTGCAGTTCAAACATGTCGAATGGGAAGGCTTTCGGTTTTATGACCTGATCTTTCCTCTGTTTCTGTTCCTGGTCGGGTGCGTGTTGCCGTATTCGCTTCAGAAATACTCAGGGCAGCCGACGGCCGCCTACCGCCGATTGTTTCGTCGCGGCTTTCTGCTGATCCTGCTGGGATTTGTGTACAACGATGTGTTGCAGTTCGACTTTGCCAACATGCGTTACATGCACGTGCTGCAGCGAATTGGAATCGGGTATACGATCGCCGGATTGATTTAACTACACACAAACTGGCGTACTCAGAGCATCATCATTGCGGTAATACTGTTGGGATACTGGGCCGTGTTCGTTTTCATTCCACCTCCCGGCGGAGTTGCGGGCGACTATTCGAAAGAAGGCAACCTGGCAGGCCATGTCGACCGGAACGTCTTACCCGGGATCATTCTGGAAAAGTACTACGGTTACGGTGACAACGAAGGCATCCTGTCCACGATCCCCGCCGTAACCACAGCGATGCTGGGAGTCCTTGCCGGAACGTTGCTGCAGTCAAACCTGGGCCCGTGGAAGAAAGTAGCGTCTCTGGCGCTCGCGGGTGTTGTGAGCCTCGGCGTCGGTGGCTTTTGGGGGCTGAGCTTCCCGGTTATCAAGAACCTGTGGACGAGCAGCTTTGTGCTTGTCGCCGCCGGATGGAGTTTGCTGTTGCTGGCCCTTTTCTACGCTGTCATAGACGTTTTGAAATGGCGTTGGCTCGCGTTTTTTTGGGTCGTGATTGGTGCCAACGCCATCACGATCTACATCTGCAAGGAGTTCGTTAACTTTCGCGACATTGCCGAGTTCTTCTTCGGAGGCGTGGCTCGCCTGACTGGAGATTCCGGCACGCTTGTGCTTCTTGTTGGCACACTGGCAGTCGAATGGCTGCTCTTGTATTTCCTGTATCGACACAAGATCTTCCTGAGAGTTTAGAGTAGTTTACCTAAACTCATTGCCGCGTGGGGCTCGTGGGAGCAGACGATTTGCTATCGAAATCGGTCCGCCGCGGCGACAAGTCAGCGTAACACGCTGTAGGTCGCCACTTCCTGCGAACGGCGCCCTGTCCCCGCTTTCGGTCCCTTCCGTGTGACGATCATTTCGCCACAGACGGAACGGGAAGCGCTGGTGTGTCGTCAGCGTTCAGGCCCAGGATCGATACCAGCCCGTGTTTCGCGTCGAGCGTCAGTACGAAAACGGTGGGAACCAAAAACAGCGTGAACAAAGTCGACATCAGCAAACCGCCAAGAACCACGCTTCCGAGTCCGCGATAAAGTTCACTGCCGGCACCGGGAAACGCGACCAGAGGAAGCAGTCCGAGTACCGTTGTCAACGTGGTAATGAAGATCGGACGAATACGCGTCTGGATGCTTAGCGGAATCGCGTCGCGCGCATCCATTCCTTCTTCCCTCATGTGGTTGAGTGACTGATGCACGATAAGAATTGCATTGTTCACCACCGTGCCAATCAGGATCACAAAGCCCAGCATCGTCAGGACGTCGAGTGCCTGGAACACGAACAGGTTCAACACCGTCAGTCCCAAAATTCCGCCAACCGCTCCCAGCGGCACACTGAAGATGATCACAAACGGGTACAGCCATGATTCGAACAGCGCTGCCATCAGCAGATATGTGATCGCCAGCGCCAATATAAGATTCCACTTCAACGCGCCCCAGGCTTCGCGAAGTTTGTCGGCCGTCCCCGACAGCGTCACCATATAACCGCCTTCAAGCATCTCACCGCGGTGCAGTGGCGTCACGATAGAATCGTTGATCTTCGCCATCGCATCTTCCAGCGGCATCGTGACCGGCGGTGTCACCTGAATCGTGATCGCTCGCTGCCGTTCGCGGCGATTGATCTGTTCCGGGCCGCTGCTGAGTCGTATTTCTGCGACGGCTGACAGCGGGACCAGCTGGCCAAGATCGGTAGAAATCGGAAGGTCGTTCAAATTCTGAGTTCGCTCGGCGAATGATTGCTGACCGACAATCGTCAAATCAATTTTTTCACCGCCGGAAAAGTAGTCGCCCGCATAAGCCCCATCGACAAGAGCATCCACCGTGTAGCCCAAATCAGAAGCATGGATGCCCATTTCCGATGATTGCATCAGACGTGGTTCGATGTGGATTTCCGGACCGGACAAATCTAAACTCGGCTGCGGCATCGCTTGCGCATCCGGAAGCAGTTCTTTCACGTCGCTTAGAACCTGGCCACCAATCGTAACCAGATGTTCGAGATCCGGGCCCGTGATTTCGATGTCCACCGTACGGCCTCCCGTGAGTCCTCGCTCAAACAGGCTGGAGCGTTTGGCCACTGCAATGGTGCCAGGGAACTGTGAGGCGACTTCTTTGATCAGCGGGATCAATTCGTGGACGCGAGTTTCGTCCTGCGCCTCGAACCCCATAAACACCTGGCGACCACGCACGACGTAAAAGTAGTAGCTGATGATGGGGTACTCAAGTTCCTCCGCAGCCGGACTTCCTGGATCGGCGTTCCAATACGGTTTCAGGTCGTCTTCGATCTTTGTGCCCATGGCCAGCAACTGGTCCATGTTGTATCCCGGCGGCGGCGACACGCTGCAGAATACGAAGTTTCTGTTTCCGGATGGCAGATATTCCACCTTCGGCCAAAACAGGTAGCTCAACCCCACCGATGCCCCGACCATCACCAGCACAACTGCCAGCGATCGAACGGTACCGCGTTGAATCCAGCGATTACTGGAAATCACAACGCGAATGACAAGCGAGCCGCACCACTGCAAAAATCGAGGCAAAAGCCCCTGCGATTTTGGATCGGCATTGTCGATTTTGGTGTCGTCCACGTTCGCGGCATTGGGATCCTTTGACTTCGAACGCTTGAACAACCGCGACGCTGCCGTTGGAACCACGGTGAACGAAACCACCAGTGATAATCCGACCGCGCAACTGATGGCCAGAGCGATGTCGCGGAACAATTGCCCGGCCATCTCTTCCACAAACAACACGGGCACGAACACCGCAATCGTCGTCAGCGTCGACGCCACAACAGCGCCCCAAACTTCTTTTGTGCCATTCACCGACGCGGTAAACGCATCTTCTCCTTCTTCGAAGCGGCGGAAAATATTTTCCAGCACAACAACGGCATTGTCGACCAGCATGCCCACGGCGAATGCCAGCCCGGCAAGGCTGATGACGTTCAACGATCGGCCCATCAACCCCAGCAACAGAAACGTCCCAATCACGCTGACCGGAATCGCGAGACCAACGACGAGTGCACCTCGACCAAACCAAAACCCGCCCACGATCACCAGCGCCAATGTCACCAGAACATACGTGGACGACACATAGGCAGCCGCGATCGCTGACGCTGCAATCAAAGGAACGATCATCAACGTCCGACGTCCCAGATGCAGAAACAACAGCAGCACGATCATCGTCAGTGCGCCGCCGAGGAAGATGTTTTGCTGGACCAGTCCAATCGCCGCATGAATGTATTCGGTCTCATCGTAATACTGATACAGTTCCAATCCTCGCTGTTTCAGAATGCCTTCGTTCAGCTGTTTCGTCGCTGCGCGAATGCCAACCATGACGGACAACACATTGGCTCCGGACGCTCGACGCACGGCCATTCCGTTGCTGGACACACCGTAACGCCGCGACACGCTGTCCATCTTCTTGAAACCGATTTGCACGTCGGCCACATCGCCGACGTAAATTGGAGCACCATCGCGCACGGTCAGCACCTGTTGCTTCACTTGTTCCGGACTGCGAAACTGCCCGAGCGTGCGAATCACCCATCGGCGTTTGCCTTCCCAGAAGTCACCGCCTGAAGTGTCTTTGTTTTGGTTCTGCAGCGCGTTGCGAACGTCGATCACGGTTAACTGACGAGCGGCCAGGCGATCCGGATCGACGATGACCTGGAGTTCTTCCTGCTGACCGCCGTAGGTGTACGCATCAGAAACACCGGACACTCGTTCCAGTTGAGTTTCGATGTAGTCTTCCGCAAACTTGCGAACTTCCTGAAGGTCGAGCTCCGGTGGCAGAAGCTGCTTCAATTCCGGATGTTCGTCACCCAACTCGCGCCACGCTTCCTGCAGCCGGAAGACGCGCAGGCCGCTGTTCATGGCGCGACTGGCGGGGGCAAGAGCCTCAGCCAAATCCGGATACTTCTGCTGAAACTCATGAATCTGTTCAACGTCTGGCGGTTTCGCCGTCAACACAAAGCGGGCGATCGGTCGGTCCGCGACATCCGACGCACTGATGACGGGTTCCAACGCGTCGATTGGGTATTCCCGCACCTGTTGCAGTCGCGTGTTAACTCGCAGCATCGCGTCTTCGATGTTTGTACCGACGACAAATTCCAACGTAATCCGGCCGGATGAATCCAGACATTCGGATGACATCTTGGTCACACCTTCGACGCCTTGCAGTTGCTCTTCCTGCTCCTGCACGATCTCGCGTTCGATTTCCTGCGGACTTCCACCCGGCCAACTGGTTTCGATAGTCAGCACCGGATTCTGCACCGACGGAGCCAGCTGCCGCGGCATCCGAACCAGACAAATGGCACCGAACATCACCACCAGCAGCACGCCGACGGAAACTTTGACGGGGTTGCGAATGAACGATTCAATCAGTTGCATGATCAGTCCCCCACGGAAACTGATGTTGTTTCAGCAAGATTCAGCACAACCTGCTGACCATCTTTCAATCGCTCATTGCCGCGCACCACAACCAGGTCGCCCGCCTTGAGTTCACCGCTGACCTGAATCAGTCCCTCATCGGCAATCCCCAACGTCACAGGCACAGAACGCACACTTGCCGCTCGTTCGGCATTTCCATCGGGCGTCGCGACAAACACATATCGACGACTTCCATTTAGAACCAACGCATCTTTGGGAACCAGCGGCATGACGGTGCGGTTGCCGGTTGGCAATATGGCTCGTGCCAGCATGCCCGCCATCAGCACGGGGCGGCCGTCGCGAGTGGTATTCTTCAGCCGAATGTTGACCGGAAACGTGCGTGTCCGCGAATCGGCGATGGGAACAATCTGACTGATCTGTCCCGTAAACACGTCACCGGGAAGTTCCGGAAATTCAATACGGACGTCTTTGTTTTGCTGCAGTCGGACGGCTTGTTCGGCCGGAACATTGCAGACGATTTCCACATGATCCAAAGCGATCACGTCCGCGATCGGGTCCGCGTTGCTCACCCATTCACCGACCTCAGTATGTTCGGCGGTGACGTAGCCGTCGAACGGCGCGTAGATGATGTACTTCTTAATTCGGTCTTCGATTAATTCAACATTCGCCTGCTGCAATTCGACTCGCGCGGTCGCCTGAGCAATCTCTTCTTCGCGAGGCCCCGCTTCGATTCGGCCAAAGGCCGCCTGCAGAGCGAGTAGATTCTGACTGGCGGCTTCACTGCGTTCTGCAGCATCATCCAAATCCGTTTGGTTGGTGGCTTGCCGCTCAAAAAGTTGTTTCAGGCGATTCAGGTGCGTCAACGAATTCTTGTGATTGGCCTTCGCCGCCAGCATGCGAGCCCGCGCTTCAGAGATATCTTCCGGCCGCGCGCCGTTTTTGAGTTGGCGAAGTTCTTCCTTGCGTAGTTTCAGTTCCGCCTGACTGGCCGCAAGTTCGATTTCCAGCGTGCCGGTTCGCAGTTTCGCCAGCGGCTGTCTCGCTTTGACGGCATCACCGGTGTTGACCAGGAACTCCAGCACACGCCCGTCGACCGCTGTACCCACGGTGCTGGATTGAATCGGCATCACCGAACCAACAACGCGGTGCCCCGTGTTCACTTCCCGATTCACCACTCGAGCCACAACGACTCCCGCATCCTGAGCGTGCAACGCTGCCGGCATCAAGCCAATTATCAAAAGCGGCACGATCCCCGCAGGAATCCTGGCATTCGTGTTTTTCGCGCGATGGAGATGCTGGCGGGAAGCACGCACAGGCGGCGGGCTTCCTAGAGAAGGAAGGAACATGGAAGTACTCGCGAAGAGAGGCAGGCAGGCTATGGGGTGGGTCGAGGCAGGGCGTGAGAGCGCAGCTCGCTGTTGATTATTACACAAATCTCACCGTTTGCACGCGTCCAATCCGTCAACTCAAGGCGGCGCACGCGACAGCTGTCACTGATGTCTTGATTGCCCTCGACATAGCGAGGGAACGTCCAACCTCCACAGCTGAGTTCAGCCCGACGGGCCTCGCCAAACTGAAACGGCAATCAGATCCTCGTCGCGAAACTCATTACCACAGTTAAGCGGTCCCAGACGCCGTTACTTCGCATGCGGCATTCTTCCCCAATGCTGCCCGAAATCGCCTGCGGGTCGCTGTTCACGCGCGGTGTCAATTGCGTCTTCGGTATTCAGATGTAACATCAACGAAACGCGAACCTCCGACCTCATATCTGAACCTGAATCCATGAATAGAATTTCGACGTGTATTGCGATTGCAGCACTGCTGGTTTGTGCGGCAGACGTGTCGGCCCAGGAAAAATCTTCGCCAAAGATCCTTGAGACACGCCGTATCTGGGACAAGGCACCGCACAACGCCTTCACAGATCTGCTGCGTCATGAGGGGCAATGGTATTGCGTCTTTCGCGAAGGAAGCAAACACGTTTCACCAGACGGATCGCTGCGAGTGATCACGTCCAAAGATGGTGAGGACTGGGAATCTCTGGCGTTGATTTCTCACCCCACCGATGACCTTCGTGATGCCAAGCTGAGCTTGATGCCAGACGGGCGTTTTCTACTGAATGGTGCCGGCATGCAGGCGGACAAACCAATCCGATATCACTCAATGTCCTGGATTTCTTCCGACAAAGGCCGGACGTGGGATGAGGGCCGGCGGATCGGCGATCCCGGCTTCTGGCTTTGGCGAACTCAATGGCACGATGGCGTTGCCTATTCGATGGGTTACGAAACGAATCGAGATCGGTCGAAACGCACCTTCCGACTGTACAAAAGCACCGATGGCAAAACGTACGACACGTGGATTGAAAAAGTCAACGTGCCAAACGGTGTCGGAGAAGACCGGATTCTGTTCAAGAAAGACGGCTCCGCACTTTGCCTGCTGCGGCACGAAACCGGTTCGAAGATGGGCTTGCTCGGACAGTCAAAACCACCGTTCAAAGATTGGACGTGGCAAGAGCTCAACCTGCGCATCGGAGGCCCCAACATGGTTCAGCTTCCGGACGGACGAATTCTTGCGGCCACCCGACTTTACTCGCCGCGAGCTCGCACGTCGCTTTCGTGGGTGGATCCTGAGGCGGGGACGCTGACGGAATGCCTTGAACTTCCGTCCGGCGGCGACACCAGCTATCCGGGCATGGTTCTGCACGATGGGATTCTGTGGATCAGCTACTACTCGTCGCACGAAGAGAAGACCTGCATCTACCTGGCAAAGGTGCAACCGTAAACGCGCAATGACAACCACACATCAGCTCAACTGTGACGTTCTGGTTGCTGGCGGCGGTGCGGCAGGAGTCCCCTGTGCTCTGGCAGCCGCTCGCTGCGGCGCGAAAGTGATTCTCTGTCACGACCGACCGGTTCTGGGAGGAAATGCGTCAAGCGAAATCCGAATGCATATCGTCGGAGCCAACGGAACGGGCCGATTTGATCGTGGCAAGGAACTGCAGACGGAGGCTCGTGAAGGTGGCATTATCGAAGAGATTCGGTTGGAAAACTGTGTGCGAAACCCACAGCGTTCCGCGTCAATGTTTGACCTGATTCTGTACGACAAAGTACGTAGTGAGCCGAACCTCACGTTGCTGCTGAATACTTCGGTCAACGAAGTGCAGATGCAGCAAGGCGTCAACAAAATTGGACACGTGATTGCCGAACGTCCCAGTACCGAAGACCGCTTTCGAATCGACGCCACGACCTTCATCGATTGTACGGGAGACGGACGTCTCGCCTTCGAAGCGGGAGCGGAATTCATGAGGGGCCGCGAAGGGAAAGATGCGTTCAACGAACCACTTGCACGTGAACAGGCGGATTCTCATCAATTGGGTTCAACCATTCTGATTACAGCTCGCCGACACGACCGGCCGATGCCGTTTGTCGCCCCAAACTGGGTACGCTCGTTCACAAAGGAAGACTTGCGACTGCGACTGTACGCCTGCCCCGGTGAAGAAGAACCAACTCACGAATACGGATACTGGTGGGCCGAATGGGGCGGGACGCTCGACACAATCAAAGACAACGAAACAATCCGTGACGAACTTCTGGCGGTGACGCTGGGGATTTGGAATCACATCAAGAATGGGCCAGCAGGGACCGCCGCTGGCGAAGATCCGTTTTCAGCGTCGCACTGGGCACTGGAATGGATTGGGTTTGTTCCTGGCAAGCGTGAAAGCCGACGATTCATCGGCCAACACGTTCTGACTCAACAGGACCTGCAAACATCCCGTCGATTTGATGACGCAATAGCGTACGGCGGCTGGTCAATGGATCTGCACCCGCCGGAAGGTGTCGACGTGCCGGACGAGGAACCCTGCGTCCAGCATGCTTTGCCGCGGCTGTACGATATACCATTGAGAAGTTGCGTGGCCCGCGACGTGCGCAATTTGATGTTCGCCGGGCGGAATATTTCCGCAACTCATGTCGCGTTTTCGTCAACGCGAGTGATGGCAACATGTGCGGCGATCGGGCAGGGCGTTGGCACCGCTGCGGCACTGGCGTCCGCAGAATCAGTTTCGGCGGCTGACATCGTGACAGACCAGCAGTTGGTGAACCGGATTCAACAGAGACTACTAAGCGATGATTCGTTCCTGATCGGAAAAGTGAACGACTGCTCTGACGACATCACCAGGCTCGCAACAATCACGGCCTCAAGTGAACAGGCTGAGGGACCAGCTGTGAACGTCATCTCAGGTCAAACGCGAAGCGTCCATGGCGAAAGCGGCGTCGCGGCAGATCGCACTGTGGCGAGTTCCCATCGCTGGATGTCCGTCTGTGACGAATTCCCGGCATGGATCCAATTCGACTGGCAAACACCGCAGCGAATCCATTCGATTCAATTGATCTTCGACACAGGTTTGCACCGGCACCTCACGTTGACTCACCACGACGGCTACAATTCCAAAATGCAGTGGGGTACACCGCAGTCCGAAACGGTTCGTGACTACAGCATTCAGTGCACAAACGATGGCAACTGGCAGGATCTGATAACCGTCACCGACAACTATCAGCGTCGGCGACAGCATACGTTTCCGGGAGTGGTCCATACGAAGTCGCTGCGAGTCACAGTCACTGCAACCAACGGAATCGATCACGTTCGCGTCATGGAAGTGCGAGTCTATTAGACTGGCAGCTTTAACGGCAGTTTCTGAATCACTCAGACTGCTGGCGGCGGTTTGCGTTTTTCGAAAAGGATGGCACAGACAGAATTGCGACGGCCGTCGTGCAATGCGACACGGGCCTGTTGCACGTCCGCGATGTCCTTTTTATACAGCAAAAATACCACATGGAGATTCCTGATGGGGCAGCGGCGAAGTTTAAATTGGACAATCAATATCGCAGTCTTATTGACTGTCGCAGCGACCGCTCAGGCCCAGCCTCCTGCGATCGGCGATCCACTGCCCATGGCTCAACTGAAGCAGCGCTTTGGTGAGCAGGAATTTCTGCCGCCAGGAGGATTCATTCTTGAGGTCGGACAAAAGTTGCCGGAACTTGTCTGGCAGCACCCCGACTCAGTTGCGAAAGTCGTCGACGACATCGACATCCCCACTCGCTGGTTTGACGAACGCTTCGAAGAAGTCGAAACCGCCGACAAACCGGGGTGCTATTACGTCTACGGCGAAGCGCCTGTACCGGCCGGGCCTGTGCTTCGCCGAGCCATGACCTGTTGCTGCGTTGCGAAGGACGTGAATCTCACTCAACTTGCCGAACGGAGTATTTCGTCCCTCGTTTCCGAAGGCGATCGAAATTCAGATCGCAAGGAAACTGACGCATTGCTGCGTCGCTGGCGAACAACGGAAGCAGGTGCTGTCGAACTGGCTGCGTTGCTGGATCCAGATCAAGCTGTGCCTGCTGCACGTATCGGTCAGTGGCAAATGGAAAATGCGACGCGACACGTCCAGCTCAAACGCAAACTCATGGGCCTCGAAGGAAAAGCGGTGGTCAAGGCGACGCCAGTGCGACTGAAGGGAGATCCCGCTCCCGAGTTGCGGAAAGCGCCGCTGGATGAGGCGGAGATCACGGAAGACCGCGTGCGAGAAATCGAAGCAAAGCTCGACGAATGGCATGCGTCCACTTCAGAACCGATGGCCGTGGTGATTGCCCGCAACGGTGTGATCGTTGTTGCCAAAGGATACGGAACGCTGCATGATCGGCCGGTGACCATCGACACGCCCATGAAGCTGGATTCCGCGATGAAGCCGCTGATTGGACTTCAACTGGCCACCTATGTTGATCGCGGATTGATCAAGCTGGATGAACCAGTCGGCAATTTTCTACCCGACTTCGATCAACCAGAAGACAGTCAACTCACCTTTCGCGCAGCACACGCTCACCTCACGGGGATTCACTTTCCCTGGAGCCTCGCATTTTCGCGATTGTTCTATTTCCACACGTGGCATGAAAGTCTGATCGCTCACTGTCAGCGCGAATGGAAGCCTGGGGCCAAACATCGATACGGCGTGGTCGGCGTGATTCTCTCCGTCCGGGCACTCGAGCTTCTGCGCGGAAGAAATTATTGGGACGCGATGGAACGGGATCTTTTCGAACCACTGGGAATTCGAAACGTGCTCCCCGGTGGAGTTGGGTTCTCCGCAGAAAGCATGGCACGGATTGGTGTCGTGCTGGACAACCGCGGCAAGTACGGCAAATGGGAAGTGATTTCAGAAGCAACTCACAAGGCCATCCTTCCCACTTCGCTGAAGCCATGGTTTCCGGACGTGGATATGAAATACGGAATTGGTCTTCAGGATCAGAGTCGGCTTCTGGGACCGGGAAGCTACGGTCACGCTGGCGGGTGCGGGACGCTGCTGGCCATCAACCCGGAAAAGCACCTCGTGGTGGCAATGGCTCGGAATGCTCGCGGTAAAAACTACCAAAAACATCTTTCACAACTGGCGGCATTGCTAAAAACCTGGATCAACGACAACCACTGAAGAATGTCCAATAACAGCCCATGAATCAAAATTGGCTGCCCAGCTGATAGCATATTGGCGAGACGGAAAGAGAACCGGGATCGCGCCCGTCGTCTCAAAGAATTCAGCCACATATCTTCATGCCGCTTAAGACACGTTTGTATGCCTGAAAAACTAACGCTGCTTATTCACGTATTTGCCACTGTGTTCATGGTCGGCCTGATCTGGTTCGTTCAGATCGTGCACTACCCACTGTTTTCAAAAATCGGTGCGGATCAGTTCACGGCGTACGAAAAGCTGCACCAGCAAATGACGACTTGGGTTGTGGGGCCTGCGATGCTTATTGAGTTGGTAACGGGCGTGATCTTAGTGAAGTATCCACCAGCGGAATCGACGACGCTCACGTGGATCGGCCTGGGGCTTATCGTCCTGATTTGGATTTCCACGGCTGCGCTGTCTGTGCCAGCCCACAATTTACTGGCCATCGAATATACGGATACCGCATATCACAAACTGGTCGCCACAAACTGGATTCGAACGATTGCCTGGTCTGGGCGAGGAATCCTTGTACTGACTCTCGTCTGCCGCACAATGGAGTAATATCGGGCGGAATGTTTCTTCCGCGATCCAACGTCGTCGCCAGCAGGGCGCTCGTGCTGCTGCTGACTGCTCGGGTTTAAATATGGATTCTAACGATGCCAGACCTGCACCAATCGGTGGCCCTGTTGCGGCACCCTCAACAATTGGAAAACCTGTGGCTGACATATTGGCACGCTGGCCGCAATTTCTATGATTTCGTTTGGACAGAGCGCCTCGAAAACGAATCGTCTCGCGAATCGCTGGACCGCGAGATCGCGTGGCTACTCAACCTGCGGCAGAGCAAGGACTACATCATTTCCAGCATGGCTCGTCTCCACATGGAAATACCATCAGAGACATCCACGAGCGACACCGGATCGACCGTCGAATTTTACGTGGTCGACCTCTACGGCAAGTTGGGAATGGCTTCAGTGGAACTGAACAGAAATCTCCGCTGGCTAACCAGCGAAGAGGTGCTTTCGGGGCAAACAACGGACAGGTTGAATGTCAATCCTTGGTTGGTGAAGATACTGACAAGAGCTGACGTAATTGCACGACACACTCGGTAGCCCCATAGCGGCCATAGCACCCAAAGAAAGCTGATGAGAAATCTAGTCCTCGTCCTTGGCGATCAGCTCGACCATGCATCAGCGGCCCACGACGACTTTGATGCCGACAACGACGTTGTCTGGATGGCGGAAGTCGACACGGAGACGACTCATGTGTGGTGCCACAAACTTCGGATCGCAATGTTCCTGTCGGCGATGCGGCACTTCCGGGATGAGCTGCGAAAGAAGGATCGCACGGTCGAATATCACGAGCTACAGCGGCAGCCGTCGAAAGATCGAGGACGCACGTTCGCGGAGGTGCTGGAGAAAGACGTCGAGCGGCTGAAACCGGAGCGGTTGGTGGTCGTACAACCGGGTGATCTGCGAGTGCAAACGCAATTAAAGGACTGCGTGGCGGAACTCGGAATCGAATTGGAGATCCGCCTCGATCGGCACTTTTACTGTACGCGGGACGAGTTCGCAGAATATGCCGACGACCGCAAAACGTTGCAGTTGGAATACTTCTACCGCGACCTGCGAAAGAAGCACGACATTCTGATGGAAGATGACCGGCAGCCGGAAGGTGGCCAATGGAATTTCGATCACGACAATCGCAAAAGCTTTGGCCGGTCCGGACCTGAGGCGTTGCCAAAACCGAAGAACTTTCGACTGGACGCGATCACAAAGGATGTGATCGATTTGGTTCAGCACCGTTTTAAAGAGCATCCGGGTAGCCTCGACCACTTCACGTTGCCAGTAACGCGCAGGCAGGCGAAGTCTTTTCTGAATCACTTCATCGACAACATTCTGCCCGACTTTGGCAAGTGGGAAGATGCCATGTGGACGGATGAAGCGTTTCTGTATCACTCGCGCCTTTCCGCCCCGCTGAACATGAAGCTGCTGAATCCCCGGGAGTGCGTAGACGCCGCCGTCGAAGCGTACCGCATTGGCAATGCTCCACTAAACAGCGTGGAAGGTTTTGTAAGGCAGATCCTGGGCTGGCGAGAGTTCATCCGTGGCGTGTACTGGCTGAAGATGCCTGAGTATCTGGAACTAAATCACTTCGACCACCAGCGTGACTTGCCGTCGTTTTTCTGGGACGGCGAAACGGAAATGAACTGCGTCAAACAATCGATGCAGCACGTCATCGATCACGGTTATTCGCACCATATCCACCGCCTGATGGTGCTGGGCAATTTCGCTCAACTGTGGGGCGTTCGTCCGCGACTGTTTCACGAATGGCACATGGCGATGTACGTCGATGCGATCGATTGGGTCTCTTTGCCGAACACTCTGGGGATGAGTCAGTTCGGGGACGGCGGCATCGTGGGGACGAAACCATATTGCAGCAGCGGAAACTACATCAACAAGATGAGCGATTTCTGCAAGAGCTGTCGATTCGACTACAAGAAGCGAGTCGGAGACGATGCCTGTCCGTTTACGACACTCTATTGGGAATTCCTCGATCGCCACTTTGATTTACTCAAGGACAATCCACGGATGAAATTCCCGATCAAGAACCTCGAGAAGATGCGTAGCAAACCCGGCGAGATGTCAGAGATACGCGACCGGGCGGCCGAATTGCGAGAATGACGCCGACGGGGCTGAAGCGACGATAAGTTTCGCTGATGGCAGCCAAAATTTGTGGATATCGAACGGACTTCGTGACCAATCGTTCGCTGATGAAGACAAAAAAAAGGGGCGGTCGGATGTATCCGACCGCCCCTGAAGGTGTTTGAGTTGTTTGCTGAACTACGGAAGGATCACACTGTCGATGACGTGGATCACGCCGTTACTGGTTTCGATGTCCGTCGCCACAACGTTGGCTCCATCAACCATCACGGCACCATCAGAAACCTTGATTGAGGCCATTTTGCCGTTGACAGTTTTGGCCGAGGAAAGTTTCACGACATCGCTCGCCATAACTTTGCCAGCCACGACATGGTAGGTCAGCACGGCGACCAGCTTGTCCTTGTTCTCCGGCTTCAGCAGGTTCTCAACGGTCCCTTTCGGAAGCTTGGCGAATGCTTCGTCGGTTGGAGCAAAGACGGTGAAGGGGCCTTCACTTTTCAACGTGTCGACAAGGCCAGCAGCCTTCACTGCCGCAACGAGTGTGTTGAATGAACCGGCACTCACGGCGGTTTCGACGATATCTTTATCAGCTGGCAGAAGCACGCTGTCGATCACGTGAATTACGCCATTCGACGTTTCGATGTCTGTTTTGATGACGTTGGCACCGTCGACTGTGACTTTGCCATCAGCAACCTTGATGTCGACCTGCTGCCCCTGGACCGTTGCAGCACCAGTCAACTTCACCACATCGGCTGCCTTCACCTTGCCAGCGACAACGTGGTAGGTCAACACTGCTTGCAGCTTAGCCTTGTTCTCTGGCTTCAGCAGGTTTTCGACGGTGCCCTTCGGCAGTTTTGCAAAAGCGGCATCTGTGGGGGCGAAGACAGTGAAAGGTCCGTCACCCTTCAGTGTTTCCACAAGTCCCGCAGCCTTGACGGCTGCGACTAAAGTCTTGAATGAGCCGGCAGCGACTGCGGTATCAACAATGTCTGACGCTGGAGCGGCGTGTGCGGCGACGGGGCGAGCGGCGACTGGCCGCGAGGTTGTGGTGATGTACGTGACGCGCGATTGCTGACACGGTTGACCAGATCGGACAACAGTACCGTTACATTTCCGTCCGGCGTTGGCAGTTGCCGCGAATGTGGCGATTGCCGTCAGTGCGATGAGCTTCTTCATTGTTCTTTTCCTTGACGTTTTGGGAGATAAATGTTTTGAGTTGTGTGTGAGGGAACGCTGTTGTTTCGATCGATGGCAGTTTGTAGAGCCCTCGTTGACGTCGACCACGGAAAATTTGCAAAGAGCTCAGAATGGAACGACGCCGACAGCGTTCGGGCAATGTGAGCGACCGCTTCGATGCACTGTTGAAACCTGAACTATTGAAACCTGAACGGCTGCAACCTGAACGGCTGCAACCTGAGCAGCTTTAAGGGAAAGCGTCTGTCGGCTGGCTGTTCAAGTCCTTCTGTCACCCCGACAACGGTGAAAGGAGCAATCTCTTGAAGGCCTGCAATCACCGCGTCACCTGGAATGTCAGCGGGCGGGTCTGGAATCGGTCGCGCCAATCAGCGTTCGGACGTTGCTTCGTTCGGCCGAGGATGTTGGTCGGGCAGAGCAGGCTGTCTGCTGTGGAGTGCCAATATCGGCTGCTGTTACGTGAACCAAAATGCGGCTGCCGCAACCTTCGCGGGACGCTCGATTCGCCGCACAGCGTCCATCGCGATAGGCCGACAAGCGGTTAAAGCGGCAGCCAGCTCATTTCCTGAATGATTCACGATGGAAACCTGCCGAAGCCCGTCTAGAACTGGTTCGGTTTCTTACACCCAGACATTAGATTCAAAAAGGAACGACGAGCTATGACAGATGGCACCGATACAAAAACATGGCCGGAACTTGCAATTGGCCTCTACGACCGACTTACCGAACGCAATGCGGAGATCGCATACAACTTCGACGATTTCCAGCTGGGGGTGCCCAGCAGCACCAGCTCTGATGCAAAACACGCTCAGTGGAAACTGAACGGAGCGATTCGTGTCACGACTCGCAGCGGAGCAGCCAGTTGACCGCCCGACGCATGCTGGGCGTTTGCTGCGACGTGAAAGTCGACATCGGTGACCAGCAGGTCACTGTCTGCGGAGATGGAAGCGACATCGTCGTGGAGGTCCCATCGCTGACTTCGGTCTACCGAGTAATGAGACAACTACGGCGTCTCGCCTGGAGGAAGAAACGCCTCTCCGAACTTTCGGGGCTGTTGCAGACTGTCGGACTGACATTGGTCGTAAGAACACCGAGCCGTAAGCTGATTTCCCTCGGCATCGAAAACGATTCGATGCTGTTGCGGCTGTTCGGTGTTCGAAATGCTCGGCTTCACTTAAGCTGACTGACGCAAGCCGCCGTTTGATAAGCCGACAGTCAATCTTCAAGAATTAGCGCAGAGGCGTTTGGAATCGCAATGGAGCAATGAACTCAGTTCGCAAAATTCTGATCACGGGCGGCACCGGTTACGTCGGGGGCCGCCTGGTTCCATTGCTGAAGGACAGGATTCCGGAGATTCATCTTCGGCTCATGGCCCGCAAACCAGATTACCTTCGGCTCCGCGCCGGTGAGGGAATTGACATCGTTGAAGGCGACGTGACCAAGCCAGCCACGCTCGCGAAGGCACTGGAAGGAATCGATACGGCCTACTACCTGATTCATTCCATGGGTAGTGGTGAAGACTTTGAAGACCAGGACCGCGCGGCCGCTCGGAACTTCGCTCAAGCTGCGAAAGCAGCCAGCGTTCAACGAATCGTGTATCTCGGGGGTCTGGGCGACGAGGATGAATCTTTATCAAAGCATCTGCGAAGTCGCCACGAAGTCGGCAACGTACTGAGGGAATCCGGGGCTCAGGTGATCGAGTTTCGCGCGTCAATCATCATTGGTTCCGGAAGCCTCTCGTTCGAATTAATACGGTCCCTCGTCCAAAAGCTGCCGGTCATGATTTGCCCGAAGTGGGTTTCCACGGCAGCTCAGCCCATCGCAATTGAAGATGTGCTGGCTTACCTCTCGCAGGCTCTTGACCACGAACAGGGGGAAAGCCAAATTTATGAAATCGGGGGCCCGGATCAGGTTTCGTACGGCGACCTGATGCGTGAGTACGCTCGGCAACGCGGATTAAAGCGGCTGATGATTCCGGTGCCGTTCCTTTCCGCCCGACTGTCCAGTCTGTGGCTGGGATTGGTCACGCCGGTGTACGCGACGATAGGTCGCAAGCTGGTTGAAAGCCTGAAGAATCCAACCGTCGTCCACGACAATTCGGCAATGGATGCCTTCGCGCTGAAACCAATGTCTCTGTCGGCAGCAATACAGCGAGCTCTTTCCAAAGAGGATCAGGAGTTCGCAACGACTCGCTGGCAGGACGCTGTTTCATCGTCGATGGCCCTGCGTCGCTTCGGAGGCGAGCAGTTTGGCAATCGGTTGGTTGACTGCCGGACGATGGCCGTCAGCAGTAGCCCCGAACAAGCGTTTGCCCCTATCCAACGCATTGGCGGCAAGACGGGGTGGTACTACGGGAACTTTCTTTGGCGGATCCGCGGCTTCCTGGATCTGCTGGTCGGCGGGCCGGGGCTCAGACGAGGACGAAGGCACCCTGTGGAACTCCACGTGGGCGACACGCTCGATTGTTGGCGAGTCGAGAAGATCGAAGCTCCTCGAATTCTAAGACTCTATGCCGAAATGCGGTTGCCGGGGCGGGCGTGGCTGGAATTTGTGGTAACGCCTACTGACTCAGGGTCCAGCATCACTCAAACAGCGATGTTCGATCCGGTCGGCCTGTTTGGAATCGTCTATTGGTATTCCATCTGGCCTCTGCACCAGTTCATTTTCGCCGGAATGCTGCGAAGAGTCGCGGAAGCGGGAGCCAGCGAGACGTTCGTGCCCCAACCCGAAAACATTTAGAGTACTTGTAAGCTGTTTCACGCATCGATCGTCGAGCGTGAAGGCAAATCGTGAGGTCCTCCTGTCGACTGACGATGAAGTGTCAGGCAGGTAAAATTTAGAAAGAAGGTCAAACATGTCGGAAGTTCAGGAACAAATTATTGAAGAGTTGAAGGTCGCGTACTGGATGGAGATCGAGACGGTCACCAACTACATCTCGAATTCAATCAATCTCGACGGCGTGCGCGCAGAAGAGATCAAGAAGGCGCTGCAGGCAGACGTGCTGGAAGAACTCACCCACGCCCAAAATCTGGCTCGCCGCATCAAAACGATCGGAGGCACAGTGCCCGGCAGTGCCGACTTCAAATCTGCTCAGGCAACGCTGCAGCCCACTGCTGACAACACCGACGTTGTGTCCGTCATCAAGGGCGTGATCGACGCGGAAAATGGTGCAATCACTCAATACAACAAACTCATCAAACTGTGCGACGGCATCGACTACGTGACTCAGGACCTGTGTATCCAGTCGCTCGCCGACGAAGAAGAGCACCGCCGCAATTTTGTGGGCTACCTTGCTGAGTACGAAAAACAGGCGTGATGGAGTTTCAATGAACGAACCAATTCAGACCGGCGTCCAGCGACGCTGGGCGTCACTTGTCGGATTCATCGTGCTGTGCTTCGGTGCCTCAGCAATTGGCGCGCTCTTCCCGCCAGACGGATGGTATAAGACACTTGTACGCCCCAGTTACGCACCGCCGAACTGGGTTTTCGGCCCGGTCTGGACTGTTTTGTATTTAATGATGGCGGTGTCCGGATGGCTTGTCTGGACATCAAAGCCAGGCCCCGGCAAGGCGGCCGCATTGACGGCATTTTTCGTTCAGTTGATCCTGAATTCGATCTGGTCGGTGTTGTTCTTTGGAATGCATCGACCAGACCTTGCCTTGGTGGATATTAGCCTGCTGTGGCTCGCCATCGCCTGCACGGTCACGCTGTTTCGGCGGCACTCAACCACCGCAGCTTTGCTGCTGCTTCCCTACCTGGCGTGGGTCAGCTTTGCGGCGTTGCTGAACTATGGGTTCTGGTCACTGAATTGAGTGCTTCGCAGTTGGCCCAGTTGCTGAAAGCTTACTCGCAGGTAAGTCAAAGTGCTGTGGAAGAACGACCAAATTGCCTGCTGTTGGTAGCATGATCTAAACGGCAGTTAGTATGGTAAGCGTATGCCTGCAGGACCACTCACTTTATTTGCGAGCCACACTATGCCCCTGCTTCGTCTCACAGCGTTCGTCTTGCTGGCCTGTTCCGGATCAATTGCTCACGCCGCCGACTGGGCCGCGTTTCGTGGAAGCGACGGATCTGGCGTCGCCGCGGATTCTGATTCGCTACCGACACGCTGGTCGCCCAAGGCTAACCTCACGTGGAAGTTGCCTCTTCCAGGCCCCGGCGTTTCGAGCCCCATCGTTGTTGGCAACAAGGTTTTCGTGACCTGCTATTCCGGATACGGACTGACTCAGGAAGATCCCGGCGACATCGAAAATCTAATGCGGCATCTCGTCTGTGTGGACATCCAATCCGGAGAGAAACTCTGGCAGGCGGATGTGAAGGCTGCTTTACCAGAGGATCCCTACACAGGAATCGGCGTGACTGCCCACGGTTATGCCTCTCACACACCCGTTTCCGATGGCAAAAATGTGTACGCCTTCTTTGGGAAGAGCGGTGTGCATGCCTTTAATCTGGACGGCGAAAAACTGTGGCAGGCGGAAGTTGGTAAAGAGTCAGATCCAACAAAGTGGGGATCGTCGTCCAGTCCGGTATTGCACGACAACACTTTGATCGTGACGGCATCGGCCGAAAGTCAGTCCATCATCGGATTCGACAAAACAACCGGTAAGGAACTCTGGCGACAGGAAGCGGAAGGACTCGACGGCATGTGGGGCACTCCGTCGCTTGTGCAGGTCGAAGATGGCCGAACCGATCTTGTTCTATGCGTGCCGAAAGAAATGTGGGGCCTTGACCCAAACAGCGGCAAGCTGCGGTGGTTCGCAAAAGCCACGGGCGCTGAACAGGCACATGCAAGCCTCGTCCAAAACGGCAAACGCGTATTCGCATTCACGGGTCGCGGCGGCGGTAGCATTGCGCTGGATGCCGGAGGCAAGGGCGACATCTCGGACAGCAACACAGCATGGACAGGAAGCGAAACGGCCAGCTTCGGCTCGCCCGTGGCTCACGACGGCAAGCTATACGTAGTCGCTCGCGGCGTGATGACAATCGTTGACGAGACCTCAGGAAAAAAGCTCAAGCAGGTTCGCTTGCAGGGAGTACAAGCAACTGGCGGCCGCTTTGGATCGCTCGACTATCCGTCTCCCGTTGTTGCAGGCGATCGACTCTTCTACCTGAATGGCAGCGGGCAAATGTTTGTGTTTGACCTTGCCAACGAAGCAAAGCAGATCGCTGTCAACAAGCTCACATCCGACAAAGAATCATTCGGAGGAACGCCTGCGATCAGTGATGGCAGGATGATCATTCGCGGTTCGAAACACTTGTACTGCGTCGCTGACAAGGGTGAAACAGTCGCCCCCGATGAGGCAGTTGTCGCAGCAGCAGATGATACGCCGGCGGCATCCGGGACTCGCCCAGGCGGCGGCGGACGGCGAGAAGGAGGTCGCGGCGGGGCAGGGCGGTTCGATCCGATGAGCATGTTCAATGGGCTGGACGCCAACAAAGACCAAAAGGTCACCGAAGACGAACTGGAAGGCAACCGAATGGCCGACCGCCTAAAAACGCTGGACAAAGACGGCGACAAAGCGATTTCCGCCGAAGAATTCCGTAGCGGAATTGGGTCGCTGTTCGGTGGTGGTCGAGGAGGCCGCGGTGGTGGTGGTGGTGGTGGCTACCGAGGTCGAGGCGAAGACAAACGTCCCGATCGCCCACAACGACCGCAAATGGCTGAGTGATGCACTCGCCTTCAAGCTGAGAACTCAAACGTAGCCGAAGGCTTTGGCAGGCAACCGCCGTTCAATCGCCACAGGCGTGCGCCGCCTTCCTGACCGAAACTTTGCAGCCACGACCGACGACCGGCACCGGTATCGCCAGGCGAACTGTGCGGCTTTCGCTCGGTCGTAGTCTGCAGCTTCAGGATGCTTTATGATTTGCCGATCAGCTAATCAGCAACCATCCCTTGAAGGCATTACGGCGTGCGACCTTACATTCTTGCGGAAACGAATTTTACTCATGTGAAAGACTGCGACTACAAAGTTGCCGTCTTGCCCATGGGAGCGACCGAGCCTCACAACCTGCATCTGCCCTACGGCACGGATACGTTTCAGGCAGAAGCCATCGGTTCGCGCGTTTGCGAAGCTGCGTGGAACAGCGGCGCTAAGGTTGTGATGCTGCCCGCCATTCCGTACGGCACTGAAACCAACCAGTCACAGTGTCGGCTGTCGATGAATGTCAATCCGTCGACGCTGGGACTGGTCATCAAAGACCTGGTGGATTCGCTGGAAGGGCACGGCATTCGCAAGTTGATGATTGTCAACAGCCACGGCGGAAACGAATTCAAGCCGCTACTGCGAGAACTACATGGCAAGAGGCCGGTGCAGATTTTTCTGTGCGACTGGTTTCGGGGAATCACGGCCGACGTGCAGAAGACAATCTTCGAAGAGGCAGGCGATCATGCGGGCGAAATGGAGACCGCGTTAGGTCTCGCGTTCTTCAATGACTTCGTTCTGAAGAATGACGATGGCACGATCGCGGCAGATGATGGAGCGGTCAGAGCGACTCGGTTTGACGCCATCAACAACGGCTGGGTGAGCATCACGCGACCGTGGCACCTGCTGACGTCGAATACCGGATCCGGCAATCCTCATCCCGCCACCGCAGCCAAGGGCGAACAGCTGATGCAGGTGATTGTTGAGCGACTGTCCGGATTTCTGGTTCAGCTTGCCGATTCGTCGGTGGATGAAACGTTTCCATTTTGAAGTAAAGCGCCCTTTGAATGCTTAGATTTCTGTTCGCACTGACGCTGTTGCCCGCGACGTACTTCGGTAGCGAGGCTGCTGCGGAAGACACTCTGCCGGCACTCACAAACGGCACGGCTCCAGCCAACTTCGAAGAAATGTGGTCAGGCTTTGATCCGCGAGCCGAGCCACTCGACGTCGAACTACTGCAGGAATGGGAAGAAGACGGAGTCGTCCTGCGCATCGTGCGGTTTCACATTGGCGTGTTCAAAGGGCAGAAAGCCACGTTGGCGGCCATCTACGGCTTCCCGGCCGGCACCGACAATCGCATTAAAAAACACCCCGGCCTTGTCCAGATTCACGGAGGTGGCCAGTACGCAGATCATCGAGCGTGCCTGATGAACGCGAAACGCGGCTATGCCACAGTTTCGATCGCCTGGGTCGGAAGAATTTCAGCCCCCGGCTATCGCGTCGGCCCGGCGGAAGTGAAACTCTTCTGGGGCGAAAAAACGGATGCCCCGAACCACAAACTCACAACCGACTGGGGCGCCGTCGATGGCTACCATGCTCCCTGCCGAAACCCAAAGAACAACTTTCCGTCAGCGAAGCCCTGGCCCTGGACGATTGATGACGTGGAATCGCCGCGCAACAGCCCGTGGTTCCTCTGCGCAGTGGCGGCTCGACGGGCACTCACATTTCTGGAGCAACAGCCCGAAGTTGATCCCGACAGGCTTGGCGTTTATGGGCACTCAATGGGTGGCAAATTAACAGTGATGACAGCGGTTGACTCGCGAGTGAAAGCGGCCGCACCATCGTGTGGCGGTATGAGCGATCGCGACAACGCAAGCGACATCTTTGTTTCGACAATTTGCGACAACGTCAGCCTGAAACAAATTGCGTGCCCGATCATTTTTCTTAGCCCGGCCAACGATTTTCACGGTCGCATCGGCGATCTTCCGCGAGCTGTCAACGGAATCAAAAGTGATGACTGGCGAGTCACCTGTTCTCCGCATCACAATCACCAGGACTCAGCCGAATACGAAGTTGCGACGCTGTTATGGTTTGATCAGCAACTGAAGAATTCGTTCGACTTCCCCAAAACGCCGGAAACAAGTCTGCAGCTTGCAAACGACGACGGCATTCCTTCGATTTTGATCAAACCAGATACGTCTCGCCACATTGAGACTATCGACGTGTTCTATACACAACACGGAAAGGCGACTGAAACGAATTCCGATCGAGAGAACACGACGAATCGTTTCTGGCGACACGCTGCTGCAAGTCTGTCGGATGGAACATGGACTGCCACGTTGCCGGTGACCACCGTCGACCAACCTCTGTGGGTTTACGCCAATGTGACGTATGGTCTGGACGGCCCGGTCTCAGGTGCGGGCTACTATTACGGCATCTACACGGCAAAAACGTTTAACGTGTCTTCGGTACTCGACACAGCTTCACCAGAACAGCTGAAGGCTGCGTCCGTGAAGGCCACTCTAAATCAGAGTCTGGTGATTGAAGACTTCGCCGATGACTGGCAAAAAGAATGGTTCTCGTACAAACCCGCAGAGTGGCCCCGAGCAACTCACAAAGTCTACGATGGTCAATGGCGTGCGCCCGACAACGCGAAGCTAAGCCTGCAGGTCCGGTCACAACAACCCAATAAGCTGGTCATCATGATCGACGGATACGCCGCCATTGCTGACGTCGAAAAGGGCGACGCATGGCAGGACGTCACTTTTGCTTCGAAGGATTTTCGAAACCTCGCGGGCGATTCTCTGCCAGGTTGGAAAGATATTCGCGAGTTAAAACTCAGCGACGCAGAACGGCTCCGCCCCGCACGTGGCGATTCTACCCCATCGAAAATCGTGGGCAGGAATTGGAAGGGGCAACCGCCCGAATTTCGCAACTTGCGCTGGATCGACAACGCGCCCAACAAACAGCGGCCGTAAACTTTTTGACCAAAGCAATATCATGAGTCGCCTAACGAAGTGTTTGGCCTTCAACCTGGCAGTATTCTGCCTGAATGAATGTGCCGTCGTCCGCGCAGACGATCCGCCGCCCAACGTACTACTCATTGCCATCGACGATCTCAATGACTGGGTCGGTTGCCTTGGCGGGCATCCTCAGGCGAAAACTCCGAACATTGATGCTCTTGCAAGTCGCGGCGTGTTGTTCACGAACGCTCATTGCCAGGGGCCAATTTGCGGGCCATCGCGAGCGTGCCTGCTGTCGGGCCGATACCCGTATTCAACCGGCGTCTACAACCAGCCTAACCGCAAAGACATGCAGCAAGACACCGTGAATTTTCATGGCAAGTTGCTGCCGCAATACTTTGCGGAACACGGCTACGAAACGCTGGCCGTCGGTAAGATCTGTCATGGGTATCCGGACACGCTCGCGTTTCAAACCTACGGCGGCAAGTGGGATAACTTCGGCCCGAAACCGAAGAACGGGCGTCGCTTTAACTACCACCTTCCAGACGTTGCCTGGACGGGGACTCAAACAGACTGGGGTGCCTTTCCTAACACCGACAGCAAAATGCCCGACGACAAGGCGGCCTCCTGGGCTGAACAACAGCTCGCAACGCCGCGTGAAAAACCGTTCTTCATGGCAGTCGGATTCATTCGCCCGCATGTGCCGTTCTATGTGCCGCAGAAGTGGTTCGACATGTTCCCGCTGAACGAAGTCCAGCTACCTGCTGTTCGAACAGACGACCTTAATGACGTGCCTGCCATCAGCCGCGCAATCCACGAACTGCCAAAGTACCCAACACTCGATTTTCTGCAGCGGAACAATAACGAGCAATTTCGGTTGTGCGTGCAGGCGTATCTGGCCTGTACGGCATTCGTCGATCATCAGGTAGGACGCGTGCTTAAGTCGCTGGCAGAAAGTCGTCACGCGGACAACACGATCATCGTGCTGTTCAGCGATCACGGATACCACCTCGGCGAAAAGGACCGAGTCTCCAAACACAGCCTATGGGAAGAATCGACTCGCGTGCCGCTAATCATCTTGCGCCCCGGTTCTTCCGCCGCGGTGCGTTCTGATTTACCGGTCGGACTTGTCGACCTCTACCCAACCCTCACGCAACTTTGCCATCTGCCCGCAAAAACGTCCAATGAAGGCACCAGCCTCGTGCCGATCCTCAACCAAACAGTCACCGACTGGCGGTTCGCCATCTCGACGACCTACGCAAAGGACAACCATTCGCTGCGATCAAAACGCCACCGCTACATCCACTACGAAGACGGCACGGAGGAACTCTACGATCACGAGGCAGATCTCAACGAATGGAACAACCTCGCAACCTCCGACACACCGCCAGACATCCTCGCACGATTCCGCCGTGAGTTGCCAAAACACAATGCGGGGTACCATCCATCAACCCAAAGCGGCGCAGTCAATGCCTGGTTTCAGCAACATTTTAAACGACACGGCGTGGTGAAGTGAGCGGAGCACCCCGGAAGCCGTCATCCACAGTGCGGAACTGCATAGAATCGCAGCCATCAGGCACGTAGAAGCAAAATACGCAAGAGGGACAACGACATCGAACGTCCGGCTCAACTCCGCAGCCCTCTGCGAGGCCTCACAAAACGCCCGACGGGGAGCAATTGGGAAACGCAAAGAGCCGCGAAGAATCCGACGCCGCCCGCTCCGCCCCCGTTAATCTTCAAGTTCCAGAATCGCTTCGACTTCGACCGGGATGTTGCCGGGGAGTGAGCCCATGCCGACGGCACTGCGGGCGGCTCGGCCGTTTTCGCCGAAGACTTCGACCATCAGGTCGCTGAAACCGTTGATCACTTTCGGGTGCGTCTTGAAATCCGGCGTGCTGTTGACCATGCCCAGCACCTTCACGACGCGTTTCACTTTGTCGAGACTGCCCAGCTGAGCTTTGATGGTGGCCAGCATTGTGAGGCCGACAACTCGTGCGGCAGCGACGCCTTCTTCTTCGGTCAGGTCGTCGCCGACTCGACCGGTCAGGTAGTTACCGTCCGGGCCGACGGGGCCCTGACCGGAAACGTAGGCCATGCCGTTGACGACGAGGACCGGGCTGTAGGTGCCGCCAGCCGGAGGGGCCTCAGGGAGAGTCAGGCCGAGTTCAGCGATACGCGCTTCGTAGCTCATATTTTCGTTTCCAGGACGAATTGAAGGTGGGACGCCGGAATTCGGCAATTCTGCTGATCCGGCGTAAAACGGGCGACGTTGTGGTCAGGAACCGTCACGTCGGAAGGCCGATGATATCGGGTTGAGCGGTGCGTTCAACGGAACTCAACTCGGGACGGTGGATTAGAACCCATCCGACAACCTGGGAGAGCCACGACGTTTGCAGTTACGTTTCATACAAGGAAAGAAGAGGAGACGACAAATGTCGTCGACGACGAATGACGCAGCCGGATGCTTAACCACAAGCGTCCCGAAGGGTTGCGACGACAGCAGCCGATCTGCGGCGTCATCATTCCTCGACGACATTTGTCGACTCGTCACTCTTCCTTGCATCTCGACCACTGGCGTCACAACGTGCCCTCCCAAGTTCTCGGATAGGTTCTAAGTTGCGGAATGCGTGGGTGCCTCTCTACAATTGAGGGCCGTCAACAGTTTTGATGAAACCGGAAACCGAGGAAGTGTCGATGACAATCGTTCAAATGATTCCGCACCTCATGCAGTTCGCTCAGGCGGAAGCCGAAGGCGGTGGCATCAGCTTTACAACGATGCTGTTGATTGGCTTCCTTGTCATCTTCGGTTTCTTTTTCCTGATCTTCTTCGGCATGTTTGCGTCGGTGGCGTCGCTGTGGTTTCGGGCGTTTATGTCCGGTGCCATGGTCGGACCGGTTCAGATGGTCGTCATGAAGCTTAAGAAAGTGAATCCGCAGGTGATTGTGGATTCTCGCATTATGGCCGTTCAGGCTGGCCTGCAGGGCGTCACGACCAACGCCATGGAATCTCACTATCTGGCCGGCGGAAACGTGCCGATCATCGTGCGTTCCATGATCGCCGCTCATCGTGCAAAAATTGACCTCGACTGGAACACGGCGGCCGCCATCGATCTTGCCGGCCGCAACGTGCTGGAAGCCGTTCAGACCAGCGTGAAGACAAAAGTCATCGACTGTCCTGACGTCACACGCCACGGCCGATCGACGCTGGACGGTGTGGCTCGCGACGGTATTCAGCTGAAGGCGCGAGCTCGCGTCACCGTGCGAACCAACCTCGGACAGTTAGTGGGTGGTGCCACAGAAGAAACCATCATCGCACGCGTGGGCGAAGGCATCGTTTCTGCCATCGGTTCGTGCGAGACTCATAAGGAAGTTCTCGCCAATCCGATGCTGATTGCCAAGGCTGTCTTGGACAAGGGCCTGGACTCTCAAACAGCGTACGAAATCGTCTCCATCGACATCGCGGACATCGACGTCGGCGACAATGTGGGAGCTCGACTACAAGCCGACCAGGCCGAAGCAGACGTCCGCATCGCCCGCGCGAAGGCCGAAGAACGCCGCGCTCAGGCTGTGGCTCGCGAACAGGAAATGAAAGCGCTGACTCAGGAACATCAGGCGGAAGTCGTGCTGGCGGAATCCGAGATTCCAAAATCGATGGCGGATGCGTATCGAGACGGCAGCTTGCGAGCGTCCAAGAGCTAGCTAAGCACGTCCAAACGAAACTTGTTCTTTTTGAGTCCGGTTTTCAAAGCGACCAGTGGAAGCGTTTCCGAGCGGTCGCTCGAATGGTCTGAGGCACCGGCCTCGCTAGCGGCCGTCCCCAATTATGCGTTATCAGCACGTCTGTGTGGAAACGGTGGTCTCCAACCCACCGCCGAATGTTGTCACTTCCGACGAAGTGGAACGGCAACTCGCCCCCGTGTACGAACGGTTGAGTCTGCCGTTTGGCCGCTTGGAATTGATGACTGGCATTCAGGAGCGACGCTTCTACGATCCGGGAACTCTGCCGGGACACATCAGCGTCGCCACCGCGAGAATGGCGGTGGAACAATCCGGCATCGATCCCGCCAGCTTCGGCGCATTGCTTCATGGATCAGTGTGTCGCGATCAAATGGAACCCGCAACTGCCGCGGGCGTTCATGCAGGTGCCGGCCTGCCGGACGAATGCGTCGTGATGGACGTCAGCAATGCATGTCTTGGTCTGCTGAACGGCATGCTGTTGATTGCCGACATGATCGAACTGGGCCGGATCAAAGCGGGCGTCGTCGTCGGCACAGAAACTGGCCGTGGGCTGGTCGAAGGCACCATCGACAGCCTGCTGAAGGACCAAACATTGACTCGAAAGTCGATCAAGTCGGCCTTCGCGTCGCTCACAATCGGTTCGGGCAGCGCGGCGATTGTGCTGTGCCATGAAAGCTTGAGTCAGCAGCATCGGCGTCTGCTGGGCGGTTCGGTCCTGTCCGACACGTCCGGACACAACCTGTGTGCAGGTGGCGTTGAGGCGGACGTTCATGGCGACAGCCGGCCGCGCATGGAAACCGATTCGGAAGCCCTTCTTCATGCGGGAATCGCTCTGGCCGAACGGACATGGCAGAACACGAAGCAAGAACTGTCATGGAGTAACGCCGACGTGGATCGCGTGTTCACTCACCAGGTGGGCAAACAGCATCGCAACCTGCTGATGGAAACTCTTGAGCTGGACCCCCATCTTGATTTCCCCACGGTTGAACGGTTCGGCAATACAGGAGCCGTCGCGCTGCCGATGGCTTTGGCGATGGGCCTGGAACAGGATCCGCCACCCGCCGGAACGAAGCTCGCGCTGCTGGGAATCGGTAGCGGGCTGAATTCTGTAATGCTCGGCATAGAGACGTAATTCCAGCTTACGGAGTGACAGACCACACCCCGTACGTCATACTCAGCGAACTGATTCGCGTCACGGACGATGCTCTGAAGCGGGAGAATCGCCGTGCTGTTGGGAATGTTTGCATCCATCGTTGTCTGCACGTGTATCGTCGCCTGCAGCCTGCCCGCGGAGGGCTGGAGAATGGTGCGGGCCAACTGCTACCGCCTGGACGGCAGTTGGTCTGACAATCGCTATCGTCGCGAACGAGCGGCCATACTGAATTACCTCACAACGATTCTGGTGCCCATCCTGCTGGTGGGGTCTACTGTTTTTGTTGGTGCGACGCTGATATTCACCCACGTGATGCCCGCCGGGCTGATTGTTCGCAGTGTCAAGGATTTTAACATCGACCCAGCAGTGTGGCGTGAAAACCTAAAGGACGAACGAGCGGAATACACGGCCTTTCAAAAACAACGGGGCATCGAAGGCGAACGGGCTCAGAAAATTCAGAGTGGATTGTGGCACGGATGGCCGGTTTACGCGGGCGTCGCACTACTGTTGGGGACTTGCGCCACTTTGGGCTTTGTCAGATGTGCGCGTGCCGGTGTCATTGAGCTGGCGGCCGGGATACGCAAACGACGGGCCGTATACGCTCGAGGTGACGTTTTCCGGATGGCACGCGCGGCCGAAGAAGCGATGCAGTCAGAAATCGAAGGGCCAGCGACCGACGATCCTGATAAGGATGAGCCACAAGCCGTCTGAATCTTCGGAATGGCCGACTCACGTGTTTCTAACCGGCATCCCGTTCGTTAATATTCCGCGCCGTCAAAACAGTTTGGCGAAGTTCAATACGCACCAGATGGAATCACAGTCATGGAAGCCGGAATTGTCGGTCTCCCGAATGTTGGCAAGAGTACTCTGTTTAACGCCCTGACGTGTTCCGGGGCGGCGGCAAGTGCCAATTATCCGTTCTGCACGATTGAACCGAACGAAGGCATCGTGAGCGTTCCCGACAGTCGGCTGGACACGATCACAAAGTATATCCCGCCGCAGAAGATCATTCCTGCGATCCTGAAACTGGTTGATATCGCCGGGATTGTGGAAGGAGCCAGCAAAGGCGAAGGGCTGGGAAACAAGTTCCTGAGTCACATTCGTGAAGTCGACGCCGTGCTTCAAGTCGTCCGCTGCTTTGAAGACGAAGACGTGACTCACGTGTCCGGCGACGTCAACCCTATCTCAGACATCGAAGTCATCGAGACTGAACTTCTGCTGGCCGATCTGGAAACGCTTACAAACGCTCTGCCCAAAGCGGAACGAGCGGCTCGCAGCGGCGATAAGGAAGCCAAAGTACGGGTTGAAGTCATCAAGCGATGCAGTGCTCATGCGGACGAAGGGAACCTGCTGCGGACGCTGGAGTTCACTCCCGACGAAGCGAAGATCGTTCGCGGTCTTGGACTGATGACCGCCAAACCGGTTCTGTACATTGCCAATGTCGACGAAGACGACGTCCCTGGCAACGGACCGTTGGTCCAGAAAGTGCGTGAACACGCAGCAAAGGTCGGTGCAGAAGTGGTGCCGGTTTGCGCGAAGTTCGAAGCTGAGCTATCAGAACTGGATGAAGCCGACCGAGCCGAAATGCTGGAGTCTGTCGGGCTGGAGGAACCCGCGCTGGGAACAGTGGCTCGCGCGGCGTATCGTACGCTCGGACTGCAGAGCTACTTCACGGCTGGCGAGAAAGAAGTCCGTGGGTGGACAATCCCCATCGGTGCAACAGCTCCACAGGCCGCTGGTGTGATTCACACAGACTTCGAAAAAGGCTTCATTCGCTGTGAGGTCTATACACTGGCAGCACTCGAAGAATACAAGAGCGAAAAGGAAATTCGCGCCGCAGGAAAGCTGCGAGTGGAAGGCAAAGAATACGTGATGAAGGATGGCGACATTTGCCACTTCCTGTTCAACACGTAACATCCCTCCGCGCTACTTGTTGCGAACTCTTTTGAAGAACGTGCCGAACTTCTGATAGTTGTGGTACGGCACCGCATTCGCCTGCCAGTGTTGCACCTGCTGGTCGTAGATTTTTCGCATGCTGTCCAGCTGCGGCTCGTGATCTGCATCGGCAGACAGATTGCTCAATTCCAGCCTGTCCGACCGAAGATAGAATAGTTCTTCGGTTGGCTCGAAGTCGCCTTCGGCATACGGCCAGTAGACGTACTTCCAGTCTTTCGTCACCGCCCCGAAACTGTAGACCTCTTCCGGCCCCCACACGTTAATCAACGGCAGAGCGGTGTGGGTTTCGGCCGCAGGATTGTCGTACAACGACAGCAGGCTCCGGCCATCCATGTTCTCCGGAATCGGCACCTCTGCCAGTTCAAGCATTGTGGGAGCAAAGTCGACGTTGCCGGTCAGCGATTTGCAACGCAGTTGCTTGCCGCTATTCGAGTGACGCGGATCGTACATCAGCAACGGCACACGCGAAGATTCCTCGTACGGTAACACCTTGCTGCCGTAGCCATGAGATCCGTTCATGAAACCATTGTCGGATGTGTAGATGATAACCGTATTGTCTTTCACGTTGGCAGCGGCCACCGCGTCGCGAATCATGCCGACGGCAACGTCAATGGCGTAAATTTGCTGAAAGTACTTTGCGAAAACCTCGTCGTAATTCGAGCTGTACTTCCAACTGTGAAAACGTTCGTACTGTCGTCCCTGACGACTTTGCAGGCTGAAATGTTCGCCGAGTTCGCGGCCGAAGTTACCCGGCTTCGAAAACGTCATTCCTCGAAACACACCGTCGAACTTCGGATCCGGCTGCACGGGGTGGTGAGGTGCCTTGAAACTGATGGACAAACAAAAGGGCCGATCCTCCTTCGCCGAATCGGTGACAAAATCGCGGCCAAACGCACCGTAGGACAAGGTCGAATGAGGGAACTGGTCGACGTACTTCGCCATCGACTTGTTCTTCTTCGTGGCATACGACGTCTGGCCGGGACCACCACCCCAAACGTCGAAGTCCGTGTCAGGCAGTTCACCTTTCCCACCAACCTTTTCGGTCACCTCAAAGCCGAACTTGCCGGCGAAGGCAGTTCGATAGCCGGCATCTCGCAGCAGCACTGGATATGTCTTCAACCAGTGTTCGCACATTAAGGCTCCGTGTTCGAAATTGCAGCCGGTCTTGTATTCGAACATTCCAGTCATCACGCTGGCTCGGCTGGCCATGCAGATGGCGGTCGTGACGTAGTGAGCGTCAAACACGATTCCATCGTCGGCCAGTTGGTCCAGGTTTGGCGTCTTCGCGCCCGGCGTGTCGTAGCAGCCCATCGAGTACGTGGCCTGGTCGTCCGCCATTAGGAAGATAATGTTGGGCCGCTCGTCAGCATCCGCCATGATCTGAAGAGCGAGGCTTAGAAAAAGAAATCGCAGAAGCATTGAGAATCATCTCCCTAAGGAGTGCGGACGACAGGCGTGGCAACGGAATTCGTTCGCCGCCCCTGGCTTTCATCAGACGCTCGGCGAAAATTCTCTGAGGTCAATGTAACTTCGACTGGGCTAGCGGGCGAACCACTTGACGAGAGATACCGTGGTTCAAAGTGGCCCCACGCCAAAATGCGGAATGTTTGACGGCGGGCAATCCGGAGCGATGAGTTTTCCGATGAAATGCGTCACGCATCCGTCAACACCTATTCACGAGTTGAGTCTGCGCTGGTACTTTGCTGAAAAGGGCCAGTGGCACGGAGGCAGCCTGTTTGTGGGCGTGCACGCGACGTCTCCTCGCCGGAATTTTTCATGACCGTTCTACTCATCACCATTGCCGTCGCCACGCTGCGGCTGCCAAACGCGGAAACGTTTGAGCCGCGTGACTGGAAGCCTACGTTCACGGAACCGCAAAACGTCCTGATTACTCAGCCGACGTTGGCGATCGTGACGCACAGTTCCCAGCACTTTGACCCGCTGCTGTTAACTCAGCCCGCCGTCTCGCAAGTTGTTGCGACGATGAAGGCGGAAGGATTACCCGTTGTGTACTTGCACGACCGGTTCAACGACAAAAACCCGGCGTGGATGTACCTCTATTCAGACTGGCGGCCAACCGCGTATATCTCATCCGACGTCGGCAATATCGACCTGGACGTAACGTGTGTCCGCCATTTGATCTCTCTGGGCGGCTATTTCGGTCAGTGTCAGCAGTCGACAGTGGAAGATATCATTCGCTGCTGGCGGCGAGACGCACCGGCTGACGATTTGCGAGTCACTCAGATTGTCGACGGAATATTTTGCGTGGGCGAACACGTGAAATTGCAGGACGAATATTCGTCCCGCGTTCGATCTTACTTTTTCGAGGAACTACGTAAACGGAACCCACGCGCTTCGATCGCGGTTGACCAGGTCCTATGCCGCATCGCAGAACTTAGCGAAGCGCTCGAATACCTAAGTCGCCAGGTGCCGCCAGTGCCCGACAATGTCAATGTCGTGATGGATTACTTTGGTCACTGCGAAACGGTCCGGTTTGCGGACGACGCAGCGCCCACGCTGACGCTTGCGTACCGCCGGGCTAACAACTTTCTGAGCTTTCGGCCTGCCACCGCAACCGAGGTCAAACCCGGAAGCTTGACACTGCCGAGAGTGTTTAGGGGGCCCGTAATTCCCAGCCCGCCTGTTCCCGATCGTGTCGAGCTAGTGACGCCGGTCGGCGTGCAATTTGACAGGTAACCGCAGCAGGTCGGAATTCACCCCAGGGCGCGAAGCCAAAAGGGACTCGTTGTTTTGCAGTCAGAAGTTGATCCTCACCAGCCGCCCTCTGCGAAAGCGGATTCACAGGCTTCTAGCGCGGAAACAGGCTGGTTGCAGGTGCTCGGCCCGGGCATTCTGGTTGCCGCAACCGGCGTTGGAGCGGGCGACCTCGCGGGCGGCGCACTCGCTGGTGCACTGCTGAAGGTGACGGTGCTGTGGGTCGTACTCGTCGGCGCCCTATTGAAGTATGTGCTGTGCGAAGGACTGGCTCGATGGCAATTGAGCACTCGCACCAGTCTTACCGACGGCGTTTTTCGATCCACTCCGGCGATCGTGCGATATCTGTTTTTGGCTTACCTCGCCGTGTGGTCATTTTGCATCGGCGGGATGCTGATGTCGGCCTGTGGCGAATGCGCACAGGCAATTCTACCGATCGGAGAACCAGCCTTCGGCCGCATCGTACATGGCTGCCTGCACAGTGTTGCCGCCATCGTTCTTGTACGACTGGGCGGGTTCTGGCTGTTCGAACGCTTAATGGCTGTCTGCATCGGATTGATGTTCGTCACCGTATTAGTTGTTGCGATGCTAAGCGCACCGGAATGGCTGGACGTCATTCGAGGCTTGCTGATCCCGAAGATTCCTCATGCAGACGGGAAGGGAGTCGCCTGGACGCTAACGCTCATGGCAGGCGTCGGTGGCACGGTGACCATGCTGTGCTACGGCAACTGGATTCGCGAGAAGGGCCGGTTGGATGCTGCATCTTTGAAAGCATGCCGTATCGACCTGGCGGCCGGCTATTTGATGACGGCGATGTTCGGTATCGGAATGGTGATTTTAGGAAGTCGCCTGCCGGTTGATCCAAGTTTAAAAGGAGCGAACCTGATCACGCGGCTGGCGGACGATATGCAGAACAGCCTGCCCACGTTTGGCGTTTTCGCGGGCTGGATGTTTCGCTTCGGCGCTTGGGGCGCTGTCTTTAGCAGCCTGCTTGGCGTGTGGCAGAGTGTGCCAGCCTTGATTGCTCAAATGCTGCCGGGGCAGGGCGACGCGAAATTTGATTCACTGAGTCCCGGACGCACGTACTTCGTCGTGCTGATCCTGCTGGGGACTGTCCCGGCTTTGTGCCTGCCGTATTCGCTCGCCTATGTTCAAAAAACGGCAGGCGTCACCGGGGCACTTTTCCTGCCGATGTTTGCGTTATCGCTGCTGGTCTTGCCTGCGACAAATCTGGCAAGACAAAGTGGCTTTCGCAATGGCCGAGGCAGTGCTCTGATTCTGATACTTACGTTGGGGCTGTTCGGAGTGCTGGCCGTGCAAAAACTGAGCACCCTGTTTCCGTAAGCAACCTGGACAATCGAGCAATCAGCAATCTCTAATTGACCTTCAGCAATTCCACCACGAAATGCAGATCAGCGTACGGCGGCACTGCAGGTCCTGAACCTCGCGAACCGTAGCCCAGGCGAGACGGAACCCAGAGTTCGATCATGCCGCCTTCACCCACCAGTTGCATGCCTTCGGTCCACCCCGCCACGACGCCGTTCAGCGGAAACGAAATCGGCTCACCACGTTCATAAGAACTGTCGAATTCCCGGCCATTGTCCAACCAGCCGCGATAGTTCACCGTCACCGCGTCGCTCGCCGTCGGTCTACGACCTTTGCCTTTTCTTAGAATCCGATACTGCAGGCCGGAACCAGTGCGGCTGAATTTTGTCGGGTGGTTGCTGTCCACCGCGCCGGTGCGCAGGCGCAGCGATTCTTTGTCGGTGAAAGTTACGACGTTTGATTCTGAATACGAAGCTGTCTGAACAGAAGCGTCGCCCTGGCTGTCGACAACCGGTTCACCTGCCCGATCGGTCAATCCCGATTGCAGGTTCTTCTCGCCGCTCGCGCATCCAATGGAAAACACGGCGCAGACAGTCAGCAGCGTCGTTCGGGGCAATAGGGGGCTCATCTTCATTTCCTGCATTGTCCAGACAAATTGGCGTGGCGGGAAATGTAATCGCTAACCGGTGATCGCTGAAATACCGATCTCGGCGCGCACCGAAGTCAGCAGCTGAGCGGCCGAAATCGCCGGTTGACAGTTCGGAATAGCCGCGTCTCTGCACGCCCGAGCAGGCTCGCTACGCGATAATATCGTCAATCGCGGCACCGTAGTCCTGTTCCAGACGCTTGTGCCCCGGCACTTCCATGCGGTGATTGTTCAGGCCAAGCTGTTTCAGAATCGTCGCATGAACGTCAGTGACGTAGTGCGGATTCTCAACGGCATGAAAACCGATTTCGTCTGTGGTGCCGTGAGCGACTCCGCCTTTTAGCCCACCGCCCGCCATCCAAACACTGAATCCGTACGGATGGTGATCGCGGCCGTTGGCACCCTGCGAACCCGGTGTCCGCCCGAACTCGGTGGCAAACACCACCAGCGTTTCGTCCAATAAGCCGCGCTGTTTGAGGTCTCGAATGAGTCCCGAAATGGGACGATCGACCTGCATCGACAGTTCGGAGTGTTTGGCCTTTAAGTTGGAATGCTGATCCCACGCTCCGGCAGCTCCGGCACCGTGCTGAATCTGGATGAAGCGGACGCCTTTCTCCACAAATCGTCGAGCGGCCAGAAGCTGCTCGCCAAAGGGACGCGTTTCTTTCTGATCGAACCCATACAGATTCTTCGTGGCTTCGGTTTCGGACGCAAAGTCGATGACGTTGGGAACGGCCGACTGCATGCGGAAGGCCAACTCATAGCTCTTGATGCGAGCGTCCAGAGCGGCATCGTTGGGATAGCGAGCCGCCGTCAGACGATTCAGTCGGTTGACCAGGTCGAAGCTTAGCCGTTGTTCTTCCGCCATAATTTCTGCCTCGGGCTTGGCGAAGTCCAGCGGGTTCTTCGGATCGACTTTTAGTTCCACCGAATCGTACGCCGGCCCCAGGTAATGGCCGTCTCGGCGATCGAAAAATCGCGGCCCCATGGCAATGAACTGAGGCAGGTTTTCGTTCAAAGTTCCCAGGCCCCACGTGATCCATGCTCCAATCGTGGGAACACGAGGATCCAGCATGTGGCGACCGGAATGGAACTGCACCTGAGCACCGTGGTTGTCGTCCGTGGTCCACATCGATCGGACGACTGAGATGTCGTCGATGACGGAACCGATATGAGGGAACCAGTCGCTGACCTCAATCCCACTTTTTCCGTACTTTTTGAAGCCGACCTGCAGCGGATAAAGCTTGTTCCGCTGCTGGCCATTGGCATCATTGACAACCACAACTCGTACACGCTTAAGTCGTTCAGACGTCATCACACTTGCGAACGGCGAATCGGGAATCGAAACCCCGGCATACTTAGTTAACGCGGGCTTGGGATCGAAGCTCTCCATGTGACTCACGCCACCGCGCATGAACATCCAGATGACGCTCTTTGCCTTCGGAGCAAGGTGCGCTAATCCGCTGGGGACGCCGCTTCCATGCAGAGCTTCCGCACCGAAGCCGTCCTTTTGCAACAGCGAGTGTAGCGCCAACGATCCGAAGCCGAGGCTGGAATTCATGAGCATGCTGCGGCGACTGCGGCTGAAGCTTTCTGCTCCGGTGGCTAATTGAAAATCGCTCATTATTCGAATCTCACTGGTATACGGTTCGCTCGCAGGCCTCTCGCCCGCAGCTGGCTAATGTGTCTGCACTGGGGCAGCACACTAACGAACGGAAACGAAGTCGTTGTGGTTCAATAAACTGTGGATCAGGCGTGTGCGAACTCGGGAAGAGACTTCGGCATCAACGACTGCCTCGTTCTGACGTAGCAGGCTCTGCAACTGAACACAGAATTCCAAACACGCGGTTTGCTCATCGTCCGTCGCTGTTCTGCAAAGCAGCGTTTCGATCGCGGTGTTCACGAAACCGACGTTATCGGCTGACGAAACATTTTGAGAAATCCGGGCCGCAATGAGTTCTGCCTGAGTCATCGACAGCTTGCTGTTCGCAAGGGCCAGAGCCTGCTGAGGAACGATGCTTTCACTTCGACGGTAGCATTGCAACAAGTCAGCGTCGTCGAACATTGTGAGGAACTTGTCCTGGTCGTCACGCGAGTGCTTAAAGTACAGACTGCGGCGTTTGCTCGCATTTCCTACTGACACTGAAGGCCCACCGAGTTGCGGGTCGAGTGTCCCGGAAAGTTGAAGCAAGGCGTCACGCACGACCTGCGATTCCATACGGCGAACATTCATGCGCCAGTAATACTTGTTACCGGGATCAGCCTTCAACGTGGAATCGTCCGCCATCAACGTTGCCGAACTTCGCTGGTACGCTTCAGACGTCACAATCAGACGGTGCAGGTGTTTGAAACTGTAGCCGGATTCGATGAATTCTACCGCCAGATAGTCCAGCACATCGGCGTGCAAAGGTTTGCCTGCCCGCAGACCAAAGTCGAATACGGATTCCACCAGCGGCGTCCCAAAGTGTCTCATCCAGACATGATTCACGGCGACTCGCGCCGTCAGCGGGTTGTCTCGTGACGTCATCCACCGCGCCAAAGCCAGTCGTCGACCGGTACTGGTTGATGGATAAACAGTCGGGTAATCGGGCTCTTTGTGCTCCGGCGTTTCGAGCGCCTTAAACGAAGCTCGCAGCGCCGTGTACGATCCGCTGTCGGCGTCGGCCAGCTTCTTCTTCGCGGCTACGATTTTGGCTTCAGCGGCGTTGATCTTTTTCGTATCGGCGCCCGCAGCGGCGCGTTCATAGGTGGCCGTGGCGAGGTCAGATTCGGCTTCAAGTCGAGCGGCAGTGATGGCGAGCGATTTCTTAGCGTCATCGGCCATGTCAGGCGAATCGTACTTTGCTTTTTCGGCGGCGATGGTGGCATCCAGGGATGCACGGTGAGCCTTGGCTGCTTTAAGTTTCGCTTCAGCGATCTTCACGGCAGTGGCGGCATCTTTCGGTGATGGAGCCACCTTGTTTTTTGGCGGCGTGAGTTCCGCATCAGCGGGCAACGTACGTATGTCGATGGAATCAAACGCAACAGTGGCGTCGAAACCGGAAAGACTCAAATGGCCTTCCGGCTGGCGATCAGGGACCGCATAAGCCAATGCGAATTCACCGTTCCACCAAACGTTGACCAGATTGTTTCGGACGGCAAACTTTAAAGTTTGCACCTCACCCACTTTGATCGGCTTTGCTACTCGCCCATCACCGGGATAATTTTGCGAACCATCTCGCGTGTAAGCCACCTGAACCTTGGGGCCGGGACCGTGAGCACTCGCATAGACATAGTTGGCGTATTTTCGGTCCTCGGATTCATCAAACCGAAATGTCACTGACTTGTAAGTTGATCCGCCAGTCGTCGTAAACTGACACGACACTTCGAAGTCGCGCGGGAGTGGATGTTTAAACCGAGCGAACTCAACATCGCGTGTAGCCGTAGTTTGCAGCAACGCCCCGTCGCGGTATTCCCAGCCTTTGCCGACAATGTCCCAGGCCTCCGGGTTCGGCTGATCGAACTTGTCGGTGAAGGCGAATTCTGCAGTCGTCGATTCTTCACTCGCCGCTTTTTCCGCCGGCGACATTGCCAACGTTTTTTTGGCGGCAGCGAGTTCCTTTTCTGCAGATGAAATCGCCGCGTCAGCAGTGTTCAGGAAATCCTGCTGCACGTAGTCGCGGACAGCCGGAGCGTACGCCACGGGCGGTAATTCGACGGGTTGAATCTCTGGCTGGAAACTGGCCAGGATCGCAGGCACGTGCGGAGTGATGGTGATGTCTTTGTCTGGCTTGGAAGGGTCGCCCTTCTTGTGCAAAAACGTTTCGGCATCCAGGTGATCGTCGAACACGCGAGGCAGACCGTCCTTCTCGAAGTTTGTGACACCGGGAACGGGGTCGAGGCGCACCTGGTGAGGTTCGAAGATGGCTCGGAAGTTGTAGTAGTCCACATGACTGAGCGGATCGTATTTGTGGTCATGGCATTTGCAGCAGTTCATGGTCAGTCCCAGAAATGCCTTGCCCGTATGTTCGATCGTCTGATCCAGCCATGTCGTGCGATTGAACAGGTAATAGTTACGGGCCAGAAAGCCGGTGCCCGCGACGACGTCGGGATTGTCTGGATCGAGTTCATCGCCCGCCAGCATTTCCTGAATCATGCGGTCGTAGCCTTTGTCATCATTCAGCGAATTCACAATCCAGTCGCGCCAACGCCACATGTGTTTTTGACTGTACCGCAGCTGAGCACCAAGGCCGTACCAATCGGAATATCGCCACACATCCATCCAATGCCGCCCCCAACGTTCGCCATGATGGGGACTCGCCAGAAGTTCATCGACGATCCGTCCGTATGGTCGTTCGTCGTGAAGTTGTTCCAGCGAAGGAGGCAGCCCGATCAAGTCCAGGTAGACTCGGCGAATCAGCAGGCTGCGTTCCGCCGGCTGTTGCGGCTGCAAATTAAGTTCTGCGTGTTTCGCGCCAAGCAGTGCGTCGATAGGATTTGCGTGTGAAGCTGCCCGTGCCGGCTTGTTGTCGCCCGTCCCGCTTTCGCCGGGTCTGGAAGACGCAGGAACGGCAGGCCGCTCGATTCTTTGGAACGCCCAATGAGCCGTTGGTGAATCCGGAACCGGTTCCTCAGGAGCCACGGCCCCCTGTTCGATCCAGCGGCGCAGCAATGCGATTTCATCCGGCTTCAAAGCGGATCCCTCGTCAGCGGGCGGCATGCGGTAGTCTTCGTCCGCCGTCACACGTTCCAGGATCAAACTTCCCGCCGCATCTCGCGCGACCAGCGCCGCGCCGCTGTCACCACCTTCTGTCATCAGAGACAGCGTTTCGAGTCGAAGCCTTCCCTCCTGCTTCAACGCACCATGACACGCGTAGCACTTGGCTTCCAGCAGCGGTTTGATCTGCGTCAGGTAGTCAACGTCGTCGCTTGCCCGCGAGACTGGGATCGTCGCAAGGCAAAAAGCGGACAGCACCAGGATGCGAATGGCTCGCATAGACATGACCAACTCCGGGGAGGTAACAGGTGAAGACAGCAGGGGGGGCGTGTGGCAAAAGAATGCCGGCGGGATTGTTTACAGCATAGACGGAAATGGCAGGCTCGTCATGCGTCGTTTTGGAATTTCACTGGCGAAGGCCCGGGGCACCGCATCACTGCGCCAGCAAACGCTCAAGTTCTGTGCGAAATTTCTCCATCGCTTCTCGGTCCTGCCGCGCTGCGGCCGCGCGCATGAGTTGGTTTATCAGCGGTCTGCTGTTTTTGTGTGCGTCGTAGAAACCGATCAGCCTGTCGAATACGGACTCACCCTTCCCCTGAAAAAACAACAACTCGGCAGCCAACAGAGCCGCGTCGAGATTGGAAGGCTCCGCCGCGAGGATGTGCTCCGCGTTCTGCAGAGCTGCGTCGAATTCGCCGCTGTCTCGCTGAGCTTTCGCTAAGATCAACCGAACCGACGTCAGGTCCGGGTTCCGATGCAAACACCATTCGGCTTCGACAATCGCATCCGTCGAGTGCCCGGCAGCCTGATACGCGTGAGCCAGATTGGCATGAGCGACTGCGTTGTCTGGTTCGAGGCGGATGCATGTTTTCAGTGGGGCGATCATCTCCTGATCGCGGTTGGCTGCATCCAACGCATCGGCCAGCAGCAGATAACTTTGGGCTCGCTGAGGCCGCTGAGCGATGCAGGTTTCAATAAACGGAATCGCATCGGCCGCACGCCCCGTTTTAAAATACAGTTCACCGAGTGCCAGGTTGACTCCGAAATCCTGCGGCTGAGATTCCCAAAGATCCTTTAGAATGTCCTCCGCCAACCCGTCGCGTCCTGCACTCAATGCAGCAGCAGCCAGCTTTCGCCGCAACGATAAATCACCTGCCGAACTTTCACTTAACACCGCGTAGTGATCGACCGCTTTGCCAAACAACTGTTGCTGGACATACGCATCTGCCAAAATTTGTCGCGTAGCGGCATCGTCAGGCTTTTCTGCGAGGTGCGATTCCAATTGTTCGAACGCTGCCGCGTAATCCCCGTGCCGCAGCGCCAGAAGGCCAGCTTCACGAGTTTGCTCTCCGCCGCCTCTGAGTGCGTACGCAGCGATGGCGGCGACAACAACGACCAGGCACATCACAATCGAAAGGATTCGCCGCATCCGGAAGTCTTCCTTATTGAGACATCGCAAACGGTTGCTCGACGCCTTCCACCACCGTGACTTCGGTCGTGGTTGGGGAAATCGCGACCGTTTGGACTGAACCGGTTGGCCATTGTACCTCAACGCGGTCCACTTGTGACGGTGGTGCAGCCGAAAACGTAATCACTTGTTCGCTGGTCGACAGATAGCTACTGCTTCCGTCAACGAAACGCACGCCCAATGCCATTTCACCGGCAAGAAACTTAACACGCGTGCTGACCGCGTCTCTGGCAGCCGTTCGGCCCACAATTCGGATGCGAACTTGTCGGCCCAGTTGCGGGGTTTGGTTTTGAAACAACGCCGGGCTGCCGCCAAGATCGGTCATGATCACATCAGTGCGGCCGTCGCGGTTGAAGTCGAGCGTTGCGGAGCCGCGGCCAAGACGAGGCTTTTGAAACGTGGTGCCGACGGATTCGGAAACGTCCGTGTATCGCCCGGCATCGAACGTCAGCAACTGAGGTGGCTGGCGATAAGGAATATTGCGGCCGAGCTCCTGCAACCGGTCGTGGATATGTCCGTTGGCGACAAATAGATCCAGATCGCCGTCGCCATCCGCGTCCAGAAAATTGACGCCGAATGCAAGTCGACTGCGGCTGGGCGCACCGACGCCAATCTCGTCTGACACATCGTGGAAGAGTCCATAACCTTCGTTGCGATAGAATGTATTGGTTTCCGCAAAATAGTTGGTGACGACAAAGTCGGCTCGCCCGTTTCCCGTGGCGTCCCCAACCGCTATTCCCATGCCAGCTTCGCGCAACCCTTTACTGTTGACGGCGACCCCAGCGATCAGACCGCTTTCTTCGAACTGACCGGTTCCGTCATTGATCCACAGGTGGTTTGGCACAGCGTCGTTAGCGACCAGAATGTCCAGATCGCCATCGCTGTCGCAGTCATGCGAAACCACCGCAAGTCCTGGTGCCGCTGAGACGGAATTCAAACCAGAGGCTTCCGAAGAATCAGCGAACTCCCCATAGCCGTCGCCGACAAGCAGCACGTCTGAGAGCGCCGCATACTTCTGAGGCTGACAGACGATCGGCAGCCCCGTTGCAGTATCCGCACAAACGGGATATTCAGACTCCGAGATTCTGACGTACCGCGTGATGAACAGATCTGGAACCCCATCACCATTGACCTCAGTCCACGTGCAACTGGCGCAGTAGCCAGCAGTGGAATTGGGCAGTGAGGCAGCCGATTTCGAAAACGTGCCGTCACCGTTGTTTAGTAACAACCAGTCGGCACCGAACCGTGAAACGTACAGATCGGGGAACCCGTCGTTGTTGGAATCGCCGACAGCGACCCCCATGCCGAACGCTCCGGAGGCCACCGTGGTGAAGTCCGCGACCTGCGAGAATGCCTTACGTTCAGCACGAAACAACTGGTTGCGGAATAATTCGTCCACAGCACCAGACTCGGCTACATGCCCCTCGTCCCACGGCTGCCCCTGAGCGAAGTACAAGTCGGGCCAGCCGTCGCGATCGAAGTCGGCAACACCTACACCAGATCCCATTGTCAGGTGAATATGCCGCAGCGGCGACTGCGGCGAGCTATGAACAAAACGAACGCCCAGCTCACTGGCAACGTCAGCAAACTTCACGTCGGCCGATTCAGCAGTGCCGGAACCCATCAAGACGATAACCACCAGTGCCGAGATCCACTTTGTGGTTTGCGCGTTCAACAATGCCAAACTCCCTTGCAGAGATAGAAAACAGACGACTGGTCGAGGCGGTAGTTCGTGGTGGTCAATCTGGACTGGATCACGGAAGCGTTTGCTTGTGATCTAAGGAACATTTCGGAGCCACGGCTTTCGCAGTTTCCAGCATTTTCGCATCAATTCTACCGCTTGCTTGTTGCCTCGTTCTTCGAATTCGGCCAGCAAATGTTGAGGTAAAGCGCCAGACATCTGGTTCAGCGACAACTCAGCAAAGACGTCTCGCCGATCTGAGGGAACAAGCTCAAACAGCCGACCCGCCCGCTGGGTCAAGAATTCGATATGCGATTGCCGATCAGCCGTCTGCGCAAATGGACCGGTTTGCAAGACCTCGATCGCAAATGAAGTCGCCGCCAGATCATCTTCAGGCAGAAATCCGAGAGACTTCTGCATTTCATTTGAACTTGCAACTCGATCACTATTCCAACGACCAGATCGAATGTTTTCCTGAATGAATTTTGCGAACAGCCGCCCCACCAAATGATGGCCTTCAAAGTTGTAATGAACGTGTTCCAGGAAAAGATTGTACCCCGGGGGATCGGAGTAACCGTCCGCAACCATCGCCGCTGTCAAATCCAGAAAGTGGCAGTGAGGGTGCTCGTCAGCAACTCGTCGCGCGATCTCGTGGAACTCTGATGGAATGCGAAACCGACACGCATCCAGATCGCGAGCTTCAGAAAACGCGGCCCACGCCTGCTGGACATCGCCCAACCCATCGTAGCACTGTCCGCGGCGATAACTGAGCATCGCATGTTCCGACTCAAGGTCGCTCGCCCGTTCCAACGCGTTCAACGCTGCGTGATAGTCACGTTGCTGAATCAATAGGGCTGCGTCCGCCAACAGACTGTCCCATTCGACCTTCCCGTCAATCGATTCGTTTCGCCATTCGGCCAGCAACGGGCTTTGGTCCTTCAGATTGCACGCCACTGTCGTCAGCAGCACCGGCGTGTCTGACTTCCGGCAAGCTTTAATCATTCGGCGAAGGTTGGATTCGTAGTTCGTTCTCGCCTGCAGGTAGACCGGTCCATTCAGCGGAATACTCAGCTGACGTGGCAACACATTTAGCAAATCTTCTCCGGCATTGTCCGGCGGCGGACTTAAAGCGGCAACAATCTGAACTGACCTCCACCGACGAAAGTGGTACGTTTGCCGGATCAGTTCCGGCGAAAGCTGAAAAGCCGTCGAAGCAGGGCCGCCGGGGCCATAAAATTCGTTGTGCCCCGTATGAATCACAACCAGATCTGGCTTCGCGTCGAAGCACTGAGCCACCAGTTCGTTCACGGCAAAACTGTTCATCGCGGTGATGCCGGCGTTTAAGACTTCGACGTCCAGTCCGGGATTTTGGAGTTCCAGTTGCATTTCCAACTGCCGAGGAAATGCGAATTCCGGCGCGTACGGAAAGCCGATGACGGTGGAACCACCGACCACGACAATCCGAAACGTGTTGTCGGGACGGGGCAGTGTGAATGGGCGAGTTTCGGGGCCGCTAAGATCCGTCGTCCCGTAAAACGCGAGGTCCGCCATTCCGTTTATCTGATGCGTAAAGTCGCCCGTCGTGGCGAGCAAATTGTCTTCGATCGGGATCACCAGGTTGACATTTCGGCCAACGTTCAGAGCCCGCAGAACAACTTCCGTCACGGGAAAAAAGCTCAATGCAAGCAGTACCGCAGCAAGTCGAAACATCCATCGCCGCCGCGATTTTGGGGGACATTTAGTCGCCGGAGTGACTGGGTCTTGGGGATTTGATTCAACCATTCAAAACAATTCCCTCACCGTGCCGAAGCGTGACCAGCATCATCATCGACGTTTCCATCGGCTGCAGCGTCATTGTCGTGAACTCGGATCCAGTGATCGTGAAATGAAATGCCGGGCAGCAATTCTATCGCCGGCATGTGGCACTTGATACAGCCGTCTGAGTGTCCGGCCGCGCAATGAGTCTCGGTGGGTTTGCTGTGACACTGTCGACACGAATCCAGCTGCATCGCCAAAGAACGAGATTCCACGGGTGCGTGCGGATCGTGGCACGTGGTGCACTTCATGCGCCCGGCGGATTCCGTAAAGCAACGACTCCGTAACAGACCGACTGGCTGAAATCGAACCAGAGAATTTGGGTACCGTTTCAACCGTTCCGGCGCCAGATCGTCGGGCATTCGGTGGCATTCGCCGCACATCGCAACTTCGTCAGCCCCTGACCATTTGCTGCGGATCGCAGCGGTAGCGGCGGCTGTGTCATCGTCCTCAGCTGCCTGGACATGTTCCTTGCCTGGCCCGTGGCAACGTTCGCAATGAATGCCAGCAGTCAGATTTTCGATTCGACCGCGTACGATATGGCCGGTCGTGACGTGACAACTGACGCAGCGGCGCATGTCCTCGCCGCGAAAGACCCTACCAAAGAAATCGACGGCTCGTTCGGGGACATCAGCGTTTTGACCCGGCGTGATTCCGGATTCTCCACTGGCTCGAAACCATGTCATGCGATGCTCGACGCCGATGGTTTCGGCTCCGTCGGGCAGCAGCGTCAGAAACGTCACAGCGTGCTTTCCAGACCCGACTGCGTACTCCAGCGGAAACAGGCGCCCGTCTCGGCGTTCCTGAATATCGACTAATAACCCTTCATCGTCACACTGATACTCATACGTACCATACTTGCCACCGGATGACATGGTACGCCCGCAAAATTGCTGTGCGATCGGCGATTCGGACGTTGAAGCGAATGTGTTCGCATGCGGCGTGGCAATATGAACGGAATGAATTTCACTATGGCATTCGGCACACGTCATATGCCCAACAAACTGATGGTACGAGGGGGTCGGTTCGCCCGTGTCAGAAGGATCGACCTCAATCGCAACCTGTTGCGCAGGGCCGTTGGGCACAAGAGGCGAGGGTGGTGCGCCGTCGGCTAACCAGAGGGCCACGATGACGATTGCCATTGCAGTCAGGACAATACCTGTGGCCAGAATTTTAGATTGCGTCGTCAAAGAAGCAGCCTGAGGACAATTTCGCGCTGTGGCCTGTCGAGGCCGTAGAATTCGCAGCGATGGCAGGAATAAGCCATCGTACAGATCACCTAGTCCGCCCGCCAGACGACCTTGTCTTCGATCGGACTTCGGCAGCCTTTTGGCCATTCGGTTTTAGGGTAGCCGACGTAAAACAAGCCGAGGACGCAGTCCTTGTTGCTGAGTCCAAGGTGGTCTCGAAGTTGTTCGCTGCAGATGGCTGCGCCGGATGACCAGTAGCCTCCTACTCCAAACGCGGTTGCCGTCAGGTGCAGATTCTGGACGGCACAGGCGACCGCCTGCACTTCTTCGATCTCCGGGATTTTCTCTGATGCCTGGCGTTTCATGGCAATGACGATCAGGTGAGAAGATCGTTCGGCATTGGCGATTAGCTTTTCGGCTTTGGCAGGTTTCCTCAATTCCGGCGTAGTGATTTGCTCATAGATTTTCGCAAGTCGCTTTCCCAACCGCAGCTTTGCCGCGTCGGTATAGACGAAGAATCGCCAGGGTTCGGTCATGCCGTGAGTTGGTGCCCAGTTGGCGTTGCTGAGCATCTGCCAAACGATCTCATCCTGCACTCGCTGATCGGAAAAGTCGGCGGGCTTAATCGACCGGCGATTCTCCATCAGACTGCGTACCGCAATCTTGTTAATCGCCCCTTCGAAGGATTCGTTGTTCGGAGTCATATTTGACAACTATCAGCTCCGGCCATCGCATGTCGCTGTGTCTGCGCAGTCCTCGCAGCGACGAATCAAACCGGATTGGGTGATCTCAAAATTCTTCTGAACGCGCGGACAATGATTGAGGACGTATTTCTGAGGCCCAGGCTGCCAGCACCCTCCCGTCCGTAAAACACAAGTGACGAACACGCTGCTGGCAATGCGTAGCTTAACAATATGCGAAGCGGTTGTGAGTTCCAGAACGAGTTCCCGGCCGATCTGCGTTGGCTTTTTAATCAAACTTTTACGTGATGATTCGCCTACCGCTGACTTACGCCGCTCAAACTCATGCCCAAAAATCGTCGTAGAATCCATTCGCCGACGACGGTCACGGTCACAAACGCGGCCACACCAAGCAACGTTGAAACCACGACTGCCGCGTAGAGTTCGTCGGTTTGGAAGCCGCCGCTCTTGTTTTGGATTAGCACGCCCAACCCCTTCACGTCGTCGCCCACAAAAAATTCTCCGACAATCGCGCCGACGATGGCTGCTCCGCCCGCAATGCGAAGCCCGCTGATGAGGTAGGGCAGGGCGTTGGGAAGACGGAGCTTCCATAGCGTTTGCCAGCGAGTCGCATTGTTGAGCCGAAAGAGTTCCAGCAGATTCGCATCCACCTGCAGCAGCCCCGTCGTCGTGCTGGTGATGACCGGGAAGATGCTGATGATCGTCGAGATAATCACAATCCCGTAGAAGCCTCGCCCGATCGACACCACCACGATGGGAGCAAGCGCGATAATTGGGACCGTCTGAAGCAGGATGGCGTACGGATAGAACGCACTGCGAATGATGCGAGACTGCGAAAACGCGAACGCTCCGAGCACGCCGATCACAAAGCTGCCAAATAAACCCGTCATAGCCGCTTTCGCCGTTTGCCAGCAGGCTTCGGACAGCATGGCCCGGTGTTCGTACAGAGCCCTGGCAACGTCAATTGGCGACGGCACCACGATGATGGAAATATCGCGAGCCCAGACGACAAGCTGCCACAGACTCAGCGAACAGATCAGTACGCAGAGCGGAGCCGCGACGAGCAACGCTGCGGATTTCACGTCAAAGCCGCCTACCTTCATAACGACACCTCGGCCGCCGTACGATCGCCACTTGTCGCGTGCAGAGCTTCCGTCACGGTATTTACAAGCTCGTGAAAAGCTGAGTTTGCGCGAAGCTGCCAGTCTCGATCCGAAGGCAGTGAAACTTCAATATCCGCCTGGATACTTGAAGGCTGGCCGCCAAGCACCACCACCCGGTCACTCATGAAGACGGCTTCCTGAATGTTGTGAGTGACCAAAACCGTCGTCAGCGACCGTTCGTGGTGAATCCGGCGAACGTCTTCTTCCAACTGCATCCGCAGCAGATCGTCCAGCGCCGCAAACGGTTCGTCCATCAACAACAGAGACGGTTGCAGCACAAGCGCTCGGGCAAGAGAGACTCGCATTTGCATGCCGCCGGACAATGCAGAAGATCGTTTGTGCGTATCCTGTTCGCGCAGACCGACAAGCCGGAACAGCGAGGAGAGCCGTTCATCGCTGACCGAAACGCGAGTTCGGCCAAGTTCGGCCGGCAGCAGCACGTTTTGACGGGCAGTCCGCCATGGGACCAGATTTGCACTCTGAAAGACCATGCCAACGTCGCCATGTTGGCGCTGCGAATCGGCATTCGGAGTCGGAGTCGGAAAGAGTGTGCCGTGGCCCGGGTTCAGCAGTCCGGCAATAAGTCTTAACAGGGTCGACTTGCCGCAACCGGACGAACCGAGGATGCTCACGAATTGACCATTCGGAACCGTCAATTGCGGCACGTGAAGCACATCCGGACCGTCAGCGGCAAACCGGAAGCGAAGGTCGGAGATTGATAGTTTGGCAGACGACGGTTTCACAGGCGAAGCTAATGCGGCAGTGAGAATCTAATTTCCACCACCGCATCGTACATGCACCTTCAGGCGAAGTCGCTTCAAACAACTGGTTCCCGCAACGGGAAGTCCGGCTTTTACAGCGTGTCACGCTGGCTTGTGGCTGCGGAACAAGCGTTTCGTACTATGAATGCTGTTTGCCACGAGCCCGAACCGTCCACGACAAACGGTAAACTGCTCTAGAAAAAGCCAGACTCCCTCTCGCCCGGGTCAAGTTCCAGGTGACTTACGTCGCAGGCCGCCGTCATCACGCCGGATCAATTTGGATCCGCGCCTGTGGCAGTGAACGCAGCAACCGTTCGACAGAATCCTTTTGATGCTGATTTTCTGAAAGGCAGCGAAACCCTAACGCTTTGTTATTCCAAACGAATGTGAGCTTGGTGCAGACGCAGTTGTGTTCGACAAGCTGCTGTTTTAGCCATGCAGCCTGAGCTCGACCTTCGACATGAATTTTCCAGGCGAACCCAAGTGGTCGAAGCCAGACTCGAAATGATTCACGAGGCGTCGATCGATGAACAGGATTCAGTTTTTTGATTGTTTTCATAGCCATTCCTTTTCCAGGGCATTGCTGCAACTCCCGCCCGCCGAAGTAGGCAATCGGCGACGTGACTACGGGAGATTGCTACCCTCGAATTGTGCCGACAGCACGCGGAATCAGGCGCTGGCAAATGCGGCGATCCGACCAGTTTGATCAGCCAACTGTCGGTGGTTCGGTTTTGGAAAACTCTGCGGTCTGTGGCGCCGTAGCGCCTAACCGTTCCATCCCCCGCCATAAGTCTGCCCGACACTCGCGATGTCAAACGCACCTATTCGTCTGGGTCGATACTTCGAAATAGCCCCACCGGAAACCGCACCATTCTTAACGGTGACGCTCCGATAAGCTGCGAGACGACAAACCGGGTACCGTGAGCTTCCGGTTCTCGAATACGAATCACCAGCAGAACAGAGGCGAATCGCAGCAGCGCGCTGACCAGGAACAATGTCTGAAACCCGCCAAACGGCTGGCCAGCCAGGACCGCACCGTTGGGGACAGCGGCCAGCAGAGCTCCACACGCGATCGACGTGACGCCGCCCACCAGTCCCGCGACCGCTGTGCCCGACGCGATAAACATCGTGCGGTTGCCGGACGGTGACTGAGTTAACAGAAATCCATTGGTGGCGACTGCAAAGCCCGCATTCAGGATTGAGTCAATAAAGAAGACGGGGACCAGAACCGCAAAGGCCACCGACGGTTCGAGCGGAATCAGAATCAAGGCGATCATGTTCGTCGACTTCAGCGCCGTACACATCACCAGAATCGGCTTGTGTCCGAATCGTGCGGCCAGTCTGCCAAACCGACCTGCACAGGTCGCTCCGCCCACCCAGCAAAACACCCACAGCAGCATAAGCTGCGACAGACTCATGCCGACCTCGGACAACAGAAACAGGCTGATAAACGGAGCTCCCACCATCGCCGCAAAATGCCAGAAGCACATAAAGCGTATGAACGATCGAAAGCCACGATTGCGGAACGGTTCGGCCAGTACGCGAGCGATGCTGGTTGCTGGAATCTTTGTTACTGGAGGTTCGGAAACCCACCAGAACATGGTGATATCAATCACACCGAGAACAGCGGCAATGGTCATCAAGACTGCAAAAGCGGTCACAATATCGTCGGCATAAGCCTTCAGCAAAACCGACGCAAACAACAAACCCGCCGCCCCTGCCCACTGCATCCACACATGGCGCGTTCCCCAAAACTGACTGAGTCCGCGGCGCGGCAGATAGTCACCCATCCACGACATCCACAAGGGCGACGCAAAGTGAATGAGCCCATGATTCGCCACAGCCAGGCCCAGATACAACCACAGCCAAACACGGCCGCTGACGTCCGGAAACAAGAATGGGCCAAGTGCAATGGGCAGCAGCGTGATTCGCTGGACGAACGAAACCGTCATCCAAAGCCCGCGCCGATAGGTCAGGTGATTGGCCACGACGGCGGAGAAGAATTGCAAAAACAGCATCAACGTCGGAATCGCACCGAAGATCCCAACGTGATAACCAGTGCCTCCGTATTGCCGAATCAGTTCGATTCCGGCCGGGCACAACACCAGTTGCGTGTAAACCATGCCCAGACATCCCGCCACAATAATTGGCGCGGCGTGAGGGATGACAAGCGTTTCAGCAGGCGGCGCAGGCTCAGCCTTCAAGGTGGAATCCAATGGATCGTCTGGCGGGTTGGAAGGCATGAATGATTAAGAACCCCTAACAAAACCTGTGTGAGCCGCGACGTTTGTGGTTTCGTTTCAGGCAAGAAGTGAGGAGGAGGCGACAAATGTCGTCGACGACGAACGACGCCGCCTGAGGCGGAAACACAAGCGGCCCGGAGGGTTGCGACGACAGCAGCCGATCTGCGGCGTCAGCGCTCCTCGACGACATCTGTCGCCTCGTCACTTTTCCTTGCATCTCGACAACTGTCGTCACAACGCGGCCACACAGGTCTTGTTAGGGGTTCTAAGAGAGCAGTCAGGTGGGCAACTCGCACCGGACTGTAACAGATTCGACGATGGCGGATATCGCAAGACTGTGCCCGCAATAGCGCGTGACGATCGTCGGCCGAGAATTCGGCGCAGCCACCTGAAAACGTGCTGCGGCAACGAAAACGCAGAGAATCAGCTACCGAAAGCCGCCACAGCCCGCTCACATTTCGACATACAACCTCGTGCTACAGCGAACCTCGCTGACCGGTAGCCGCGGAACAAGCGTTTCGCACGATGAAGGCTGATTTCCACGAGCCCGGACCGTCCACGACAAATGGGAAACTGCTCTAAACCGAAAATTCGTGGCCGTCTTCCTGATAGACCACCTTGTACAGATCCTTGCGCCGGTCGTTCCAGTTCTGCACGCTGCCCGTTTCTTTGTGCCGTCGCAACTGCTCCACATCGACGTCGTGAATAATCAGCGTTTCGATGTTGGCATTGCTTTCGGCCGCGATGGCGTCGCGAGCGAACTCAGCATCAGCAGGCGTAAAAATGGCTGATTGAGCGTAGTGAATATCGCTGTTTTCCACGAATGGAAGGTTGCCCGTACAGCCGGCCACGGCGACGTAGACGTGATTTTCCACGCAGCGAGCCATCGCGCAGTTTCGGACTCGCAAATAGCCGTGCCGCGTGTCGGTGTTGAACGGCACAAAGACAATCTGAGCTCCCTTGGCCGCCGCGATGCGGACCAGTTCCGGAAATTCGATGTCGTAGCAAATCAGAATCGCAACGGTGCCGCAGTCTGTTTCAAACACGTTGACCTTGCGCCCCGGAGTCACGCCCCACCACTTGCGTTCGCTGGGAGTGATGTGAATCTTTTCCTGCTTCTCAAGAGTTCCGTCGCGGCGAAACAGGTACGACACGTTGTACAACGCCTCGTCTTCCATCACGAACTGTGAACCGCCAATGATGTTCACGTGATACTTCACCGCCATTTCGGTGTAGAAGTCCAGATACTGCGGCGTGAATTCCGCCAGCTTACGAGCCGCCTCGCCAGGACGCAGTTCGGGAATGCAGGACAGCAGCTGAGTCGTGTGCAGTTCGGGAAACAGGACGAAGTCGCTCTTGTATTCGCTGGCCGTGTCGATGAAGAATTCGCACTGCTGAGCGAAGTCGCTGAAGTCTTTGATTGTTCGCATCTGATACTGAACGGCCGCGATACGAACCAGTTCCGTGGCACTCAGAAAACGCCGCTTGGCCCCCTTGACGTAGTCAAGATTCCGCCATTCCAAAAACGATGCGTAACCGCGACTGGCCGAATCAGACGGAAAGTAATTTGGGATCAGTCCCTGCAGCGCGAAGCCATTGGAAATCTGAGCCGTCAGAACCGGGTCGTACAGTGTTTTGTCAACAACACCTTCGACGTATTCGCGAGCCGTCATATCATCGGCGTGTTTGCCGTAACCCGGCAGTCGCCCGGCCACGATGATTCTCGCCAGATTCTTTTCGCGGCACAGTTCTTTGCGAGCGTCATATAATCGCCGCGCCAGCTTCATCCCTCGAAATTCCGGATGCACCATAATTTCGATGCCATACAGAGTGTCGCCTTTGGGATTGTGGTTGCGGATGTAGCCTTCGTCCGCCACCTTTTTCCAGTCGTGCCACTCCATGTTGACGTCGTAGTTCAAAATCAGACTGCAACTGGATGCCGCCAGCTTGCCTTCGATTTCGATGACCATTTGACCGTCCGGAAAGTGCTGCAACTGACTTTCAATCTGGTCGCGTTCCCACGGGTGCATGCCGGGAAAACAGGCAAGCTGCATTGCGATCAGTTCATCGAAGTCGTCGATGGACAGCGGTCGCAGAACAGTTTTCCATTCGTGGTCTTTAAGGTCGATGGTTTCCATGTAATTTCTGTGTGGCGTGTTGGTGAATGGAACAGGTTCGGACCGCTAACTGCTTGCAGATCGTCGCACCTGAAAATTAGCGTTAATTCACGTCCGACGAAAACGGCCGCCCGCCAGTCAGGCAGTTCGCCAGGTCGCGATAGACGTTCGCCGTTTCTTCATGCGATGTATTGCCGTGCAACCGTTTCAGGATTCTGGCAGCCAGCGGACCTTCGTCCAGAATCACATCCAGAGCCGTCGCCGTGGCTGCATCCGTTTCCGGCGAAGTGCAGTCTATCAGATGCCGCCACAATTCGCCGACGCTGGCTGACGACTTTCGAAATCCGAAGAGACTCAGATAAGCTGCGTTGTCAATCACCGCGTCGTGCCCCACACGGATGGCGTCGCGCAAAATCCGGAACAGAGGTTCCACTTCGACGGCCTGCTGTTCAGCAAGTCGACTCCAGCGTTCTTCCGTCAAGGCTTTCAGCACCGCCACCGTGGCCTGCAAAATCGCAAGGTCCGCCGCCGGACATTCCTGCACGTCGATCACTCGAATTTCGATCGAACCCCGATCGAACCTCGCAATCGCACCACGCGCGTTCAGGAATTCGTCCTGAAGAATACCGTCCGGATCCAGCGGGGCGATCTGCTGAAACATCGGTTCAAAAATCAGCCGACGATAGTCTGCTTCGGTAAACGCTTGTTCAGGAATCACGTGCCCGGACACCAACGGCACGCGGCGGGCATTGGACCGATAGACGTCGAGTCTGGTATCCAGCATCCCCGATGGCCGCCCGTCCATCAGCGGCGACGACGCCGCAAGGCCAGGCAGTAGCGGCAGCACCAGCCGAACCGCCGCATGCAATCGCCCGAATTCTTCGTCTCCGCAGAACGGCAAATTCAGGTGCACACTTTGCAAATTCGCCCAGCCGTGTCCGGTGCAGTCAAAGATCCGGTCGAAGGCTTCGTAGACCTCGCTGTAACCATGTGGCCAAAGCTGCATTTCTGTGGCTGGATTCATCCACGGATGCATCGCCGACGGAAGCAACGTCGCGTTCTGGCCTTTCAAGTGACCGTTGATTCGGCCGACATGGTCCTGAAACACTTGAGACAACCCAGTCAACGAAGGCGCGGGCAACGCTGTCTTGAGTTCAATGACATGCAAAGCCAGCTCGTTCGACCATGCCAGGTCGCCGAGCGTGATCTCATCCTGAATCGAACCACACTCCGCTTCGATCAGCTTGTCAGCGATCGGACACACGTCCAGCGTCGAACGGTCAGCAATCATGTACTCAATTTCGACGCCGAAGGCTTCGAACAGGTGCAGCGAAGTAATTGACTGAGTTATGTCGCTCATCGGTTTGCAGTTGACTCCCCAAAACGACAGCCCGCGCCCCCCTCCGGCAATTCATTGCAGGCGGGGTCGAACGAGCGCAGCAAGTTCGGGGTAGGGTCGAGTGTGCAGACCGCCATCGGCAGCGCACGAACCCCCTCCCGGACATTGCTCCGCTTGTCCGACCTCCCCCTCGCGCTTCGCTTGGGGGAGGTAGAAGCCGAGTGTTTCACCTGCAATCGATCAGTCATGATTCCGCGCCTTTGCTGCTTCGATGCGACGCACAAAGACGTCCATAATTCGGCTGTACAGTTCGTCCTTTAGCAGAGCATCTTCGGCTCCGGCATCAATGTTGGGGTTGTCGTTGACTTCGATCACATGAAAACCATTCGCCGTTTCCTTCACGTCGACTCCGTACAACCCGTTGCCGATCAGGTTCGCCGCCTTCACGGCGACGTCGACCGCCTTGCGCGGGGCGAGTTCGACCGGAACGGTTTCGGTCTTTCCGTAGCGGCCCGCTCCGGCGCGTTCCTGGCGAATAATCTGCCAGTGACCTCGCGCCATAAAGTAGCGGCAGGCAAACAGCGGCTTATTGTCGAGCACCCCGATACGCCAGTCGAAGTCGGTCGGCAGGAATTCCTGAGCCACAAGCAATTCCGATTCATCAAAGAACTTCGGCAACTGCTCACGCAATTCGTCTTCAGACTTAATCTTCACCACGCCCTGCGAAAACGCGCTGTCCGGCTTTTTGATGACGCACGGAAACCCCAACTCTGCCGCGATGCTGTCCGCGTTTTCGCGATGCAGCAGCACCGTGCGGGGGATCGGGATCTTGTGACGAGTGAGCAGTTCCGCCAGATAAACTTTGTTCGTACACCGCAAAATCGACACCGGATCGTCGATCACAATCATGCCTTCACTGGCCGCTCGGCGAGCGAACCGGTAGGTGTGATGATTGACCGCCGTGGTTTCGCGGATGAACAACGCATCAAATTCCAGCAGCCGCCCGAAGTCGTCCTTCGTGAGTAATTCGGCGTTGATTTCTGCCTTCTCGGCCGCCTTCAGAAACTTCTTCAACGCGGCTTCGTCGGACGGAGCGTTATCTTTTTCGAGCGGATCGTGCAGGATGGCGAGGTCAAATCGCGTGCGTTTCCGAACCTTCACTGAGGTGCTGCGGCCACCGAAATAGCGTTGAGCGGCCTCCGTCACGAATTCCGTGTGGTTCGCTGGCACGTCCGCGCCAGACAAAGCTTTGATCCGCCGGATCTGCCATGTTTCGTCACGTTTGATGAACTCAGCCCGCAACAGCGGCACCGGAAACTGATTGAAAAGATGCAGGCTTAATCGATCATATCGCTGAGCCAGGTTGCGGCCGAAATAGACGCTGAGTGTAAATTCGGACGACTGTAGCGGAGCCAGACTTTTCTGAATCAGTTCATCCAGTTCGTCCGACACCAGCCGGATCATCGACCGAGTCTTCAGGTCCTGAAGTGTTGTCACACCGGGAAGCGGCTTGTGCCCGCGCGCTTCCGCCAGCAACGACACGTAATAGCCTGTACTCTGGTAGCGATAACTGCGGCACAGATTGAAGACTCGCGTGGTTCGGCGAGCGTTGCCGAATTCCGGAGACGTCAGATACGTCCACGCGTCCACCACGTCGACTCCGGAGATGTCGAATGGCCAGTCTCGCGCATCCGACGTCACAATCAATGCTGTCATTAACGCTGTTCCGTTCCCTGGAAGAAATGATGTTGCGGATCACGGGGACGAATGATCAGCAGGTTTGCGTCGTAGGTCATGATCCCCAATAGAATCGAACAGATGGCTCGATCCAGCGGCACTTCGTACTGATGTCCCTGAGAAAGCGGGTTTGGCAAAAAAGGGTCCGACACCTGCACCGTTCGTTCTACCCCATCAAACCCCGACAACACCACAAAGTGGCCGCTGGGTGTGCCACGAAGATCGTCCGGCGTCGAAGTTTCCGCAATCTCACGCGATTCGCTGTACAGGTATGTGGCACTCAGGCCGGTAAGAATGGGGATCGACCGCTTCAGGTATTTGCGGATCAACGTGCCGTTCAGATCCTGCATCCGGATCGATCCGCCACGGTTCAGAAACTCAATGTACGCATCACACGCCGTGATCAGCTTCGGATTCTGGCGGACCGCTTTCTGACCCATCAACCGTTCCGCCAGGTCGACGCGACTGCTGCCAAACCAGCTGGGATCAAACACCTGAAGGTTGAAGGTGTAGATGGTCGCTTCATAGCCGCGCGTCAATGCGTCACAGCCGAGCATCACGGCCAGCGTACCGCCGTCGGTGAACGTGGGAACGTCTTCAATCAAAGACGTCAGCGGCAGATCGTCGCCATAGTAGCGATAGATCGCCTGCAAACAGGTGGGGCCGCACGTGAAGTCGTCCGGCTGCCGAGTCATCTCCAACGGGAGGTTGTGGTGCATCAATGCGGTTCGCATTCTTCGCCGGACCGAAGTGCAACAGACGAGCCGTCGGGAACACCACCGACCGACTTTGGTCCATTGCCTTCGTCAACTGTGCGAAGCATGCAGATATGTACGCGACGCTGGCCGTTCCGGGATAGATCGAAGGGCAAAAATTGTCCCGAGTACGAAAAATTCTCGCGTTCGGCTCAGGGCTGCGACGGGCCCAAAGCCAGCTCACGACAGGCTTCGACCGCTCGCACACCCTGCAGTCGCTGCCAGGCCGGAGTACCGGAACCAGCAGCGGCTGTAAGAATTCAATTACCTGTTCGGGGGTGATAGGCGGCTTCTGTCAACCAGCGTTCGGGCGGAAAATCGCCAAGCTCATTGTCCTCCCAACGCCGTATCACCAACCGCCGGCCACCGGGATTTCATGTCTCACACCGGCCTACACTTGGGTGTCCTTGCGGCACCCCCCAACCCGAGATAAAATACAATCGTCACTGGAATTATCCGGCAGTATGAGTTTTATCCCGGTGAACTGACCCAATGACTAGATTGTTATACCGCGACCATCAAAGCAGCTTACACAATCCATGCAAGAGTTCGGACTACTTCTTGGGGCACTAAGTATTCTCGCGACGTTCCTCGCATGGCTGTTTCCAGACCAACGCCACTCAGTCCTCCGATGGGCTAGGCTTTCAACGCCAAAGACGACGCTCGCGTCGGTACCGGCAGAGCCAGGTAATCGCAATCTTGAGGTCGAGTCCGTCGCCCCACAACCGCCATCATCATTATCATCAGCGCCCACTGCCACGGAACTGCCTTTGTCTTTCACGGCAAAGTCTGGCGCGCTCCACTACTACTGGCACCGATTCATTAGAACCAAGGCAATCGAACAAAAGGCAGGTCACTACCAGACTGCAACGGACAAACTTCGTCGTGGCCAGTTGTTTGCAAAGTCATGCGACACTCACGTTGCAGTTGGCAATGCCGTGCAAGCGTGGGTGGCCGATGCCTTCGACGCAATCGGCACTGCATACAGGGGGATTGCACGCTAAGTCATTTGCCGAACAGGACTTTCGCGAGGTATGTCTCATCCCAGGCAGCATTGAGTCTTTTGTTTTTGATCCCCACCTTGGCTGTGGATTCGTTTTTCAGAAGACTCAACGCCGTGCGGCGAAGGATGCTGAAGTTCATGTCTGCGTGGCCTTTACGGATCCTCGATTGATCTTCCTGGAAAGTGACGTCCAGTTGCCAATGCAAATTGTTCTCGACACCCCAATGGCTCCGCACAGCTTCGGCGAAACGACGGCCGGAGACATAACGGCTTAAAATGTAATAGCGGATGCCGATGCACATTTTGCCGTCGCGGAGAGTGTTGTTGATCGCGATCCCGATCGCCTTCAGGTTCTTCCAGCGATGTGCGTCCGGAAGATCCTCCGGCGCACGACAGATCAGATACTGTCGCAAATCTTCGCGGCCGCCGGTGTTTTCTTTCGTTTCAAATCGTCGCACCGGACAGCGTGCAAAGTCATCTTCCAAATGGTCGGCGAAGAACGCGACAAGACCTGCGTGTAGCGTGGGCTGATTGCCTTTCGCGGCAAGACAATAGTCCGCCTCTGCGTCGACAATCTTCGACGCGATTTCCGTTTGGCAACCCATGGCGTCAATCGTCACTAAAGCACCGGAAACCTCGATCAATTCCAGCAGTTTGGGAATCGCCGTAATCTCATTACTCTTCGCATCGACGACGACTTGCCCGAGACTGATATGATTGGCTGTGGCCCATGCACTGACCATGTGGATGGCCGACTTGCCACTGGCTTTGTCATAGCTGCGACGGAGTGTCTTACCATCGATCGCGATGATTTGTCCGTCACTGATTTTCTGCAGAGAAGTGATCCAATTCAGTAAGCACTTTTCAAATTCTGCAGGACGAATCAGAGCGAGGATGGCGTTGAAACGATCGTGCGACGGAATCCCTGCGGACAGATCGAGATACTTCGCAAACCAATCTCGTTTCGTTCTGCCAAACTTCGCAATCGCGACAAAATCATCCGCGCCACTGATCACAGCACAGACTGCAATGAACAGAATATTTTGAAGCGGATAGACCGGCTCACCGCGCCTTGGATCCGTAACATCAGAGAAATGATCGACAAAACTGGTGGACAAAGGCATGGCAGGAATCCTTTCGCGGCTCAAACATTTCAGCACACATAGCAGCGTGAAACATCACACTGACACTGAAGGTTGCCATCTATACCATCTTATCCAATGTCGCGCAATCCGCCTAGCACTGCATACCCTGGGACTGTGCAACCAAGTGAACGTGAAAAAACGATTGCACGTCTTTACGCCGCAGCATGGCTACAAATGCCGTCAGGGGAGATCATCGATTTCGCGACGCCTGACGTAAGAGATGTGCTTGTTTCTCTTGCGGCAGAGGTTGAAGCCGCAATTCGCCAACGCGGGTTGCAATCGCCATCGTGAAGTGGCGGGCGATCCCGACTCCTTCATCCCAAGTCAAACAAACCTTAGAACAATAACCTTTAACACCACAACGGGTGTCACCAATGTCTCCGGTCTATCCAAGGAGCCTGACCTACGAAGCCTTGATTCCATTGGCCAAAGCCTGACCTATCTATAACTACATTATAACCAAACAAAACTGCAACCTTGCGAACCACGCCGAGTGGTTGTATGGTGACTCCACCTAGGATTGTCGAGTGTGGTATATCCCCGTACCGCCCCTATTTGTGACATGCGTGATGCAGTAGAATGCTCCAAGACACGTGTTTTCCTTTTATTATATTTGTGGATTGGAAAATGATTCGGTTCATCTTTATTGCCATTTTGTTCGCATCGAGTTCGAAAAATCTCGACGCTGGCATTATCCACACCGCTCAGTTCGGTGGGAATACGTATCATTTGCTCGACGCTGACGGCACAAAATGGTGGTTAGACGCAGAGGCCGAGGCTGTCACGCTCGGTGGGCATCTGGCTACCATCAACTCACAGGCGGAAAACGATTTTGTGTTCAACACGTTCTCGGCGGTAGCTGAAAACTACGCAATACAAAACAATCTTCCTGTACGGAACAAAATTTCGTTGTGGATCGGGCTAAGCGATCATGTAGCAGAAGGCGATTTCATTTGGGCAAGTGGTGAGATTTCTCCATATTCTAACTTTGCGCCAGGTGAACCAGCGAGCGGTCATGCGGGCGAAGATTGGGTTGGCATGTTCGCAAACTGGGGTGCTCCATCACTGTGGCACGACATTTTTACTGACCCAGGAGCTGATTTACCGTTCGGTGTTGTTGAAGTAAGTGCATCACCTGTCCCGGAACCGTCTTCAGCTTTTCTTTTGTTTTTCGCTGTGCCCGTGTGCTTGTATCGAAGGATGCGCCGGCGCGGAAGTAGGCGTAGATCAGGCTGTGCACAATGGAACTAAGCTTGTATTTGTTTTGTTTTGCGGGTGTTTGGGGTCGCTTGTTTTTTACGTTTCCTGGCGGCTGAGCTGGTGTTTCGTGGGAACGATCTGCCGGGTCGCCATTCCACTTCGTGTGAGGCGATGGCCTCGAGAGTTTGGGCAGAATGCGATGCCTGATCACCGTGGGCGTGGAGGTGACCAGCAACGGCCATGCGGTTTTCAGTAGCCGTAGGTCAGGCTTTGCCTGACGAACCGAGCCACAAACGCGTCGGGCAAAGCCTGACCTCACATAGCGAACTCAATCACGAATTGCGATCTTTACAGCGTCGTCGACCAATGCAATCCGGCACAACCCACATCGCGCATCACGCCCACCACCGCTACGAAATTGTCCCCGAATCCGACGTTGGATTCTACGTTATTCGTTATGCTGACAGCACCGACAAGTCGACCTACGATTACCTGCAGGACACCCTGGAAATGGCCATGGAATGTGCCCATGAGGAGTTTGCAGTTCCAATTGGAAGCTGGACGCCAGTTCCGAAAAAATGAAGCAAGTAGCGACTGTCTTGAGATTCAAGTGAGTTTTCTGGAAATGACTTACAGTTGTTGCTTTGACGGTTTGGGGTCGCCCCATCCTCCGCCGCCGTCACCTCAACCGCATGATTGTGACGGCTGAGGTGACGGTGACGAAGGATGGGGCTCGATTTCAGGGTTGGCTCCAGAGTTTGTCGTCTCGGATCATGACGTTGAGAATTGTGATGAGTTTTCGCATTGCGGCGACGATAGCACACAGCGGTGCCTTGCCGTTCTCAAGCAGCCGCTCGTAGAAACGTTTGATGGCCGGATTGTGTTTCTTCGCAACGACAACGGGCATGTAGAGCGCTTTGCGAATGTGTGCCCGTCCGCCGCCGGTTGTCCGTTTTCCCCGCAGTGTCCCGCTGTCCCGATTCGTTGGGGCGACTCCGATGAGTTTGGCGATCTGGCCACGATTGAGCATGCCCAGTTCGGGCAACTCGGCGAGGAGGACTCCGACCGTGGCCGGTCCGATGCCCGGGACCGACAACAGGATTCGTTTTCGTCGCGCCAGTTCGGTGTCTTTGTCGATCAGACGAGCCATGCGTTCTTCGATGACATTGATTTGCTTTTCGAGCATGGTCATCGACTTGCGGATGAGTGTCTGAATAGACTTGTCACAAGTGATTTGCAGACGATTTTGCTCGCTGATCCGCATGGCGACGACCTGGCGTCTGCGGGCCGCCAGGTCGCGCAGTTGCTGATGGGCTTTGGGGAGTGGAGTGGTTTGTCGGGGCTGCATCGTTCGCGCGTACCTGGCGATGATTGCGGCATCAATGGCATCGGTCTTTGCCAGCTGGCCGGCGGCTCGGGCGAAATCTCGTATCTGACGCGGGTTCACCACAGCCGTCGCGTGGCAGGCTTTGTGCAGCGCGGCCACGAGCGATCGTTCGTATCCGCCGGTGGCTTCCAGACACACCAGGCTGGCCTGAGCCGTTTCGAGGAATCGCAGCAGTTGTTGGTGTCCGTCGGCATCGTTGCCGAACGTCGTGACCCTTTTCCCCGAGCTGAGTGCGACATCGAGTTTGGCTTTGGCGACATCAATTCCTGCACACAAGTTGTTATGCTGCACGTGTACGATCCCTTCCTTGCTGATACGAGCTGGCGGTGGACGCCGCTCCGGCGACTGTTCGGGCTGAGTACATGATTCCGGAGCGACGATCACGCTACGCCACGGTCTTTTAAACCAAGGGTCCGACGATCTGCCGCTCTGAGGTGGGGAACAGGAACAACCTGTTCCTCACCTGTTCCATCTATCACAGACAATCGCCAAAGATACAAGGGTCCGCTGTGCGGACCAAATGCGAGCAGCCCGCAATTCCCCGCCAGGGCCGGAGTCTTTCGTGAGCTGCCGGCGGGAAGGACGTTATCATTGCCGGCAACGATGAGGAGAGAAGTCGATGGGCGTCCACGAGTAGCCGTAGGTCAGGCTTTGCCTGACGCACCGAGCCACAAACGCGTCAGGCACAGCCTGACCTACCGCAACTGCTGAATCGAATAACGTCAAAAATTTCCGTTTGCAATTCCGTCGGACGTACAAGGAACTTTGCACATAAAGCGCCGCCGGGCAGACGACGCCAGAGAAGCGATGGTACTCAGGCGTCGTATCCTGCCGATCGATTACTACTCAAAGTTGTAGAAATTCACCCACGACCAAAAATAGCTTGCGATGCCTGAGTACCACGTGTCCCGGCCCGTGCCACCGTCGAAATAGTGGCGTCCGACACTATTGCTTGGGAAATACAGATCATCGTTGCCAGCACCGAGGCTGACATAGAGCTGGTCGACAACATCGTTGTAGCTCAGACCGACTGAGTCATCACCCGTTCCGCCAACAACCGAGATGTCGTCTGCGTCACTACTGTAGATGTTGACGTCGTCATCTCCCGATCCCAGATTGACGCGAATGTCGTCCGCGACGTCAATCGCGTCAATAAACACTCTGTCATCACCGGAATCGCCGGTGACGATCAAATCGTTTCCAACAACGCTGTCACGGACTTCGAAACTGTCCCAGTCTTCTCCACCATCCAGCGTCACCGACGCGTCGGCAACCACCTCATTCAACCTAAACCTATCGTCGCCATATTCACCATCAACCAACAGATCACCGACATGGATCTCACGGAAGCCGAGATAGTCGTTTCCGTCGCCACCCTTGGCATTTACATGTCGAGCCACATCCGTAGCCTCAATGTTGAGCGTGTCACGCCCGCTCCCAAGGTTGATGTTCAGGTCATTGTGGTAGGCGTTGTCGAGATTCAAATTTCGTATCGTAACACTGTCATCTCCACCATTCATGTTGACGTTAACATCATCAGTCACGGTCAGCGTTACCGGGCGCATCCCACCGTTGATTCGCGTTCCGTTTTGTCCAGTGACGCGAATACGGTCGATGCCGACTTCTTCGATCAAAATATCGTTCGATGAGTTGTCGCCATTAATGACCAGGTCGCGGCTGTCCGTCGAACTGAGAAGGACCTTAACGTCACCCGTCATTAGTCGACGTTCTTCCAGGGATTGCACACAACCGGACGTCACCACGTGTTTTGCCTGCCGTCGCGACTTCTTGCTTTTTCCAAACATTTTGCATCTCTCCAGATTGAAGGTTCAGGGAATAGTCACCTGAACTCAAAGCGGAGATTCTGAGTTTGTGTTACAGTAAATTCGGGGTCTTTGTTACGCCCCCCAAACCCTCGCCCCGGACGAACCTCAATAGGCACCAGTCAGATCGACTCGTCTTAAATCGACTGATCGTGCAATTTGCGGTTGGCCGCCTGATTAACGACGGCAGCCATCGTCATGGAAAACACAACCAAGACCTGCGATTCAGGCCACTGGAAAGCAGCCTTTTGCGCCCCTGCCTGAACTTGTAATGCTTGACCTTTTCTTCTCAACTTGCAGCGTCGGCGAAGCCTGACCTGCCGTGGCTGATCACAGGCTTTCGGCCAGTGGCCGAGCGATAGATAACTTCCGGTTCAACACCATCTCATGAATGAAACGACAGAATGAAATCTCTTTCGATACAGAATGCGGCAAAGCCTGGGCTGTGCGTCTTCTTCGCGGTGTGCTGCGTTTCGATCGCGACCGCTCAAGACAACTTCGATGGTGCTGTCTGGAGGTTCAGGATGTCAAAGAAGCAGACACCCGCGAAAGTACTGGTTGGCCAGTTCCGGGTGTCGAATCATGTCCTGTTTCAGAAAGACACTCCATCAGATCCCGAGTTTTCAAAAAAAGTAGGCCGGAACAGCCCAAACGGTAAGAAGACACGTATTGACGTCGACGATTTCAGAGTGTTCACAAAAGAGAATAAACGGATGCTAAAAATGAAAGGGACCGCGACGTTATCGTTGGACAAGCTTGGAGAATGGAGCGGAATTTTCACGGACGGAAAGGGCGATAACTGGACATTTAAAGCGTCAAGAATCAAGGAATAGACGCCGTCGATTCCGCCGGCGGGGTCAGGAGATCGTTTAACCCGCAGCCGAAGGCGCAGGCGATGCTTGGGGCGGGTCTGGTGTTGCGGAAGCTGAAGACTCATTGATGCCGAAGAGAAGACGCCTGCGCCTTCGGCTACGGGTTAAACAACTTCTGGCAATCGTCACACAGAACGAACCGTATCCAGCGTCAGCCTAACCATGGGAGCGTTGGTACGGTAGGGGTAAAAGGTGGCAGGAAGCGGTTCCGTTGTTTGAGTCGATGCGTCACATCCAAGGGCACTTAAAACGCTCGGGCATAACACGTGAGGCTTTGATTTCGCTTGGCGCACGACGTGGGGATAGCGTGGGTGTGAGGTGAATTGGACGGCGAAGGTTGGCGAAGAACACGTTCAGCCGAAGCTCACAAGCCTTTGTTCAGGAAGCCCGAACTGAAGGTGCGGCACTGAAACGGCTGTATTTTTTCGATTTGGGCTTTTCATCGCGGCCGTGATCGATGCCGAACATCGAGCCCCGCTGCCTGAACCTCGGGGGTTCGGACTTTGACGACTGTTTCCCACGAGCCCGAACCGTCCACAACAAATGGGAAACTGCTGCACTGAATTCGAATGATGCGATGACATGGTGGGCTCGGAAAACGCGGAAAACGCCTCACGATGATGAACGCTCGCCCAGCGAAGCTGCCTGGGGCGGGGCGACCGATTGAGCGGTTGAAAACCGAGCCGGACTGTTCACACTACCTGGTTCAAAAACAGACATGCCCCAACAACGGCAGTCGCCAACCTGAACCGGAACAGAAACACCCCGATGAATTCCCAAATGCAACACTCTCAACCGGTGGATCGCCGCAACGTATTGACCGCCCTGGCTGCTGCCGGAGCCGCCGGAGCTGTCGGAGCTGTCGGAGCACACGGTTCACGTTCGCTGGCCGCTGCCGTACAGGAGACCTCGGAAACGAACGCCGAGGCATTCCGCCCCACGCGACAGTTTCAGTCGATCAAACACATGCAGCAGGCGGAGGACCTGCAACCAGGTGACGTGATTCAGACTCTGGGATTCCATGCTCCGGGAGATGGTGGCGGCGCGGTTTATTCTGTCGTGGCTGACAAGCCTGAAGATGACTTCTCTCACAGTCGTGAGCTCAAAGGTGGACGACACGCGAATCTGGTGCCGGGAAATTCAGTCAACTACCGGATGTTTGGAGCTCAGGGAAACGGCACCGACGATGACGGCGTCTCGATCAAAGCCGCCCATCGCTTCGCCAATCAACATCAGTTGCCCGTCGTACAAACAAGCGGCGAATTCTGGATTACCAAAACGACGGCCATCCCCATCCGTACAAATGTGGAATGGGGCAACACGATCTTTCACATTGATGAACGATTCAACAGAAAGCGTATTCCTCGCTTTGCCGTCTCCAGCCAGCAGGAACGCCAGGCCATCGAACTGGATGACGAACAAAAAGAATCGCTGCTGCAGCACTTGAAGCCAGGAGTTCACCACATCCCGGAACTGGCCGACTATCGAAACTGCTTGATCAGTATTGCCGATGAAAATGACCAGATCGGCTTCCGCTCCGGAGATCGCTATTCCGGACAATCATGGGACCGTGAAGAACTGTTCTATGTCGAAGAGGACGGACGGATTCTGGGAGACATCGCGTGGTCGTTCAAAGACTACACCAAACTGGTCGCCACACCTTGCGACGACAGTTTTCTGATCATTAGCGGAGGCGGATTCTATCTGTCCGGCGACAACCCGGGCGAAAAATATACAGGGTACTACTCCAACGGGTTTCGCGTGGAACGCAGCCGCACGATCATTCAGAATCAGTGGGTCGGCCTGGAACCCGGTAAGCATGATGCTTCTATGGAACCACGCTCCGGATTCTACACGCTCACTGGCGTCTACAATGTGACGCTGGAAAATATCCGCCTGATCCCGTGGGAACAGAACCGCAAAGATCCCAAAAAGCGAGTGGGAGCGGGCACGTATGGAATCAGCGGCAACAGAATGCTGAACTGCACCTTCCGAAATCTCACCGCCGAAGGGACGCGTTTGCACTGGGGCGTGTTTGGCACCAACCTAAACAAGAATTTTCGAATCCAGCAATGTCGTCTGAACCGTGTGGATGTCCACTTCCATTGCTGGAACCTGACAATTCAGGACAGTCAGATCGGGCTCCGGGGAATCTCAGTGACCGGAGGTGGTGACCTGACCATCGAAAACACGGAACAAACGGGCAACCGCTTTCTGAATCTGCGACGAGACTTCGGGGGCAAATGGGATGGGGACATCTCCATTCGCAACTGCAAACTGATGCCGGTGAGCAACGGATCGGTCAACGTGATCTACAGCCATCCGGATGCGGCAGACTATGGCTATCCGATTGGCTGCGCTCGATCGGTCACGGTGGAGAACTTTCAGTTCGATTTCACGGCCGCCCCCGATTCTAATTCTCCGGTGTGGATGTTTCAGATCGCGAAGTTCTCGCAAAACAAAGACAACAGCCGGCACTTCTTTCCACGCCGCATCACTGTCCGCAACGTGGACGTTGTCAGGCGGGATGAAGGTGTTCGACTGATCCGAATCTTCGCCCCTGGAAACTACCGGCTGGATCGCGAGCGAGACCACGCTCGACCGGACGCCGGATTCAATTGCGAAATGTTGTTTGAAAACATTCGTTTGGAATCCATCGAACCGGCAGCTCCGGATACAGCGGAGCACGTTCATTTCCAGCTTGGATCGTCAACTCAGCAGGACTACGCCGACGAATTCGCTCTGTACCCCACGATTCGCTTTGTCAACTGCCGTCAACTTTGTGTGTTCCTGGGAGCCAGCAGCGCGGACGCAACGCTGCAGGATTGTACGGTCGATCGGTTTGCCGCAGGAATGGACGACGAATTGTGTGGTGCCCTCACATTCGCTCGTTGCCGTTTTGCACCTCAAATCAGCGAAGAAAACAAACCGATTTACCGACTCAATGCCATCGACGGAGCTCACTTCAGCGACTGCGTTTTTCATGCGGCTCGGACGAAGGCCGGAGTACGCCCTGACTTGTTTGACCAGATGGAGATTGTGCAAATCAACAAACGCGTGCGGCATCACCAGTCCAACACGGCACTAGGCCGGGAGATGCTGGCGTATCTGCAGCAACAGAAGACGGAACTGCAGCCAGCATTCATCTCTATGCTCAAAAGTCACCATGCCCTGGAATCCGAGCAGATTGCGGAACAGAGTTAGCGAGAAGCCTCCACTTTATCCGGCTGTCCGCCTTCCGCTTTGTGCCTCCACACAGGCTTGACGACACGATAGAGCCTCTCACCATTTTCGTCGAAAAACTCAAACCGAATGTCACCGTTGTCCTGCACGGTGACTTTCAGGAATCCTCCCGAGGCTTCCGTTTGCGTGTGCAGTTGTTTGATCTTCGCATCCGGGTCCGTGGATTTGGGATCGCCCGGGTCGCGGCCGAGGCGTGAGTTGGAATCCACGAGTGCACCACTGGAAAACTCCTCGATTCCCGTCGGATCGATGGAGTGGTACTGCCAGTGTCGATCGCCGCAAATCACGTGGAAGCCTTTCCTGTCGAGTCGCTGTTGTTTGATCCAGTCAAAGAATGCGCGGCCTTCGTGACGAAAGCCTTTGTGATTCGTATGATTGTCTCGCTTATATGCGTCATCGGGCCCCACCATGGGCGTTGGCGAGATCAGCAGTTTCCACGTGGCGTCGCTTTCCCGCAGCGTCTGCTTTAACCACGCAATCTGGTCCGCTCCCCAAAGCGTCTTGTCCGGACCATCGGGCATTCTGTTGGGGCTGCGATAATCACGACCTTCGACGAGCCAGATCTGGAGATGTTGGTTCACGCGATAGGTTCGGTACGTCTTCGCTTCGGGATCAAGCGGATCGACGACCGGCACCTGTTGACGAAACGTCTGAATTCCCAGGTCACTTAACGGCTTGCGATTTCCTTCCCGATCGCAGTCGTTGAAGCGGTGGTCATGATCGTCCTTTTCCCAGTAGGTGGGCACGTGCCGGAAAAGTTTGACGAACCGCGGCTGGACGAATTGTTCGTGCCATTTCCGACGCAGATCTCTGAGCTCAGTGGCTTCCCGGTCGTCGTGGCTGTCGTAGTAAACGTTGTCGCCTGTTCCGACGAAGAAGTCCGGTTTCATCTTCGCGATGGTCGCGAGTGCCGGAAATCCTTCTTGCTTGTCATCGCCCTCATACGCCCCAACCCCGGTTCGTTTTCCCTCTTTAACCTTTCCATAGTGAAACGACATGTAGTTCATTCCTGTCACCACCACGAAGCTCACCTCATCCGTCCCGTCTCGCCCCTGCAGCGTTCGGAAAGAGCAGGTCTCCCCGGTCTGAACCGAGTCGCGATCGGAGCCAAAGATCAGGCGATAATAGTACTGAGTCGCCGGTTTGAGTCCCTTCACCTGGACCTTCACGATGAAATCATTCTCCGGCGCGGCCTTCAACCAGTCGGTTGTACGTGATGAGCCAAAGTCGTCGCTCTCAGACAGTTCGAAGCGGGCCACTCCGCTTGTTCCCGGAACGTCGCCATCGGTCAGCTTCGCTACGGACGTGAGTCGTGATTGAAGAATCACACTCGTCGATGTCACTTCCCCCGCCATTTCTCCCTGAGCATGAAACACTTCAGGCGCTGCCGTGAAAAGCGCAGCGGTCAATAGACAAAAGCCGATCATAGGTTCAGTCCTGGTAGAATATGGTGACGGTACGAACGGCAGTATAATGCAATCAACAAGGTCTCAGAACCAGTTGCAGTAGCGCCGAGTCACACACGCGATCGCACCCAGCAGGCGGCAAGAGCGTTCGTTGGCGAGTAACTCCGTCCGCTCAGATCAAAATTCGCCCACAACGGTGCCGTCGTTCATGTCGCAGATAGCCTGCCAGACTCCGTAGACCGCCTGACGTTGAGCCGCGTTTCTCATGTCTGGAATTGCGTCGATCTCCGCTTCCTCGGCGCTGTCGATGCTGTCGTTGATGAAGCGGACGGAACCATCCATGAGCAATACCTGCAGGCCGCCGGTATGCACGCTGGTCATCGGGCCTTTGCAGATCTTGCCTGTTGTGCCGGGGTCGACTCCGACGGGGCAGGCGTTCGGGCGGTAGTAACCGCTGCTAAGGACATCACCTAGCCGCTGCGCCATTCCCCAAAACGTTCGAGACAGCGTGTATGTCGTTATCTTCGACTCGCATTCGTGCCCATGCCGTTCTCCAACGAATACAGTCATACTGGTGCCGTCCGCCACAGATCTCAGACGCATGCTGCTGTTCGTGAAAAATGGCCCCGTTCCCCGACTGTTCATTGCATGGTGCGGAATCTGAGGTATTGAATGCACCGTGAATTTGAACACTTCAGGCCACGACACATTCGTTCTACCGTTCGCAGCCATGACTAAACCGTTAGTCCCGAAGTTCCCCACATAGCTCGCTGTAGCGATGTTCTCCCAAAATCGCCGTGGCGGGCGTTCGTCGTCAGTGACGTGACTGGCTCTGTAATCAGAAGGACAACGAAACGATTTTACGGTAGTTGACATCAACTTTTCATTGTCATTCTCGACGTTTGCGAGTGGATCCGGAAACCCAACAAGAAAACTCGGTTGATTGAAATCGATGGCCGCGTAGAGGGCATCCTGTTCCAAGTACGGCAAGAGGTAGCAGCCCCAGGAAAACCCACGTATCGCCTGTGCGCTTGTGAGTCGGGGATTGTCCACGCCCATGCCGCCCATTGGAAAACACCGATGCACGTCGTGGTAGTTGTGCAGGGCGAGACCAAGCTGCTTGAGATTGTTGCGGCACTGGGTTCGGCGAGCGGCCTCACGAGCCTGTTGCACGGCGGGTAACAACAACGCGATCAAAATGGCAATGATCGAAATCGTCACCAGCAGTTCGATCAGCGTGAACCCTGAAGCCTTGCTGCGTCGCATCACTGTCCCCTGGCAAACGGCACTCATAACGGAATCCAAGTTTTTCGATTTCCGTCGGATCAGCCCGAATAAGTCGTCCGAAATTCTGGTCTTCCGCGATCCGACTCTCTGAGAGACCAACACGGCCATCACCGCTCTCGCCCGAATTATGAGTCTTACAAATGTCGCACCGTAGACCGCGACTCCGCACACGCCATTGACCTTGAGTATCACCGTTCTGTCGCTACGCCACAAGGTCGTGGCCGCCGGGTTTCGGCCGCCTGACAATTAGCGAAAAACACTTGTGCGGCGTGTTGACGCCCTTTCACATCTGGTTATCAACAGTTGAGGTAGGGCGGACCAGGCAAACGGTGTGCAATACGAGTTCTTTGAAAGTCATTTGGCGGAGTCTTGGACGCAGGCGGATAGCTCGCACCTGTTTGCGTTTTTCCGGGGCAACGCGCTGCCGGAGCTGCGCCGTAGCGTTTGTCCTGCACACTCGGATACCACCTGGGAGCAGACACAAATGCGTGGCCCCAGATATCAGTTGGCCTGACTGATCGATCGAAGGACCTGCGTCATTAGCTTCTGGAATTCCGGGTTGGCGAAGTCGTCGATGTGGCCCAGCGATGTGTAGAAACTGGTGCCGCCGTCGGCTCGCTTGTTGAACCAGGCGATGGGTTCTGCGTCGGCGTTGGGGATGCTGCCTATCAAGACTGGCGATGTGGTTTCAGCCAGCGGGCTAACTCTATAAAGCGAACCGTTGCCGACCAGTTTGCCCACGGCGATGCCCTTGAGTGCGTTTGCGAATGGCTGCGGAAGGTCTGGTGGAACCGCAATCGTGGTCTTCGGACCGTTGCCGTGATGGTTCGTGTAGTTGCCTCCGAAAACGTCTTTGTCGAAATCCGTCCAGTTTTCCAATCCCGCTTCCGGTTCCTTGCCTCGCAAACAGAATGCGTGACTGGCCGTGCGAATTCCGACGACCGGTTTTCCGGCGGCGACGAAGTCTTTCACGAACTTCAGTTGGCTCGCGGGAAGTGTGCGACGGCGGACGCTGACCAGCAGCACGTCGGCATCAGCGACGGCTTCAATGCCCGGCAGGTTGCTGCGATCGTTGGCGTCGTCCCATACGAAGGTGACTCGGAAGTCATGGCCGAGCTGCTCTTTCGCGAACTTTGGCAGCGATTCGTTGGTGCGGTATTCCTGTTCCGCACACAGCACGACAAGGTGCTTGCGTTTGTCGGCGGGGAAACGGAATTCTTCGCCGCCGATGATGTCGGTGCTGAGAATCGTGGGGCACCAATACTGTTCGATGTGATTCACCACCAGATCCGTGCCGGTAAAGTGGCTGACGAACGGAGCCATCTTCGGGTTGTACATCGTGTCCGTCATGTCTCGCATGAGGACCACGTTTTGTCCCTGCTGCACCATCTGACGAATCGAAAACGGGCGGCCCAGCACGCACATGTTGGTGTGGACTCCCATGACAATCACGTTGGTGATGCCACGCTGCTTCATCAGATAAAACGCTTCGGCGCTGTCGGTGATGGCGTCGTTATACGCGATGGTGATGCCCGGGTGCTGACGCGTCCACGCTCGATAATTTTTCGTAAACGGCTCTTCGCAGTCGCAACCACCGTCGGAATCGTCGATGGGTAGAGCAGCGCCTTCGATCGACTTGTCCAGATGACACCAGCCCTGCAGCGGGATTTTCGTGTCCACTTTCGGAGCGGCCATCGCCAGCTTGCGTTGCGGCGTGTCTTTGTAAAAGTCGAGCGTATTGCTGGGGCAGTGAATGATCAGCACACCCTTTTGGCGAGCGGCCGTGATGACTTCATTCATCCGCGGCACCATCTGGCCCACTCGTTCTGTGGCTGTCGGACACCAGTGTTTGTCCCACATGTCACAGACGACGATCGCCGTTTGTTCGGCCTGCCAGGTCGTGGGTTTCGTGAGTGAATGGAAACGCCCGGTTTCGTCAGCGGTTTCCGTGCGGGAACGTGTGTTGAGGCTCAGGTCTGCGGAATGGGCTTGCTGAGAAAGAAGGCAACAGCAAGCGATGGAAAAGAGGATGAGGACGCGGGCGGGCATATCGCAATTCTTTCGAAAGCGTGATGGCAGTAGTGCAGAAACTAACCAGAGAACTTACGTCCTCGGCTCGCCGCGCCTATTTCGATTTCGTGACGGGCGTCCACGCTGGCGAATCGTCGACGAGTTCGGCGTAGCCGGTTTTGATCTGCTTGATAAGTTGCGTCTCTTCCGCGACGCCTCGACCGGCTAGGTTCGAAATTTCGCCGGGGTCAGTGTCGATGTTGTAGATTTCGAAGTCGGTAAGTTTTGCCGCTTTGGCTTCGGCCAGTGTGGTCGGCGTGAGGTTTTGTCGTTTGGGGAAGTTGCCACCGTTTAGCCGAGCCAGCACTTTCCACTGTCCGTGTCTCATTGCCACGCGAGCGTCGTTGATGCCGTTGTAATACGCCCAGACGAGTGACCGGGCGGGCGTGTTCATGGTGCCGGATTCGAAGAGTGGCTTCAGGCTGATCCCGTCAAGTTTTCGTTCTGCGGGAAGGTCAACGCCTGCAAGATCACAGGCCGTGGGTAGCAGGTCGAGAGCCGATCCGACTGTATCTGTGACTTGACCAGGTTTGATACCTTTCGGCCAATTGAAGATTCCCGCCACGTGAAAACCGCCGTCATGCGTGTGCAGCTTCATGCCTCGCAAATGAGCCGTGATCCCCCAGCTTCGGTTGGCAGATCGGTAACGGTTAAGTGTTTCAGGGCCGTTGTCTGCTGTAAACACGATGAGTGTGTTGTCGCGTACTCCGGCGTTTTCAAGCGCCTTCACCACTTTGCCAACTGCGAGGTCAACGTTGTGGACGTTGGCGTAATACTGGGCCTGGTCCGGGTGCCAAGTGACGCTTTCATACTGCTTTACCAGTGCCGGCGGTGACGCCACAGGTTCGTGCGGTTCGTGGAACGGCAGGTAGATGAAGAAAGGCTGCTCCGGATTATTCTTAACGTGCTGTGCCATCCAGCCGGTGGCTTCGTCGGTAGCAATTTGACAACTGAAGCCTTCGATCTTCCCGACTGGCTTGCCGTTGCGAACATAGTTGACGGGGTCCTGGTGCGAAGGCGCCGCGTTGTTTTGCGTTGCCATCCAGTGATCGAATCCGGCGTCTCCGGGCTGAGGCTGATCGGGACTGTTGAACGCCGCGTTGCAGTGCCACTTGCCCGCCATGCATGTGGCATAACCGCCCTTTTTCAACAGCTGAGCAATCGTCACTTCGTCCTTCTTCATATGCACCTGCTCGCGGGCATCCGGCCTTGGCGTGCGAGCTTCCGGGATCCAGTCGTACACGCCAGCTCGATTCGGACTGCGGCCCGTCAACAGACCGACTCGCGAAGGCGAACAGACCGGCGCAGTCGAATAGAAGCTGGTGAAACGAAGCCCTTCATCGGCAAGCGAGTCGATGAAGGGTGTCTGAATGTGCGGGTGCCCATGGATGCCCAGATCACCAAAGCCGAGGTCATCGCAAAGGATGATCACGATGTTCGGCCGATCGTCGGCAGCGTTGGTGAAAGTGCAGGGCAGGGCGACCAGAAAAAGTGCGAGACACGCGGAACGCAACATTAGCGAGAGTCCATAAAACGGGGAATGGTTACTTCGTGACGTTCAGGAACTGCTGATAGGCTTTCGCAACGCCGCCTTCTTTGACATCACCGTCGTGAACATACATGCCGTACGTCAGCTTCAGGTTCTTCTCACCGGGCGACAGCACCACAGGTGACTCCGGTTCCGTCTTGTTGCTGTAGATCTTGGGGCCAAACGGGCTGATACCAAACAGGCCATAGTTGCGAACGTGGTACCGGGATTTGCGGAAGTTGTTTGGGTGATCCATCAACGTGACGCCACATGTGGCTCCGTCGACTTCTCCGTAGTAATCAATCCACGGAGTCGGCTTGCCCCAGCATTCGGCCGAACCATTCAGACCTTCCGCATTGATGATGTGACCGCCTTCCGATTCGCGCATCGTGTGAGCAATTCGGACAGCAAAGAAGCCTTCTTTAGTATCGTAGAACGTGACGTCTTTATCGACGGCGGCAAGTTCGATGTCGTAAGTGACCAGACGATCCGGATAAAACGTGGCGACGGTGGTTTCCTGCAACAGCGGTTGATCACCGTCCATCCAGGTGTTGTGCATCGTCAGGGAACCGACGCCGTCGCTGACAGCCACTTTGACGGACTGATTGACGATTTTGTCTTTCTCATGCCAGAAGTTCAGCTTCTTTTCGTTGACCGAATCCACGGCCACCCACACACCCTTATGGTGAAAGTGATCTTTCCCCGTTTTCGAATCCTGATCCTCAGCGGTTGGCACGATCTCGCGGAGAATGTTTTTCCCGTTGGGAGCCCACAACGGATACAGGAAGGGCTTGTTCCATTCTTTTCCGTGATTCAGCACGCCGAACTTCTTGCCGTCGATCAAAATCTGAAGTTCGCCGTCCGATTTCCGCTGGAAGGAAACGCCTTTTGTGTCCTGAGCAATCGATGTCGCAACTGAGCCAATAAGCAGGCTCGCGCAGGTCATGAAGGAGGTGATTTTCATACAGAGGGGCCTTATAAGGTTGGAATTTATTGGGCGGGGCATCAAATGTGCAACACAGTGTGTTGTGTACACGCGATCGCCATTTTCGGTTCGTTTTCTGCCGAAACGGCGAGTAAATGCTACCGAGGCGGTCGCCAGGATGCCAGAAAGCTGGCAACTTCAGTAATGACTTATTTTTGAGTGGCAAATACAATATGCGAAGGATCGGCGACATTCCACGAACCACAAACGGTTCCATCGTAGAGTCACGGCCACTTAGTTCGGCAACGCTCAGAAACAACAGCGCCATGGATATGGATCAGCAAAAACCACAGCTCGAACCAGCTCAAACCCGCCGTCGCTGGCGGCGGGCGGCAGTCGCGACGACGGTCCTGGGAGGCATGCTGTTTTCCGGATTCACCGTTCTGCCCACAGCCGTCATGAATTCCGCTCACCGCGACAATCTGCTGAATGAGCGGTTTGCCGAATACGGTGTGAAGGCGACCTCCGGAGCCGCGTCGGGAAGCTGGGTGACTCCCGTCAGCATGCAGAACGTCGTGTTCGAAGATGAAACCGGCCAGGTGAAGGTCAGCATCCGCGAAGTCCGGACGTCTCGCACGATCCTCGGCCTAATGACCAACGGCGGCGATCTCGGAACAATCACGCTGATCGAACCGAAAATTCAGATCCGTCTGGACGACGACGGCAAGCTGCCGCCCAAGCTACAGCAGAAAGGCGACAGTTTCCGCGACCCCACCAAGGACAAACCAGCGTTTGCTGTGGAAATTCAGAACGCCGAATTTGTACTCAGCGTTCCGTGGCGACCACTACCAATCGTCGACCTGGATCAAATCAACGTGTCGGCGGCGGTGACCAATGAAACAGACGGGCGATTTCTGACCGTCCAGCCCGTTCAGCTGCTGGATCATGAACCACTTTCGGAACTGCATACCGAGCAAAACCTCGCAATGATCGCTCCCGTCCTGTCGCAATCGACGGAACTTGACGGCGAGGTCAGCGTTCGTCTGGATGGCCTGCGCATGCAACTGGACGATGCCGAAAACTCGCAAATGCTGATCGCCGGGGAGGCCGTTTTCCATTCTGTTGAATCTCGCCTGAAGAAGGAATGGGTAAGTCAGATCAGTAAGCTCGCCGGACACCTGACCGGCACCAGCGTGCCCGACCGACTTCAAATTGTGCGGGATTCACGAGTCGCGTTTCAGGTGGATGATCATGGTATTCACCACCAGGGCCTGGTCTTCCTGTTGCCGGAAATCGCTCAATACATGAGTATCGAATCGTCCGGCATGGTCGGCCTGGACGAAAGTCTCGACCTTTCGTTAAACATACAAATGCCGCAACTGGCACCGAAAAATCCAATGCTGGCCGCGTTTTCAAAACTCGTTCGGCTGCCGTTTATGCTCAGTGTCAAAGGGACCGTTTCCGAACCTGTGCTGGTGACGCCACCCGGTTTTTCGATGGTGGACCAGTTGGCCGAGAACCTCAACCCCGGCGGTGCCTCACAGCCGCCAGCCGTCTCGCGAGCCGTCATGGACTTAATCGGTTCGGTGTCGCAGCCCGAAGGTGATGAAACCTCAGACAGCGTTGTCGGCGGCATCTTGAATATCATCCGATCGGCCAAGGCCACCCAAAAAGACACGGACGCGGAATTCAAGGCACCAAAAGAAAAGCGGCCTCGAAAACAGCGACGACGACGTCAGCTTTGATTAACAACATTCGCCTTTGCCTTCTGGACCCCCGATGAAAATTACGGCCGTTGAAGTTCTGGTCTGCCACGCGCGGATGCGCAACTGGATTTTTGTAAAAGTTGTCACCGACCAACCAGGCCTGTTCGGCTGGGGTGAAGCCACGTTGGAATGGCACACGCGAGGCGTCGTGGGCGCCGTCGAAGATCTGGCCGAACTCCTGATCGGCGAAGACCCGACTCGAGTGGAACACCTGTGGCAGATGATGTGGCGGCAACACTTCTGGCACGGCAACGGGGTGACTCGATCAACGGCCATCGCCGGAATCGACATTGCTTTGTGGGACATCATCGGAAAAGTTCATAACGTACCCTGCCACAAGCTGTGGGGCGGGCCGGTGCGAGATTCGATTCGGCTTTACTGCCACTTAGGCGGCGGCAATCTCGAAAGCTTTTACGAGACGCCAGTCGAGAACGCTCAACAGTTTGCCGATCTCGCTCAGCAGGCTGTGGCAGACGGCTTCACCGCCTTTAAGTCGATGGCGGTGCCGCCCACGATGCCGGTCGAAGGTTTGCGACCCGTAAAGGCGGCCGAAGCGTGCGTCGCAGCAATGCGTGAAGCTGTCGGAGACGACATTGACATTATGGTCGACTGCCACGCTCGCCCGTCGCCCGCCATGGGAATGAAGTTCGCTCGCGCGCTGGACGACTACGGCCTGTACTTCTTTGAAGAACCCTGCTGGCCCGAAAGTATCGACAGCCTGGCGGCAATCAACGCCGCCGTGGGCACGCCGATTGCAACAGGCGAGCGGATGACTCATTTGGCCGCATTCCGCGATCTGTTTGCGGCTCGCGGCTGCGAAGTCTGCCAATTGGACATCACTCATTGCGGCGGTTTAACTGAAGCTCGCCGCATCGCCGCACTGGCCGACGCCTACCGCATCGCTCTGGCGCCGCATAATCCTCAAGGCCCGGTCAGCACAGCCGCGTCGCTCGAGTTCGGGTTTGCTCAGCCAAGTTACATCATCTGCGAATCAGTACACAACGACGTGCCGTGGCGCGACGACATCGTCAGCGAAGGCTTCACAATCGATCCAGCCACACGCACTGTCACACCGAACACTCGACCAGGGCTGGGAATCGAAATCAACGAAGACGAAGTCCGCAAACACCCCTTCGAACAGGAACTGCCTCAACGAGTCTTCTACCAGGACGGTAGCGTCGGCGACTGGTAGCCGGTACGCACCGGCGGGCGGTTGGCGTGGTGGACGGGTGACGGTTGGAAGACTGAAGCGCCGGCGATACTCCCACTGGTCGCCAATAAGACCAGGCGGCGCTGTGGCACTTGTTGCCTTGCGCCAGCTTCGGCATGTTGGCGTGTTCCCGCGCCGAATGCGTGAGCCTTATGAGTCGTGTGTCTGCGTATTGCGTCCGGGGATAGCGGCGATGGCTGTTTGAGGCGAACTGACATGCTAACCTTCAGTTGTGCGACCGGCTTACCGCACCTTGTTGGTCGCCGGCGAGACACACTCAACTTTGAAGATTCCCACTACAAGTGAAGCATCAGATAGGGTATGCCAGTGAAACCACCAGCTAGAAAACACGCTGCCTTCACTGGCCGCATCGGCATTGCTCGAGCAGACATCACGCCGCCCGTTGGCATCTATTCGCGCAACTGGGGTGCGGCGAAACATGACACGGCCGCTTCCATCCATCGGCCGCTAACGTTGAACGCTTTGACAATTTCGGAGCGAGTTGGTGACGACCCGCTGGTGTTGATCGATGCCGATCTGGGCTGGTGGCGGCCGCTGGAATTGTTTCGCAAGTTTCAACAGCGGTTGCTGAACGAACTGTCGATGGATTCGTCAAGGCTTATCTTCGCATTGACACACACTCACGCAGCCGCGCCACTTATGGAACCGGACGACGAACTTCCCGGCAGTGAGTTACACGGACAATGGCTGGAAGACGTTTACCAGGCGACGGTCTCAACCACAAAACAGGCGATGGCCGAAGCCTTCGACGCAACTCTGGACTGGCATACCGGTCGCTGCGGACTCGCAGCGAATCGCGATCTGCCAGACCCAGCGGCTCCAGACGAAATGCCCGGAAAATCCGGCAACGGAAAGGCGACGCGACTGATTTGTGGCTTCAATCCGAACGCGGCTGCCGACGACACGCTGCTACTCGGCCGCATCACGGATGCTTCGGGAACTCTGCGAGCAACGCTCGTCAACTACGCCTGTCATCCGACAACACTGGCGTGGGAGAACACGTCCATTTCGCCTGACTACATCGGTGCCATGCGTTCCACCATGGAAGCAGCTACCGGCGCGGCGGCCTACTTTCTTCAAGGCATGTCCGGCGACCTTGCTCCACGTCATCAATACGTGGGCGACACGGACGTGGCCGATCGGCACGGCACTCAGTTAGCTCACGCAGCGCTGGCGACGTTGTTCGACATGGAACCGCCCAACACGGAACTCACATTCGCAGAAACCGTAGAATCCGGAGCACCACTGGCGGCATGGCGACACCGTGAAAGCGCTGCAGCCGGCTCGCTAAAAGCGATCGCAACCACCGTCGACGTTCCTCTAAAGAACTGGCCGTCCGCCGCAGAACTCGAACAGCAGCGAAGCGATTGTAAGGACCGAGCACTTCAGGAACGCCTTCGCCGCAAACGTGACATCCGACGTTCACTGGGCGACGGAGCCACTTTCGCTCACCCGATTTCTGCGTGGCGAATTGGCGATGCGGTTCTGTTGGGAAGCTGCAGCGAAGCGTATTCGCAGTTGCAAAAGGACCTGCGTCGCCAGTTTCCGAAGGTGCCATTGGCCTGCATGAATTTGATCAACGGCTCGATCGGTTACCTGCCACCGGAAGAACTGTATGATGTCGACGTCTATCCCGTCTGGCAGACACCGTTCGACCGCGGCGGATTGGAGCTGATTAGAGCGGCGATGGTGAACGCGATTGCGGAACTGATTGGGGATGGTGGTCATGCAGACACCGCGCAATCCGCTTGACCGGCGGAGATATTCCAAAGATACTCGATCGACGATTGCTGCGAGTGGGCTGACGGACGGTGAATACGTATTCGTTCAGGATGTTGAAAAGCAGGTTTGGGTCTTGCCCGACGGGCCACATACACACCCGAGAGTCCTCGGAAACCGCGAACCGGCACTGTATGCAGGAACTCTTTGCATGGTCGATGGTTGCGTGACAGAACTAACAAACCTTTCGGGAACGTTCCGCTGTGATGACGAAGAAGGTCTGCTGGCGGTAGCGGACTGGCTGGAGGATACTGGACTGGAGCTGGCACCGGGCGGCGTCCGCTTCTTCCCGTTCGATGGCGGCCGGCCATTTGTTTTGCGATAAGAACGACAGGATACTTGCATGCGGATTCTGATTCTCGAAGACAACGCGGAACGACGGACCGCGATGATTGAGCACCTGGCAGATCGCCTGCCAATGTTTGCAATTCAGTTTTGTGATACGGCCGAATCCATGTGCAAGGTCGTGCAGCAAACCGGGCTGGATGACGTCGCTTTGATCTCGCTGGACAACGACCTTGAGCCGGTCGAATTTCGCGATGGTAAACCGATTGACCCTGGTTCAGGAGTGGATGTTGCCGCATGCCTTGTGCGGTATTCAAAAAACGATGGTTCGAGTTTTGCCGCGGCTGTACCGGTCATTGTCCATAGCACTAACGAACCGGCATCCGTCGAGATCATTGAGATGCTCAAGGGAGTCGGGTTTCAGATCTCGCGTATCGTGCCATATGATGCAGAAAAGTGGATCGGCGAAATCTGGGTTCGCGAGGTCCGGCGTTTGATCGTGGGAAACGTCACAGAGATGCGAGGCGCGTCGGTCAGTCCATAAGCAATGCACCGACGGCTGGAAGACGATGGCTGTCCCGCACTTCGGGCACGATCGTTTCAACTGACGATCTTCGAAGGCCGTAAACGAGAAAAGAAAATGTCAGACCGGATCGAAGGCGTGCTGCCAATCCTGCACACTCCGTTTGATGTCCACGATCGCATCGACAGTGACAGTCTTCAGCGTGAGATCGAATGGGCTTTGGAACTCGGCGTGAACGGCGTTTGTTCGGCCATGGTGTCCGAAATCCTGCGTCTGACGACTGACGAGCGAATCGCTCTGAACCGCATGATTGTGGAAGTCACGGCCGGGCGAGCGACCGTGATTGCTAGTGTGGGTGCCGAAAGCACGAAACAAGCGGTCCTGTTTGCACAGGCGGCTGTGAACGACGGCTGCGACGCGATAATGGCGATTCCACCGATTTCCACCGCGTTGCCGCAGGCCGCTTTGTGGAAGTACTTTGCAGCGTTGGCGGACGCCGTCGATGCACCGTTGATCGTGCAGGATGCGTCGTCATACGTGGGAGCATCAATCCCAACCGACTTCTACGTGCGATTGTTAGATGAATACGGGCCGAACAAAATTTTGTTCAAACCGGAAGGCGCTCCGATCGGGCCAAACATTTCTGACCTGCGAGACGCAAGCGGCGGCCGGGCGAAAATGTATGACGGGTCTGGTGGCATGCTGCTGGTCGACGCATTTCGTCGAGGCGTCGCGGGCACAATGCCGGGGGTCGATTTGCTGGATGGAATTGTGGCACTGTGGAATGTGTTGCAACGCGGTGACGAGGCCGCCGCCTACAAAATCTATCTGCCGATCTGTGCGATCGTTGCCTTGCAACTACAGGCCGGACTGGACGGATTTCTCGCGATCGAAAAATACATTATGGTAAAACGCGGCCTGTTCAAAAGTGACCGCCGCCGCGAACCGAATTCGTGGACGCTGGACTCTGAAACTCAAGCAGAAGTCGATCGGCTGTTGATCATGCTGAACGAGACGTTGGCATGACCGACAGCCCGTATCGCCCGCCGTCCTCTTCCGCCGCGGGACCTACAAATCGTGCTACGCAAGTGCGGTACAAAGTTCTGACGCTGCTGACTTTGGCAGCGGCGATTTCGTATCTGGCTCGGAATGCGGTGAGTGTCGCGGAGAGCACGATTCGCGAGGACCTTGGGTTGTCGCTTCGGCAGTCCGGCTGGTTTATGGGAACGTTTTTCTGGAGCTATGCATTTCTGCAGGTTCCTGGCGGCTGGCTGGCGCATCAACGAGGTTCGCGCGTGGCGATGTGCGTCTTCGCGGCGGGCTGGTCTTTGGCGTCACTCTGCATCGGGTTGGCTCCGGGGCTATGGCTGCTTCTGACGGCTCAGCTACTGATGGGCGCGGCTCAGGCGGGAATCTTTCCAGCGTCGTGCCTGTCCATTTCTCACTGGATCCCACTGTCTCGCCGCACCCTGGCTTGCGGCTTATTGGCGATGGGAATGCAGGTCGGTGCCATTGTCGCCAGCGTGCTGACAGGGCCACTGATCGGCGCGGTTCACTGGCGGTGGGTCTTTGGTCTGTATTCAGTGCCGGGGTTTCTATGGGCCGCGTGGTTTTGGTTAAGGTTTCGCGAAGACCCTCAGCGTGATGACAACGTGAACGATGTGGAACGGCGCGTGATCGGAGTCTACAACGAGCGGGAACCTTCGGACGAAACCACTTCGACAGAACGCAAGCCCCCATCACCGACGCCGTGGCTGGCGATTATGCGCAATCCTGCGATCTGGTTTCTGTACGGCCAGCAGGTATGCCGAGCGTCCGGATACATGTTCTTTGCGAGCTGGTTTCCAACCTTTTTACAGAAGACGCGCGGCGTGTCAGTTTCGGATTCCGGCTATTTGCAGGCCTTCGTCTTCACGGGAACGATGACAGGTTGCGTGTGTGGCGGACTGCTGACCGATTGGATTTGGCAACGCACAGGCAGTTTGAAATTCAGCCGCAGCGGAGTCGGCTCAGTGTTTTTAGGCGGCTGCTCGCTACTGATTTTATCGGCGTGGTTTGTGCAAAGCACCTCGCTGGCGATCGCACTGCTGACATGCGGGACGTTTCTGGCGGCCCTCGCTGGCCCGTGTGCATTTTCCGCGACGATCGATATTGGCGGCGAACACGTGCCTCAGGTATTCGGCCTGATGAATATGATGGGCAATTTGGCAGCGGCGGCGTGTCCGATCCTGGTGGCCGAACTGTTTGAATGGACGGCAAACTGGAACGCGGTCCTGCTGGTGTTTGCGGGCATCTACGCGGCCGGAGCGGTATGCTGGGCGATGGTCGACCCGACGAAGAAGCTGTCTGTCGCGTAAATGCGTGAAGGCGTCTCATTGCGGGATAAATGGCCGTTCCGCTTGAGATTCCAACCGCCGTTTCTACGATGGTCGCTCATCCGGATTTCTCGCAGAATGCAGAGTACGAACATGACAGCCGCAGACGGTCCATCGACGGCCACAGAATCAGGTCCGCCCCCCGTCGTCGGTGTGATCATGGGCAGCCGGTCGGACTGGGAGACAATGGAAGGAGCCGTTGAGCTGCTGAAGGAATTCGGGGTCGCTCACGAATGCCGCGTCGTATCGGCACACCGAACTCCCAACTGGATGGTGGAATACGCGTCAACGGCTGCAGAACGAGGCCTCAAGGTGATCATCGCAGCGGCCGGCGGGGCCGCTCATTTGCCAGGCATGGTGGCGTCGCTGACGACGTTGCCCGTGCTGGGCGTTCCGGTCAAAAGCCGCGTGTTAAATGGCGTGGATTCGCTACTTTCGATTGTGCAGATGCCCGCAGGCGTGCCCGTCGGAACATTGGCCATTGGTGCCGCCGGTGCCAAGAATGCCGCTCTGCTGGCCGTCCGAATTTTGGCCAACGATAACGGTGAGCTAAGAACGCAGCTTGAGGCCTTTCAAGACAAACAGACGGAAACCGTGCTGAAGGATTCCTGGCTATGACAGGCGTCATTTGCCCTGGCGGCACGATTGGAATCCTCGGGGCAGGGCAGTTGGGCCGCATGCTGGCTCTGGTCGCTCGCCGCATGGGATATCGCGTGGCCGTTTTTGGCGGCGACCGCAGCTGTCCTGCCGGACAGGTATGCGACCAAATCTGGCCTGGCAACTACGACGACGAAGATTCACTGCGGGAATTTGCGGCTGCATCTGATGTGGTCACCTACGAATTTGAGAACATTCCATCGAAGGCCGCCGCTTTCATCGCAGACCTGGTGCCTCTACGCCCCGGGGCTGCATTGCTGAATGCCGCTCAGAATCGATTCGCCGAAAAGACCGCTTTAACGGGCATCGGGCTGCCGACAGCCGGTTTTCGCATGGTGCATTCCGCAACTGAACTGGCTGACGCCCGCCGCGACTTCGGCGGGAACGTAATCCTGAAAGCGAACACCGACGGTTACGACGGCAAAGGCCAATGGTCGATCGGCCCGGATACGGACCTCAAAAAGCTGTGGCCAGACACCGGGCTGCCGGAAGCGATCGTGGAGCAACGAGTAGACTTCGAATTTGAATTGTCGGTTGTGGCCGGACGCTTCGACGACGGCACAGTGCGAGCGTTCGCCCCGCTCCTCAACCATCATGAGAACCATATATTGGACGTGTCGATACTTGGTTCTCCAAAAGTCACCCCCAAAATTGGAGCTCGAGCCGAAGAAATGGCCCGCGCCGTTTTGGAACACTTCGACGTCGTAGGCGTGCTTTGCATCGAACTGTTTCTGACAAGCGGTGGCGATCTTGTTGTCAATGAGATTGCGCCGCGACCTCACAACAGCGGTCACCTAACAATTGAAGCTCACAACTGTAGTCAATTTGAGTTGCAATTGCGGGCAGCTTGTGGGCTTCCGGCGACTGATCTAGTGCCACGATTCCCGGCAGCAGCGATGGCGAATCTACTGGGGCAGCATCTGCCCGAAGCGTGGATGTCCTGGAATCCAGAAGGCTTCAGTGCCAAAGAGTGCCACCTCCACCTTTACGGCAAACCAGACCGTCGGCCCAATCGAAAAATGGGCCATATCACGGCCCTCGATACTGCAGGCGACGCAGCGGAACAAGCTGTGAGGGCGCTTCGCACTCAGTTGCGTTAAGGCGTCGGCCCTGCACAGCCGCAGCGATCCTCACAAGCCCGTGCTCACATCGCCAGGTTTTACGGAATCGTTGCCTGGACCCCGGGCACAGGCTCGCTACTCAGCATATAGTGTGCGGCGTTGTGGCTGACCGTTGACAAGAACAGAACGAAAGAAGTGACCTGAATGAGTAACGTGCCAAACCAATTGAACGAGCGGGTTGCAAATAAGCAGGCTGTCGTCGGCGTTATCGGATTGGGCTACGTCGGCTTGCCCTTGCTGGATGCATTCCTGGAAGTTGGCTTTCGGTGCATCGGCTTTGATGTTGATCAACCAAAGATCGATTCACTGGCTGCCGGAAAGAGCTATATTCGGCACATTCCTGACAGCCAAATTAAGGCATGGCAGGATTCGGGCCGTTTCGAAGCCACGAGCGACATGGAACGCCTGGCAGAAGCCGACGCCATTCTAATTTGCGTCCCAACACCACTGACAGCTTCGCGCGACCCGGACCTGCGGTTCGTCGAAGCGACCACCGAAGCTGTGTCAAAGACGTTGCGGTGCGGTCAGTTAGTCGTCCTGGAAAGCACAACTTACCCCACGACGACTCGCGACATCGTCCTTCCGATCCTTGAAAAATCAGGCCTGAAAGTAGGCTCCGATTTTCATCTGGCCTACAGCCCTGAGCGTGAAGACCCGGGGAATGCAGACTATTCGGCCAAGGGAATACCCAAAATTGTGGGCGGCATCACGGGCGAATGTAGTCGCCTGGCCGGGCAGTTGTACGACCATGCGGTTGCTGCAGTGATTCCCGTCGGTAGTTGCGAAGTGGCCGAAGCAGCCAAAATCCTTGAAAACGTTTATCGAGCCGTCAACATCGCGCTGGTGAATGAGCTGAAAGTTCTGTTCGACCGGATCGACATCGACGTCTGGGAAGTGGTAGATGCGGCCAAGACAAAGCCGTTTGGATTCCAGGCGTTCTATCCAGGGCCCGGATTGGGCGGCCATTGTATTCCAATTGACCCGTTTTATCTGTCATGGCTGGCGCGTCGGAGTGGACTGTCAACGCGATTCATCGAACTCGCCGGTGAAGTAAATCACAGCATGCCGTCGTACGTCATCGAACGGCTGATGAAAGCGCTAAACGATGACGGCAAGCCAATAAAAGGCAGCGCAATCTGCGTCCTCGGCGTCGCGTACAAGAAGAACGTCGACGATCCACGCGAGAGCCCTAGCTTTGTGTTAATTGAAGAACTTCTACAACTGGGTGCTAACCTTACTTACCACGACCCTTATGTCCCCACGCTGCCCTCAATGCGCCATCACGACCTGCCTTCCATGAACAGCAGTCCACTTACGGGTGACTTTCTAAGTAGCCTGGACGCTGTCTTGATTGCGACAGATCATGATGACGTCGCCTACGATCTGGTGGCCGAGCACGCTCATCTGATCGTGGACACACGCAACGCAATGTCAGGGATCGCAAAAGGGCGAGCGAGAATAGTGAAGGCATAGAAACTCGCGCCCTCTGGGTATTGTGGCACGAGAACCCCACGGCGAGCACGTGCCCAGCATCGCCGTCAACAGCTTCGCTATTTTATCGCCGAGCGGGCTACGCTTTTTCGATTCTTAGCGTTGCCGTTGTGACTCGGCATCAATGTTCGCACTAATGAGGTGCCGAACCGCAACATCACTCAAATTGATAACGCTGCTGAACAGCCATGTTGCGTTTTCACAACGCGGATTGTCAATTTGTTGCGGGTTCTCAACAAATCACCCCAGGTTCTCCAGCTTAGAGTTCTGACCGCGACTGGAGCTAGTTTTAGTTAATTCGAGAGCATTTCGTGGATTATTCGTCTTATTGATGCACAATCGTCAGATTCTACTGCGTTAACTTGGCGGCGACTGCCGCACATAGTACGACTTGAACGGAAATTCGGAGTAAAAACACGTGCAAACTCAACCGCAGGATGCCCCTTGGGCCTCGTTTGACAGTGCTACAGATGAGGATCAAGGCCTCGACATGTGGGGCTTCCTAAGCCGTCGCAAGGCCTTCATTATTGTCTTAGCGCTGATCGGCGCAGGGCTTGGATACCTCTTTTTCCAGCGACAAACGCCCCTGTACAGCTCAACCGCTTTGCTTCAGGTGATCCACCACAGCACTGACCCTATGGTCGAAAGCCGTTTGGCAGAGCGAAACCTCTCGGACGCCCAGTTCGTGGTCACCAGTCGCAAATTGCTTGACCCCTGCTATGACAACCACAACCTAAGCGAACTTCCCACCCTCAGGGGCCTACCAAAGGAAGAGGCCCTAAAGCGAATCGCCTTAGTGGTTACTGCACAGACTGAAGCTGCTGCGTCAAATATTCTGTTATTGAAATGCGAAGGCGCAAACCCAACGGACACAGAACGAATAGCAAACGCCGTCTCGCATGAATACATCCTGCATCAGCAGGAAAGCTATGAAGATGCCGTCACAAAGCTTCAGCAGCTATTCAGCCAGGCGAAAGACGAGCTTGGCGAAAGGCTGAACAAGCTTGAAAATGAGTACGCGGAGTTCGACAAGAGTTCACCATTGGGAAGCGATGGCGAGAATCCGCATCGGCAGCGACTCGCTGGGATTCAGAATAAGTCTTCGGAATTGGTGATCAGGGAAACAGAACTGAAAGCTGAGTTAGTAGCGTTGAACGAGGCATTGAGAAAAGGGGGCCAGCGAGACGCACTTTTGCTTTTGGTTGGCAAATATTCTGAAGGGGCAGAAGTAGACACGCCAGAAAAAATAGAGAATGTCGTTTCTAGTGCCAAGACGATGTTTCAGGCACTATTTCCACTGTTGATGGAAGAAGCGATCCTCGCCGAGGAAGTGGGTTCAGGTCACCCTAAGTTGGTCGCATTAAGAAAGCGAATTGAGCTAACCCGAGCTCATTTTGAGAAATTGGCGGGGATAGACACCGCCGAACGTCAGGCGACGGGGGCCAAGACTCCTGAACCTGCGCCCGAGCGGCCTGACTTCTTGGCCATCTATATGAATTCACTCGCTCAGGAAATCGAGGTGCTTAGAACGACTCTTGAGCAGCTTCAATCACTTGCAGCTCAAGAGGAACGAGCAGCCAAAGCGCTGCGAGACTATGAGTTGCAACGAGCAACTTTTGTTCGTCGCATTGATCGAGAAACATCATTGTTTGAGGACGTCCAACAGCAAATGCGGGACACTGAACTCCCCACAAACATGGGCGGGGTTTCAGCTTCAATCCTTACCGAAGCTTCGCACGGCGAGTTGGTCTATCCCAAAATGCCGCAGTTCCTTGGGATGGGGGCCTTTTTGGGTGCCTTCGCCGGACTATTGCTCGGCTATATCGTTGAAGTGGCCGACCGCAGTTTCCGCAAGCCGGAAGAGATCGTTCGCGAATTCGGTATTCCGATCCTCGGGCACGTTCCTTACATGCAGGAACAAAAGCTGCGAAAGATCCCAAAGGATACCGTCATGGATCGCTCGCTAATTTGCCTGCACCTGCCTCGTTCGAGACCTTCCGAAGCCTACAGGTCTGTACGTACTGCCGTTTGCTTTAGTGCACTCGGAAACGCTCATCGTGTGATCCAGGTGACCAGTCCGGCGGCGGGTGATGGAAAGTCGACGTTGGCGATGAACTTCGCCGTCTCACTGGCTCAATCGGGCAAAAAGACGTTGATTATGGAGAGTGACTTCCGACGTCCGAAAGTACATAAACTGACCGGCGTCGATAACAAGAAGGGTGTGGTGGACGTTCTGCGTGGCAAAGCAGAAATCAGCGACGCAATTAAAGAAACCGAACTGGAAGGCTTCTATGTCATGCCTTGCGGATCGCGTCCCAAGAACCCATCGGAACTACTATCTCGGCCGGAATACGAACATCTGCTTTCTGTGCTGCGTGAAAAATTCGACTACGTCATTGTGGATACGCCGCCGGTGTTGGTCGTGACGGATCCATGCAGCGTGGCTCCACGAGTCGACGGAGTGGTTCTGTGTGTGCGACTAAGTCGCCATACTCGCGAGTTCGGGCGACGAGCTTTGGAGCAGCTTCGCGATGTCGGAGCCAGCATGTCGGGAATCGTGATTAACGGCGTTGAAGAAACCGATGCCTACGGTTACGGCAACTACAGCTATTCGGACTATCGATATCGATACAAAGATTACAGCTACAACTACGGCTATGGCGACAAACAGAACGAAGGTTACTTTGCAGAAGCCGACCCCGAAGAGGAAGCTGCAGCTGAGGCCGAGGAAGTGTCCACATAGTCGCGTTGGCAATGGATGCAAAAGCGTGAGCAATCGCCCTCTGCCAGGCAGAGGGCAGGGCGGGTGAACGGCACAAAATCCTGTTGGTCGTCTTGATCCCGCCCATGCTCACGACATGACGCCGTACTATTGTGGGGCACGCTGCCGGTTAACCAGCGTTATGCCGAAGACCTCGGCTACGGTCGAAAAAAACGACCAGCCTCTGACTTCCGACTGGCCTCAAGCTTGAAGAAGCATGCCGCACCGTAGCCATGGGAGGGCACCTCGGTTTGTCGCGAGACAATCCTGTCTGGTGTTACCGCAACGTTTACTACAAAATTGGCGAAAACTCCACAAACTAAAGGCGTCGGCAATTGGCGGCCGGTCAACGCCGTTGGACAGGAAGCCACCTGAAGAATGGCACGTGCTGCACTGCACCTGTCACCCAAGGGGACGAAGTCCGCGCATGGACCGCTGTGAGTGCCCCCTCCCCCAAAAAAAACTCATGAACGCTGAATCAAAAATCCACGTGGCTGGACATCGCGGCATGGTGGGCGCCGCAGTCGTTCGATTGCTCAAGCAGCAGGGATATGCAAACCTTCTGCTCCGCACACGGTCAGAACTGGACCTCACGAACCAGGCGCAGGTGAATCAATTCTACGCCGAGGAATCCCCCGAAGTGGTCGTCTTTGCTGCCGCACGAGTCGGCGGTATCCATGCGAATGATTCTTATCCTGCTGAGTTCATCTATGAGAATCTGGTGATGGCATCGAATGCTGTGCAGGCGGCATTCGAACATGGGGTCCGCCGATTCCTGTTTCTTGGCAGCACATGTATCTATCCGAGAATGGCCCCACAGCCGATTCGCGAAGAAAGCCTGCTCACGTCCGAACTGGAGCCGACCAACGAAGCGTATGCAATTGCAAAAATCGCCGGTCTGAAACTCTGCCAGTTCTATCGGCGGCAGTACGGCGTGACATTCCATTCAGCCATGCCCACAAATTTGTACGGTCCGGGCGACAATTACCATTCGGAAAATTCGCACGTGCTGCCCGCCTTCATCCGTAGGTTTCACGAAGCGTCAGAGGCCAATGACGAGTCAGTCACAATCTGGGGGACTGGTAGTCCATTGCGCGAATTCCTGCATGTTGACGACCTTGCGGCGGCGATCCTGCATTTGCTAAAACTAGACCACCCCCCGGATCTCGTCAACGTTGGTAGTGGTGAAGAAGTCAGTATCCACGCACTCGCAAAAGCGGTTGCGGATACTGTCGGTTTTCGCGGACGGATCGAGACGGACCCCACGAAGCCTGATGGCACACCACGTAAGCTCTGCGACATTTCACGGATCAGGTCCACTGGGTGGTCACCACAGATTGGCCTTCATGAAGGTCTGAAAAGTACGTACGCAGCTTTTCGTGCAGAACTAGAGAACGATTCATTACGTGCCGTCTAAATGCAGGCGGCAGTGCATTTGCCCGGAGACCAACAGGAAATGACGAAGGTAGCACTAATCACCGGTATCACCGGACAGGACGGTTCTTATCTGGCCGAACTGTTACTGGAGAAAGGCTACGACGTACACGGCATCGTGCGCCGTTCAAGTACTTTCGGCACCGAACGTATCGACCACATTTACAAAGATCCGCACAACCCCAACGCCCGGCTGTTTCTGCATTACGGCGATCTGACGGACGGGCAAAGTATCACCAATTTGGTGCTCGATATCGAACCGGACGAAATCTACAACCTCGGCGCGCAGAGCCACGTCCGAGTTTCTTTCGACCAGCCCGCCTATACGTTTCAGGCCACCGGAGGCGGAGCCCTTAACGTGCTGGAAGCGGCCCGGCAACTGAACAAACGCAAGGCCACCAAGGTCTATCAGGCATCGTCCAGCGAAATGTTTGGTGAAGTCCTTGAGACGCCGCAGACGGAAAGGACCCCATTTCGACCTCAAAGCCCGTACGCCTGTGCGAAGGTGTACGCATTCCACCAGACCGTGAATTATCGTGAGTCTTACGATATGTTCGCTGTGAACGGCATTCTGTTTAATCACGAAAGCCCACGTCGCGGCGAAACGTTTGTCACTCGCAAAATCACACGAGCCGCCACGCGGATTCAACTGGGACTGCAGGAAAAACTGTACCTCGGCAACCTGGCCGCAAAACGAGACTGGGGCTATGCCAAAGACTACGTCGAAGGCATGTGGAGGATGCTGCAGCACGATGAGCCCGATGATTTCGTGCTGGCTACCGGAGAAACGCAAACTGTCCAGGACTTTGCTGATCTCGTGTTCAAGCAACTGGAACTCGACCCAAAAGACTATATCGAAATCGATCCTCGCTATTTCCGGCCAGCCGAAGTCGATCTGTTGCTGGGCGATCCATCCAAAGCCTCAGAAAAGCTCGGATGGACAGCTAGTACATCGCTGGAAGAACTGGCTCGATTGATGGTCGAAAACGACCTGGAACTCGCACGCCAGGAAGCAGTGGTGCTAAGTAGCCAGGCATAGGTTTGCTTACTGTTGATAAACTCGACGTCCAGAAACGAAACATGAGTTCCAATACCGCGCTGATAACGGGGATCACCGGGCAGGACGGTTCCTACCTGACGGAGCTCTTGCTCGAAAACGGGTACGAAGTTCATGGGCTGGTACGCCGCTCAAGCACCATGGAACGTTCAAGGTTGAAGCATCTGTACGCAGATGAATCGGTCTACAACAAACGCCTGTTTCTGCACTATGCCGACCTTGACGACCCGACCACCATTCGTCGAATTGTCACCAGGGTTCAGCCGACCGAGTTCTATCACCTTGCCGGCCAGTCTCACGTGGGACTCAGCTTTGACATCCCGGAAAGCACGTGCGACACAACCGCAATCGGTACGTTGCGGATTATGGAAATTCTCCGAGACCAGCCGCAGCCGCCCCGGTTTCTACACGCCAGCAGTCGTGAAATCTTCGGCACACCGACGGTCAGCCCTCAGGACGAATCAACGCCCGTCAATCCGAATTCTCCATATGGTTGCGCAAAAGCGTTCGCCACCCAGATGACAAAAATCTACCGCGAAGCGCACGGTCTCTTTTTCTGCAACGCCATCTGCTACAACCACGAAAGCCCTCGCCGCGGTGAAAACTTCGTGACTCGCAAGGTGTCGCTGGCGGCGGCAAAAATCAAAGCCGGACTGCAGAACAACCTGTCACTGGGCGATCTGGATGCCGCCCGCGATTGGGGTTATGCCAAAGACTATGTTCGGGCCATGTGGTTGATGCTACAGCAGGATACGGCCGGTGACTTCGTGCTGGCCACGGGCAAGTCGCATACCATCCGCCAGCTCCTGCAAACGGCCTTTGATCATGTCGATCTCAACTGGCAGGATCATGTCATCATCGACGATCGATTCAAACGCCCGGCGGATGCCTGTCAGTTGCTGGGTGATCCTGAAAAGGCCCACACAACACTCAACTGGCAACCCAGCGTCAATTTCGCGGAACTCGTCCAATTGATGGTAGACCACGACTGCCAGGCCATTCACGCTTCGGCCACAGCAAAAGCTGGAGCTGCATCCTCTTGAACGGGACACCAACTTTTGCCCCGGCTGTAAGTGAGCGACTTCCGTACATCACAAACGAGGTAATAGTCGATGGCACTGGGCTCCGACCTTGGACGCAATCTGCCTTCCAGCTTTCATTGCATTCCTTAGTCGTGACCGGCACGCACGAACTTAACAACCTGCAGCTGAACGACCGAGTGGGACTGGCTGAACACTGTCGCACCACTTTTCAACGCAGCAGCGATCTTGAAGCCTTGCTCGTGTTTGAATATGCACCGATGACGGAGTGCACGCGTGGCTGCGGCAGGTCTCTGCCGATCGGGTGAATAAAACGGAGCAGTTCGCTAAAGCTCAAAGTCCCGACAATTCACAGATGGCAAGAGATTGGTCGATCGTCACTAAGTCAAGTAGTTGCCCCCCCGACAAGGCGCACACTCTCCGATGAATTTTGGGACAGCGCTACCGCGCTACATTTCGATTCGCTCGAAAAAAGAAGCAAGAACCAAGAGGCTGTGGCGAAAGACCACGGAAGCTTCACAGGTTCGCTCAACGGAAGCGAAATGAAGATCCTGATTACTGGCATCTGTGGCTTTGTCGGCAGCGAACTGGCGATGTCTTTTCGTTCACGCGAGGCCGCCGATTCGCTGAAGATCGTCGGCATTGACAATCTGTCCCGCAATGGAAGCTGGAGAAACCGAGAACGACTCGCTGAACACGACATCACTGTCATGCACGGCGACATTCGCTGCTCAACCGATCTTGAAGCTGTGGGCAACGTTGATTGGGTCATTGATGCCGCCGCCAACCCCAGCGTCCTTGCGGGTGTAGACGGCAAGTCCAGTAGTCGGCAACTCGTAGACTACAATTTTACCGGAACAATTAACCTGCTCGAACATTGCAAGCAGCACAACGCGGGGTTCATTCTTCTTAGCACAAGCCGAGTCTACTCAATCCCCCCGCTGGCCGCGCTGACTGTAGCTTCTAGGAATCACGCCTTCGAACCTCAGCAGCCGAACAAAGAAGGGCTCACCAGCGGCGGTATTGGCGAAGACTTTTCGACCGCCGCACCTGTGTCGCTGTACGGAGCCACCAAACTCGCCTCGGAACAGATGGCGCTGGAATACGGGATGACGTTCGACTTCCCGGTGTGGATCAATCGCTGCGGAGTCATGGCCGGGGCAGGGCAGTTTGGCAAAGCCGACCAGGGAATTTTCGCTTTTTGGCTTCACAGCTGGAAAGAAAATAAGCCACTGAAATATATCGGCTTCGACGGAATGGGGCATCAGGTGCGAGACTGCCTGCATCCGCGTGACATGGTGCCGTTGCTGGTTCAACAAATGGAATCAACTCGCGGCGACAAACCGCCGATCGTCAACGTATCCGGCGGGCTTCCATCGGCCAGGTCACTTCGACAACTTAGCCAGTGGTGCGAAGAACGCTGGGGACCACGCAACGTCACTGTCGATGCGTCACCACGCCCGTTCGATTTGCCGTGGGTCGTGCTCGACCACACTTTGGCCACCGGGGTATGGGACTGGCGACCAACGACTACGGTCGATCAGATCCTGACGGAAATCGCCGACTTCGCAGACACGCAATCAGACTGGATTGGATTTTCTCGGTAAGACGCATGGAAAATTAACAATGGAACGCATCTTACGAACCTTCGAAAACCATGCCGACGCAGAGCAAGCTGCCAGCGACGATGATGACCACCTTACGATCAGTCAGCGTTTTGAAGTATTTATGCAGTTAATGGCTCCGTACTATGCCGCTTCCACCGGATTTCAGAGAATTTATCGAGTTGATGATTTCCACAGGCGTACGGTTCGTGATGATTGGCGGCTATGCCTACAACCTGTACCGAAACCCAAGAGCGACCGGTGACATCGACTTTCTGGTCGCGGCCGATTCTGACAACGAATCACGGCTCCGCAGCGTGCTGATCAATTTCGGTTTCGAGGGAACGTTGCCCGAGTCGGGTAAGCCATTGCTTGAAGACGGCAAGGTGATCATGCTCGGCCGAGCCCCCTTTCGAATTGACCTTTTGACCAGAATTGACGGTGTGGATTTTGATGAAGTCTATACCACGCGAAACGAAATGACTGTGGACGAACTGTTGATCCCAGTCATCTCTCCGAAAACGCTGATAAAGAACAAGCGGGCCGCCGGCCGGCCAAAGGATATTCCAGACATTCTGGAGCTTCAGACATGGCTGGAATCCGAACCGGACAATTGAAAACCGTGAAAAACCTACTTGTCACCGGCTCGTCCGGACTGATCGGTTCCGAAGTTTGCCTGCACTTTGCTGCGGCAGGCTGGAAGATCCACGGAGTCGACAACAACCAGCGAGCCGTCTTTTTCGGCCCTCAGGGCGACACTCGTTGGAATCAGCAACGACTGGCCAGCGCGATTCAAAACTTCGAACATCATGAAGTCGACATCCGCAACCGCGACGGCGTGCTGCAACTCATAAAATCTGTAAAGCCAGACGCCATCGTGCATACGGCCGCTCAGCCCAGCCACGATCGAGCCGCTGCGATTCCCTTCGACGACTTCGACACTAACGCGGTCGGCACACTGAATCTGCTGGAAGCCGCTCGACAGGCGTGCCCGGAATCACCGTTCGCCCACATGTCGACCAACAAAGTCTATGGAGACCGGCCCAACACCATCGCACGAAAGGAACTGGATACTCGCTGGGACTACGACGATCCGACATATGCAAATGGCGTCCCGGAAACCCTCTCCATCGATCAGTCCAAGCATTCCCTTTTTGGAGCGTCCAAAGTGGCGGCCGACGTGATGGTGCAGGAATACGGACGCTACTTCAACATGCCGACCTGCTGCCTGCGAGGCGGTTGCTTAACCGGCCCCAATCATAGCGGCGTTGAGCTTCATGGGTTCCTTAGCTATCTGGTTAAATGCAACCTGGAAGGTCGCGAATACAAAGTCTTCGGCTACAAGGGCAAGCAGGTTCGAGACAACATTCACAGCGAAGACGTGGCGAGGTTCATTCACGCCTTCATCGAAACGCCGCGTGTTGCTGAGGTCTACAATATCGGTGGCGGCAAAGACAACAGTTGCAGCATCCTGGAAGCCTTCGAAATCGCCAGCCAGTTCAGCAACCGAAAACAGGTCTACACCTACGTCGATGACAACCGGATCGGCGACCACATTTGTTACTACAGCGACCTGTCCAAAATGCGATCGCATTACCCTGGCTGGAATATATCAGTAAGTCTGACCGAAACGATCGAACAGATTGTGTCAGCGTGGAAGCAGCGGACGGCCGCGGAATTTTGAGCAGCATACAGCAAGACACAACAAGCAAGTCCGCCCGGCAAAAACGGCTTGCTACGCGAGTGTTCGGAATTATTTCCTCGTGCTCCGGAATGGCCGGGATTATCTTGGCCGCTCCATCAACCGTAAGCTACCGTGACCTCATCACAGGGCGACCGCCTGCTGTGCGAACTACGGACTTTGCAGCGACGAGCACGGTCTACCGGCGACTACGAAAACCTGAACTCCCTATTGGCTCACCTGTACCAGGTGTCACCCAAGGGGACGAAGTACGCCTTGGCGGGCATTATTTTCGACCACAGCTTAGCGAATCAAAAAGTTTGGCTCGATCGAGACCGGTTCAGAGCCTCCGCCAGAACGTCAATTCGGGCACTGTGTAGACAATCACCCTGCAACACCATGATGCCGAACGAGTCGCGTGATGAACAGGTATCTGTATTGGTGACGCTCAGCCGGGCGTTAACGGTCTGCGCAGTGCTGGCGGCCGTGGTATCCCTCTGTGGCATAGCCTTTCTCCTCCGCTACCTCTTAACCGCTGGCTGATTGAGACTCGTGGCAACGACTCTCAGGCCGCAAGTCGCAACGGTGATTTGAGAAAGCTTGTCGGCCGCAAGTGCAGCGAGCCGAATCCCCGCGTCATATACACCGCATTAATTGCCAGATCCACGATAGCAAATGATTCCCTTAACGCTCGACAACCGACAGAAGTGGCTAGTAACCGGCGCGGCGGGGTTCATCGGCTCACATCTGGTGCAAAACCTCCTGCTGCAGGATCAAATTGTCGTAGGCCTCGACAATTTCGAAACGGGCCATCAACAGAATATTGACACCGTGTTAAATGCGGTCGGGGCGAAGGCCGACCAATTTACATTCATCAAAGGTGATATCTGCGAACCAGACACTTGCGTAGCCGCAGTGCAAAATGTTGATCACGTCCTACATCAGGCAGCGCTAGGTTCGGTACCGCGCTCAATTGAAAATCCAATTCGCTCAAACGAAGTCAACATTGGTGGCTTCCTGAATATGCTGGTAGCCGCCAAAGATGAGAAGGTCAGTAGCTTCACTTACGCAGCATCCAGTTCTACGTATGGAGACAGCCCCGCGCTCCCCAAACGAGAAGACATCATCGGCCGGCCGCTGTCCCCCTATGCCCTCACAAAACTCGCCAACGAAATCTATGCTGAAGTGTTTGCGAGGGTCTACAACTTTCGATGTATCGGCCTTCGCTACTTTAATGTCTTTGGACCACGGCAGGACCCCAAAGGCGCCTATGCGGCAGTCATCCCCAAATGGATTGACGCATTGATGCAACAGAATGAAGTCCAGATCAATGGTGATGGCGAGACAAGCCGGGACTTCTGTTACGTGAATAATGTCGTTCTGGCAAACTTTCTGAGTGCAAAAGCGGACGATTCGGCCCGGAACACCGTATACAATGTCGCTTGCGGTCAGCAAACCACGCTTAATCAGCTATTCGAACACCTCAGGAATCTCGTGGCAAAAAGGGTTCCGGATTCAGCATCCAGCAAGCCGAACTACCAGAATTTCCGTGACGGGGATGTTCGCCACAGCCTGGCCGACATATCCAAAATCCAACAGCAGCTTGGCTATGTGCCCCAGGTTCTGGTGGAAGAAGGCTTGCAAACAACTGTTGCCTCCTACTTCGATTAGTGCCTTGCACTAAGGTCGCTTAACGCTCCAGGAAAAAGCGGCCATCTCAATCATTCACCTTCCGCGTTTCAGGAAAGCTCGTCGTTGAGCAGCACGCAGCACAGGCCGTCAGGGCGATACATACTACTCGCCTGTATGTTGGCGATCACAGGGCAGATTTTCCTTCAGTGGCTGATCCCTTCAAATAGCTCGCTACCTCCAGGTACGGAACGCGGTGACATCCTCTTTCATGAAGATTGTCTCCCCTCCAAACTTGGAGACTGGTCCTTGACCAGGTTTACGCCAGCGGACACTGTTGCCAGCGAACGAGTCTGGGCGAGTAGCTGGTACTATGTCTCCGATTTTGGCGGAGCCGTTGTCAGCTTTGATCAGGCGGGTTACACAGGATGGCATGAGCTGTCTGATTGCTATGTCGCCACAGGCTGGAAACATGTGTCGAGAAAAATCATTCAACTCGAAGACAACGATTGGCCATGCGTTGCCTCAATATTTGAAAAGCCATCCGGGCAGCAGGCACTGGTTGTCTTTTCATTGTTCTTTGACGATGGCATGGGCGTCGTACCGCCGAATTATGACCTGAGCCAACCCGACAACGGTAACCGGGGAATTCTGGATAGATTCGGAGATCGCATGTCCGACCTTCATCCGTCGCACCAGAGACAGGACCCAACTCGCCAGTGTCAGGTGTTTGTCGTCGGACGCCAGATTGGCGACACGCTTACGAAAGAAGTTATCGACTTGCATGTAAGCACCAGAGCCAAGTTCCTTGCATATTGGCGTCAAGAAACAGCACAGCCCGAGCAACAAGCTAACTCCGAAACATCCTCGTGAAAGTCCTTTTTCTTGTCCTGTATCCTAAACAGGCACCCAGCCCACGATATCGGGTTTACAATCTGATTCCATGGCTGGAAAAATCCGGGATGGTATGCGACGTCCGCCCTTTGATTTCTGAAAGTGACTATCCGGTTTCTCGCAGAAAAGGGGCCTACCTGCAGAAAATCTGGATGCTGGCGAAGGGATTCCGGGAGCGGCTCAGGCTGGTCAGGCAAGCATCTAATTACGATGCTGTCTACGTTCTAAAAGCCGCGTTCCCGTATGGACCGCCAATCATTGAGCGAAAGCTACGCAAGAAAAACGTCCCCTTGATCTTCGACTTTGACGACGCCATCCAGATACACAAGCCCAGTGGAAACCATCGCTTCCTCGACTTTCTAAAGCCCCCATCCCGGACCAATGACGTTGTGGCGCTGGCTAATCGGGTAGTCGTCCCCAACAACTTTCTTGCCGATTTTGCAAAGAGATACAACGAAGCGGTCACGATCGTTCCCGAGGCAGAAGACACAGAACGTCTGTACCCTCGCAGCAAACACACCAACAACAAGCCGCAGATTGTAATCGGTTGGGTGGGCAGTCCATCGACAGCGAAGTACCTGAAGCTGATCACCGAGGCACTGCGTGAAATTTGCAGTCGCTATCCACAGGTCATTGTTCGAGTTATTGGCGGCTCATTTCTCGCCGACGGCGTCAGAACAGAAGAAGTTGCCTGGAGCCTGGACAAAGAGGGGGAACTGTTTCACAGCCTGGATATTGGAATTATGCCTTTGCCGCTAGAAGACTGGAGCAAAGGGAAAAGCGGCTGCAAGTTGCGGCAATACATGGCGACTGGGGTGCCAGGCGTCGCCACCAAAATCGGCTACAACTGCGAACTCGTAAACGACGGCGAAACAGGATTCCTTGTCGAAACGAACGCCGAATGGGTAACTGCACTGGCGACGTTGATTGAACATTCCGAACTTCGTAATCGCATCGCTGAAGCGGCCCGCACAGACGTGGAAACAAGATTTGCGATCACCACAGTAGGCCCCTTGCTAAAAGGTGCCATCACGGGCGTGGCTCGCTCATGCCAAAATGGATACACCACAACTCAATAATGGAAATATCTCAAAAGATCTCCAGAGGCGAAAGAAGGAAGGTGCTCGGTCTGTTTTGGACCGGCTTCACAGTCCGAGTTTCACTACTCCTGCTTTTGCACTTTTCCGGCGTCGAACGGAGCTTGCGACTCACAAAAGATGCATTCCTGTACGACAGTCTTGGTCGGCAGATTGCCGACTACTATCGTTCTTCCGGAAAAACGGCTTGGCCCTCCAGAGTTACTGGAGTTATTGATCATCTTTATGAGCACGTTGTTGGCATCATCTATTACATGAGCGGTGATTCCATGATGGCTGTGCGTTTGATCAATGCGCTAGCAGGCAGCTTAGTAATCCTCTGCGTTTGGCGAATGGCTCGCTATATCACTGACCCCAAAACCGCACTAAGGTGTGCGACATGGGCCTGCTACTTCCCGACACAGCTTTACTACTCCTGCCTACCGGTTCGAGACTCCCACAGCACGCTGGCGATGGCTATGATCTTTCTGGGCATGACTGCAATCGCTTCCGGCGGTCGCGGGCGTCACGTAGCCGCGCTACCGATCGGGCTTGTACTTACTGCAGGGTATCGCGGATATGTCGCAGGCGTATTGTTATTCCTGGTTCCTGCGTCGTGGCTGGTCTCGTTTTTGGTGGTGAAATCGCGAAACAAATCAAAGTTTGTTCAGCGCATTGTTGTATTGAGCTTCCTGTTCGTTCCGATTATGGCTTCCGTCGGAGTTGAAAAGGTCTTTACCACAGGCAAGGCTGCACAAATGACAGATCTCGATTACTGGAACTCTACGCGAGTCAAAATGAACCGAGGCTCGGGAGCGGTCTACAACAGCGACATCCCAGAGATTGGGAAGAACGTCGTTGACACCGTGACTGGCGTGGCAATCGGCATCTATTTCTTTTTCGTCAGCCTAAACCCTTCAGAGATGGACAGTGTGCGGCAATGGATGGCAATTCCGGAAGTAGCTATCGTTTTGTACATGATTCCTAAAATGTACCGAGGATTCAGACGGATTCTAAAGTACCATCGGTTCCAGTGCTTCTCGTTGTTATTTGTCGCATTCGCGATCACGTTTGCCTACTCCAGCGTAACCACAAATGCTGGACCGCTTATGCGCTGGCGACTGCAGGTTGCAAACGTTTACATCCTGATCGCGGCCATCGGCTATGCGAAAAACTATACGCCGGAATTGCTTAGAAAGTCTGCAGGACGCGTGCAGCCAGCGGAACAGCACTGGCAGGCCCTGACACCGGCCGGAACAGAGGTCCGCACTTGAAAAAGCCGACGGCCGTCATTTGCGGAGCATCTGCGACCGGACTTGGCGTTGGCCGAGATCTGGGACGTCAAGGCATACCTGTCGTGTTCGCTGACTTCGAATCGTTCCGCCCAGGATTTGCCAGCCGATACGCCAGCAAACAGCACAAGGGAATCGTTGCTGATTCGGAAGATGAACTGCTGGATCGCCTTGTCGTTTTCGCGGCGCAACAGGAGCATAAACCTGTCCTGTTTCAGACGACCGATCAAATGGTGCTTGCCGTCGCCGAGCATCGTGACCGGTTGGAACAACACTTTCGAATTGCAGACTCAACACGCCCCGGAATTGCTGACGTTGTCACAGACAAAAAGCGATTTTACGACCTGTGCTGCCAATACGAAGTCGCCTCCCCTCGGACTGCCTTTCCGAAGACGGCCGATGAGGCACTTCAACTGGTCGAGCCATTCGACTTTCCTGTCATCCTGAAGCCTATCCACGGCCACCTGTGGCGGGAACGACTGAAAGGAAAGAAACTTCTGGTTGCCGAAACGATTCAGGAGTTCCACCAGATCATTGACCGATTTAGGGCCGACGTGCATGACCTAATGATTCAGGAAATGATTCCCGGTCCGGAAAAAAACCTATGGGTTGGCGGTCTTTATTTGCGTCAATCAGACGGAGAACCAGGCCCTGTTTTCGTAGGAAGAAAATTGCGTCAGTACCCACCAGGCTTCGGCAGTGCGTCGCTGGCCGATGCCTGCTGGAACGAGACAGTGCGAGACCTAAGCGTCGAGTTTCTGAGAAAGATTGGCTATCGCGGTGTGTGTGGAACAGAATTCAAGTTTGACGAACGCGATCAAACATACAAGATGGTCGAAGTTAACCCGAGACAGACACTCTGGTTCGCACTGATCGGTGCCTCAAATGTACCGCTGAACTACTACGCGTATTGTGACCTGGCCGAGCAACCACTGCCTGCCCTTGAAGAGCAACGCAATGGAACGAAATGGCTGCTGTTTGACAAGGACCTGGTTTCAGCCACGAAGTACTTCTTCACCGGAAAACTGGGGCTGATTAGCTGGCTAAGATCCTACAAAGGCATTCGCGTACGAGCCGTTTGGTCATGGGCAGACCTGTGGCCCTCATTTAGCATCGCCAGGACCTATCTGCATCGTCTTCGTACACGCTTCTCCAGCAGCAATAAGTGACTAAGAACGTCTAACCACCAGAGCGTCGATGCAGAAGCCGCTATAGTGATCACGACACATGTCAGACGCCGCGCAAAACTCGCACTGGTCAAGCTAAGAGCTTAAGGACGTTTGGTCCGCCACGCACGTTCGCGGTTACTAACGATGCAGTAGCGTACTAAGCTTCGGCAATTCCTGAGTGTCATCGCGTAGCCCTGTGAGATAGGTTGGAAGCCAATCCCACAGGGCATTTTTCATCGTCGTTATTCCCGCCAGATAGCGGGCCAGCCCTGCTAAGAGTAACAACCAGTTGGAAACCAAACGACCTTCAGGCAGCCCCGGCACGTTTGTCGTGTCCCTGGACTTTGAACTCGCATGGGGAACACGCGGTCGCCCTGCAAGCTCAAGAGTTGGCCCATGGCTGGATGGTGCACGGGATGCGATCAGGCAAATGCTGGACCTGTTTGCCGAGTTCGAAATATCCGCCACCTGGGCCACAGTCGGCGCACTTCTGATGGCACAGCCGGGTGGCCAGAAGCGACACCGGATGCTTGCGGCATCACGCTACAATGATGTGCCGACGGGGGATCACCTAACAGTGCCGAACTGGTACGCCGAAGACGTACTGCAGTGGATTCTGGATTGTCCAGTTCCTCAGGAACTGGCTTGCCACACGCTCACCCATCTGTATGTGAATACGAAACCAGAAGGCCGACAGGAATTCGCTGACGAGCTGGACCTGTTTATCGAGCTGTTTGACGAACTAAAATTGCCTCGGCCCCGTAGTTTTGTTTACCCGAAGGCCTATCAGGCCCATTTTGACCTGCTTGCAGATCGAGACTTCTATGCCTATCGAGGCCCGGAAGCTCGCTGGTTCGAAAGCCTTCCCGGCACGCTTCCCGCCGCCGCCCTGCGGTGGATCGATTGTGCGTGCGCCCTGACACCTCAGGTTAGGAATTGCGAATTTGTTGCCAATAACCTGTGGATGATTCCTGCGTCGCAGTTCTATTCTCCATTCATGGGTGTCGGCAAACATGTCTCCATGAAAGCAAGGGTCAACAAAGCCATTCGAGGCCTGAACTACGCGGCCAAACATGGTGGCGTGTACCACCTTTGGACACACCCTTTTAACATGGGCTTCGACACAAAAGAGTTGATTGTGGGACTGCGTCACATACTCAACGCTGCGAGCCAACTCGGTATATCAAACTTCGCCATGTCGAAGTTGGCATCAGACAAACACCGCGAGGCACAGCTATGAGGATCTGTATTGCTGGGAAAAACCAAATCGCGTGCAACGTACTTCGCCACCTCATAGACTCGGGCTATACAAACAAGCAGCTGAGCGTCATTCCCAATCGGGATGATGTTGGAAAGCACACTTGGCAACCTTCGATCGCTTTCGTTGCAGAACGGCACAATGTTCCAGTTTGGTCACTGGAGCAAGCAGAAGACTCCCACGACCTAATGTTCGTCTCAGTCGAATTTGACCGAATTCTCCGGCCCTCCCGCTTCAAGACAACACAACTCTACAATATCCACTTCTCTCTATTGCCTGCATATCGGGGAGTCGCGACGTCAGTCCTGCCAATTCTTCACGGAGCGAACACGACTGGCGTTTCGATTCATCAGATTGATCATGGAGTTGACACAGGCGACGTGATCTATCAGAAGGCCGTGGAAATTTTACCAAATTGGAGTTCACGCGACCTGTATTTTCAACTTATGGAAACAGGTGAAGAGCTGCTTACGTCCAAGATTCAGGACCTAATCGATGGAAGCTTCACGCCAACGCCTCAACAAGTCACTGGCGCATCCTACTTTTCGCGACGCGACGTCGATTTTGGCACCCCTCCCATAGTTACGAACGGAACCGCCTGGCAAGCGAGTTGCTCTCTCCGAGCATTCATGTTTCACGAGTATCAATACCCCGAACTGGACGTTGGCCAAGTGATGGGAGCATCAATTTCAACATCAATTTCAACATCAGTTTCGTCACGATGTGCTACAGAACGTACCGGCGCCTGGACTGCCGTACTTCACACTCGAGACCGCAGTGTCGACCTGATTCTGTCGCCATTCAACTCCCTATACCAGTGGTGCCGGACAACAGAAGACAAGCCAGAGCATCTAGATTCCCACCCCATGCTAAATTCGATAGTGAATCGGGCAGACCGAAATGGCTGGACTCCGTTAATGGTCGCCTGCTATCACGGCAACAGTGAAGCCATTGAAACCCTGTTAGAGTGGGGCGCCGATGTGAATCAATCGAACTTGAGAGGAACCACACCGCTAATGTACGCTAAGGATTGCCCCTCAAGGAATGCACAGGCCATAGTGCGCCAAGTCTTAGATGCTGGAGCAGATGTTACAGTGCGGGACGCATACGGAAAAACTGTGATTGACTATGCATTTGAGAACAACCAACAAGCTTTTCTTCGTCAAATTTAACCCTCATTTGCTTGACTAGCCATATGCCATTTGAAGACTGCCGCCTTCTTCGTTTTCCTCGCATAGAAGACCGTCGGGGAAATCTGTCGTTCATCGAAGGGGGAAAACACATCCCATTCGACATCAAGCGCGTATACTACCTCTACGACGTTCCGGGCGGCGCGGAGAGAGGCGGTCATGCTCATAAACAGCTATGGCAAGTTATCATCGCAATGTCCGGCAGTTTCGACGTGATGCTTGACGATGGATTCGGGCAGCAAAAATTCCACCTTAATCGTTCGTACAGTGGGCTTGTTGTCGGCCCAATGATGTGGCGTGAGATTGATAATTTTTCATCTGGTTCTGTTTGCCTTGTCCTTGCTTCACGGCACTACGATGAAGACGACTACTATCGAGACTACAATGAGTTCTGCAAGGCCGTCTCATCAAATGATTAATGTCCCGTTCCTAGAGCTTCTTCCAGCCTATTTAGAGCTGAAGGAAGAGATTGACGATGCTGTCTCTCGTTCTTTTGCAACCGGTTGGTACATCGGCGGGAAAGACGTCGAGTTATTCGAGCGAAACTACGCGGAATATTGCAGTGCGAAACATTGCATTGGCGTAGGCAATGGACTTGACGCCTTGGCGATCGCTTTGACAGCTTTCGGCGTAGGGCCAGGCGACGAGGTCATTGTTCCGTCCCACACATTTATCGCGACATGGCTTGCTGTCAGCATGACTGGAGCATCCATCGTACCTGTTGAGCCAGACGAAGGCACAATGAATGTGACGCCGCACGGTATCGCAAGTGCAATTACAGCCAAGACAAAGGCCATCGTTCCAGTTCATCTGTATGGATTGCCATGCGATATCACAGCCATCAAGGATATTGCAGACGCTCACGAGATCCCGGTGATCGAAGATGCAGCTCAGGCTCACGGTGCTACCCTAGAAGGAAATCGAGTTGGCAGCTTCGGAACCACTTGTTGTTGGAGTTTCTACCCGGGCAAGAATCTAGGAGCGTTTGGGGATGGAGGAGCAATCACTACGGATGATGACGCAATTGCAGAAAAGGCAAGAATGATCGCCAACTATGGTTCAAGGAAGAAGTACGTCCACGAAGTGATTGGCGTCAATAGCCGCCTTGATCCGGTTCAGGCGGCTATTCTAAACGTCAGGCTGGCTGTCCTTGACAAGTGGAATGAACGCCGGCAGTCGATTGCAGATCGGTACCGACTGGCATTTCGTAATGCAGAATTTGAAATGCAATCGATTCCGACGGAATGTCGCAGTTCAAATCACCTGTTTGTCATTAGACATAACGATCGACAGGGCTGGGCAAACGATCTTGCTGCAGTGGGGATAGGAACCCAGATTCACTACCCAATCGCCTGTCGAGACCAGGGTGGATATATCGACTCTAACCTGCCTTTAACTCCAATCGCATCAAAACTTGCCGCTGAAGTCATAAGCCTGCCAATCGGTCCCCACATGTCACCGGAGCAGGTGGATGCAGTGGTCCATTCTGTCGTCGCTTTAGAGAACGTGGATTAGGGAAGAGATAATTATCCTTAGAAACAGGATCTACAAACTCCACCGCTCGATAAAAGGCTACGGATGGCGCCTCCGTGCCATGTTGCGCTCATGGCAATTTGACGAATTGGGTCAGAGAGCTGCTATCGCTCCAAACGTGCAAATTGAAGTATATGGGGACCTTACACTGGGTAGGCACGTTACCCTGAGACAGGGTTGCATACTTCGAGGAACCGGAAGCTTGTCAATTGGAGACCGCACCGTGGTTAACCAAAACACCATTATTACCGCAATGCAGCAGGTAACAATAGGCGCCGACTGCATGCTTGCGCCAGGTGTTTATATCCTGGATGTTGACCACAAATTTGAAAGTCGCGAGAGACCTATCAGAGACCAAGGTTACCGGACTAGTGCCGCGAAGATCGGCGATGATGTTTGGCTTGGAGCAGTAGTATTTATCCTAAAGGGAGTTACAACCGGAAACGGCGCTATTATCGCCGCGAACAGCGTTGTAATCCAGGACGTGCCGCCATTCACAATTTTTGGCGGAAGCCCGGCGCGTAAGTTACGGGACCGAAATTGAGCGCACACGCAAAAGCTGTTGCAAAGCTTTCGATCTCCTCTGCCGTTGCAATCGTTTCTCAGATTGCCAAAGGGAAAATAGGCGCGGTCGTGCTTGGTCCAGCTGGAATGGGAGTCCTAAGCCAACTGAAGTACCTTTGGAACCTACTCCATTTCCTGTTTGGCCTAGGTTTCTACAACGGCCTAGTGCGGCACGTTGCTGAAGCAAACGCAAATAATGACCCAAAGCGAGTACGAGAACAAATATCGACACTTCTATGCATCATTTCTGTAATATGCCTGACTGGCTCATTGGTCGCAATGTTCTGCGCAGAGAGCATTTCGTTGTTGCTATTTCCAAATGATGACCATACCGGCTTAGTCTTAATTGTCCTGTTGGCAGTTCCGCTCGCAGTTACGGCTCGAATGTACAAGGGAATCTTGAGCGCGTACAAGAACGTTCAGGGAATCGTTGTTTCACAAGTCACAGCTGACGCACTGAGTGTCGTCACATTCGGCATACTGACATATTCGCATGGTGTGTCCGGGGCGGCTATCGCCCTAGTTGTGTATCACGCAACGAGGGCAATTTTGAATGTCACGATCGCGTGCAGGAGTCACGGAGCTAGACATGTCATCCCCAGGATGGCAAACTTCAGCATATCGATTATCGGCGAGAATCTATCCTTTAGTGCCGTCTCAATGATTATCATGCCTACGAGTATCCTAACGTCAATACTCGTTTCTCGATGGATCATCGCCGCGTACGGCACGACTGCAAACGGCGTATTCGCGGCTGCATGGCTGGTATCTTCAGTCTATCTTCGCATACTGTATGAATCTGCGTCGTCGTACCTTTTGCCTGTTCTGGCTTCGTCGAAGTCAAATGTGGACTTAAACATACAGCTCGACAAGGCGCTTAGACTGTACATGCTGCTCGTGCCCCCGGTCGTCATCCTATTAGTAACAACGGGAGAACTGGCAATCTCAGCCATGTTCTCTCGAGACTTCTCGCAATCCGGCGAGCTTCTTGTTTGGTTACTACCAGCCGACCTTCTGCGAATAATAAGTGAGACCATTGGCCTTTCGATGCTCGCCAACAACCGCCTAAAAGCGTACCTATTCCCCTACCTGTGCCGGGCGGCCACCTACTTACTACTCTCCCAGTTTACATTAATTGAGCATGGCTTGAGCGGCATTTGCTACGCATACGCAGGCTCACACACACTCTACGTGTTACTACAACTTGGTTTTGCCCGGCGTCTATTCGGCTATTGGCCAAGCAGTCGTGCCAGCCGCATTATTATACGCGGTATTCTATGCAGCCTCGTCGCTGCTTTCCTAACGACCCAGTTCCCAACTATCATTGCTCGACTAGCCACTCTTTTCTGTGTTCTTGGATTCTGGACACTGCAATCCATGCGTGAACCTGAAGCCATACAACTACTTCAGTTCATTCGCAGAAAATTTGCCGGGACTAAACCCAAGACTTAAGCATGCCTAAAGCGTTACCCCTTGTAACCCATTTCATACCATCGTTTAACCATGCTGGATATATCGAGAAAGCAGTGGAAAGCGTTCTTTCTCAGACCTATCCGAACACAGAACTAATCGTCATCGACGACGGATCTATAGATGACTCTGCGAAAGTGTTGGCACAATTCAAAGATGCCCCACGCGTAACCGTAGTCTTGAACCAAGAAAATCGTGGCCAAAGTGCTGTGTTTAATCAGGCGATAAGCATGGCCAAGGGGGAGTTCATTGCGTACTTACCGTCCGACGATTGGCACTTGCCGCGTAAGACACAAATTCAGGTCGAACGTTTCCTACAGCTGCCCGATTCTGTAGGCGTGGTTTACGGCCGCGGCGCAAGGTTTTTTGAAGACACTGGCGAAACAAGAGACGTGAACCTTCCGCTACACAGAGGGCACGTATTGCGACAACTGATCCGTTACGGAAATTTTGTCTACCCCGCCAGCCCTATGTTCCGGAAGGCCTGTTTTGACAAAGTGAAACTTGATGAGTCTTACCGCGCTGAAGGTGAGGCTATCTACTTGAAGTTGGCAATGCACTTCGAATTCGATTACGTCGATGAAGTGGTCGCAGTTATGCGTGACCATAGCTACAACACGGGCAAAGACGTCCGTATGATGTACCAAGACAATCTTCGCTACTGGGAAGCTTTTTTTTCCCGCCCTGACCTGTCACACGATCTTCGAAAACTCGCCCCAAAGCGACTGGGCAGCCTGCACAGAACCAAGGGGCTTCAACTCCTGAAGAAACTAGGTGATGCCCCAGCCGCGCGTTCCGCACTTTGGAAGGCCATAAAGACCTATCCACTTTACGTCACAGACTATCGAGTTGTGGGCGGCCTGGCGGTCAGCATTTTACCATCCGCCATGAGAACACGGTTACTGGGACGCTAACAGCTTACACAAATGAACTTATGACAACAAACTTCTTTATAATCGGTGGCCCCAAATGTGGAACGACAGCCTGGGTGGAATATCTAGGCAGCCATCCTGACATTGCGTTTCCTTCATCGAAAGAACCTCATTTTTTTGCCACAGACATCAATGGCACAAAGATTGCCGACTCACCTGAAAAGTACGAATCGCTGTTCCATCACGTAACAACCGAATCGACGATTGGAGATGGCTCTGTGATGCACTTGTACTCGAACGATGCCATAGGCAATATTTTCAAATACAACCCCGACGCGCGCATCCTCATTCTGCTGCGGGAACAGCTTGCCTACCTTCGATCCTATCACAACCAAGCACTATACACCGGGTACGAGGATGTCACTTCCATCGAAGAGGCGTGGTCCTTAACCCCTGAGCGCCTAAAGGGAAACAACATCCCTCCCCTTTGCACCGATGTAAAAATGCTGAACTATCCCGCGCTTGCTGAGTTTGTCCCTCAAGTGAAACGTGTTTTAGACACATTTCCGCCAGAACAAATCTGCGTTCGCTGGCTGGACGAATGGGCCAAGCGTCCGAGGCGCTTCTACACCGAATTGATGGAGTTCTTGCAGATCAAAGACGACGGAAGAATGGACTTTCCGAAAATCCATGGCGCTCACGCTCACAGAAGTCAGCTTCTGGGAAAGATCACGGGAAAGCCGCCCGCCATCGTTGCTGTGGCTGCAAAAATCATCCGGCGAATTTTGGGAGTTCGAAGATTGAATCTGGGATCAAAACTCAGAAAACTGAACACCAAAGACGTAAACATACCGGAAACCAGTGATCAGTTCTCCGCTATGATTCGCCAAAGGTACCGTGAAGACCGAGCCCAGATTACCCAACTGCTTAGAGCTTACAAGGTGCCATGGATTCATCGATCGACCGTACAGACTGACTTCTGATAACTCACGCAATCACAGTGCAGTCAGCTATAGCAAGGTGACTTGAATAACAGTTCCCTACTCGCGTTAGCAGCAATATCCAGACAGCTGTGCTCTGCCGTTGCGTTGTGGACGCTAACGTCCTGCCTTGGTGCCAGCCGCTATGGCGCTTGGGTTGCCATCCTCGCGTTTTGCACCAGCGCTGCAAATCTGGGTGGTGGCGGCTTCAACGTCTATCTGATTCAGCAGGGAACCCGATCACACATTCGCGATCATAAAATTGGTCGTGTGTTTTTCGCAACGACCTTGCTATCAGTCATCGCAACGGTACTTCTCGTCCCCCTAATCGTCATGCTATGTGCGGAAGAATCGGAGCCACTTTCCTATATCTGGATCACCGTTATTGCGGTTGCGACAGTGTTGAACATTTGCATTCGCACAGGACTGCAATGTGCTGAAGCATTTAGAGACTACGCAATCGCAAGCTTTGCGGACCGAGCAATTTTTTCGATTTTCTGTATTGTTCTCGCGGTGCGTTGCCCAGAGGTGTCATACGCACAACTATGTGCGGCCCATCTTGTCGCATTGATGGCACCTGCCATTTGGGCTTACTGCCGACTTGCCTCCGACAAGCTGACACTCGATCTGCGCGATTTTCGATTGACAGATTGTGCGTCCATCGCAACTCCGAACACTTTGGCCGTTGGGGCAAACTACGCTTTAAGCCCAGCCTTCTTTATTCTTGCGATGGCTTCAGCAGGCGCCACGCCAAGCATGCTAGGCCACGTTGGGCTGGCGTTCCGCTTGTCGGGCCTCCTCCAGCAACCGTTGAGCTGGGTTGCACCAACTGTTTTTCCGGCCCTTGGCAGAGTGCGCGAAACTGAAGGCTATCATGGCATTCGTCGCGTTGTTACAACTATCGTCATTCCAATCGCATGGATCGCTGCCCTCGCCTACATAGCGATATGTGGACTGCTCTTCTTTACGCCAGTGATTCCATTTATTTTCACAGATGCGTTTGATGGGTCACGACTGTGGCTGGTGATCTTACTTGCGGCGATCGGTGGTGAAGTAATGAACACCATTCTTGTCAAAGCATTGTGGTCACTGGACCAAAACGTTGAGATCCTGCGATGCTGCTTGGCCGCATGTTTGCCAGTACTGCTGGTATTCCTGAACACGTCGGATCCGTATTGGCGCGGCATTGGGTTCGTCCTGGGTATCTGGTGCCGAACAGTCTGTCAATGCTGGTACCTGGGCATTAAAGATAAGTCAGCATGGGGAATCCTGGTAGCATCGATGGGAATGAGCATGATCATTCCGTGCCTGCTCTTGTTTGAATCAAGCTTGGCAGCACACCAGCTTGGCTTTGGCATATTGGCATCTGTTGCGGCTGTGTTTACGGCAATGATGAGGGGACGAATCACCAAAGCATGGCGAGTCGAGAATTAACCGTGGATTCCCTGGAGAAGGCAAAGGTGAGTAGCCATCGCCCCCCCCCAGTCCACCTCGTCATTGCTGAGACGAGGAGTCATCGCAATTTCTAATAGCATGAACGCCTGTGTTTATTGCGTGTCGTAATCAAAAGCATCGCCCAAATTGATGTCAATTCAACGTATCGAAAAGGCTGAAATCGGATCTACCCGGCGCGATCAGCTCTTGCGATTTTTGGGGACATCCCTGTGGCTACCAAGGAAGCTCCGGTCGTTCGTTGTGCGTCTGGCCGCAGGAGACGAAGTGCAGATTCCCGGCTTCGCCTATGAACTGCAACTCTTCAACAAAACCTATTTCGGCCACACAAGCTCCCATGTAGATTGGCATGTTTACTTTTTTGGAACATATGACCCGCTTGGCACGAGTCTTTTAAGAAACTTGGCAAAAACAAGAAAACCGGCTGTCGCGTTAGACGTTGGTGCTAACACTGGAACTCACACGCTTGCGATGTACGAATACTGCCAGGAGGTGCACTGTTTTGAGCCATTCGAGCCGGTAAGAATGGCATTGAACAGGAACATCGAAGCCAACAATCTAGCGAACGTTTGCGTGTACGCGTTCGGCCTCTCCGACCAAACCTGCTCGATGCAATTTTGCCCTGGCGGTCACGGCAATCACGGCGCAGGTCGATATGCGAGTAGCCCCGGTGACTCCATTAATCTTCCTGTTCATACAGGCGACGGTGTCGTGCTGGATCTGAACTTGGAACGAATTGACCTCATTAAAGTCGACGTAGAAGGACACGAGTTTAATGTATTCCGGGGACTCTCCGAATCCCTCAAGCGTTATCGCCCAATCGTACAGTGGGAATGTAATGTTCAGGACACGACACTTCTGCCATGCGACGTCTGGCAGCCCTATTTCCCTGATCGGTATGAGACATTTCGAATCTCGTCGAAACACCGCTGGAATCGTCAGTCGCCCATTCTTCGCAAATTTGACAGGTGCAGTCGAGGTAACTTATTGTCAGTGCCTCTGGAGCGTATGTCTGACGTAACTGCATTTCTGCCATAATTGTACGTCTTAGCATGTTAGAGATGATTTCAAGACCTGCCCGGGCCTGCTGTAGAGTTTCGAATTTTCTTGCAAGCAGATTTCGGATTTGGCGCATACGCATTCGATATCCCAATTGCCGCTTTGGCCGAGGGGTAACTGTTGGGGTAAATGTACAGGTCATTGCCACAGATGGTGGTGCTATCAACATCGGTGCTAACGTCAACATCAAGGACAATTGCCTCCTCATAGCCCGTTCGGGGACATTGAACGTCGGTGACGAGTGTTTCATTGGATGGGGCACTGTGATTTGCGCAAATGACTCTATCAGCATAGGACGTGACTGCTTGATCGCAGAGTATGTGACAATCAGAGATCAAAACCACGGAAGTGCGCTGGGCGAAATGCCTTTTCGGTTGCAACCCATGGTGTCGAAGCAGATCACTATTGAGAGCAACGTTTGGATCGGGGCAAAAGCCACCGTCTTGGCTGGGCGAACTATTGGCCAGAACAGCATTGTCGGTGCAAATTCGGTTGTCACAAAGAATGTAGAGGTGGGCTCCACGGTTGCGGGGGTTCCCGCCAGGGCTCTTCTTAGAAAAACGAAACGATAAAGAAAATGGCTCGAAATTCAGCAGATCGCCTTCTTCGTCAATTTTTGTTAAAAGCGATTGGCCCCATACGACGCTTAGGCATCCCAATACCAGCAAAAATTTCAAAGCATCTTCAATTTCGCGGTGTTGTCGACGTTTCTGTGGGAAGCGGCGCCAGCTTTAAAATGCAGTCTCACGGTCACGCGATCGAAAATCGAATGTACTGGTATGGCAAGCGTGGCCACGAGCCTGAGACTTTTCTGCCATGGTTAGAGGCTTCAAAGACTGCGGAAGTTGTCCTTGATATCGGTGCCAACACAGGTTTGTATTCCCTCGGAGCTGCGGCAACGAATCGGACCAGCAGGGTGCTTGCTTTCGAGCCCGTTCCAAGAGTTGCAGAATTAACCCGCCATAATGCGCGACTTAATCCGTCATCCAACATTGAAGTTTTTGAACTGGCCGTGTCTGACGAAAATGGAACAGCGATACTGCACGACCCGGGTGGAGACCAGCCTGCAAGCGCAAGTCTTAGGGGGGATTTTCTGGACTGCAAACAAACCGAAATTAAGGTTCGTTGTGTGCGAATTGATGATTTCTTGAGTGAGGTGAATCTATCTCGTGTGGACTTAATCAAACTTGATGTTGAAGGCATTGAGGAATTGGCACTGCGGGGAATGCGAACAACCCTTCAAACACATATGCCCACCCTGTTTATCGAAGTGCTTGACGCACGACCAGAGTTGATGGCGGAACTCAATGGGCTTCTGAACATGGGCTACCAGGTAGGCGACCTCTGCAGTGACGGCGTGATTCCTTATGACTTGTCAGATAAAAAGGGAGTAGAACGCAATCTGCTATTTGCCAAGGACCTCAGCCGGTTTCAGTAGGCCTAATTTAGCGTGACAACTCCTCGCATCCTTTACATTGCGTCTTCCGGGATCCGGGATCCGTTAATCGTCTCCCAGGTGATTCGCTATCTTAAGGGCCTTCGGAAGTGGATTGGCGCCTGCCATCTGCTGACACTTGAACGCAGTTCTTTCGCTGTTGGAGAGGAACAGCAGATTCGGGAGCAGTTGGCGGAACGGGATATTTGCTGGTCGCCGTTGCCATCATTTTCGGGCAAACGTTCCATCAATCTGTGGCGGGAAATTTATGCCGGCTACCGGCAGGCGATCGCCCTGGTGCGTCAGCACGACCTGAACATCATTCATGCAAGAAGCTTTATCCCCGGCAATATCGCTTTGCGGGTCGCCCGGAAAACGGGCGCAAAATTCCTGTATGACATGCGAGGCTTTTGGGCGGAAGAAAAGTTCGCCAAGGGAACGATTCGCTGGAGATGGATGCAGCGACAGGCTCAGCGAATGGAAGACCGCATTTTTCATACGGCCGATGCACTGGTCTCGCTGACTGATGCAGGAAAGCAGCATCTTCAAAACCGAGGAATTCAAACTCCGATCGAAGTGATTCCGTGCTGTACGGATACCGACTTATTTGCCTGGGATGGCCGCCCCAAAAATGGGCTCAAGAGAATGATTTCGGTCGGGTCACTTGGCCCAGGCTATCTTCCCTCAGCTGTCTTCGGCGTTTATGCCGCAGCACAAAAGTTGGTTCCTGACGTCAAACTACAACTCTTGACTCGCACGGAACGAAGCAAGGTGGATGCTTTCGCCAGGGCGGCAGGTTGCGATCCGGATGGCATTCAGGTGACTGCCTGCAGCCCAGAAGAAGTGCCCGGTTTTTTGGCTCAGGCAGACGTTGGTCTATGCATGATTGAACCAAGCTTTGCAAAAACAGCATCTAGCCCCACGAAACTTGCCGAGTATTTTTCGTGCGGTCTGCCTGCGATCGGTAACTGCAAAGACATTGGCGACATGAGCGAAATTCTGCTTGAAAATCGCACGGGAGTTGATGTTGCTCCACTAAGCGACAAGGGATACTCAACCGCTGTCGCAAACATGCTGACTCTGCTAGAGGACGAGTCGCTGTCGAGCCGTTGCTGCGAACTGGCAAAGAAACGCTTCTCACTGGAGTACGGCGTTGCAGCATATGCTCGCGTATACGAACAGCTCCACTCATAACGTCCTGGTCAGCAAAACGAGACGACGGGGTTCACAGGGAAACCAATGACTGAACCAGCGGGCGATAAGCGGTCCTTGATATTCGTACACGGATCGTTGGGTATGGGCGGGGCGGAAGTCCTGCGGCTTTCCATACTTGAAGAGCTATTAAAAGACGAATCGCTTTCCATCCGCGTCTGCGTGCTTCGAAAACGCGGGGTCCTCGCAGACCAGGTCGAGGCGATGGGCATTCCGCTGGATGTCCTGGGGAACCGCGGAGGGCTACTTGACTTCGCAGGCGTTCGAAAACTGGCGACCTATTTTCGGCAGCACCGTCCAACCATTGTGCAGTCCAGCCAGTTCCTCACTAACCTGCATACCAACCTCGCTGCCCGGCTGGCAAAGGTACCCGTTGTTGTCATTGAAGAACATGGCGTTTACACGTGGAAGAAGTGGTATCACCGACTGATTGATCGGCGAATCAACAGCCGCGCCAATGCCGTGGTCGCGTGTTCTCACTGCGTGGCAGAATCGGCCGCCAGACATCTGAATATCCCAGCTGAAAATGTCACGGTCATTCACAACTGCGTTGGAAGAAGTCACTTTCAGAAAGGGCAGGGCACCCGCGAGGCTTTTCGACAGTCCATGCAGACCTCAAATACAGCGTTGGTTGCAACCTGCGTTGGCACTCTACGTTGGGAAAAAGGGCACCGTTTTTTACTGGAAGCCTGGGGACAACTGATTGCCGCGCAGAGTATCCCACAGGATTCAGAATTGTGGATAGTTGGCAGTGGACCGCTCGAAAATGAACTCCGAGGGTTATCTTCTGAACTGCCAGGCGTAAGATTCCTGGGCAGTCGCAGCGACACCGCAGAAATTCTCAGGGCTTCCGACCTGTTTGTTTTGCCGTCGGTTAACGAAGGATTCGGAATTGCGATTGTGGAAGCAATGAGTGCCAAACTGGCGGTAATTTCAACCAACAGCGGTGGAATCCCCGAAGTCATAGAATCCGGACGAACCGGAATTTTGGTCGAACCAGAAAATTCCAGACAACTGGCAGATTCGATCGCGACTCTATGTCAGAACCCTTCTCAGCGAAAACAATTAGCAGCAGCAGCGCAATTGGACGCACAATCAAGATTCACACCGGCACGGTACGTCAAACAGTTACAGAACCTATATAAGTCTTTGCAACGCTGACCGCGATCGCCAGCAGCCTGACGCCAATGGCAACTCACTGAAACAGTTGGAAATGAAATTCTGCATCGTCGCCAACAAGGCATGGAACCTGACCAACTTCCGGATGAACCTGATGTACAGGTTGTTGGATTTTGGCATAGAGGTCCATGCCATTGCTCCGGCTGACGGGTACGAAAAAAAGATTGAGCAGGCTGGGATTCCGTTCCACGATTGGAAGATTCAACGTGAGAGTCTGAATCCCTTTCAGGAACTGCAGTCGGTCAATGCAATACGCAAGATCTATAAGCAGGTTTCCCCAGATCTCGTTCATCATTTCACGGTGAAAGCACTGCTTTACGGCACCGTTGCTGCCCGAATGTGCGGCGTAAAGGCGATCGTCAATTCGGTGACCGGGCTTCCACTGATCCTGGTGGCCCCGAAAAAACAGCTTCACAAAAAGCTGGCCGGATGGATTTCCATGAAATGGTACGGCTGGTCTCTTACGGGAAAAGACACGCACGTCTTACTGCAGAACGAAGATGACCTGCAGCTGCTGGAGTCATTCGCTCCATACATTAGATGCAACTCATCGGTCACGAATGGTTCGGGAGTCCCGCTCGATCGATTTCGGCATACAAGTCTGCCCAATAACGACCCGCCGCACATTGTTTTTGTTGGTCGGCTGATTCGTGAGAAGGGCATTTTTGAACTCATGTCAGCGGCAGAGCAATTGCGATCGTCAAAGATCCCGTTTCGGCTGACATTGTGCGCAGACATTGACCCGGGAAATCGTTCCAGTGCCACCAGCGAAGATGTTCAGTCATGGCGTGACAAGGGACTGTTTGACCATGTGGGCCGACTGGATGATGTGGCACCGTGCCTGCGGGATGCCGACCTCGTAGTCTTGCCAAGCTACCGCGAAGGAACTCCTCGTTCTCTGCTGGAGGCAATGGCCATTGGTCGGCCGATCGTCACAACAGATGTCCCTGGCTGCCGCAACGTCGTCGATCATGAGGTCAACGGATTTCTGGTTCCTGCGCAGGAATCGGCTGGTTTGACCGCAGCTATGGAAGCGCTTCTTGAAGACGCTGAACTGCGAGTTTCGATGGGGCAGGCCAGTCGCCACCTCGCCGAGACGGTATTCGACGAACGTACCGTGATCGACCAGATTTGCAGGGCCTACCACCAGCTTGCGCCTGGCTTTATTCCTTCTCCCGACGAGTGGGCTGATAATCAGGTCCCTGTGGACGCACGTTCGGATGTCCGCAGTGCACCGATAACGGACACCGCCGCCCCGCTTTAAGAACCTATCCGAAAACCTGCGTGAGCCGCGACATTTGTGGTTGCGTTTCGGGCAAGAAGAGAGGAGGAGGCGACAAATGTCGTCGACGACGACCGACGCAGCCTGAGACGCAAACACAAGCGTCCCGAATTCGCCCATTTGTGGCAGCCCTGCGAACGTCCGCTGACGACCAGTCCTGCCTCGTTTTTGGCCGAATTGATATTGCTGGCATTGCATGATCTGCCGACACTTCGTTGGCGACATCTCTACGCCGCCACGTCGCCGCCGCAAGGAAAGGATTCTGATGCGCACGCGGGTCTTATTCATCAACCGGTCCTATTGGCCGGACTCAGAAGCCACTGGCCAACTGTTGACATCCCTTTGTGAGGGCCTGTCAACAGAGTTGGATGTGCACGTGCTTGTGGGACAGCCCAATATCCCAGCCAGCGATGCTCCGCTTAACAAAACGGAGGTGCGTCACGGGGTCACCATCCATCGGGTGGGGCATTTGACCTTTCCCAAACGCAGCATGGTCGGGAAGGCCATGAACTTCATTTCTTTTGTGCTGGCGTGCCACCGACGAATCTGGTCTTTGCCGCGTCCGGATATTGTGGTGTTCGAAACGGACCCCTTCCTGCTCCCACTGGTGGCGTCGCGATTTGCCAGAAAGCGAGATTGCAGGCTTGTTGGCTATTTGCAGGACATTTACCCCGACATCGCCGTCGCGCTGGGCAAAGTCCGCAACAACTGGCTGATTCGCCGACTCAGAAAAACACTGTTCAAAATCTACAAGTCCTGCGATCGGATCGTAGTTCTTAGTGAAGACATGAAGACTCTGATCGCTGAGGGTGGCATCGACGGTGATCGAATAAGTGTTATTCCCAACTGGGCTGATACAAACTCGATTCGGCCCATCCCTGGGGACAACCCGTTTCGTACCCGGAACGGATTTGATGACAAATTCGTCGTGATGTACTCGGGCAATATGGGCCTGACGCAGCGATTGGAACAGTATGTTTACGCTGCTGAAGTACTAAAAGCCGACTCCAAGATACAGTTTGTTTTCGTTGGAAATGGCGCCAATCGCCACTCGATCGAACAACTGGTATCCAATCGGCAACTGGATAACGTCTGCTTCTTCGACTACCAGCCGCTAACGGAGCTCTCGGCAAGTCTAGGCGCGGCAGACCTCCACATCCTTCCACTTACAGCGGAAATCAGCCGGTGCCTGATGCCAAGCAAATTATATGGAATCTTGGCAGCGGGACGCCCGTATCTGACTACCGCACCGGCTTGGACTGAGTTATCTAAACTGACAGTGAAGCACCAGATCGGATTCCGAGTTGACAACGACGCCGAAGAAATTGCCGAAACAATTCGGTTCGCCGCCGGTCGCACTGCAGAACTTCGCCAAATGGGCAAACGAGCACGAAAACTGGGACAGTCCGAGTTTTCTGAGCAAAACGCCATCGCTCGTTTTTTGAACGTTGTGACCAGCTTGAATTCTGAGGCACAAGCGGCGCCCAGCCAAGCCAGAAAAGCGGCGTAAGGCTTCGCTGCAACAAAATGCGGAGTTCGCCTGTGAGGCGTCTTGGTACTGACCGAGTATGAAGCGATCGGGGCAGGACTGCTGCGTCCCACCACTGAAAGAGCACGCCCCCTAGGCCCTGTCCCGTAATTCGAAGTTTGCCGCTCACCTACTTACGGGACAGCTCTTGGTCACTCAGACAGCGGTGTACGGAGTTCGGAGTGAGACTCAGTGCTTTTCTGGTAGTCTAGGGATTTTTGGAAAAGTTCGACGGTTTTATTGACTCAGCTTCAGTTGTCAGTATTCTGAGTAGGTGTAACCCTTCCGAACATTCCCTGAAAGGACGTTTTAATGCGACAATTTGTTTGTTTCCTTGCCGTCGGCGTGTTGTCGCAAACGGCTCTCGCGAACCCGGTGATTGACGATTTTCTGGATGCCGTAAGTCCAAACCCGCTGATCGGCGGCACGGATGTCCAAGTCATTTCGGTTGAACAAACCGTGTATGTCGAAGCTCAGCCAGCAGACATTACAAGCACGCGAACAGTTACCACAAGTGCAGGTTCAAGCGTCACGATTGGTGGCGGTACAATCAGCCTGACGACAGTCGGAGTTGGAGAGTCTCTTCTGCTTAGTTACGCGGGGATTTCGGCCCCAGTTAGCCTCGTAGACGGTTTTCTCCGGACTAACTTTTTCGGCCCAAGTGTCGCAGGGATGTTTGATGTCGCAGTGACGCTCACTAGCGGTGCGTCTTCCAGTACTGTCACGAAGTCTATCGGTGGCCCGGTGGTTGCGTCTCTTCACACAGATTTCCGTGATGACGAATTCCTGCCAGCTGCCATTGGGGCGATCGACGGTATTGACATTCTTATCACCCAGACAGGCGGAATTATCGGCTCCTTCGCAAGCACACCGGGAAATCTGCAAGCCATTCCAGAACCATCATCCTATGTCCTGCTTGGTTTAACCAGCTTGATTGGTTTTGTTGCATTCCGTCGACGACAGAACGCGGTTGAAGCTGCTTAAACAACTTTGCAAACAGTCAAAAATCAGCTAACGTCGCGGTACACGTACCGCGACGTTTTTTTTTGCCGAAATTCTCATGAAGTCCGCACTCACAAAAGCTCTATTGCTGAGTGCAGCAGTCATCCTGCTGCACTCAGCTTTCCTCGCGGAGGTAGCGAAACGCCTTTATTCCCGTGAGCACTATCAGTTTTTCCCGATGGTGTTGATTGCTGTGGGAATGATCATTTGGTTTCGACTGAAAGATTACGAAGGCGAAATTTTTGGCCGGATTTCGATTCGTGTTTTCAGCTATACCGTTCTGGCCACAGGCATTTTCGCGGCCTCCACATATCTAAATAGTCATTGGTTGGGGACAGTGGCCGCCCTGATGGCTGGTTGGACGTTGGTCTGGTTCATTGGCGGAAGCCCGCTTGCATCTGAACTACGGGCCCCCGTGAGCTTGCTGCTGCTCATCATGCCGTTGCCATCTGATTACGACCGCCAACTGATCATGGCGTTGCAAAGGAACGCCACTGAATTCGCGAGTCAGATGCTGGATTTAAGCAGTATCAAACACCTGCCGTCAGGGGTCACGATACAGGGTACCCAGAAAAGCTTTCTGGTTGAAGAAGCTTGCAGCGGGATCCACTCCCTATTCTCCTGCCTCTGCGTGGTTGGAGTCGTATGTGTCATCTTTCGGTATGGCTTCCTTCGAGCAATCGTCGTTCTGGCCCAAACCATTTTTTGGGTGTTGGTGGCCAACACGCTCCGGGTCTTTTTAATCGTGTACTGCTTTACCCGTTGGGGCTGGGAGCTCGATCAGGGGACTGCTCATGAAGTGCTTGGCATCGCGACCTACGTAGTCGCACTTGGATTGACTTTCAGTGCGCATCACCTGCTGCTGTTTGTAATTCCTACGAAGTCCAGTACGTCGGTCAACAGTCCCGCAAACGGCCTAAAATCGAAGGTGGATAAGTTCAGCCGGACACTAAACGAGCCTCGACTTAGCGAGTCGGCATCATACGGTGCTGCGTTTGCACTCATGGCTTTCGTCTATGCCCCGTTGGCCATCATTCGTGTCTGGGGGAATTGAATGCTGTCACTAAGGAAAATAAGGCGGCGTTTTGAAGAGCAACAGCGCAAACTCCGAAAACGCCCGAAGCTACTGACGCTGACCTTCTATTGGAAATTGATCACAGCGCCGATCAATGCCCTCCTTTCGGGGTGGAACAAACCACGAACAAGGGACCTGATCCTGGGCATCCCGTCAATAGTCACGGGAATCGCCGTTCTGTATTTGGTCGGTCGTGCCAAGATTGAGGAAAGCAGGATCTCAGTAAACTATCTTGACGCCGCCAAACGGGCCGTGGTCGAGGGACGAGATGAGGAAGCCGAACTATTATTACGGCGTGTCATCCAGCGCGGCGACTCGAATGTCAGCGACGCAAAATTCTCGATGGCCTTGTTGTATGAGAAAACGGAGCGAAAAGGTGAGGCCTCAGTTCTGTTCAGCGAATTGGCCCCAGACGAATCTCGCGGCAATGCGGATGCCCACAAGCGTCTGGCGTTCCTCCTTGCCAGTGAAATTAACACGCAAAGTCCTGAGGCTGACAAGACACGCTTGCACTGGCACCTTGTTGCCTCCAATGACCGCACCTCCCCCATGGCATGTATGGCGTGGGGAAGATATTTTTTGGCGACAGGCGACCTGGCGCAAGCGGAAAAGAACTTTCAACTAGCCGTCGATCAGTTTCCAGCGCTCTGGTGCGATCTGGGAGAAATTCAAGTTGCTTTTGGGCGAACAGAAAAAGCGATAGCTAGCTACAGGCGAGCGGCGGCTTACTTAGCAACAGAACTTCAGAAGTCCCCCAAAGACGCCAAAAATCGTGTTGACTATGCGCAAACACTGCTGAGGCTTGGCGATTTTGTTGAAGCCAGAAAGGTGCTGGAAGCCGGGAAAACTCAACGTCCCGATGGCCCGTGGAATTGGCTGCTGGCAACATTGGAAGTCAGTCTTCACGACCTTCTGGTGAAACAGAACGCTTCTGTGTCAGAGTTATTGGCCCACATCCGATTGGCATTGAGCCACGATCCAGAACATCAGGGCGCCTTGAAGAGACTGATGTCCTACGCGACCGCCGAAGTGGAAGGAAACGAAGAACTTCGAACGATTCTGGCGAGGGTAATCGCAGAGGGAAAAGAGCCGGCGATGGCTCATCTTGCAATGGGAAATCTCTGCTGGTTAGAAGGCGACTCTTCCACTGCAGCCTTCCATTTCGAGCAAGCTCTATCGATGAAAAAAGATATGGCAGTCGTGCTCAACAATCTTGCCTGGATGATTGCGCATGACGAACGGCAACCTGACCTGGAACGAGCCTTAGCGTTGGTGAACGCTGCATTGGAACAACGCCCGGGGAATACGAGTTTCCTTGACACAAGGGGGAAAATCTATTTCCTGCAAGAGAACTGGAAAGCCGCGCTGACAGACTTCGAAACGACCTTGAAGCAGGGGGGGCGAGACCCAAGACCGGTACATCAACATTTGGCCAAAATTTACGACGAGTTGGGGCATAAAGAAATCGCCGAACAGCATCGGCTGCTGGCCGCAGAGGTTGTTGATTCAGGACCGTAGTTGAGGTTCGGGAAAGCAGAGTGCGCTGCGTACTTGGTTTTCAACGCTTCCGGTCGTACTGGTCCTACAGGTTGCAATGGAAAAAACATCCGCGAGCGACGCCCGCACACCAACGAATTTCGCCGTGTCTTCAGACGCGAAGTAGGGTTCAGCAGGCCTGTCGGAAACGTCGATGGGACCATTGAAGTCCTGTTTCCTGGCCGCAGCATCGCCTGACGGTCGATGCGCGGAGCGGCCATGAAGCTTTCGATTGTCATCCCGGCTCATAACGAACAACAGAACATCGTCCGCTGTCTGGACGAACTGCACAGCGTGGTCTGGGAACAGAATCTGATCCCTCACGAAATCATCGTTGTGAACGACAACAGCTCGGACGAAACCGAGTCCGTTGTTCAAAGCTATATGCGGCAGCATGATCAGGTTCGTCTGGTCACCCGCCCGGCTCCTGGTGGATTTGGTCGAGCGATTCGGACCGGGTTGGACGCAGTGACCGGCGATGTCGTCGTGATCTGCATGGCCGACCTGTCTGACAGCCCGGCCGATGTGGTCGCGTGCTACCGGAAGATCTGTGACGGCTACGATTGCGTCTTTGGGTCGCGATTTATTGAAGGTAGCAGCGTCGAAAACTATCCTCGCGTGAAACTGGTCGTCAACCGCTTCGTCAACACCTGCATTCGGCTGCTGTTCCGCACGAAGTTCAATGACCTGACCAACGCCTTCAAGGCATACCGCACCAGCGTGCTGCAGGACTGTGGGCCATATAAGTCCAGCCACTTCAACATTACGCTGGAATTGTCGCTTAGCGCTCTGATTCGCAACTATCGCATCGCCCAAATCCCGATCAGTTGGCAGGGCCGCACGTGGGGATCTTCCAATCTCCGGCTGAGGGAGATGGGACGACGCTACCTATGTACGGTCCTGATGTTCTTTTTCCAGCGAATCCTGATTCGAGACGACGTGATGGCTGAGCAGATGGCCAGTCAGCAGCGCCGTCGCGAGCGGCTCGGTACTGACGCATCGCCGCTGTATCGCCTGGACGACGCCCTGGCCGCCGTCAATGAAGAGCTCGCTGCAGATCGCACAGTGTCCGCGGCGGTCGTTACTGCAGCCGAGCCCGCTGCAGGCACGATCTGACACGCTGGCGGCAACTGGCCAAGCTGCCGCAATTCGCTATCATTCCTGTTGTTGAAGCCTCCGCGATTCAGAGATTTCTGACCCTCAACGTTTGCAGGGCTTCTGAGCTGTTTTTCGGATGCGCGACAGGATTGTAAGCCAATGCCAAGGTTGAGTCAGGCTGATCTGATTGAACTGAATCGGACCTTTGAAGACCGTTCGCCGCAGGAATTGCTGGAGTGGTCGCGCACGATTTTCGGCGACCGTGTGGCGGCACTGTCTTCAATGCAGAAATCGGGCAACACAATTTGCCACATGCTGCATTCCATCCCAATAAAAATGCCGGTGTTGTTCGTGGACACGGGCGTGCTGTTTCCGGAAACCCTGGAGACTCGCGACCGCCTCATTGCGGAGTACGGACTGGACATTCAAACGCTGCATCCGGCTCAAACAATGGCCGAACAGACGGTTGAGAAGGGCGTTTTATACCTGACGCCGGAAGGCCAGAAGGAATGCTGCGAACTGCGTAAGTCGGCTCCTCTGGACGCCGTCCAACAAAACTACGACGCTCTGGTCAGCAGCCTGCGCCGATCCGACGGAGGGGCTCGTGGAGCCTGCCCGATCCTGGCCATTGACACGCGGCTAAACTGCCTGCGTATCAATCCGCTCGTCAATTTCGACGATGACCAACTGGCGGCCTACATCGCGGAACACAACGTCATCACTAATCCGTTGCACGATCAGGGTTTTTCTACGATTGGCTGCAATCGCTGCACTACGCCCGTACTTCCGAACGAACCTCGGCGAGCCGGCCGGTGGCGACATCTGGGACCGTGGTCTGTCTACTGCGGCATCAACCCCACAGACATGGACCCGGAACGTTCGCCCGCGATCGACATCTCGCAGGATCTGATCGACCGAATCCTCGGCCGCGAAACCGACTTCATGATTTAAGGCCGGTATGCACCGGCGGGCGATTGGCGTGGTGGGCCGGTGACGGTTTGCCAACTGAATCGCCGACGGGAAGGCGCACGAACACAGGCCCCTCAGCGGTTCCAAACAATGCGATCGTCAGCCCCTACGCCTTGAACAACACAGGCAAGCGGCAGCCGACAACCCAAATGGCCGGTGCGCGAAGTTTTCCGTGCCAATGTGCGAATTCGGCATCAAAGCCTGGTGAGTAACGATTTGCGCATCACGGTGTTGCAAAAACGCACGGTTTACGGCGTCGGTCAGTTGCCAGAATTCAACATTTCCACCCAGCAAGTGCGGTCGGATGATTTGCGACAGATGAAATGCTCGGGAAGTTTGCACCCGTTTTTCCGGATTCGACGATTGATTCCTTGCACGAGTAGGCGATGCGCGGTGATGATGTAGCAACCGATCGATGGCATTTCGCAGCCTGCGGAACAGCATCGGTTCGAGGGTTGTTTTTTCGTCGAGGTTACTCGCACATGTCGTCCGGCCTGCTGGCATTTGTTTCCGCCTTTGTAGCAAGCGTAGTTGCCGCTCCCTTGATTGCACGTCTCGCCAGACGCTGGGGCGTGGTTGATGCGCCGGATGGTCACCGCAAACTGCATAGCCGTCCTATCCCTCTAACTGGCGGCCCAACACTGCTGGTATCCTTGGGAATCGGATTGGCAGTGACTCTTGGTTTCTTCCCCGATCTGCTGAAAAGCACGGCCCACGACCTGAAATTCCTGACGGCCATGTTTGTGGCTGGTGGCGTCATTGTCACGCTGGGAATCATTGACGACCGATACGGCATGCGAGGTCGGCAGAAACTGGCTGGCCAGATCATTGCCGCCCTAGTCCTGCTGCCATCAGGAATTGTCGTTCATAAGGTCAGCCTGTTCGGTTACACGCTTTCTTTCGGCGACCTGGCTCCCATCGTCACGATGTTGTGGCTGGTCGGAGCGATAAATGCTCTGAACCTGATCGACGGTGTCGACGGCCTCGCGAGTACTACCGGAATTGTACTGAGCTTATCCATCGCAGCCGTGACATTCATTGTGGGTGGCCGCCCTGACGGGCTGATGGTATCCATGCTTCTTGCTGGAGCGTTGTCCGGGTTTTTGGTCTACAACTTTCCACCAGCCCGTATGTTCTTGGGAGATTCCGGCAGCATGCTCATTGGGCTGGTGCTGGGCGCTGTCGCGTTAAAATGTTCCATCAAACAGTACGCGGCCGTTACTTTAGTCATGCCGACGGCTATCTGGGCCATACCGCTGTTTGACGTGTCGATGGCGATTGTGCGACGAAAACTGACCGGCCGTAGCATCTACGACACAGATCGCGGGCACTTGCACCATTGCCTCGAACGAAAAGGCCTTGCCGGTGCGAAGTTACTGGCGATGACGACCGGGCTATGTGCTCTCACAGGGCTGGGTGCTGTTGCCGCTTCTGTTTTCCACAACGAAATGATCGCAATTGTGGGTGTCGCAACGGCGTTGTCGATTTTGATTTTGACACGCTCTTTCGGACACACCGAGATGAGCCTTCTGACAAAACGCGTCCGACGGCTGACCGGATCCATGCTGCACCGCTCGCCGCCCGTGCAGTCCGTTCTGCATGACGAAAAGATTCAGTTAAACGGTGATCACAATTGGCAGCAGTTGTGGGAGACTCTGACGGATTTTGCAGAACGCTTTGAAATGGACAAAGTGGAATTGATGGTCAACCTGCCTCAAATCGGTGAGGAGTACCATGCAAGCTGGAAGCGTAAAACCAATACCGCGTCCCACGAAGAATGGAAGTCCGACATTCCGCTGATCGTGCAGGGCATGCGAGTGGGTTACATTCGCGTAGCCGGAGCGGTTGGTGAAGGCTCGATCTGCAAATGGATGAGCGACCTGATTGGCGGCCTGCAGTCGTTTGAAAACGAACTGCTGAGCTTAATCGGTGATTTGCGCCGTCAAAAAATGGGAATTCCTGCCGCAGAATCAGCACCATCGGACGGTTCCGATGTCCCATCACGCACGGACGCTGAACAGTTTGCGACGACCTAGCCATTTCGAGGTATCCTTCTAACGAGTATACCTATCGGAACGTGAATCAGACGGTCCACTGGTCACCCTAAAGCTGACAGCATCGGTGAGATCCATGAAAACGTTCGGGGCACTTTTAGGAGTTTGCGCCGCGTGCATTGCGGCCGTAACCGTGGTAGCCGTCCCCTGGCTTTTGGGCGGCGTCGTTCCACTGGCTCGCGTCATTCTGCTAACAGGCGCGGTGCTCGCCGGGGTGCTGTCAGTTCTGGCTCAACTGTGTTCCGGGAAGACTCCTCAGTCACTCCCGATTGTCATGGTTCCGCTTGCGGCACTCGCACTACTTGGCATGTGGCAGTTGCGGCCCGCCAATCAGGATCCGGCAGCCAACCTGCAACACACACTGACGCAAACGCCGGCCGACATGGTAATCAATGCCAACCCGGCGGCGTCGTTTATCCCGGCCGACACTCGTTCGATGGCCGCCACGCTGTTGGGCACGGCCATTCTATCGCTTGTGGTCTTCAACCATGTTCGTACCCGCCGATCGCTAATATTGGCGAGTGCGCTGATTGCAGTGAATGCGATTACGCTCACGGTAATCGGATTCACGCAATTGTTTCACGGGAGCCGGTTCTCGTTAAATGAATTTTGGACACTCAGCCGAGGCGCACCGTTCGCAACGTTCGTGAACCCGAATAACGCTGCTGGCTGGCTGTGTCTGAGCTTTTCGATCGTTACGGGTTGGCTTGCGTTTCAGCTGAAGGCGGCATCCACAGATGACCGTCAGCGAATTGGCAAGCTGAAGATTCCTTTGTGGGAGCGATGTTGGCAGCGATCGATTCAGTTTCTAGCCGACCTCAACATCTGGCAGGTGTTGGCCTTCGTCGCCGTCGCGTTTCTGGGCGCGGGCGTCGCGGCGACTCGGTCACGTGGCGGAATACTGGCACTGGTCATCGGCAGCGTGCTGACGTTAGTAGCTCACTCTTCCATCAAAAGGCTGCCGCTGGTTGCGCTGGTGTTGGCCGTCGGGGGAGCAGGAATTTACGGCCTGCTGAACTCCCTGGAAATGGACGAAAGCGTGCTCGCCGAAATGCGAACGCTGGAGGATCTTGACGAAGCAGCGGGGAGTCGGCCGCAGCATTGGCTGGATTCGCTCCAGGCCGTTCGAGATGCACCACTCACAGGTACGGGACTGGGCAGCTACCGATCGGCCACGCTGCCATATCAGACACAGCCTACAAATATGTGGTTTCAGAACGCAGACAACTACTTCGTCGATGTGATTGTTGAAGGTGGCCTGGTGGGCTTCCTGCTTTTCCTGTCGATTGGAGCCTGCGCTTTGATCACTGGAGTCGCCGGGTGGAGACAAAGTCGCAAACGAATGGCTCCGTCCGCTAACGATGCGCCTCGAATTTCGCGGCGACTGACTTCCGCCGCTGGCACAACCGTCGTACTGGCGACCCTTACACAAACCGTATCCGGCCTGTTCGATTTCGGAATCGGCATGCCCGCAGCGATTGTGCTGTTTATTGTTATCGTGTCTGCTGCGGCGGGACTGTTCGATGCCGCTGAACCATCGGCGCGAGTGATGAGATCCGGATCCATTGTGTGTGGTCGGCCTGTCGTGATCGCGGTGCAACTGTGTCTTGTATGCGCCACGGCCGCGTTTATTCCTGATCAAAAGGCCGCAGCCGAGATCGACCCACTTATTGTCAGCGGAAAAAAGCTGCTGGTCCGACCTGTGACTACCGAAAAACTGGACGCTGTTCCTGCAAACCGCAAGCTTCTGACGGCCACCATGCGTTTGAGGCCTGACGACCCGGAGGGTTGGCGCATGTTGTGGAAGCTTGCCAGCGCTGAATTTCGTTGGAATGTTCTATTGAAAGGGCAGGGCGATGCCATTCGTGACGCCAAACAGTTTGACACTCAATGGCGAAAAACGTCCATTTTCTGGCTCGCCAACGAACTGGCAAAGACCGCTGCTCAGGATCCGGCAGCAGCGAAGCAGACTCGAATTCAGCTTCGCCCAATTCTGCTGGACGCGGGTCTTCCGGTGATCTTGCGCAGTCTGCAGCAACGGTTTCCGATCATGCCCAACGTTGCCGCAGCGAGAGCCGAATTGGCGGTGCTTGTTGGAGATGATGTGCTGTTTGAGCAGCAGGTGGCCCAGGCCAGGTTCGTTGAACCGTCTAACCCGGACGTCACATTTCGCCTGGGGCAACTGGCGTTGAATCAGGGAAAACACGAACTAGCTGTGCAACTGTGGCAGACCTGCGTGCTGCAATCGAACCGATATCGCGGTGTCATCTTAATCCAAGCTCGAACGCATTGGTCCGAAGACGAAGCGATGACGATGTTCGGGCCGAATACCTACGCCGAATCCGTGCTGTCCGCTCGAACCTGCAACGATTCCAAACTGAGGGCCAAACTATTCGACCGAGCCGAATCCCTCTGGCCCAGCGTCGAGGATGCCAGCATTGACGAAATCGCCTCACTGCGAGCCGTCCATTTGTCAGCAACCAAACGCCCGGACGAAGCGATTGAATGGCTGGAAGGCTTCGTAAAACAGTCGGCAAACAGTGACAGAATCGAAATCCGAAAGCAGCTAGCTCAATTGCAACAGCAGCAATCGAAATTCGCAGACGCATTGCAGCAATGGCGAGCCGTCCTGTATCTGGATCCCAATGATGCCCAGGCTCGCGCAGCGATCACGAAGCTTCAATCGATGAAATCGCCTGAATAAGTGCGCCGAAAGATTGCTGCGTGTTGCTACGCGGTCCGGAGCAACCGACCTTAATGACGGCGCCTCCGTGGTCGCATTTCCGCTGCCTACTTTACTGCGAGCATGCAGCCTTGCGGTCATTTTCCCGCTGGCACCAGTGGCGTTATCTTCGCATCCAGTTCAGCCGCATTGGCAACAGCATCTGCCAGCGGCAGCCCCTCTTTCACGCCCGGTCGCTTGTGGCCAATGTGAGACAGCCATGCGGCGTGGAGTACTCGTTCGCGTTGTTGCACCAGCTTCTGTAACTCAGGCGATGGTTCCTTCCACGAATCCAGGCCCCAGGCATTCAATATTGCCTTTGCCATCACACGGTGTCCTCGCGCATCCATGTGGACGCCATCATTAGCCATCGAAAAACCGGGGTCCCGCTCCCGCTGCTCCTTCAGAAAGTCTGAAATCGGTTGATGGACGTTGACGACCATGTCAGCACCGGCGTCGTTTTGCATGACCCATTCCGCGTATCGCTGAATGACGTCGTCATAGTTTTCGTAGATCGCAAACCACGCATACTTTTCGGCCCCCGCGGGAAGCAGCTTGCCTTCCTTGCCCTTCAGCGGACTAGGATCGAATGGCGGTGGCGTCATCAGAACAATCTTCGCGCCACTCGTATGCACTTTGTTTACGAGTTTGCGAACGCCTGCCTTGTAAGCCGCAAAACGCTCTTCGCTAAACGGGTAATAAATCCCGTCATTCATACCGTAGCAGGCGACCACGACGTCGGGCCTGGCCTTGTCAAGGGCTCGGTCAAGACGTTCATGTACGTCCGGTCGCGGAAACGGGTGGTCCGGTTCGGACAGTCCGCTACAGGTTTCGCTGGACAACCCGATATTGATGATCTCAGGCAGCGGCGAAATAACCTGAAGACGAAGCTGAGTTTCAATGTCGGAAACATAGTGCCCCGCGTTGGTGATGGAATCACCAAGAAACAAGACACGTTTCGCCTTCAAAGGAAATGCGTCGTCGCCCAGCGCATGGCTGAAAGCAAAGCAGATCACCAGCAGCGCAAGGCACATATATTTTTTCATCATCATGGATTCCCGAATATCAACAAGATGGATCTGAAGGAACTTTTCCCAGCAATCGCCCCCGCACAAAATACCGCGATCCGACAGCGCACAAGTAGTCCGCCAGGAGCCGCAATCAAATCATGCGCGGTCGTGTCACTATATCAAAACCAGCCATGCTTGCACTCAGGCAAGCTCTTTCCGGCAGCCTCGCATGTCCTCCGAAACAGCGTGCGTTCACTTGAACCTGTTGCATTTCACGCGAGCAGTGAACGGTTCAGAACAACTCGCTCTCGCTGCTCACGATGCTATCGAAACCGCGTCTTTGATAGCGCGGACCTTTTCTGCGCAGGTGATTCGGCGTTGCGTTCCGAAACAGATCTCTCCCTGAGATTGCTCGTCCGTCGCGAGACCGCTGGCGCTCGCATGGATTTCCTGCACGCCGGTTTGCTCGACCACTTGCCGAGCGTTCTCAGCAGTGACACCTGCACCAGCCATCACCGTCAGCGAAGAGGCTTGATCAGTCAATTCGCGAATCAGTCCCGCGCCCGCCAACGCCGTGGACTGTTGTCCTGACGTGAGCACTCGATTGATGCCAAGAGACTCCAGTTGGTGCAGTGCTGCGAGCGGATCCGGGATGAGGTCGAACGCTCGGTGGAATGTCGTTTCCAGATTTTCTGCCGCGTCGAGCAATCGTTGACAGGCTTGGTGATCGATCGTTCGCTGGACCGTCAAAACTCCGAAAACAATCCCCTGAACGCCGATGGATTTGGCAACTTCAATATCCCCCAGCATCGTCTCAATGTGATCGTTGTCGTAGACAAATCCACCGTCGTGCGGACGGATCATCATCATGACAGGCATCTGCAGATCGGCGACGCATTGTTCGACCAGGCCAAAACTCGGCGTCGTTCCACCGATGGCGAGTGCGCTGCAAACTTCCAGCCGATCCGCGCCACCAGCCTTCGCGGCGGCCGCAGACGCGAAGGAATCAATACAGACTTCGATGAGAACTGGCACTGCGATATTCTTCCAGATTATTCAGGTTCACAGGCTACTTCGCGGGCAGGCGACTCGGTGCCTTCACCATGCGATTTCCACTTTGCTTGTCGTGAACAGCGTAGTCGAAGTCAGGTTGAATGCAGTAGCCGCCCACCTGGCCGAGTTTGTTGATCGCAATAAAGCCAACCTGAAATTCTCTCCAGTCGGGGTTCTTCTCGATGACACGCTCCGTCGCCAGGCGGCAGGCGTCCTGTGGCGAGTTCCCCTGCCGCATGAGTTCCACGACAAGGAAGCTGCCGACGGCTCGAATCACCGCTTCGCCAACACCCGTCGCGCTGGCAGCGCCGACTTCGTTGTCAACATAAAGCCCCGCGCCGATGATCGGTGAATCGCCAACTCGGCCCGGCAACTTCCAGGCGAGCCCACTGGTTGTGCAGGCACCAGATAAGTTGCCGGCCGCGTCGATCGCAACCAAACCGATCGTGTCATGGTTTTCGATGTTGATCTCTCGGTGCTTGATGGCATCCGGGTGCTCGGATTTCCATTTCTTCCACTCGTCCGTCGCACTGGGTGTGAGCAGTTTCTTTTCTTTCATCCCATTGGCCAGTGCGAATTGTTTTGCCCCCTCGCCCACCATCATGACGTGCGGAGTCTTTTCCATCACCATGCGAGCGACCGAGATCGGATGCTCAATGTCTTTCAGGTACGCAACTGATCCGCAGTCACCATTTCCACCCATGATGCACGCGTCCAGAGTTACCTCGCCCGATGCGTCGGGGAGTCCACCCACACCAACGCTCGACACGTTCGGGTCCGACTCGCTCACGCAAACTCCTGCCTCGACAGCGTCAAGTGCTCGACCACCTTTGTAAAGAATCTTCCATGCAGCTTCATTGGCGGCGAGGCCGTGTCGCCATGTGGATATCACAACGGGGCGATTCATGGCTTGTTTCTGTTCAGCCAAAGTACTCATTCCTCCGGAAGCGACCAAGGCAGTCGTCCCTACGAATTGGCGTCTGGAAATCATTGTTGATCCTTAGCAAGCGGGCACAACAGCGGGCAGTAAAGACGTGCTGACTTCACGGCTTCTCTTCCTGCTTGAGTGTTGCGATGTGAAATTCGGTGGGGGTCTTGTACTTCGCCTCTGATGCACCGGGGTACACGACTTCGCAGTCAACACCGAGTTCCCTGCAGTGTTTCTGAAGGCCGATGCCAAAGTTGGCGCTGTGGGTCGGATCTTTCTGGGCTTCTCCCATGGCAGGAGGCTTACCATAAAACAAGCAAGCAGGCGGATCGTCGCGACTCACAAGTGCATAGGGCGAGTACTCAGCAATCCACGGAAGGATGCTTTCCCGGTCTGCCAGAAACTGGGCGAAGTTCTTTTTCCCGAAGGCGTGTCCCCCGTAGCGGCTATTCGGCGTCCAGGCTTTCATTTGTTCGGGGTCGAGTGTCGTCTGAGGCGCGTTTACAGCGACACACCAAAGCCGCGTGGATTCGCGCGCAATCGGGTCCGAGCTATCTGGATCGGCCAGATCATCATGGTAGGCCAGCCAAAGACTGGAACAAGCGCCCGCAGAACCACCTGCGGCACCGATACGCGTTTTATCGATGTTCCATTCGCCCGCCTTGCTGCGTAGAAACTGCAGGGCTCGGGCCGCATCATGCAGCGGCGCTTTCACTGGTGGCTCAACATCCTGCGAATGCTTCATCAGCCGGTAGTTGATGGCGGCAACGGAGATACCCGCCTGCAACAACGCTGGTACATCGGCGAAACGACTAAGCCGCTCTTTGCTGCCGCCGGTCCAGCCACCGCCATGAATCACCATGACCAGCGGAGTGGGCTTATCGGATGCCGCCTGCCAGAAGTCGAGAACATGCCGCTGGTGCGAGCCGTACGCTACACCGGAATGCGTGGGCGTGGGGACATTAACTCCGTAACCCACAGCCGTTTCGGTCTTTGGCTTCTGAGCCGCCTGCTGCTTCTGAGGAACCTTCTTCTGTTCTAGGTCAGGCTTAATGGGCTTCTTCGGTTTTGCTGACGTTGCGGCCATGATCTTTGCGCTGGCTGCTTCGCTTTGCCGTTGCTTCAGCAGGCTCTTCATCACCGATACCGTTTCTGCGTATTCCGGTTTCTCGGCTACGTTTTCGTTCTCGCCCGGATCCTTCTTAAGGTCATACAGCATTTCCGATTCGCCGCCGTTGTAAGCGGTATAGGTGAATCGGTCGGTGATGATTGCATCACCAGAACGAATGCGACTGTAAACGCCCTCTCGAAATGTTTGTTCGGGATGATCGAAAAGGGTGGCAAAGCTGCGGCCCTGCACGGTTTCCGGAATTCCGATGTCGGCCAGCGAGCAAAGAGTCGGATAGATGTCGCTGGTCTCGACCAGGGCCTCTGTCGCGCCAGCCTTTCTGCCGGGCACTTTGATGATCAATGGCACTCGAGTCGCCAGGTGCATGGTGTTGTGTTTGCCCCAGAAATTGTGTTCGCCCAGATGCCAACCGTGATCGCCCCAGACGACGACAATAGTCTTGCCGTCCAGTTCAAGACGCTGCAACTCGGCCAGCACGTCCCCCACAAGCTTGTCGACATAGCTCACACTGGCCATGTAACCGTGACGCATCAGGCGATGAAAGTCTTCCGAATCGACATCGAAGTCAGCAAGATGGTAAGAGCGAAACTCGCCACTTCCGGCAAGTTCCTTCGGGGCATCCCTGGGACGGTAACGGTTGTCAGCGATGTCGACGTGATCTCTTTGGTAAAGGTCCCAATATCTCTTTGGCGCGTAGAAAGGCATGTGTGGACGAACGAAGCCACAGGCCAGAAAGAATGGCTTGCCTGCCTGCTGAAGACGCCGCAAATCTTTAATGCTCTTTTCAGCAACCAGCCCATCTGCGTACGCATTGTCCGCCACGTCCGGGGCCTCGTAAATCCGCCCGCGTTTCTTACTTGCCGACAGCCTTTCCGTAGTGGCCGGGTCATAACTCTTTAAAGATCCGCCGCCCGGTCGCCAGGCACGTTCACTCCAGCTTTGATCTTCAGAATCGTCACGGAAATGAAAGATCTTGCCGTTGGAAAGCGTTGTGTAGCCCGCCTTCTTAAAGGTCTCCGGCAAAGTCGCCGCACCGGAAGCATCCTTGTCGGCGCGAGTGGTGTAGTTCCGGAAGCGATTTGCTGTCGGCAGAATGCCGGTCATCAGACTGGCACGGGAGGCCCCGCAAACCGGTACCTGGCAATAGGCACGATCAAAACGCATGCCCTGCGCAGCAAGTTCATCCAGATGCGGAGTCCGCACCTGCGGCCCACCATAACACGCCAACTCGGGCCGCAGATCGTCGATGGCAATGAAGAGGACGTTTGGTCTGTCCTGAGCGATTGCGGTCAACGGAATCAATGAAACGGTTAGTACTGCAAAGACAGTTTTCATAGTGAATTCTTTGGAAGAGCGTGGAAGTGAATCGCTGCCTAATTTCCCCACATCGATTTCGGTAGACCAAGTTGCTGAGAACGTCTAACCACCCCCTCCGCATTTGTTATTCGTCGCGGCTATCGAAGGGGCCTCCGTTTTCATTTTCAGATTACAACTGCGAACCGAAAATGGAAGCTCAGGAACCCGATCGACCGTGATTGGCGCCACGGTAAAACCAACCCATATGCCGTTACGGCAAGTACCCTGCATACGGCAGGCGTCACGGGAATGCGGCACTGACTGCAAACTCTTCAATTTGGACTGCGAGCTATACGCCCGGAGGCGCTGACGTCATTGCGAAGCGCCTTCCGTGTTCGAGCGATCCTCGAATACTGATCAGATGGCGTCGATCCAGTGCCGAAAGTCGTCCCAAACTGATTGTGGCACCGAGTTCCATTCAGATACAGCCGTGGGCGCGTTGGGGACGACGTCGGTCACCGATCTGACAAATTCAAACAACTCCCGCTCGGACAACTCAATTCCGGCAAACGTCGTTGTCGGCTGAACCATCTCAACCACGCTGCTGCGCTCCGGCACCGTTAGTTGATCAGACTTCAGAAGCACTGAATTGGCATCTGCTTCCGCCGGGACGGTCACACCAGAAAGAGCATTAATGTTGGCTCGAATCTTTGCTGCGGACAGCGAACTACGACCTTTGGATTGATCGATTTGGGTGTCTGTTCCCGCGAGTTTCACCAGGTGGATCAGAAAGGAATCGCTGGCGTCAAAATCTCCGTCGCCATCAACATCGCTCGCCGCATTCAGTTTGGTGGCGGCAGACCGAATCTGCGTGGCAGTGAGAAGCCCGTTGCCTTTGGACTGTTCAATCTGTAAGCCGGTACCCGAAAGTTGGATCAAGTGGATCAGAAACGAATCATTAGCGTCAAAGTCTCCATCACCATCAAGGTCACCGACAGTGTCCGACTCCTGGACTTTCAACGTAGCGGCTCCCAGAGTGAAGACCTCAAACGTTGCCGCACCAGCGATTTCATCAGGCTGCTGAGTCCAGCCAGTGCCAATGTTCACGGTGTCGTGCCTGTCTCGAAAAACCATCAAGGTGTTGGAATCTCTGCTGAGTTCCAGCACGTCGAGCGCATTCAGTGTCAGCGTGTTTGCGCCGCTGCCGGAAATGTCGATGGCTTCCACGCCAGCGATGGTGCTGCTTTGGCTGTTGTCGATGTCGAATGAGAAAGCGTCGCCATCCAGACGGAGGGTCAGCTTGCCGCCAAAGACAACATAGGTCTCACCGGTGAAGCTCGATCGAATAATCAGATCGTCGAAGCCGTCTCCGTTAATATCCCCCGCACCGCCCACACTGATGTGGGCGAATATGCGAGGAAAGTGGGGAACACTTATCACCGACTCAGCGTTGACCATGATTTCCAATGTCGTACGCAGGCTATTGGCAGTCGCTTCGAGCGTGTACGTCCGAAATGCCCTCAGCTTAACTCTCAGATTGATGATATCATTGATGGCAGAGTCGACCACCGACAGTGAATCCTGTGACCGCCCAGTCGACGTGACGTCTATTTCGCTTAGATTGTGAAAGCGATTCCCACCTATCCCAAATCCGAGGGCAACCGGATTGACGCGGTCGATTGAAAGACTGGCCGTCTGGTTCGCGTTCGGTCCAATCTGAAACTGCAGAGTGTTGTCTGTCACAAACAGTGTCGACGTAACGGCGGTGCCGGTCGTCACAGCGTCGCTGCTGGCAGCAATCTGAATTGACAGCCCTTTCGCCGCTCCGGAATCTACGGTCAGCAGATTGCCTGAACCATTGAACGACGATCCCCCGACTGTGGCGACGATATCTTCACCGTCGTCTCTAAGCACATCGGTTCCAATACCGCTGCTTGACTCAGAAGCCGCAACGTTGGAAATGGCAAAAACCTCTGCATCTTTACCGAAGTCTTCGCTGAACAGACGGGTGACGCCGCCATTGGCAGTATCGATTTCTGCTTTCACACCTGTTTGAGTCGTAAATTCGTTAATGCGATCCACAACCTGGTTCTGTGTCAGCCCCGCAGTTAATGTGAGCTCCACATCATTGACAGTCAGAGTTTCGTCGCCGGCAAGTATGCTATCGCCCTGGGCGGTGCTGGCCGAAACGTGAGCTCGTTCAGCAGCCGTTGTTACAGTCATGAAGTACATTCCGACGGTCGTGTCAGACGTCCCTCTCAGGAACGAAACAGCACTGTTGGTTGAGGTAGCTTCCACACTGGCCGAGCCATCCAGCAGCACCTTTCTACCGAACTGAGTGCTATTCGCAATTCGGTCGATCGCATCCAACGCGTATTCGATTTCCAACTGATTGGCAGCCAATACGTCCTGATGATGCACACCAGTGTCGGCGGAATCGATGGTCAGATTTCGTACCTCGATCAGCAATGACTCAATTGCCTCCACGGCACCTTCCGCGGTTTGCACTAAAGTCACGGCCTTTTCGGAGTTGGCAATCGCTGTCCGAAGCCCCGCGATCTGAACTCGCCGGTTCACGTCGTCAGCGATGCTGATCGCCAATTCCGAATGAACGCCAGTTTTAATAACAGCAAGTTGAGGCCCGCTAATATCAGCTAACGATGATTCAGACAGAGAATTGGTGGCAGACAACAACTGCCGTGGCTCCAGTAGCTGCACAGATGCGGACGTTTCAGCGTGTCGCCACGAAGCACTCATCAGCCGACGCTGGCTACGACGTTCACCGGTCAGACACTTCAGCCAATCCTTTAGCAACATGTGTTTTCACTTTCCGTTGGTCATAGTTTCTATGCGCGAGCAAATCACGACGGGCGCGCATGGTGGGTTGCTGGTCGGGGGCGGAACCCAAGCCGCGCGAAGTGTAAGAATTATCTGTCACTAGCCACACCGCAATTTAACCCCTCGGGGCAGTAGCCATAGCACACCACAGTTTCAGCGGCTGTTAAGTCGATTTCTGCCGGGTTTTGACTGAGCAGCGTTGCGGGGAAACCCGCAAATCGGAGATTATGTTGGATGGCTCACAGGAGTTTCTTGCGCCTCGAACGAAACAGCCGACGAACGACTTGCCCCTTTTCGCGCACGGACTGGCTAATCATGTGTCAGGTCGCGAGCCGGACTAAGCCGCATTCGTTTCGCATTCTTTGACGAACATGGCAAGATCAAGTAACACATCAACAAACAACCGCCGGAATCTCGGTAGGTCCCCACAAAATGTTGCCCCACCATCCATCTCCTCCCCAAGGTGATCCCATGAAGAAACATCACACTCTCGCTTTGATCCTACTGGTCGCGTGCCTTTCTTTCTTCTCCGCCCACCCGGTTGCAGCCGACGAACCGCAGCAGGGCGACGTCAAGAAGATGAATCTTGGAAGCGGCGTCGGACTTGAACTGTGCTTCATACCGCCAGGCAAATTCATGATGGGCAGCACCGCGGAGGAGAAGGCGTGGGCAACCGGTATTGAAGGCGGTGCACAACCGGGAACAATACGCGAACAGTATGAAGGTGAGCCGCGGCCGATGAGCGTCAGCGACGGATTCTGGATGGGCCGGACGGAAATCACCATGGCTCAGTTTCGGCGATTTGTCGAGGACACAGGTTACGTCACCGATGCAGAAAAGGCGGGCGGTGTGACTCAGGTCTTCGATCATGAATGGGATCGCTACTACTACCCTTCCAAAGTCGTACATCCATGGAAGTCCGTGGCAAACAAAAGCTGGCGAGATCCGGGGTTCGGGATCCCAATGAAGGAAGACTACCCCGTGGTCTGCGTGAGCTACCAGGACATGAAAGCGTTCTGTACCTGGCTCACAGACGTCGAACGAAAAGCGGGACGGCTGTCGCCCGAATTGGAATTCCGTCTTCCCACCGAAGCAGAATGGGCCTATGCCTGCCGCGGTGGAAGCCATGAGAGTCACTACTTCTGGTGGGGAAACGATCTGATGGAAGGGAAGGGCAGATTCAACATTTCCGCCGTCGACTTTCTTCCTAATCGAGACACAATCTGGCCGCTGGCAAATGCTCCGTGGAGCGACGGCTATGCCTTCCTGTCGCCGGTTGATCACTATGGCGAAAAGGGACGCAATGGATTCGGCCTGGCAGACATGTGTGGCGGCGTGTGGGAATTCACGCTCGACCATTTTGATCCGGAAGGCGGGCACGAGCGGATACACTTCAAGGACAAGCAGCAACTCTCAGTGTCCAGCCCGGTTTGCCGGGGCGGTAACTACTTTGATGTGCCTGGCAACGCTCGATGCGCGGTTCGACTCGGCATCGCGAGTGTTTCGTATTCTGACTCCCGCGATGGATTTCGAATCTGCCTTGGTGCACCAAAGAAGACCGTGCCCGTTCCTCGAACGGAATAGGCCAACAAGCGTCTGGTTATCAGCGTTGTTGGTAAGGTATACTGATGCCCCACTCCATCCCGCCGCCCTAAAGCCATCCCGCCATCATGCGTGTTCATTCTGCTTTCCTCGCCGCTTTCATGATCACGAGTTCCTCACTTGGGGCTGATGTCGACTACGAACGAGACATCAAGCCACTGCTGCGGGAAAAGTGCGCCGCCTGTCATGGGGCCTTAAAGCAGGAAGCGGGATTGCGTCTGGATGCAGCTAAGCTGATTCACAAAGGAGGCGACAGCGGCGCGGTGATCGACGTCGCGAATGCCGCGAATAGTTTGCTGCTGGACCGTGTGACTGAGGAAGACGCCGATGTGCGAATGCCGCCCGAAGGTGAAGGCGAACGACTAACGCCGGAACAACTTCAACTGGTAACCGACTGGATCAACGCTGGTGCCGATGCGCCTCCGGATGAAGCGATTCCCACTGATCCGGCGGAACATTGGGCGTATCAGTCGCCCGTTCGCCCCGCCGTGCCGTCCGTCGAAAATGCGGAATGGCAGACCAACCCCATTGATGCATTCATCGCCCAGCAGCATCGAAAAGCAAAGGTGACTCCTGCTGGAGTCGCAGATGAGCACGCTCTTGTGCGGCGGTTGTATTTCGACTTAATTGGATTGCCTCCGAACCGCGACCAGGTCGACCAGTTTGTGAACGCGGAATCCGATGACGCGTTCAGCATCCTGGTCGATGAGCTACTGGAAAGTCCGCATCATGGCGAACGGTGGGGACGCCACTGGATGGATGTCTGGCGCTATAGCGACTGGAATGGTTACAAGAACCAGTTGCGGGGAAGCCAGCGACATATCTGGCGTTGGCGCGACTGGATCATTGAATCGATCAATGAAGACAAAGGCTACGACCGAATGGTCATGGAAATGCTGGCCGGAGACGAAATCGCTCCGGATGATCTGGACGTTCTGCGAGCCACCGGGTTTCTGGCTCGCAATTATCACAACAGCAATCGCAACATCTGGCTCGACGCAGCGGTCGAACACACGGCCAAGGCGTTTCTGGGAATGACGGTCAATTGTGCACGGTGCCACGATCACAAGTTCGATCCAATCGCTCAACACGACTACTACGCCATGCGAGCGGTCTTCGAACCGCACAATGTGAGAACCGAACGTATTCCCGGCCAACCCAATTTCGTGACGGACGGAGTGCCGCGAGTTTTTGATGCTGAACCTGAATCGAGTACGTTTCTATTCGTGCGTGGCAACGAAAAACATTTCGACAAGGACTCACCAGTTTCAGCCGCTTTGCCGGCCGTGTTCAATGCACAGCTAAACATCGAGCCCGTCACATTACCACCCGTTGCCGTGTTCCCGGCTTTGTGGCCTCACATCGAAGCCGAAGACATCGGCCGCGCAGAAGCGCAGGTTGCCGCGGCGCAGAAACAACTTGATAAAAGTCGCAGTGAAAACGCCGATGAATCGCGTTCCGTTGTCGCCCGGTTAAGGCTGGAGTCCGCGCAGGCAAAACTGAATTCGCTGCGGGCGAGGTTTGCCGCTGACAAGGCGAAATATGCCAACGACAACTCACAGGCTTCCGCTAACCTGGCCAAAGCGGCGGCGAAAGCAGAACGAACAGCCTCACTGGCGAAAGCGCAGTTTGAACTGGCTGACAAGCAGGCCAAACTGACTGTGGCTGAAGCGAGTGACGAAGCCGATGCGGCAAAGAAGAAGGCCGTCGTCGAAAAAGCCCGGAAGGCCGTCGACGCCGCCAGAAAGCAACTCACAACCGCCGAAACTGCTGCCAAAAAGAAGGACGCGAAATATACGTCCATCGGCAAGGCGTACCCGGCGACCAGCACAGGACGACGGCTCGCCTTGGCCAAGTGGATCGCAGATTCGAAGAATCCTCTGACCGCTCGCGTCGCCGTCAACCATATCTGGCTGCGACATTTCGGCGAGCCGTTAGTTGCCAACACGTTTGATTTTGGCCTGCGGTCGCCTCGCCCTGAACATGCCGATCTGCTCGACTGGCTTGCCGTCGAACTGATGGAACATCAGTGGAGCATGAAGCACATTCACCGACTGATCGTCACGTCTCGCACCTGGCAACTCAAATCTTCTGCCGATGCTTCTCTGGCGACGGCCAACGAAAAGATCGATACGGACAACCGGCTGTACTGGCGAGCCAACGTGCGGCGGCTTGATGCGGAGGTCATCCGAGACAGCGTGCTGCACGTCGCCGGAAGTCTTGACCTGAAACAGGGCGGGGCGGATATCGATTACGCAGACGGCGAAACCATTCCGCGACGAAGCGTGTACTTTCGACACGCCTACGAAAAGCAGATGACAATGCTGGTGCTGTTTGACGCTGCCGGACCGAACGAATGTTACCGTCGCTCCGAAAGCATCATTCCTCAGCAGGCGTTAGCACTCGCGAACAGTACGTTGTCCCTGTCCGAATCTCGCAACCTGGCACGATCACTGTGGGACGAAGCGCAAAATGGTGAGCAGCCAGAAACGTATTTCATTCAACTCGCCTTCAAGCAACTGCTGGCTCGATCACCGACAGACAGCGAAACGATCGCATGTCGCGGTTTTCTAAAACAGCAGGCGACCGTCCTGTCATCGCCGGAGTCCCTGACGAAATTTGAAGGCAAAGAGGTTGCACTGGTTGAAGCGTCCGGCGACCCCGATCTCAGGGCGAAAGAAAATCTGATCCATGTCCTCATGAATCACAACGACTTCGTGACGATTCGATAGTGAAAGATCCAATGAATTCATATCAACCCACACGTCGAACTTTCCTGAACGACCTGGGACTCGGAATCGGCAGCATTGCCGCGGCCAGCATGCTGCAGCAGGACGCTCCGGCAGCCGTACCCGCATCGATGCGGCGATTGGCACCGAAAGCCAAAAGCGTCATCTGGTTGTTCATGATCGGTGGCACCAGCCATATGGAATCCTTCGACCCCAAGCCGGCGCTCACCAAGTACGCCGGGATGACGGTCGACGAAACTCCATTCAAAGGCGTGCTGGAATCGCCGTACCTGGAAAACGAACGAGTCGTCGCGTTCGACCCGAACAATGGCTTCATTCGCAACGAACTATATCCGCTGCAGGTGTCTTATCGCCGCTGGGGAGAAAGCGGCCTGGAAATCAGCGACTGGTGGCCTCACGTCGCACAGCAGGCCGACGATCTCTGTCTGGTGCGGTCCGTCTGGACGGAAGACAGCAATCACGGAGCTCAGCTGCAGTTTCATACCGGGCGTCATCGCATCGATGGCTTCTTCCCGACGATCGGGGCATGGGCGAATTACGGGCTGGGTTCACTGAACGAAAACCTGCCGGAATTCGTCGTCATGGGAACACCTGTCGCAGACTGTTGCGGCGGACAGGAAGCACATCGAGCCAACTATCTCGGCCCGCAATACGATGGTGTGCCACTGAACCTCGATCCAGCAAACCCGCTGCCCTACGCAAAGCCGCCGAAAGGCGTGTACCAGGAAGAGCAGATTGGCGAGTTTGATCTGCTGCGAAAACTGAACGGAATCACAGCCGAGCAATATCCTGATGACGATGCCATTCGAGCAAGAATTCGTTCTTACGAACTGGCGTTTCGAATGCAGATGGCCGTTCCGGACATTGTGCGTTTCGATGACGAAACTCAGGAAACGCAGTCTCAATATGGACTGGATCAGAAAGAGACGAAGCCGTTCGGACAGCAAATGCTGGCAGCGCGCCGCCTGGTCGAACGGGGCGTGCGGTTTGTGCAGGTGTATCACGGCAGCAATGGTGGCGCCGGACAGTGGGACGCTCACAAGGGCTTAAAGTCGAGTCACACCAAGCTGTGCCGACAGGTCGACCAACCAATCGGCGCGTTACTGGCCGATCTGAAGCAACGTGGACTGCTTGACGAAACTCTGGTTGTCTGGGCCAGTGAATTCGGTCGCACACCTGGTTCACAACATGCGAACGGTCGAGACCACCATCCGTATGGTTTCACCGTCTGGATGGCCGGTGGCGGCATCAAAGGAGGCATTGCTCACGGAGCAACTGACGAGATCGGATTCCACGCCGTCGAAGATCGTCACTACGTCACCGACATTCACGCGACGCTGCTGCATCAACTCGGGCTAAATCCCCGCGAGCTGGTGATTCCCGGGCGCAAAAGGCTGGAGAAAGACTTTGGCGAACCGATCCATGACGTGATCGCATAACGAAGGCCCCGATAAGCCTTCGCGAAAAACTCAGCACCATTCCGCGATCGGATGCCCTTCGATTAATCTTACAGGGCGACCGTCCGGCGAGTGCGCAATCAGGTCGGTTCGCAGGCCAAGCTTGTGGTAAATCGTCGCTGCGATGTCGGCAGACAGGTACTCATTGCGGACAGGACGACTGCCTTCATCGTCGGTTGCTCCCAAAACTGATCCACCAGGAACTCCAGCCCACCGCCAAACCGTCGATCCACAGAACTTCCGAGTTGCGCAAACGGCGGCAGTGCGTTCTTAAAACCTTTGTGCCAACTGACCACAGAACCGTACGTGGGGTAGTGTAAAGCGGCATTAAACTTTCGGCCCGACATCACAAACTGATCGGCTATGCCGTGACTGCCCTGCCGTTCTGCGGATTCCAACTGCGGAGTACGGCGAAGCGGTTCAGTTCTTTCGCCATGTTCGGCAGGATGTCCGTGAATTGAATTCCCGGAACCGCCGTGTCAATCACACCGAACTCACCCTTAACACTGGTCGGTGCGTTGGGCTTGGGATCGAACGTGTCGTGATGACTGGTCCCGCCCCGCGTCCACACCAGAATGCAATTCACATCGCTGGTCGAATGCCCCGCCGCGTGACGCCTTCACAATCTCGAAACCGTTGAGGAAGGAGGTTGAACATTTCCGGCTCCACAAAGAAAGACGAGCGAACGACATGGGTGGGCGAAGCTGAAATCTTCAGCAAACATAAATGGTGTGACTGCCATGCAAAGCCGACATCTCAACGAATTTGCACTTTGGCCACCGACGTCCGGCAGGCAGGCTTCGTTGTATCCCATCCGAAGAATCAGATGCAACGGCGCACCAATCACTGAGCGTTTCGCGCAGCCATATAACGCTGTGTTCGTGAATGGGAATGGATGGTGTCCTGCGTTTGCAGGAATCTTCTCGGGCGATTTCCGTGAGCCAGAAGGATGCAGGAGCGAAGAAGAAGTGCACGATTTTGTGTTGTCACGTGGACTGGCTTGGCTCCTCGTTGTCACTTCAGTGTGCACTGCCCCTCGCTGGCGCTTCAGGCTTCGATGGGTTTGGTTACAATTGCAGGGATGGCTGAATCGGGCGACATTCCGATGCGAGAACCGCTGGCGTATTTTCTGACGTGGACGACGTACGGAACGTGGCTGCCTGGTGATCAACGAGGTTGGGTTGAGAAGCCGGGTCGTTTCCGTGAGCCCAATCGAAACATGGAAGTGGCAAATCGCGAACAAATGACGGAGCCCGAGTTCGTTCTGACCAGCCCGCAGCGAGCACTGGTTGAATTGACGATTCGAGATCATTGCAAATTCCGACAATGGTCAATGCACGCGGTCAATTGTAGGACGAATCATGTTCACGTTGTCGTTACTGCAACTGGTTACTCTCCAGACGACGTAATGAAGCAATTCAAGTCCTGGTGTACTCGTCGCCTAAAAGAACACGCATCGAAGCCTGAAGCGCCAGCGAGGGGACCGACGAAGAACCCAGCAAATAGCCTTCCCCTCACGCTCCGACAGAAATTCTGGACGCGAGGCGGCAGTAAGCGAATCATTTTCGATCAGGAAGGAATGGAGAACGCGATCACTTATACGCTGGATGGACAGTGACTTTTTCGTTGAGTGGCGATGGCCATGCCAGTGCGCGCAACCGCCCGCTGAGTTTCCAAGTCCAGAAAAACAATCAAGGCCGGCCGTGTTGCGTTCGCAATCAAAAAAGAGACAGTGACGCAACAGAAAGCACTCACAACAAATCCAAAACTCCAAGCCTGAAGCGCCAGCGAGGGGACTACTGTGTGAGCGGCTGTCCGAACACTTGGGCATAGTCACTAGATATTTTCTGCAGCAGCCGGACTCCCCGGAGTTCGGGCTGAATCGAAAGGATGTGTATTTTGAAGTATTTTGAAGCCTGAAGCGCCAGCAAGGGGCCCCTCGCTGGCGCTTCAGGCTTCCAATGCGTGACGACAAGCTACACCACGAAACGAACTGTTTCGTGAACTACGTTGGCGATTCGTGACGCGATCCTCCATACTTTTAGTCCGCGTCCCCAGCTGCGATCTCCAATCGAGCATACTTTGTTCGACTGCCCGCCATCCTGTCTCCGCCCTGGAGAACTCGGAGGATCTGTCGTGACTTTTCGATTGCTTCACCGTTGTCTGTTTTTGACCTTGTGTGTCACAACCTCCAGCCTGTCGTGTGGCATTACAACGGCGACTGAATTTTCCATCACTCCCTCCCGAGTGGAACTCAACGGTAACTTCGCGGAAGCGCAGGTGCTGGTTCAGGAAGTGCCGCCGGACGGCAGCGCCAGCAAGCGGTCGGCAGATCTGACTCACGCGGCAACGTACACGTGTGCAGATGAGGCTATTGTTCGCGTATCGCCGACGGGGCAGTTGCTGGCAATTGGCAACGGCACGACAACAATAACGGCGACCGTCGATGGTGAGTTTAATTCGGCCGAGGTTATGGTGAGCGGAGTGGATGCGAAACCCGCGATCACGTTCGACACCTACATTCGCCCCACCATCAGTCGACTTGGCTGCAACGCCGGATCCTGCCACGCTAGTCAGACTCTGGACATGCTGTTCCAGCATCTGTCCAGCAAATATGCGATTACGCTTCCCGAAGGCGTGACGATCGACGGGAAGAACAGCCAGACCCTGCTGACCGGAACAAACAGCAAAGGAGCGATCACGTTGACTGCGGCTGCGACGGCACCCAAAGTCAATCAGCAGCAATGTTGCATCATGGCGAACGTGTCGATCAACTTTGTTATGAAAGCGACCTACAGCAGCAAGCCGATTCTGGTAAGTATCATCGACAAGTAATGACGTCGGTCGGGGGAGCGTGTCAGCTCACGACTTCCGCCACCTTTTGTGACGTTAGGTCACGCGGATGCGGAACTGCGGCTCGACCGGGCAGAGTGGTCAACACAACGCAGATGGAATCGGATATTGGATCGGCCCAGCATAACGTCCCCGTTGAACCGGTATGTCCGAAAACATCATCGCGTCGTTTGGGGCCTTGAAGGTTGTCCCCCAGATCAAAGCCGAGACCCCGGCGACGCATCCCACGTGGATTGTGATTTTGGATCATCAACTGAGCGGTCTCCGGTCGGAGCAGTTTTCCCGTCGGATGCAGGAAAGCGTTCAGGAATTTGGCCACGTCACCAGCTGAACCGTGCGCGCCGCCCCACGGCACGCCCAACTGGCGCCAGTATTCACTGTTCCAGTCCCAGCTTTTTGTTGTCGCACCGCCGGAACCAGATTCCGGGGCCGCGTTTTCCACCTGACAACGCACCAATGATTTCGCGTTCAGTCGTCCGACACCAAGGGCAAAGTGTTTCATTTGCAGAGGCTGACAGACCGTTTCATCAACAAGCTTCGCGATTGTCGTGCCGCTGATCCGTTGAGCAACCTCGCTGGCCAGCAGAATCGCCATACTGGAATAGCTGTACTTCGAACCCGGCGAGAACAACAGCGGTGTGCGAATCGCACCTTCGACAAACGCTGCCAGCTTCGCATGAGTCGACCGTAACTTTGCATTCTCAGGCAGTTGGTCCGGCAGCCCCGAATTATGAGTAAACAACTGGCACATCGTCATGCGGTCGCGGCCATCGCCGCGGAATTCGGGAATGAACTTGCGGACCGGATCGTCAAGTTCAAATTCGCCCTGATCAAACAGCGTCATCACAGCCGCGACGGTAATGGGTTTTGAAATCGAAGCCAAAAGAAAGATCGCGTCGATCGTTTCCGCCGCACCGAAAGATCGCGTAAAGACGTGGTCGCCGTGACGCACATACAGTGCTGATGCTTCGACCTGACCGGAGTCAGTGGCCGCCTGCAATACGTTCGCGGCAGTGGCGAACTTGTAGTCTCGGGTGGCAGCAAAAACAGGTCTGCCGATGGTAAGTCCTAAACCGGCCTGAAGAATTGTGCGGCGTTTCATCGTTTGTCCCTCTGCATGTGTGTGTGTGCTCGTAACTTCACTGTCTGAGCAGCGGATAATCCGGGCGTCACTTATCTGGACGCGGGGATCGGCAAGCCGGCGACCCAGTACGTCGCATTTTTCAATAGACGCTGAAATTCCGGAATTTCGAACGTGCCTGGATGCCCGAGCGATGTGTAGAACACTCGACCACCGTTGGGACGTTGGTGAGTCCACGCGACAGGTTCAACCGTCTCGCTACCTTCCACATGCCCGAGCATTAACGGTGCCGCCGTTGTCGGCAGGGGATCGTTTTTGTAGAGCGTTCCGGACACACGAAAATCAGTGGTCGGAATGCCGTGCAGAATCGGATGTCCAGCAGCAGCCTCGATCGCATGCACCAAGGTTGCGGACTTATTCAGGTGATCTTTCTGGTAGTTGCCGCCCAGCACTTCGCTGTCGAATTCCGGCCATTCCGCCAATCCATCCGCAGGATTCTTCTTTCCCAAACTAAAGGCGTGGCTGGTGGTGCGCAGGGCGACCAGCGGCTTACCATCGGCAATGAATTTGCGAACGATATCAAGCTGAGCTTTCGGTAGCGTACGCCGGCGAATGGACCAAATGGCGACGTCCGCATCGTTGAGTGCTTCAATGCCGGGGATATCGTTGCGGTCGTCTGCGTTCGCGTAGACACACGTGATCTTGAAGTAAGCGCCAAAGTGTTTCAGGGCAAACGGCGGAAGGGTTTGAGCCGTCTTATATCCTTCTTCCGCCATCACGATCACCAGATGTGGACGTCGGTCGCCGGGAAAGCGAAATGGCTGACCACCAAGAATATCGGCGCTGGTGATTGTCGGACACCAGTGTCGCTCAATATGTTCAAACACCAGGTCGTTGCCCGTGTAGTGGTTGACGTACGGTTCATCGCGTGGGTTGTACATAGAATCCGTCATGTCGCGCATCAACACGATATTCTGCCCCTGATACACCATTTGCCGAATCCCAAACGGCCGGCCCAGCACACACATATTGGTATGCACTCCCATGATGATGACGTTTTCAATGCCACGCTGCTTCATCAGGTAGAAAGCATCGGGCCCATCGGAGATCGCGTCGCCGTCCATAATTTCCAGCGTGTCGATCTGACGTTCGAAATGGCGAACAGCTTCTCGGATCGTGCCGTCGTCGTCACTTGGCTGATCAACTGCAACGGGCATTGCAGGTTCATGCTTTTCATTAAGGTAGCACCAGCCCTGCAACGGGATCGTCGTTTCGACTTTGGGCGCTTCCAACGCAAATTTGCGTTGAGGCATATCTTCATATTGCTCCATGCAGCCGCTGGGCGAATGAATGATTAACACACCCTGCTCACGCGCCTTTTTCAGGACCTCATTCATCCGAGGTGCCATTTCGGCTACGCGGCGAGCAGCATTGCGGCAGTAGTGATCGTTCCACATGTCACAGATCACGATCGCAGTTTTACTGGCGTCCCATGTCAGTGGCTTAATCACTTCACGAAAGCGATTGCTGCCCGGAGACACTTCGGCTCTTGTACGGGCATTCAGTTTCAGCACGCCATCTCCAAAGGCAACGCTTACCGATGCCAGTAAGATGACAACGGAGCAGGGAAGTGTGTACCGGATAAACCTGTGGAAAGTCATCAACGACTCCTGATATAAATTACCGACGACGGACAAGAGTGCTCGCCGTCACGATGAATTGCAAATGCGGTTGAGGGAAACGGCTCTAATTCTTACAGCCAATTTAAACGTTACACAAACCCGAACAGTCTGGCTGCCGTGCCCCCCAAAACTTTCGCTCGATCCGCCGCCGAAAGGTGCGCCAGTAGTCGGCCGACCTGGTTGCGATATTCACGATAAGATTCGCCCGTTGCTTTAGCGTTGAAGCCGCCGCCATAGATCATGCGGTCAGCGCCAAACGCCTCCGTCAGCTTGCGTATCACGGGCCTGACGTCTCGATGCGGATACTTGTTCTGATCCGGCAGCGCAGAAACCTTCATCACGGTATTGGGAAAACGCGACCAGCGAACGACGACATCGTGTTCCTTAACCGTCCCCTGCATCGGGCGGCCAAGGTGATCGATGATGACGGTCGTGTTGGAGAATTCTTTGATCAGCGGCTCAAACCCCGACGCGTAGCGTGGTTCGAAATGAATCTGCATCGCCAGCCCCAGATCAGTCGCCGTTTTCCAGAGGTTCCGAATTTCGTTCGATCCGAAAGGAGGCAGCCTGCCGGGCGCGTATGCATGAACTCGAGCCGCGATGATTTGCCCCGGGTTGCGATTCACAAGCCCTGCCATACCGTCCACTGAACCTGGTCGATCGGCAAAAAACAAACACGTCCCTTTCACCTTTTTTCCGCCCACACGCAGGCAATGTTCCAGATAGCGATGATCATCCTGATAAGGTTCTGGATGCACGACGATTGAATAGTCAACTCCGGCGTCCTTCATGCACATCAGCAGATGTTCCGGCGTTGCGGCCGCCTCCGGACGATACGGCGCCTTTGCGTGGTACGGAAATTTGGAATTCGCGCCGCCGAAACAGTGCAGGTGCGTATCAACGACGGGGACAGAGCTTTCGTCGGGGAACGCAGACGCGGCGGAAGCCAAAACGGATGTCGCCGAGATGCCGATCGCACTTTGAATCAGGTGGCGGCGAGAAAGGCGATCGCCGGGAAACGCCGTAGCGCGTGGGACGGATTTAGTCATTATGAGTTGCTCTTCAAACGTGTTCGCAGCCATGGTGGCTGATAGTTCAGACGCCATAAGTTTGGCGTCAGGGTTTTCGCAGCGAATCAATCAGCCCGTCGACATCGTCAAACGACACCTTCAGGACTTCCATCGTTTGCTTCGCCCCGGAGAACGCAATCAGCAAGTTGTTGTCGTGTTCGATGATGTGGGGATAGTCGACATGCCGGCCACCGACGAGCCGAAACAAATGAGTAAACGTCAGACCATCTTTACTGATGGCCAGGGTCAGTGGATCACGTCGTCGCGGGTTGGCGTTGGAAACCATCGCGTAGTATCCACGTGACGTTCGCAGCACGAAGAATTTACTGGTCGCGTCCGGAAAGTTCGTCCTGGCGATGGGACTCCATGTACGACCGCTGTTTGTCGAGAACGTCCGCAGCAATCGCCCCGACCGTCCGTTATCGCGAATCAGCCCGGCCAGATTCTTTCCATCGGGCAACACGTACCAATACGGTTCCTCCGGCCGCCCCTTCGCGTCGTAGCTGGCCAACGGACGGACCTGCCAGCGATCGAACGCAGTGCTGCCACCAATCATCACGGAAACCTGCTGGCGGTGATCGCGACGCGTCATCATGAACTCACCCGATGGCAGACGCTTCGGTGGAAAGTTATTCAGCGTGTCATCCAAGACAGTGCCGTGAGCCTTCCAGCTTCCGCTGGCCATATCCCACCGAAACGCTTCAAGGCTCAGGCCCTTTCCAGGATAGCCCGGCGCATTGAAGTGGCTCGCCAGCGCTAACAGTTGGCCGTCACGAACCCACAACCCGCGCGCGATCCAACCGAAGCCGGGAGTGCGTGGCGGTCCGGACAGGTCTGCCGGTTGACTCCACGTCAGCCCATCGACGCTCGTCGCATAAGACACCCGCGTATCTGGTCGGTCATGGCCCGGAACGACGTTGCGAAGTTGTTTCGGTGTTAAGCCCGGCTTCGGTACGCCCGGCCCGTCACTCCACATGGCCCAGTATCGGTCGTTGAAATGTGCGAGATACGCATGTTGATGAACGCGAGTTCCGGCGCGGTCTCGAACATCGCTGATGATGGCATGCTTTGAGGGCACCTGAGGCAGCTTTGCGAAATCGATGCGGGCTGGGTCGGATCCCGTTGTTACCAGATCCAGCATGTGCGGACTGCTGGGATTCGTGACGGGATGCGGAATGTTGGGTTGCCGCGTGACGACCTTCGCCATTTTTTTCGCCAGCCCATTGACGGCCGTTCGGTGTTCATCATGTGATTCGACATTGACTGTCTCCAGAGGATCATTCTGGTGATCGTACAGCTCTTTTGCCTGAACGACGTTCGTCTTGAAGTCACGCCATTCCGTGTGACGATATCGAGCTGTGCGAATGGAATAGCCCATGACCTTCGGCATTTTCACTCGCGGATAGTTTGGACGAGGCGTTTGTGTGAGAGCGACCTCATGAACGTTCGCCGCCGGATCTGACAGCAGTGGGACCAGCGACTCGCCTTCGACCTCAGGCGGCGTTTTCAGTCCACAAAGTTCGGTGAGTGTCGGGTAGAGATCGAGCAATTCGACCAGTGACGCCGTTCGCTGACCGGACGCATGCTTAGGTGTGGCAATAATCAGCGGAACACGCGCGTCGAGTTCGAAGGCGGTCGTTTTGCGAGTCAGGCCGTGTTCACCAAGATGAAGTCCGTGGTCAGACCACAACACGACGATGGTGTTCTGTCGCAGATTAAGTGCATCCAGTTCGTCCAACACTCGACCAATTTGCGCATCAAGGTAGCTGATCGCCGCAAGATGTCCGTGATGCATTTCTCGCAGTTCGACGGAATCCGACTGGCCTTTGTAGCGGGCACTGGTGAGAGCGATGTCGGGCACGTTTGTCGGCGGAGTCACATGCGTGGGCACCGGGACGTCATTTCGATCGTACAGATCCCAGTACTTCTTTGGAGCATTAAATGGCGTGTGTGGTTTCCAGAAACCAACGGCAAGAAAAAATGGATCTTCGCGTTTGCTGAGTCCCCGCAGCGTTTCCACAGCGGTGTCCGCAACGCGACCATCGAAGTACGCATTATCCGGCACGTCGCGGCATTCGATGCCATTCTTCCCGGATGCCAGATTTGGAGGAACAGCACCGTCGACCAGCGGCTTGTCATTTCCATGGCTGTTGTAGTGCAGCACTGACGGAACGCTCCACGAAACAGGGTCGCCCTTCCATTCGTCCTGCCGCCAGTTGTGAAAGACCTTTCCCACACATTGCGCGTGGTAGCCACTGTTCTTAAATAGCTGAGGCAGCGTCACGGCATCCGGTTTGTTCTGACGAAAGTGCGTCGGCAAATCCCAGACTCGCAGCGTATCCGGCCGCATTCCCGTAAGCAGCGATGCTCGTGACGCATTGCACACGGTTTGCTGACAGTAAGCTCGTTCGAACAGCGTTCCCTGCTCGGCCAGCCGATCGATATTCGGAGATTTCACCCACGACTGGCCGTAACAGCCCAGCTCCACGCGCAGATCATCGACCGCAATAAACAGAACGTTTGGCTTATCGCCTGATGCGTTCAAGATCGCTGGGGTGAAGCAACACCACAAAATCAGAAGTAACAGATGTTTCATTGTGACCGTATTCTGAGTAGCTAAGAAATCAACAGCGGTGGTGACAATCGATCGAACCCGGCGCTGGTTGTCGGCTGTTAAGACCGCATTACAAAATATCAACCTTGCGGTGAACGGGGTTCCAGAAGGCCTCAGCATAGCGGGCACCGCACGTGGCGCCACGGTAGCGAGCCAGGGATTCCTTCGTGGTCATAGAACCGATTGTGGTTCCCTTTTCGAACGCTTCCTGGCGGACCCAGGAATTTAGTTTACCAAGCCACTCCATGGCTTCGTCCCATTCGTCCGTTACATCAACAAACGTGTTCGGTTCAAAGCCGACCGTGTGTCGCGGGCCGTTGTCGTAAAAGTAAATATCTTTGGGCGGCCGGTAGGATTCATCCCCCAGAATGCGCCCCGCATGACGCAAAGCGATACGGCTGAGTTCACTGGCGACCATGTGATCGTTGTGGTTGTCTTCCTTCCAAAGTGCAAACGCGATGTCCGGCTTGATCTCTGCAATCGCTTTGGCAACGACAATCTGATTCTCAAGTCGAGCATCAAAGCGGTGGGACGCGAAATCCAAAAACTTCGCTTCCACGCCACGGTCAGCAGACAACTCCGTCGTCATTTTCGCCACCGCTCGTCCGTCTGCAGGCGGCCAGTTCGTGTAGTCGCCGATCATGTGCAGCGTCACCACGCGATAGTTCTTTCGCACTGCCTGCAACAGAACTCCGGGAACGCCGAAGATGCAGTCGTCATAGTGAGCTCCGATTGCCAGGATCGTTTTCATGATTAGACTTTCTGTACGCAGATCGTTTCGATTCGAAGCGCTCACAGGGCTGGAACTTGTTTAAGAACCCCAAAGCGTACCGTCGGAATTCCTCCCTGCTACTGTCGCGACAAAAAAGACGGTAACATCAGTGATCGGAAAGTCCGATCCCCCCCCGCCTACTAACGCCAGGAGCGTCCCACCGTGAATAGAGTTTTTGCATTGGCATTTTTCTGTGTCTACTCCTTCGCCAGTGAAGGAACGGCCCAGCAAGCCAAAACTTCGCCCATCATCCAGAGGCATGGAACAACCTTTAGCCAGTCGGCCGTTCTTGTCGACAACGCAGCTCTTGCCCACACGACTCAGTTGATCGCCCAGGATGGCAAAACCGCCACAGTCGATGACGAGATCCGGGATGTCTTTAACCGCCTGTCTGCAGTCCTCAGCGAATTCGCTTCAACCAAAACTGACCTCGTCAAATTAAACAAGTACGTTGCCGACGAAGAAACGGCGAAGGCGGCGACAACGTTTCTGACCAGCTGGTGCGCAGCGGATGCTCGTCCAGCCGTCTCCACCGTAGTCACCGCTTTGCCAAAGGGACGAAAGTTTGCGATTGATGCGGTATTGGTCGCCAGAAACGTCGACGACGTTGCGAAGGTCGCGCATCACCTCGCCGCAGACGATGGCAGAAAGGTATCAGCCAGCAGGGCAGTGGCCAGCGTTCTTCCGAAAGGCGACGCCGTGTATGTTTCTGGTCAGGCAGAGCCGGGTGATGACCTTGCAGCCGCGACAAAAGCCACGCTCCAAGGACTACTGAGAACACTGGAGGGTATGAAGTTAAACCGAACCGACATTGTGAGAATCAAGTGCTTTCTGGATCCGATGTCGCAGGTTGAAATCGTCAACCGCGAGATCGAAACGTTCTTCGGGAAAGAAACCATACCGGCCGTTTCTCACGTCGAATGGATCGTAGGCGGCGGCGCACGACCGATAGAAATTGAACTCGTCGCCGCAGCACCACTGACGAAGACAACCGCAACCGTCAGCTATTCGACGCCGCAGGGAATGACAACATCTCCCGTATACAGCCGCGTGGCTCAGATTCATGGCAATCGTCGAATTTATGTGGCAGGCCTGGTTGCCGCTGATTTCGAAGATGGAGCGACGCAGGTTCACTCCATCTTTCAACAGCTGATCCGACAGTTGAAACCCACTCGCTCAAATTTTCGACATCTTGCCAAGGCAACGTATTACGTCGCCGATGAAGATGTCAGCTCGCAGTTAAACAAAATCCGGCCACACTACTACGATCCCAAACGGCCGCCTGCAGCTTCGAAGGCGATGGTTCGCGGCACTGGCTTCGGCAAGCGAACGCTCATGGTCGATATGATTGCAGCTCCGGAAGGACCACTGAACTCGGTGCTGACTCCGTTGGCGAAGAAGGCCAAGCCGACTCGCCAGGTCGTCTACAAAACAGTTGGGGATCGCAAACTTCACCTGCACATTTTTGAGCCCCAGGGGCATCAGTCAACCGATCGTCGTCCGGTACTTTTGGCGATCCATGGTGGCGGATGGACGGGTGGGAATGCTCAGGGTTTCTTTCCGTTCGCCGCGCACTTTGCAGAGCAGGGCATGGTCGGCGTCAGTCTTGAGTACCGACTCAGAAGCGACAAAGACGGCACGTCGGTCTTCGACTGTGTCCAGGACGCTCGCAGCGCCGTACGCTGGATCCGAAAGAACGCCGACACCTTGGGAATTGACCCTGCAAAAATCGTGGCGATGGGAGGTTCCGCCGGCGGGCATTTGGCTGTTTCGACCGCACTGTTTGATGACGTCAATGAGAAGAGCGATCCGGCGGACGTCTCTGCACGACCGGACACAATGATCCTGTTGTATCCGGTCATCGACACGTCTGCAGAAGGCTACGGCCAGAAAAAGATCGGCGACCGCTGGCGCGAACTGTCTCCCGTACACAACGTAAAAAGTGGACTACCGCCGGCATTAATATTCCACGGCACGGGAGACGACGTCACACCGTATGTCGGCGCGAAGAGGTTCCACGACCTTTCCACCGAAGCTGGTAACACGAGTACCCTGATCACTCACCCCGCTGGCCGACACGGATACCTCATCTTCGATCCCGACGAATATGCACAGGCTTTGTCGCAGATGAATGACTTCCTTGTGCAACAACAGCTCCTTCCTTCAAAGTAGACACGAACAACCAGCGAAGCATACCACGTCAAATTATAAAAAACGGATACCCCCGGAAATGAATGCGACACTCACCACCTCCCTGGCCGTCCTCCTGATCACGATGTCCGGCAGCATCGCAACGGGCCAAACGAATCTCGCTGCCAATCCCTCATTTGAATACGCAGACGCCGAAGGATTCGTGGCCGATGATTGGCAAACGCGTAAAGGCATTACGGTTGAACGCATCACTGATGGCGGCCGAACGGGCAAAGCATGCGTGCGATTTTCTGATGACAGCAACAGCCAGGGACAGATGGTCGAGAGTCGCAGAATTCCCGCTCGGCCGGGTGGCGAGTACACGGCTTCAGCCTGGCTTCGCACGTCCGATCCCTGCCGGCCGGGTGTTTATCTGAACTTCTACGACCTGAACGGCCGTCGCGTTGAACATCGCTTTGAACGCACTAAGGGATCACCCGCCGACTGGCAACGCGTGGTGGTTCAGCAGACCGCGCCGGATTCCGCCTGGGAAGTCGCCATCGCAATTTATGCTTATGGTGGCGACGTCGGAGTTTTCGAGGCGGACGATGCAGAACTGACGGTCACCGGTGGCGATGAACCCGGTGCTCCAGGACTGACTCGAGCCGAACCTGGAGACAAACCGATGTACGAGATCGGCAAGCGTCGTGAACTCTTCGTGGATGACTTTTTGATCGACAGCATGAGCGGCGGTATCGAACGACGCCTGCATCATCCCGATCGGCGCGAAGTTGTGTTGAAGCTGGATCAACCATGGGAGGGTCTGACATCCGCCTACTTCGCCATGGTGCCGGACGGCGATCGCGTGCTGATGTACTATCGAGGCCAGGTCACCCCCGGCAGCGAAGGGCAGGTCTGTTGCGTCGCCGAAAGTCGTGACGGCATCCACTTCGAACGCGTGAACGCAGGACTGTTCGACTATAAAGGCTCGAAGGATAACAACATCGTCTGGAAAGGCGTTGGGGCTCACAATTTCACACCGTTTGTGGACAGCAACCCGGCTGCTGTCGCGGCTGAGAGATTCAAGGCCATTGGCTATTCGCACCACGGACACGGCCTTGGTGCCTTTGCATCGCCCGACGGAATTCACTGGCGTGAGCTGCTCGACAAACCAGCCATCACGAACGGTGCCTTCGATTCGCAGAACGTCGCCTTTTGGGATCCTCTACGGGAATGTTACGTTGACTTCCACCGCAAGGGTCGCAACGGCGTACGCGACGTCATGACCTGCACCAGCAAAGATTTTCGAACGTGGACCGAGCCGGTGTTTGTGGAATACGGAGACAAACGACTTGAGCATCTCTACACCAACGCTATCCAAAGCTACAGCCGGGCCCCGCATCTGTACGTCGGCTTTCCCGCCCGCTTCGTCCCGGGGCGAACCAAAATTGAAGGTCGTGAACCTCCCGGTATCAGCGATGCGATTTTCATGAGCAGTCGTGACGGACTTAATTTCCAACGCTGGTCCAACGCGTTCATCCGCCCCTCGACCGAACCCGAAGTCTGGACCGATCGAAATAACTATCCGGCTTGGGGCATCATCGAAACCGGACCGGAGGAACTGTCGATCTACTGGACGGAACACTACCGCCATCCCGGCATGCGTCTGAGACGCGGCGTAATTCGCAAAGACGGCTTCGTGTCGCTGCAGTCGGCCGGCAAAGTGGGTGAGGCACTGACGCGGCCGCTACGGATCGAGGGTGATTCACTAGAAGTCAACTACGCGACAGACGCGACTGGCTGGATCCGGTTCGAACTTTGCAAAACCGACGGAACACCCATCAAAGGTTTCACACTCTACGATTCCGAAGCTCTGTTCGGTAACGAACTGAAGCACACCGTGAAATGGCACGGCGGCTCACTTTCCGAACTCGACGGGAAGACGGTGCGTCTGCGCATCAGGATGGAAAACGCCGATCTGTACTCACTACGTTTTGTGGATTGACGCCGCGGACACCTGAAATTTAAGTCATTTAATTGTTGAAACAATGAGAAACAAAATCGCCGTACTTTCTGCCGTGCTGTCGGCCTTCATGGGACTATCTGCATTCGCGGATGAGCCATTGCGCGTTGCCAACTTTCAAGTGGACGCGACGCCTCCGCTTGGATCACCGCTTTGCAATGGCAACGTCACACCGGTGATGAAGATTGTGTCGCCGTTGACTGCTCGCGGTATTGTGCTGCTGGGGTCGGATGAACCAATCGTTCTGTGCGCCTTCGACTGGGTCGGGATCGGTAACGGAAGCTACGAACAATTCCGAAAAGCGATCGCCGAAGCTGTGGGCACGACGCCTGATCGAGTCGCGGTGCACACGCTGCATCAGCACGACGCTCCCGGAAGCGACTTCGCCACGGAAAAGCTGCTTGCCGAACATGGCCTCGGCCAGCAGTTCTCAAACCCAGACTTTGACGCCGAAGTCATGGATCGTGTCGCGTCTGCCGCCAAGCTGGCGCTGAAACAGTCTCAACCCGTGACGCATGTCGGACTCGGTTCTGGCAAAGTTGAAAAGGTGGCGTCGAACCGGCGAATTCTCGGCCCTGACGGGCGAGTTGTTCTGCAGCGTCAAAGTAGTGGAGGCCGAAACCCGGCCGCGCGTGAAGCACCGGAAGGCACGATCGATCCACTCGTTCGAATGGTCTCATTCTGGAACGAAGACAAACCGCTCGCCGTACTGACTTACTACGCGACTCACCCGCAAAGCTACTACGGCCGTGGCGACGTCAATTGGGACTTCGTCGGGATGGCGCGTGAAATGCGAGAAAACGCTTTGCCCGGACTGCCACACATTCACTTCGACGGTGCGGGCGGCAACGTCGCTGCTGGAAAGTACAACGATGGCTCAAGAGAAAAACGCCCGCTTCTGGCCGGACGACTCGCCGACGGAATGAAGCTGGCGTGGGAATCACAGAAAAAGTCGCCGATCAGTGCCAGTGATATTCAATGGTCAACGGTTCGCGTGGCACTACCTGTTCGAGCCACGTTGGTCGAAGACGAATTGCTGGCGAAGGTCCGAAACGAAAACAAGCCGAAGAAAGATCGCCTCCGCGCGGGCCGCGACCTGACGTTCGTCCGTCGCATGAACAACGGCCACCGCATCCCACTCAGTTGCCTTAAGCTGGGAACAGCTCGAATTTTACACATGCCCGGTGAGCTGTTTGTCGAATACCAGCTTGCCGCTCAGAAAATGCGGCCCAACGACTTCGTCGCGATGGCCGCCTACGGAGACTACGGCCCCGGCTACATCGGCACGGAAATCGCCTACGGGCAGGGCGGTTACGAAACTGGTCGCGTTTCCCGAGTCGCACCGAAAGTCGAACGCGTCCTGATGGATGCCATGGAACAACTGCTGGAAGTGCAACAATAAGCGGTGACAGTCGTCGCCCAGTATCCGTCATAATTCAACTAAGGAAATAGATCTTGAAGACTTGCTGTGCCGCGTTCCTTCTCTTCGTCCTGCCGATCGTCGCGCATGGGCAGAACCGCAAACAGCCGGAGTTGTTTGAAGTTCCGGAGATACGTTCATCGTGGGATGACCTGACGGAAGGGATTCAAACCACAGAAGACTGGCAGAAACGGCGAGCTGTACTGAAGCAACGGTACCTCGATCTGATCCGCGATCAGCACAAGCCGGAAAAGCCGCCACTCGACTTGAAGGTCCACGAGGACGTTGTCGTTGACGGGGCCTATCGTCGGAAGCTAATCAGCTACGCAGTAGAATCCGATGAGCGAGCCCACGCGTATCTCGGCATTCCGCTCGATGTGGAAATGCCGGCTCCCGCAATCGTCGCGCTGCATGGCACCTACAAGTACGGCAAGAAGCGAGTCGCCGGGCTGATCGACAATCCGGACAAGGCGTACCTCGATCATCTGTGCCGGCGTGGCTACGTTGTCATCGCGCCGGAGCACTTTGTGTCAGGCCACAGAATTCCGCCGGAAGGCCCCTATCAAACGGCCGACTTCTACAAGAAACACCCAAACTGGACGGCCGTCGGAAAGTTCACGTACGAGCACTCCATCGCCATCGATGTGCTGCAAACTCTGGACGAAGTGGATGGCGACCGAATCGGAGCACTCGGACATTCGCTGGGCGGTCACGGCACCTTTTTTCTTGCGGCGTACGACGAACGCGTTAGGGCATCAGCATGCAACTGCGGCGCTTCGTTCTTCCGACACAACCCTCGCGTCGAAGGATGGTCTCGCAACCATTGGTATGTCTACTTCAAGCCCATTCGCGAAGGCCTGCTGAAGAAAGAAATGCCGCCGATCGACTTTCACGAAATCATTGCTCTGATTGCTCCTCGAGCATTTCTCGACCTCTCCGGGCTCAACGATGGACACAGACCGACTCAGCACCAGCGTCTGTTAATGCTGATGAAGGTCATGGAGGTGTACGAACTGCAGGACGCCGCAGACAATTTTGGCTTCTACGTGCACGGCCGAGGCCACTCCGTCGCGCACGAATCACGGCAGCTGATCTATGGCTTTATGGACTCACACCTAAAGCCGCCCGAAGTGACAAAAACGAAACTCGTGGAAGCTGCCGAATAAATCGCAACGCCATCCCGGAAACCTGCGGCCACAGGGCGGCAAAGGCTTAATGACAATGCTTATGAGAACTCTGACCGTTGGATTCTGCAGTCTTCACCTCATAGCTGCAGCAGCAGCCGTCGGCGCACCGCCTGGTGAATCGAAAACGGGCAGTCCGCTTTCCTGGCAGGAACAGTCCGTCCAGTTTGCTCGCATTATGTCACGCGTGAAATGGACACCGGTGGCAGACGGAATGCCGAAGCGCGGCGGGTACTTCACAGCCGGCAAGGAATACACGGGCGTTCCCTATTCAAGCGTCAAGCACGTTGGTCGCTACATCGGTTTCGATGTCTTCCTGAAGACCTTTTTGGCCGCGGTCGAAAATCCCAAGAGCGTCATCTACACCGAAAATCTCTACGGCAAAGTTTCGAACGCGGAGTGCTACTACGGCAAGGTCTGTTCGTCATACACCAGCTACGCTCTGCAATGCGGGATTTGGTACGTCAGCAAGGTTCATGGCCCGCGGTCTCGCGAAGGCGTCACAATCGTCGAGCCGCAGTCGGCTCAGGCAGCGAGTCCCGGTGATGTCATCTACACGCCGCCTGCCAAAAAGAACGGAGGCTCGCACGTTGAGCTGGTGACAGAAGTCGTGCGAAGTGAGGATGGAAGGGTGACGCATGTGCGAGTCGAAGAAAGCCGACCGCAAACCACCAAGAACACACTGCGTTCCGCCAAAGCCTTCGACTCCCACCTCAACTCCAGAAGCCGGGAACTGTACCGGATCACCAACCTCGATGCCTGGCGCGGCGGCAACAAGGCGGAGTCATTCTTATTCCCCAACTATCAGGATGATTCAGCGACCCCACAAATCAATCGCGTGCTGCTCCTCGATCGCGGCGACTGGGTCCCCTACCACAAAGCCCAACCTGTGAAAGTCAACGTCATGGATCGCGACAATCAGGGCGTCCGCAAACTGGTGATCAAGCGGGGCGATACGGTGGTGGAACAGATCAAAAACCCTGGCACGGGCGTCGTGGAACGTTCGTTCGATACATGCGGCGATTACACGGCGCAATGCGTGATGAAGGACGGTTCGCTGAGCCAGGCGTGCGAGTTTTCAGTCTGCGAACTCGACTTCCGCCTTCCATCCACGCAAATCACGCGCGGAGAGCCGTGGCAGATCGAACTCACGACCGACAACATGAATGCAATCATCGTCTACCTGAAGAACTCAGCCGATGGACACGACGAGCACAACGTCTTCATCACTGAAAAAGACCGCAAAGCCGGCAACGTCACCATCCCCGCCGATGTAACACAGCACGCTAACAAGATGCAGGTCTGGGTGATCGGAGAAAATCGATACGGTCGACTTAAGAAGCGACAGGATATCCGAGTCACCGACTAAGGATCGCTCAAACGCAGCTGGGCTCAGAGTGCATTCACAGGCAGACATCCCTGCCTGTCGCGGGTGGCACTTAGCGGTTGTCGGACAGGAATGGCCGATTTACGGCATTCAGATTAGCTTACATCCCGGGCTCCAGCAGTCCCGCATACGCGTCGCCCCAGTAACAACCTTCCGGAACCTCGGCCGCTTGATTGTTTTCCTGCATCGTTTTCAGGAACCGCAGAAAACTCAGTTCATTCACGTATTCCTGATACGTAATGCTGTCATCCCGCAGGACGTGGCACTGCATCCAAAGCTTGACGACAATGTGGGTGGGGTTCATTCGTCGTTCGGGACGGAATGCTGCGATGGCAAAGCGTCAAGCCCCTTGGTCAGGGGACACGACAGGACGACAGCCCAACGCTGCATCGTGAGACAACCAAGGAAAATGGTGGTCTACCAACGAAAAACGGGGTCCGCAGGAAAAACCTGAGAACCCCGTTCAATGGACCTAACAGGACTCGAACCTGTGACCTCCACGATGTCAACGAAGGGCCCATCTCACTCCAACTTCGCAAAACGAGTGTTTTCACTGCCGCATCGAGCCAGCCATAGAAAAACGGTCGCCTCAATGCACTCGTTTCCAACTGAAAAAGGGTACGATAAAGGGTACTCGATTTTGGAAATCGAGAAGTTTAAGCCTATAGCAACGAGCAATCGTCAGTCACAGCGTCATTTCTGAGCACCAAAGGGCACCGCGAGACCGGGCTACTGCAATGCTCCATAGGACCGAAGCAGTGGTACACAGTCGCCCGGTCCGGCTTTCGGCTGGGGGCAGCCAGCACCTGTCGTTGTTCGCCAGTTTGAACGTTGAACAATCGCACGACACGGGCCGGAGAATTACATTCGTCGACCGCAATCGTTCGGCTATCGGGCGAGAACGTGAGGTCCTGAAGGTAGCTTCGAGTGGCGAAGCGGTCCGTGCCGAGTTTCACCAGGCAGCGATCCGGCAAATCGTCGGCCATTGATGGCAGGGCGAATGTTCCGATAAGAATCAACGCGCGAAAACAATTCCGCCCAAGACACATTCCGATATTTTCCTCGCGGCGGTTTCAACAGGATTCACTGTATCCGCCGGAGGCTGCTGTGGTAGGCCACAGCAGAATAATACCCGACCGCAATCAGTGTCGAAGAAGCCCGGCAACTCATTGTTTTGCAACGTCTAAGTCCAACGCGGTTGACAGCCGGAGCATAAAAACCGTGTCTGTATGGCGCACTTCCGCCTGCGAACAACGCGACGGGCCGACCTGACAGACGAGCCTTGTAACCAGTGCCGGGGCATCGTATCTTAGGTTCCAGATGTTGGGACGTCGGGGCCTCCGTCCTATCGAACGGCTTGATCCAAATAATTTTTGGTTGTCTCTGACCCCGCGTCGATTGCTCGACGCAAAGGAATCGGCGATGTCGCGCAGTCTGCTTCGTACCCGGGTTCGACTTCCCGATCGCATTGCCAAATTGTTTCAGGGACTGAATCCCAGGCGACGGAAGCGAATTGAATCCTGCTCATCATGCCGCACCGGCCCCCGTCACTATGTTGCGGAATATCTGGAAGACCGAACGCTTCTGGCTGCGAGTCTCGCTAACCACGATCTGACACACATGATTTCCTGGCAGGGCCGGGAGACCGAAGTCTACCGCAACGAGTGGATTGTCGGATTCGAGGACGGTGCGACTCCGCTGCTGGACGACATGGCGACAGAGGGCGGTCCGATTGGCACTTTTGACCCTTTACACACGCTGCCACGGGCCGAACAAGCGTGGGACTTCGGTGAACCTCTCGGCCCGCCTGCTCCGCTGACGCTGCCGTCCCAATCTACGCTGACCTTTGAACGTCATCTCGGCGCTTCCGGACATTACCTTGTTCACACGCGCGATGGCATCGGAGCTACGGACGTGGAAGCCAGCCTTGCCGCGATGCCGGGTGTGCGTTCCTTCGAACCCAACTTTGTTGTCTCTGCAGACCTGAATCCCGACGATCCGTTCTATAGTTACCTGTGGGGACAAAATACCGGCAGCGATCACGATATAGACGCGCGGGAAGCGTGGGATCTGACGACGGGGTCAAGCAGCGTGGTCGTCGGCGTGATTGACACGGGTGTCGACTACCTACACGAAGACCTGGCGGAAAACATCTGGGTGAATCCCGGCGAAATCAGCGGCGATGGAATCGACAACGACGGCAACGGCTACATTGATGACTTCTACGGCTGGGATTTTGTGAACGACGACAATGACCCGATGGATGATCATTCTCATGGTACTCATGTGGCCGGAACAATTGCGGCGGTCGGCAACAACGCGACGGGAGTTGTCGGTGTCAGTTGGTCGTCTCAGATTATGGCGCTGAAGTTTCTGGATGCGGCGGGCGATGGTTCGACGGCAGATGCGATTGAAGCGATCAACTACGCCACCATGATGAAGCAGTCGTATGGCGTCAATCTCCAGCTCACCAACAACAGTTGGGGCGGCGGAGGGTTTTCTCAGGCTCTGTACGATGCGATTGCCGCAAGTGAGGCGCAGGACATGCTGTTTCTGGCGGCCGCCGGCAACGATGCAGCCAATAACGACACAACGCCCCACTATCCTTCCTCTTATGATCTCAACAACATCATTGCCGTTGCGTCGACAGATCCTGCAGGCAACCGGTCTTCGTTTTCGAACTACGGCCTGACAAGTGTCGACATCGGTGCGCCCGGCAGCGGTATCTACAGCACTTTGCCCGGCAATGGCTACGGATACAAGAGCGGCACATCAATGGCCACGCCGCAGGTCGCCGGAATCGCGGCTTTGGCCTGGAGTGTCGACGCGAACGCCACCTATGCGGATGTTCGGCAGGCGATCCTGAACGGGGCGGAGGCCCTTCCGTCCATGCAGGGGATTACTGTCACCGGCAAGCTGGCGAACGCCTTCGGAGCGTTGGAACAGCTCGGATTGATTGTGACCTCAACAACCCCGGAACGTGACGAAATCGTGACGGTTGCTCCAACGTCCTTCACCATAGATTTTTCCGATGCCGTTGATTCGGCAACGGTTCAGGCATCAGACCTGACAGTCAACGGAGTTGCCGCTGACAGTTTCACAGTTGTGGATGCGGATACGATCTCGTTTAGCTATTCGACAACCCCGGTCACCAACAACGGTGTGCAGACGATGCTGATGGCAGACGACACGATTCTGCGAGACAGTGATGCCGACGGGCTGGCCGGACTGGATGCGATTTTTTACTACGACCAGAGTCCCCTGACGGTGGTGAATTCCGATCCGGTGAGCGACGGTATTCTGTCGCTACCGGACCCGAAAATCACACTGAATTTCAGCGAACCGTTTGCGGCAGGTTCTGTCGATACGTCGGATTTGATTGTGAGTTCCGGTCGAGTGGTTTCATCGACTGTTATCGACGCCGACACCGTGGAATTCCATCTGACGGATATCACGTCCGAAACGCCAATCACTGTCAATCTGCCGACTGGAGCGATCAAGGACAGCATTGGACTTCCGGGCCAGTCGTTTTCGGCAGCGTTCAATCCCGACTTCACAACAGGCGTTTTTCCCGAGCCGCTGACGATCGCCGAACCTTTGGGGGCGTTGATACACTCCACCACTGTGTCTGCGGCGTTGCATTCGAATTCCGATACAGACACATTCACCCTTAATCTTGAGGGTGGTCAGACGCTGAGTGTCGTAATGGCTCCGGCTGCTGGACTGGCTGGTCGCGTCAGAATTCTCGACACGACGGACGCTCAGGTCGCCTCTGTGACTGGTGTCACCGGAGATGACGTGCTTGTTCAGTCATTGGTACTTCCCACTGCCGGTACTTACACGGTGATCGTGGAATCAAATGGATCAACCTCGGGCGCTTATCATCTGGATTTGCACCTGAACAGCATGCTGGAATTGGAAGCTCACGGGGGCGCGTCGAATGATTCCCGGCAAAACGCGGAGCCCATTGATTCCGGATGGGCGAGTCTGGATGCAACGGCGTCTCGCCTTGCTGTGCAGGGAACCTTTGCCGGTTCCGGGGACGCGGACTGGTACGAGCTGACTGTCGCGGCCGGGATACCCGTGAGCTTTCTGTTGTCGTCCCCGGCGTCAGGCCAGACGTTTTCACTGCATCGATCGAATAACGGGCAATTGCTGGTCGACAGCGCTGCTGCCGCCAATGGTGACCTGGTGATTCGAGATTATTTGGCGTCTGCGAGTGGGACCGTTTTGCTGAAGGTGACGGGAAGCAGTGCCGACTACGCCTTCTACATTACGACCAGTACAGCGATCAGTGAAGAAGAAAACGACAACTTCAGTCAGGCTCAGGATATTGATGTCACGCGTCGAGTTCTGGGGCATGTCGGCAGTGGTTCGCCGGTTAGTACGGACGTCAATGAACGACCGAGGCCGTACAACGGTGAATACGTTGATGCGGGCAACGGCGTTTTGGTGCCATCCGAATTGCTGGACGATGCCGCATCAGTCACGCAAACCGATGGAGTGGTGCGTGTCGACTTCAACGGAGCAAAAGATCCTCGCGCGCTGAGCAGTGTGCAGACAGTCACCGAAAACTTTGTTTCCATCAATACCGCGCCGGAAGGCGACACACCTCGTGACGCCGTCTTTTCCGTAGACGGCCAGCGGTTTTTGCTGGCGAATGAAAGCAGTCAGAACATTCTCGTCTACGACGCGGCCACACGTGCGGTTGTGGCTGACATTCCGGTGAACGGCGGTCCGGTGAGTCTGGCTGTCACTCCAGATGGCAATCATGCATTGTCTGCCAATACGAGCGGCAACAATATCGCCGTCATCGATCTGGCGACGCTGACTGTGGTGGCTGAGGTGCCGACAATACGTCAATGGCCTTACAAGGTTAAGGTCACACCGGACGGTCAATATGCCGTGGTGGCGACGGCGGACAACTACTTCGTGCGAATCTCGCTGACCAGCCTGGCCGTGGTCGGGGAATTTGCTTCGCCGGACCTGGGAGCGACGAGTTGGTTCTTACAGGCGGGCCGCAGCGGTGGTGTCTATCCTGTGTACAAGGATTTTTCCATCACGGCAGACAGCACCACGCTTGTTTCGCCAGCCGGGGATAACACGAGCGGATCGGTTCGCATTTACGACTTGGCCACGGATACGGAAACCGCAGCGCTGTCCACTTCCAGTGAACTGCTTTCTGTGACGACGACGGCGGACAGTTCCAAAGCCTACCTCGCAACACGGTACGCCAGTGGAGGCGATTCGGTTGTCGAAGTTGACCTGGTGAACAATGTAATTCTGCGAACACTGAACACAGAAGATCTGACGCAGAGCCGACTGCTGCTGACGCCGGACGAGAATTACCTGATGGCCGCCGGCTTCAACACGCTGATTTTTCTGGATCTCGCGGATGGTTCGACGTCTGCCTCCATTGGCGTCAATCCCGCTGACTTCGAACTCAGCTTTGACGGAAAGTACGTCCTGGCAGGAAACCGCTATTCACGCGTAGTGGACGTGCAGACGCAATCCCTTGTCGCAACGCTGCCGGACGCATTTACAGATTTTGTCGCGGTCAGCCCCGTGGACTACCGGGCCGTGGGAGCCACCTTTCTGTATGGCGACGACTTTGCGGTCCTGAACATCAACGGCAGTGGATCGTTCAGGGAATCGCACCTGCCAGCGGGCAGCATTCCGGAAGGTGACCGTCCGTTTGATGTCGCTGTTACACCAGATGGATTGACGGCCATTACGGTTAATCATCAGTCTGATAATCTCACGTTTGTGGATCTGGTCACACAAACCGTTACCGGCTACACAGAGGTGGGGTTGAACCCGGATGACATCGCCATCACTCCGGATGGCCTGCACGCTGTGGTGACAAACACCGGCGACGATACTGTGTCGATCATTGACCTGACGACGCGAACAGTCGTCGCCACATTAACGGGATTCGTTGACGATCCCCGGCACATTGTCATTTCTGCCGACGGTCAAACTGCCTATGTCAATACCACGCGTGCCAATGATTCCACCGACAGGGTCTACTTTGTCTATCTGGATGGTACCGACAGCACGGTGACTGGGTCGCTGGTGGTTGGCAATCTGGCCAACGATGCGATTCAGTATTCGGAAATGAAGCTTTCGCCCGATGGCAGCCTGCTGGCTGTTCCCGTGTCACGGGACAATGAACTTGTTTTGATTTCGACCGCCACACACACGGAAATGGCAAGACTCACAACTGGGCAGAAGCCCATGGAGGTTGAGTTTTCTCCGGACGGGACGCGGCTTTATGCGCTCAACGAAACGTCCAGCAGCGTTTCCGTGATTGATGTCGACGGCGGCTCGTCAAGCGTATTGGCGGAGATTCCCCTGACTGGCTATGCGTATTCGATGGTTATCGACTCACGCGGTGAGTATCTGTATGTCGCGTCGTGGGCGAATGCCGGGGTTGAGGTGATCGATCTTTCGGCTCATTCGGTCGTCAAGACACTGCCGTCGACGGGGCAGACTCCAACCGGATTGCATCTCGAAGGCGACCTTCTGTATCTAGTTAGCTCAGCCGGGATCCCGATTGCACTGCCGCTTGTCGACGGTCAGGGAACGATTGTCAGGATATTGGCCGATGGCCCGGATACTGTGCAGATCGATCAGTCGCCACTGAGTGGTCAGCCAATTCATATGGCTTTCAGCACTCCATTGCAGATGGCCATACCCGTTATTAACTCGGCAGATGGCGTGGATCTGATTTCGTACGCGAGTGAAGGCACGGGCGACGAAGACTTTTACACTTTTACTGCGAACGCTGGAAACCTACTTCGGTTGGCGACAACTCTGCCGGGTACAGATCCCGGCTTTTTCGACAACACGCTGAATGTTGCCGTCGAATTGTATGACTCCAGCGATCAGTTGCTGGCCAGCGGGCTGGATGGATTCCTGGACTACGTCGTGCCGTCAACCGGCGTCTATCAGGCACGAATTTATGCTCGGGGATTTACTTCCGGCGAATATCTGTTTTCCGCTTCCACGATCCCGTCGGTGTCACTGTCGGTAGCGCCATCTGCCATCGGTGAAAATAATGAAGCGGCCACGCTTACCGCCACTCTTTCCGACAGCTCAGCATCAGATGTCACGATAGACCTGGCCGCGACCGGTACCGCTATTGGTGGCAGCGATTACTCTTTGTCGTCAAATCAAATTGTGATTCCGGCCGGACAACTTCAGGGAACTGCAACGATTTCAGCCACTGAAGACTCTGTAGTCGAAGTCGTCGAAACGGTGCTAATTGACATCGTCGCTGTTACGAATGGTGCCGAAAATGGCGAGCAGCAGGTAACGGTTTCCATCACCGACAACGATTCCGCCGGCTTTTCTGTCACGGAAACCGGAGTCAACACGTCGGTGTCAGAATCAGGCACAACGGATACGTTCGATGTCGTGTTGACGGCAGCTCCGCAGACAGATGTCGTGCTGCGATTGTCCGGCGACATAGCGGCTGAGGCGGTTACTGACAAGACAATGCTGACGTTTACGGCAGCGAACTGGAATGTGCCTCAAACGGTCACCGTCACCGGTGTTGACGACCCTGTTGTTGATGCTGATCAGGCCAGCACTGTCATCATTTCCGTAGACGTCGCAGCTTCAAACGATCTGTTTGATTCACTGGGAGACCAGTCGGTCAGTGTCACCACGGTAGATAATGATGTGGCTGGGTTCTCTGTGACTCAGACATCCGGCAGCACTGTCGTCACGGAAGTCGGCGGCAATGATGCGTTTGATGTATTCCTCACCGCAGCACCGTTGACGGACGTCGTACTGACGATTGGCGTGGCAGACCCTGGCGAAGTTTCAATCGATGCGGTCAGCCTGACGTTTACTTTGGCGACATGGAATACACCTCAGGCGGTCACCGCCACCGGAGTTAATGACTTCGTCATCGACGGCGACCAGTCGTCGGTGATCACGATTGCCATCGACGATGCGAATTCTGACGACGCATTCGACTTTCTTGCCGCAGAGACGGTCAACGTGACAACAACCGACGATGACGTGGCCGGATTCGTTGTCACAGAATCTGGCGGCGACACTTTGGTCAACGAAAGTGGTTCCGGTGACACGTTCTCTGTCGTCCTGACCGCAGAACCGTTTGCTGGCGTTGTATTGTCAGTGAGCAGTAATGATGTGGGTGAGGCGACAGTTGATGTTGGCCAACTCACCTTCGATTCTTCGAATTGGAACGTCCCACAATTGGTCACCGTCACCGGAATTGATGATATTGTTTCTGACGGGCCGCAGAGTTCACAAATCACGATTGCTATTGTCGATCAGGAAAGTGACGGCAACTTCGCCCCTTTGGCCGATCAGCAGGTTTCCGTTACAACAGAAGATAACGATGATGGCATCCTGCGTGGTACCAACTTTGAAGACCTGGACGGTGATGGGTTCCTCGACGCCGGCGAACAAGGCCTCGCCGGTGTCACCATCTACCTCGACGAAAACAACAATGGTGTGCATGACAGCGGCGAAGTGTCGACTCTGACTGATGCCACCGGGCGCTATGAATTTACTGGTGTCTATTCCGGAACTCATGTCATTCGCGAAGTCGTTCCGGCCGCCCATACCCAGACTGCACCTGGCGTAGCGGGCACGTTCTTTTACGGAATAGACGCTGCTTCTGATCGGCTGGTGAAAGTTGATGGTGTGACAGGCGATGTGACGCCAATCGGGCCGCACGGGGTCAGCGAAAGCATCTCCGGCATGGTTTACACGTCCACCGGTCAGATTTTTGGTACGCACGCCGCAGGGGCCGATGGATTCTACAGCATCGATCCTCAGACGGGAGCTGCAGCATTCATTGGCAATGTGAATGCCGCGATCGCTGGGGCGATGGCGTACGATCCGTTTACCGACACCATTTACGGCATGGCGTTCTTCAACAGCGTTTGGACGTTGGTGTCTTTTGATCGCCTGACAGGGGGCGTCACAGCAATTGGTTCCGGCAGCGCCGACTTGACTGAAGTGACGGCGATGGCGTTCGATGCGGCCAACAACCGAATCGTTGTTTTCGATAACACAAACGACGAATTTTTTGGCTTTGATTCCAACGGCGTAGCTTCCGCGATCGGAGCCGCAACTTCAGCGCTGGACTTTTGGGGGGCAACGTATGCCGGAAGCACACTCGTGACGTCTCAACATGTAGACGGCACAGAACTCCGCACAGTTGACCCCGTCACTGGCGTAGTCAGTAATTATTTGACATTGTCCGAATCCATCTACTTCGGCACTCTGGAATACGTTGGGGCCGTCAATCAATCGCATGTGATTAATGTGTACGAGTCCGGAATTGTTGACGGGCTAAACTTCGGTAACGATCCACTCCCTTCGCAACTTCAGGGAATCAAATTCGAAGACATCAATGCCAACGGGCTGCGGGACGCCGGTGAACCGACTTTGCCAGGAGTCACCGTCTATCTGGATGCCAACAACAACGGTCGCTTGGACGATGGAGCAGTTCTGGAACCTGATGACTACCCGGCAGGTACTGTCATCGGCGATCTTCTTGACGGCGTGGTGGTTGTTTCCACTGTGGCCGGCGATGTTCCCGTGTTTGTAAAAAGTGCGGGCGTCGCGGCGACGCATGCTTCGACAGGAACAATGGTCTTCGGAAACGGAGAAGGTCATACCGCCTGGACCTCTTCCCGCCAACTGGAAGTTCGGTTCGCCGAATCAGGCAGTTCGGTTTCCATTGACTTCACGGCGATCGATGCAGATGGCCAAGGCTGGCTGCAGGCCTACGACGCCTACGGCAATTTACTGGGAAGTTTCACGACGAAACTACTCGCACCTGGTGAATCATCCACGATGACAGTTGCCGTTCACGGCATTTCCTACGCCATCGCCAAGTCGACCAGCTTGCGTCGAGCAACTCTGGACAATCTGGTCATTGACGGCGGCGTTGAACAGCAGACTGTCACAGATGCAAACGGTGAATATACTTTTACTGATCTCAATCCTGGTGAACACATCGTGCGCGAGATCGTGCCGGACGGGTTTCGTCAGACTTATCCAGTAACCATAGGGCAACAGCGCCTGTTCGCCGTCGATCCGCGAGCGGCAAGCGCAACTCAGATTATTGAAATCAGCCCCACGACGGGAGAGACACTGAACTCCTTCGACGCGCCGGGAGACCCGGTCGGTTCAACAAGTGGCCTGGCTTATGACGGGCACACTCTGTTCTTCATCGACGCATCCGGCGATACCTTATACGAACTGGCCCCTGGCACTGGAGCAGTTCTTGATTCCATGAGCCTTCCGACGACGCCGCGCTGGGACGGGCTGGCTGTGCTGGATGGCCTGGTCTATCTGAATGACTCGTTCAATCATGTCATCGAAGTTGTGGATCCCGCGACGAATACGATCGTCAAAAGTATTACGCTGGATCCGGCGTCCAACTTCAATCCGTTCGGCGGACTGGGCGAGCTTCCTGATGCATCTGGCGGACAGCTTGTTGGTGCGATTGGATCGTCGAACGGAATCGCTCTGCTTGATCCCGTAACTGGAGCAGTCAACAGTACGTTTACGCACGGAAGCGTCGGGAACGGTAGTCACTATGGACTCACCAGCATGAACGGCGAAATCTACATCGGATTCAATAATTCGGTAGGCACTGTGATGGTGTATTCACCCGCTGGAGTTTTCCAGAGATCATTCCAGGCGGGTTTTGATGTTTCGGCGCTCGGTGGCGGTGGTGAAGTTTCCGGCAAACACGCAGTGAACTTGCTTGCTGATCAGTTCGTTACGGGAATCGATTTCGGCAATGAACGATTATTCGGTGACATCACTGGTCGCCACTTCGAAGACGCCAATGGCAACGAAATTCAGGACACCGGCGAAGTCGGTTTGGCGGGTGTGACAATCTATCTGGACGCAAACGACAACGGCGTGTTGGATGGTTCAGAAGCCTCAACCACGACCGACAGCAACGGAGACTATTCATTTATGGGCATCCCAGTCGGCGACTACGTTGTTCGAGATGTCGTCGCACCTGGCTATGTTAGGACGACTCCGATTTCCGCTGACGAATTTTTTTACGCAATCAACCATAACACCGATACTTTGTTTCGCATCAACGCCGCCAGTGGAGTCATCACAACTATCGGCCCCCATAATGCGGGAACCGATCTTTGGGGACTGGTGGTCACCAATTCTGGCCAGTTGATTGCAAACAGCTGGCAGAATAACTGGGTTTATTCTTTGGATCCAACAACAGGAGCCGCGACCGCCATCGGTCATGCCGGAGGACAAATCGGTGGCGGTTTGGGTTATGACGGCGAAACTGACACGATTTTCGGAGTCATCAACGGCGGTGCCGGAACAAGACTGGCGACATTCAGTCGGGCGACAGGGCTGGCGACTCCAGTTGGGCCGGGCGTGCCGAATCTAACAGGTACGACGGGCATTGAATTCGATCCAGTGACTGGCCTCGTCGTTGTGTTTGACAACGCCGGTGACGAATTCTTCGGCTTCGATCCGGATACGGGTGTCGGTACTGTGCTGTCAATCGCCAACCCCGCGCTGAATACGTTTGGAATCACCTCCAATGGCACTGACATGTTGCTGGCAAACAATGGGGTCATTTACAAAACAGATGTTTTGGCAGGGACCAAAACTCCAGTGCTTACAATGTCTGCCGGACCGTTCATGGACGGGCTGGAATATGTCGCGGCGAAAGACGGTGCTCATCGAGTTCGTGTGATCGCAGACGAATTGCTAACCGACCTTAATTTTGGAATCCGTCAGGCAGTGGGGACCATCAGTGGGACGAAGTTCGACGACGCCAATGGCGATGGCATCCAAAATTCAGGCGAACCCGGTCTTGCCGGCCTTGCGGTATACCTTGATGCCAATAATAACTCTCTTCTTGACAGTGGTGAAGTTTCCATTGTCACCGACGCGAATGGTGACTATTCGTTTGTGGACGTTCCTGCAGGGAATCACAGCATTCGAGACATCGTTCCACACGGATATGTGCAGACGACTCCCGGTGATTCGCCATCGTTTTATTATGCCCTCGATCCATCGACACACGAACTTGTGCGAGTTGATTCTGCCAGCGGTATCATCACGACGATTGGCGCCCACAATGCACTCACCGAATTGAATGGTTTCGTCGTGACCAATGACGGAGCTCTTATCGCGGGCAGTTGGCAAACGGATGAGTTGTACACCCTGGACCCGTTAACCGGGCAGGCAACTTTGATCGGTGTGGCAGGAAATCAATTGGGCGGTGGACTTGGCTACGACAGAGCCACTGACACGATCTATAGTGTTGTTGGTGGTGGAGCGGCAACGCGACTGGCCACTATTGACCGGACCACAGGGCAGGCCACGCCGATTGGCCCCGGTGTACCGAACTTGTCGGGGACAGGTGGTGTTACCTTCGATCCGGTTTCCGGGCTTGTGATTGTGTTCGATAACTTTGGCGATGAAATCTTCGGCTTTGACCCGCAAACCGGAGTCGGCACAGTCCTGTCCACCGCAACACCCTCCTACACCGTCCGGGGATTGACATCCAACGGCAGCGATGTGTTGGCCTCATCCGGTGATTCGATATTCAAGATCAACGTCAACGATGGAACTCGCGCAGCGAAGCTCATCCTGTCAACTTCTGCTGCTCTCGAAAGTATTGAATTCGTTCCGGGAAGTGATCAGGCGAATCGCGTGTCCGTGGGAGTTGGCGATGTCGTTTCGAATGTCGACTTCGGCAACCGTCTGGCTGTTGGAAGTATCACCGGCACGAAATTCCACGACCTCAACGCGAACGGAATCCGCGACACCGGCGAAGGCCCTGTGGTCGGCACAAGAATCTATCTTGACGCCAACGACAACAGCATATTCGACGCAGGTGAAGTCAACGTACTGACCGATATCAACGGCGACTACGTCTTCACCGACGTACCGACCGGCGATTACGTCGTGCGAGAAGTCACGCAGATCGGTTACGAAAACACATCTCCGGGCGACAGTGATTCGGTGTTCTACGCGATCGACTTTCCCACGCAGGAACTCGTGTCGATCGCCGCGGCCACCGGTGACGTCACTCGCGTTGGTGCGTTGAATGCAGGTGTCAACCTTTACGCTCTGGCCCGGACAGCCGACAACCAGTTAATCGCCAGCACGGCGTTCAATCCCGACAGTATATATTCAATCAATACGTCGACCGGCGCGGCAACGCTGATCGGACCAACCGGCGGGGAGATTGACTTTGGAATGACATACGATCCAGCAACCGACACCTTGTACACTGTGACCTCACTCAGTTCGTTCAGCCGCCTAACGAAAATCGACCCTTCCACCGGCGTCCAAACAACCTACGGCCCCGGCATTAACGGTATGCCTTTTGCCACAGGAGTCGCCTTCGACGCTTTCACCGGAATGGTCATCGCGTTCGACAACACAAACAGCCGCTTCATCAGCTTCGACCCCATCACCGGTGCAGCAACAGAACTGTCAACGGCTTCCCCCTCGATTGCGAGCGGTGGCTTCACCCACACCGGCACCGAGTTCGTGATGTCGTCGAACACCAGTCTGTTCACTGTCAACCCCACCACAGGCATGCAATCGCCGTACCGGACACTCTCCGAATCAGTTGGCGTAACGGCTCTGGAGTACGTTCGAGGCAACGACGGCGCTTTTCGATTGACCGTGGGCGTCGGCGACGTGGTCACCGGCAACAACTTCGGGATCCACTACATCGGCCCGCCACCCCAACAAACGGGCGACGCGATCATCAATAACGGAGGAATCAACCGTTCCGGCATCGCCACGATCAGCTTCCCCTTCGACCAACCCGTCACCGTTGCATCTGCGTCAACTCTCAGGCTGATCAACCATACAACGCAGGAAACGATAGACGTTAGTTCGGCGACGGTCTCCGGTAACGGTACGTCACAACTCACTTGGAATCTGAATGGTCTGCTGCTGTCCACGGGGCGTTATACCGCTGAGCTGATGACGACTGAAGTGACCAGCGCCGCCAACGTATCAATGGCGGCTTCGTGGGTCAGCGAGTTTCACGTGAAGATTGGAGACATCAACGGCGATGGGCGAGTCAACTTTGGTGATTTTAACGCGGTCAGAAATGCCTTTGACCCTCTTCTCGGAACTCCATTCAGAAACGGCGACGCAAACGGCGACGGCCGCGTCAATTTCGGCGATTTTAATGTTGTCCGGAACAACTTTGATCCGCTGCTGCTGACGCCGTTGCAGTACGACTATGGCGATGCGCCTACTGCCTCGACTCAGTTCGCAACTCTGCTGACGGAAAACGGAGCTCGTCACGTGTCAACCAGCGGCCTGCGACTGGGGACTGAAATCGACGCTGATGCCGACGGCCAGCCTTCCACGAACGCGGATGGCGATGGTGCAGATGAAGACGGAGTGACATTCGACAGTCTGTATGCCGGAGCAACTTCAACTGTATTGGTAACGGCGACCGTACCGGCTTTGGCGTTCCTGAATGTCTGGATCGACTTCGACGCGAATGGGCTTTGGGAAGCCGAAAATGGCGAACACGTAATTAATGACCGTGTGGTGGTCGATGGCGTTAATGACATTCCTATTGATATCCCGGTCGATGCGGTATCCGGTCAAGTGGCTGTTCGGGCCCGGATTACTGCGACACCAGGCACGCAGAGTTTCGGGCTGGCTGCGTCCGGGGAAATCGAGGACTACATGGTGCTTATTTCCCAGCCTGCAGGCGGATCGGTCGGCAGCATTGGACTCGCAGCGGTGTCGGCAATTTCGTCGTTGTCTGGCAATTCAGCAAGCGCCCCACAGAAATGGATTCGGAACCGTCCCAACGATCGACGAGCAGCAGAGCTTTCGGCAACTGGTAGGTTGGATCGGCAATTCGAAGCGAGACGGGAAAGCCAGAACTGGAGAGCGGTGCTGCAACTGAACAATCGTGATAGGAGCAACGAGGCTTCTGTCATTTCTGACAAAGACGAGAGCAGCAAGTTGACACAGGTCTTCAGCGAACCTGACAATTTACTGAGCCTCCTCTGAGTTCTTACGACGTAGAATACGCGGTCGGCAGCTTATAGCAAACTAAGAGACCACAATATGAAAAATGTAGTTCGTTCCGCAATTGCCACATTCCTTGCCTGCGGGCTGGGTCATGCTGATGGAGGGGTATTGACATTTACAGTCAATGTCGATCAGGACACGATATCAATTGGGCAATCTGTGGACTGGCAGATATTCGCTACGGTAAGCGATTCCAGTAGCGATAATTTCGGGATCGCGTCAATCGGCGCGGATCTTCAGGATTCAACTTCAGATGCTCTCGTACCGGGAACGATTGGCGCACCATTTTCCGACTACGATTTTCTGTCCGGTGGCACTGTCAACGGGTTCGGCCAACTTGAAGCAATCGGGGCTACACTGTTTGGCTACGATGCTGGCAAAGTGGAAGCAGCGGATGGCAGCCTGTTGGGGCCGCTACTCCTGGCAAGTGGCAGTTATTCCCCTCTCACAGTGGGATCTCATTCGCTTTCCGCAATGCCGACTTCGGCGTCGAACGAATATTTCGATTCAATTACTGGAATTGGGTCATCGACACCATTTGACTTCGGAGTTCACGTAAGCGACACATTCACCGTTACTGCCGTCCCGGAACCATCGACGACGCTGGCTATCGGAGTGCTGGCCGTCGCGTTCGCGCTTCGTCGCAGGATATCGAATGCGGCATCTGCCAGTCTGGATTGATCTGTTTCAGGCAAGGTTGAGCCGAAGTTATGCGCCGTCTTTTCCTCTCCGTCGCTTCGAGTGAGAATTTGAGGGACTCATTTTTTTGCGTCGCACGTACTTCTGCGTAAATAGATTTCAGAGAACTCATGCTGGCACAAGAACGAGTACTCGCGGCCCGTCATGGCTAAAAATGAGGACCGCATCACTGTGTTACCGGACCGCTGCGGGCGGGACCTGCTTGATCAGGTGGAACGCGTCCGGCGTTTGCACGATCGCGATTTCGTGGATGGGCGAGGCAAGGTATATCTGCCGTATGCCCTGGAGCGGAAGTACGCCAACGAGAATCGCGACTTCGGCTGGCAGTGGCTGTTTCCGGCCACCGGGTTGAGTGTGGATCCTCGCTCGGGCGAAAGGCGGCGGCATCACATTTCGGAAGAGCTGTTTTCTCGATTCTTCAAGGCGGCAACGGATCGTGTCGGTATCGTATAAAACGCCGTTCCAGATTCTCTGCGCCATTCGTTTGCCACTCACCTGCTTGAAGACGGAGCCGACATTCGCACAGTGCAGGAGTTACTCGGCCACAAGGACGTGCGGACGACCATGATCTACTTGCACGTGATGAACAAGCCGGGGCTGGCGGTGAAGAGTCCGGCAGATGTGATCAGTGAAAAATAAAGCGTACCCTGGACATCGGCAACAGAGTTTTCTCAGCCGTTGAAAGCCTTGGGGCATTTCTCATTACAAAAGCGCCGTAAAGCCGCGAGTTTGATGGTGCGGGCAGATATCGCCATTTCCCCTGAGCAGTGGTCACCGGGGGCGAAGCCTGCACCGAACTGGAAACGGTGACTTTGCGTGCTTCGGACCGACACGCCGAGGCGACTTGACAGATGCAGAGTCTGCTTCATCCACGGCCTTTGCGAGCAAACCATTTTCTGCAGAAGCCGACGAATGCGGCGTCCGGTTTTCTTGGTGGTTCGGCTCCCGACATTTCGAGCCATGATCGCCACTGGCGTTCGAGTTCGTAGACATCCCAGCCCGGAGCTTCGAGACGGGCGTCGTGGTAGGTGTCGGGGTCGAGCGGAGGGATGACGGCATCTGACGATCTAGTTCCGGTGACTGCTGGGATGCTGCCCCGGTTTTCAAAGACAACGATGTCGTCGTTCGGACCTGCCCGGTCTTCCAGCCGCAGCGTGTAGTCCGGCATGTGGTTGTCGCGGCGATCGTCGTCGATGACCTTGTTCACAAGCCGTTTGAACTCCTTGAGCGTTGAACCGGAGCCTACTTTCCGGCGCAGCAGATCCAGTGATATCCGCCATTCCGGTTTTCGGCCACAGTGCTTGCGCGCCAGTTCGTACAGCCGACGTTCGATGGGACGACGAAGCCGAAAGTAGTTGCGATGCAGTGTCAGCACTTCGCGGGACTCAATTGCGTTGAACACCCAGTCTGAAAGTTTCACTTCGACTTCCTGCATCCGGCCGTCGCGGGTTTCGCGAACGATTTCAAAGCTGTCGATGAGTCCGAATCCGCGCGTGATCTCCTTGTCGCCCGTCATGATGTTGGTTGTGATGCGCGTACCGGCCAGACGTTCCAAAGCCACACGCAGCAGGTCGTAACCCCGTCCCGTCGTCATCCGGTTGGTGGACTTCAGCAGGTCCACGCCTTTGAATCGCATCGTCTGGGACACTTTCTGACCGGCATTGATCGCCGCCATGATCTGGCTGATGCAGTAGATCAGGATGTCGCGGTCGTGGACGGTGGCCAGTCCTTCGGATGACGGACGGATTTCGATCCACGAGTCGTTGTGCTCATAGCGGCGCATGCGGGTGTCAGGCTTCGTGGACAGGCTGAACAGCGGATGCTCCATGCTGGCCATGTCGCCCTTGGGCGCGGCGTCCACGATGTCGCAGATGAACAGGTCCGGTGTCGGATAGCGGTCCGGCAGCAGGGGAGATCGTGGATTGGCGTCGGTCGATTCTCTGGTCACCCCACCAGAAACGACATTTCGCACACGAAGTCAACCGGAAACGTCATTTCACACACTGGCAGGCTGTTTTCGACACTTCACACACCAACAACGACACATCACCCACTTCGCGGCGGGATTCGACATTTCACACACCCAAGGCGAGCCATCGACACTTTGCACACCAGTTGACGACACTTCACACACCTCATAACGACACTTTGCACACCGGGCGATCTGAAAAGTCGCGTTGATTCAAGGACCTGCGACTCATTTCCACAGCCGTAACACCTCTATTAAACACAATATAAACACACCCACGCTGTGGATAACTTCGTGGTGTTCAGGATATGGACGGACTCATCGCTCGGGGCAGTGGGAAAAGTGTAAAGGGTGAGTGTTCGGCCGACTGGCGGTGCGAAAGTCCCCTCCTCCCGTGAATACGGTAGCCCGGAATTGTGTCACGTCTGAACTTTGATTGAGCGTTGACAGTTCCGGCTTCACAACGCGCATCTCGACGGAAGAACATCGTGCTTGATTGAAAGGCGATCGGCATGGCATCGTAGATCTCATGACACGTCACGTTGCCGTCTATCTTCGAGTGAGTTCCCGTCAGCAGGATACGGCCAGCCAGAAACCGGATCTTGATCGTTGGGTTCGCGGTTACGCCGATGGTCGCGATGTAATCTACTACGAAGACAGTTTTTCGGGCAAGACGATGAACCGCCCAGCGTGGACCCGGCTCATGAAGGCCGTCCACGCCGGAGACATTGAACAGATTGTTGTCTGGCGACTGGATCGACTTGGCAGAACGGCAAAAGGACTCACGTCGCTGTTCGATGAACTGCCACAGCGGAACGTGGGCCTCGTGTCGATCAAAGATGGTCTCGACCTCAACACGGCCGCCGGGCGACTCATGGCCAACGTACTGGCCAGTGTTGCTCAGTATGAAACTGAAATCCGAGCCGAACGCGTCCATGCCGGCCAGCAACGGGCCAGGGCTCAGGGCAAGACATGGGGCGGATCACAGCCGGGGCGACTGCTGTCGCTGACTTCGGAGCAGGTGGAAGCGATTCTCAGATTGAACGACGAGGGGCGACCTAAAGCGGCGATTGCCCGTGCTACTGGTGTCAGCCGACCAACGGTCTATCGCGTGCTGCAACAGAATTGCTGACCGTCGTTTCACCACAAGTACGGCGATCTGGTGTCGGTCGCAATTTCTTGACAACATACGAGAGATTGACTCGGGGCAGGATCAACGCAATTGGTTTGTTGTATCTGTCAATCAATGCTGGACTGCGCCGAATGCCGGACAACAGGAACAAGCACTGATCCACCTGTACCTCAAACCGGCGGCAGATCTGGAGTGATCCAGTCAGAGGCCGTTCTTGAGCGTCTACAGCGAAGGTTCTTTTTTCTTGCCAAGTAGTAACATTTAAGTTACTATAGATGGGTGGCGATGACGAAAGTGGAAAATGGTTGAGGTTAAGCAGTACGAGACGAAAAGCGGGCTTTCACCATTCGCGGAGTGGTTCGATTTACTGAATGACGACGTCACACCGCGATTGGTTGCGGCAATTCGGCGCATGGAATTAGGGAACTTCGGCGACGTGAAACCGGTGGGCGGGGGCGTGTCCGAGCGGCGATTGGATTTTGGCCCCGGCTACCGCATTTACTTTGGGCGTGACGGAGCCGACCTTGTCATCCTGCTCGTTGGCGGAACGAAAAAGCGGCAGCAACGCGACATTGAAACCGCTCAAGATTATTGGGCGGATTACAAACAGCGAAAGCGAGAAGCCGCCAAAGCGGCGAAGCCCAAGGATGAAGAACAAAAGCCGAAGAAGAAGAAGAAGAAACCAAAGCGAGGAAAGTAACCATGGCACTTACACGAGAATTCATTGAAACGATCAAGGACCGAGCAGATAAGAGTCCCGCGTTTCGTATTGGTCTATTGCAGGAAGCGGCCACCGCGTTCGTGACGGGTGAACCAGAATTGGGCCGCATTCTGCTTCGCGACTTCGTGAAATGCACGATTGGTTTTGAGAAGCTGGCCAACGAACTCGGTGCGAAATCGCCAAGCGTCAAGCGGATGCTGAGTGCGAAGGGAAACCCGAGTTCGAACAATCTGGCGGCGATCATCGACATCCTGCAGAAGCAGGAAGGTGTCACACTCGACGTGGTCACGCAGGGTAAACCGAAGCCAAAACGCTCACTCGAAAAGGTGTGATATCAATCGAATACACTACGTCGCTGATGGATCGATATTGCGTTGAGCAAAGATCTCCGCTTTCGATCGCGAGGCCTCTCAGAACAGCCGGCCGTGTGGCGGCGGCGGAGCCGATGCTGACGGTGGCGGTGCTTTCGACTTTGATGCTGAGGAGCCGTTCGCGGCGGATGCGAAGGAACGGCTCGCTTCTGAAGCCGGTTCGTTATGGTGCTTCCACTGGAACTCCTCTCGGAGATCATCGACGGCGTTCCGCAGGACTTCCACCTGTTCAGACAGAACGCAAATGGCATCTGCCAGACTTCTAAAGTTGGCCTCCTGCTTCCGGTTTCCGGACTGCAGGTTGGCGTTCAACTTGTCGAGGGCGCGGCTGATGTTGTCAACTGTCTGACCAAGCCCGGCGTCTGAATCTGTTTTCTGTGACATGCGTAGCGACGTAGCACGAATTCACGCGAACTGTCCAGTCTCGGAAACGATTGCCTGCTGTTGATCGACGAATGTTGACAACGGAATGTTCACCGGTCTATCGTCGTTCGTTGAAAAACGTAGCGAGGACCAGTGTTACTACAGATCAAGGAAGAGTTTAGTCGGGTTAAGGGAGCCGACACACTGGCCTCCGTTGCCAAGCTCATGCTGAGTCGTGAACACGTGTTTGACCAGCAGAAGGAACATTTTGTGGGCGTTGGGTTGTCGGTGAAGAACGACATTCAATACGTGGACCTGATATCGTTGGGAACATTGGACGCATCGCTTGTACATCCCCGCGAATGCTTTCGGCATGCTGTCGAACACGGTGTCAGCTCGATTGCGTTCATTCACAATCACCCGAGCGGTGATGTGGAGCCGAGTCCTCAGGATGAAAAAGTGACCGAACGGCTCATCGCGGCAGGAAACATTCTCGGCATTGAAGTGTTGGACCACGTCATTGTCGGCAACGAGTCCGATGCCTTCTACAGCTTCCGCAGCAGGCAAGTCGGGCTGTGGTTGTAAGACGCCATTACGAAGACAGACTCCCCTACTCTCGGCTGGCCGAAACTTCACGATCGATCAACTCACGGACGAATTCAGAAATCTGCCGATCGTTCTTTGCACAGTGCATCTTGAGTTCGCGGTGAGCATCGGCGTCCATATCGATCGTTAGGCGTTTGCGGCGACCGACCGGCGGCGGACGTGCTTCGACGTTTTCTTCCACCCATTGGTTGGCTTTCGCCGATTTGCGGGCACGGGCCGTCATCGAAATTGTCTTGCTCATTTGATCCTCCTCAGTTCGCTGACCAGTTTATTAATCTCCTTAGCTCCCTTGGAGTTCCAGCCGCTCAACACGGTCGATCCGGTGGCCATGCTTTCGGGGAACGCCACTCGTTGGCCAACGTCGGATTTCAGAACGGGGACTTCCAATTCCTTCAGGGCTTTTCGCACGTCGCGGCCAATCGCCGTGTTTGCGATTTTGCGGTTCACCACAAGGCAGCATTTCAGGTCATCGCGATACACCTGAGCTTCTCGGATCAGGTCGACGGTCTCGGCGGCGGCCCATACATCCAGTGGGCTTGGCAACAGCGGAATCACGACAATGTCCGATGCCAGAATAATCGACTTGGCGAGTTCCGCAATTCGTGGCGGACCGTCAATGATCACGTCATCGTAATCACCCGACAGCAGGTCAATTTCTTTGTGCAGGGTGGGCTTGGCCATACCGACAACGGTGAAGCTCGGTTCATCGCGGCAGTTCGACCACGCCAGGGCGCTTCCCTGCGGGTCGGCATCGATCAGCAGCACCTTTCGCTTCAGTCGCGTCAGTTCGGCGGCGATGTTGATGGACAGTGTGGTTTTGCCGACACCGCCCTTCTGGTTCAGGAGAGCGTAAATCATGGGTTCCGTGTTTCTGTGCCTGTGGCGGCACGAGGTTGCGATTCCACGCTGCCACGGCAACCCAGATATTGCAACTTCGCATTCCGCTTATCCACAGAAATCCGGTTTAGCCCGTCTGGTTGAATCGACAATCATCCCAATGAACGGCGAATACTCGCGATGAAATACTCGCAGCCAACTCAAGGAGCTGCTGCAGGTGAGGCCAAGCGCACAGTCACGATGAAGTCTTTAGTCAAAGATCTCCTGCGGCAAATCGCGGCGGTCAAAGCGGGCAGGACTCAGGCTGTCCCATATATCCGTCCAAGTCCTACCATTCGCTGCCTTGTCGGAGCCACGAAAGAACGTGACGTCTTCTGCAATATCATCTGTCAACGGCATTCCGTCGGAGCCAACCGGGAGGATGTGATCCAACTTTTCGTTAGCTCCCATTAGAGCAAAGCAGATGACACGACCTATTTCGTAATCGTAGCGGCCATCTTTGAAAGCGGTGGGCCAGACACAGAACCAGTTTCCGTCTGCAGGCAGGATCTGCTTTATTACCCATTCAGTCATTATTCGTCCCCTTGCGAGTAGAGAGTTTTCCGAAACCATACACCACTACGATCCTGAATACGACAGCGAGGAGGGCTCATACTGGCTGTGTTTCGCGCGAAGCTTAATCGTTTTTACCCACAACTTCCTTTCCCATTGCCCCCGCGAAAGTTGCCGTATTCGCAGCAGCCGCGATAAAGTCGAAGCATGGTGTCACGTTCCGACGAACTCGAAGAAATGAAACGCATTGACTTGTGTCAATACGCCGCATCACGCGGGTTCGTTCTGGACCGCAGGCAAAGCAGCAAGTGCAGCGCCGTTCTACGGCACAGCAACGGCGATAAACTCGTCGTGTCGCGTCAGCCGAACGGCCAGTACGTGTACTTCAACGCGAAAGGCAACGACAACGGCACCGTGATCGATCTGATCCAGACACGGGATCGCGTCTCACTGGGCGAAGTGAGAAAGCTGTTGAGACCGTGGCTCAACCACTCCGCCTCCCCTCCTCCCGAACTGCCAACATTGCCGATCAGTCTGCAACCGTCTCAACACGATGCCGCTCGCGTGCTGGCCGCATGGATCGAGGCACGCCCCATCGGTGCGACGGCACACTACCTCGAAAGCGAGCGTCAGATTCCTCGCCACGTTCTGCAACACGAAAAGTTTCGCGATCGCATCCGGATGGATGAACGCCGCAATTCTGTGTTTCCGCATTTCAACAAATCCGGTTTGTGCGGTTTCGAACTGAAGAATCGTGGCTTCACGGGATTCTCACCGGGCGGAGTCAAAGGACTTGCCTGTTCGCGGCCGGAGGAGGGCGATCACCAAATGGTCATCTGCGAGACGGCCATCGACATGCTCAGCTATGCCGCTTTGAAAGGCGTGGATGGCAAGCGGTTCTTCAGCACGGCCGGACAGATCAGTCCGGTGCAGGCGGAATGCCTTCGATCCGCCGCCGAAAAGATGCCGACTGACGCGACGATTGTTCTGGCTCTCGACAACGACGAAGGCGGCCACAAGCTGGCAGACCAGCTTCGCGAAGCCACCGCAACCACTGGCCGCACTGTCATCGAAGATTTCCCACTACATTCCGGTGACGATTGGAACGACGTCCTGCGACAAACGAGTCCCACCGCCAAACCAGAACCGACACCGTCGTAACACCGCACCGACGATTCGCCGTAAATGTTGTTCTCTGCAATTGCGGTGATGCTGCGATACGATCAATCGTCGCGATCAGGTTTCTCCAATCCGTTGTTGATCGTTTTCCCCAGTCTGGCCGAGGGCTTCGGCAATTCAAGCAGCCGTGTTGCCACTGCGTGGCTGCCCGCACCCAGACTGCTTGAGTTGCCGAACGCCGCCCTCGACCTGTCGTCCGTGGAAACCAACAAACGAATGGAGAAACCACATGACACAACTCATCGAACTGCCCGCTGCACCGTTCAACGCCAGCCGCGTTCCACATTTGACCAGCATCCACGCTCAGCCGTATAAGGAGAATGCGTCGATTGGTCTCAGGCGCATACTGATTAGTTTTCCCAACCGAAAGTGGACACGGGCCGATGACAACTGCTGGTGTCTCTGTCTGCTTTTCAGCCGCCGGATGGAATCTGCGTCGGCGTGTCCGACTGGTGCAGGAAGGCGGTTGGCTTATTTCCCCGAAAACGTCGCCCATGAACGGAGTTTGCTGAGGTCGACCGGTACCCATATGCTTAAGAAATCAACTCCGCCGGACACGGCTTTTGACGTCGGCAGCCGTACCAATTCGAGGCACGATTCTTCCTGCGCCTCCGTCAGATAACGCTGCCCGACCAAGGGCACCCAATTTGAACGGGGGTGTCAGATGAGATTAGCCGACGGCAGAATCGACCAGAGCAGCGGAAAAGGTTACGCTACTGCACTGCAACGACGAACACCAGACTAAAGAATCTTTCGCACTCAATGTCCCCTCCGAATACTCCAAATTTTGTCGTGAATGTATCGCCCGTTCGCGTGGATGGTGAGGCACTTCGCGTACTTGAGTTCAGCTACAAGAGCAATGAACAATTGCGAGAACTGAGACAGCGATACGCGGGGCAGTACGTGTTCAGGAGGGAAGGGGCAAGCCAGATCAAGGCGGTCAAGATTTCCGAGTCAGCCCCAGAGATCGCGGGCCGAACGTCGTCGGTACTAGTCGAACGACATTTGTGGCTACTCGCTGACGTAATTAGCGAAGGCTGCATTTCAGTGGTGTCTGGAATGGGAAGGCCCATACTACGCACGCGTCCGCTAGAATTTCTGGCATTGGGTCCGCAAGACAATTTTATGCAACCGGGTGGGAGCAACACGGATTGGCTCGCTGTCCGCCCGCAGTTCACAATTGAACCTCGTATCTTTCAGTTTCCGAATCAGCGAGCATTTCTTGGAATCGTATTTGGTTGTCGGACTAAGCGAATAATCGAAAAAAACTGCGATGACTTGATAGCAGAGGGCATGAATCTCACTGGGCTCTATGTCGGAAAACGGACTGCTGACCGTGATCGACGAGTATCGCCACGCTTCAACATAATTGGGCGAGTATCGGAGGTCGTCGGAAGCGATCTGGTACTCAGCGATACACGTGACGAAGACACAGTCGTGCCCGCCCGCGAGTGTCACATTGATTTGGATCCAATAGGCTTTGAACGCGTGGCAGAGCATGCTTTCGGGAGAGAATGGCGGCGAGTGCGGACGACGTTGGATCAAAGAATCGCAGAATTTTCCTCCGGTCCCGGCAGGTTTGCACGGCTGAATCGCATTCAGAACTACTTCGCCCTTGAAGTTCCGTCGGCCATGCCACCGGAGATTGAAATCTCACTGGAAGCGTTCGTAAATAGTGAATCAGCCAATTTTCCGGACATTCGACGGTGTCCTCGACCGACCTACGTATTTGATGAATTCGAACAAGCTTGTGACAAGTGGCATGATCGAGGATTAAAGGAATTCGGGCCAGTATCCAAGAACAAGTTCCGAGATCGGAACCTGAAATTCATGGTGATCTGCCAAGAATCATATCGATCCAAGGTTACCGATTTCGTCGAGCGTTTTCTGAACGGAGTGCAAACCCAAGTTCAGAGTGGCAAGGCTGGCCCATTCGATTCCGGATTTAGCGGCAAGTATCGTCTCAACGAAATCACGGTCCAATACTTCACGACGCCAGACGGCACGGCGTCTTCATATAGCCTAGCGGTTGACGAAGCGACTCGGAACGGAAACGGCTGGGATTTCGCTATAGTTCAAGTGTTGGATGCTGACAAGTCTCTACGCAGTGATCAGAGTCCTTATTTGGTCACTAAGGCACGACTACTGTCATTGAAAATCGCGTCTCAAGAGTTCACGCTTGAGACTGCTGAACTCCCGATCAGTCGCTTGGCGTACGCGTTAAACAACATGGCGCTTGCCACGTATGCCAAGCTGGGAGGAACGCCGTGGCTCTTGCGGTCTCCCGATTCGGGTGGACAAGATTTGGTAGTTGGCCTCGGAAGCGCCAATGTGGGCCACGGCAAACTTGCTGCGCGCGATCGTCTGGTCGGAATAACAACGGTGTTTTCGGGAGATGGGAGCTACCGCTTGAGCAACCTCAGCAAGTCCGTCGCGTTTGAGCATTACCGTCCCACACTCGTCGATACCGTAGTGGCGGCAGTGAATAAAGCGTCGATGGATCTACATTGGGATCCACACTTACCGATCAGACTGACGTTTCACTACTCCTTTAAGTCCTTCAGCCGTGAAGATGTTCATGCCGTTAAGGATGCAGTGAACACCATCGTCGACTGCAAGATCGACTTTGCATTTGTGAATTTCTTGAGGTCAAGTCCCCATCTAATATTTGATCTTCGACAACAAGGTGCCTTTGATGCGATGTCACGACAGTTCAAAGGAGCGTACGCACCTGACCGCTCGAGCTACTTGCAACTTTCGAAGAGCCAGATTTTGTTAAACCTCGTTGGCCCGAAGGAGGTGAAGCGACCGGCGGACGGCATGCCGCATCCGGTTCTTATTGACTTACACCCCCTGTCAACCTTTAGGGACATGGGCGCCATCGTGAATCAGATCTTCGCATTTAGTTGTCACTCATGGCAAAGCCTAAATCCTTCTTCGCTTCCGGTCACAATTCAGTACTCGAATTTAATTGCAAAGCAATTAGGGCAACTAAGCCGACTATCGAGTTGGGATGCACATTCGATGGCAACCGGAATTCATGGTTCACGCTGGTTTCTATGATGAGACCGATGAACCAGTGCTAGATGCGTAGATTCGCCGAGCTGCTTTTTGCACACTCTCTCCCCTGCCTGCTTCTGAGACTTTCAGCAGTGAACGGACGCGGCGATCATCAACCTCTGTGGTATGCAAATCGTACTTTTTCACTAGTTCGACCCAGCGACTCCTAGGCTTGGATGAGAACAACTTCAAGAGTATTGCTCTATCTGCTGCTAGGCAACCGTCTAAGTAGTACTGCCATTGCTCCTGCGAGAGATTGTCCAGAAGCTTTGATGCTATGGGGCTTGCGTCCCATGAATTGCCGAAGGAGTTTCCAAGCCAAATCGATAGGATTGCGGTCATGCAAAGTGGAAACGCCGGTTCTGGAATCGTCGTCCCCAGGTTCTCAAGTAGCCGGATTTTTGCGGGCTCGTTGTAAAAATTATTCATACTCTCATGGGCTGAAAGCACCTCTCGAGCTGCTCGTGTGAAGGTATTTGACCTGAGGTTTTCTGGGACGAAGTCAAATCCCTTTACCTTCAACAATGCTTTCTTGAGGTAGCTTAATGGCGATTTGCTACCGTCGTTGAATAGCTGAGCATACGTCTGCCCCGCCTGCCATCGCTGCGGTTTTTTGAGGTCAGGCCACAGGAGCGGCAGGACCGTATTGATATTCGCTCCGACATGTTCCAAGCTTGCCCCGCTCGTTGTCTTGAGCAGCGCTAACAGAACGCTGAGAGTCGTTCGTCTGTAAAAGTACGGAGATGCGACAAGTGATGTAATTGCTTCTGACTCTGCGGAAAGATTTGTTTCTTCCAGCTGCTTACGAAAGTCGGCAAAACTATGTGCTACTTCAATAATTGGCTGAGCAAGTACATTCTTTACACAAGCTCGAAGGCAGCCGATTGCCTCTTCTGGTTCCATCATCGCCTCTTCATCGGCATCAGGTTGAGAACTGAGGCGAGCAAAATAACTGATCACTTCATGAGATTGGCGCATACGGAAGCAATCCGTATGCGCTATCATCCCTAGATCCTCGGCAAGAGAGATTGCCTCTGTGTCTGTCACGCAATTTCTGACGTCGCTGTACTCGTCTATGTCAGGACGTTGGAGCATCTCACCAACAAACTCACTACCGAGCGTCGCCAGCTGTGCCTTCAACACGAACATTGCCTTCGACCAAATGAAGGTCGTGCCCATTTCATAGTTTTGCGACTCGAACGCCGAAATCAATTGTTTTGACTCTACTGAACGCAGATGCCTGACAGCGTACTTTATGATTTCTGATGGAGAGGTAGCGCTTGCGGGGACAACAGCCCCCTGCTTGGCATCCCATGGGATCATTTCTCCACTCATGGAGTCACCTCCGAGATCTCAGTGTCGCCATCTTGCGACCGAAAAAAAGCTGCGACCAAGTCGTTCTTCGATACCAGTTGCGTCAAGCCCCCAAAAGTACGGCGTCTCGATCCGCCAACGATTCGAGTTCCAGCCTCAGTTTTGCTTTGTTGAAGAAACCCACGGTAGGCGATAATCAAGCCATCCGTTCGAGCTATGAGAATTCCGTCCGATGCAAGCATTCCTTCGATCAGGGCACTTGCCGATTCGAGGCGCGCGACGGATTGACTGTCACCGTATTTATGAAAGTTCTCCACGCGTTCAACGAGGTCGATCGGATGGTCCAATTGCACCGCATCGCGCAGTTTAGTTGGTAGTTTCTTTCGGCGGGCGCTCATGACAGCAATCAACGCACCATGCGATCGATTTAGAGAATCGAACAAGCAACGTTCTAGAAACCTGCGGGTTCGATCACGCCCGGCCCCCTCGACAGCACTGGTGAGCACGCGAGCAAGCGTGGCTAGCGTCTGGGCCGGATTCGGGCTGTCGTAGCGCAAATCTGAGAAAAACACACACCGCGCATGACCATTGCTCCCTCGAATCTCGACACAATTTTCAGCGACGCGACGTATCAGCAAGGCAAAGATCTCTGACTCCGAGGTGTCGCCGATAATGGCTTCTTCTAGGGTAAGTGAAAAGGGCACGTCCGCAGACGCAATGACGCCGTACTGAAAGGTCGTTGGATCTCCTCGCTCAACGAATATGGACCAGCCTCCTCGCGCCAAAGGAGCGCATTCCTTTAGTGCGCTACGAATAGTGGTGTCCTCCTGTGGACCGTTACCTAGCCGATGAAAATCACTTGACGGAAGAAACTGCGCAATTTCCTCGACGGAATCGCAAAAAAACACTTCTGGGGAAAGTGAAATACCTTCTTCCTTATAGGACGCCAAGCTTGCCGCGAATGCAACAAGAGCAGAACATGTTCTCGAACATTCAACGCCTTCGTCCTTTAGGAAATCATCGAGCTCTCCTTTCAGCTGTGATCTAAATGTTAGAGTTCGGGTGTTCACACGAATTCCTGAAAATTTGACTCTTGACAATGAATTCTATCAGCATGGCACCGTTTTGGAATCTAACAAGTGCTGCCGTGCCCCAACGATGCCAATCCCTGCACACTACGCAACGTCATCGAGCAATTACAGAAGGTGACGTAGTGTCCGATTACGTTGATGGCGGGGGGCATCCGATCAAGGGTAGGATGGTTTTATAGGCCACATACAAGTCGGGCCGTAGCCGCGCGAAGCCGACCCGTCCGACGCAGGCCGAATCTCCGTCGAACGCCCGGGGGGGGCCGATGTGCATGGGCAGCCGGTGTAATTGTTTCGTCCCATCGTCAGTGCGTATTTCGTTCTTTCGTGTCCACGACTCGCCAGCTTGAACATAAGCTAACAGCTAACCGGTTCTCCCAGCGGTTCAGTGTCTTAGTTCTCGCTTGACCGTACGAACCGAAGCGTCGATCTCGCGCAAACGCTGGGAAGATTCTGATTGACGCAACGACTTGAGTCATGCGAAAAAGAACCGCGTGAATCAAAAACAAGCAGATAGGGGCAAGCCGATGACACTAACACCTCAGGTGCTTTCCCGCCCGAAGTGGTAGGGCGGCATGGCGAAATCGAAGCGGTCGCGACGCGACATTTATCAGGAAGTGACTGAGCGGATTCTCGAACTCCTCGACGCCGGAACGGTTCCGTGGCGAAATCCGATTCGACGCGGAGGAGGGGATGGGTGGCCGAAGAATCTGCAATCCGGAAAGCAATATCGCGGGGTCAATGTCTTCCTGTTGGCCGTTGAAGCCATGCAACGCGGTTTTTCGTCGGATTACTGGCTGACGTTTAAGCAGGCGAAGACCAAGGGCGGAAACATTCAAAGGGGAGAAAAGTCTTCGCTTGTCGTGTTCTGGAAGCAGATCGAGAAGGAAGACAAAGAAACAGGCGAAGAGATCAAGCTGCCCGTGCTACGACATTACAACGTGTTCAACGTCGAGCAGTGCGAGGATATCGATCCGCCGGACGCGGTCACGCCCGATCCTGATGCACCGCCGTTTGAGCCGCTCGCTGCCGCCGAGAATATTGTCGCCGGATATCGCGACGGGCCAGCCATCGAGTATGGCGGCACACGTGCATTGTACCGCCCCTCGAACGATCAGGTGCTGATGCCCGAACCTGAAAGGTTTGAAAGCCGCGAAGCCTTTTACGCAACGCTTTATCATGAATTATCGCATAGCACAGGGATCAGCCGTCGACTGAACCGCGGACTCGACGAGAACCCCGCTCCGTTCGGCAGTCCGGACTACAGTCGCGAAGAACTCGTCGCAGAAATGTCCGCTGCGTTTTTGGCCGCCACCGCCGGAATCAGCGAACCGACAGTCGAGCATTCCGCCGCCTACATCGACAACTGGCGGAAGAAGCTGAAAGGTGACAAACGTCTCGTCATCACTGCTGCCGGAGCCGCTCAGAAGGCCACGGATTGGATACTGGGCACGACGTTCGAAGACGCTGCAAAACTGCCGCCAATCACAGGCGATCAGGCAAGAATGAATCCTCCTGAAGCTGAGGGCGTGGCCATCGCACCATCAACGCAACTCGAACTGTTTTGAACAGCAATCTGTATTCACGATTTTCCGTACATGCGGTCCTACGGTTTTGCGATTGTCGCTGAAGGGATTGACTTCCTGCACGGACATTTCCGAATTGACGGACTTCTCTGTCGTGAAACAGGTTCAAACATTTCCGGTGTCGCAGTTCCTGTTACGAGAATAGCTGTAGAGGTTCGAAATCGCCCGACACTTGCGCGTTTTCGATTCGCAGCCATTCCTGCAATACGGAGGCATACACGCTTCGAAAATCCGTTGTGTGCTCTGGGGCGTTGTTGGTCAGAGTCTCCAGTTCCGGGTGTTGACCAAGCAGACCGCCTTTAACGGATTTACCCGCGACGAATACCGGGCCGGCGGTTCCATGGTCGGTGCCGTTCGAGGCGTTTTCCTGCACTTGGCGTCCGAACTCGCTGAAGCACAGGACGAGGACTCGATCTTCCAGACCGGCAGCCGCTATGTCGTCAAGGAATGCCTTTAGTCCCTGCGATAGCGTTCGCAGCAGCCGAGAGTGTGATGGCAATTGGACCGAATGCGTGTCGTATCCGCTTTGCATTGCATAGTAGACCCGTGTCCCCATGTCGGCCTGAATCAACTGGGAAACTAGTCTCAGTTGACTAGCCAGCTTTGAAGACGGATACGATACTGATTCGCGTTTTTTCTGGTTGACAATATCCGTCAGAAGATCGGCCGTTGCATAGGCGTCGACGGTTGTGCGATTGATGAATGACGAAAGGTCACCGTCGCTTTCACTTGCGGAGCCGTTCGGCAATGGGCCGGGGCGGAGGTTTATGTCGGTCAGCATATCGCCGATGGTGTCGAAGGCAGAGGACCTACTCTTGCGGCCTCGCAGGGCCACCGGAGTTGCCTGGTTTCCAATCAGAACGGAACTCGGCGCATTGCGTTTTGGTGCAGGCAGAGTATCGAGTGATCGGCCAATCCAGCCGAAGCCGTTGTGTTCTTCCCGGTCAAACCGAGCCGTTTGCCAAATCGCCATGCTCACATCGTGTGAACGATTCGGGTTCGGGTAGCCGACTCCCTGAACAATGGACAATCGCTCGTCTTCGAATAGCTCTGCGGCATTTTCCATCGCCGGATGCAGGCCAATTCCTTCGGCAACCTTGTGAAGTCGATCTGTTGGCAGCCGTAGTACTCTTCGATGTTTTTGATATGCCTCGTCCGCAAACGGAACCACGGTATTCAGCCCGTCATTCCCGCCGCTGAGTTGGACAACCACCAGAATCCGCTCGTGTTTCTCGGCTTCGGTTGCACTCGCTGTTTGCTGTAGAAAGGCCGGAACCGTCGGCGTGAGTGCCACCAGCGAAGATGATTTCAGGAACTGTCTTCGATTGAACATTATCCGTCCCCACCGTTGCAAAAGAAAATGGTCGCCAACTCAGGGTCTGAGTTGGCCGGTTCCGGCACGAGTTGCTGCCACGCATGGCAAGTCGTGTCCAACTAACACAGCTGCGATTCCGGAGATGCCAGCATCCGCCCGACAAAACGACGAACCTCTTCCTCCCTCGTCGTCTTCAGGGAATCTGTTCGGCTCGGCTCTTTACCGTTCCCAAGCAATAACTTCGAAAGGAACTCAGCTGTCTCGGTCGCATCGTTTGTTCCGGTGTGTCGTTTCGCCAGTTGAAACGCATCATCGGGCAACGGCGAGTAATGGAGTTCGCCGGCAAGCAGGGCAGCCGCAAATTTGCCACGACCGATCATTGACCGAGCGTTGATCCAACGGCGACCGCCTTTCCAGCCGAATACATTCGGTGGCGAAAACAACTCCTGCCCCAGCCGGTCGATACTTTCGGCTAACAAGAGTGTGCTGGGTGGCTTGTCAACCAGTTCCAATGCACGCACGGAACCGACGACAAAGTCAACCGGCGCGGCCACACGTGTACTGATGTTCTTCTGGAAAAAAAACAGGTTCGATCGCAGGATCGTTTCGACCGCCCCACGGATATCCAGCTCGTGGTCGCGAAGTCCAGCTGCCAGTTGATCGATGACGTCGGATGTCGCGACACTTGCACCGAGAAAAGTATCACACAACCGCCACGCGATCCGTTGCGATGTTTCCGGCCGAGACAGCAGGATGCCCAGCAAATCGTCTCCAGTGAACGCACCGGTCTTGCCCAGAACAGCTTTTTGACTCACATCGTGATGTTGAACGTGATCGCGAAACGCTCGGCGCGAAACGGTCCAGCCGGTGACACACTTCGCCGCGTTCTTCACGTCGTCTTCGGTGTAGTGTCCTTCGCCCAGAGTGAAAAGTTCCATCAGTTCGCGAGCGAGGTTTTCGTTGGGGTGTTCTTTGCGATTGGCCGCCGCGTCCAGCCACACCAGCATCGCCGGATCCTTGACGACTGAGGTCAACAGGTCGCCAAACGCCCCGGAAGCATGTTTGCGAAACAGTAGATTTTGTCGCCACATCATTTCAACATCGTCAACCTTGACATTCGACGTGGCGAAGTGATTGTGCCACATCAATGTCAGCCGCTCGGTCAACGGATCGGGCGAGAAAATTATCCGGTAGATCCACCATGCTTTGAGGCGGTCGATATTCGCCGAGGTCATGGCGGCATGACCAATCGTGTCGGCCATTTCACCGAACTCGGCGGGAACTCCGACGGAATGACTTTCTCCCGCCAGAAACCGATCAACACTTGCGCCGACACCATCGGTCAGATCCCGTTGCAATTCGGCCCACGTGCCGCCGAATCCGGCTCGCCGATGAAGGTGCCACACACGCTGGAAATTCCAGGGCTCATCCGCGCTGGGTTTCCAACGGTTCAAAATGGCTGAAGTGGATGGCATTTTTGAATCCCTACTTCACTTCAAAATTCCCTGACTCTACCGGAATCTATGTGATGGCGTTCTGAACCACGAATGGCACGAATTTTCGGCGTTACGATTCGTCAAATTCGTGGTTGTAAACTCTGAAAGTGGCGATCAGAACAAAGAGAACGGTCGAGCCAGAAACTTTCTAAAATCAAGATTAGCCTGTATGAAATTGCCTGACACGGTCAAGAGTCTGTCGTTAACAAAGCTAACGCGAACTCGATTGCGTGCTGCCTTTGGATTTCTCCGTCTCCTCGACCACTTCGTATTGGTACTTATCCTTCTTCGTGAATGTCCCGAGATCCAGAGTCTGCCCCGGCAAAACAGTTGTTTTCATGCTGACTGTGAGACTCGGGCCACGTTGTTCCGCTGGTTTTGCGCGAATCATATATTCCGCATTGGGAATGATGTCTGAGATATGGACGCGACCATTCTCATCGGAGTGGTGAAAGGAATCGAAGACACGGTGGACGTGGACTTCAATGTCCGGCAAAGGCTCACTAAGACCATCAACGAAACGCAGCTTGATACTTCCTGTTGGCTGCATTCGCACGGTGAGAGGTTTTGATGGCAGGCCGTCAATCGTGATGGCTGTTCCCAGTTTGCGTTCGGCGTGATGAAAATAGACCCGACGTTTCTGAGCGGGAGCTAGATTTGTCACCGTGAAATCGGCGGTTTTCAGGGGCACGGCAGGATCGGTTAAGTCACCCAGCCCGCGGACTTTGACTCCTGCAAGAGGCTGCCCGTTGTCGTCCACAATCCTGCCTTGAAGAGAACGACCACGAAGTGCCGTGAGGTCCACTGTTAACTGTGTTGTGTCCTTCAACGGGCTGATCAGCCTCAGAGCATGTTTGTCGAACATGCCGACCAAGCCATGGGTTTGTTCCCCTGCCTGAGTACTCAAAGCAGTGACCCCGCCGCTGACGTCCTTCATAATGTCTGTTGTGAGTTCCTCCAGTCGTCTCACATCAATCTTTGGCGGTACATATCCGGCAGCAGTTGTTCGAGCAGTGAGAGCTCCCGGGCCAGGCAGCACGGAAATTTCGTACGTTCCATCATCACCGATGACGCTGGTTGCAGCAGGATTCGCAACATCCGCGTCACCAATCGTTCGCCAGTTTTCGTTTCCGGCCAGCGGACTGTACATCAACGTGCCACTCAACGGCTGTCCGGTGTCGCGATCCGTCAACTTTCCCTTCACCGTAATACCCGTTGCCAACGTCACGTCGAGCGTGATCGGCTGCAATCCCGGTGAGTCAGTTATCTCAATTTCCTTGTTGAAGTACATCGTCCCGGGTGGTTCAAAGATCAATGGTCGGTACATTTCCATCTTTGGCAAGCCAGTGATTTCGTAGCGGCCATTCGCGTCGGTCGTCACGGGATTCAGCATAATGTGCCACGACGATTGACTCGAAATTCTGACGCCGGCAACGGGTTGCCCCGTGGCTGTGTCCGTTACGGTGCCGCGAACGGTGCGAGCAGGGGTTGCGACGTGTGTGAACTGTGCGAAGTAGGTACTCTCCGGAAGTCCTTCTCGGACATCGACGGCCCCGTGCGGTTTTAGTTTCTCCGGAGTCGCTCGCGTGATGATCCTGAAACGACTCGCGCCAATGCCGCCACCAATGGCTTCCAGCCGAACACTTCGATCTGCTCCCATTCCGTCGATGCGAAACCGCCCTTCGGCATCCGTCACGACTGAAGAAAACTCTGGGCCACCGCCGTTGAAGGGTGGTGTCGGCGAGTTTGTGTAAACTCCGGACGACCCAACCGTCCCTCGAATAATCTCAGCAAGGGTGAGGTCTGGACTCTTTTCGCGCACGTGGTTGACGGTGAGTTTCACACCGACGGCCGGTTTTCCGTCCAGCGAAAGAATCTGTCCTTCAATCGAGAGGTCTTTGACAAGTTCCAACGTAATTTCGTCGTTGAGATCCGAAGCTTCTACATCCTTCCACGCCCAGCCGAAACCCGGTGCCGTTGCGGCCAGCCGGACCATACTGTCTCGTATCGTTGTCGTCCCTGCGTCGAAACTTCCATCTGCCTTCGACTGTGTGAGTCGCTTCCATTTCGTCGGCCGAAACTCTGAACTCCACCGCGTGCTTGAAACGGCTTGTTCCGCTATCCACACGACAGCGTCGCTGAGCGGATTACCTTCCGGCCCAATAACCCGGCCAATGAGTGTGGCCCGGGCCGTTGAATCGACCGCGTCCGCTCTTAAAGTCTCCGGGTATTTGCGTCTGAGTTTCACGTCGCCGACGTCACGTGATCCCGCCTGTTCAACACTGGTGTCAATAAGGATCTGCCCAACCCCATCGTTCCCCGAACCACTGACGTTGTATTTGTATCCGGGCACTAGGCCGCGAATTAAGAACTGTCCGTCGTCACTGGTTTGCAAACGCAAATCCTCGATGCCGTTGTTCTGCCCGGGGATTCCCTCCCCCCATAGTCGAACACCTGGCACCGGCGCACCGGTGGCGTCGACAAGTCGCCCACGGATCGCAGCGGCGGACTGAAGCGTGACCGTCAAGTCTTTCGGCGCTTTGCCTTCCAGTTTTAGGTAACCGGCCAGGTTTCGGTCGACATGAAAAAAGAACAGCTGACGAGCTCTGTCAGGGTAATACCCTTCGACTCGGAAAAGGTTTTCAGTGTCGTCATATCTGGCCGGTTGAAGTGAATCGTCGGTCATGACAATCAATCCGTCGGTGATCGGAGCCCCGTTAGGATCCAGAAGTTTTCCGGTGACCGGCTTTCCTGAGGACGGTGCAAGAGTCACTTCGACCGCGTCGGAATCGACGGCCAGATTGATCTCTCGGTAAATCGCGTAGTCAGTCGACAAAAGGAAATGCGGCTGAGTGAGGAACATCGTTGTCGTCCCGCCGGGATTGTTTTTGGAAGGGACTGTGACACCAGCTGCGCCGACACCTCGTTCGTAGCTACCAAAATCGTCCGGCCTGAATGTTAGTATTCCGCGACCAGGGGGAACTGCGATCGCGAATCGGCCCTGCGAATCAGAACGCCGTTCATAGCTGAACGCTCGGCGAAACTGTGGGAACTTTTTAAGCAGCTCGTTGCCATTGTCTGCAAAGTATTCCACAGACCCTGACAGGGGTTTGCCCGTCCGATCGTCCTGCGTTTTTCCTCGAACCCAGATACCTTTCTTCAGTCGGATGTCTTTCTCAATCTGGGCGGCATCTATTTTCGTTTGAATCCGAGCACCAGCCGGAACGTAGGCTGTTATCGATTGGGGTTGAATGTAGATCGATTGGTGATCGCCAACCGGCAGCCCTTCCAGCCGATATCTTCCGTCGGCATCGGTCGTCGTAGTGATCCACGGTTTGCCACCAATCGTAAACGTCGTGCTGGCTCCGGCTGCAATAGATACGGCTGATATCGGTTCACCCGTATCAGCATCCGTAATGCGTCCGACGACAGGTTTAGATGGTCCGGCCACATGTGTGAACTCGGCCGGATAGTAGATATCTCTGTTGTTCGGGCGGTCTCCCATTCTCCAGGAATTAGGGACTTCGAACGTCTTGCCCTTTCGTGTCCGGGCCTTGATCATCTTTGCCTCGACACCAGCTCCGCCGACCAGCAGTTGAACGACTCGTTCCCGACCAATTCCCTTCATCACGAAACGACCGTCCTTGTCGGTCTGCACGTCCGGGATAGCTGCCGCTAGCTGAGCGCCGTTGGTTGCCAGTGGAGTTTCTTTCCGCAGTGAATAGGAATCGGCCTTGTCGGCTTTCGACGCCGCTTCCCAGGAATCTAGACTGCCCGTTCTGTTGAACCACATTCGATCAATTCGAATGCGTACGCCTGCAACCGGCTGACCTTCCGTCGAGACAACTCGGCCGGTGAGAGGCACGTCATCGTAGACCAGTTGGAACTCTCGTGTGGGATTCTGCTGTTTCGCATCGGCTGATGCCTTCGACAGCATCGGTGAATGCTTCGCGGCTCGACCAGTCGTTTCAAACGCGATCGACCAGTCTTTTGCAAATCCGTAGTTTTCGGCGACCGCCACCAGACTGCACATGTAGAACGCGCTATCGGATATGAAGTCACTTCGCTCTGAATGGAATTCGAAACGCCCATCGGCGTCGGTTGCCGCCATCGGTTCCATGTGCTTCCGGGCTGCGTAGCCACCCGGCGACCAATAGACGAAGAATATCTTTGCATCAGGAACGGGTTGGCCAGTCGGGGAAACAACCCGGCCTTCGTATTCCAGCGTCACGTCCGGCAGGTCGGCGGCGACAGGTTTCGCTGTTGCGTCTGCAGCGTTTTCATCATCTCCGTCAGCAGGTGTTTGCACTGCCGGATCTGTCGGATTGTTGTCGTTGCTCTGTGCGGTAACGGCCAGCTCGGACGCCTTCGCCGCCGGTCTCACGATCGCAATGCCGGTGACAACCAGAATCGCCAGCGCCAGTAACAATCGACCTGCCATTCGGCCTACCGGGACATGCGAACCTGCCTGGTCCAGCAACGACCGGATGCGTTGTTCAAGGTTTGTCGTTTGCGCCATGGCTATGGCCGTGGGCAATACAAGGAACTGGTAACTGCGAGCCATCTCGACCAGTTCGCGAGCGTATTCCGACGGCCGTGCACCGGTCATCAGCACGCAGTCATCGCAGGCCAGTTCTCGTTCAATTCGCAGTCGCCGCAGCGCGTACCACGACAACGGGTGAAACCAGTACAACGCGCAGACCAGTCGCGCGACGAGTTGCCAGGCGACATCCAGTCTTTTTACGTGAGCCAATTCGTGGAGCAGCACCAGTTCGCGGCGTTCAGCGGTCCATTCTCGCCAGGCAACGGGGAACAGCACGACCGGCCGCAGGATTCCCCAGGTGATGGGAACAATGGCGCGATGGGTTTCCAATAGAGTGACCTGTCGCCGCAGGCCCAGGTTTAAGCTGAGTCTTTGCAGTCGAGTCAACTGAGGCGCGTCATCAACAGACTGAGCCCCTTTTTGCAACGCCGCGTTTCGACTGAATCCGATCGCCAGCGGCCAAACGGTGAACAGAAAGCCAATGCCCCACAGACAGCACACGACAAACCCCGATGCATCGGAAAGCAAAGCGGATTCTCTGGCGCTGTTTTTTGCAGTCGCAGATGCTCTTGTTCCGGCTCCGACTGTCGTCTCTGAATCGTCCAGCGATGGTATGTCTTCGTCGAAGTTCATGGAGGGATTCGGCGATTGTTGAACGATGTCATTCCCCAGTTCCGCAGATGCCTTCCCGATCCGGTCCGGAAGAAGCGATAGATGTTCCGGAAGGTGATCGTCCGTTAGTTCTTCTGGTTCGCCGCCAATTTCTGAACGCGGCAACAGCGGCGCAACAGTGTTTTTCGCAAGTGGTGGCAGGATCGGTAAACGCAAACCTGGCAGCATCGTTGTGAGCAACGGCAAACTCAGCAGTCCACAACACGCGAGACTCCAGACTCGATGCCGGACGGCTGCGGAACGACGACGAAGCAGGATGTTTGCAAAGACGGCCAACAACAGCACGGCCGTCGCTTTGATCGCAATGTCGGCAAACAGAACAACCGTGCCGTTGGGAATGAACTCAACCGTAGTTTTCAGGAATTGACTCATTACTGTCCCTCCTTTCGAGCGTCATCGATCAGTCTTTCGATGCGTTTGAGATCTTCCGGGGACAGTTTTTCCGAATCGAAAATCGCCGCGACAGCATCAGGAGCCGACCCGCCGAAAAACGTCTGCATGACATGCTTCAATGCAGACTTCCGAGCGACGGTTGGTGACTGAGTCGGCCGATAGACATATTTCGTGCCTTCCTGCCGATGTTTCAGAAACCCCTTGCTTTCGAGCAGCCGGATCATTGTCCGCACGGCGGAATAACTGGGCGGGTCGGCGAGCTTCCTGAGAACGTCGGTGACCGAACCTTCGCCAAGTTCGAAGATTACGTCCATTATCTGACGTTCCCTAGCACCCAGATCTTTTTGCTTCTTTTTGCCCATAGTCAATTTTCCGTGATTGGTTGGTAGCTGCGGGGGCGTGGCAATGCACTGCCAATGGCAATGTACTGCCAATGGCAATGTACTGCCACTTACTGTCCAAAGTCAACGCGGGTTCATTGATCGGCGGAAAAAAATCTCAAAGCGAGATGACCGTCGCCTTCCTGGATCGAATCCCACGAAGCGATCACAGCTACACATTTCCACACAGGTCAATGACGACTAAGCCACACCAGTGACGATCCAGCGGCACGTTGGTCCATCTCTTCTCCGAAATTGGTGCGTCCAGTCGCCCCAACCACGCTTGAACAAGTGTCAACCATCGGCGGATGGCGACCGGAGCAGTCCGCATCATGAATACCGTTTTGCGATTGTCGGTGAAGGGATTGACTTCCTGCAAAGATTCCTGCTTCCTTCCATTGGAGAAATGAGCTCTGGCGATTGCCAGCCTCGATTCGCTGAATGCCAGCTTGGCCCATCGTCATCAATGGCCTGCCCGCACAAACGTGTGGTCCATGACGCCGCTGTTCCAAGCTGGCTTCGGGCGCGTACGGCTGGCAAAAGCGAGCCTCATTTAACCAACAACAAAGGAGACAGTTATGTCACAGCAAAATAATCAACCCGTTCACCGCATTCGCTTCGGCCTCGTCAGTGCCGCGATCTTCCGGAATACTTCGTCCGAAGGTCAGGATTTCTTCAACACGACGTTCGAGCGAGCCTACCGTGACGGAGACGACTGGAAACACACGAAAAGTTTCCGCAGGGACGATCTGCTGGTTCTCGCCAAGCTGAGCGATCTGGCACACACATGGATCTGCGGACAGATTCAGGACGATGCCGATTCCGATCAGTCATAACCTTCAGGGCGTACCGGACCAGCTTCGGTACGCTCTTTCACCCGTGGCACTGCACACCCACAGCGATGCGAAATCGTGAGTGGATCGGTTGTTGTAGTTTTCGCTTGTCCGTGCTACCTCTGAGACAAAGCATCACCGCAACACGAATGCGGAGGAGGGACGCCGATGAACGATCAAACCAAACTCACGGGCCATTTAGAACTACAGCACGAATCCAGTGGGCTGCGGCACTATCTCGACGGCCAGCCCGTCCACGCCGGATCACTAATCGAAGTCTTCACCGAATCCACCGGATGGACACCGGCCCGCTACGAATGGTCGTTCCTCGAATCGCGACCAGCCACAGCATGGATCAGCGACGAAGAGATCGTCGACTTAGATCCAGACATGCCTGTTCGATGGCCTCGTCCGGCGATTGAATGACTGATAAGCGAAATTCGGAGCGGGGCGATGGGAAAGGGGCGAGCCGATTACTTTGATTCGTGCCCTGCAACCGTGGCGCCTCACGCCGAGCGGCAGGGACAAACAGCAACTCTTTTCCCATTGCCCCGCGTCAGCCCGTATTATGTTTGCAGTGGCCTACACCATCTCGTCTGCGATGACCTCAATGGTGATCTCTTCAATCGTAGGTATTTCTTCAGGCCGAGAGACGTCGCGGGGGTCGGCCACATGCAACGAACGCACGCGACCGAGGCCGAGCAGCGTGGCCAGTTCTGTTAGCAGGCGACCGGAAATCGAAATTCGGTAGTGTGCCACTCCCAGCAGGGCCAGCTGGATGAAGCCGGCATCTCGAAGTCGGACTTCCCGCAAATCTGAATAGGGAAAAGAAACAACTTCGCCCGATCTCAGATGCAGTTGAAACATCATGGGCATTGAAGCCCCGGTGTCGAGAATCTGCCATGCGGCTGAATCGTCGACCTTCGGAAGGCCAGCCTTCGGCAAAAAGTGAACCGATGCAGAATTGGGTGACATGGCGTTAGCTTCTCCTTAATCCGGGCGGAGTGGGGACCGGCGAAATTGGGCGGTTGTTCGTGAGGCGTTGGCGGACCTGAGGCCCGAAATTCTGCCACCACCGACGCACCCGTTCCCGCACATTCGCTCGTCAGGACGCGGTAGCGGCGGCCGCGAACAAACCCGCCTTTGGCATTTTGGTGAAACTGTACAACCAAGCCATCGCGATCATAGCTCTACGAATGGCTTGTACCGAGATCGTGCGGCTGCTGCATGGAAACACATCCGGTCGAAAAACGTACGAATCCAGTTTCATTCCCGGGCTTCACGATCGGTGCCTGATTTTCGAAAGCCGAAACACGCGAAGATTGGATACCGATTCTTCACCACCACGCGGACGGCTCGGACGTGTTTCAGCGATGTCATTTTGAACGGCATATCCAATACTGCATCGCATCCATTGCGGTGCAGTTATGGACCACTGATATCCTTCTGTGCAACAAGAAACCGTGTTCTACGCAACGTGACCTGATCGCTGATCCACAACCAACGGCGAAATCACTGCGTTGCTGTATGACTATCGCTGGGCTGCCGTCACCTGCTGGGCCATTCGTAGAGAACCATCTAACTATTATGAGCAAGCGAGTTTGCTGTTGAGAGTCTGTTCCTTCTATTTGACTGACGATCCACGCAGTTTCCTGCTCTTCCAATCGTGTCGCAAGGGTTTGTCTGCAGCCGACGTGAAGAACGCCAGCTTCAACAAATCGCGTTCCGCGAAGACCCTTGCGACACGATTGGAAGAGCAGAAGTAGGTCTGCATGGTCAATCAAACAGAAGGAAACATTATGACACAACAAACCTCAACAGACACACTTTCAAAGTTCTTCACAGACTTTCCCGGTCCTTACAGCTTGGCACATGGAGTCGATAGCGTCGATCGGACCGTCGATCTCTTTTGCAAGTCTACGCAGCAATTCATCTTGGGGCTGAGCTACTGGGAAGATCAGCAAACGGCCAAAATCAATGCCCGGACGATTTGCATCGCACTGGAGTCAGCACGACAGTCGAAAGCCCAAACAGCTCTCACAGAGGCCGAGACTCAAACAGTCCGTCAGTTCATACAGATGACTCCTGGCCCGTTCCGCACCCGCTTCTTCCCAGAAACCGGAGGACGTATCACCTCAAGACCAACTTGGACGGTCCAGTGCATTCACACCGGCGAGGTCATCCTCGGTGTCGAGTCAGAGGAGGGCTGCTCGAGTTGCCAACAAATCACGACTGCAGTGAACCAAGCTCTGGGGTTACTCCGAGATCAACTTGCGGATCAACCGTGAAAGGTGGTCACCGATTTTGTGTTGACGCAGTCGCCGCCGTTGTGGCACAACGAGGCACTGCAACAATCCAACCGTCAGACTGTCACAGTCTTTAGTGATAAGACTGCCGGTCAGACTTTGAGAGGAGCGATGGCAAAACGAAAACAGCGTCGTGATATTTATCAGGAAGTCACCGACCGAATTCTCGAGCTCATGGATGCTGGAACCGTTCCTTGGCGAAGCCCGATCCGACGCAGAGGAGGGGACGGGTGGCCGAGAAATCTGCAGTCCCGGAAACCCTATCGCGGGGTGAATGTTTTCTTGTTGGCCGTCGAGGCGATGCAACGCGGCTTTTCGTCAGATTACTGGCTGACCTTTAAACAAGCTTTGGCCAAAGGTGGAAATGTCCGCAAAGGCGAAACGTCTTCGCTTGTTGTTCTCTGGAAGCAGATTGAGAAGGAAGACAAGGAGACCGGCGAAAAAACCAATCCGCCAGTACTGCGTCATTATAACGTCTTCAACGCCGAACAGTGCGATGGAATCGATCCGCCGGACGTTGCCAAACCCGATCCCAACACACCTCCGTTCGAGCCATTGAAGGCGGCGGAAGATATCATCACCGGCTACTGCGAGGGGCCAGACGTCAAGTTCAAGGGAACTCAGGCTCTGTATCGCCCCTCGACCGATCAGGTCGTGATGCCAGAACCCGATCGATTTGAAAGTCCTGAAAGCTACTACGCGACTTTGTTTCACGAGATCTCCCACAGCACTGGACACAGCAGTCGTTTAAATCGCGGTCTCGATACCAACCTGACAGCCTTTGGTAGCCCGGACTACAGTCGCGAGGAGCTTGTGGCTGAAATGTCTGCCGCGTTTCTCGCGGCAACCGCCGGAATCAGTGAATCAACCATTCAACCAGCTGCCTCATATATTGACAACTGGAGAAAGCAGCTCAAAGGTGACAAGCGTCTCGTCATCAAAGCGGCAGGAGCGGCTCAAAAAGCGGCCGACTGGATCCTTGGGACACGTTTCCCTGAAGCGACGAATCCGCCACCGACAGATGCGGAGCCAAATCTGCCTTGTCCTATCAAAATCGATCTTGTGCAACAGCCGACGACGAAGCAACTCGAGCTGTCTTGAACGACGATCAGCCTCTACGGTTTTCCGTGTCTACGGCGTTGCGGTCCCAAGATGTCACACATGCCGGGTTGACTCTCTGCAGAGAGTCCTGCTTCTTTCTATTGACCAAATGAGCATTGACGATTGCCAGCCTAACGAGAGGCTCGTCCAATTTCTATTGGTGGGGGCTGTTCTTGTTGCGTCGGAACGGATTATCTTTTTGGTCGAGGATACCGCCTGCGACGACGGCAGCGGCCACCGAATTTTGGCCGCTTTGCCTTCGGCCTCGGAGCACTCCTAGTCAGCGACCTGCGTTTGGCTTTGCTCAATTTAGCAAAGATCACCTTCAGCGGGACCAGTGTCTTTTTCGGATAACGGGACATCGCAAGCAACATGCCGCATGTTTTGTCTGCTTGTCAAATTCATGGGGGCAAAGGACCGATGTATAACGCCCCGTCCTGAGGCATTCTTGATCAACACGCTGACTGGTCACGGTGATGACTGGCCGTTGAATCTCAAGTCCGGCAAGCGGAATCGTGGGATTAATGTCTTTCTGTTGGCGGTCCATGCATGGGGAAGCGGATTTCAGTCCGACTAGCAATACCACGGCAGCCGAAATTCTCTTGATAATTTTGCCTGATCCACGATCTTCAGGGCCTACGGTGAAACGACGATCCGTAGAGAAAAAACGGTTGACTTTTTGGTAACATCACTTCTTCGTGTTGGTCACAGATCTAGCTTTGGCGACTCCCAGCTATTGATCCGCTGACCATACACGACTTCTTTCCCATTGCCCCGTTGAGTAGCGGGTGAGCCCGCGACGGCGGCGAAGATCGTCTCCACTGCTCATCTATGTTGACCAGTGAACGCCACCGCGGGCGACACTGTTTGATCCGATCTCCACGATATCAGTCGGTTACGACTTCGATGTCAATGGCTTCAATTGTAGGCATGTCTTCGGGGCGGGAGATATCACGAGGATCGGCGACGTGCATCGAACGCACACGCCCGAGACCGAGGACCGTAGCCAGTTCCTTGAGCAGACGCCCGGAGATTGATACGCGATATTGTGCGACACCCAACAAAGCCAGCTGGATGAATCCGGCATCACGCAGACGCACTTCTCGCAAGTCTGAGTAGGGAAAAAAAATGACTTCACCCGATCTGAGATGTAGCTGAAACATCATGGGCATCGACGTACCGGTGTCGAGAAGCTGCCACGCGGCTGAAGTGTCGGCGTCGGGCAACGCGGCTTTTGGCAGAAAGTGAACGGAAGCAGAATCAAGTGTCATCGTATTAGCATCTCCTTAATTCAGGCGGAGCCGGGGACGGCGACACAGGGCGGCTATTCGCGATAGCCTGACCAACTCTCGGTCCAAAGCTCTGCCACCAACGTCGCACGCGATCCCGCAGGGTTCTACGGCGGTGTTCCATGGCCAGTGTTCTGTCCGCCGTGCGTTTCGTCTCATGCGAAAGCTGCTGGCCGGTCGCTTTCGCCATCAATTCCGTAGCGGAAAGCTGCGTCCCAGCTCTCTGGATTGCCCGCCGAACGGCCGCTTTGTCGTCGACAAACAACTTCACGTCGTGGCGACCGCGGCTGATGGTCACGTAGGCTTGACGAGCGTTGACTGCGGGCAAAGAGTCCGATCCCATCGCGGCGATGGCAATGTCCCTTGTGTGGCCTTGACTGGAGTGGCTGGTTACGACGAAGCCGTGATTCAGGTGACCATAGTTGCGACTGACCACAATGCCACTCTTTAGCACGAGATCTCCATTCACCTGAAACGCTTTGATTTCATCAATTCGACCGTTAGCAATGCGGCTCTTCTTATCGATTCCAGATCCGCCAAGCGTGAAGCGGACGGTATCACCCACAGAAAGCCCGATCGCATCTTCCCGGTACACTTCAAACCTTTCAGCTTGAGAAGTCGGAATGATCCTTGGCGTTGTTTTTGGTTTATCGAAAGGAACAAGCCCGGGAAGGGTGCCCTCGGTTTTGACCACTCGGTAGCGTTGGCCGCGTGTAAATCCTCCCTTGGCGTTCTGGTGGAACTGCACGATTAAGCCGTCCTGATCGTAGCTGTACCTCTCGGACTTCTCGGCGTTCGTCAGATGCAGACTCCGTAACTGCAAGACCGGTTTCTCTTCGGTAGCGATCGTCCCATTCTCTCGCAGTCGCTCGCGAATGGTTTCTGTCACCGCACGGCCTTCAGCGTGCGTAGGGGCGACGACGATTGTGGACTTTCCACGTTCGCTTGCCTCTATGTAGCTTTCGGCAAGCTTGACGTGCCGCTCTTCGTCTCTGAGCTCAATCACTTTGCCCATTTCGTAAAGCTTGTCAAAGCCGGCCAGTAACCCCGTCGCTTTCGTCTCTTGGTCAATGATTTCGTTGCCACGACTGATCAGCTCAACAGCCTCCCGATAATCTCCCTTCTGTCTTTGGATCTTATCAAGCCGAGCAATCTTGAGTCCCGCTTCCTTCTCAATGATCGTGAGGCTCTCGCCTCGCTTTGGGCTCGCGTGTTGTCTTGGGTCACCAACCAGGATGATGCGAGCATTTTGCTTTTCAGCGATTTGAAAGAGCGACGTCATGGAACGTGCGTCTAGCAAGCCCGCTTCATCAACCAGCATGACTTGATCTCTAAGCCGGTCATGCAATTTGGTATTGCGGATCAGATGCTCAACTGTCTTTGCTTCCGCAAACCCGCTTTCTTTGAGAACCTCCGTTGCGGACGTTGAAGGAGCACAAGCGAAGACCTGCTTTCCGGCACTGCCAATTGCTTCCGCCGCTTCACTCATTGTGGCCGTTTTTCCGGTACCCGCACCACCAGTCACAACGATCGTTTGATCCCTGCTGTCGCGGATGTGTTGCACCACTGCTCTTTGCTGACTGTTCAAATAGTCTCGCTGAAATTCGTGTGTCCCCGGACAAAGCGTTTTCTTTGTTCCTCGCCCATCTCGGGCAAATTCAATCATGAAACGTTCTTGCTCAAGCACGACGTGAGTTGTGACAAAGCGACGGGATGCTCCCAACGCATCCTTCTCTTGCCGAATGATGTCTGGATGATTCAGGGCCGCTTCGATGGCTTGAGGACTCTGCTTCACTGCGTAGCGTAGAGCCGTGGCAACCAACTGATGCTCTTCTACTGTGGACTCATTCTCGAAATGGTGGTCAAGGGCAAAGCGGACGGCTTTTTCTGGAGAGATTAAACCCGCTTGTTTTTTCCCATCGTCCCCGCGAAGCGTTCGAAACGCATCGCGTTCCGCGTCCGTAAGTCGGCTATCCCAATGAACATGCAGCGAGTCCAGTGGTGTGCCCGTGTCTTTCTTTTCTCGCAGCTTTTTTCCAAGCTGAGCCTTTTGAGCAGCGTCGGTAATGCCGTGTTTGGTCGCGTGTTCTTCGATCTGCTTTGTTCGAGTCGAGAACTTCTCGATTGTCGAACGCTCAATTCCTTCAATCTCGAAGCTCAGTCGTCCGGTTTTAGGATTGCGGGTTCGGACGGTCCGATAGCCGCTCTGTTCCAGATTCTTCGCCAACCTTGCATAGAAACCCGCTTCGAGTCTCGCTTTGCGTCGCACGATCTCTTCAAGCTCCGCTGCGTAGAATTGCCCGTCCTGTTCTGTCACGTTGAAGACAAAACAATGGGCATGAAGCTGGGGGTCGACGAGGTCACCGACCGGCCGGGAAGTCTTATGCTCAAACCCGGCCCATAGCATGTTGCCGGTTTGGGTCCGTTGTTTCGTGCCGCTGTATTGCCCGTCGCGAACCCGCCGGTGCATGAGCGGCTCGACATCTTCCGCCATCGTCGTGTTTACAGCGTCACGGAAAGCCGTGAGTACGGCTTCATCTTTATTGATGGCAAATGCCAGTGAGACCGACTTCGGGACGCTTAGCGTCATGTCCATCCCAGGTCTACGATTCTTTACCTTTCGTTGTGTCAGCGGCTTTCCGTTGGCCGGATTCCTGCCCGCCAGCAACGCCATGAACTGCTCTTTGGTTAGCTCACTTCCTTCCGTCAACCCGAGCCGCCCGGCAGTCTTGCCACGCCACAGAGCAACGACACGTTCACCGAGATAATAGTCCCCTGCAGAAAGCGTTTCGAAGTATTTGGCAGTGCCTGCGGCACTCGTTGACTGGGTCAGTGTGAGCATGAATGCAACGGGATCAGGTGGGTGGAAGTGACGCAGTGTTGACAGTAACAGTAAATAGCAAATTAGTTCAGCAGACTTGTCTCCTTAGAGTGGCCTAAGGCTTTTCAGCGTGACCCAAATGAACCGTCGCATCAAGGTGCAGACGCTATGCGGAGCTGGTTCATCCACAGGTCAATTTGCAACAGTCGCAGACGCAGAAGCGGCAACAGCCGCGTTTTCTTCCACCGCTACAGATTCCGATAGAACGACGACACCATCTTCGATGATAGCGAAGACGTCAGTTTTCATCGCTTCCTTAAACCGCATGGCATAGCCGAGCAGGCTCAGCCCTCGATCCTTCTTCAGATAGAGACGGACTTTCTGCTCCAGCTCGGCACCTTTCAGGGCATGCTCTTCTTTCAGTACCTTGACGCATGCCTCAATGACGTCCTTTTGCTTTACGTTAGACCCGCTTGGCTTCTGGCGTTTCTTTGACGGCTCCTTTGCTGGAGTCTTGAGAGCTTTGATAGCGGCTTCCAAAGGAAGCTCCTGAGTACGCAGACCGTCGACCTTTGCAGCGATCTGCTCTAACTTCTCTCGGACTGGCATTCGGAGCCGCTCGATCGCTTGCCGAGCCGCTTCAAGCACAGGAGAGTCATGGACCTCGCGCGCCGTTTGCCCCGACGACTTTTTCCCGGTTTGTTTCACCGGGCGTTCCAGCTTTTGGAAAGCCGAGTCTAGCTGGAGCAGGTCAGTTTGTAGTCCGGCTTGTTTGGCTGTCCACTTGACGCGACTCTCACGGATAGGCGTCAGCTGAGACTCAAGTCCAGCACAAGCAGCTTCGATAGCGGGTGTCATAATAGATCCTTTTCGCGGGACGATTGGAAGAGAAGGTCGTGTCGGTGATTAATGTGATAGAAGGAACAACTCACGGAAGATCAGCGTAGCGTACGAGTCAGAAGCCGAAGCGGACCGCGCGTCAACAATCGCCCCACGGCTTGGTAAGGAACAGCACGACACAACGTAAAGCTTCGCTGAAGCAGGTCATATCATCCTGCAATGAGATTTCTTCCATCGCGTATCCCGCGACTTCCTTTTGAGTAATCCCTTCAGCGGCTTCCAGCCAATGGATCGCTTCCCAGAATGTCGGCGGTAACGTCGCGGTCCGTAGCATGCCGTCCGGACATGCGACCAGCCGTGTGCATCGTTCTCTGGCTTCTAGGAATTCTTGGTTTGTCACAACGGTCATCTCACTATTACAGTAACATGGTTGCCTCACGCAGCGCAACCTTGCGTTACATGGAACGCTTCGCGGACCGGTTGAACTTCTGTTTCGCGACGCCGTGGTTTGCCGACGTTGCGAAGCTATGGCGAAGTAGGCCCAGCTTCTCTGCGTGTTGAAGTCTTGCTGACACCTGACGCAGTTCTTTCGATAGTTTCGTATCCCGCTCGCTGTTGATGCCACGGATCGTGCTACCAAGCGGACTTGGTTCAAGCGTTGTGACCAGCTTCGACAGCCGTGATCGAATATCTTCCAGCTTTCCTTTCAATTCCTTTGGCCCCATCGGCTTCGTCGTGACCTTCTTTGGCCCTTGTTCCAGTGCGTCGATCGGTGGTGGCTGGTGCGGTGAATCGCCGCCCAAAGAACCACCAAGGGAGTTTGGTCCGTTGCTACTCATTTCAGGGAACCTTCTAAATTCAAAAGTTGAAAACGTTGTCATCGTCGCCATAGCAATCGGTAACCGGAATGAACAACACGAACGTAAGCGGGCCATACTGATCACGCGTGACGTGTTTCCACCCGGAGACCGGGTTCCAGTACCACGCTGACATTTTTTCATCCGCATCGGGCACGCGAACACCGCCTGCGGCGGGATACTTGTAGGTCCACTGGCAGTGCGGCACCCCCCAAAACACAACCATTGCCGCTAGAACCGCGACAACGATCAGGAGATTGCGAAGCCGTCGCCGTAGCTTTCGAAAGTAGCGGGCAATCGGACTCGTATGCTCCAGTCGAAACAAGCCAAACATTGATTCATCCTTTGTAGTAGGGATTGTGCCCGACCATGTGTCGCCAGTCGGGGCGGGTCCAATAGGGCGTCTTGGAGGCGATGATGGGGCGTAAGTTGGAAGCCAGAATCAGAGCCTGATCAAAAGGGATGCGACGGATTTCGTCGGCGTACATCAATGGCCGAGTCTTGCTCGATTGTCCCATCGTCTGATCCGGGACCGCATCGCTCAAACGGCTGCGGTCAGTGAGGGATAAGTCTTCCAGTGCCACTTGGCCGGTGGCTTTGCTAAGCATGTCGAGCGTGTCTGGTTCGCGAGCTCCGCATACCACCAGCACTTCTCCCGCCGCAATGATTTGCTTTGTCCCTGAACGAGAGTAGATCGATTCTGTTTGACCACCGAGAAGGTCTTGCCAGAGAGACAGAATACGCAGGCCGTATTTTCTGTATTCGTTTAATGCGGACAGATAATTGACAAGGAAGCCACAACTTGCCGCTTCGTCGATAATCGCCGTGACTCTTTTCCTGCGAGGATCAGAAGCAACGGTTTCGAAAATGTGGGATAGCGTCAGATTGACGCCGGCGGAGTGGGTTCGAGATTTTTCGTTCGGATAGATGACAAAAGCAGTGGTCGGTTGTTCGTCTTTCAGCGTATAGGGATCGAACGTTTTGCCTGCGGCGTGTTCACCCATCTCACCGAAATGATCGAAGATTGTTGTTGCCGCCTGAGCAACTCCGAAATATCCCGCGAACTGCTCCGGGGCCTGCTGCATTGTGCCCAGCAGACTGGCGGCCAGTTCTGCCAGCACTCCGCCAAAAGCGTCCGACCTTGTTGCCGCATCGAACCGTTGTTCCATCGCCGCGAGGCCTTCCATTAGCAACCGCCGTAGCATCGGCAGAGTCGGCTTTTTCCCGGTTGCTGCAATAATCAGCGTCAGGCACTCCAGTAAGATCCTTCCGTGATCGCGGAAGAACTTTGAGCGTTCATCCGCAACACCTTGCGGCTTACCCGGAATAAGCAATTCCGAGCGGCGCATGATCTGGCTACGAATTGATGAGGGAGCAGCTTCAGGATCGAAGTCCGCGAAAAAATCAAAACCAGCATCCTCAACGGGAATGCCCAGCATCGATTGAACCTCTGAGGCCCACGGTGAAATCACTTTTACTATGTGTCCGCGACGAATGAGCCAGTCACGCGAAAGCGCATAGAGTTCACCACTGGGATCGTTGACGATACGCGAATGGCCGATATCCAGCAGGATGGTCGGCAAGGCGATGGAAAGCGACTTTTGGGAACCCGGAAATCCGCATACGTTGACGCTACAGTCCCCGTCATACCGGAGATCCCGAAGCTTCCCACGTTTCGTGCGATAGGTGCCGAGAAAAATTCCCTGCGGAGCGAACAAGTTTGCCAGCGCAATCTCCCCGGACGTTGCAAATCGGGCGTCCGCCTGCTTGCGTGCCGTTTCCTTGAGCCGTCCTCGCTTCCGGTTTTCTTCCTTGAACTTTGAACGGTCGTCAAATCCGCGAATGATGTTCTTTGCGGCCAGTCCTGCGGCAAGCAAACTTCCGGGTATTGCCCATTCCGTCCCAGCCTGCACCAGTGAATGGAGATACTGAGCGGCATAGGCCCAGCCGCCTGCCTCAACGGCGCTAACGGGCCACGGACGGGGGGCACGAGGCTTGGATTGTTCAAAGGGCTGACTCACCGGTCCGAACTGCCTAGGCTAGGGAAGTGGAATTCAGGCTTGGAAGTAAAACCAAAGGGCCAGAAACAGAACCAACGTGGCTCCAAACAGAAAGAACAACTGCTCGCCAATTCCCAGTCGGCTTGATCGAGCGGGCTGATTCTGCGGCCGCGATTGCGGAGGGGAAGATCGGTAGACCCCACGTGATTGCATGGGGTCTTCAACGGCAATGGGTGCGGGACGATGTCGACTCTTGGGTTTCATAGCTGAGTCTTTCGTTCAAATGCGGCTTCGAAACACAGCGGAAACATCGAGGCCAGTTGTCTGCTAAACCGACTGGACGGCGTTACGCCGCCCAGACCTTTGAAAAATGCGAGATGAGTGTCGTCCTTTGACGCCGTGTAGAACGACAGAAATCGACGCCTGTCCGGCGCTGCTTGTGCCCATGACCTGACCCGGTTGATCACGGATATCCCTGCCGACTGGTGATAACCGGCGGAGTCTCCCGGTCCGACATCGGCACAGAGCAAAATAATTTCGCTGCCCGTATAATTTGGATCGCTGCCAAGTGACTGAATCGCCTTCGTGATGGCGAGGTCGACACACGTGTTACCGGAGACTGGTTGTAACTCGTCCAGAAACGTCTCAAGCTGCGTGAGGTCGGCTGGATGCCCGTGTTGGCCAATGCGATGCAGTTCAAATTCGGTGAGTTTTCCAGATCGGAATCCGATCACTCCGACTTCCACCGATGTCAGAGCCTGAGGCATCGTCCTCGATAGCATTTTTAGCGTGTGACGAACCTCATCGATGCCTGCAGACATGCTGGCTGACGTGTCAACAAGAAAGTACAGCCGCACCTGATCAGCTTCCTTGAGTTTCCCCAGTGTCTCCTCAGCCGCGTCGGCCCGGTCCTCTGCGTCGCTCCGCTGCTTTTCAATGTCCTGTACGTACTGCGCCGTTTCATCGCTTCGCTGCTTCCGCTGTTTGCTCGCGGCCTCGCGCTGGCGGTCATTTTCCTTCTGGGCCTCTTGCAGATTCTTGCTCACCATCTCGATTTGCCGTCGCTGATCGACAATAAGCGACATCAGCGAGCCAACGTCGGTCGCCTGCTTAGCTTTTTCTCCCTGATTGACAATCAGTACCATCATCAACAGGGCACCCAGCCCAATTGTGTTGAACAGGATGTCGGCCATCACAAGGCCGAATCCGTCATCTTCTTCAAGTTCGACGATGTCTGACATGACAGGTCTCCGGGTTAAAAAGGGACATTGAGTGAAGAGAATTCAATTAGCGGTCGCCGAATTGAAAGCCGCCGAGGTAGCCATCGAGTTGGTCGAAGTACAGATTGATCGCGTCATGACAATGTTGGGCTTGTGAACCCAGCCAGACGGTGCCCAGCAACACAGCGACCAGAGTTGTCGAGAACGCCATGCTGAGGCCGCCGAAAGCCGGAACGAGCGCCGCCGTGAGTGCCTGAACGCTTTCTGCATTCTCAACTACGTCACTCGCCGCATACATCGTCATCGATAGCCCAACTAACGTGCCTGCCATTCCGAAACTCACCATCGTCTTGCCAAGACGGTGAATGCATCGAGGCTTTTCGAGAGCACGATTTCGAAAGGCGGCGAGGATTGCGTGATGCTCGATGCCTCGCTTGGATTCGGCACGGTTGATGACGAGTTTTAGTATCTGAAGAAAGATCGAGGCTCGCTCACCTCCCGGCAATCCCCGGACCTGTTGTGCAGTCATTCGCAGACAACGGTCGATGTCGATTTCTGTAGCGTGGATTTGGCGGTTGTGCCCCGACCAGAAGTTGTAAACAACCCATTGACCACCAAGCGCACAGATGACCAGAAAGCTAGTGAGCAGCAGAGTTGCCTGCTCAATCCAAATGCCAAGGGCGGCTGTCAAAGCAAAACAAACGATGAGCGAGAAAGGTTGCCACAAGTGTGTAGCCCTCCATCGCGTGAATAACGGTTCAGACGGCGACTGCATAAGTTTTCCTTCATTCTTGAGAGTAAAACGTAAACCACTGCCCGCTGTGATTGGCTGGTACGCCAACAGCGGTGCCTCAAAACGAACATCGTGGTGATTGCGGATCGCTACGACACTCTTCGTTCAATGATCTCCGGCTGCTCGGTTGGAGCCGGAGAGATGAAGTAAGACGTCAGAGGTGCCTCGTCAGCGACTCGATGCGAAGATTGAACGATGACGTACGGCTGTTGACTCACCTGACGGCGAAGCAACAGGTAGAAGCCAAGGACCGTCATAAAAACAGCGACGCAGATTCCCAGAATGCTCTTTTCGAGCAGGGAGTGTCGCTTGGCCTGCTGCCGTCCTTCTTCGATGCCTTCCAACCGCCCGAGTTTTTCTGCTTCCGCCTTTGCTTCTTGCACGGCAAGTTCTGAAGCAAGCCGCAGTTTCTCTTCGGCTTCCGCCTTACCATTGATGCGTCCTGTTTGCTCGCCCAGTAGCTTTCCCTTTTCGAAGTACGTCACGGACGCTTCCGAGTGTCCGATGGCCTTTCCCTGATCAAATGCTTTGTTTCGCTCAAGCTCGACCTTAGTGTCAAACTCTTCTCGCACAGCAGCCTTTCCGGCCAGTTCTCCTGACCGGAAACCATCGGTTCGCGCGTCTGCTGCCGCCTGCTGAGCTGCCTTCAACGCATCAGCCTCCGCTTCTGCTGCAGCCGCTTTAGTGGCCTGCTGCAGATCCCGCTGATGCTGGAGGTTCCGATTAGCCAAGGCCGTTTCGATGGCCTGATTCCGTTCTGCGGCAATCTTCTTTTGATCCTGACATCCAGAGGTAGCCAAGACTACGGCCAGCCATAGAACGGCATGGCAATAGCGTGGCCGTGGTTTGAGCAATCGATTCCTCATGACAAAGTCCTCTCGTTCAAAAATGGGCGATGGGAAAAAGCCAAAATGGCGTAAGTAAAAATGCTGGTAACGGACACTTCAGCCGTTGACCAACAGTGACGACTGGCACTCCCTAAAAGTGTTTTTTTTGGGGTCGCAGAACATCAGTACTGCGGTCATGCTGTTGCGTAAGGTAGTGGGACAGATCCATCGTCGAGATCCGAATGCGACCTCTAATCCGGTATGCAGAAAGACGTTTGGATTTCACTTCGCGATAGATTAGTGCGCGCGAAACATTGAGTTGATTTGCAACTTCTGAAACCGTGAGCATCGGTCCGATCGACTGCCCGTGATTGTCGGCGATAGTCATGACGAGTAGCTTTCCTCCGAAATGTGGACCCCGTGCACGCTTCCGAACTGCATCGGCACGATTCGTTTGTCAGCCTCTATCCACATCAATGGTGCCGGTGGACCAGGTGAAAGAGGCGTGCAGGGTTCCCACGCTGCTGACGCAACGAAGTGTGCATGCGAACAAGCAATGCCTGTTCTACTCGCTCGGAACACAGTGGTCTGGAGTCTGACGAATCGCAACATCTCAAACCCTTTAGGGGACATGATCGTTTGCATCGATGTTTTTCCCATGACGATTAACTGAAAACTTCAGCCAGTTATCTGCCACTGTCAGTTAGCGTCAGATTCAGCAGCCTGAGTGCCCCCGCCATCGGTTGCGTCAGTTTTGCCGGGCCGGTTAAATGGCAACCGATGTGAACTCCGATTGTTCAGGTTCAGGAGGTTTCGATGAATTCGTCAACACGAGAACTTCATGAAGGTCACCCGCGCAGCGAAGAGATCGATCTAGACACCTTTATGCACTACTACGAGAAGTTTGAAAGTGTCGCGGACCTGGCGAGGAAAGCATCGCTTGCGAGGGCAACGGTCAAAGCCGCCCGTGACACGGGTTTTGCCACGATGCCGACCATTTCAGCATTCGCCGCCGCCTTTGGTGTCAGCAAGGGGGCTCTTTTGAACCACCGCCCGGACAAGACGCACAAAGGAAATTACAACCCCGTAATGGCTCGCTATAAAAACTTCCTGCGGCGCGAGCTGCTTTCAAACGCCTTTTTCTCTTATGGTCAGGCGAATGGTGGTCTGTTCACAGTCGACTTCTGGGGGTACATCCACGAGCATCACCGTCCGTACATCAATGACCTTGAGTTGTCCGTGAACAACCAGCACCTTGTGTTCAAACAACTGTGTCGCGAAGGTTTGCTGGAGGATCACGACACTGATGGCGACGAAATTTACACCTACCGCGAATGGACTAGAGAGCGGTGTGCGGCCTCACTTCAGCTGCGCATAGGCGTGGAAGTTCTCGTTGTTCGCCACGCTGTGGCTCTCCTGAGAGACGCCCCTGAAAAAGCAGAAGACATCCGCCGAAAACTCAAGACCATTGTAGAAAGCATCGCGAAAGAAATTGCGATGCTTTCTAGCCCGAAGCGATTTGAGATTGGTTTGCGTGTCATTGATCATGACAACAAGTTTCACAAAGCCTGGGCAGGTGTCGCGCCTGAGCACATCGCGACTCTCGCCGTTGTCCTTCCATTCCACACGCAGGTCATGCATCGGTACGTTCATATGGTGCGTTATGCCGAAGAACGTAATATATTCCTGCCCGACGATTTCCCACACCTACACGAACTTGCCAAGCGCTGCTATGACGATCTCGAAAAAATTCACCAGCTGTTTGCCGCAGTCTCAGGGCCCGACCACACTGATGCTGTCGCAGCCCTGCTCAACGCTGTGTCCAGACATCCGAAAGATAGTTACCAGATGGTCAAAGACGCGGAAGGCTTCATTCGAGCGCAGGGTTAAGCAAGGCTTGCAAATCGACCTGCTCCTCGTCCGGCATCACAAGGTTGTGATAATCGACGGCATACCGAAAATTCCTCATCAACTCTGACGGTACATCACCAAGCTCTTCCTGCTCATTACATGCATCAAAGAGCAGTCCGACCCAACGACTGGCTGCACACATCCACTTGTTGCTGATTCTCAGTTCTTCATCCGTGCGATAGTGTAGTTCTCGTCGCCAACAGATATCGGTAAAGCCACTCGCCACACCTTGCGCTATTTGATGGCTGCACTTGCCAAGATACGTCTGTGCGGCAGTTTCCAACACAGCTTGGCAGACCAACACGACATCGTTGGGCCTCGCGCGAAGATATGGATCTTCCGCATACTTTAGAAACCATTTCTGCACCAACATGAATTGTGGTTCGTTTTTTTCGTAGCTCATGGACAAATACGAATACACTGTTTGCTTCCTGGTTGTCTATATGTTTCGTTGCTGCGGAACAGCAACTTCTGCAACGAAGTCGCCGCATTTTTACGGTCCAACAAATCGTGCGCGGCGGCGCGAAAATGTTTTTTTTTGGAATTGCCACTAATTGACACTAATTGACACGTGGCGCGCTGCAAACCAAACGGGTTTTGCAGCGTAGACGTGCACGAAGCTTAGGAGCTAATCGGAGCAGGCAACGTGATCTGTTGAATTCAAATGGTCGCTCGAAGCCTGCACAACGGCCTTTTGTGCCTGCCTTTTGAGAAACGCTGGGTTTCTGGCCAAGTGAGAATAAACCTCACCAACCATTCGCGGCGACTTATGCCCCATCAGATGCGATATCGAAATAGGGTCGACTTCGTTGATAAGCGCATTTGTGGCGAACGAATGACGAGCTCCGTAAGCCACGCATCGGAACCCGACACGCTTTGAAATACGATTCAACCGACACTTGATTGAATCTTTCGTCCAAGGGTTGCCACGTGTGTTGAGGAATAAAGGTCCATCCTCTCGTGTGTTACGGTCCAAGATTTCCTTTGCTTGTGGAATCAGAAAGATAACCCGTGTTGACTCACCCTTGGCCTCATCGCCTGGGAAGATTGCCGTATCGCCGTGAATGTGGCGAGCTTCGATCGTGCGTGCCTCTCGGGGCCTACAGCCTGTTGACCAGATGAAATCAATCAGGGACAAGAATGGCTCCGTCGCATGTTCGCGGATATGTCTCCATTGTTGCGGTGTGTAAACGATGTCACGCCGCCTTCTCGGTGGCTTCTTGATCCCGTGAAGCGGGTTAGCCTCCAGATATTCTTGTTCGATTGCCCAGTTGAACATCCGCTTAACCACCGAGATGGCATCATTCTGGCTGGTGGAGGTTCCCTTTGTTTCAGACCACTTCAGAACTTGATGCTTCTTCAGAGCGGCGATCCTCACCGTCCGACCGATGGACTCGATAAAGCCCTTGAGATACCGCCGATGATTCTTGTACGTTCCGGCAGATCGGTTGGCCTCGCACCAATCGAGGTAGATCTGGGAGAGATCGTAGATAGTAACAATCTCGCTCGTGACGTTCCGCCGGTCCAACATGAGGCCGTGGAACTTTTGCTTCGCTGCAGCTTTGTCTTTGCCGAGCGTAATTCGTCTACCATCGATCGTGCAGACCCATCGATTTTGGGCCTTGCGGAAGTACGGTTTTGGTTGACGTGCCATTCCCTTTATCCTCCGTTTAGGGTACGAATAAAGGGTACAGCCTTACGTTTCCGTTCTCGAAGTCAACGAAAAAAGCCGCAAACCCTTGGAGGGCTGCGGCTTCTGAAGTGGACCTAACAGGACTCGAACCTGTGACCTCCACGATGTCAACGTGGCGCTCTAGCCAACTGAGCTATAGGTCCGGCGGCGCAGAGTTTAGCAGTCGTTCCGGTTGAGATCAATCTTCGAGATTGCGTTTGCAACCAAACTCAGCGGTATTGTCTTCGGCACGGGGCGGCTGAGAATTCAGGGGCGGCACGCGGTAGTTCGGTTTGCGTCGACATCCGCGTTGGGTTGGAACGACTCGGACGGATCGGTAGCCTCTGACGAGGCCACGCGGGTCACGCCATTCGCGCGGCCGATGAAAAAAAGCTCCTTCCGTACGTTCTGAAGCCTGACTCCCGTTGAACAAGCGGCGTTCAGGCTGCGTTACGGACGACATCATCGCCATTCCACTGGTTCACACATTCGTTGAGACAAATATGATCGCCGGACAGTTTACATCTCGCCGCAAGATTGAATTGGTGGAAATCGACGAGCCGAAATTGGCCGACGGCGCAGCGGGACAGATCGTCTTTCAACCCGAAACCACCTGTCTGTGTGGGTCGGACCTTCCTTTTTTTGACGGCGAATTCGAAGGCCACGAAATTTCTTATCCTCAGCCCACCGGGATGTCGCTGCATGAAATGGTGGGCACTGTCGTCGCCACGAATGGGACTCGCTGGAAGCCGGGCACTCGCGTTCTGGCGGTCCCCGAGGGGCAGCGGGGGCTGTGGGAACGGTACGTGCTTTCGGAAGAACGAGCCATCGCGCTGGATGATCGGCTGACTGACGAGATTGCGTTGCTGGCTCAACCGTTCGGTACTGTGGTCTGGGCGCTGAAAAAGCTGCCAAACATGATCGACCGAGATGTCGTTGTGCTGGGTCTGGGGCCGATCGGGCAGATGTTCGTCGCCGGACTACGGAATCTGGGAGCTCGCCGGATTGTCGGTATCGACCCAGTCGAGGAGCGGACAAGCCTTGCGCTGAAAATGGGGGCGACGAATGTTGTCACCGGCGTTGGCAGCGAAGCACTGGCGGACGTGACGAACATTCTGGATGGCGGATTGCCCGAAGTCGTTGTCGAAGCCGTGGGGCATAAAGCTCAGGCATTCAACGACGCCGTGTCGCTAACCCAACATCACGGAGACATTCTCTACTTCGGCGTACCGCCGGTGCTGTTGGACGGCTTGCAGTTTAAGGAAGCAATGCTGAAGAACATCACGATTCGAACAAGCCTGCATCCCGACTTTGAACGAACCTTCCCACTGGCGATGCAGTGGCTGGCGGAAGGTCGAGTCAATCTGTCGCCGCTGTTAACTCATCGATTTCCGCTGGCTAAAATCCAGAATGCCTTCGATGTGTTTCGTGATCGGAAGGAAGGAGCAATTAAGGTCGTAGTCGACTTTCCGGCAGGGCGACGCGACGGCGCGAACGCATAATTATTCAAGGCGCGACATCGCTATGAAGCCGTGCGGTTGTCCTGCACGTTGCTGCTGACGCCGCTCACTTTGTTATCGGCCAGCGTAACTTTCCCGACGTCCGCGCCAATGCGGATTCCGATGCGATTTAAAGGAGCACGGTCTTCCACGATTTCATTGTTGAGGATGCGTGAGTCCGTCGTTTTTCCGGTGATGTCGATGGCGACTCCATTGTCGCCGCCGCTGTTCACGATGCGATTGTTTTCAACGAGGTTGCGATTCGCCCAGAAGTCGGCACCGCGGCTGTCGTCGCGAAACAGAATGCCGATTTCACCGCTATTCGTCACCACGTTGTTTCTCATCACGTTGTCGGTATCGCAGTGGCCGATCGAAATGCCGTACCTTCGATTTCCGTCGATGCGGTTGCCTTCTGCCAGCCCGTACTTCACCCCCCAGCACCAGAATAGGCCCTGGCTATTTCGGTCCAGTTTGTTCTTCCGGATCAGCGGTCGCTGCGAACCCGAACCGGGGTGAACTCCCAGATCGGTATTGTCGTGACTGTGGCAGTCTTCAACGACGACGTCATGACAAATCTGAAAGCTGATGCCGTCGCCGTTGTAGTTTCGAGCCGTCACTTTTCGCATCGTGTAGCGATTGCAGTCCTGCAGAAAAATGCAGCCACCGTAGTTGCCGTTCAGGTTCGTGCAGTTGGCTCGATTGCCGTCCAGCGTGAGGTTTTCGATCACGACGTCGGACGTGTATTCACTGGTGAGTAGCGGAAACAGAGACGAGCATTGCGGCATTCCGGTCAGCCACACATTTTTGCGCAGGCCGTTGTCGAGTTTGAAGCGATTTCCGGACTTTGCCACCAACGTTCGCTTGATGACGATGTTGCTGCCATTGTCTGCATTCTTTGCAGTGAGTGTCACTCCGTCGCCAACCTGAAATCCGCCAGGTTTCGCCAGAGTGATCTCCTGATCATACCAGTCCGAATCGGCCGACAACGCAATCGCCTCAGACGCTCCTCGCGTAATAATTGTGTCGTCGCCGCTGCCACGAAGTCGAATTTTCGACGGCAGGTAAATGGCGTTTCGCAGCGTGAATGTCCCGGGCAAGAGTTCGACCGTTCCTCCGCCAAGCCGAGCTGCATAATCGACCGCAGCCTGGATGACCTTGTCGCTCGTGCCGACCAGATCGCCGGACTTCGTGCCGACTTTGATGGTCAGGCGTTCGTCCCAGTCAGGTTCGAAGCGTTCGTCGCCGTCGGTGGCTCGAGCGTTCGTAACGGGTGGGCGACCGTCGGCGAAAAGGCGGGGCACACCGCCACTGAACGCAATCGCAGCGGTTCCGAGAAAGCTTCGTCGATTCCATTTCGGCATGGCAATGATCCCTGCGGACTTGAGTAGAACAAATTCCTGAACGAAGAATGACTCAGCGTTCAATGTACGAACAGCGAGCGAGTGCGGTCAACGCCTGGGAGCCACAGGAACCAGCTCCGCCACAGCAACGTCCCGCGCAGCCTTCATCGCCGCACATAATCGCCATGGGGGGCCGGATTACCGTCATGCTTAGAATTTTCGGTCTCACAGCGGTCAGGTCGGCCGAGTTTCGACCTAAAAGTCACCCACCCGGCCCATGCCACCGAAAAATCGCTGAACTCCCATCAATCCGGAACGGACTGGGTAGTATTCCGACTCTTCACGCGGAAAAGTGTACAATTCTGAAGCGAGATCTGACACCATCAGATGAGAAATGCGCCAGTCGGGCAGGGGAGCGGCGTTCGACGAGCTCGGCACGGTTTTCGCATGGATTTCCTTCAACTTTCACGCAACCATGATGAAGCACTTCAACAGCACATCCGGATGCCTTACTTTGGCACGGTATTTCGGGATCGAACAATACAAGCTGGCTGAGCGGACTTCACACAATTACTTCGCTGCAATCGCGTGAGGCGAATGGCGGTATGACGGATCCAACTTACAGAATCAAGACGGACGGAGGTCTGTCGAAACAGTACACGTTACAGCGGCTGCTGGAAAAGCACGCGGCCGGCGTTGTGGAAGACTCCGTCGAATGCACGCCTGATGACGGCCAAACCTGGGCTCAGCTGGGTAGCCTGCTGATGTCGGCGGTAGTTGATAGCGCAACTTTGCAAACTTCCAAACAGGTTGTTGCAACGGCCGACGAGTCAGAAATTGCGCCGGAAGTTGCCATCATCAAGCCAGCCATACCGGATTCAGAATCAGCATCGATTGCTCAGTCCGAAACATCCGTCGACATGGTCAGCGACACCTTCGACGATGACGATTCAGAACAGCGCAAGAGCCGTCGCCTGAAGAGATTGCCGGCGGGCAGCGGTGCCGGCAAACTATCGCGGCTGAAAACCTCACGCGACTTGCGGAAGTCGACAGATCTGATTTCGAAGCCGGAAGATCTGATCGGCGTTTCACTGGCGAACGGTCGCTACAAAGTAATCGACAAGCTCGGCAAAGGCAGCATGGCCTACGTGCTGCGAGCGTCGGATAGTCGCCTCTTAACCGACGTGGTGGTGAAGGTTCCCAAGCCGGAAAAGATGACGGACGACGATATCCGCGAACGGTTTCGTCGGGAAAGCCAGTTGCTGGTCCAGTTGACTCATCCCCACGTGGTCAAGGTCCTGGATGTTGGCGAATACTGTGAATTGCCCTACGTTGTGATGCAGTTGCTGTCGGGCGGCACACTAACGGATCTGATCAAGAAGGGATCCGAAAAAAGCATCGGCATGGAACCTGATCTGCTGAAGTCATGGCTGCGGGAAGTGGCTCGCGCATTGGACTTCTGTTACCGCAAGGGAATGGTGCATCGCGATGTGAAGCCTGCCAACATTCTGTTTGACGAAGACGGCAACGCGTACGTTAGCGACTTTGGTCTGACCAAAATCATGTACGGCGATCACGACAACATCGATCCGTCGGACACGGCATCCGGAGTTGTTCTGGGAACACCGAACTACATTTCGCCGGAAGTTGTACTGGGCAAAACCTACGACGGTCGAGCCGATCAATATTCTCTGGGCATCACGGTCTACCATGCGTTGTTCGGCAAGGCACCGATGCAGGGTGACAACGCCACGGCAACAATGATCAACCAGACGCAGAAGAACCTCCAGCTGTTGTCAGACATTCGGTCTGATGTGCCGCGAGAACTGGCGTTGGCGGTTCGCAAGAGTATCGAAAAGAAGCCGGAAAACCGCTTCGACAGTTGCGAGGAATTTGCAGAAGCCGTGCTGGAAGGATTGCGTGCGCCGCTGGGTCAGACGGCTGTCCCTGTTGCTGATTTCAGCAACGAATCGGGAGGCACACGAGCCGCTTCGTCCGGTTCGACTCGGTCATCTCAAAGTTCTGTGCGGCGCAACTCAAAGCCACGCCGCAACCGTTCTTCGCGCAGCGGCCAGGCTCGTCCGCGGCGAGCAGCGAATCCGGATATGGAATGGTTGGACATCGCAGACGAACGGCTGGAAGCCGATCCGTTGCCGCCGCGTAGAGGCGCGGCGAAAAGTGCGAGTTCGGCGAAGAAGAAGTCTTCAAAAGCGAGTGACAGCAATACTCAGATCTTCGGCCAGAGCGTTCACCCCGCATTGGTTGTCGTGCTGGCAGTGGGACTGTGTGCGTTGTTGCTAAGCGTCGTAGTGCAATGGGCGATGTCCGAAGGGGACCCCGAGCCCGCTTATACTCAGAACACGGCGAATACGGGCGCTTCCGCCGATTTGTCCGCTGAGTACAACGAATACGCGGCGAGAACCGGCACTCCCGCTGAACTTGCAAATGATGGCGCAGCAAAGCAACCCGAAAACCAATCCAGGAGCGGCAACGGGAAGAACGGAAAGAAGAAAGCCGGCGACACAAAACCGCCAGCCAAAGTTGCTGAATCGCCTGCACCAAAACCGCAAGCGAATAATCCAGGTTCCGATCCGGTTGTCGCGATGTCGGCGCCAATTGGCGAAGCGAATAGCACTGCGAATCCGGCTTCATCAGATTCCAGCTCCCCCACTGGCATGTCGGACGCCTCAAAGTCTACTTCAGTCCTGAAGCCGACCGTGGATGCGCTGTCAGCCGGGGACACGCCGCCAAACACGGTTCTGACCATTCCATTCGAACCGGGTGACCAGATTACCACAGGTCCGCCAGGCTGCCCGGTGATCATCGTCGGCAATCGGGTGTGGGACACAAATGCCAAAATCGTGATCTCAACGCTGGAAGGCGAACGCGTAAACGGTGCTTTCACGGCGGTGTCATCAGACGGAAGTCTTTTCGCAGCGGCTGACAAACTTCCGAACCAACAGAACACAAACATCGACGTCTGGGATACTCAGACGGGCAAGAAAAAATTCACCGCTCCGGGCGAAAGTGGTCGCTATTCCGATGCGATTTTGTTGTCATCGAAAACATTGAATGTGGGAGGTCGCTGGTCGGACGAGTTACTGACCTGGGACACATCCAATGGCAATCAACGCAAAGCGCTGAAGCTGCCATCAGCACGCGTCACACCAGGCAACACGACGATCAATCATACTGGCGAATTCATTGCGGCAGTCGCAAACAATCGGCTAATTGTCATCACAACGGCGGGCGGAAAATTGGTTGGGCAGATGCAGACGCCCGCCAATCGTCCCGCCAGCAGCCTTCGCAAGGTGATTGAAAGCCGAAAGAGAGATGATGGCAACGAACTCGTGTATGCATCGCTGCAATCGTTAAGTTTTTCGGCCGACAACATGGAGTTAGCCGGCATTGCCACTCACCCCGAACCTCGGCTACTGTGCTGGAACAATCGAGGCGAGCTCGTGGTGGACGGCCGCATTTCGTTCCACAACCCCGACGTCGATGCGGGCGTGTTAAGCTGGTTTGCAGACGGCGAAGCATGGCTGATCGGCGACGACGTCCTGCATCGGTCCAGCGGTCGCATCGTCGCGACCGCCGACGCCACGCGAAACCATCGCGTTCACCTGTACGACAACGACCACTTGATGGGCGTGTTCGCTGACGCACCGACAAAGCTGTGCGTCAGGAAAATCCCGTGGGAAGCAATCAATCAGTCGCTAAGTATCATCAGCAACTCCGAGGCTGGCTGGATTTCGCCCGGCCGCGCGGTCAGCGTTGAGGTTCTGCTGAAGGACAGTGGCGAAGAGGTACGCAAGACAATTCGGGAAGCGATCGCCGCACGACTATCCAGCGATGGCTTGAGGGTCGAAGATCAGAAGCAGGCTGCTGTGTTTCAGTTAACGGATGATGACCAGGATGGAGCACCAACGCTGAGCCTGGTCGTCACCGGTTCGTCCGATCCCGTTTGGTCGACAACACTCGACACGATGATGGCCCTTGGCGAACTTTGGCAGGATGCAAACGAGTCAACTCGCAAGTCGATGCTGGCCGACCTTGAAACGCAAATCGGCGGTTTGACGACACCGTACTTCGTACCGAAGGACGCCCTGGCAACCGCGCTGCCCGTTGTCCTCAACTAACTTGGCCGACACATGGGCGAAGGCGCCGAACGAAGCCGACCACAGTCAGTCGGCCAGTCAGTCGCCCACCACGCCAAATTCGGCAGCCGACGCCCACGGACCTCCGTTAACTTCGGAGAGAGCTCGAATCAGAACATAGCGGCCACTGACCGGATCGCACGTGATTTCCTGCGACGCTCGATCTTTGGTGAATGTCGCCTTCGCAACCGGAGCATCAAAGTTGTCCGGGCTGGATGAGACACAGAATTCGCACTTCTGGATTGCTCCGTTCCAACCACCATCCTGCCTGGCCAGATAGCGAAAGCCTCGGATCACGTGTTCGGTTCCAAGATCGATCACCAATTCGTGCGGGTGCTTATCAGCGGTCGGCTGAAACGACGTGTGCCACCATGTGCCGGGGTCTGAGTCGAAAGCGTTTGTGGCCAGTTTGCGGTTGCCGACCGATTCGCTGCTGACTCGAACAAGCTTCCACTTCGCCCGATCGAGCAACCCCTGCTTCTTGAGCTTGTTCACACGACCGGCTTTCTTTTTCTGAGGAGGTCGCGTGCTGCCCCATTTGGCCTGCCTGTCCTTTTCGTGGATCGCCGGGTCGTGAAACGTGCCCTCAACGGCGGGCGAGTGAGCTTCAGCGGCATAACGTTCCATTTGGGCGAGCACGTCAGGATGTTGAGCCGCGACGTCAGTTGTTTCACTCAGGTCTTTCGCAAGATCGTACAATTCCCAAGGTGCGTCGGGTTTAGGACGAACGGCTTTCCAGTGATTCATCCGGACAGCGGTTTGGCGACCGATTTCCCAGTACAGATACTCATGCTGTGACTGCTTCCGACCAGCCGCGTCGACTCCGAAAAGTTCCGGCACGATCGAAATACCGTCGATGTCGTCTGGCGTTTTCGCGCCAGCCAGCTCCGCCACGGTCGGCATGATGTCGGGGAAGTAGCACAGCAAGTCGCTTGCCTGGCCGGGAGCGATCCTGCCGGGCCAGCGAGCGATCATTGGGATGCGCAAACCACCTTCATAAAGCTGCCCTTTCTGACCGCGGAATTCCTGGCCAGTTGCCGGGTTCACATTCGGGCCGTGAAAACCACGTGGGCGTTCGGGGCTTTTGAAGTAGTCCATCCCGCCATTGTCGCCGCAGAAGACAACCAGCGTATTGTCCTCCAGCTGCAGCTTCTTCAGCAGAGCGAAAACGTCGCCCAGCTGGCGGTCGACCATGTTAACCATCGCGGCATAGCGTTTGGCGTCTTCGGGCCATGGCTTGTCTTTGAACAGCTGCCACGCGAGATCTTCGTCGGGGATGTTGAACATCCCATGAGGCGGTGTGATCGGCATATAGCAGAAGAATGGCCTGTCCTTGTTGGCAGTGATGAACTTCATCGCTTCGTCGACGATCACATAGTGCGAATACGTCTCACCGCTGCTGCCGCCCTTGTTACCCTTCGGAATGACCTCTTCGCTGTTCCGCACGATGTATGGCGGAAAGTACGAATGAGCGTGAACCTGATCATAGTAGCCGACGAATGTATCGAAGCCGTGCTTCTCCGGAACCCCTGTGGAACCACGTCCGCCGCAGCCCCACTTGCCGAAGCCGCCCGTTGCGTAGCCGACATTCTTCAGCACAGACGCAATTGTGGCCTCGCCAGACCGCAGCGGAGTACCACCTCCGTTGACTCGCACGGACGTGTGGCCGCTGTGCTTTCCCGTCATCAAAACGCAGCGTGTCGGAGCACACACGGCGGATCCGGCCAGGCACTGAGTGAACCGAATACCTTCCGACGCCATGCGGTCAATGTTGGGCGTCTGAAAATTGTGATGCCCCATGCAGGACAATTCGTAATAGCCCAGTTCGTCGGCCATAACGTACACAATGTTCGGCTTTGGTCCCGCCACCGCAGAACTCATAGGCAGGGGCAGGGCGATGGCGACTGACAGAGCAGCGGCAAATTTCACGGTCAGGATTCTTGGGTGCATCAGGTCGTTCCATGGGGTGGCGAAGAGCGTGATTGAACATTCAGGTGGGCATGAATTCCGCAATCGTGATCGCTACAGAAAGTGGGTGTTGTTTGGACGAATCTCACGACGGGGGTTTCAACGGCAGAACATTTTGAGCGGACGGGCGGCCGGCAAATTCTCAAGTTCTGTTCGCGAAAAATCTTCCAGTATTTCACGAATCTAAATTCAGCGTCGCAGGTTCAATGTTCATGCGACCGATTGTGGTTCGCGTGCCGACCACCCCGCAAGTGATCAACGGACGCTCGGCCTTTCGATTTCTTGATAGAGAAAGATATTGCGTATGTCTGTTGCAACTTCAACGATCCAAGGCCCTGTGCCGGAGCCCTCCCGGCCGCAATCGGCCTCCCATTCTACGGGGCGCCGCGTCGGAATTGCCACGCTGGTCTTCGCGATGGCCGGAACGTCGGCCGCAACTTACCTGCTGACAACGACCGAAAGAGACATCGACCGCAGCATCAAGGCCGCCAAGGTGCTCGAAGACCAGTCGCGAGTCATGGAACTGGTCAATGAGGTGAATGATGGAAAGACCCCGGCGCTGATTTCATCTCAGATGACGGATGAGGGGCTGACGATGATTTCTTCAGGCGTGCGACTGGTCGACCTTGAGATCGGTAATTCTCAGGTGTCCGACCGCGGTGTTGCTCATCTCGCCGCACTCAGCTCGCTACGTAACGTAGTGCTCACACGTTCACTGATCACCGACGAAGCGATCGACACAATCACGGAGCTACCGTCGCTGGAGTCACTGATCCTAAACCAAACCGATATCACGAATGCAGGAGTGGCCAAGCTGCAGAATCACGCCACGCTCCGTGAGCTGCGGCTTCGGAAAACGCCTGTTGGAAATGAGTCAGCGGATGCAATCAGTTCGATTAAAGAACTAAGAATGCTGGGCCTGTCGTTCACTCGAATGGGAGACAAAGGCGTTCAAAAGCTGGCAACGCTTCAGAATCTGGAAGACCTGCGACTGGCCGGCACCGCAATCACGGACGCCTCGATGCCAACCCTCGCCAGGCTTACCGCCATACGTCGACTCAACCTTGAGGACACCGAGATCACTGATGCGGGGTTGGCTGAACTGAATCAGCTGCAGGACCTGAAGGAAATCTGGCTGTCACGCACTCACGTCTCCGCCGACGGAATCAAGAACCTCGCTTCGCTACCCAATCTACGGAGCTTGTCAATTTCCGGCATTCAGGACGAAGCGGCCATGTTCGAATTGTTGAAGAAAGACCACGGCAGCCTCACCGCGCTGTATGTGTCGCAAGGTATCTGTGATGAAGCTACCATGGCGGAACTGGAAAAGCAGGACAATGCGTTGAATATCCGAGTGGTCGACAATCACTTTCGTGGAGTCGATAACGAGTAGCCACTGCGTCTGAACACCCTTTGCAAGTTCGCCTCCGAAGCCCGGCTGAAACGAAAAGCCGGGCTTCTTTCGTAGACGGACTCAGAATCCCAAATTGGGGCGAGTCCGATGTGCTGGGCGTGTGACTGAAATCGCCCGCTGACTCTTTTATTGGACTGACATTCACGCCAGAATAAGGGGCCGCCTGTAATTAAGGGAGCATCCTGGAAGCAGGATAGGTGTGCTTAGAGCAGATCGTGGCAGGTCGGACCACTTCTTGATTCCTCCTGCAAAAAACTAAGCACATGTGAGTCCTGTTACGGCCCTTTGGAAACATTGGGCTTCCGGCTCACTGCAACCAATCGAATTGACCGCTGTACGGAAGACCGTTTTGTCCGAATCTGGATTGCTATCCCAAATCACGTGTCCACATTGCTGGCATCGTTTTGAACCGGCGGAGACGCTGTGGGCGTCCGCTCATCCACGGCTGTATGGGGACGCTCGTCTGGGTCCCGATGTTCAGCGCCGCTTTCTGCCGACTCGTTTTGATGCCGGCGGCAACGCGATCGACAGCCAGGGTTCCTTCTGCAGCGAAGTGTGCTGTCCGAAGTGTCACCTGGTGATTCCTCGAACAATGTTCGAGCTGCGATGCATCTTCTACTCCATTTTGGGATCGCCAGGGTCGGGCAAATCGCACATGCTGGCCACCACGACATGGCAGATGCGGCAGGCGATGGGGCAGCGATTCAAGCTTAGCATTTCAGACGCCGACCCGGACTCCAATCGGCAATTGAACGAATCCGAAGAACGGTTGTTCTTTAACGAACATCCCGACAAGCTGGCGTGGATTCCGAAAACGGAAAAAGAAGGCGAGCTTTATCAGCCAGTGCAGTTTGGCGACGAAACCATTTGGTATCCGCGGCCGTTTGTCTTCGTTGTGCAGCCGCTGGCGGACCACCCGCAGACTGAACAGCGTGACGAGATCTCCCGAGCGATTTGCCTGTACGACAACGCGGGGGAACACTTTTTGCCAGGTGGTGAATCTTCGATCAGTCCAGCGACGCAGCACCTGAACATTTCTCGCGGGCTGCTGTTCCTGTTCGACCCGACTCAGCACGCTCGGTTTCGTGAAGCATGCAAGGCAGACAGCAGCGACCCGCAAATTCAGGGGACCGGTCGCAGCCACCGTCAGGACCAGATTTTGCACGAAGCGGCCAACCGAATTCGCACGCATTCCGGACTGGCTCAGCAGCAAAAATATGGCAAGCCCCTGATCGTGGTGATCACAAAGATGGACGCGTGGGCGCCAACGCTGTGGCCGGAATGGACGGAGCTGGAGGATCCCATTCGCGATTCGAAGCAGGGCATCGCCGGGCTGGACAATACGCTGATTGAAGAAGTATCTCACAAGCTGCGAACGATTATGGCGAAACTCGCGCCTGAGTTCGTCAACGCGGCGGAAGGCTTTGCAGAGAAAGTAACGTACATTCCCGTGTCGGCACTGGGGCATGCGCCGGAAGAGGATCCGGAAACCGGCATGCTGGGTGTGCGACCTCAGGCGGTGACGCCGGTGTGGGCCGAAGTTCCGTTGTTGTATCTGCTGAATCAAACCAGCACCGGGTTGATCCCATCGGTCCGGCGGTCGGCCGTGTAACAGGACAGTCGTGAGTTTCGAAGTTGTCTACACATCAGTTCGCCGCGGACTCAGAACCGGGGCCAAAGGTTTCTGCACGGTCGCAGCAACGGAAGGGATTCCTCGCGCGCTGCATGAGAAACTGGAATCGCTAAGCGGCTATCGGCATTCGGAAGCGGCGGCCGGTGGTGCGCCGCCCGTCAACCATTCGCACCTGATCGTTCGAGTGCAGCGGAAGATCTACCATGTTGTGTCACGAATTGCCGACGCCGGAATCGACTGCAGCGGCCGCACGAATAAGATCGCTCATCACCTTGCCTTAACGAGCTCCGAAACGGCCCAATATCCGCATGGGCCCGTTTCGTTATTTACAGACGACGGATTCTGGTGCGAAAGCTGGGACGACGATCCGGAAGAACTGCCGCCGCGTAATCTCCCCAGCGGTCACGCCAGCACTTCCACCGATTTCGACACGTGGGAATCTGTTTTCGGCGACGCAGGCTGGGCCGGCATGCTTGGCGAAGCGGCGGTCAACGGCATGAAGCCGGTTTCGATCATCGTGCCGCACACCGACAGCACGATCGACCTTCTAAATGAAGCGTTGCAGCTTGTGCCCCCGGAACTTCGCTGGAAGCTTTGCTTTAGTACGTACTTTTCGAGGTTGGCACCGGGAACGCAATGCCACTGGCGATTCGTCCTCGACGGCACCGGCGAAGCGCGGCGTTTGCGAGCTCGTTCGCTGGGGGCACTTGTCGATCCGATTGGTTCGGCGGGCGAGCTTTCGGATTCCAATCCTTTTGTCCAGGCCGCCCGGGAGTGCCAACCGGAACTCGTTCATTCGTCGGCGACTTCGGAAAGTCGACGAGCTCCGCCGGCCGCAGAATCCACCGGCGGTCGGCATTCCAGACGACGCCGACGACGGCCAGTGGAAGCACGACCGCGTCCTGTGACGGCGGCGAATCCGTTCGACTACAATGAAGAAGACTTCGTTGACGAAGAACGTAACAATGCCTCGGCAGACTCATCCAGCGGTCGGCGAGGTGCGCGCAGTCAGAATCGGCGCACCGGTCTGTGGCTTGTGCTCGGATTGTTCGGTGCAGTGATCGCGGTTCTCGTCTTTTTTGCAGTACAGAAATTATCGTAGACAACAAATATGGCTGACATCGCTGAAATTCATGAACTGCTGGAAAGCGTCCGAGTGACTCTGGCCAGCACCATGAACCCGGATCGTGAAGAGCTGGAACGGCTGCACAACGAACTGGATTCTGAAATCCGCGCTGCTAACAAACGACTGCGGGAATGCGATGCGCTGCTGGCAGAAGGTCATCGTAGCGAAGCCATTCAACTGGCCGAACAGGAACCAAACCTGCTGGAAGTCGTCTCAATCCTCGACTTCCCTGAACTGGCGGAATGGAACGACTTCGTCGCCGAGATCGGGATCACGGTCACTCCCGAGCTACAAATCGACATCGCCACGGACTTAAACGGAGCGTATTCCGAAGACGCGCCACTGGAACGGCTGCTGCGAAAATTTCGAGTGATGTCGCTGGGCCGGGCTCCGCTGCGAAGTCGCATCGACCTGCTGAGGCAGATCGCCAAACGAGATCTGGCGACTGTTTACTGGCAGGAGGATCTGAAATCCTATGAACAGGCTCGCATTCGCCAACTGGCGGATGAAAGTCGCGACGCCGTCAAAAATCGCGATATCGCGACCGTGCGTCGTTTGTCGGACGAGATTCATAATAAGCCCTGGGCCGTCAAGCCGGATCGACGCATTGTTGAACGGCTGGACAAGCTGATGGAACAGGTGCGCCGGATGGACGCTGTCCGAGTCGTGAACAAGCTGACCGAACAGTTGCGTGCCGCCAAAGAAAACGGCAACGGTTCACTGGCTCGCGATCTGGCCTCGCAATGGGAAGCCGCCGCTGCCAAGTGCGATCAAACATCAGACGCCTTTCAGGAGGCCAAAGACGAAGCGGCTCCCATGTTCCGCTGGATTCGCCAGTTGGGCGAGAAAGAAGAAGAAGAGCGTGAGTTCGCCAACGAAGTGAAAAAATTCCAGAAGGTGTTGCGTTCTCCCAGTAGTACAATGCCGGATATCTATCGCCTCTACGACCGGCTGGAAGAGTACGAAGACTTCGAGATTCCCGATGCCGTCCTGAGCAAATACGAAGCTCGCATTGCCGACTTCGAAAAGCAACAGAACAAGAAGAAGATGATGACCATCGGCGGCGTGGCGGTTGGTGTATTATTGGTGTTGGTCATTGCGTGGATTGTGATTTTCTAAACAACGGAGACGCCGTGGCAACTCGATACTTCATACGCAATCGCGGCAAGCGGCTCGGGCCGTTATCCATCGACAAACTGCATTCGATGGCAAAGCGCGGTCGATTCGGTCGTCACTTTGAAGTATCAACGGACGGCAAACGCTGGTCGCACGCGGACGACTTTCCCGAATTGTTTCCGGGCGACAACGACGATGACGACCTTGAACTCGGCGATGACTTCGACGACGAAGGCGGAAGCTACGACGAGCCCCTCGATCCATACGCTCCGCTGGTCGACGACGACAAACCTGTGCGTCGGCGGCCGGGTCGAAGCAGTGCCAGTGGCGGCCGCACATCTCGACGCCGGTCCTCACGCTCCAGTGAGGACGAAGGGACAGAGCAGGGCAGTTCGCGCCGCCGACGCACTCCGGCCGCGAGAAGCGGTGCAGTTAGCCGACGAAGCCGCGACTCGGAAGACGCGCCGAGTTCTCGCCGAGCTCGACGCTCCAAAGACGACGAAGAAGCTCCACCAAAACGGCGCAAACGACCCGCATCATCGGACGACGCCCCAGACGACCCGCCACCTCGCAAAAAGAAAAAGAAGTCGGCTCCGGCATCGAACATCTTCGACGACGTCGAACCAACACAGAACAAAAAGAAAAAACGCGGCGGGCTGATGGGCTTTCTGTTTGGTGGTGCCGAAGACGACAGCACCGAACCGCCTCACCTGCGAAAACTATCACACATCCACAAGACTCTGCGGAGCCTCGGATTCTCGCTGGACAAGCTCATATTTGTGGGATCGGGCGGAGAAGAAGTCAGCGTGCGGGAACACATCGGCACCGGCGACGGCCCGCACCTGCTGGGCTTGCTGACGCTGATTGGTTTCCAGTCTCGTACAACCGACATTCACATGGAACCATCCGCGTCCGGCGTGGACGTTCGCATGCGCATCGACGGCACGCTTGTTCACCTTGTCGAATTCCCCAAAGAATCCGTCAAGCGATTGTTCGGCATCGTGAAAGTGCTGTGCGAAACCAAACTGGGAGCATCGCAGGACGTGCTGGAAGGCAACTACTCATCGGTAGCTCCCGGGCGACGGTCGGATTATCGAGTCAGCTTTACGCCGTCTGTTCACGGACACAAAGTCGCCATCCGAGTCCTCGACGCCGAAAACGCGCCGCAGACTCTGAAACAGTTGGGAGCCCCGTCGTCCTTCGTTCGCACTATTAACGGCGTGATGACTCAAAACGCCGGCATGGTATTGATGTGCGGCCCAACAGGTTCGGGCAAAACGACGACCCTGTATTCAATGCTGCGAAGCGTGGACTTTAAGTCCCGCAACGTGATGACGCTGGAAGATCCGGTCGAGTACCAGATCAACGGGATCACTCAAATTAACATCGACGCAGATCACGGCAAGGGCTTCAAAGAAATGCTGCCCGCGTTGCTGCGACAGGACCCGGACGTCCTGCTGATCGGTGAAATTCGCGACGCCGAATCCGCTAAAATTGCGATGCAGGCCACCATGACGGGGCACCTCGTGCTGTCCACCGTCCACGCTCCGGACACGCTGTCCACACTGTTCCGCCTGCTGGACCTGAACGCCGACCCCAACATGGTCGGGTCGGCTCTGGACCTGATCATGTCGCAACGCCTGCTCCGAACACTGTGCGACGAATGCAAAGTCCGCCGTCGCCCGGACAAAGAGGACAAACGAAGACTCGGCGCGAGCGCACGCGATGCCATCTTCGAACCGGGCGGCTGCAAAAAGTGTCTCGGTACCGGCTACTCCGGCCGGCGAGCGATCTTCGAGTTACTCGACGTAAAGAAGCAGGTGGGCGACGCAATTCACGACAAGCCCTCCATCGTCGATCTCCGCAAAGCCGTTCGCAGTCGAGACTTCACGTCGCTGCGCCAGAACGGCTATTCGCTGGTCGGGAAGGGCGTCACCACCTTCGATGAAGTCGACCGAGTGATCGGCGTCGAATAAGGTGGTACCGAACCATTCACGATGAGTCCGATTTGCAGAATCAACCTGGCTTGATGGACGCTGTATGGCTGGAGCTCACGGCAAAATAAAATATCACGCGATGTCGGCCAGCGGAATGCAACACACCCCGCGGGCATACTGATTGCAATTCGATAGGGCAGTGAGCCTGCCCTACCGCTGCCGGAGTGCCAGGCTGCAGTTCCAGCGACCAGCGGGAGCAACGCAGGCGATTCCGGGCTCGCAACGTCACTCGTTCGCCACGCCAACCGCCCGCCAGTGTTCACCGGCCGTCGATTGCTCGCAGCGGAAACAGGTTCGACTTTACGTGCTGTTCGGCCATCATGCGTTCCAGTTTTTGCAACACATCCGGGTGGTCGGCGGCGACATCGTTCTGTTCGCCGATGTCCTCGGCGATGTTGTAAAGTTCCGTCTTGATCGTTTTGCTTTTGTTAAGGTTCTGCCGCACGGCCTTCCAATCGTCGACGCGAACGGTTTGCTGGCCACCGTAGCCGGCGAACTCACGATACAGAAAGGGGCGTTCAGGCTGTTGCGTACCCAGCAGCGTTGGAAGAATGCTGACGCCGTCGGTGTTCGCTGGAGCTTTCGTCTTCGCTTCAACGGCTTTCAAAATCGTGGGCATCCAGTCTTCGAAACCGCTGACGTAGTCGCTTTGCGAACCCGCTTTCACTCGCCCCGGCCAGCGAACCACCGTGGGCACTCGCACGCCGCCTTCGTACAGCGAACCCTTCAAACCACGCAGCTCTCCGACGCTCTTGAAGAACGTGTAGTCGACTTCTTTATCCAGATGAGTCGTCCCGTTGTCTGAACTAAACACGACCAGCGTGTTGTCCGCCAGGTCCAGTTCGTCCAACAAATTCAGGATATTGCCGATGTACTGGTCCATGCGAGTAATCATGGCCGCGTAGGCCGCTCGCGGTGTGAAGTGAGGCGTGTAACCATAGCCTCCTTCTTTCGTAAACGGCGGATCGTTCCAGCCGAGATCGTGGTAAGGCTTCAGGTCCTCGTCCGGTACATGCAAAGCCACGTGAGGAATCACCGTGGGGTAGTAGCAGAAGAACGGTTTATCTTTGTTGGCTCTGATGAAGTCCAAAGCGGCCGCGTTGATGCGATCCGGAGCATAATCGGTGCCCTTAAACTGGTTGTAGCTCTTCGGGTCTGAACGATCATCGCCTTTCGCAAAGTTGGCGTGTCCATTGATGGCCGGATTGTTATCCAGTTCGATCCTGCCGCGATCGCTGCGCAGGTACGAAGGGTAATAGCTGTGAGCGTGACTCTGACACAGATACCCGAAGAAGCGATCGAACCCCTGATCAAGCGGCTGACCACAACTGTCCGGCCCGCCCAGCCCCCACTTGCCGAATGCCCCTGTCACATAGCCTTCGGCCTGCATGAGTTCTCCCAGCGTGACTTCGTTCTCGGGAATCGGTTCCTGACCTTCCGGTGGAGTACTTTTGTTACTGCGTATGTAAGCATGCCCCGGATGCTTGCCCGTCATCAGCACGCATCGCGACGGGGCACACACGGCATTACCGCAATAGTGCTGAGTCAACTTCATACCCTGCTGAGCCAGCCGATCCAGGTGCGGAGTCTTAATCAACTCCTGCCCAAAGCTACCCAGTTCGCGATAACCCAGGTCGTCGGCCAGAAGGAAAACCACGTTCGGCTGATCGGCCGCGCGAACGTTTAACGGGACGAACAGGGCAATAGCAAGCATTAAGCGAAAGCACGAACCGACCATGACAGACTCCTCGACGTGAAATGTAGTCCGACCAATGTACAAAAGAACGACGCTACGTCCATCCGACCAGCGCTGCCCGCATTTCGGCGGCCGTTTCAAACCGCGACGCGGGTTCGCGTTGGAGTGATTTGTTGATGGTGTCAACCAGCCGGGAAGGCAGGTCGGGACGGCGTTCGGTAATCGGAACAGGATCGGATTGTAGAACCATGAGCACCGCCTTCGCGACGGAATCGGGAAAGTCGTAAATTAGAGTTCCCGTCAGTAGCGTATAAAGCATGGCCCCCACAGAATAGAGGTCGCCGACGGGCGTGGCGTTGCGGTAGTTGGTCAGGTGCTCTGGGGGAGCGAACGCAAGACTGCCTCCAGCATCGCCCTGCATTGTAATGCCGCTCATCCGAGACGCCTGGTAAATGCGAGCCAGCCCGAAATCGGCCAGCTTTGTTTGCACGTCCGATCCGTCGTCGTTTACCAGGACGTTCTCCGGCTTGATGTCGCGATGGACGTATCGCTGCGCGTGAGCGTGTTCGAGGGCCTCCAGCACCTGACTGGCAATCGTCACGGCCAGCGGAATCGGTAGCGGCCCTCGTTCCGCGAGCAACTGCGCCGCATTGCGAAATGGCACGTACTCCATTGCAAAATATAGCTGGCCCTGATCCTGGCCGACCTCGATGAATCTAATAATTTGCGGATGAGTAAGTGACTGCAGCACCTGGCTTTCTCTAAGAAACAGCTTGATGTCGCGTTCAGAAGCCTGAATGTCGGGCCGAATCGTCTTCAATGCGATCGGATCGCCACCACTGCTGTGCCGAGCTAAATAGACAACCCCCATTCCTCCCCGACCAATTTCTCGTTCCACCTGGTACGGACCGATTTCCAACGGGCTCACCGACGCGGGTGTCGGAACCGGCGTCTCCGATTTGATTGCTTCAGCAACTTTCGGCCCTTCGCCTGAAGTATCAATCGAACCCGGGGGCGGCGCGACCTGTCGGCGAGTTGCTCGGATGTCGTCGTCCTGAATGCGGACGCGAATCTGAGTCTTGCCGCCTCGCAGAATGTCTCCGTTCTTCAGATCCGCTTGCTCAACCCGATGATTGTTGACCAGAGTGCCGTTGGTGCTTTCCAGATCGGTCAGCCGGCAGTGAGGCGGGTTGACTTCGACCATAAAGTGCAGCCTCGAAAAGAAACTGTCCTTCTTTGGCAGTCGAAAATGAGCTTGCGGACCACGACCGACAAGGAACGTGTCGTGGCTGTCAAACTGAAATGCCTGACCTTCGTGAGGTCCTGAGATCACCTTCAGTTCGACCTTCATGCCTTTTCCGCTTTCGGATCCTTGATTCCTTCATCGTCGTCTTCATACGCCAGATAGAAATCTCGCAGCAATTGAAACGTCGTGAAGTACGCAGATTCTTCTCCTGGTTGCGGCGGAGCGAACTTCAGTCCGTTGCGAGCCATGAATGCAACCAGCGCTGGGAGATGTCGTTCGGATTCATCCGGGGCAAACCGCAGACTTTGATCAAACGCGGTGGCATCACCCGTCCGCTGCAAACGAGCTATCTCCAGATCCATACTGCGCAGAAAGTTCTCCGCGTCCTTCGCTTCGCGGTACGACGCAACTCCTTCTGCAAGCCTGCGAAAGCGATTGTAACGTTCGCGAAATTTCGTGCTCAAATCCACGGACGCTAGTTCAAGGGCTTCCAGGGAAGCGACTGTAATTTCCCCATCGGCTGCATCATCAATCACTGCCTGACGTTTCGCAACGAAGTTCTCCCGCAGCGCCGCAAATTCATCACGTCGCAACAGGTACGGCCACCAATCCATTTTCAGCGGCACCCCTTCATCAGCTCGAAACACAAAGCTGGACGTACCCGCTGTTTGTTGAAGCCGCAGCTTGTGAAGCACGTCGGGGTCCATCCGGAGATATTCCAGCACGGCCGAATCAAATTGATCAGTGGGATCGGCGGGATCCCAGGCCAGTGCCGTTGCGGACAGTCGATACATCAGAAAGTTGAGTGCGGCGCCGTTCGCGATCTGAATTCGGCTTAGGTCTGGATGCAGTTTAAGTTTTTCCCATGTGCGGCCCGAGATTCTTTTTCGGCGAGCGGCGACGTCGATTTTTCGTTTCGCAAGTTCCGTCTCGATAATCTCCCGCCGTTGCCAGTAGGACCATGTTCGTTCGACTGAGTTCTTTAGCTCCGCTCGCACAGCGTCAGCTCGAATTCGTCGCGCGGCGGCGAAGTCAACAGCCGCTTTTCCTGTCGAACGGATAACATCCGCCTGCGCGTGAACGCGGGCAGACAACGCGGTACCGGGAGAATGCCAGCCGTAATGTCCGTGGTAACGGCGATATCCACGTGGGTACTGAATGGACGGGACGACCACCCGTTGGGCATTCGCAAAATCTTCGCGGCACAGAATGCCGCAAAGGAATATGCACACGAATTTTGTGCGACGGTTCATGTCTGGCTTTCTTCTTACTTCGTGCGATCTAATAAGTCCTTGACCCGCTCAACGGCCGCGATATCGCAATGATCTCCTGCAGGAGGTTCGTCAGGCTGAAGTGATGGAGTCGGGCGTGAGTACAGCCCAATCGCTTCACCTTCCGCGTTTAAAACGGCGGCACCCATCCAGTTTTGCTGGAGGTGTTCTGCCGAACAAAGCAGAGCAGGGCGGACCACGCCATCGGCCTGTCGCGGCACCAGCGCATCAATTGTGGCAGGCAGCTTTGTCATCGCCACTGCCGATTCACCAGTCGTAATGGATTGATCGTGAGGAAACGCGCCGCCGACAACCGTAACGGCCGCCAGCCGCACGGGAGCCTTCTCGGCGGCCTGCAGAACAAAGCGGCCAGCGTCAGAATTTGGCGAGCCAGCCGTTTCCAAAAGGCCCACATCGCAGTGAATCATTTCCTCCGCCGCGACAAACCACTGATCCTCCAGATCCAGGATTTGCTCACTGATTTCTTCAATCGCCTTGGGGTCCGGCGTCGCTTGATTAGATTCGCCGGGGTCCCCAGATTCGTCCTGCGGGGGTTCGGTGAGTGCATCAAAATCACGACGTAGTTCTTCAATTTTCTCACCGAGTTCCGCCATGCGATCGGCATTTTCTTGACAGACCGGATGGACGGTTGAACCGATCACAGCTGTTTCGTTCGCATCAAGCAGGTTTTGCACGACGACGACCGGAAAGTCATTCTTCGACTGCTGCAGAAACAGGACGAGGTTTCCGCTGGTGGCGAGCTTATGATCAGCGACGGCCCAGGCCGTGCCGATGCGAATCCCCGGTTCACTGGCCGCTGAACGGACAACGACCGAGTACAGTGCGCCTCGTAGACGGTCCATGGGATCGACCGTCGGCTCCGCCACGATTTGCTCTGTATCATCAATGCCTTCGGTATTCGTGTCCGGTGTAAGAACCGCGACACTGCGAGTTCGGATCACAACAAAGGCGATCAGCAGTAGCGCGGCCACTGTCGCCCACACGGCCGGATGGCGGTGCAGTCGCGCTACCTGTCGTGGCGATGTAGCGCCCGCTCGTTCCAGTAATTGTTTTACGGTGAATCGGTGAGAAGCGATGTAGACGACGTCATTCAAAGACACCGACGCGCGGGCGATTTTCCCATCAGGCTGCCCCACAAAAGTGCCGTTACTGGAGTTCAGATCGATGAGCGTCATCTGATCGGCATCCAGCAGCAACTGAGCGTGATGGCTGGACACGTTTTCTTCGGGCAGCACGACTTCGTTGTCGGCGGTTCGGCCAATGCGAATCAATCGACTCCCAACAAGGCGTTCGATTTGCCGCCATGCCACCGGTGTCTGCTGGCCTAATCGGATCGTGTCGTCAGGTCCGATCGCTGTTGCTGTCGAAATCCGCTGGTCGTTTACGTAAGTGCCGTTGGTCGAATTCAGATCGCTCAACAGCACCTGGCCGTTTGCCGAAGTCACCTTGCAATGTGTCGACGAAACACTCGGCGCGTCAACGACAAGGTGGCAGGTTGAGTTCGCTCCGATCAGCCAATCCATTATTTGTTCTTTCGTCGAGGGGCGGGAAGTGGGTCTCTGGTGAAAATCGGCGAGGTTGCTCAAAGCGTGTCAAACCGAAACCGTTGGCCTCCCAGCAGGAATTCCGTCCCGGAATCAAGTGCCTTGTTCGCCGCTTTCACCCAGACACCATTGACCGAATTCTGATCCCGAATCACCCACCGCTTCTGCTTGTCCTGAAACAGTTCCGCATGCACGTCGTTTAAGAACGGGTCCGCGATACAAATATCGCAGCGACTGCTGTCCGTTCCGATTAACGACTTCGATTCCTTCAGTGAAAATTCACGAGCGTGGCTGCCTGATGTTTGTTCGACCAGCCGTGCACCGAGCTTTAGCAACTGGCCGCTTCGAGGTGCCGTCTGTTTAAGAGTCCCACGCGGTTCACCGTTGGCAGCGTCACTGCCTTCCTGAATAGTGTCCTGGCAGGTGAACACGTACCGTCGACCGCCCATCCATAGTTCGCGACCGTTTCGCAGAACCAATTTATTGACTCGCACAAACACACCGTTGGTGCTGTTCAGGTCAACCAACTGCCACTGGTGACCGCCGTCCTGTTCGCACCGCACGATTTCAGCATGCGTTGCCGAAATATCCGGATCATGGGGAATAACGATATCGCAATTCGCTCGCCCAATGGTGGTGCGTGACTGCCGCAATCGCCACACCTCACCGCTTTCAGTGCGGCCATCGTCGAAGGCGGTCAGCATGGCCATCGGTGAACGCACGACCGAGCGAAATACGGGCGGCTGACGCTGCACTGGATCAGCCGAAACGGCATCAGTGGTCACTGCACGCTCCACGACCGTCCTTCGACTGTTCCCACGACGGGCCGCCGCTGCAGATTCAAGCACGGTTTGCCGAGGCCCATCGGCCGCAGGACTGTTGTCTGCTGCAGGATGAATGACTGTTGTGCGAATATTGTCCGCCGACATTTTTTCGACGACGGTTTTACGATTTGGGTCAGGCATAAAGTCGACTCGACAAAGAAAAATGTTGTACTCGTGGCAACCCGCTTACAGCGTATTACGCTGACTTGTGGCCGCGGAACAAGCGTTTCGTACTATCAATGCTGTTTGCCACGAGCCCGAACCGTCCACGACAAAAGGTAAACTGCTCTAGCCGTCTGCATTCAGTTCTCGAATACGTATGTTGCGAAACCAGACGGGGGTGCCATACCACTGCAGACCAATCCGGCCTGCCTGCTTGTATTGAAATCGGCCGCGTATCTTGCTTTCGTAGTCGTCGAGGTCTGCGTCGATGACCTGGGTATCGTTCACAAACACGGCGATCTTTGAATCCACCGCTTTGATCTTCATGCGATTCCATTCGTGCACGGGCACGTTGGCACCGGGATCAGGCGCGACCACGCCATGGATAGCTCCCGTTCGCTGCTCATCGTCAAGGTTGCGATATTTGTGTCCCCCATCATCCAGCAGTTGAATCTCCAGGTGATTCGCACCGCTGGCCGTGTCTTCTCCCAAACACCGCAAAAAGATTCCGCTGTTCCCGTCGCGTTCCATGAAGTACTCAAGCTCCAGTTCAAAATTCAGAAACAGTTGATCAGTGGCCAACCAGCCAAGCGACTCCTTGCGTCGACGGCTGCGGCTAAAGAGTTCACCGTTCGCAGCACTCCATACGTCCTTCGAAAACACCTCATGCCACCCGGTAAGATCACGACCGTTGAACAGGTCCGTCCAGTTGTCGGCTGGCGTGACTGCCGCACCGTCGACACCGGGCGCTGCAAATGTCGCTTCAACTATGGGCACCGTTGTATCCAAACGCTGTACTGAAAAGCGTCGATCAGCAGCCCCGCCTCCAAGCACCGCTCTGCCGTCTCGGCTCACCACGACGCCCGGCGAGCTATGGTTTCCCTGCTTTTGAAATTGTTCAAGCTCGCACAAAAGACTGCCGGTGACAACATCCCACAAAGCCGATCGTCCCGTGTGGTCAGCCACAACAATCTGAGTTCCGTCGGGACTGAAGCCAAGGTTGCAGCCGTACTCATTGCCATCGTTGTGGGACGCCGCCGTTGCCGGATCAAGCTGCGTGATAATGCGTCCCGTTTGCACGTCCAGAATCACTGCCACAGATTGCTTGCTCTTCACAGACGTTGCGGCGTATTTCCCGTCCGGCGAAAACACCAGCGGCCCGCGGACGCGGCTGGTTGATTCAAACTGAGTGGGAGTCGTCAAAGCGACTTTATCTTCGCCGTCGACGTCCAGCGTAAAACGTATGTGATGGTGTTGAGTGGCGAGTGTGACGAACCGTTCGTCTGGCGAAATGGCGGGAAATCTCGCGGCCGCTTGTGGGGAGGGTTCATCGAATAAGATTTGGCCGGTCTTCCAATTCCAGATCCGTAGTCGCTGCGGAACGTCGGCACGCTCCTTTCGATGAATTTCACGCTGGTGATAAAGTGCCATCGCCCATGAGCGTTTCGGAAACACAGTGAGAGTTGGCGGCTCCGGAAATTCCGACGTCGCTTGCTGAGTCCCGTCAGCGGCTGAGACGACTCGAACTTCGTTTCCCGTCTGATACAACAACGAAGCGCCGTCCGGTGAATACGACAGGCCGCCTGTCGCATGGCCGGGCCGTGACGGGTCGTCGAATTGGGCGACCTGATCGCCAGTGTCAATGTTCCAAATCGTAAATCGCCCCGGTGTATCGCTCCCCGTGACAGCCACATTTTGGCCGTCAGGCGAAACGGCCAATTGGCTGGCGTCGCCACCGGTCAGAATCGCCATGCCAGGGGAAATGGTCCGACCATGGCCGGTCCCGTCAGCGTTGACGAAGGAATCACTGGAAGGCGCCTGAACAACCTGATCGGCGGAATACTTTGGCAGCTCGCCTCGCTGAAAGGCTTCGACCTGAGCATCACTTAACTTCATAATCGCCACATCACGCCATTGAGCGGTCGCCTTGCGAACGTCCAGCTTTACCGCCGTGAAAGCCTGCTGCGGTACGCGGTGCGAGTACATCTTTTTTCCGTTCAGGAAAGCGTGATATTCATCGTCGATCACAACATAATCGCAATCCGCGTAGCTACCGGTTCCCTCCCGAGATTTGTATTTGGCCACAAGCCGCAGGGCGCTGCGGCCAGCCCACAGTTCGAACACGTTGATGAAGTTGGTAACGCCGATCCCCGCCGAACCGAAAATGAGTCCTTCGCCCATTGCAAAACCATTCGCTTTTTTATGGCGAACATGAAACACGAAGCGTTTTGCATTTGTGGAAATCGGTCGCGTCAGCCGCTTGCCGTACAATCGTTGGCCCGGTCGTTCTTCTGCCCGAAGTGAAACGGTGCCATTAACAATCGTCGGTGCGCCATTCAGCATCTGCCAGTCCTGCAGTTGTTCTTCCGTTTCCAACAACGATACCCACTTCCCGGTCGGCAGCATTTCTGGCGTATCCGGTTGCAGCGCCAGGGTCGTCGCGTCAGGGTTGACTTGCAACCGCCGCACTTCGACTTTCCGAAACCGAACAGGCCCACCGTTCATTGACTGCAGAGAAATAGCGCCCTTCATTGGGCCCCCTGCTGGAACAATGGTTTCAGATGTCATCTTTCCATCGACGAAGACCTTCAGTTGGCGGCCTGACAATAAGAAACGCAGTTCAAACCACTGATCATCCGGGATCAACTGTTCCTTTACGACGGTGTGTCCGAAGATACCTCCGGTCAGTGTTTTCTGGTTCGGCTGATTGCTCAGTTGAGCTTCAAGTCCGGAGCGATGTCCCTCGCCATAACGATTCCTCGCATAGATCCCGGAATTGACGCCAGGACCAAGTCGACACTCAACCCGAATTTCGCAGTCGCTGTAGTCTTCGTCCAAAGTCACGAGGCGCGACTGCTCCGCGCGGCCGAGAATTTCGCCATTTGAAACAGACCATCCCTGCCCACCTTCCACCCGCCAGCCGGCCAGATCCTCGCCGTTGAACAACGGGACGAAGCCGTCGTCAGCGGGGTTAGTTTCGGACTCTGCCCAGGCCCCTGCAGGTCGAGTATCCGCCGTGGTAAACGTGAGACTCTTGAGCGAACCGTCTTTGTTAGTTTCGATGGTTGCCGTCTTGCCGTCAGGAATCTCGACTGTCGTGCCGTCGCGAAACTTAATAACGACGCCGGCCAGCAACACCAAGCCCAGCAGTCCGCCACCGATCCATTTTGCCAGATCCTTCGTGTCACCATTCGACTTTTTTCGCACAGCCATGGTCTTTGGACGCGCTGCTCTTGACGATGGTGTACTGACCGCTGACTCGTCAAAAATCAGGTCGGATGAGACGACAGACTGCATGCCGGATCGTTCATCGGTTCTCGCCGCCGCCTTCTTCCTGAAGTCCCGAAGATAGTCACTTAGAGCGTCCGCCACGTCTTTCATCGACCCGTAACGATCGGCCGTTGATTTCGCCATCATCTTCGCACAAATTGCGGCCAGTCCCTCATCCACGACAGGGCGCAGTGTTCGTACGTCGGGCGAATCGGTACTCACAATCTGTCCGATAATGGCGACCACACTTCCTTCAAACGGAAGTCGCCCCGTCAGCAGCTCAAATAAAATCACTCCCAGACTGTAAATGTCAGACGGTGGGCCGATATTCGGATCCGTACCCACCTGTTCCGGCGACATGTACGCCGGCGACCCCATCAACACGCCCACCCCGGTTAATCGACTCCGGTCGGCGCTTTCAAGTTGGCGAGCCAGTCCGAAATCCATCACCACCGGTTCTCGCGATTTGTCGATCATCACGTTGGCTGGTTTCAGGTCCCGATGCACAACACCGTGTTCATGAGCTTCCTGCAATGCCAGCGCGAGTTTTCGAACGACAACGGCTGCCTGTCGCCGCGACATCGGCTTTTCTTCAGACACATACGATGACAGCGGCTTGCCATCGATGTAGGCCATCGTCAGAAAACGCACGCCGTCAATTTCGCCCACGTCAAAGACCGGGCAAATGTTGCGATGGTGTAACGTGGCAGCGGAACGAGCTTCGCGTTCGAAGCGTTCGACCATCTCGTCGCCTTCGAACACATCCAGCTTCGGAGTCTTTAAAGCAACTTCGCGAGCAAGCTTCGTGTCGTGAGCCAGGTAGACGGCTCCCATCGCGCCCTGTCCGAGTACTTTCTGAAGCCGGTAGCGACCGAATTCGACGGGAAGTTCTTCAAACGAACGTCCACTCGCCGGGACCGAATCGGCCTTGCCCGGCGATGCCGTATCGCGACTCGCGCGCGGCGATTGCTTCTTAGATGATTTGGCAACCGAACCATCAAGCAGATTTCCCAGCATGCGTTCGGCCGCGAAGTGTTTGCGCAGTTCGTCGGCGATTTCCGGGTGTTCGGCCAGCACTTGCTGCGGCTCGACCGTTTCCCCCGCATCGGCACGGCGCATGCACTCAGCGATCACCACCGAGGCGCTTGATTTTCGTTTCGCCTGATCCATTGGGCCCACTCCGGATTTTCGCCTGCACTAACAGGACAAGTGTGACCAAACGCTGGCCCCTTCGCACGTGAATTGGCAGGTGAAACTGCAAAACATGGCGTCCGAGTTGTAGGGCGTATTCTCCGCAAAAGCCTGGCGGCGTTTTTCAGAATTATTCAGAATCGCCCGGCAAACGCTCTCTTAACGCCGCCAGCCCTCGCTTCAACAGTGACGCCACGGCGACGTCCGAGCGGTCCATCCGTTCTGCGATCTCAGTCAGAGAAAGCTGTTCCAGATGCCGCAGTCGGACGGCTTCGGCCTGCATTTCCGGCAGTGAATCGAGTGCTCGCAGCAGCTGAGCGGTCGATTCGTCGAGCATGGCCTTGCGGCTAGGGGTGTGCAAAGAATCAGCCTGAAGAGTTTTTTCGTCCGTCGCCTGTTGAGCAGAAATCGCTCGTTTTTTGGCCGTTACGTGCCGACGGACGACATCCCGCACATTGCGTTCATGCACTTCTTTTAGCCAAGCCGCGAACTGAGGTTCGTTGTCGCCCTGGAAGTCGTTGAAATTACGAATGGCAGATAAACACGTTTGCTGCACAATGTCGGCCGCACTTAGCCGGGCCTGCAAACGCCCGTTGACTTCCTGTTGAGCCATCTGCTGCAGCAAGCGGTTTTGAGCGTTCAATAATTCGCCCAGTGCCGCCTGATCGCCTTCGCGCGCTCGCTGAAGTAGTTCCCGGCTGGCAGCAGATTCAGACATAGCGAAAATGGCAGACAGTACGACTTACAAAACGGGGCAGGGTGCTGCTCAGATTCGTGCGGCACTAACTTTATTCTGACAGCAAGCGGCATAAATACCAATACGGACGCCTCAGAACATCCTCGAACCATCTCACATGCAAACCTCTGTCGGGGTTCGTACAATTTTTGGCATGAACACACCAATCTTCCACTCGCTTTGTTTCTTCCTGCTGGCCACCGCCACCGGCGTTGCTCAGTCGCCTCCTAACATCGTCATCGTCATGCCGGACGACATGGGCTACGGCGACATGGGTTGCACGGGCAACCCCGTCATCCGAACACCGCACCTGGATCGGCTGGCCAGCGAGAGTGCTCAGTTAACGGACTTCTATGTGAGCCCCGTGTGTTCACCGACGCGAGCCTGCCTGATGACGGGGCGGTACAACTATCGCACGCGAGTTGTCGATACTTTCAAAGGGCGTTCGATGATGGACCCCGAGGAAGTGACCATCGCCGAACGGCTGAAGCAGGCGGGTTACGCCACGGGCATCTTTGGCAAGTGGCATCTGGGCGACAACTATCCGCTGCGACCGCAGGATCAGGGTTTCGATGAAGTCCTGATTCACCGAGGCGGCGGGCTGGCTCAACCTTCCGAACCGATCGAAAACGAACGCCGCTACACCGATCCGATTCTGTTTCACAACGGCGAACAGGTACAGACAGAAGGCTACTGCACAGACGTGTATTTCGACGCGGCAATCGACTTCATGAAGCAAAGCCGCAAAGCGGGTAAGCCATTTTTTGTGTACCTTCCACCGAATGCCCCGCACGGACCTTACCACGACGTGCCGGAAGACCTGCTGAAGTACTATCAATCAATCGATTTGACTCCAGCACTGGGAAAGAACAAATCGGAAAAACACCGTGACAGCGTGGCACGAGTTTTCGCGATGGTCGAAAACATCGATCAGAACATGGGCCGTCTGGACGAATACCTAACCGACAGCGGTGAAAAACCGAACACGCTGGTGCTGTTCTTCACGGACAACGGGCCGAACACCAATCGTTACGTCGGACCGTTTCGAGAAATGAAGTCGTGGGTTCACGAGGGCGGAATTCGGACCGCGTTTTTTGCGCGCTGGCCTGGTCAGCTTGAGCCCGGCCACAAGAGCGACCGCATTGCCGCCCATATCGACGTGTTGCCAACCTTGCTGGCTGCGGCTGAAGTCGATACGCCCGCCGATGTGAAACTTGACGGACGCAACGTGCTGCCGCTGCTCACGGGAAAGGCTGACGACTGGCCCGATCGCGACCTGTTCCTGCAGACTCACCGAGGCGATGCGCCCGTGGAATTTCACCACTTTGGCATGAGGACTCAGGAATGGAAACTGGTCCACCCGACCGGCTTCGGCAACGAATCAATCACGAGGGACAAGCCGTTCGAGTTGTATCGGGTTGGCGATGACCCGGGTGAAGCAACCAACCTCGCGGATCGGCATCCGGAACTTCTGACCGATATGAAACGCCGCTATCACGCATGGTTAAAGGATGTCTCGTCGACTCGCCCGAACAACTACGCACCGCCGCGTATCATCATCGGTTCCGACAAAGAACGCACCTCGCATCTTTCGATTCAGGACTGGCGAGTAGGCGACAGCGCCGGCTGGGGCGCGAATGGCGTTTGGGAAGTCCGCGTAGTAGATGAAGGGCCGTACGACGCCACGATTCGCTGGGACAAGGCGATCGGCGATCATGACGTCACTTTACGAGTCGGCGACGCACGCTTTCGTGGCAAGCTGAGCCCTGAAGAATCAGAGGTCGCATTTTCAAACATCAAACTCCCGACCGGAGAAGCCGACATCAGCGTTGTGATTGGCCGGGGAGATCCCCGCCGCGATCAAGCGCCGCGTTTCGTGACATTGGAGCGGACGTAAGGCGGGTTCTGTCGGCGAACTCACGTTAGCTCGAGGGCACGAACGTTTCGAACGGTACTTATGACTGAAGCAACAGCGACGATTTCCGTGAATTCGGTTCGCAAATCCTTCGGAGCGATTCCGGCGGTTGATGGCGTATCGTTCGAAATTGCGCCGGGCGAAGCGTTCGGGTTGCTGGGGCCGAACGGAGCTGGAAAAACCACGACGCTAAGTATGCTGGTCGGCATCATCGCGCCGGACGCCGGAGACGTGCGAATCAACGGCGGCGATCCTGCCAACAAAGCAACTCGCCAGGGAATCGGCATCGCACCGCAGAGTCTGTCGTTGTACGAAGAGCTGACGGCAGCCGAAAATCTAAGCTTCTTCGCAAAGCTGTATGACTATTCAGGCAAACGACTGGCAGAACGAATCGAATGGGCGTTGGAGTTTGCTGCCTTGACGGATCGCAGTCAGCATCTGGTGAAGACCTATTCCGGCGGAATGAAACGTCGGCTGAACATGGCGGTGGCGCTAATCCACGACCCGCAGGTCATCCTGTTTGACGAACCCACGGTCGGCGTCGACCCGCAGTCGCGCAACCATATTTTTGATCGGATCGAACAGCTTAAAGACGGCGGACGAACGATCATCTATACAACTCACTACATGGAAGAAGCTCAACGACTGTGTGATCGCGTGGGCATTATGGATCAGGGAAAGTTGCTGGCGGTCGATACCGTGAATTCGCTGCTGAAGGCTCACGGCGGCGACTCAACGGTCGAAGGGCAATTGAATCCGGAGTGTCATTCTGCGGAATTCCCGGGACTAAAAGCAGACGGACGCTTCCGCTTCGAATCCGGCGATCCACTTCAGCAGGTGACTACTTTGGCAGCCGCTGGCGTTTCGTTTCAAACGCTGCAAATCCGGCAGCCGGATCTGGAAACCGTGTTTCTGTCGTTAACGGGACGCAGGTTGCGAGATGAGTGAACTCATATGAAACGCGTCCTTATTCTTGCCTTCAAAGATCTGAAGCTCATCACCCGCGACAAGTTGGGGATGTTCTTCATGCTGGGCTTTCCCATTTTGATGGCTCTGTTTTTCGGAACCATCATGGGAAACGCCGGAGCGTCCGGCAGTCGTTCGCTGAAGGTCGCGGTCGTTGACCTCGACAATTCAGACATGTCGCAGCGTTTTGTGGCGGCGTTAAAAGAAAACGATGTCGTCAGCGTGGCGGCAATGCCGGAAGACGAAGCCGTCAACAGCGTGCGGAAAGGCGACCATGTTGGTGTCGTCATCCTGCCCGCTGGTTTTGGCAAAACAGCAGGAATCCTGTGGGAATCGGGACCGGCGATTCGCATGGGACTCGACCCTTCTCGCAAAGCCGAAGCCGGCATGCTGCAGGGCATGGTCATGCAATCAATGGGGCAACTCGTGATGGCTCGGTTCCAGGATCCGGCCTTGATGCGAACAGTGATAGAGGATTCGAAAGCTGACATCAGCGGTGATGAGACGATCCCACCGGCCACGCGTCTGGTCTTGAACGGCCTGATGGATTCGCTGACGAACATGTTCGATTCGATTGAACGCGTGAACCTGGAGAACAGCGACAGCGATCAGTCGGCCAATTCTGGTTTCGGCGGTTTCGAACTCGCCAACATCGAACAAATCGACGTGTCGCGCGAGGTTGATCCGAACTCACGAGCGGCAGTTCTGAAGAAGGTCCGATCCGGCTGGGACATTAGTTTTCCCCTGTCGATGGTGTGGGCTGTTTTAGCCTGCGTGGCTGGCTTTGCGACGCTGATTGTTCGTGAACAGACGCTCGGCACAGACACGCGGCTGATGGTGGCTCCGGTTAATCGCGGTCAGTTGCTGGCAGGGAAGGGCGTTGCGTGTTTCATCTGCCTGACATGCGTGCTTTCAACGATGATTCTGATCGCTGTGGCACTTGGTATGCGACCGTTGCGCTGGGATTTGGTCGCGTTGGCAGTCGTCTCAATCGGCATCGGCTTTGTTGGCCTGATGCTGCCGATGTCGTTGATCGGAAAGACAGAACAGGCAGTGTCTGGCGCGGTTTGGGGCATCTGTACCGTGATGGCGATGTTCGGCGGCGGCATGATCCCCGTCGTTTTCATGCCAGACTTTGTTCAGAAGCTCAGCGACTACGTTCCGGTAAAATGGGCCGTGTATGCCATGGAAGGAGCGATCTGGCGTGGCTTCAGCTTTCGTGAGATGCTGGTCCCCTGCGGCCTGTTGGCGATCATCGGTGGCGTCGCGGGAACGGTTGGCGTGTATCTCATTTCGCGGCGGAACTAGCCATGATCCTGCACGTTGACATGGATGCGTTTTACGCATCGGTTGAAGAACGCGACGATCCAAGTCTTCGCGGGAAGCCTGTGATCGTCGGCGGGACGCCGGAAGGTCGCGGCGTTGTGGCGGCAGCGAACTACGCTGTTCGGAAGTTCGGCGTCCACAGTGCGATGGCCACGGCGAAGGCTCTAAAACTGTGTCCGGACGCAATCGTCCTGCGGCCTCGGATGGAACACTACTCGGCAGTATCGCAGAAAATTCGCGACATCTTCCATCGCTACACACCGCTGGTCGAACCGCTGTCGCTGGACGAAGCGTTTCTGGATGCAACGGGCAGTGCGAAGCTGTTCGGTTCGGTCGAAAAAATCGGTCGAGAGATCAAGGACGCCATTCGCGACGAACTGAATCTGGTCGCATCAGTAGGAGTCGCCCCGAACAAGTTTCTGGCCAAGTTGGCGAGTGACCTGGACAAGCCGGATGGGTTCACCGTCGTGCACCCTGATCGGATTCAGGAAGTTCTCGCCCCGCTATCGGTGAGTCGCATCTGGGGCGTCGGCAAGGTGACCAAACGAACGTTCGACCGGATCGGCATCAAGACGATTGGCCAGTTACGTGAACTTTCGCTGGAACGTCTTCAGGAAACATTCGGCCAAAGTGGTGCCCACTTCTGGAAGTTGGCTCGCGGAATCGACGACCGCAAAGTTGTGGCCGATCGAGAGACGAAATCGATTTCGCATGAGACGACGTTTCCCGAAGACGTGACGGATCTGGACGTGCTGAAGGCGTGGTTATTGGAACTCACCGAACAGGTGGCTCGCCGACTAAGGAAGCACAAACTGCACGGGAAGACCGTTCAGCTGAAAGTGCGTTACAGCAACTTCGATACATTTACGCGTTCAAAAAGCTTAGCTCACCCAACCGACGCCACGAATTCGCTGTGGGCGGTCGCGTCGGAATTGTTAACGAAACAGCTGCCCGATCGACCGTTGGTGGTGCGATTGCTGGGAATGGGCGTTTCCAACTTCCACAAACCGACCGCCGTGCAGCAGTCGTTGTTTGGTGACGAAGACGACGATGTTGAGGTTCCTCGCGATTCGAAGCTGGACACTGTGGCCGACCAAATTCGCAGCCGCTTCGGCAGCACATCCTTGCGGCGAGCCTCCACGGTCCAGCATGAAGCCGAACACAAGCCGCAACCGAGACCGGAATAGCGAACCTTCCCACATGTCCGCGGCTGAACGAGCATTTCGAGCACCGATTGCGGACAATGTGCCTATGCGTCAAGCAGCTCAGAGATGTTCTCAAGCGGGCGACCGATGGCCGCTTTTTTGCCATGGACGACAATCGGACGTTCGATCAATTTCGGATTGGCGGCGAGAACCGCTATCCACTCTTTGTCGGACAGCGACTTTTCGCCAAGCTGCAATTCGGCAAACAGCTTTTCCTTTTTGCGAACCAACTGTTCCGGCTTGATCCCCAGCCACTTCACGATCTGGCCCAGTTTCTTTTCGTCGGGCGGATCATCGAGGTACTTCACGCCCTCAAAGGGAATCCCTCGCGATTGAAGCAGTTCCAATGCGCTGCGAGACTTTGAACAGCGAGGGTTATGATAAATGGTCGTCATGCTGGCGTGATCCTTGATCGAAGGTTGTCGCATTTCAGGGCGGCAGGATACTTGAGCTCCCACGATTTTTCCTGTGAACTCGGGCATGATCTTTATCAGAGCGATCAGAATTCTTCGCTCCCCCTGCATCGCCAGCGACTATGTTGCTGCATTATAATCGTGCCCCCAAACAATCAGGCATCTTCGCGTACCGACCACCTTCCTCCCCGGAGCAAGCTATGAACAATCTCGCCTCAAACACACCCTCCACCCGTAGCACATCGCTAACCCGACGACAGGTTCTAAAAAGCGCCACCGCGGCCGCTGTGGGAGTGATCGGCAGCCCTGCGATCGTCCGCAGTGCTTCACTGAATTCGAAGCTGCAGGTTGCCTGCATCGGTGTCGGCGGCATGGGCGGCGCCACGATGAACAACGTCGCGTCGCATCCCAACGTGCAAATTACCGCGCTGTGTGATGTCGACTCGAAGTACCTCGCTGCTGCCTCAGGCAAACATCCTGACGCCTCAAAACACAAAGACTGGCGTGAGATGCTGGCGGACCACGCCGACAAGTTTGATGCAGTGACCATCGGCACGCCCGACCACATGCACGCCGCCCCAGCGGTCACCGCCATTCGTGCAAAGAAGCATCTGTACCTGCAAAAGCCGATGGCAACGACGCTGCACGAATGCCGTGTGATCACAAATGAAGCGGCCAAAGCGGGCGTCGTCACTCAGTTGGGCAACCAGGGGCGTTCGAGCATTGAGAGTCGGCATACGGTAGAACTCATTCGCAGCGGCGTGATCGGTAAGATCAAAGAAGTCATTCTGTGGGAAAACAAGAAGCTCAGTTGGTGGCCCAAAAACACAGACATCAGCGGCTCCGGCGACGCGGTCCCCAAAAGCCTCGATTGGGATCTGTGGCTGGGCGTACAAGCGTCTCGGCCTTACTTTGCGAGCACCTATCATCCGCAGACATGGCGTGGCTGGTATGGGTTTGGCGTCGGTGAAATGGGCGACATGGGCTGCCACCATTTCGACACCAGTTTCGACGCGTTGAAGTTGACGGCACCGCTTCGCGTACGGCAGACGACGCCAATCACAACCGGACCTCTGTGGGGCAAGCAGCGTCAGGTGGAACTTGTTTTCCCGGGAAGCGATATCACCGCTGCCGACACCGTCAAGTTGACTTGGCACGATGGCGACGTGCGACCGGACGCGAGCCGAATTCCGTTGCCGTCAGACGTCGAAAAATTGCCGGAATCCGGCACCTGCTGGATCGGTGAGAAAGGTGCGATTTTCAAGAACTATCGTGGTGGAAAGCCAGTTATGTTAGCTGATTCACCGTCTGCGACCAGCGTATCTTCAAGCGACCTGGGCAAACAGAACCACTACCATGACTGGGTGGACGCCGTCATCGAAAGCCGCAAGGCGTGCGGCGATTTCAGTCATGGCGGACCGCTCACCGAAGCCGTCCTGGTCGGTGCGATGGCCGACCGAATCGGCAACGACTGGCTTCACTGGGACCGCGCCAGCCAAACATTCACCAACAGCAAGGAAGCCACGGCGCTGGTCTCGCGAACCTATCGTGACGGATGGAGCGTCCCCGGACTCGGCTGATCACAAACCATTAGCACATGTGGCGGGAAGTCCTGTCAACGTGCGTCGTGTACAGCCGAATTGCAAACCGCTGGGTGGCCCGACCGACTTGTTCGGTCGGGTCGCGTAGCGACAAGATGTGATATCATACGAGTGGAACATTTCGAGGCACTCACCCCACACCTTCTGGCTGACCAGTATGGTTAAGCGGCGCGTTTACGATGCGCACAAACACATTCATTTTGTGACGTTCTCCTGTTACAAGCGGCGGAAACGCTCGCAGCATGATCAGGCGAATAGGATTATCATTGGAACCATGGGCAGCCGACTGGCCGTGCAGAAAGGTCTGTGCCTTGGATTCGTCATCATGCACGATCACGTCCACACTCTCGTGTGGTTCCCCGAGCCTCTTCAAATCAATCCGTTCATGAATAAGTGGAAGGAACTGACGTCCAAAACATTGAAGTCCGTGCTACGTGAGCGTTTCCCGAATTATTGGTCGCAGATCGATTCGTCCGAGCCGATCTGGCAGACACGTTACTACGGCTTCAACATTTGGTCACGCTCGAAGGTGGAGGAGAAACGGGATTACATGCACCTAAATCCCGTCCGGGCGGGTCTGGTGCAACGAGCCAACGACTGGCCATGGAGTTCGGCCCGCTGGTATCTGGAGCATCGATCTGTTGGCTTGCCGATTCGCTGGCCGCCGGGATTGGAACAGATGACCAGTTCGCAACCGATCTGTAGTCGACGCCCACGATGATCCATCTTGTGCCTGCGGCACCCAACCGCCACGAACGGCGGCCGGGCCACCGCGAACGCAGAGCACCAGAACACAGATCGCTTCCCACGCACGATCAGCCCTTGCCCGATCGTTTAACCCGCAGCCGAAGGCGCAGGCGCTGCTCACGCGGTCCCGTGCGTGGCAAGGCTTCTTGAGAACGTCAGAGGTTGCAGTATCGTTGTCGTGACCGGAATCCACCAAACAACCGTCAGAGCGCCGCCTGCGCCTTCGGCTGCGGGTTAAACGCGTAACCGTTCACATACCGGCAAGGCCAGTGGCACCCGGCAACGCATTCGCAGTAGTGCCGTCACGCTCGGATTGAAATGCAGAGGGGCGCAGAGCTGGCCAGGGGCTGCATTTCTCTCTGCGGTCCTCTGCGTCTTTGCGCACTCCGCGTTAACCCAACTTCCCCAGCAGCCGCACAAAATGTGGTTGCAGAGAATTTATTCCTCGTGTTTTTGTTATCGAAGTTTCAAAAGTCCAGCGTTTGAAATCTGAAACACGATGTAGTGACGACCTCTGATCTGGTTGGTCGGAGATCGGTCGGTAGCATTTGCGATCATGTTCATTCGCCAATGCCATCGGATCAAAAACGGTCGTCGCCACGCCTACTGGGCGCTGGTCGAATCGTATCGCTCGGCCAGTGGGCCGCGGCAGCGGGTGGTCGCGTGGCTGGGGAAGCTTGACGAAGCCGGTCGACTGGGCGTCCATCAGGCGGCGGAAGTTTTGGCCGGTAGCGATGAGGTTGCACCCGGTGTCACCGCTGATCAGTCACAACCGCTCAGTCGACAGATGCGATTCGAGTTCGATGATGATGCGTCTGCCGTGACTCCGCGATGGGTCGAAGTCAACGCCGCCGGAGTTCGTGTGGAAAACCTGCGACAGTTCGGCGGGCCGTGGATGGCTCTGCACCTGATTCGCACGCTGCAACTGGATACGTTCCTGAGCAACGCGATCCCTGAAGGTCGTGAACTGGTCGGCTGGGATGTGAGTTCGCTGATTCTGATCATTGCGCGGCTGCTCGAACCTGCCAGCGAACTCTTCACCGCCGAACAATGGTATCCGAAAACGGCACTGCGGGATCTGCTCGGCGTGAGCGAAGAACGTGTGAACGATAATCGGCTGTACCGCACACTCGATCAGCTGCTGCCGCACAAGGACGCATTGGAAACGCATCTGAAGAATCGCCTTGGCCATCTGTTCGATCTCGAATACGACCTGCTGATGTATGACGTCACCAGCACTTACTTCGAAGGTCAGGCCGAACGCAATCCGCTGGCTCAGCGTGGCTATTCGCGCGATAACCGCAGCGACTGCAAGCAGGTCTGCATCGGGCTGGTGGTGTCTCGATGCGGAATGCCGCTGGGATACAAGGTGTTTGCCGGCAATACGGCCGACGTTACTACCGTGGAACACATCGTCGAAACGATGGAAGCACGCTACGGGAAAAGCGATCGCATCTGGGTCATGGATCGCGGCATGGTGTCGGAAGACAACATCGAATTCCTGCGCGAAGGCGGTCGACGCTACATCGTCGGCACTCCCAAATCGATGCTGAAGAAGTTTGAACACGAGCTGCTGAAGGAAGACTGGACCAGCATTCGCGATGGCCTGGAAGTCAAGGTCGTGCCGTGGCCCGGCAGCGACGATCCGGATGAATCGGAAGACTGCAACACATCGCCGGAGACATTCATCCTGTGTCGCAGTCGCGATCGATCAAAGAAGGAAGAAGCGATCACACAGCGCTTCGAAAAGAAGATCGAAGAGTCGCTCATCCGCATGACGGCGCGGTGCGATAAACAGAAACGCGACCCGATGAAGGTCGAACGTGAGATCGGCCGGCTGCTCGGAAAGAACACTCGAGCGGCAAAGCTCTTCGACGTGAAAGTCACGAAGACAGATGACGGGGCCGCACGCATCGAATGGTCAAAGATCGAAGCTACGCGTGACTGGGCGACTCTGAGTTCCGGATGCTATCTGCTGCGAACGAATGTCAGCGACTGGTCCGACGAAGAACTTTGGAAGGCGTACATCCAACTGACCGAAGCGGAAGCCGCGTTCCGAATCCACAAAAGCGATCTTTCGATCCGCCCGATCTGGCATCAGAAGGAGGACCGTGTTCTGGCACACATCTTCGTGTGTTTTCTGGCGTATGTGTTGTGGAAGACGCTCGGCCAGCTGTGCAGCAAAGCAGGGCTGGGCGACGAACCGCGCCGTGTGCTTGCGGAGCTGTCGGAGATCCGTTCGATGGACGTCGTCCTGCCCACTCGCACCGGCCCGGAGATCCGCACCCGCTGCGTGTCAAAGCCCTCCGACCATCAACAGATTCTTCTGGAAAAGCTGAGCCTCAAACTGCCCTCAAAAATAATCCAAAAGCAAATGTAGTGGAAACTTTTCGCCGCTCACCCCACAAAACACTGCCTTCGTGACTCGAGTTGGCGAAGTTGGGCTAACCAAACCTGTGTGGCCGCGTTGTGATGACAGTGGTCGAGATGCAAGGAAAAGTGACGAGGCGACAGATGTCGTCGAGGAGCGCTGACGCCGCAGATCGGCTGCTGTCGTCGCAACCCTCCGGGACGCTTGTGTTTCCGCCTCAGGCGGCGTCGTTCGTCGTCGACGACATTTGTCGCCTCCTTCTCACTTCTTGCCTGAAACGAAACCACAAACGTCGCGGCTCACACAGGTTTTGTTAGCGGTTCTAAGCCTGCCCAATTCGCTTTTTGGCCTCGCATTCCTCGGCATCCGCTTTCAATGCCGCCGCTTGCTGAAGAATGCGGGTGATACGCCGAGATTTCCCTGCTTTCGGAGTCCAGCGTCGCAGTTTTCGATGTGCGTGCTGGGCAGGAGCAATCGTGTGGGGGCTAGAGCCGTTTCCCACTTGTTGTGGACGGCTTGGGCTCGTGGGACACAGCCTCCATCGTCCGAAACGCCTGTTCCGCGGCCACAAGTCAGCGAGGTTCACTGTGACGTTGTCCGGCAGGATCGCAACGGGAAAGCCGACTTGGAAGCAGTCTGCAACACCGCACCGTGGCGAATGCCGGTTATTTACTCGGCATCACAGCCTGTCACGCACGAATCGCCTGGACTAATTCAAACTGTTCGAAGGCTAACTGCATGTCCGGGTGAAACTGGTGCTGGGTTTCGGTTAGGACTCTGCGGAAATAGGCTTCGTGTGCAGTCCTCCAATATTGCAGCGAACCGTCTCCTTCTCCTTCCATTGCGGCATGTTCTTCCGTGACTTCTCGGAATCGGAGAAATTCAATCTGCACAGTGCGAATGATGGCCACGGGCTGGCCGGACCAGCCCGTGACAACGTTCCAATCGCCCGGCTTGGGCAGCGCTACTCCTTCTGTTTCCAGTTCTGCCAAGGAACAGCAGGTCGCCCGTTTTCGACCGGCGACGACTAATTCAGCGCACTCGTTGGCGTCTTGTTCGTTGTCGCAAAAATGAAACACGGCCGTTGGCGTTTGAGGAATCTCTTCCCTCAGATCGGGCTGAAGCCGGAACGTCTTCCAGGCTAAGGCGACGGCGCTATTCATGGGTGCGTTTTACAAGTTGAAGTGCAGGGAGGACGATTCACAGCGAAGGTTGATCGTTCACTGACGAAATCAGAAGTCGGGTGCATTCCGGATCCGGCGATTCTATACTCCCGCCATGAGCAAAACACCCATCAATAATGAGGAACTGGACGACTGGCTGAGCACTCCGACGGACGGTCTGCGCGAATCGATGCGATCGGTATTTGGTGACGTAATTGTGCTGGGCGCCGCTGGTAAAATGGGGCCGACGCTGGCTCGAATGGTTCGTCGAGCGTTGCCGGACAGTCAGCAGGTGATCGCCGTTTCTCGCTTCAGCAATGATGCGGCGAAGGCTGAGTTGGAACAGCATGGCGTCCGCACCATCCGCTGCGATTTGTTGAACCGTGACGAAGTGACAGCATTGCCCGATGCTCCGAATGTGATCTTCATGGCGGGCCATAAGTTCGGAACCGGCGATCGTCCGGATCTTACCTGGATGATGAATGCGGTCGTACCGGCGAATGTGGGCGAACGCTACAAGGACTCTCGGATTGTCATGTTTTCAACTGGCTGCGTGTACCCGTTGGTCGACGTCAACAGCGGTGGATCGGTGGAGACGGATGTCTTGGGGCCGCCCGGGGAATACGCCAATTCGTGCGTGGCTCGAGAACGAATCTTCAGCTACTACGCTCGCGAATTCGGCACGCCCGTTTTGCTGTTCCGGCTAAACTATGCCGTCGATCTCCGGTATGGAGTGTTACACGACGTGGCGACAAAAGTGCTGAATCGCCAGCCGATCGATGTGGCAATGGGCCACGTAAACGTCATCTGGCAGGGCGACGCAAACGCTCGCGCACTGCAGTGTCTCGCTCATGCTGAGTCACCGGCCGCCGCGATGAACGTCACTGGTCGGGAACTGGTTTCGGTTCGTGAACTCGCGATGCGGTTCGGCGAATTGTTCGGCGTGTCACCGGAAATTACAGGGGCAGAAGCAGATACGGCGTGGCTGTCGAATGCATCAAAATCATTCGACCACTTCGGCGACGTGTCGGTGTCGCTCGACGAGATGATTCAGGCCACGGCAGGCTGGCTGCAACAGGGAGGAGCGTCATTGGGCAAGCCGACTCATTTCGAAACTCGGGACGGGAAGTTCTGACCGCTGCTTACTACGCATGGCGGGTTTGTCTGAGATCAAATCTCGGCTTCGAATGTCCGCAACCTGATCTGTTCGAATCGAGCCTCACACCCTGTCCAACCACGCACAGGCTCGCTAGATTTACAGTGGCAACCTACCACGCCCAGTAACGCACGGAGCACTCTCATGGCAGGCCGGATGAAGTCATCAACCAAATCGCAGAACAGCGGCAGCGGCAAAAAGAAAAAGGTCAACGTATTCCATCAGCGGCTGGGTTCACTGACATACTACCAAGCCTGTCAAATGCTCGGCGACGACGGAGCGAAACTCATTCAGTCTGGCGGGCAGAAGTTCGAAGTGCTTTCGGATCGAGACGTGTTCCTGGGTGGTGATTTGTTCCGGGTTCGAGTGGAAGATGCGGAAGTTCATGGTGGTGTGGCCATCGCGACGATGACACTTCAATCGAGTCGGGCCAAACAGCTGCAGTGCAACTGCGATCAATGCAACGTTCCCTGCGAACATCTCGGCACGGCAGTTGAATTCCTGTTGGATGCCAGGTCGGAACTCGGCCTGGCTATGCCGCCGGATATGTCAGTGCCGTTGGAGAATCTGACCGAATCCGAATTGCTGCACCGAGCCGTCGCTGAACGGCAGGCGCGTGCCGCAAAGGAATCCATGAAGGTTCGGTCGATGAACACCGAAAAACCATGGGTCGATTACGTCGTAACCAGCCAGCAGTCGGGACGCAGTTATCGAGTCGCCTTGCGAGGCCTTGGGGCGGGCGAGTCGTACTGCACGTGTCCCGATTTCAAAACCAATCATCTGGGCACGTGCAAACATATTCTGCATGTGCAGACCAAAGTCCAGAAACGCTTCGCAAAGAAAAATCTGAAACCGTATCGCAGAAAACGACTGTCGGTTCGCATCAGCTACGGGGCTGCTCAGGGAATCATCTTCAACTTGCCTCATAAGGCAGACGAGAAGGTTGAAGAAATTGTAGGCAATGCGGATCAAGTTCCACTGACCAACGCCAGCGATGCGGTGCATCGTATCCGGGCTTTGGAAGAGGCAGGGCATCGCGTCACCATCTTCCCTGACGCTGAACAGTATATTCAACGCAAGTTGGTAAGCGAGCGTGTCCGCAAAGAGTGCGAGGAACTACGCAAGAACACGAAAACTCACCCGCTGCGCAAACGATTGCTTAAGGCCGAACTGCTGCCGTATCAGTTGGACGGAATCGCGTTCGCCGCAGGCGCTGGTCGAGCGATCCTTGCGGATGATATGGGGTTGGGGAAAACCATTCAGGGCATCGGAGTTGCCGAACTGTTGGCTCAACTTGCTGACATTAAGCGAGTGCTGGTCGTGTGTCCGGCGTCACTGAAGAGCCAGTGGCGCAACGAGATCGTGAAATTCAGCGGCCGTTCGACTCAGATCGTCCTGGGAAACGGAGTCGAACGCGTCGAGCAGTACAGCAGCGATACCTTCTTCACCATCTGTAACTACGAACAGGTGCTGCGAGATGTGACGGCTATCGAAACGGTGCCGTGGGATCTCATTATTCTGGACGAAGGTCAACGCATCAAGAATTGGGAATCGAAGACCAGCAATATGATTCGTATGCTGGACAGTCCGTTCCGTCTGGTGCTGTCTGGTACGCCGTTGGAAAACCGCCTGGGCGAACTGTATACGGTCACCAGGTTCGTGGACGACGAACTGCTGGGGCCGGCGTATCAGTTCTTCAACAAACACCACATTGTCGACGAACGTGGGAGCACCCAGGGCTATCATCGGCTGGACGAACTGCGAGACAAGATGTCGCGCGTGCTGCTTCGACGGACGCGAGCGGAAATCGCAGACCAGTTGCCTGAACGGACGGACGAAGTGGTCCGCATTGAAGCGACTCAGGAGCAGTACGACATTCAGGCTGCCAATTGTGCTCGAGCTGCTCAGATTGCGGCCAAGAAATTCATGACGGAAATGGATCGCCTTGTCCTGATGAGCTGCCTGACAAACGCGCGGATGGCCTGCGACAGCACGTACCTGCTGGATCAGGAGCAGCAGGAATACAGCAGCAAGCTGGAACGTTTGACTGAACTGCTGACGACTTTGTTTGACGATCCAACTCGCAAAATTGTGCTGTTCAGCGAATGGAAAAGGATGCTGGACCGTATCGAATCTCGCATCGAAGACCTCGGAGCCGACTACGTGCGCTTGGACGGCAACGTGCCTCAGAAAAAGCGGGCTTCGCTTATCGCGAGATTCCAGAATGATCCCGAATGCCGAGTCATCTGCATGACCAACGCCGGTTCGACAGGTTTGAATCTGCAGGCGGCCAACACCGTGATCAACGTTGACCTGCCGTGGAATCCGGCTGTGCTGGAACAGCGTATCGCTCGGGCCTACCGGATGGGCCAGAAGAATCCAGTTCACATCTATAAACTTGTGACGGTCAGCCCGAATTCCGACGCGACTCTTGAAGAACGGCTGCTGGATACTCTGGCCGCCAAACAGGGCCTGGCGGATGCGTCGCTGAACTTTGACAGCGATATCAGTGAAGTGGCCATGGTCAGCGGCATGGAAGATCTCAAACGCCGCTTGGAAGTCGTGCTCAACCCACCGCGTAAGCCGGTCGATGAAAGCCAGCAGCGTAAAGTCGAAGCCGAAGCTAAGCGACTTGCCGAAAAACGTGAGAAGGTGTCTCAAGCCAGTGGCAGCCTGATCTCCGCCGCGCTGTCATTGGCTGGAGAACTTATCGACAGCCATTCTGAAAAAACGCCGAGCGAAACCTCGGTCAACGCACTGGCGGAAAAACTGTCGCAGTGTGTCGACCGTGATGCCGACGGCCGACCGCAACTTACAATTAGTCTTCCGAACGAAGATGCTTTGAAGGGCCTGGCGGCGACGCTGGCCCGATTGCTGGAAACATAAGTTATGTCCAATAAGTCAGAGTCAAACACTCGTGAAACATTAATGCGCGGTCAGTGCATTCCCGCTAATCCTTTGGCGTTAGACGCCAGTGGCAAGCTGGACGAACGTCATCAGCGGGCAATCACGCGATACTACCTTGCGGCAGGCGTCGGCGGTGTCGCTGTCGGCGTGCATACGACGCAGTTTGCGATTCGTGATCCCAAGGTCGACCTGCTGAAACCCGTGCTAACACTGGCGGCGGAAGAAGTGGCTGCCAGCGGTCGCGACGTGCTGCAGGTCGGTGGGATTTGCGGCGCTACAAAGCAGGCCACAGCAGAAGCGGCATTGCTGACGGATCTCGGCTACCACGCGGGTTTGTTGAGTCTCGCGGCACTGCCGGATGCCAGCGAAGATGAATTGATCGAACATGCAAAAGCAGTTGGCGACACGATTCCGCTGATCGGCTTCTATCTGCAACCGGCCGTGGGAGGTCGCTTGTTGTCGTATGAGTTCTGGCGGCGTTTTGTAGAAATCGAAGCGGTGGTCGCCATCAAAGTGGCGGCGTTTAACCGTTACCAAACTCTGGATGTCATGCGAGCCGTCGCGGATTCCGGGCGAGACGACATTGCGATGTACACCGGCAACGACGACAACATCGTGGGCGACTTGATTACGCCGTTTCGGTTTGGTGAACGCACTGTCAGCTTTGTTGGCGGTTTACTCGGGCACTGGGCTGTGTGGACGAAGCGAGCTGTCGAATTGCAGCAACGTTGTCATCAGGAAGCCGCGTCGGCTGATCTGCTGCAGCTGGGTGTGGAAGTCACTGATTGCAATGCGGCCTTCTTCGATGCAGACAACAGTTTCCACGGCTGCATCGCCGGACTGCACGAAGTGTTGCATCGACAGGGCTTGATGGAGACGACTCGGTGTCTGGATCCTGACGAACGGCTTTCGCCAGGACAGAAGGAATACATCGATCGCGTCTATGCCGCTTATCCGCACTTACATGATGATGCGTTCGTGGCTGAGCATCGTGATGAGTGGCTTCGCTAACTTACGTTTGCTTGTCGTCCGGAAACAGCATGCTCACGCTTGTGCGGTCGTGGATGCTGCGGATGGCCTGAGCGAACAGCGGCGCGACGGAGATGATGTCCATCTTTTCGCATAGCGGTTCGATGGGTGCTTCGATGGTGTCCGTCATAAACATTTTGCGGATCACGCTGTTTTGAATTCGATCGGCTGCACCCTTCGACAGGACGCCATGCGATACGGCGGCGTAGATGTCTTCGGCACCGCGTTGCTTTAGGACTTCGGCCATGCTGCAAAGTGAACCGCCAGTGATGGTGAAGTCGTCCACCATTAGCACGTTTCTGCCCGCGACCTGTCCAATCACCTCAAGGATTTCGGCCTGTTCGGAATGATCAGGGCGAGTCTTGTTTCCGATGACGACCGGCACGCCAAGAAGATTGGCGAAGGCCGCCGCTGATTTGGCGAATCCGGCGTCCGGGCTACAGATGACCAGGTTGTCTATGCCCAGCGACTTGATGTGTTCGCAGATCACCGCGCGAGCGTAAAGATGGTCGACGGGCACGCTGAAGAAGCCCTGGATCTGGGGGCTGTGCAGGTCCATCGTGAGGACTCGGTCGGCTCCGGCGGCTTCGATCGCGTCCGCACACACGCGAGCTCGAATCGACACGCGGGGTTCGTCCTTCTTGTCACCCTTCGCGTAGCTGAAGTACGGAATGACGGCCGTAATTTGTTGGGCACTCGCGCGTTTGAGAGCGTCAATCCAGAATAACAGCTCAACAAAGTTATCGTTGACGGGCTGGTGGACGCCTTGCACGATAAACGTGTCGCGACCGCGGACGTTTTCCAGAATTCGGACGAAGACGTTGCCTTCGCTGAAAATCTGAGCCTGGCAGGGGGTGAGTCGTACGCCGAGGCCGTTGGCGATTTTCTGAGCAAACACCGGGTTGCCGGAACCAGCCAAAATGGCCAAATCGCCCTGCGGCGGTTGAAACGGCTGAAGTCGCGGCCCTTGGCGGCTGTCGGCGGCGGAATTTCCCTGAGTCATGGTGATGTTGTCCGCCGCATTTTGCGGTTCAGATCTGTGTGTGCAAGCAGGCCACCGGTCGCAGTCGAATTCATGGGGCCGTGCTGAAGTTCGAAGCCAGATCTTATCGCCGCCAGGAATGAACTCAAGGCAGGCCCGCGTGTCTGCGAGAAATACGAAAGGCGGCTCAACCACGGTTTGGCATGCGTCGAACTCGATTCTAAGATGTCGCTCCGTAACCACCCATCCCAACGAAAGACTCCGCGATGACCGATCGCATTTGGAATTTCTCTGCCGGCCCCGCCGTGCTGCCTGAAAGCGTGCTGGAAGAAGCTCGCGAGAATCTGCTGTCGCTGGGAGATACCGGCGTGGGCATTTGCGAGCATTCGCATCGTGGTAAGCCGTTTGTTGCCGTAGCCGAAGAAGCGGAAGCTTTGTGCCGCGAACTGGCTGGCATTCCAGACAACTACAAGGTGCTGTTTCTGCAGGGCGGTGCGTCGACTCAGTTCGGCATGATTCCAATGAATTTTCTCGCGAAGGATCAGACGGCTGATTACCTGGTCACAGGGTCGTGGTCGAAGAAGGCCGTGAAGGAAGCGAAGCTGTTCGGCAACGTGCACACCGTTTGCAGCAGCGAAGACAAGAACTTCAATTACATCCCGACGGACAAGACGTACAGCGATTCTCCGCGTTACGTTCACTTCACGTCGAACAACACGATCTACGGAACTCAGTTTGCCAGCGAACCGGCCGGGTTCAGCAACGAAGCCTTCCTGGTAAATGATTCCAGCAGCGACATCTTCTGCCGTCCGATCGACGTTTCGAAGTACGGCATCATCTACGCGGGAGCTCAAAAGAATCTTGGGCCCAGCGGAGTCACGTTGGTGATCATTCGCGATGATCTGGTCGAGCAGGGCAACAGCGAATTGACTTCGATGCTTCAGTATCGAACTCACGCAGCCAGCGATTCGATGTACAACACGCCACCGACGTTTGGCATCTATCTGATGATGCTGGTGTTTCGCTGGATCAAAGCCAATGGTGGCCTGGCAGGCATGCACGAACGCAATAAGGCGAAGGCTGGCAAGCTGTATGAGTACCTTGACAGCAGCAGCCTGTTTCAGCCGACCGCTGATAAGGCCAGCCGCTCGTTGATGAATGTGTGTTTTGTCACGGGCGATGCCGACAAAGACGCGGCGTTCCTGAAGAAAGCCGACGCCGAAGGCTTCAGCGCGCTGAAGGGGCACCGCAGTGTGGGCGGCATGCGAGCCAGCATTTACAACGCATTCCCGTCGGAAGGGGTTGATGCGTTGATCAGTTTCATGAAAGATTTTGAAGCGACCGCGTAGGGACTTAGAATCGTAAGCGGACCGCTGCGGGGCTTTACATTCTGGTTCGCCCCTGTGGCGGATCCAGAGAAGCGCCGCTAAGTTCGACTAAGCTTGCGAGCGTTCAGCCAGCAGATATCAGCGGTCAGTCTTATTCCATCACCTTCCGCGTCACACGGCCATGCCCCAGGACTCTTCTCATTCTGACGAACCTGTCGTTGACCGGCGGTCGGCGGATATCGGGATCGTGTGTGGTCAATCGCTGGAGGTGGGCCCGCTGCTGAAAAAGCTGGACCGAGTCCGTAAGTATATCGACGGCGGAATCGTTTTTCGCGGCGGATTTCTGGATGAAGTCGTGCGAGTGGCGGTCGTCGAAGCGGGCGCGGGATTTGCCCGGCATCGCGAGGCTGCGAAGACGCTTATTGAGGAACATCATCCCGCGTGGGTGTTTTCGGTCGGTTTCAGTTCTCCGTTGACGCAGGAACTTAAGTCGGGCGACGTCTGTCTGGCAAATGAGCTTTGTGATACGCACGGAAACAGCATGCCGGTGAAGTGTTCCATCCCCGAACGCAAACGCATCTTCGTGCGGAAGCACGTGGTTGCCGACAGTCACCCACTTTCGGCTGATGTGCGGCGTTCGCTGGCCGAATCGTCGTCGGCTGCTGCTGTTGATACGACCAGCCTTGCGGTCGCTCAGGCGTGTAACGAACAACCGACGGGCGAAGACGCACCGCCTGCCGCTCGGTTTCTTGCGATCCGAGGAATCGTCGGCACCGCAGGAGAGCAACTGTCCGACAAGGTGGCCGAGTATCTGTTTGAGCCGGCACCAAAACAGAAGGCGGTTGGACTTGGTCAGTTATTGAAACGCGTGAAGCCGGATCCCGAACTGGCTCCCTGGAAGAAAGTCGCGGAGGAAACCGCCGTGAATCTCAATCGCTTCGTTTTAAGCCTCATCACGCAGTTGAGCGAGGGGCTAAGACGGACACGGTTTTAAACGTCGTAGATCGATCTGGCCAGAGTCGATCGGTCTGAGGATTGATGCGCCGCCGCAGTGCCACCGTTCACCTATGCCGAGTGCACGACAAACCTCGCCGCAAACTGCTTCACGCGCCACCTCCGGCGACCAGCGGGAGCGCCGCCGGCGATTCCGCCTTCAAACCGTCATCCGCTCACCACGCCAACAGTCTGCCGGGACGTCCCGGCTTAGTCGCGACGGTTGAGTTTCGACAGCAGACGCAGGATTTCGATGTACAGCCAGACCAGCGTCACCATCAATGCGAACGCGCCATACCATTCCATGTGTTTGGGAGCTCGACTGGCGGTGAGGCGATCGATGAGGTCAAAATCCAACAGGAGGTTGAACGCGGCCAAGCCGACAACGAACACGCTAAACGCGATGCCGAATGGGCCGGCACTGTGAATGAAGGCGATACCTGAACCAAAGAAGCTCATCACCATCGAAACCAGGTAGAGTAGGGCGATCCCGCCGGTGGCAGCAACGACACCCATGCGGAGTTTGTCGGTCACTTTAATGAGGCCGGTTTGGTACACCGTCATCATCACGGCCAGTGTTCCAAACGTAAGAACGCACGCCTGAAACGCGATCGGCGGTGCATCGGCCATCCGAGCGTTCAGTTGTTCCTGAATGATGGCCGAAATTCCTCCCAGGAAGCAGCCTTCGGCCAAAGCGTAAATGGGCGTCGTAATTGGTGCCCAGTTTTTCTTGAACATCGTCGCAATGGCTGCAATCAGTCCAACGATTAGCCCCCCGATCATCAGACCCTGAATAGAGTTGCCGGCTTCATGTTGCTTCCATGTGAAAATCGCCGTGGCAAACGCCAGGACGATGGCGATCATCGTCTTGATCGCCGTGCCCGTGACTGTCATCACAGTGGTGTCACCGTAGGATTCAAAGTTGTGAAAAACGTTTTCGCTCAGAGCGGGGTTGGAGGATCTCATGAATAGGCCTTTATGTTTTTGAAGCGCTTTTGGTGTTAACTTAGCCGCGCATTAAGGGGCGGGCGCCGACTGACGTGGCATTGTTTCCGGAATCATCGTTGCTGGCCAGTCCGAAACAACGAATTCCAAATTCGGCCGTCTGTCGCTTTTCGGGTTATCAGGAACTTCGGTCGGATGCTCGGAATTCGTTGTTCGAAGAGCAAATTTGATTGTTATTCACTATTCTTCGCTAAGAATTCGCCCAAAGAACGTACACCTGCCTCTGACTCATTGGAAATCCGTTGTCCACATTTGACGACCTCGAATTGATCCCCCCGTTGCGAAAAGCTTTGCGGGAAGAAGGTTATGACACCCCCACGCCGATTCAGGCCAAGACGATTCCGTCTGCGTTGGAGGGGTTAGACATCCTTGGCTGTGCTCAAACCGGTACCGGCAAAACGGCGGCGTTCGCTCTGCCGATTCTGGACTATCTTGCCGGAGAAGGGCATAAAGCCGTCGCTAAGCGACCGCTGGCGCTGATTCTGGCTCCCACGCGAGAACTCGCTATTCAAATCGGCGACAGCTTCGATTCTTACGGTCGGCATGTGAAAGTCAGCCACGCTTTGATCTACGGCGGAGTCGGTCAGGGGCGTCAGGTGAAGGCGCTGGAAAAAGGCGTTCACATCCTGATCGCCACGCCGGGACGACTGCTGGACTTGATGGGACAGGAATACATCTTCCTGAATCGACTGCAGATCTTCGTGCTGGACGAAGCCGATCGCATGATGGACATGGGCTTTCTGCCCGACCTGAAACGCATCATCAAGACGCTGCCCGTGCGGCGACAGTCGCTGTTCTTTTCTGCCACGATGCCGAAAAAAATCGCTCAACTGGCCAATCAGCTTCTGCACAACCCGGTGAAAGTGGATGTGGCTCCAAAGCAGCGGAGCGTGGAGTTAATCGATCAACGAGTCGTCTTTGTCGAACATCGGCAGCGCAAGCCGTTTTTGTTGAAGCTGATCACGGACGGCGATGTCGGTCAGGCAATTGTGTTTACAAAGACTAAGCGAGGTGCCAACTACGTCGCGGAGTACCTTCGCAAGCACAAAATCGAAGCGGTGGCGATTCATGGCAACAAGTCGCAAAACGCTCGACAACAGGCGTTGGATAATTTTCGAGCCGACAAGGTGCAGATTCTGGTGGCCACGGACCTGGCGGCTCGCGGAATTGACGTGGAAGGCGTGAGTCACGTCTTCAATTTCGAATTACCAATGGAACCGGAAAGCTACGTCCACCGCATCGGCCGCACAGGTCGCGCAGGTGCCACCGGCATCGCGATTTCGTTTTGTGCGGCCAGTGAACGAGGCACGTTGAAGGCGATCGAACGGTTGATCGGCTTTGAAATTCTGGAAGACGGTCGTCAGCCGGATCCGCTTAAGCCAGGCGAAAAAGTCGACGATGGCGATGGGGAACGACCTCCTCGCAGCGGCGGCCAGAACCGCCGTCGCCGCCGCATTCGGGGGCCTCGTCGAGCCAAGGGCACCGGCGAAACAGGGGCAAAGTCACCAGGTGGTGAGGATCCTGCGAAAACCCGGCCGACCGCAGCCGATCGCAAGAACGCTCGCAATCGCCGACGGGGGAATACCAAGAAGTCGGCGGAGTAGACTAATCGGACAGTGGTTTGTTGATGGGCAGGCGGGCACGTAGAATCTTCGGTCTTCAAAACAGCGATCGTGATTCCTCACCCGGTGACGTGTGGATTTCCGCGCCGCAATCCCACTTCGGACCGAAAGTTCAGAATGCCCCGCACGTTTGTTAAGGAACTCTCCGACGGCGACACCGTCAACGAATTCTTTTTACTGGCCGATAAACAATTGCGAGCCAATCGCAACGCCGACCTGTATCTGCTGGCCACATTGCGAGACAAGACGGGTGTCATCAGCGGGCTGATGTGGAACGTCAGCGAAGAACGAATGCAGCACTTTTCGGCAGGCGACATCGTCCACGTTAAAGGAAAAGTTCAATTGTATCAGGGCGGTCTGCAGATGATCGTCACGTTCATCGACACAGCCCCGGAATCGGCCTACGACGCCGAAGACTTTCAGATCAAGCCTCAGGCCAATGTTGGACCGCTGCTTGACCAGCTGAAGGAATTGCTGGGTTCGATAAAATGCGAAAAACTGCGAACCCTCGGCCAGTGTTTCCTGTCTGATCAGCAACTGCTGGACGATTTGTGTGCCGCTCCCGCCGGCGTGAAAGCGCATCACGCCTATCAAGGTGGTTTGATTGAGCACATAGTCAGCATGGCCCAGGTCGCTGATCGGCTGTGTGACCACTACCCGTCGCTAAACCGCGATCTGTTGCTGCTGGGCGTGCTGATGCATGACCTCGGCAAGGTCCGCGAGCTTTCATGGGACCCAACGCTGGCTTACACAGACGAAGGCCAATTGCTGGGGCATATGAATATTGCCGTTGAGATTCTCAACGAAAAGCTGGCGGTGGCGAGGGCCGAGCTTGGCAGCAAGGACTTCGACACGGAAGACGTGTTGCGTCTGAAGCACATGATCCTTAGCCACCATGGCACGCACGAATTCGGCAGCCCGCGAGTCCCCATGACTCCGGAAGCGATTGTGCTGCACCACATCGATAACCTCGATGCCAAGCTGCACGAATTCACTCGCGCCATCGAAGACGACATGAATAAGGATTCCGCATGGACTCCGTACAGCCCCAGGATCGAGCGAAAGCTGTTCAAGGGGTATAACAACGAATAGAAATGGAAAACATTTGAGTAAACTAGAAGACCAGATTATCGAACACCTCTCCGATCCAAAGTACCGCCCCATTGACAGTGGTGCATTGGCGAAGAAGTTACGTGTTAACAAAAAAGGGATGCCGGAATTCCGCAACGAGCTGGAATTGCTGGTGTCGGACGGCAAAATCCGCGAAGGCAAAAAGGGGCGGCTGCAACTGAAAGCCGCCAGCGGATTTGTTACCGGCATCGTCAAGAAAATCAGCAGCGGCGCGGCGTTCGTCATTCCCAACGATGCCAAGCCAGCGGCTGACCGGAAAAAGCAGGACGTTTATATTTCATCGCGAGACCTGCACGACGCTCAAACGGGCGACGAAGTGCTGGTGCGACTTTCCAGTCGCCGACGCTCGGGCGGTCAGCGGTGTGGGCGAGTCGACAAGGTACTGGAACGAGCCAGCAACGTGTTCGTCGGCACATACCTGGAAGCTCAGGGGCAGGGCTTTGTGCGAGTCGACGGGACCGCGTTTCAGGGCGACATTCACGTCGGCGACCCTGGTGCCAAGGGAGCTGTTCCGGACGACAAAGTCGTGATCGAAATGCTGCGGTTTCCTTCGGCCAATCGAGTGGGCGAAGCCGTGCTGACGGAAGTTCTGGGCAAACGCGGCGACCCCGGCGTGGACACAATGACGGTCGTTCACAGTCTCGGATTGCCGTACGAATTCAGCGAAGACGTGCTGGAAGATGCTCGGCTGCAGGCGGACCACTTCGACGAAGCCGACTTTGGCGATCGAATGGATCTGACCAAAGAAACGATTGTCACTATCGACCCGGCTACGGCTCGCGACTTCGATGACGCCATTTCGCTGCGAAAAGACAAACGCGGCCACTGGCAACTGGGAGTCCACATTGCCGACGTGGCTCATTTTGTGCCTCCTGGTGGGCCTCTGGATCGGTCGGCTAAAGATCGCGGGACAAGCTGTTACCTGCCGCGTCACGTGATTCCGATGCTGCCCGAAATTATCAGCAACGGACTGGCCAGTTTGCAGGAAGGCAATGTTCGCTATACCAAAAGCGTCTTCATTGAATTCGATGCAAAAGGCAATCCGCAGGGTGCGGAAGTGGCCAACACGGTCATCAAGGTTTCGAAGAGGTTCGCGTACGAAGAAGTGATGCCGGTCATCAACGACCCGCAAAGCCAGAAGGGCAAAGTAAGCGCAAAGATTGTGCAATTGCTCATGAAGATGCACGAGCTGGCGATGATGCTGCGTCGCAAGCGATTCGCCAATGGTGCGTTGCAGATGGGGATTCCGGAAGTTGAAATTGACTTCAACGACGACGGCAACGTCACGGGAGCTCACGAGCGGCATCATGACGAGAGTCATGAAATCATCGAAGAGTTCATGCTGGCGGCCAACATCGCGGTCGCTCAGATCCTGTCGTCCCGTGACATCCCGTTCCTGCGGCGAATCCATGGAACACCCGACGAACTGCGATTGAAGGGCTTTCAGGAATTTTGCAGCGGGCTGGGCTACGACCTGGAGAAATTCCAGAGTCGCAAGGAAATTCAGGCTGTCATCAACAGCGTGGAGGGCAAACCGGAAGAACGAGCGGTCAATTTCGCGCTGCTGCGAGCGATGAAGCAGGCGGAATACAGCCCGGAAGAATTCAGCCACTACGCGTTGAACGAAGAAGACTATTGTCACTTTACCAGCCCGATTCGCCGCTACCCGGACCTGACCATTCACCGAGTCGTTGGCGAACTGGCTGCTGGCCGCAAACCGCAGATTGACAGCATGGGCGAACTGCTGCAGCTCGGCAAACACTGTTCCACGACGGAGCGGCGAGCCGAAAAAGCAGAACGAGAACTGAAGCGAATCAAGCTGCTGCGTTACCTGGAAGACAAGGTCGGCGAAGAGATGGACGCGTTCATCACGGGCGTCGAAAATTTCGGCCTGTTTTGCCAGGGGACGGAAGTTCCGGCCGAGGGGCTCGTTCACATCAGTTCGCTGACGGACGACTTCTATACGTACCTGCAGGCGTCTCGAACGCTCAAGGGTAGCAAGTCAAATGCCGAATATCGTCTCGGGGACCAGGTGCGAGTTCTCATCGTCAACGTGGATGTTGACCGTCGTCAATTGGATTTGCGAGTCGTCAGTCCACCGAAGAAAGCTCGAAAAATGGGCGTTTCGCCGAAGGGCCTGCCGAAGAAGAAGGGCAGGGGAGGCCGGAAATCCGGCAGGGATGGGGCCGCGAAGGCGTCGTCCGATTCCAGGCCGTCGCGAGGCCGCGGCAAGGGCGACAAGTCCAAAAAAGGCGGCCGTAAGCGGCGCTAAGCGAACACTGAAAGCCGAAATCGGGATAGTTTGTAGACAACAGGAAACGGCGTTTGCTGGAATCGGGTAGGATTGGTATCCTTCGCGATTCGCAGGTAATCCAATCGTTAATTGAATCCGGAGCAGTAAAAAGAATGGGAACGAAGAAGACAGGCAAGGGGCGTCGAAAAATTGGCCGCAAGAAACGACGTATGCGAGCCAAGATCCGCCACCGCAAATAAGCCACGCCTGATCCCATTGATCATATTGCGAAGCCCGGTACGGCATTCAGCGTACTGGGCTTTCTGCATGCGCGGGTTTTGAACGGGTTTCCGGTCGTTCCGATTGTGCCGAACCGGTCGAAATTCGTTGGTCTGACTTTAACGATTCCAGAAAGCTTGACAGGGCGCGGCTGCGACTGAATCCTAGTGTTTCTGCGCAGCGTTGCATTTTCGCAACATCACATCCCCGCATGATTCGTCGGCACAAACCAGACGGTCGTCACGGAGTTCGCCCATGAACACGCTCTTCCGCCTCTCTCTCTGTTTCGTCATTGCCGTACTTCCGGTGCATTCGTCAGGAACCTCCCTTGGTGCCGACAATGACACGGCCGCCATTCAGGCAAAGCTGAATGCTGTCCGCCAACAGCAGATGGCGGCTGAGAAACAGATCACACTCAAGAAGGCGACCATCGACGTTGCGAACGAGCGTGTGGCTCAGCTGCAAAAACAGTTGAAGGAATCTCAGCAGCGAATCGCCGCTGCCGAAAAGTCGCTGCAGTCGGCGGTTGCGAATAAGGCGGCTGCGGAAAAGCAGGCGGCGACTTTGGCGGCGGACCTGAAGCGCCATCAGCAGGCCGATGCTCTAGTGGCCAACGCCGCTGCCGTTCAACAAAAAGTAGTCGCTGCCAAAGCGAAGCACCAAACTCTGCAGGACCAGCTGGCGGCATTAAAGATTTCACAAGCCGAACAGCAACAGCTCGAAAGTAAAGCGGTTGCTGATTTGAAAGCTGCAACAGAACAGCTGCCAAAGACCAAAGAAGAACTCACCAAAGCACGAGCCGCTCTTGATGCTGCGGGCCGCGAAGTGGACGTTGCGAAACTGGCGACGGAGAAACGTCGCCAGAGTGTGAAGGCGCTCGAAGCTGCGATTCCAGCGGAACGCTCGCGTCGCCACAAAGCTCAGGCTGCTTTGGCTCAGGTGAACGGCAGCGCTAAGACACTGCAGGAATCACTGGCAGCACTTCAGGCGGCGGCGAAGACTGCGGGCAGCGATCCCCTCGAAGCGGGTGCGGAACTTGCCAAGTCTCTGGATGCCGTGCATGCTCTTCAAAAGCGAGCCGCCGAACTGGTTGCCACCACGGACGCGAAGTTGGCAGGGGCTCAGAAGCAACTGGATGCCGCTAAGGCGGAATACACAGCGGCTGAAGCGAAGTTGCGAGAATACCAGGACAAATACGCCGAACACAGCCGCTCACACTTTCGCCTGCAGCTAAAAGTTGCGGACCTGCAGAGCGCCGATGGTCTGCAGAACAAGCGAATCGCCGATGCAAAATCGCAGCAGGAGGCACTGGCAGCTCAACAGGCGGAGCTGGAACCTCAGATTGCTTCCGCAGCCGCTGCCGTGAAATCTCTTGAAGAAGAATTCGTCAACAAGCAGAAGCTGGCCGAAACTTCACTCGCAGAACTCGGACGTTTCGTTTCCTTCTCCGAACACATCGCTCCGATCTTCGCCAAGCGCTGCGTCGCCTGTCACAACACGCGAACGGCCAGTGGGCGTCTGAACATGGATTCGTTTGCGGCAATCGCGAAAGGCGGAGAATCCGGAGCAGCCTTTGAAGCTCATGATGCCGAAAGTTCACTGCTATGGGCGATGGTTGACGATGGTTCGATGCCGAAGGACGCGGACCCGCTTACCATGGAAGAAATCGCGATTATCAAACAATGGATCAACAGCGGTGCACCGCTTGATGCGGGCGTTGTTGCCACGGCAGACCTGTTTCAAGTGATGCCCGAGATCGCTCAGCCGCTGCCGCCGGAGACCTACCGCGTACCGATCCCCGTGACAGCGACTGCGTTCAATGCGGATGCCAGCATTCTGGCGTCGTCCGGCTACCATGAAATCCTGCTTTGGAAAACGGATGACGGCAGTCTGATTCGTCGGATTACTAACGTCGCCGAACGAGTTTACGATCTGGAATTCAGTGCCGATGGAAGCCAGCTGGCGGTCGCCGCCGGAACACCAGGCCAGCTCGGTGAAGTCAAACTGTTTTCAACGGCCGACGGTGCTCATCAGAAAACACTGGTTCGCACCAAGGACGTTATTTTTGCTGTCAGCTACAGCCCGGACGGCAAATCGGTCGCCGCCGCTGGTGCGGATCGAGTTGTCTATGTGGTCAACGTGGAATCCGGCAACCAACTGGTGCAGATCGAAGACCATGCCGATTGGGTGATGGACGTGAATTGGTCTCCGACCGGTAAGCAACTGGTGACCGCCAGCCGTGACAAGACGTCCCGCGTGTTTGACGTCGCCAGCGGCCAGTCGGTCATCACGTTTAACGGCCACGCAGACGCTGTCTTTTCGGCTGCCTTCCTGACCGATGGCAACAGCATTGTCAGTGCTGGCAGCGACCGGCAGGCGCGAGTTTGGAAAGTCGCGGACGCGAAGGAAGCTCGTAAGATTGGTGGCTTCGGTAGCGACATTTTCCGAGTCGAAGTGACACCGGACAACCATCTGTTGACCGCCAGTGCAGATCGCAATGCTCGTGAACACGACCTCGCCAACGGCAAAGTCATTCGTACGTTCGCCGGGCATAAGGACTGGGTTTACACGCTAAGTTACAACGCTGCGAAAAACCTGATCGCCACGGGCAGCTATGATGGCGAAATCCGCGTCTGGAATTCGAAAGACGGCAGCGTTGCCACTTCGTTTATCGCGATCCCCAAGGCCGGTGACGCGGCCACTGTGGCAGCGGCGGAAGAATAGAGGCGAGCCGAGGACGTAAGTCCTCTGGTTTATTACAGCGTGTTACGCTGACTTGTGGCCGCGGAACAAGCGTTTCGTACTATGGATGCTGTTTTCCACGAGCCCGAACCGTACACGACAAGAGGTAAACTGCTCTAATGCCGAAATGCAAAATGGCTGTTGCAACGAACACGGTGAAATGACGACTCAACAGCATTTGTCCGCGTTTTTGAACTCATCGATCGAAATCTGGAACCAGAGGACTTACGTCCTCGGCTCGCCGCATTTCAATCCTGTCACGTTCACGCCGCTTCCAATCAACAGGTTCTTTTCATACGCCCACGTGTAGGCACGACCCTGTTTTTCGGGAGGCAGTTCAGTCAGGTTTGTGAACCCGGCTTCCTGAAACCAGATGGATAGTTCTCCGACCGTGTGGTGGTATTGGTACTCCGGTGCCCACCAATCGAACGTATCACAGACGCGGTTCTCGTAGCTTGGGTGAGCACTAAAGTTGACGACCTTGTTCAGCGTTCGATTCACGATCGGTGTGCCGCCGAGGACTGCTCCCAGATGACAGAATGGCTTCAGAACTGTTGATGGCAGTCGAGTTGTCACGTTGCGGAGGCCGCTGTTGATGGCTTCCTGCCACCACTGATTCCGTCGGTAAAGCCACACCGAGTACCGACCGCCCGGTTTGACCAGTTTCGCGACGGCGTCGAAGACCGCTCGCGTGTCCGCATCGTGGTGCATCACGCCGATTGAAAATACGAAATCGAACGACGCGGGTTCCAAGGGCAATTTCTTCAGATCCGCTTGCACGAAACTCACATTGTCCAAATGCGAACAAAGTTGCTGCGCCTTGTCGACGGCTCGACTGTGGTCTGCTGCGATAACGGTCGCTCCTGCTTCGCCGCAAATTCGCGAATAGCGGCCGCCACCGCAGCCGGCGTCGAGAACTCGCAGGCCGCGAAGTTCTTCCAGCGGCATGCCCGTTTTTGCGACAAAGGTGGCCCGATCCTCGTCATCGTGAGCCACCTCGTACGTCGTCCATTGATCGCCGAAACTCTTCAGATGTTCGTCAGAAACAAATCGGGGAATGCCGTCGATGACCGGCCACGATCCCTTGCCATCCGCGGACTGGATTCGCCCGCTAGTCGAATCGAATTTCAGCGCACGACCGTTTTCGGGGCTGCGAAGCTGAGTCAGCAATTGAGAATCGATTTTGTCTGCCATGCTGATCTTACGTTTTCAAACCGGCGGCCTGCCGTCTTCGTCGCTTGAGGTTCAAAAATCAATCTCCAGCAGGTCTTCCGCCAGTTCGCTGTCCGGAAAGATCTTCCGAATGCCGTCCATGCCAATAGGGTCGTCTTCGGGATGCTGAGGATCGGCGTGTACCAAGTACAGTCGCTTCGCGCCGCATTGCTTCGCGACGTGGGCGACGGCTGTTGCGGAACTGTGGCCGGTTTTTGATGCCCACTCGCCCATGTCGTCCGGAAAGTAGCACTCGTGAATCAGGACATCGACGCCACTGATAAATGGAAGGTAGTTTCCCGGGGCAGTTGTGTCTGTGATGTAGGCCAGCGAGTGTCCCGGCCAGTCCAGGCGATAGCCGATCGACCCACCGGGATGTTCCAGTTGCGTCCAGCTTAATTTGCCGCCGTCAGCAATATCGACGTGCTGACCTTCGGGCAACTCGCACCATTCGTAAGGCGGATCGACGGGAAAGATCGCCTCGTCAAATAAGTGCGACCGAACCGCATCCAGTGTTTGTTTTGATCCGTGGATTCGTACCTTCCTGACGTCACCGTTCAGGATTGGCACCAGAAAAAATGTGAGTCCGCACACGTGATCCAAATGGGCATGGCTGAGAAACACATCCAGCGTATCTGTGTTCAGTCGTTTCTGAACTCGGAAGAATCCTGTGCCGGCGTCCAGAGCGATTCCGTGATCGGGCAGCAACAAACAGGCGGTGTGTCGCCGTTCGTTGGGGTGATAACCGCCCGTGCCTAGAAATTGCAATCGCATGGTTGTGTAACGCTGTCTGAAAAGCCGCCGCCGAAGGAAACATAGCAAATGCGGGATGATTTGAGAAAGCCTGCGTCAGCGAGCGACCGTCATTCCTCGTATTACTTCAGCGTCAGTATTCTGAGACAGGAATTGCACGGAGCCATCGGCCATTAACACGTTGGCGCCGCCTGCGTGGTAGCTGGAGATAAGACCATCGGACGTGTTTTCAATTGAGCCAGGCAGGTTGACTCCCAGCGGAGTTTAGCGGACATCAAGATCCTTCGGATTCGTCCAGATGATTCGCGAGCCGCAGGCTTCGGCGACCAGCAGAACTTGAGACGTGTTTTGAATTTGCGGCAGCGTGACCGGAACCGACTCAGGGTCGCCGAAGATGGCCCCGGTTCCGGTCGGCACAACATACGGCGTGAACACGGCTCCATCTTCGTTGCTGGGTGCCGGGTGAGAATAACACGTGTAGCATTCGAGCTTCTCGGTTTGCAGAGGCGTGTTGGCCGCTGAGTCCCATTCTGCCGACGTGTCGTATCGCTCAAACAACGGACGTTCGTCAATAAACGGGAGAATCGCAACTCGCCAACTGACTGGTGGCCCGGATGAGGGCATGTCCGGCAGCACTCCACCCGCCGACGGCAATCGACCGTACTCGTCGTGGAAATTGTAAAACGCCAGCCCGATCTGTTTCAGGTTGTTTTTGCACTGGACACGACGAGTCTGACCGCGCGACTGCTCTATCGGCGGGGCGAAAAAGAGCACCAGCGCCATCCCGACTGTTATGAGGGCGCAGAAGTAACTGAAGGCCTTCCCGAGTTCTTTTCGTGCGGCTCCCGGAGGCAACTCATTCTCGGATTCGAACAGCCCTTTTAAGCAAAACAGAATGCACACACCGAAGTACAGTGCGACCCATGGGGCTTTGCCGCTTGCGAAGATCGCAAATCCAACCAGCAGACCGAGGCTCATAACCGCGGTCATGACCAGCCACCACCGGTAAGCTTTCGAATTCGAGGGCGGCCGTTGCCGCAGTGACATCAGGACAACGCCGGCCATAAGCAATGCCGCGACGCTGAATCCAATGATCGCGGGCCAGGGAATCGTGGGGAGTTCAGTTCGATTCGGCGGAAAAGGGTGCATGGTCATACCTCCGAAGTTCAACCCGTGGTTACAGGCGCGGGATGCGCAAGTTGCTTCTACGTCGGGCTAAAACCATTGCGGCGTCAGGAACGCCATCATCGCAATTAAAAAGCTGCCTGGTACGGTAATGGATCGGTCCACTGTTCTGTTTTGTCTGCCCAAATTCTGTGAAGGCTTTGCAGAATACGCGGTCCTGCGAACTTCTTTCACAAATTTCTGTAACACCCGTGAGCTTGCGCAAATGAGTAGATGTCAAACGACAAGTCTCAATCCAATGCTCAGCCTTGCACAGGAATAGAAACAATGAAGAAGCTCATCATTTTGGCAACAGTTGCCATCGCGTCATTCGGTTCGGCAGACAGTTTTGCGGGGGGATGCCGAATTTCACCGGGTCACCCAGGCACGTATCCTGTCCTTCCGCCGCCACCGAGCCATCACATCGATCCGTGGTGTCCGCCGACGCCACCGCCGGTTCGCATTTTTCCGCCGCCTCGGCATGAATGTGTCACACCGCCTCCGGTTTGTGTGTTGCCTCCTCCTCGCCGCGAATGTCGAATCAAGCCGTGCCGGGTCATACTGCCACCACCACCGGTTTGCGTGATTCCACCGCCACGACATGAATGCAAGTGCCGCATCACGGTGTGCCCACCGCCGACAGTGGAACCACCATGCCATAAATGTGGCTGCCGGGTGTGCAGATGCCATCATGAAACGCCGGTTTGTCGGATTAAGCCTTGCGAACCTCACTACACCGTGTGCCGGATCAAGCCGTGTGAACACCCCGATCCCGGCTACATTAATCCTCCGCCAGTTGAGCAACTGCCGGAATTCCAGCCAGGGCAACAGGTCACAATCGATGGAACTCAATTTGGCCAACAGCCCGGTCGAGTGATCGTGCACATCGGTGAACTGCCTTTGGAATCTCAGGTGACCACGTGGACGAATGCAGAAGTTCGAAGCGTCCTTCCCGCTCTGCCAATCAGCAGCACAACACGAGCGACCGTCAGTATTTACACGGCCGACGGTCAGCTGGCGGATCAGTTGGACGTTGCGATTGTACCGGCCGCCCGCCAGTTGGCTCAGCGGTAACAAAAGTCACGTAAACGTTGCGTTTTTGGCAACAACGACGAACCGAAAGCCGTCGGTCGCACCATGCGTCCGGCGGCTTTTCTATGCGCGAAAAAGCAGGCAATTTCCTCGGTCTGGAAATATTTGCAGAAAAATCTGTAACAGGTTCGCTGGGCCGCAAATAAGGAGGTGTGACGTGAACGAAAACTAATCCTCAGCAGCAGGTTAAACCATGAAACAGCTCATCTTCATAACGACAATTCTGGTCGGATTCACCGGCGGCGAATGCTTTGCTCAATTCAACTTCGACAAAGTCATGAAGGGAGTCGGCAAGCAGGTTCAGCGCGAAGTCGCGCGGAAGGTCATCAACCACGTGCAGCCGCCTCGAAATCATCCGCGACCACTACCACACCCAACTCCGAAGCCGTGTCCCAAACCACAGCCTCGTCCCTGGCCCCAGCCGACTCCGCAGCCTCATCCGCATCCAGTACCGCATCCTCACCCACATCCGGTGCAAGTTGTTTATCCAAAGCCACCTCGATGCTCGATTGAGCCGACTCCCGTGACAGCGCCAGTGCAGCCGCCCGCCGACGTTCCGGAAATCGAAGTCGGTCAACGAGTCACGATTGACGGCAAGAGCTTTGGTTCGCAAACCGGCCGAGTCGTCGTGATGATCGGTTCACTTCCGCTGGAAGCAAGAATTGTGGAATGGACAAGCACTGAGGTCACCGCCGTTCTGCCGCAGCTGCCACTCGCGGAAACTGCCCGAGCCAACGTGCAGGTGATCACCGCTTACGGTCACACGGCCGATCAGCTGACGGTTGATCTTGTTCCCGGACGCACTCAAACGGTGGACAACGATCGTCGCGACCCCGAGGCACCAGCAGGCGATTTGCCGGTTGTCACTGTGGGACAGCAGATTACTCTGGAAGCTGTCGGCCTCGGACAGCGGCAGGGCAGGCTGCAGGTTACTGTTGGCGGGCTGAAGCTAAGTGCCGTCGTGCAGAAATGGAGCGATACAGAAGTCACCGCTGTGCTGCCTGTGATCGCACTGACCGAACAGGTGAAAGCGAACATCCAGCTTGTCGATGCCGGCGGTCAGGTAGCCACGCAGATCGACGTGATGTTCGGTCCGGACACGACGCAGGTCGCTGGCCGGTAGCGTTGGGGGTGATTGGTGCGGCATGTCATCAGTCCATGCCGCTCGTTCATGGGCGTCAGGAAGTTCGCCGTTCCAACGCTGGTTTGCAATAGGACAGCAGATTCAGATCTGTCAGTTCTTCCCGGATGCGATCAACGTCGGTTGTGTCGAGCGATTGTTCAACTTCGTCAACCAACAATTCGGCAAACTGTTCCCGCGCTCGATGGAGGATGACTCGGGCGTTGCCGGTGCTTAGTTCCTTACCCGTTCGTTCGCTGACGAGTTCAGCGATTTCAGGCGATCGCAGCGTTGGGTTTTCAACCTTGACCTGCATCACTGTAAAGAGCGGGCGGCCCGTTCTTTCTTCCAGCTTCTGCAGCGCCGCCCACGATTTTTTCAGCAGTTCGTCGCTCCACAATCTGTTGAATTCGCCATCGTCACTTTCGCCTGTCGCAGCATCATCGGCCACTTCCGGAAACTGACTTCCCATCGCCACAGCCTTATCACGGCCCTTCTTCCGATGATGCTCAGCTACCAACCGGAACAGAATCGTCTTCAGAAAACTTCGAAAGCGACCTCGTTCCGCATCCGCGCTGGAGTACTTTCCGGTCAAAAATCGCAGTGCGAATTCCTGGAAGAGTTCGTCGGCGAGGTCCTCGTCCCGAGTCGCTCCCAGCAGGTAGCGGCGGATCGCGGTGCCGTAGCGGTCCAGCATCTGCTGCATGGCAGTGCGAGAATCCATGCTGTCGTCGCCCTGAGCTGTCCGGACAACGGACCACAGTGTTTCGATTCGGCTGATTCTTTGTTCGTCAGGCATTCCGGATTCTCCGCCTCGTTACTGTTACGAACAATGTCGTTCAATCGCTATGCTACCGCAAGCTGGCGGCGAGGTATTCAAGCTGTGAATCCGTCAGAAATGCGGTGCCGCCCGACGGCGTCAGTTGTTTTGAAAGTTCATTGGGCCAGGCAAATCATGCGGGAAGAAGCTGCGGAGCGGGACTTACTTATCGCCGCTCGCGCTGTCGAACAGCAGATCATCACGGCCGAAGATCTGGCCAGGGCCGTTGCTCACTGGACAGGAACTCAGCAAACACCGCTGCTGACCTGCATGGAAAGCGAACTTCAGTTGTCCACGGAGCGACGTGATCAACTGCGCGACCTGTTCGCTCAGCACAAAGATTCGCTGTCGATGGAAATTGCCGAAAGCATCGACGACAGCCTGTTCGGAAAGTTGAACAGCGTTCTGGCGGCACACAATGTCGACGAAGAAGTCCAGGCCAGCGTGGCTCGCTGGAAGAACCTGCCGGGGCGAATGCCGTTGATGCAAATTTCGGAAGGCGATCGCTTCGAAATTATTTCCGAACACGCTCGAGGTGGTCTGGGCGAAGTCTGGCTTGCCGCAGACCTCCAGCTAAATCGTCAGGTCGCCCTGAAACGCATTCGCGAAAAGTGGGCCGACAACCAGAACGCGAAAATTCGCTTCCAACTGGAAGCCGAAATCACCGGACGCCTCGAACATCCCGGCGTTGTTCCCGTCTACGCGTTGGGGCAGCGGGGCGACGGTCAGATCTACTACGCGATGCGGTTTATCCGCGGCGAGAGTCTGGAAGCGGCTGTGGACAGCTTTCACAAGTCGCGTGGCAGCGAGTCGATGGATTTGCGTTCGCCCGAGCTCCGGAATCTGATGCGGCGATTTGCCGATGCATGCAACACGATCAGCTACGCTCATAGCCGAGGCATCATTCATCGCGACCTGAAGCCGGCTAACATCATGCTGGGAAAGTATGGCGAGACGCTGGTGGTGGACTGGGGACTGGCCAAGCAAATCGGAACGGCTGAAGTGTCACCGGGGATGGACGCGGATTCGATCATTCTCTCCGATTCCGGCAGCGGCTCCGCACCCACTCAGTTCGGCAGCGCGGTGGGCACGCCTCAGTACATGAGTCCTGAACAGGCGGCCGGACAGCTGAACCGCATGGGGCCCGCCACCGACGTGTTCGGGTTAGGCGCAACTTTGTATCACGTGCTGACTAATCAGCCGCCGCAGAAGCAGGATTCTGTCGAACGGATTCTGGAACGAGTGCAGCAGGGTGACTCCGTCCCGCCTTCGGAAATCAACCCTAACGTGCCCGCGCCGCTGGAACAGATTTGTCTGAAAGCGATGGCGCTGCAGCCTTCTGATCGTTACACCAGCCCGATGGAACTTGGCGAAGACGTGGAACGCTGGATGGCCGACGAACCGGTCAGCGTATGCCGCGATTCGCTGGCTGTGCGAACGGTGCGCTGGGTTCGCAAACATCAGACGCTGGCCGCAACGTCGGCAGTGGCAATGCTGCTGTTGACGGCGGCGTCTGTCATTGGCAGTTTGGCGTGGAGTCAGTTTGAACATCAGCAGTTGGTGTACGAACAGGCAAGGCTTGAGCGAGAAACCGAAGCGAACGAAAAGGAACGCGACCGGCTGGCCGAACTGGATTCTTCGCTGGCGGCAACTCAAACCATCGTCAGGCAGCAGGTCGATGAAGGTCGTTTCGCGATTGCCGTGAGGGTACTGAATTCAGAAATCGACACGCTGGCAGGAGCGACCGCCTTTGCCGAACAACGAGCGGCCCTGCAGGCGAAGTCCAGACGCCTTCAGCACATCGCGGAATTTTATGAACTGGCAGCCTTCGCTGAACGGGCCAATTACCTGGCGGAAGACGAAGACGAAATTATCGCCATCGTGAAGGCGCTGGACCTGCTGGCCGTGTGGGATCACGCAGACTGGTGGAATCATCTTCCCGCCGAAGACCTGAATGCGCAGCAACACGACCGGCTGCAGCAGGCCGTTTACAAGCAGCTGGTGCTACTCGCCAGCACGTACATCAAACTCACCGGCATGCGCACCTTAAAAGGCGTCGGTGGCAAGATGCCCGATACCTTGACTGGGCAATTGGGCGCCATTTTCAGCAAGGACGGGAAAGAAGAAGCTCGAGCCACGGCTGTGATCTGCGACATGGCCAACCGTTTTCGATACGCCGAATGTCTAAGATGGTATCACGGCATCGCCGGGCTGCGGCTGCTGAAGTGGACGCCGGTCCCTTCGCGCAGACTGAAAGCACCCAGAAACAGCACCGACGCCTACGAACTGGCGATCATGCTGCTGACCAGAGCGATCATCAAAGATTTTCCGTTTGCGTACTATCGAGGTGTGAAGGATGACCTGATGAATGCTCGCGAAACGCTGAGCATTGCTTCCGAAATGGCTCCCGATCACTACTGGACTCATCTGTTGCTGGCGCAGACGGAATACCTGCTGGCAGAACGCACGGCGGAAAACGGAGAACCCGAAGCCTGGCAATACTACGAAACGGCCCGGCAGACATTCGGCCGCTGTGTGGCACTGAATCCAGCCCTGCCATTTGCCTACACGGACCTCTCGTCGGTCACTCTGCGGCAGATGGAAGTGATTGAAAACAGCAAGTTGCTGGAACGCGAGGATGTTGTTCGCATCAAAAAAGAACTGCTGCAAAGCTGCGTGCGGTACGCGTGGCAGGCAGTCGAACGCGCGCCCAAAGAAGCGTGGGTTTATTGGCATCACGGACATGCGCTGGGCGCCGCTGATCGGCAGGAGGACGCGATGGCCGCGTACGCCAAAGCCGTGCAGCTCGACCATCGATTCGGTGAAAATCGTAACGAAGAGCTGATCGACATCGATCAAATTCGTGGCCGGTCACGGATGATCGAAGATATCACGAAACTGATTGAAAACGGTGAACAACGGTCGGTGTTCGCGGCTGTGTTGGCTGCCGGGTACTTATCAAACGGCGACCACGCGAAGGCCAATCACTGGGCAACAATCGCATGTGACGTCAACGAAGTGCATCCGCTGGCGTGGTCGACTGCTGGTTTGTTAGCCATGCACGAAAAGGACTTACAAGCCGCGCTGAGCCATTTTCGCAACTGTCGCAATTCGGATCCTGGTTCCGTGTGGGCCACCATCGGCATGGCATTGTGCTATGAACAATTGGGAGACTTTCCGAATGCCGAAACGCTCTTCAGCAAAGGTGCGGAATTGGCAACCGTGAATCACCAGATTGCCGAAGCGTTACTCGGCCAATGCCGCGCGCAGATGCAACTTGGCAAAAGCCGCGATGCCGGACAGGCGCTGCGACGCGCGAAGGAAGTCTATCCGGCCTGCCACCTCGATTCCGTGACGTTGCTGGCTACTCAACGCGGTGACCATCTGATTGAAGATTTGCTCGACCAGTTGCAACCGATTTCCACCTTTGACATTGCTCAGAATCAGCGAGTTCTCAACACAGCTCACGTGCCCGTACAGAACGGAGGCTTCGAATTGCCGCTCAACCGTTACTGGCACAATCCCGGCGGTCCGGCATGGCACCTTGTAGGAGAAGGCGAATCTGCTGCCACGACCGGCACGCAGCAATCCCACGGTGGCAATCGATCACTACACATTCGCACGACTTCGCTGGGAGCAGATTCCGTGGCGGGCACGCGGCAGATTATCACAGTGGAAGAAAACGCCACGTACCGAATTTCCTGCCGAGCGAAATCCAACGATAACCACGCGGGCGGAGTTTCTATCATCGTTGCAAAAGAAAACTCAGGGAAGCCTGGTGTCGCCATTGAGCTGCCCGCCGGCAAGTACGACTGGCAGGAAGTGGTCGGCGAATTCGACGCACCAACGTCCCGGCGTTTTCCGGGCCTGGTTCCGGTCGTACTGAGCATTCAGTCGTCCGGCATTGCAGACGTCTGGCTGGATGACATTGTGATCCAACGAGTGACTCCAGCGGATTTGGACGCAGATTAAGTGGCATCGGCTTCCAGCGGTTTGATCCTCCGCCGGGCAGGCTCATACTTGCCGGGCGAAACCGCTTTTCCAGCTGACCGCGACGCCAACCCCGCAAAACTCAAATCTAAAGGCCAAAAATCGACGCAGGATTCCCTTGGCGGCCTCCCCGATGCGCAGGATGTGCCGAAACAGTGGCACGGTCGCGGCGGAGCTAACCAGCTGTCTGATCAGCAGCCGTGATTCATATTGACCGGGTTTTTGCCTATCCCGTAGAACCTGTCCTCTCTCCTCGTATTCCTCTCCAGACTCACTTCATCCGTTTCCGCGACGTGCGCTGGCCGTTTTGCGCCACCACCGCCTGGAAACGACCTTCCTTTCGGGCGATTTCCCTAGATGAAAACCAGAGATTCTGGAATCAGGTGCATCTGCATGCTCGCAACGCTGGCGATGTTGGCGCTGTCGGGCTGTCAGTCACCGAATTTCTACTATGCTCATTCCATGCCCAAAAGCCTGCGGCTGGCACCTCAGGCGAACGCACAGGAATCGGACCTCACCAATCTGGCCAGCGCCACCGGCGGCAGTGACACGATCGGTCCTGGCGACCTTCTGGAAGTCACGTTCTCGCCCAGCTTGAATCCTGACGATCAGTACAAGCTTCCCGTGCGAGTCCACGATGATGGCACGGCCTACTTCCCGAACATCGGCAAGATCAAGCTTGCTGGCCATGAACCTCAGGCGGCCGAATCCCTGATTCGCATTCAGTCGATCAACAGCGAGTTCTACAAGAATCCCACCGTTTCTGTTGAAGTAACGGGACGGAAAGTCAACCGCGTTCGAGTCCTCGGTGCGGTGAAGGAACCCGGCTTGTACGAACTGTCTCCGAATGCCAGTGACCTTGTCTCAGCCATTGCGGCTGCAAAAGGGTTGGCTGAGAACGCCGGTGAGAACGTCGAAGTCAAAAATCCGGTGCGGTACAATCCGAACGATCGCCCGGCAGTCGTGGGAGATCCGCAGGTCCCGTACACCACGGTTAGTGCGGACAGCAGCAACAACCAAAGCGGCATGCGAGCGTACACCGTCAGCCTGACATCGGCATCGACATCGACCGGCAATCGCTACACGGTTGAAGATGGTGCCGTGGTGATGGTCGAAAAACGAGACCCCGCGCCTATTCAGGTCGGTGGGCTCGTGAAAAAGGCGGACACCTATGACTTCCCGATCGGCAAGACACTGACCGTGCTGGGAGCAATTCAGATGGCTGGTGGCATTAGCAATCAACTGGCGGACAAAGTCTATGTGATCCGTCCGCTTGTTCAGCCGGACCAGAAAGCTCGCGTGCAGGTCAGTCTCAGACGCGCCAAGAAGCATTCTGAAGAAGATATTATTCTGGGGCCTGGCGACATTGTTTTAGTCGAACCAAGTCCGGGCACCGTTTTGATGGAAGCGTTGCAGTATATTCGAATTGGCGTTACCGGATCAGCACCGCTGTTCTAAGACAACAAACGGTCACGGCAGGAAGCCGACAAACATGACGACGTCTCAACGACAGGTAAATACCGTAGGCGCGGGCGGCCAGGACGCTCTGGCGATGACGCTGCACGCGATCGCAAGGTTCCTGCGAACCGTCCGCCATCGCAGTGGAATCCTGCTGCTGTGCCTTGTGGTTTCCGGTGCGTTGGGCACGCTGTACTACGTGACCGCGCCGCGGATCTATCAATCGAAGGCGTCGCTGTTTGTTGTGCAAATCGGATCCGGCGTGACTCAGGACAGCGTCCAGGGCGCCAGCGATCCATCTCGCAGCATGCCCACGTTTCGTCGCCTGATGGCTGACGACGAAGTCATGCGTCGCGCATTGGAACGCCTGCCGGAACGCTTTAAGCAGCACTTCAGCGAATTGACCGAAGCCGAAGCGGTCGCGGAAATGCAAAAGTCGTTGTCCGTGTCGTCGGACTTCGGAACCAACGTGCTGGACGTTTCGTATCGTTCGACTGATGCCAAAGTCGCGGCCGCTGTGGTGGCCCATGTTTTGGTGGCGTACAACAGCTTTATGAACGACGTTAACCGAGGTTCGTCGGACAAAAACATTGAACGCCTGGAAGCTCAGTTCGCTGAGGTCACTAAGGAACTTCAGGAACTGCAGGCCTACCGCGATGAACTGACAAAAAGATCTCCGGACTTCGTGGGCGTTGGTGACGGCGAATCCGTCGTCAACCTTTCTGTCGCAAACATGAAGCACCTTCTGGCTCGCTTGTCAGAAGCCCAACAGGAAGCTGCGAACGCTCAGGCAACTTTGGAAACGTTGCGACAGGCTGTGGCCAATGGCGAAGACGTTCTGCAGTACGCCAGCGAACTGGGCGAACAGGTTCTGGCAGAAGTGATGGGTGTTAGCGGTCAGAGTGTTTTTCAGACGACGCAGATCACTCAGGACCTGTTCGACCTGGAAGCTCAACTTCAAACCGCCATGAAGTCCTACGGCGCGAAACATCCCACAATCATCGACCTGCAGAACCAGATCGCGACAAAACGCAACTTCATGACTCAAAACCCCGCCATGCGAATGCAGGCGGCGGAAGAAAACAGCCGTGGGTACCTGGGGCCCAAGCTGATCGAAAAAACAGAGCAGCGTCTGCGGATGGCTCGTCAGCAGGTCGCGCAAATCGGCCAGGACATCAGGGCCGAAAAGACGCAGGCCATGGAACTGAGCATGACGCTGCGTGAGATCCAGGACATCAACCGGGAGATTGAACGCCGGCACGAATACCGCGCGTCGCTGACTGACAAGATGGACCTGATCGACCTCACAGGTGACACCTTCATCCGCACAGAAATTTCAAGCCCGCCGCGAGTCAATCAACTGCCCGTGTCGCCTCGACCGGTCATTGTCGGGTTTCTGTCGATCTTCTTCGGCACTGCCGGCGGACTGGGCATCATCTGGGTGCTGGACATCATGGATGACCGCTTCCGAGCTCCGGAAGAACTGAAGCTGCAGCTGGACACGCAAATTCTTACGATGGTGCCCGCTTTGGAACAGTTCTCTGGCGAAGGTTTCAATTCCGTTTTGTGCCACGTGAAGCCGAACAGCACCGAAGCCGAATCTTTCCGAGGTCTGCGGACGAATCTGGAGTTTGCGGGCGGCGATACCGGACGCATTGTCTGTACCAGTACCGAACCGGGTGATGGTAAAACGACGATATCGTCCAACATGGCTGTCGCGTTCGCTCAATCGGGCCGTCGCACGTTAATCATTGATGCCGACATGCGACGACCGGGTCTTTCGACGTTGCTGGACCTTCGCGACGACAAAGGCCTGTCTGTCATCCTTCGATCGACCGATGAGTTCGACGAAGCGGTGCAGGGCAATCTGCGAGCAACCGCCGTTGATGGACTGGACGTCATTTCATGTGGCCCGCGCCCTGTGAACCCGGCCGAACTGTTGTCCAGCGAACGATTCGCGAATCTGCTGGCATGGGCCGAAACTCGCTACGATCAAATTATCGTGGACGCTCCGCCTGTATTGGCGGTCAGCGATCCGCTAATCATCGCTCGACTGGTAGACGGCGTCGTCCTTGTGGTACGACCGGACAAAGACCGTCGCCGCATGGTGATTCGAGCAGCCGAAGCGCTGCACAACGTCGGCAGCAATCTGCTGGGTGTTGTCGTGAATCATCTTAGCGGCAGCGAAGCAGAAGGTTATGGCTATGGTTACGGCTATGGCTATGGATACGAAGAAAACGATACCCATCCAACAGACGAGCGTCGGCAACCGTCCCACAACCAGGCCGACGTCGCTGTGAGTTTGTCGATGATCGGATCCGGGCCTGAACCGGAAGACTCCGCCGACAAAAAGGCCGCGTGAGTTTGAAGAATTGCCAGCCATGTCGGACATGAAACACACAGAAGCTCCTCACACCGGATTGTCTCGGCTGCTGCTGACCGTAGTTGACGTTCTGATCGGTGCACTCGTGTTTTTGCTACCGTTCATTATGGGCGGTCGCGAAGCGTGGGGGCACTGGTTTCTGATTACCGTGTCACTTTCGCTGGGCGTTGCGTGGGCCGTGTATGCAGCGGTGCAGGGCCGCCGGTACAGCGTTTCATGGTTGGAATTGTTTTTGATCGCCGGCCTGAGTATCGCCTGGTTTCAGGTGCAGCCGCAGGCTCCGGAAGTGATGTCGAAGTTTTCGGCTGAGTACACTCGGTTGCTGCCGTCGTGGTCGGAGACTCAACTCACGGAAACACAGCTACCAGAAACACCGTCCGCGGAATCGCCGACGGCATGGTCGGTGCTTAGTTTTGCTCCGGTGGAAACACGGCACGCGTGGTGGGTGTTTCTGGCCTACGCCATCGTGTTGACCGTGCTGTTCCAACGCATTCGGCAACCGGAAGATTGCTATCGGCTGCTGAAGTGGGTTGGGATTGCGGGCGTGGCGATGACAACCTTCGGCTTGCTGCAATGGGGTGCGTCGAACGATCGATTCTTCTGGTTCTACGAACATCCCTACACCGAACCGACCGTCCACTTAAAAGGTGCGTTCACCAACCGCAACCACTTCGCTCAATTTTTGTCGCTGGCAATCGGGCCGCTATTGTGGTGGTTGTTCCGCGACGTGAAGCTCTACCTGCAGACTCAGGCGGCGACCAACGCCGGAACCACAACGCCTCACGCTGCACGGCCAAAGCCTAAACGCAAGTCTGCAAGGGCGCGAAAGCCGGCCGCTGCCGCTGGATCTCAGGCGTTTCAGCAGGGCTTTTCGATACCGATCATGTTGCTGCTGTGTGCGGTTGCGATTGTAGTTGTGGCCGTTGTGCTGTCGCTGTCTCGCGGCGGCATGATTGCTGCCGGCGCCGTTACGTTGGTTGCTCTGGCCGGTCTTTGGCGCGGTTTTAAACTCGCCGGAGCGATGGCGGGCATCATCCTTGGTGGTGGCGTGTTGTTTCTTTCGCTGCTCGCGTTTTCCGGCGAAGAGCAGATTCAGGTGAAGCTGGATCAACTGATTTCCGGCGACGCTGACAAGATCGACACCGGCGGCAATCGGCGAGCCGTCTGGGCGGCGGACGCGAAAGTTATTCAGAAGTTTCCGCTGCTGGGAACAGGTGTCGGCAGTCATCGCGACGTCTACACGCTGTATATGGACAACTATGCCGACTTCGCGATGGCCGAGATGACTCATGCCGAAAGCAGCTTCGTCCATGCAGCGTTGGAAACGGGGCTTGTCGGTGTCGGTTGCCTGATTGCCGCGTTGCTGTTTGTAATGCTGCGACTTGTGCGTGGCACGTTTCGAACAACGGACCCAACCAATCGAGCCTGCATCATCGCCGTGATTGCGTGCATGGTGGGAGCAATTCTGCACGCGGTTGTTGATTTCATTTGGTACGTACCGGGAATCGTCGTCGTCAGCCTCGTGCTGATCGCCGTCGGTTTGAAGGCCGCTTCTCGGCACTTTGGCACAATGCAAATCCGTGATGGTCAGGCCTCCGGAGAAATCTGGTTTCCACGAATCGCATGGGCCGCGCTGGGTGGGCTTTGTGTTGTGGGGCTGATTCGCGTGCAACCGGAATTACTTTCACGAATCGAAGCTGAAAAGCACTGGTACGCGGCGCTGCGAGTCAAACTGGATGTGCCACCTGACGACTCCGACGGCTACGACAATCTTGATGACGGCCAGGTGATCGCTCTGGACGAACAGCCGGAACGACTTTCGCCGGAAGCTCAGGCAGCCTACGAATCCAAGGCTCTGGCGCGTCGTGAAGTGGCGATGGCAAAGTATCTGCAGGAACGAATCTCACACATGCACGCGTCGCTAAAGGCGCGGCCCGATCAGCATCGCGTGCAGTTGGCTCTGGCGGAACAGTGTGTGAATCTGTTCGACCTGCTGCAGTCGCGTAGTGACAATCCGTTTCCGCTAAACATGCTGCGAGATGCGGCGACAAACGGTGGCTTCGAAACGACTCAGGAAATGCAGGAGTGGATTCAGGGCACGTGCGGCAAGTCGTTTCAGCTGGTCAAGCTGGCCGATCGTCTGTCGCGAAAATCACTGCAGGGCTGCCCGCTGCTCGGGCATGCTTACGTGACGTTGGTTGAGACCAGCTTTCTGCACGACGTGGCCGATTCGCAGCATCGTGATCTGGTCAATCAGGCAATGCTGGTTCGCGGGCATGATCCTCGCATTCGCTTTATGGCCGGTCGTGAAGCCATTATGGCGAACGACCGTGAAACCGCGATGAAGCTGTGGGACAGCGTGTTTCATTCCAGCCAGTTGTTCCGGCTGAACATCCTGCAAATGGTTGCTCATTCCACTCCGGTCGAATTCTGGCTGCAGCAGTTCCAGCCCAATGCGGAAGAGCTGCGAGACATCCTGTTAGTGTACGAATCGTTAAAACGAGAACGCGACGTCAACGTGACACTGGAACGACTGGCGGACGCCATTCCTAAGGAAGCGGGCGAAATTGAAGACGAGGACGAGCGTCTGGAAGCGTTGATGTTTGCGTATATGGCGGCACGCCGGATTGAAGACCTGGAACACGGTGTTGAGATTCTTCGTAGAACGGCCAAGGATTTTCCGCTCGCCTTTGAGCCACGGTACCACTTGGGTATGACGTTGGTTGAACTGGAACGGCCGGAGGATTCAATGCCCCATTTGCAGTGGTGCTACGAGCACGATCCGGGCAACGTACTGATTCCGCGGCTGATTGTGCGGGCCAGAAGTCTGATGAACGACAGAGAAGACGATTCGAAGGTGCGGCTTGCCAACTTCGAGCGTTGGGCTTCTCGAACTCGAAAAGCCGACGATAAGCAACGAAGACTGCCGTAAAACTATTGAAGTTTTGCACTGTGGTGTCTAGAGTCCGGCGTGCTGCAGGGTTCTTCAGTCAACCGCCAACGCCCGTTTTCTGCGGAAAATGGTGATTTTCCGGTGGTCTGTCCGCAAACTTTTCGGTACTTCTTTCAGACGCCGCGATTCCTGCGTCGACACTCAACTTCCTGACACTCGAAATCAGAACAGAGACCCCAGAATATGAGCACCGCTACGGAAAAGCTCCCTTACAAAGTTGCCAATATCGAGCTCGCCGAGCTGGGCCGAAAAGAAATCGAAATCGCTGAGATCGAGATGCCAGGTCTGATGGCTTTGCGAGAAAAGCACGGGGCCACCAAGCCTCTGAAGGGTGCTCGCATCGCCGGCTGTCTGCACATGACAATTCAAACTGCTGTGCTGATCGAAACGCTGGTTGAACTGGGCGCTGAAGTTACGTGGTCAAGCTGCAACATTTTCTCAACTCAGGACCACGCGGCAGCTGCCATGGCTGCGGCCGGCATCCCCGTTTACGCGTGGAAGGGTATGAGCGAAGAAGAGTTCGATTGGTGTATTGAGCAGACTCTGCACTTCCCGGACGGTCAGCCACTGAACATGATTCTTGACGATGGCGGCGACCTGACGCTGATGGTTCACGAAAAGTTTCCTGAACTGATGGCCGACATCAAAGGGCTGTCTGAAGAAACGACGACCGGCGTTCACCGCCTGCACCAGATGCACAAAGCCGGCAAGCTGGCGTGCCCTGCGATCAACGTGAATGATTCGGTCACGAAGAGTAAGTTCGACAACCTGTATGGCTGTCGTGAATCCCTGGCTGACGGCATCAAACGAGCGACCGACGTGATGGTGGCTGGTAAGGTTGTTGTGATCTGCGGCTACGGCGATGTCGGCAAAGGCTGTGCTGCCGCCATGGACGGTCTTGGTGCTCGTGTTATCGTCACCGAAATCGATCCGATCTGTGCTTTGCAGGCCACCATGGAAGGCTTCCAGGTCACCGACATGGCAGAAGCTGCTGCCATGGGCGATATTTTCGTCACGACCACCGGCAACAAAGACGTGATCTGCGGCCATCACATGGACCAGATGAAGCATCAGGCGATCGTCTGCAACATCGGCCACTTCGACAGCGAAGTTCAGATTGCATACCTGAACAATCGCAGCGACATCCAGAAAATCAGCATCAAGACGCCAGCCGACGAAGGTGGCCCCGTCGACAAGTACGTTTATCCTGACGGCAAGGCTCTGATCGTGCTGGCAGAAGGTCGACTGGTCAACCTGGGATGTGCGACTGGTCATCCGTCGTTTGTGATGAGTAGCAGCTTCACAAACCAGGTAATGGCTCAGCTTGCTCTGTGGCAGGAACTCGAAAAGTTCGAAATTGGCGTTCACCTTCTGCCAAAGGAACTGGACGAAGAAGTCGCTCGTCTGCACCTCGAAAAACTGGGCGTCAAGCTGGAAGTGTTGAGCGAAGATCAGGCCGAATACATCAATGTGCCTGTCGATGGCCCATACAAGCCAGAGCACTACCGCTATTGATGTGAGATCTGACGTTCTGGACTTCAGATTTGAAACTGACTGAACCACGCCCGGCATCGTCTTGATGCCGGGCTTTTTCGATTCACGCGAACGAACTGTCATGAATTACCAACTCACCAGCGGGCAGATTAAGGCCGTATTGCAGCTTCCCGAATCTGCCGTCGTCTTCAATGCGGACAATCAGTCAGTCGTCGCGTCGCTGGCGACATCTTTGCAGTCTCCCTTGGGCCTGCCGCCGATTGAACAATGTGTGGTGCCGGGTGATCGAGTTGCGCTTGTGGTCGATCCAGACACGCCAGGCGTCGCGGACATGATCACACTGGTTTGGGAGCAATTTCAGGCCTCTCACGGCGAAGAACTGGACGCCACTTTACTGCTTCCCGCCGATCCCGACGGCAGCAACTGGAAAGCAATCATCGACGGCCTGCCGGTCCACGTTCGCAATCAGGTGGCAATCCATGTTCATGATCCGACCGATGAACAGCAGCGAAGCTACCTCGCCAGTTCGGCCGGTGGCGAACGCATCTACCTGTCTCATTACCTGACTGACGCCGACCTTGTCGTCACCATCGGCAGAATCGGATTCGACGCGACGTTTGGCTATCGCGGCACGAACAGTTCCATCTACCCGGCGTTTTCGAACACGGAATCGATCAACGCGGCGCGGCCCACGGACAACGATCTCGCGCCCGGCGATTCGCGGCCTCTGCGAGTGCTCGCGGACGAAATCGGGTGGCTGCTGGGCACTCAGTTTGCCGTGCAGGTCATTCCCGGCGGCGACGGTTCCGCCATTGAATTTCTATGCGGTGCGCCAGACGAAGTGATGAAGGCAGGCCGAACATTACTTCATCAACATTGGGCGGTGACTGCTGACGAAACCTTCGAGTTGGTCGTCGTGTCTGTACCGGCCAATGCCTCGAACGGCTGGAAATCGGTCGGCGCGGCAGTTGAAACGGCTGTCCGCCTTGCGGGCGACGGCGGTCGCGTTGCCGTCGTTGCCGAACTGCCGAATCAAATCGGCCCCGCGATGGAGATGCTTCGTCGCAGCCTTGAACCTGAAGACTTGCTCAAGCCGCTGCGGCGCGAAATGCTGCACGATGCCGCTGAGGTGTCTCAACTGATTAAGGCCATGAGCCACGCTCGAATTTACCTGCACAGCAATCTCGACCCTGTGTTTGTCGAAGAGCTGGGCATACTGCCCTTAACATCAGAGGCGGAATTACAGCGGCTGATCAAATCTTCAGAACGGACTTTCGTGCTGCCTCATGCTAACTTTGCGTGGGTAGAATCTGTAGCTCCCGCAACATTATGACAAGTCGCGCCACGCCAGTTCCGCGGCCCCTCGGTGAATGGCAGGGGTTTCCCTTAATGAATTCTGCAATATGCCAAGCGGATTGGGTAACTGCCTGTCTGCCTGTTTTACCTATGTTTCCGAATTGGATTGGTGGCGGGTAAAGCAAAGTTGTCGTCGCGGACGATGCGAAGGTCTAAGTGCTGGCCGGTCGACAAACTGACTGTGGGCCACAGGACATTGGACGTTCCAAACGCGAAGGACAGATTATGCGATTCCCGATCTCATGGATGCTGGTATTTTCTCTCACCGCATCTCCCGCTTTTACGATGGCAGCCGACGCTCAACCGTCTGGTGTCCAGCCGACTCGGCTACAACTGCGAAACGTTGAACTCAACGTCGAAGGTCAACTTCAGGGGCAGCTTCTGACCTCAGCAGGTGTGCCAGTCGCTGCTTCAAAAATCCGCGTCCGCGACCAAAGGGACATCGCAAAGGCGGCTCAGGAATTGACAACGGACGACAAGGGGCGGTTTCGCACCGCCAGCCTGACCGCTGGTACCTGCGTGGTCGAAATTGATCGCGTAGCGTATGCCGTAAGAGTCTGGCCGCAGGGCACGGCACCACCAAAGTCGCTGAAGACAGTCGCTTTTGTCAGGACCAGCGACGGAGCCACTGTACGTGGCAACCGGATCTCGGACTGGGTATACAGTTTGACGGCCGTTGAAAAGGCTGCATTGGGTATCGGCGTTGCTGCGGCGATAATCATTCCAATTGCTGTTGCTGACGACGACGATGATGCCAGCTAACGCCGTCGCTGTCCCTCGCGAAATAAGATAACGGCTCAATAGCCCGGCTCCTTTATCGAGCCGGGTTTTTTCATGCGCGGCTGGCGGATCGTCACGCCAAGGGGGCTTTGTACGCCATTTCCTGCTGCTGCCGGGGCACTTCCCGGTGTAATTCGCCTTTCGGCAATGGTAGTATGAGACGCCACGTCCTTACCAAACTGACTTCCGATTGGAGCACCTCAATGGCCCGCGTACTCACTGTGTTTTCACTGTTTTTCGTTGTCGCCCCCTGCGTCGTCGCTGACGATGCAAAGTCAGCCCCGGCTGAAACCGGCATGACAAGCCTTTTCAACGGTAAAGATCTTTCCGGCTGGGACGGTGACACGCGACTCTGGAAAGTCGAAAACGGAGTCATTCATGGCGAAACAACGGCGGAAATACCAGCCAAGGGCAATACGTTCCTTATCTGCCAGGACACCAAAACGAAGGATTTTGACCTGCGTCTGTCCTTTCGCTGCTCAGCGTCCAACAACTCAGGCATTCAGTATCGTTCGAAGCACATCACAAGCGACAAAGCTCGCAACAAGTGGGTCGTGCAGGGCTATCAGCACGAAATTCGCAACGAAAACACATTGCCCAATGTGTCCGGCTTCATCTACGACGAAGGCGGTTCAACTGGCAAACGAGGACGCATTATCCTTGTCGGCCAAAAAGGCGAATGGAAGGGCGACAAGCTGGAGGTATCTGACGAGCCTGTGATCACTGCCGAGGAATATGCAAAGCTGTTTAAGGTGGATGAATGGAACGAAGTGACCATCATCGCAAAAGGCCGCCACATCCGGCACTACATGAACGGTCGGCTTGTGATGGACTTCACCGACAGCGAAGAGCGAGCTCTTACGGAAGGGATTCTGGCACTTCAGCTTCATGCTGGTAAGCCGATGTTTGCGGAGTTCAAGGACATTCGCATCAAGCACCTGAAGTAGTAGTCCATTCTGTCGTTAACGTGGATCTCGACGCCTGAATCGCCTAAGCCAGCCAGGCTGCTCCTGCATGTCTCAACCGTATACCGAAGATGATCAGCGGATGATTCGCCTGCAGGAAGGCGATCAGTCCGCGTTTGATGACATCGTGGCGGCGTGGCAGGATTCTTTATACGGCTATTTCTTCCGTCGAATCCGCGACGCTCAGAGGTCTGAGGACCTTGTTCAGGAAACTCTGCTGCGGTTGTTTCGGAAGGCGTGGGACTATGTGCCCACCGGGCGGTTTCGCGGCTGGCTGTTTCGAGTCGCCCACAACCTGTTGATTGACAGCGTGCGGCGGCAGTCCAGTGACGCTTTGATTCGTCGCGTGAGTGCCACAGTGGTTGCCGACGGCGAGCAGGCGGATTTGCTGAACCTGATGCCCGGTGATCTTGTGTCTGCGGAAGCTCGCGTCGCAGAAGAGGAAGTTGTCGAAGTCGTTTACGAGTTGCTGGATGAATTACCGGATGACCAGCGGCAAACCTTCATGCTGCACCATTTCGAATCGTTAACGCTGTCTGAAGTGGCGGATGCCATGGCAACGACGCTGCCGACAGCCAAAAGCCGTTTGCGATTGGCCAAAGAGAAACTCCGCTACCAACTGACCTGCCGAGGTTTCGCGGAAGAGACCGTTCCCGAAAACAACTGATCCTACCAATCCGGTCCGAAGTAAAGCCCGAACGCATGCCACACTTTAGCCGCCTGACAGACATCGTAACCTGCAGCCTGAGTGAAATTCTGGAGTCGTCTGACGACCCGCAGACAACGCTTCAGGAAGTGCTGGCGGAGATGGAAGAAGGACTTGCCAGTGCGCGACGCGTGGCCAGGACGTCGCGAACCAATCGCGATCGCCTTGAGAAGGAGATCGCCAGCCACACGGCTCAGATGAACGACTGGCTGTCGCGAGCCAAGGCGTCGCTGACCGACGGCGACGAATCAGCGGCTCGAGAAGCGTTGACTCGCAAAGTGGAAGTCGAAGACCTGATCGACGGATTGAAGCCGGAACTGGAGGCGTCCGATTCCAACTATCGCAACATGCTTCGAATTCAAAAAGCCCTGGAAGCTCGCTATTCCGAAGCCGTCCGTCGCATGGCGGAACTGACAGGCAAGCCGGCCGAAATTCGCCTGGAATCAGAAACCGCCGTGCACGCGGTCACGCAGTCTCAACAGGAAAAGAGCAGCGAAGTCGAAGCCGAACTGGCTGAGTTGCGAAAGCAGATGGAAGGCTAAGGCTCCGTCCCGTCATCCGACAGTTGCCCATTAGCCGCACGGCGCTAGCTGCGGTTTTTTGTTCCACCAGCGGCCGGCGCTTTGTTGCTCACCTGTTTAGCGGCAGAGCCTAACCCAACTTCGCCAACTCGAGTCACGAAGGCAGTGTTTTGTGGGGTGAGCGGCGAAAAGTTTCCACTACATTTGCTTTTGGATTATTTTTGAGGGCAGTTTGAGGCTCAGCTTTTCCAGAAGAATCTGCTGATGGTCGGAGGGCTTTGACACGCAGCGGGTGCGGATCTCCGGGCCGGTGCGAGTGGGCAGGACGACGTCCATCGAACGGATCTCCGACAGCTCCGCAAGCACACGGCGCGGTTCGTCGCCCAGCCCTGCTTTGCTGCACAACTGACCAAGCGTCTTCCACAGGACGTATGCCAGAAAACACACGAAGATGTGTGCCAGAACACGTTCCTCCTTCTGATGCCAGATCGGGCGGATCGAAAGATCGCTTTTGTGAATTCGGAACGCGGCTTCCGCTTCGGTCAGTTGGATGTATGCCTTCCAAAGTTCTTCGTCGGACCAGTCGCTGACATTGGTTCGCAGCAGATAGCATCCGGAACTCAGAGTCGCCCAGTCACGCGTAGCTTCGATCTTTGACCATTCGATGCGTGCGGCCCCGTCATCTGTCTTCGTGACTTTCACGTCGAAGAGCTTTGCCGCTCGAGTGTTCTTTCCGAGCAGCCGGCCGATCTCACGTTCGACCTTCATCGGGTCGCGTTTCTGTTTATCGCACCGCGCCGTCATGCGGATGAGCGACTCTTCGATCTTCTTTTCGAAGCGCTGTGTGATCGCTTCTTCCTTCATTGATCGATCGCGACTGCGACACAGGATGAATGTCTCCGGCGATGTGTTGCAGTCTTCCGATTCATCCGGATCGTCGCTGCCGGGCCACGGCACGACCTTGACTTCCAGGCCATCGCGAATGCTGGTCCAGTCTTCCTTCAGCAGCTCGTGTTCAAACTTCTTCAGCATCGATTTGGGAGTGCCGACGATGTAGCGTCGACCGCCTTCGCGCAGGAATTCGATGTTGTCTTCCGACACCATGCCGCGATCCATGACCCAGATGCGATCGCTTTTCCCGTAGCGTGCTTCCATCGTTTCGACGATGTGTTCCACGGTAGTAACGTCGGCCGTATTGCCGGCAAACACCTTGTATCCCAGCGGCATTCCGCATCGAGACACCACCAGCCCGATGCAGACCTGCTTGCAGTCGCTGCGGTTATCGCGCGAATAGCCACGCTGAGCCAGCGGATTGCGTTCGGCCTGACCTTCGAAGTAAGTGCTGGTGACGTCATACATCAGCAGGTCGTATTCGAGATCGAACAGATGGCCAAGGCGATTCTTCAGATGCGTTTCCAATGCGTCCTTGTGCGGCAGCAGCTGATCGAGTGTGCGGTACAGCCGATTATCGTTCACACGTTCTTCGCTCACGCCGAGCAGATCCCGCAGTGCCGTTTTCGGATACCATTGTTCGGCGGTGAAGAGTTCGCTGGCAGGTTCGAGCAGCCGCGCAATGATCAGAATCAGCGAACTCACATCCCAGCCGACCAGTTCACGACCTTCAGGGATCGCGTTGCTCAGGAACGTATCCAGTTGCAGCGTGCGAATCAGGTGCAGAGCCATCCACGGCCCGCCGAACTGTCGCAGGTTTTCCACACGAACTCCGGCGGCGTTGACTTCGACCCATCGCGGAGTCACGGCAGACGCATCATCATCGAACTCGAATCGCATCTGTCGACTGAGCGGTTGTGACTGATCAGCGGTGACACCGGGTGCAACCTCATCGCTACCGGCCAAAACTTCCGCCGCCTGATGGACGCCCAGTCGACCGGCTTCGTCAAGCTTCCCCAGCCACGCGACCACCCGCTGCCGCGGCCCACTGGCCGAGCGATACGATTCGACCAGCGCCCAGTAGGCGTGGCGACGACCGTTTTTGATTCGATGGCATTGGCGAATGAACATGATCGCAAATGCTACCGATCGATCTCTGACCGGCCAGATCAGAGGTCGTCACTACATCGTGTTTCAGATTTCAAACGCTGGACTTTCGGAAAATCGATAACAAAAACACGCCAAATAAATTCTCTGCAACCACATTTTGTGCCGCTGCTGGGGAAGTTGGGCTAACTGGACAGCGCCACCTTTGGGCGTTGGGCCGTGCTTTTGGAAACCCGAAGTGTAAGCGAGGGATTCGTCGCAACTCGATACCTCGCTTACACTTCGGGTTACCATTCGCACCAACATGGCGCTGTCCAGCTAAGTCGTTTTACTCTTCTTCATCATCGTCAGAAAACTCATCGTCTTCCGGCTGGTTTTCTTCAAGGTTACCGAACGTTCCCCAGCCGTCTGAGTATCCACCCAACGGTCTGGCGATTTCGTCAAGCTGCGCCTGCACGGCCATGATGTCTTCGTACTTCAGAGCCATTTCCTTGCGGCAGGTGCAGGTCCATGGTTCGGTGATTTCTTCTTCGGTGACGTCTTCGTCATCTTCGCCGTCGTCATAATCGACGAACGCTTCGTAGCCAAGTTCCGACACAGCGGCGGCCACGGTGTTGGCCGCGTCTTCCGTCGGCAGTGCCACGTGGAAGTCAACTTCCATGGGCACAGTCATGTCATTGCCGTCTTCGGCAATCATCCGCAAAACGTCACCATCCAGGTCATTGGGGTATTCTTCAGCCATCACGCAGTATTCCTTGTTATTGAGTTTGGGCGCGAAGCATACTCGCCCGACTGCAGAATGCGAGGTTTGCAACAAATCCCTTCGTGGGATTCTCACCCGCTGCCGCTGTTTCTCGATATTCCAGACAGACAGCGTCGCACATTTCCCGAACTGGCCGACTGCTGTCGAAGACGGAAAGGCGATAGCATTGTCGGCTCGACTTCCAGCGTGCTCGACCTATAACGACAAGTCGTCAGATTGGGCTGTGCGACCGATTGTGTCTCCGTTTGAAAAATGCCCATGGCTAACTCCACTAAACCAAAGATCGTCGGTTGCCAATCCTGGCGCAATCTGGCGTTTATCCATTGGCGAATTGACCCTGAAGAAATGCAGGCGGCATTGCCAGCCGGTCTGAAAGTGGAGACCTTCGACGGCAGTGCCTGGCTGGCTTTGGTCCCATTCTCCATGGAACGCGTTCGGCCATGGTGGTCGCCGGCCGTGCCACTTGTTTCGTGGTTTCTGGAAACGAATGTGCGGACATACGTGAAGCACGACAATGGTCAGACCGGCGTGTGGTTCTTCAGTCTTGACGCCAATCACCGGCTCGCGGTTGCGGTGGCCCGGCGCTTTTGGCACTTGAACTACATTCACGCCAAGATGGGACTGTTGACACGAAGCAACACTGCAGAATACCACGGGCGCCGCACATGGGCCGCGGGCGGTGACTATGAGGTCAAAGCTGTTGTCGATGCCGACGTGCCGTTACAGGCCGCACAGCAGGGTAGTTTGGAGTTCTTTCTGCTGGAGCGCTACCACCTGTTCGCTCAACGCCCGGACGGGCGATTTCTATGCGGGCAGGTCCATCATGATCCGTATCAATATCGCCCTCTGCGATCCGTGCAGATTTCGCAATCGCTGACCGATGCGGCGGGGTTCCCGATTTCGTCCGACATCGAACCGGACCACGTCGCTTACTCCCCGGGCGTTGACGTGCAGGTCTCGCCCCTGTTCCTGGCATGACGCTGATTTGCCGAAGTTTGATCTACACGTCGTTCTGCAGAAATTGACGAATCTGCTGCTGAGCATCAGCGGAGACTCGGCCGGAGAAATTCAGCACCAGCCGGCCGTTCCTATCGTGATGCCCGCAGATCTTCATGCGACCTTCGACAAAACGAGTTCGCTGCAGCCGTTCCAGCAAACGACGCTGCTCAAGCGTTTTGATCCCCGTGTGAGACCTCATGCCGTGCTCATCCACAACAATCGTGAAGGTGGCTTTCGGCTTTATCAGCCGCCACAGGCTGTAAAAGATCAGCACGACTACGACTGCTCGCAAGCCAAGAATCAGCAGTCGGATGAGTGTTCCCATGTGCTGTATCCGCGCACTGTTACGACAAAAACTTCTCTAATGCATTCAGGCCAGCTTCCAGTGTTTCCATATTGGTTGCGAATGACAACCGCACGTAACCCGGTGCTCCGAATGCATCGCCGGTCACCAGTGCCACATGAGCACCTTCTAACAGCGCCGTGCAGAAGTCGCTGCTGTTGTCGACGGTCGCTCCGCCGGGGAGCTCGCGGCCGAAGTGACTGCTGACGTTAAAGAAAGCATAGAACGCGCCGCCAGGATCGGCGAACGTCAGCCCCGGCATCTTACGCAGTCGACCGAGTACATATTCGCGGCGCTTTTGGAATTCGGCCAGCATTTCCGGGATGCAATCCTGAGAACCCGTCAGCGCTTCGATTGCGGCATACTGACTGATACTGGAGGGGTTGGATGTCTGTTGGCTTTGAAGTTTGGTGATCGCCTTGCTGACGTTTTCCGGTGCCAGAGTCCAGCCGATGCGCCAGCCGGTCATCGCGTATGCTTTGCTGACTCCATTGACGATGATCGTGCGATTTTTGACCTCATCGCCGAACGACGCGAATGTCTTGAAGGTGTAGCCGTCGTAGATCAGTTTGTCGTAGATTTCGTCCGACAGCACGATCACGTCTTTTTCGACCGCGACGTTGGCCAACGCTTCCAGAGCGTCCACTGGATAAACGGCTCCAGTCGGGTTGCTGGGGCTGTTCAGCATCAGCATGCGAGTCTTGTCGGTGATCGCTCCGCGAAACTGGTCCGCCGTCATGCAGAAGCCGGATTCTTCCGTCGTTTCGACCAGCACCGGCACTGCGCCGACCAGTTCGACCAGGGCGCTGTAGCTGACCCAAAACGGGGTCGGAATGATGACTTCGTCGCCCGGGTCACAGCACGCCGCCAGCACGTTGTGCAGTGCATGCTTGGCTCCATTGCTGATCGTCACTTCTGTCGGCTTGTAGGCGACGCCGTGGTCGCGCTGAAAGGCATCGCAGATGGCCTGCTTTAGCGGAAGGATGCCTGTGGCGGGCGTGTAATGAGTGTGGCCGGCGTCCATCGCGGCTTTGGCGGCGGCGCAGATATGGTCCGGCGTGGTGAAGTCGGGTTCGCCCAGCGTGAATTCCAGAACGTTGACGCCTTTGTCACGCAATTCTTTCGCTTTGGCGGCGGCGGCAATTGTGGCGGACGGGGCAAGCTGGTTGACGAGGTTCGATGTGTGCATGAGTTCGAATTGCTGTAGAAGGGGTGGTTGTGTGGCGGCGATTCTGCGACTGAGTGAGGTTGCGGTCAACCATCGTGATGCCGCTGAGTCGCAACCTCTCAGGATTGGTGACAGCCGGGTGCCAGTCCGGTTCGGCAGAATCGACCGAAACACGTCTGTATCTTGCCGTTGCTCGAAATTTCGAACGTCGCCTACAATATGGGGCTCTACGACCTATTTTCCAGGGATGGAATTGTGCGAGAAATTGAGCTTCCCCGACCGCTTCAGGATCTGACTTCCGGTTTCATCGGCACCCTTGGCTGTTGGGCGGCGGGCCTTGTCATGGCCGCTTCGGCCGTCATGTATTCGGTCGCAGGCGGCCTGACGACGCGACTGCTGGGGCTGCTCATCCTGCTGGCGGCCGGAATGATTTGCGGCATCGCTCGCACGGCTCCCGCTCAGTGGAAGCTGCGATTTACGGCCGTCTTCGTGTCACTTGCGATTGCCGTGGTGCTGGCCGAAATCGTGCTGCGGTGTGTGACGTCTTTTCCCATCAACACGACGCCCCCAATGGTGCCGCACCCTCAGCTTGGCTACGTGCTCGACCCAAAACTCGACGACGTAGACGACAACGGGTTTCGCAATGCCGAAGCAGTGACGGAAGCGGCGATCGTGGCGATCGGGGACACGCATACCCAGGGCTTCAACGCTGCGGCCACGGAAGCGTGGCCTCAGTTGTTGAGTTCTGCGATCGGCCAGACGGTCTACAACATGGGTGTCGGCGGCTACGGTCCGCTGCAATACGATCTGCTGGTGACCGAGGCCATCAAAAAGAAGCCGCAGCGGATTGTGATTGGGTTATACGTTGGCAACGATCTGGGTGATGTCGCGCGAGGCATTCAGGAACGTGATTCAGAACGCGAAATCGATAACTCGTTCCGTCATGCGATTAAGTTTCACACGGCCACGGGCAGTGCGCTGACTCATTTGGTTAAACGCTCCCGGTACGGCCGTCCAGCAGGTTTTGAGATCCCTCATGCCCGCCACCCGACTTACGTTTCGTACGAGCGAATTCGTTCTATCAGCGGCGACATGGATTTAACGGACCCGCCGATCGTCGCGGCATATGACAAGACAGCTCAAGTGCTGGCTCATGCGAAACAAAGTTGCGACGCGGCCGGAGTGCGCCTGACGGTCTTGTTGATTCCAACTCGTGAGTCGGTCTATTTTCAGAACGCGCACAGCGGCCAAAGTTCGTGGCCAAACGAACTGCAGCAGATGGTGCAGCGCGAGACCGAGCTCCGTACGCGTCTTCAGGTAATTTTGCAGCAACAACAGGTTGAACACATTGATCTGCTGCCGTCACTCGCAGCGGCCCTCGACGATGAAACGCCGGTCTACGCGCCTCACGATGAAGGCCATCCGCTCGCCGCCGGGTATCGCGTCTATGCGGCGGCTGTGACTCCATAGCTACTTGCCAGGAAACACGTGCCCGGTGGCTTTGGTCTCGACAGCGTACAGTGACTTTCGAGCAGTCACGTAAAGCGTCTTGTTGTCCTTGCCGCCGAACGCGACGTTCGCCGGGTGTTCCGGAATCTTGATAATGCCAAGCTGCTTGCCGGCCTTATCAAACACCTGCAGGCCCAAAGCTGTTGTGATGTACAGGTTGCCGTTGGTGTCGATCGTTAACCCGTCGCCGCCTGTGTTGTCTTTGCCTTCGGGTTGAGTCACTTCGCAGAAGACTTTGCCTTTGCTGATCTTCCCCGGCGATTCCACGGCATACGCCCACATCTGCTTTTCCATGCTGGGGACGACGTACAGCGTTTTTTCATCGGGCGAAAGAATAACGCCATTGGGCGCCGTGCGGTCATCGATCAGTCGAGTCACTTTGCCATCGGCTGCTCGGTAGTAGACCGCTTCTTTGCCCTGCGGCCACGGTTCAGGCGCTCGGAAACGCGGGTCCGTGAAGTAGATGCCACCGGTCTTGTCGATCACCAGGTCGTTCGGAGCGTTAAAGCGTTCGCCGTTGTACTTGCTGGCCAAAGAGGTCTGTTTGCCCGTGGTGAGGTCGTACTGCTTGAGCTGCCCGTCCATTTCGCAGGCGAGCAATCGGTCACCGACGACCATCAGCCCATTGCAGTGTCCGGATGGTTCGGCGAACACTGACAGCGTTCCCTTTGCATCGCGTTTGTGAATGCGGTTGTTGGGGATATCTGTGAAATACAGGTTCCCGTTGCCATCGGCAGCCGGGCCTTCGGTGAACGCGAAGTCTGTGTGAAGCCGCTGAGCATCCCCGACGGGACCGATGCCGGGAATGTCATCGGCTTGAGTCTGGGGGGCTGAGAGGATTGTGAGCAATAAAAAACCGTGGCAAACAGATCGAAACATAACGAGCCTCGCGGTGTTAGCAGTAGTGGGGCAGAATGCGTCCATCATTTCGAGGATGGGCGACGGAATCAAGCCAGCACCAAAATGCAATCGTTTCAGGCACTTTCTAAAGCGAAGTCACAAAGCAGAGAATCGGCACTTCATTCGCAGTAGGCAGAAGGAAAGCCATATGGCACACTGCGAAGTTCGTATCCAGAAGGAACCTACGCCATGAATCGCTCACGAACCGCTGTTATTGCTGCCATGCTGCTGGTGCTCATTACAGCGGCAGCGGTTGCTCAATTCGGTGGCTACCGTCGATTCGGATACGGGCGAAGCCGAGTCGGCCCGGATGGTCGTCCCGATCGCCGAGGCGTTCCGGACTGGAAGGTTGATGAAAAGTTCAAAGACGACGTCTTTACGTTCTGCCGCATTCGCTACAACAGCTACGGCGGGCGACGGGGAGATCGATGGAATACGGATTACCCTGACGCAGATCTTAACTTTTCGTACCGCCTGCAGCAGTTGACTTCACTGCACACACATCCGGATGGCGTCATCCTGGATCTCACCGACCCGAAACTGTTTGACTATCCCTTTATTTACATCATTGAACCCGGCGCACTGCATTTTGATGAGGCCGAAGTCACGGCTCTTCGCAGTTACCTTTTGAACGGCGGGTTTTTGATGGTCGACGATTTCTGGGGGCAGGCGCAGCTGGATAACTTTCTGTTCGAAATGAAGCGGGTCTTCCCCGATCGCGACGCAAGTGAGATCCCGCTGGAACATCCGATCTTTCACTGCGTCTACGATTTGAAAGAACGTCCTCAGATTCCTGCGATGGGGCGAGCTCACCCCAACCACGTCGACAGAGACGGGAATCTGATCACATGGGAAGGCGGACCGGACACTCGCGAAGTCCATTACAAGGGCCTGTATGACGACAACGGTCGCATGATGGCCATCATCTGCCACAACACGGATCTCGGCGACGGCTGGGAACGCGAGGGGTACAGCGAATGGTACTTCAAAGAATTCTCTGAGAAGAAAGCGTACCCGTTAGGAATCAACATCGTGTTTTACGCGATGACCCACTGATGTAGCACAGGAACCCACATGACCGAACTTGCCGACCTCACCCCGGAACGCGAACGCGAACTCATCACGCAACTGCGTTCGCTCCGCAAAGATATCGATGCCGAACTCTCCAAAGTCATTATTGGCCAGAAAGACGTTGTCGAACAATTGCTGATTTCGCTGCTTTCGGGCGGCCACTGTTTGATTACCGGTGCACCGGGTCTGGCGAAGACGTTGCTGGTGAATTCGATCGCGCAACTGTTCGATCTGAACTTCAACCGCATCCAGTTCACGCCGGACCTTATGCCCGCCGACATCACCGGCACCGAAGTGCTGGAAGAAGACGGGGCAGGGCACCGCGAAATGAGATTCATTCCCGGCCCGATTTTTGCCAACGTTCTGCTGGCCGACGAAATCAATCGGACCCCGCCGAAAACTCAGTCGGCGTTGTTGGAAGCGATGCAGGAACACCAGGTGACGGCGGCCGGTCGAGTCCATACGTTGCAGGAACCGTTCTTTGTCCTGGCGACTCAGAACCCGATCGAAATGGAGGGCACGTATCCGCTGCCCGAAGCTCAGCTCGACCGATTTATGTTCAACGTGCTGATTGACTATCTGCCGGAAGACGACGAAGTGGCAGTCGTCCAGCAAACCACATCCAAACGACGCGAAAAGATTCGTTCGCTGTTTGCCGGCAGTGTTGTGAGCGAGCTGAATCAGGTTGTGCAGCGTGTTCCCATTGCGGAAGAAGTCGTCCGTTATGCCGTTCGTATCGCTGCGGCTTCGCGACCTCATCAGGCTGGCACACCGGACTTCATCAACGAACTGGTTTCGTGGGGAGCCGGATTACGAGCCGGCCAAAACATGGTTCTCGGCGGCAAAGCTCGAGCACTCCTGGACGGCCGACCCTATGTGGCCACGACCGATATTCAGGCGTTAGCCAAACCGGTTCTCCGCCACCGCATCCTTCCCAATTACCGCGCGGAAGCCGAAGGCATCACGACGGAAACTCTGGTCGATCGTTTGCTGGAACAGGTGGCACATCCTAAGCAGGAGGCCGTGGCGTGACCTCGCCCGAGCCAACTTCAGCCAAAGCCCCGTTCATGGACCCTCGGGTCGTCATGAGCATCCGATCGCTCGAACTGCGCGCGAAGGTCGTGGTGGAAGGGTTTCGGACGGGGCTGAATAAAAGTCCTCGGCATGGGTTTTCCGTCGAGTTCTCAGAATACCGGCAGTACGCTCAGGGAGACGATCCGCGGTTCCTTGACTGGAAACTTTATGCTCGCACCGACCGCAGCTACATTCGCTTGTTCGAGGACGAGACGAACCTTCGTTGCTACATCGTGGCCGATTACAGTCGCTCGATGTCGTTTGGTTCTCTCGAATACACCAAGCACGATTACGCTCGCACGATTGCCGCTTCACTGTCGTGGATGTTGAACCGCCAGGGAGACGCCGTCGGACTGTCGCTGTTTGACGAACGAGTGCGCATGGTTGTGCCGGCTCGTTATCGACCGGGACAGTTGCGGCGAATCATGGTCACGTTGGAAGAACCCACGTCGGGCAACGAAACCAATCCTGCACAGGCTCTGGAACACGCGGCTCAACGGTTAAAACGTCGTGGCTTTGTCGTGCTGATTTCAGATCTGCTGGCTCCGGTGGAGCAGTTCGAAGCCGGGCTGAAGTTGCTGCGAGGCTGCGGGCATGACGTGGTCGTGTTTCAGGTGCTGGATCCTGTCGAACTGAATCTCAACATCGACGGGCCGCGATTGTTTGAAGACCTTGAGACCAATCAAAAGATCTACGCTGATCCGCAGGACTCTCGTTCCACTTTCGTGAAACGGATCACTGAGCACAATGAAGCCGTGCAGGCCGTCTGCGAAAAGCTGGGGGCCGCCTTTGTGCGAACGGTGACCAACGAACCTTTGGAATTGGTGCTGTCTGAATTCCTGCATGCGCGGAGGGTTCGCAGGTAATGGACTTTCTGACCCCCATCTTCGCGGCCGTCGGAGTCGCGGCCGCAACGATTCCGGTTGTGCTGCACATGTTGCGGCGAGCTCCCACGCAGGACATGCCGTTCAGCATTGTGCGATTCCTGAAGCCGTCGCAGCCGAAGCTCACAAAGCGGTCCAATATTGAACACTGGCCGCTGATGCTGTTGCGGATTCTGGCACTCGTGCTGATCGGACTGGCTTTCGCTCGTCCGTTTCTTCGGGAAGTCATTCCATTGGACGCCGCCGAAGGTGAAGTGCAGTCAGTGACCATTCTGATCGACAAAAGCGCCAGCATGCGCCGCGAAGGAATTTACGACCAGGTTCAGGAAACGCTGAGGGAATCCATCGACGAACTCAACGACGAAGACCTGCTAAGCGTTATGACATTCTCAGAGTCACCCGCGACTTTGGTGTCTCGCGACAAATGGGCGACGGCCACTCAGGATGAACGAGCAGCGATGGTGCAGAACGTCATCGACAGCTATGAGCCCGACTGGCTGTCGACGAATACGGGGTCTGCTATGCGAGCGGCCGCCGACGAACTGGCGGCGGAATCGAAAGAGCTGTTAAACGTCACGAGCCGGCGCCTGGTACTCATCACCGACTTTCAACGCGGCAGCAATCTGGATGAACTCAAATCCGGCGAATGGCCGGCCACTGTGGAGGTCCAACTCAAAACCGTTGAGCCCACGAAGAAAGGCAACGCCGGAGTTACCTTCGTAAAAGATCGGCGAGCCGATCGGACTCGCGTGCGAATCGCCAGTGCCGGAGATTCTGTGCAGCAGGAATTCCAGCTTCAGCCCTTCGATGCCAGCGGTGCCGCCGTGGGGGAATCGATGAAGGTGACAGTGGCCCCCGGACAACGCAGAACGATCATTCTTCCCGCGTTGGATCCGGCGGCGAGTAAGTCGGTCGCGGGCGTGGAACTAAAAGGCGACGACCATCCGTTTGATAACGTCATCGATTTGCCGGAACTGGAAAGTCCGGTGGTGAAGGTGGCTCATATTGGTCCGGCGACGTTAAACGATCCAGAGTCGATGCGCTATTACCTGCAGCGTGTTCTGGATGGCAACGTGGAACGCGATGTGAAACTGATCGACCTGATGAAGGAAGACGGCGTTGTGCTGCCGGTTCCTGCCGACGTCAAACTGGTTGTGGCGACAGCCGTGGTGCCGGATGGGTTGCTGGATTCGCTGTCGGCTTTTCTGGATCGGTCGGGAACGCTGCTGATGGCACCGCCTTCGATCGATGCTGTATTGTCTGTGAAGACATTCCTGCCATCGAACTTCGAAGTGAAGGAAGCGGACGTCGATGAATATGCGATGCTGAGTCAGATCGATTTCGATCATCCGCTGTTCTCAACCTTTTCCGATGCTCGCTTTGCCGACTTTTCATCGATTCGGTTCTGGCAACATCGCAACCTTGTGTTTAACGAAGAGGAAAGGCAGAAAGGCGAATGGACGGTCGTCGCAAAATTCGATTCCGGAGTTCCCGCGATCGCCGAACTTCCTCATGGAGATAACGGCCGCGTCATCCTGTTGGCCACGGGTTGGCACCCAGCAGACAGCCAATGGGCACTGTCGACCCGGTTCGCACCGCTGCTGACTCGGATTTTGTCGCTGGCCAGTCCGGCTCAGAAGGATCAGGTGATTCAAACTGTCGGTGATGTGATCCGGCCAGGACAGTTGGTTTCGTCGGACGACTGGAGCATCTCGTTTCCCAATGGCACCGAAACGACAGCCGCCGCTGTGTCCGCCGCAGCTGCGGAAGGTTCGACTTCTTCGGAATCGACCGTAGTTCTGAACGAACCCGGCCGCTACACGATTACGGGAAAGGCGGACGATGGGGAATACAATGTTTCACTGATCGCGGGATTGGGAGCAGCGGAATCTCGTACCGAAATGCTGCCGATCGGGCAGTTGCAGGTTCTTGGTATTGGTGTTGAACCGGCGAGCGGCGAACAATTGGCAATGAACGCTGGCGATTCGGACGATGCACCGCCCGGTCAGTTGAGTGCCAACGAGTTGGAGAAGCAACAGAAGTGGTGGCGATGGCTGCTGCTGTCAGGTTTGGGATGTTTGTTACTGGAATCGCTGTGGGCTTCGGCGATTGAACGACGAAGCACGATCGAAGCGTAACAATAGGGATATAACCATGACCGGAACCGTCCTCGAACGAAGCCTGCAAATGGTGGCGAAGCGGCTGTACAAGCTGCGAGTGCTGCGAAGGCAGGCGATGTGCTGGCTGCTTCTGCTGGTGCCGGCAATCGTCCTTTCGATGATATTGCCGCAACTGTCCGGCTTGATCTCCACGACGCTGCTGGTGCTGCTGGGCATCACCATGGGCGGCCTTATCCTCGCGCGCTGGAAGGTGCCGAAGCCGACGGCTCTGGAAACTGCTCGACTGGTCGAAAAGAACCGCCCCGAACTTAACGATGCGGTTTTGACGGCTGTCCGAGCCGACGCGGTCGCGCGCACTCAGCCGCACGCTTCGATTTTGAACGACTGGGTCATTGATGAAGCCGATAAGCTTGCTCGCGGGTCCGACTGGCGCTCGGTGGTGCCTCGTCGCCAGATTCTGACCTGGTCGACACTCAGCTTTCTGGCGTTTTGCTTTCTGATTACCGGCGTCGTTGCCGCTGGTCGCTGGGGCCGGGAACTCGGTACGTCGAATGCGTTAATGGCCGTCGCTGGCACGGGCGAAAAACAAGCGATCGGTGCAACAGAACTGGCCATCGAACCTGGTGACGTCGAAATGGAACGCGGCGCTGCGCTGACGGTGGTTGCTCGATTCGGAAAAGTGCTGCCCACGAATGCCGTGCTGCAGTTAAGCACAGAAGCAGGAAGTGCAACGTTCGAGATGGATCCCACTGTCGATGCCGGTGTTTTTGCCGCTCGAGTTAGCAGTGTCGCAAGCGACGCCACGTATCGCGTGGTGTTTGGGAATTCGGTGGTGGAAGTTGGAGCGTTGCTGGCGTCGGAAAACGCGAGCCGTAGTCAGGGCGGCGTTTCAGACAGCTACAGGATCAGCACCTATGTCCGGCCGCGGCTTGAACAGGCAGATGCGCTGATCACTCCGCCGGCCTATGCGAACAAAGAACCTCAATTGGTGGAAGACACTCTGCGCGTCACGACTGTCGAGGGTTCAATGGTCCAGTTAACGCTGCATCTGAACAAGCCCGTTGTGGTTGCCGAATTGCGCACGGACGATGGCGAGGTCATTCCGCTCACTTCCATTGATTCAGACTCAAACGCGGTGACGGCCGAATTCGAAGCGATCGATGATCAAAAATTCGCCGTGTACCTCGAAGACGCCGATGGCCGCACGCCGGCTGAAGAAGAGACGATTTCGCTAAAGGTGACTCGCAATAAGCGACCGAAGATCAAGGTGACTTTCCCTGGCAAAGATACCAACGTCTCGCCGTTGCAGGAATTTCAAATTGAAGCCGAAGCGACAGACGACTTCGGGTTCAGTGATTTCGGAGTGTCGTACACGCTTAGCAATGGAGAAACAGCAGACGTGTCACTGGTTGGCGGTCAGGACTCCGATTCGTCAGGCGTCGCAAAGCAGCTTAAGATCCAACACACCATCGAGCTCGAAAAACTAAACGCCGCACCCGACGAATTGCTGTCTTACACCTTCTTTGTCGAAGACATCGCGGCAGATGGAATGCCTCGCCGTACATCCAGCGACATGATGTTTGCGGAAGTTCGCCGCTTCGAGGAAATCTTTCGGGAATCCCAACAGCAGTCTCAGCAGCAACAACAACAGCAGCAGCAACAGGGTGGACCGGCCGAGAAACTGATGCAGTTGCAGCGGCAGATCATGATCGCCACGTTCAACATTCAACGCACATGGGAAGAATCGCGACGCCGTGAACGAGCAACCGCGCAGGCGGTGGAAGACGTGGGCGTGGTGAAGGAATCGCAGCAGGAAGCGATCGGACAGCTTCAGGAAGCAAAGGAAGAAACGGCAGGCGATGCTGAGATGATGAAACTTGCGAAGGGTGTTGAGGCTCAGATGCAGAAGGCCGTCGATTCGCTCACGGCGTTTGAAAAGCAACGGCAGGATTCCACATTGTCCGACGCGCTACTCGCCGAACAATCGGCCTTTGCCGGCCTGATGCGCATGCGAGCTAAAGAGTACGAAGTGTCTCGATCGCAGTCCCAGTCTCAGGGGCAAGGGCAGGAACAAAACAGTGCTTCGCAGGAACAGCTGAACCAGCTCGAACTGGACAACGAACGCAACCGCTACGAATCCGAACGACAGGCTCAGCAGCAACAGGAACAAAACGCCGAACAAAGCCAGCAGCTTCAGATTCTGAATCGCCTGAAAGAACTGGCTCGACGTCAGCAAATGCTGAACGAACGTATGAAACAGTTGGAATCAGAACTGCGAGCCGCGCAAACGCAGGAAGAAAAGGATGAGATCGAACGAGAGCTGAAACGTCTTCGCGACGAGCAGCGGGAAATGCTGCGCGATGTGGACGAACTGCGGGAAACCATGGATCAGCAGTCGGCCCAACAACAGCAAAAGAACCAGGAAACTCGTGAGCAGGTCGAAAAGACTCGCGAACGAGTTCAGCAGGCGTCGCGAGCGATGGATGAAGGCAATCTGCAGGATGCGATTTCTGAAGGCACGCGAGCCGAGCGGGAGTTCGATCGACTTCAGGAAGACTTTCGCAATCAGACGTCCAACCAGTTTAGCGAAGCCATGCGGGATCTCCGCGAGCAGGCTCGGTCAATGACCGAACGTCAGGATGAGATCGCCAAAGAGCTGGCAGGCGAGGGCCAACCGGAAAAAGGCGATGATGCTAACAAGCCAACTTTACGCAATGACCGTGATCGCGAAGGATTGCAGAACAAGGTGGCTCAACAACGCGACGAACTGGAACGAATTCTGGAACAGGCCAAACAGCTTGTCGAAGAAGCCGAAGATAGTGAACCTCTAATGTCACGCCGCTTGTACGATACCATCCGCGACACTCGAAAAATGAAGCCGGAAGAGGCTTTGGAGGCAACCGAAATTCTGGTTAGCCGCGGACTGTGGAATCAAGGTCAGCAGGCCGAACAGATCGCTCGCGAGGGCATTGAAGACTTGACCAAAGGCATCGAACAGGCGGCCGACGCCGTGTTGGGCAGCGAAGAAGAATCGCTGCGGCGAGCTCAGGAAGAAATTGAGGCACTGTCGCAGCAATTGGCGTCGGAAGTCGCCAACGCAACGGGACAACAGCAGCAACCGGAAGGTGCCACGCGGCAGTCGGACGACGCAGCACGCAATGGGGAATCTCAATCGCCTGGTGAAGCAACAGATCGGAAGCAGGGCATTCAGCGAGCTGCAGCGCCTTTACCAGAACAACAGCCGCGTCAGGCAGTCGGGGATCGACAATCAGGCGAACCTCAGCGAAGCGAACGGCAACCGCAGGGCGGCGAGCCGAAGCCGGGGGAAGGGGCGGCCAGCCAGCCTCGTGAGGGCGCTCAGAAATCCAGAGAAGAAGGCAACTCTGAAGGCCGGAAGCTCGGTGAGCAGAAATCTGGTGATGCCGCGAAGCCAGGTGATGGCCAGAGCGATTCACAACAGGAACAGGGCAAAGGCACAGGCAAGGAGTCAGACCAACCGAGAGAAGGGCAGCAACCCGGCCAGCAGGGGCAACAGGGAGAGCAGTCTGGTCAGCAGGAAGAAGGACAGGGAGAACAAGGTGAGTCTGAAGGTGAAGGCCAGGGCCAGGGCCAAGGTCAAAGACAGGGACAGGGACAACAGCAAGGTGAACAGGGCCAACAGGGCCAACAGGGCCGGCAAGGGCAGCAGGGACAGGGCGAAGGGCAAGGTCAGAGCGAAGGCCAGAGCCAACAGGCGGGCCAGCAATCCGGACAGGGCCAACAGCCGGGCGGTCAGCAGCAATCGCAAGGTGGCGGCGGCGGACGCAACGGTGGCTCATTCCTGCTGGGAGGCGGTCGTGAAAACATTAACGGCGGGCGAGGTCAGAACGAAGGACGGCCACTGACCGGTGACGACTATAAAGATTGGTCAAATCGGCTTCGAGAAGTAGAAGAAATTCTGGACGACCCGGAACTGCGAAATCAGGTCGCTCAGGTACGCGATCGCGCTCGCGCGATTCGTGCTGAATTTCGTCGACACGGCAAAGAGCCGCAATGGGACCTGGTGAATTCGCAATTACTAAATGAAATGGCGTCTCTGCAGAAACGCATCAACCAGGAACTGGCCAAAATGGGCGGCGACCGGTCGATGGTGCCAATCGATCGCGAGCCGGTGCCGGAAGAATTCGACGAATTAGTCCGACGGTATTACGAGTTGCTCGGTCAGAGTCGGGAAGGGGATCAGTGATCAGTTTCATGCTCGCTGCCATCGTCGTCGGTGACCGTTCATGGATTGGGCCAACGGTTGCCGTTGCTGCCGTCGGAATCCTGCTTGCGCTGTGGGTAAGCCGACACCGTCGGGCCATGTTGGGAATCGCCACGGCCTGCCGCATCATCGGCTGGCTGCTGATCTGTGCGTGTCTTGTCAATCCGCTGTGGAGTTCTGCTCGACCACGGCGAGGAGCGAACGTGTTGGCTGTTGTGACGGACGTCAGCCGCAGCCATCTGGTCACGACGTCCGGCGACAAAACGCGAGCCGACGTGTTGCGACAGGCTCTTAATTCCGGGGAACGCAGCGAACCGAATGGCTGGATCAATCGTATCGATCAGGATTTTGAATTGCAGCGTTACGCCGTCAGTGATCGTCTGGAACGAGTCGAATCGTTTGAAGACACTGACTTTGATCGCCCGGCATCGAACTTGTGCTCAGCTTTGGAGCAATTGCAACAGCGGTTTGCGGGACAGCCGCTGGCGGGCATTGTGCTGCTGTCCGACGGCAACGCGACCGACGAATTCGCTTCGCTGGATGAGTTGAAGACCTTGGCGCCGGTTTACCCCGTGATCGTCAACGATGATTCCAAAGCGGCCGATGTCGCGATCGGGGCTGTCACGGTGAACCAAACGGCCTTCGATGACGCTCCGGTCACGATTCAGGTACGCACCAGACACACAAACCTGAACGGGCAAAAAGTGCAGCTCACATTGCTGGACCAGGACGGCGTTCCGCTGGAATCCAAAATTCAGACCGCAGGTGATGAATCAGCCGTACGGTTTGAAGCTCGACCTGAAACCGGCGGTACCGTGTTCTACACCGTCAAGGCTGCATTGCTGGATAAAAATGAGGAACCGATCGAAACCGAAGCAACAACCGTTAACAACGAACGCTTGATTGCGGTCGATCGTGGTAGCGACAAGCGGCGAGTTCTTTACGTGTCTGGGCGTCCCAACTGGGAATACAAGTTTCTGCGGCGAGCCGTCGAAACGGATCCTCAGACGGAACTTGTGGGGCTGATCCGCATCGCGAAAAAGGAAGCCAAATTCGATTTTCGCGGACACGAAGGCGAGAGTTCCAATTCACTGTTTCGAGGCTTCGATGAAACCGAACAGGAACTCGCGGAAGAATTTGACGAACCGGTATCGGTGCGTTTGGGAACGAAAGACGAAACCGAACTGGAAGGCGGATTCCCTGAAAAAGCAGAAGAATTGTTCGGCTACGATGCCCTCATCCTTGACGACATCGAAAGCGAATTCTTTACAGCCGATCAACTGCAACTGATCTACGAGTTCGTTTCCAAACGTGGCGGCGGCTTCCTGATGATGGGCGGCCAGGAATCGTTTCGACAGGGCGAATACGATCGCACTCCGGTGGGGGAACTGCTGCCCGTCGACCTGCATCGCGAGCTGCCCGGGCCAAATGGTCCGGTGCAGTTAAGCCTCACGCGAGAAGGCTGGTTGCAACCTTGGGTGCGACTGCGATCTGATGAAGACGCCGAACGTCTGCGAGTCACTCAAATGCCGGGCTTTGTGACACTAAACGCGGCCAGCTTTATCCGCCCTGGCGCCGTCGTGATGGCCAAAGTGGCCGACAATGCGGGCAACGAGTTTCCAGCGTTGGTGACTCAGCGTTTTGGCCGAGGTCGCAGTGCTGCATTGTGCGTGGGCGACCTGTGGCGGTGGCGAATGAACGAAGGCCGCCGACGGCTGCAGGAATTTTCGTTGCAGGCGCGCAATCCTCTTGACCAACCCATTGCGGCAGGCGAAGACCCGGAAGAAGATCTCAACGATCATGCACGAGCCTGTCGTCAGATGGTGCGCTGGCTGGTCGGCGATGTCCCCAAGCGGTTGGACGTTTCTATCAAACCGCAACCGGCACTCGGGTTGGGAACGGTAAAACTGGTTGCCGATCTAAAAGGCCGAGACTTTGAACTTCGCGAAGACGCGGACGTACGGTTTGTCGTCACGAAACCCGATGGTTCGAAGGTGGAAATCGCGGGCGAACCTGCCGAGGATGAAATTGGGAGGTTTGAAGTCGTGATGTCCGCTGTCGATCCTGGCGCCTACACGGCAGAAGTGACCGCCACGGTGAACGATCCGGAAACCGAACCGGAAGAACTCACGGGAACAATTGGTTGGGCCAGTCAGCCGGATCAGGAAGAAATGGCGTCCGTCAATGTGAACAGCCGATTCCTGAATGACATCGCCACGGCGACCGAAGGCCGAGTTGTTTCCATCGACGACCTGGATTCGTTCGTCGACGACTTGTCTCATACCGATGCGCCGCTGGTGGAAGTGTGGTCGTGGCCAATGTGGCATCAGTGGTGGGTGTTCGTGGCGGCCGTTGGTTGTTTTGTGACGGACTGGACGCTGAGAAGACGGCAGGGCCTGCCCTGATACAAGACGAATGGGACGAGTGATGGTGTGCCGAATGGACTGTGCTCGAATGCGGGCAGTCAGGTTGCTGGTCGTGCTGATGTTGATGTCAGCCACGGCAGTGCTGCGCGCGGACGAGCGGCAGTCGGTGATTGTTGTTGTTGGCGCAGAAGGCACGCCTGAGTACAGGCAGATGTTTTCGGAATGGACGGATCGCTGGCAGGCGGCGGCAAAAGCGGGCGATGCAGACTTTGCCGCAGTTGGTCGCGGGCAAAGTGACGAAAGCTCGAACGACCTTCAGACCCTGCAGACGAAGGTTACTGACGCGATCAGTGTAAAAACAGATGAACCATTGTGGCTTGTGTTAATCGGGCACGGCACGTTCGATGGTCGAGTCGCTCGGTTTAATCTGCGTGGGCCGGACCTATCGGCGGATGCGGCGGCGGAATTGTTAGCAACCTCACAGCGACCGGTGGCCGTCATCAACTGCGCGTCCTGCAGTGCCCCGTTTATCAGTGCTCTTAGCGCGCCCAATCGAATTGTTATTACCGGGACCAAAGACGGCAACCAGGTGCAATTCACACGGTTCGGGGGTTTTCTCGCGGACGCCATCGCTAATCTGGACGCCGACATCGATCGCGACGGTCAAACCTCTTTGCTGGAAGCATGCTTGTTTTCCGCTCGCCGAGTGGAAGAATACTACAAGTCGGACGGCCGACTGGCGACGGAACATTCGCTGCTGGATGACAACGGCGACGGCAAGGGCGTTCGCGCGGAGTTATTTGAAGGCGTCCGTGTCCGTGAAAATGTGAAGGACAAGACGGCGGTCGACGGAAAGCTTGCGAAACGTTGGCACTTAGTCCGCAGCGAAGCAGAACGCAGCCTGTCGCCAGAACACCGAATGGAACGTGATCGACTGGAAGAACAATTGGAACAGCTACGGCCACTGAAAGCAGAACTTTCCGAAGCCGAATACCTTGGGCGTTTGGAAGACATACTGCTTCCGCTTGCCCGCCTCTATGAAACCTCTGCAGATCCGCCTCAGGCGAATCAGCAACAGCCACAATAACCAGGACAAGAAATGATTGATCTTTACGATAGAACTTCCGCCAACTGCCGTTGGCTTTTGGTCGTGATATTGGTGCTGGCCGCGCTGCCAGCCTTTGTGTCGGCTCAGGAAGACGGGGATGCCGAAGCCAAGGTCGCTGCGCAGGAACCACCAACGTTCGAAGTGCCCGAGGGGACGGCAGACGAGCTTTTTGAATTCATCAACAAGGTGAAGTCAACACCGCCGACCGAACGTAGTCAGGAAGCGGCTGTGGCTCATCTAAAGCGACAGGTTGCCGCTGTGTTAAAGGCGTGCGACCAAATTATGGCTGGCAAGCCGGACGAACAGGCTGAGCTAAAAGTCGTCATGGAACGTTTCTCCGCGTTCTCCACACTCGCTCAGGTTGATGAAGACGCGGGTAAGAAACTGGAGCAACTGGTCGCAAAGTACGGCACGGACAAACGGCCAGCTGTACAGCAGTTTGTGGGCGGTCTGAAGTTGCAGCAAAAGAGAAGTGAGTTCTTCAAACTGTCAGACGCAGATCAGAAGAAATTTGTCGACGAACTGTTCAGCTTTATCGATAAATATGAACTCGATCAAACAACCATGCAGCTGGCCGCCGGGCTTGCTCAGGACCTTGAAAATTCCACACGAACGGATCTGAGTGCGGTCGTTTACGAACGACTGGCGGATCAACTGAAGAAGCTGAACAACCCATCCATTCAGCCTCATATCGATCGGATGTACGCGACGGTGCGCCGCTTGCGACTTCCCGGGAAATTCATGGAGATCGACGGGACGACGGCTGAAGGTGATAAGTTCGATTGGTCTGCCTATCGCGGCAAGGTGGTATTGGTTGACTTCTGGGCCAGCTGGTGTGGGCCGTGTCGGGCAGAAATTCCTAACATGAAGGATCAGCTGGAAAAGTATGGCGACAAGGGCTTTGCTGTGTTGGGTATCAACCTGGACAACACTGTTGAGGAATACCAGGCTTATGTCGACAAAGAAGAGCTGACATGGACGAACCTGATGAGCCCCAACGAAGACGAACGCGGGTGGGACAATCCGCTGGCCGTGCACTACGGCATCAGCGGCATCCCGACGGCAATTCTTGTAGATCAGGAAGGCAAGGTCGTGTCCATGGATGCTCGGGGCCCGGTGTTAAACGGGCTGCTGCAGAAAATGCTGGGGGCAGTAGACGAAGAAGCTGGCGCCCAGTAACGTCGATCTACTGACGTGCAACCGCAACAATCAAGAGCCCGCTGTTTGCAGAAACGGTGGGCTTTTTTTATTGCCCTTACGACTCAGCAACTGGACGCCTGTGCTGGTCAGGGTAGACTGATTGTGTCGGCGGTTCAGCTTGATGGCACAACATGCATCTGCGGGTTCAAATGGCGATCAGTTTGCCACAGGCTGTAGGATACAACTCTCTTTCTACACAAGGACAAAACCATGAGTCAGCTCTTCAACACACGCATACTGATGCTGGTGACAGCCAGTATGTGCCTTGCTATTGCTGTTCCCACAGCGTTTGCTCAGGAAACGAAACCGGCCGATAAAAAGACAGACGCTAAGACGGAAGCTAAGTCGGAAGCGGCCACGAAAGAGGACGCGGCCGAGAGTCCTCTGTTTGAAGTGCCGGAAGATGGTTCGGTCGAAGAGTTGTTCGACTTTATTAGCAAAGTGAAACGGACTCGGTCCAAAGGCAGAGCGAGGGCCGAACAGATTGAGCACCTGAAATTGCAGATTGCAGCGATCGTCAAAGCCTGCGAAAAAATTCGTGAGGCGGATCCCGGCGACGATCAGGAAGTCAAGGCCATCAGCGAACAATGGGATGCTCTGACGGCGTTGAAAATGTACGCTACAGAAACGGGGACACCGCAGTTGAAGGCTTTCATGGATGATCTGAACGCTGACAAACGACCGCAGATTAAAAAACTTATCGCTAAAAAAGAGCTGCTGGCGAAAGCCGCCACTGTTTCCAGAATGTCAGCAGAGGAGCGTGATGCGTTCCTTGATGAATTGTTTGCGATGATTGATGAAGACGGTTTGGACCGGGCGACTTACAGCGTTGCACATGGCATTGGCAGAAGCATGGGCTCCAGCGACACACCTGAAGTCGGCGCGAAACTGTACGAACGTTTGGCGATGGCGATGGAAAAATCTGACGATCCTGAATTTGCAGCACGAGCGGAAAAAACGCGAGGAGCCGCAAGGCGGTTACGCTTGCCGGGTGAGTTTATGGAGTTGACGGGTACGACAGCTGAAGGCGAGCCATTCGATTGGTCAGCGTATCGCGGCAAAGTCGTGCTGGTTGACTTCTGGGCCAGCTGGTGTGGGCCGTGTCGAGCGGAAATCCCTAACATGAAGACTCAACTGGAAAATTATGGCGACAAAGGCTTTGCCATCGTCGGCATCAACCTTGATCAAACAAAAGAGAGATATCAGCAGTATGTCGACAAGGAAGAGCTGACATGGACGAACCTGATGAGCGACAAAGAAGACGAAATGGGCTGGGACAACCCGATTGCAACTCACTACGGCATCAGCGGAATCCCAACAGCCATTCTGGTCGACAAGGATGGCAAGGTTGTGTCTATGCGAGCTCGCGGCGGCGAACTGAATGCGCAGCTGGAAAAACTGTTGGGGCCTGTTGAAAAACCCGATGCAGACGAGAAAGAGGACGCGGAGGAATCATCATAGCATTCCGGCCCGCCGCACTTTGGGTTCGACCTGAATGTAACGCAGACTGAATTTCGCCAGAAGCCCGGCCATTTCGATAATGGCCGGGCTTCTTCTCGTTTTGTTGCTGGTTGAAGAAGCGGCACAAACTGAATTTTCGGAACATTTCTTCTTTCGCCACGGGGAAACGCGAAGGGCGCAATGGGCCGATCGCTGCAACGGCAAGCTATCGTTGAATTCGTATTGTCCCTGAATTTCATGGAGTGTCTTCTGTTGGTTGCTTCTTCAACAACATATTCGTGCCGTCAGTGCGGTGGAGTCGCTCGGCCGGTGGCTGGCCGAGATTACCTGCAATGTGAGTACTGCCGTTCGCTTGTCTTCACAACGGGCAACCCGCTCACAATCGACCGCATCACTCCGATGGGGGAAGAACTGGACGCCGAATGTCCGACATGCGCAAAGCCGCTGCTGACCGGGCAGCTGGAAGATCGCCGCGTGCTGTATTGCGGCGGGTGCTACGGCATGTTGCTGAAAAACGAAGATTTCGCCGCGGTCACTCGACTTCGCAGAGCTCGCCGCGAAGGTTGCGAAGCTGAGCCGGCGAAGCCGCTGGACACGCAGGAATACGAACGTCAGCTCGACTGTCCCAACTGCCACTCGCGGATGGAGGTTCACCCTTTCTACGGTCCGGGCAATATTGTGATGGATTCATGCAGCCGGTGTCAGTTTGTATGGCTGGATCACGGCGAACTCCGCACGATCGAATGTTCGGAAGGTGGCCGAATCCCCGAACCAACGCCGATGTACGTGAACGCCGATGGCGATGTCACCATGATTCCTCCACCATCGGCGTCAATCGGGGCAGGTGCGCCTCGGAAGCACGGGATGTATAACGAAAGCAATCCTCTGGCCGCATTGGCGGATTTGCTGTTCGGCTTCTAACACTGTTTGGCTTTTGACACGGACGATTCATCTCGCTTAGGCCCTGCGTTCTCTCAACAAACGGCGTCTGGTTTCTCACCTGATTCGCTTCGGCGAAATGCGCGTGTGACCGAGAGCGTGTTTCGTTACCATTCGCGGCGCTTGCAATAGCGTCGTCGATTCTCTGCGAACCAGGTCCTCGTTCCATGCCTCGAGACTTCACCACCGAAAGTCTGTCACACGATCCCATTCATGGTTATATCCCGTTCATTTCCCGTGCCGGGCTGCCCGCTGACGAAGCCGCTGAACAGGATCTAATCGATCATCCGTGGGTGCAGCGGATGAGGCAGATACATCAGTTGCAGACGGCTTGGTGGGTGTTTCCGTCGGCCGAACACATGCGGTTTCAGCACGTGCTGGGAGTTATGCATCTGGGCAGCGTGGTCGTCACAGCATGGTACGAAACACTGTCTGACGTGTGCCGCAACGTGCCTTCGCGAGGCTACGTCGAAAGTCTGGTGCGGATCGCCGGGCTGCTGCATGACGTCGGCCACGGGCCTTTCGGTCACTTTTTCGACGACCATTACCTCGACCAATTCGGCCTGACTCACGAAGACATGGGCGGCCATATCATCGAACACGAACTAGGCGACATCATTCGCCGAATTCGTCGCAATCCCAACGGCAAAATTCAGCCGCTGGAGGAACTCGATCCCAAACAAGTGGCCTGGCTGATTCGCCGGCCCAGCGGAAAGCCCGAAGACGAAACCGGACATCCTGACTGGCTCCGCAAACTGCGCTCTTTGTTCAGCGGTATTTACACAGTCGACAACATGGACTTCGTTCTGCGCGACGCGTACATGTCCGGCTACAACACAAAAGCGTTCGATATTTCTCGGCTGGTTCACTACAGCTTCTTCACTAAAGACGGCCTCACGATCCATGCTCGCGGACTTCCGACGCTGATCAACTTTATCGAAACGCGAGCGAATCTGTTTCGATCGATCTATTTTCATCGTACCGTGCGAGGGATCGATATCGCGTTGGAAGACTACTTCGCCGCGACTATGAAGCGTCTGTTTCCCGGCAACCCGCTGGAACATCTCGCTGAGTATCAACAGCTTACCGAAACTTCGTTTCTGGTTGACGTGATCCGCTGGGCAGACAGCGATGATCCCGAGTTGCGCGAACTTGGCCTTCATTGGAAGGCGATCATCAATCGCGATGAAATGTGGCGGATGGCATCTGAACGCACCATGCACTTTCATACGGGCCAGGCCGAAAGCACAACCATCTTTTCGGAACCCGATCTTGTCGAACGGCGAGTGCGTGATTATCTGCCCGACAACCTGAAGCAGATTCCGCTGCGAGTCGACGTGGCCAAGCATTACCACCGTCCAAGTGCGAGGAAGCCATCCGGCAAGCAGAATTTCTGGTATGACCCCGCCAGCGGTCAGGCATTCGAACTGGACGACGACGAACTGTTTCGTAGTCTGCCCACGAGTTTCATCGTCTTCCGTATTTACAGCCGGGACCATGGCTTCGACAAACAAATTAGCGAAGCATTGCACAAAGTTGCCGGCGGCGCAGGTGGCGACACGAAAACCAACATGTAGTCGCGGTCGTCGGGGCAGGGCGGGTGACGTGGTGAGCCCAGTGTCTGCGTTGCAACGCCATACGTCGTGGCGTCGCTGAAGGTTTGTTGAGGAAGGCTGCAGCTACCGTTGACTGGTACCTTCGAGATGCCGTTTCAGGCTCTCCATTTCCTTCATCGCTGCATTGCAACTACTCTTTTTCAGCAGCCAGCCGAACCAGTTGAAGATGATCTTCAAGCCAATGCTCTTGGGCTTCACCGCGGACACCTGAGTGACACGCGTGCGGCCGCCGAGATCTTCGAACGCGTAACGAGCCTCAATGTCGAACTGATCACCGACCAGCTCCACGGCTGAGAATTTCGGCGGTTCGTAGTGAGTCACCACGCCCTGAAACTCCATTTTCTGCCCTGCATTTTCGGTGACGCATACGAACCTTGTGCCAACTTCGTCGGGGGTTTGCTCAATGACTTCATCAGAAACCACCGTCAGGCTCCATTCCGGGACGTTGTGATTCGTGTATTCGAATACTTCGTCAATCCGGCGGTCAATTTCGATGCTGGCACGAGAAAGCATGCGTTAATACCTCGGCAGCTGCGGATCGATTTCCTGCGCCCAGACATCGATGCCGCCGGCCATGCTTAGCGGGTTGGCAAAGCCCTGCTGCTTCAGCCACATCGCGACCTGCAGGCTGCGTCCGCCGTGGTGGCAGTGGATGATGATATCGCTGTCTTTGTGCTGAGTCAGTTCGGTCACTCGCTCCTGAATCTGACTCATCGGCAGCAGCGTCGCTCCTTCGATCTTCACCGTGTCGTATTCGTCCTGTTCGCGGCAATCAATGAACACGAATTCTTCGCCCGCGTCGAGCTTCGCTTTGACAGTTGAGCACGTGACTTCCATACTTCGACGCTTTCAGAGACAACGTATCGACCGGGTGGCAGGAACTATCGTAAAGCATCAACGCGGGAACGGCTGACGTTATGCCGACACCAGATGCACGCACGTTTTCGCTGTTCGAACTATAGCCACATCCAAAACGGATCAAAAGGCAGAATGCTTGTCCTGCGGAAAGAACAAATATGAAAGTTGCAATCACCGGAGCCACCGGGTTTCTGGGACGTTACCTCGTCCGCAAGATGCACGACGTCGGAAACGAATGCCGCTGCTGGTATCGCTCGGAAAACAATCTATATGAACCGGCTGCCAGTGACAACGTGTTGGAATGGACTCCGGGGGAACTCGGCGACCAGGCGGCCTGCGAAGAATTACTGAAGGGATGCGACGCGGTTGTGCATTCCGGGCTGCATCGCAATGGCGAATCGTTTCGCGGCGGCGAAGGCGATATTACTGAGTTCGTGCAGAAGAATGTGGTTGGCACGATTCAATTGATTGAGGCGGCTCGCAACGCAGGCATTCAGAAGTTTGTCTTCATCTCCACCTGTGCCGTGCATGAAAAAATCCTTGACGACCGGCCGCTGGATGAAACTCACCCGCTATGGATGACAACTCATTATGGAGCCTACAAAGCGGCGATTGAACAGTTCGTCCACAGCTACGGTTTCGGCGTTGGGTTTCCAATCTGTGCTTTGCGGCCGACTGGAATCTATGGGCTACATCACCAGCCTCACCGCAGCAAGTGGTTTGGAATGGTCAAGCGAATTGCGAACGGTGAGACCGTCGAATGCAACGGCGGCGGGAAAGAAGTTCACGCGGCAGACGTTGCTGAGGCGGTCGACCTGCTTCTGCATTCGACCGACAACGCCGGAGAAGTCTACAGCTGCTATGACAGCTACGTGTCTCAGTACGACGTTGCGACAATCGCGAAGGAACTGTCCGGTTCCGACTCAGAAATCGTGGGTGAGCAGGCGCGACCGAAACACGACATTGTGAGTGACAAGATTAAGGGGCTGGGAATGCAGTTTGGCGGCGAAGAGTTGCTGCGGCTGACGATTGGCGAACTGGTGGCCGCGGCGAAGGGCTGACGATTTCCGCTCGCCTACCCGTTGAATGGCGAACCTTGAGGCGCGGCTGCTTCCTTCACGCTTGGCAGCCCATTTTCCAGATCATCTTTGAAACGGTTGGCGAGCGTCATGCCGACTTCGCCTTTGGTCAAAAAGACGACGCCGTCCATCAACGACAATTGCCGTAAAGTCTTCGGAAGGTCTAGGTCTGGGAAGCGGTCGGCGACGTCGCTGGCGTCAACTCGTTCGGCCTTCTTCAGCAACCGCCGCAGGACTTTGCCGCAACTTTCGACGTCGATCTCCTTCACTTCCTGAACTCGGCCAAACACGTAGATTGCGGTCCATGCCATGCGTGGCACGATCATCATCAGGCCAAAGATGCGTTCGGGAATGGACTGATCGGAATCCAGGCTGCCCATCGCGTACGTCCATGCGGTGGACAATGTAGGAGCCAAACGAATGACCACATCGCCGTTGGGTGTGGTTACGTCGTATTCTTCGTCATGTAGTTCTTTTGGCGCTGTCAGCCAGGTGAAGACGCCCATTCCGCCAAAGATCAGCAGTATGAAAAGGCCGCCCAGCAGGTAGCTTCCGTAGGCTGTGGAAAAGATCAGCCACAGCAATCCTCCCTGGACGATAAAGGCGAGAAGGCCGACCCCCGCCATCCCTGCGCAAGCTCCCACTGTGACTTTGGACTGGAATTCGACTCGCTTGGTGAGCCACGCATTGAATTCGGACTTCTTCATTACTGGAGGATTTCTCGGCGGTTGTTGACGTAGTCCCAGACAACGTAGCGGTCCAGATCGCTGCCAGCGGTGAAGAAGACTCGACCGCCCGTACTTTCCGCTAACCGGTGCGCGAATTGGACATCTTCGTGCGACTGCGACCAGCTTGGCAGCAGAAAGATGTTGATTGTAATGTCCTCACGCTTACACAACATCCCTTCGCGCATCGTTGCCTGTTCGGTTTGTGGATCGGGCGGATACAGCATGTACAGCAGGTGGTCTTCGAAGTGAGCCGTGGGCAGTCCGTCGGTAATAAGAATCACCTGGCGGTTGGGCGTGTCCTGAGTCGCCAAAAACTGTCGGGCCATCTGCAGGCCGTGCTGAATATTGGTGAAATGCGGCGGCACGTGCATTTCGCTGACGTCTTCGTTACTCATATCAGCTCGTAAACGAACCACAGGGTTGGTGACGGTTGGGATCTTCGGCATCAGGGAAATGAGATCACCCTGCGGCACAACTTTGGCAAAGGTGGCGACTTCGAGGAATCGTAGAAAGTCGCCGGGGTATTCGCCGCTGATCAGGCCGTTCAAAGCCAAAGCCATCCGTTTGACATTCACGTACTGGCCGTCGTAGCGCATCGAACCGCTCATATCCATCAGCACGACGGTTGCGCATTTTGGGTTGTTGCGAGTCTTGTGGATTTCGATATCGTCCTGCCGCAGGCGGATCGGGCGTTCGTGTCCCTGTCGCAGCATGGCGTTGATCATCGTTTGAGGGATATCCATCTGTGCGACCGAATCGCCGAATTCATACGGCTTGGTCTGCTGCGTTTCGACCGCTCCTTCGCCTTCCACGGGGCCTTTGTGGCGACCGGATCGCGACGCTTCCAGGTTGCTGAAAATGCGTTCGAGCAACTTGCCCTGAAACAGCTTGTACGCCTTTGGGGATAGCTGAACCGCTCCCTGCTGATCAACAAGCCCCTGACCTTCCATCATGTCTTTCAGGTACTGCTGCACCTGCTTTTGGAAGTTGGCCATGTTTTCGATGGCTTCGGCGTCGGCGAATTCAGAAAGTTCGTCCAGGTCGATAATCGCGAGCTGTGCGTTTTCTTTGGCATCTTCAAGCTGCTTCAGTAACTCGTCGATCTTCTGCAGCTCTTCAAGAATTTCAATCGCCTGAGGAATCGTCATGGATTCGCGGCCGATAAATTCATAAGCCGATGCCAGGTGATCGATCTGGTATTTTTCGCCGAGCGTCTCCATCAGGCGCAGCAGTTGTGATGCGAAACGCGGGTTGTTGCGTTCGGCCTGGTACCACAGATGTTCGAGCTGATAAATCTGCTCGTCGCGGATCGCTCGTTCGAAAGACTTCTTCATTTTCCCGGCAGGGCGGGCTCCCTGAGCAGCGTTGGCGTACTGTTTGGCCGCTTTCTTTGCGACGGAATCAGTTTCGTATTTGGCCAGGATCTGCTGTTTGCGTTCTTCCAGCATTTTGATCAACTGGTCCAGCGACGGGCCCAGACCGGCAAACTGACCGGGATCCAGCTTGATGGCATTCGCCAGTTCTTCTTCAGAAAACTGCCTCATCGAGCCGAATTGCAGCATGTGTTCGAACACCGGCGATACCAGATCGGGCGGTGGCTCGGACGGCGACGGAAACTTAGCGGGATCGTACTTCTGGTACGTATGAATGATTCCGCCGCGGTTGGGGGTGTCTGAGGGTGTGGGCATGTCGGACTGTGCCTGCGTGGGTGGCGATGAACTCGACTTCTGACGATTATACGCACCGTTGAGCTCCTGTCTTCCCCTTGAATTTTGCGATGCCTGCGAATCTGACACCGATGTACCACAAAGCCGAACGAGAGTATCGGCGTGCGCAATCGGTGGCGGAGCAGTTCGAGTGCCTTCAGAAGATGCTTCAGCTGCTGCCCAAGCACAAAGGCACGGACAAGCTTCAGGCTGACTTGAAGTCGCGGTTGAAGGAGACGCGGCAGGCAATTCAGAAGCAGGCCAACGCGCCCAAAGACGGTCGCGCGTTTCGGATTCCTCGCCAGGGAGCGGGCCGTGTTGTGATTGTGGGGGCCCCGAACTGCGGCAAGAGTGCCATTTTGAAGCACTTAACCAGAGCCGAACCGGAGGTCGCCGACTTTCCCTTCACCACGCGAGAACCGATGCCGGCGATGATGGAATTCAACGGCGTGCAGGTGCAGTTGGTAGATACCCCACCGGTGGTGGCAGGGCAGCTGGAACCGTGGATGCTGAATCTGGTGCGGACGGCGGACGCGGCAGTGCTGGTTTTTGATGGTTCGTCGGATGATGCTCCGCAGGAGTGCGCGGACGTGATTGAGGAATTTGCCGCTCGCAAAACCCGCTTCGCAGCTCAGACAGGCTTCGATCCAGACAGTTTCGCCGTCGTAAACGTGTCCACTCTGTTGGTGGTGACTCACGCCGCAGATCCAGATAGCCAACTGCGGTTAGAACTGCTTCGGGAACTGGTTGACATCGAATATGCGGCGATCCCGGTCGAATTAGAAGACAGTGATTGCATGGCAAAACTGGCAGAAGCGGTTTTCGCAATGCTGAGATTAATCCGCGTCTTCACAAAACCGCCAGGGCAGCCGCCTGACCTGACGTCTCCGCTTACTGTGGCGGAAAATGGCACGGTTGAGGATCTGGCGTTTCAGATTCACGACGATCTGGGCCAGCGCCTGCAGCACGCAAAAATGTGGCGTGAAGGCGCTCACGATGGCCAGATTGTGGGGCGTGATTATGCCCTTCGCGATGGCGACGTAATTGAACTACACTGACCACCAAAACGTACCGAGAACACGTGGCGGTCTCCGGATCGTCATTGAAGAAAATCCTAAAGCAACCTGATGCGCGAACTAACGACGATAGCGGACCGACAACAAGCAAGCCGATTTGGAGCCTATTTGGCGGTGGAAGCCATCGAGGCCACCGTGGAAGAAGACGATGGCGAATGGGCCATCTGGGTCCACAATGATGATGACCTTCCCAGGGCAGAAGGCATGCTGGAGGAGTTCCGGCAGGACCCCGGTCATGAACGCTATGAGAACGCAGAACGCAAAGTTCGCCATGTTCTGAAAGAAGCTGATCGCCTGCGGAAGGAGTCCGCGAAAAAACAGGTCGACCTGAAAAAACGGTGGGAAGGTTCGTGGTGGCACTGCTATCCGGCCACGTACATCATGATTGGAATTTGCGTTGTTGTGAGTCTGGTGTGCACAGACTGGAGCGACGTCAAGATTTCGCGATTTGGTGTTCCACGTTTGTGCAATGACGCCGATTCGGTGCTGCTGCAGAAACTGGGGATGTTCGGCGAACCCAGTGTTGAAGTGTATTTTCAGAGCCTGGCGACACAGATGATGGGCCAACTTGTCCAGCAGAATGGAATGCCAGCAGTGGAGGGCGGTGCTAATGGCGGGCTGCAACTTCAGGAGCCTTCCGAATTCGCCGGGCGCGTCATGCACGCTCAGGCCGTCACAGAAGCAACGGTCCCGATTTTTCAAAGCGGTGAGATCTGGCGGTTTATCACCCCCATTTTTATTCATCTGGATTGCATTCACATTCTGTTCAACATGATGATCTTAAGATCGATCGGTACAGGCATCGAATTTCTCCGGGGGACTCGACGGTTCGTGATTCTGTGCCTGTTGCTCGCCGTTTTCTCGAACCTTGTTCAGCTGTATTGGGGAGGGTGGCGGTTTGGTGGCATGTCAGGAGTCATCTTTGGGTTGATCGGTTATGTGTGGATGAAAGGAAAGACTCAGCCACACGTTGGACTCGGCATGCCGCAGCAATCAGTCGTCTATTTTATGTTGTGGCTGGTATTGTGCATGACGGGCGCGTTCGGGCCGATTGCCAACGGAGCTCACGTGGGCGGCCTGGTGCTTGGAGTGCTGATTGGTGCTCGCCAGGCGATCTGGAAGAAGCTGCCGTTTGCGAGCTAGGAGCTGTCCGGCATTAAGCCAACTGTCGCCCTTTGGGGCTTGACCATACCGTATCGGCCCGATCCTAATGACGGCAATCCTCGGCATCTCCGCCTTCTACCACGACTCCGCCGCCGCTTTGGTGGTGGACGGTGAAATTGTGGCGGCGGCTCAGGAAGAACGGTTCACTCGGAAGAAACACGACGAAGGCTTTCCTCAACACGCCGTCGACTACTGCCTTTCCGAAGCCGGATTGACGCCGGCACAACTGGATTTCGTAGGCTTCTACGACAAGCCGTTGCGGAAATTTGAACGGCTGCTGGAAACGTATCTGTCCTACGCGCCGGCCGGCTACCGTTCGTTTCGAAAAGCCATGCCGTTATGGCTGAACCAGAAGCTGTACATGCCTCGCGAACTTCGGCGCGGCTTGCGAAACGAATACACCGGGCGATTTGTGTTCACCGAACACCATGAGTCTCATGCAGCAAGCGCGTTCTTTCCGTCACCGTTCGAAGAAGCCGCGATTCTGACGCTCGACGGTGTGGGCGAATGGTCGACATCGACGATGGGAACCGGCCGCGGAAACCGTATTGAGCTGACTCACGAAATTCGCTTCCCGCATTCGTTGGGCCTGCTGTATTCTGCGTTTACTTACTACACCGGCTTCAAGGTGAACAGTGGCGAGTACAAGCTGATGGGCTTGGCACCTTACGGCGAACCGACGTACCACGACCTGATTTTGAAGCACCTGCTGGCGTTGAAGGATGATGGCTCGTTCCGCATGGATATGAGCTACTTCAACTACTGCCAGGGCCTGACGATGACGTCCGACAAGTTGCACCGCTTGTTCGGTGGACCGCCGCGAAAGCCGGAATCAGAAGTCACTCAACGTGAAATGGACATCGCCGCGTCCATCCAAAGCGTGACTGAAGTTGTGATGCTGAAGATGGCCGCCCATGCCTATCAAACAACCCGGCTAAGCAACCTCGTACTGGCCGGCGGCGTGGCTCTGAATTGCGTGGGCAACGGAAAAATCCTGCGGGACGGGCCGTTCGACAACGTCTGGATTCAGCCCGCGTCAGGCGATGCGGGCGGAGCATTGGGCACCGCGTTGTTCATATGGCACCAGCTTTTGGAGAAACCTCGCACGCCTCAGAAACCCGACGCCCAGCGAGGTTCTTTGCTGGGGCCATCCTTCGATGACGCCAACGTGTCGAACTTTTTACAGAGTGTCGGCGCCGTGTTCGAAGTAAGCCCGTCCGACGACGATTTGTGTGAGCAGGTAGCCAATCTGATTGCTGGTGAGAACGTTGTCGGCTGGTTCCAGGGACGCATGGAATTTGGCCCGCGGGCGTTGGGAGCTCGCAGCATTCTGGGCGACGCTCGCAGTGAGAAAATGCAGACGGTGATGAACCGGAAAATCAAGTTTCGCGAATCCTTCCGTCCGTTCGCGCCGATCGTGCTGAAGGAATATGTGCATGAGTTCTTCCAGATGGCCGCCGACACTGACAGTCCTTATATGCTGCTGGTCGCGGACGTTCAGGATACCATTCGCGAATCTGAACCGACGGAAACGGCCAGGGGCTTCGATAAATTACGACAGCGACGTTCGCAGATTCCGGCGGTGACTCATGTGGACTATTCGGCTCGCGTGCAAACCGTCGACACCGAACGCAATCCGCTGCTGCATCGATTGCTGACGACGTTCCACACGCACACCGGTTGTCCCGTCATGATTAACACCAGCTTTAATGTGCGGAGTGAACCGATCGTATGTACGCCGGAAGATGCGTATCGCTGTTTTATGACGACTGATATGGATGTGCTTGTGTTGGGTCGGCATGTGCTGAAAAAGCAGGAACAGCCGAATCAAATGAGTGAAGCTGACCGCCAGAATCACCTGGATCAGTTTGAATTGGATTAGAAACTCAGCATGGCATTGCTTCACTTCAACCTGAAACCATCGCAACGGCAGCTTCGCCAGTTCGGGGCAGCGTGCGCCGTTGTCGTCCCGCTGATTGTCTGGTTCTGGAGTCGCAGTCTGTCCGCCACGGCGTGGGCTGGCGTCGCTGGATTGCTGATTTGCGGTGTTGGTTTGATCAAACCTCGGATTCTTCAGCCGCTGTTTGTCGGACTCACCGTGCTGGCGTTTCCGATCGGGCTGGTAGTGGGCGAAGTGGCTTTGCTGTTGATGTTTGTTGGGGTCTTTCTTCCGATGGCGGTTGTGTTTAGAATGATTGGACGAGATGCATTGCAACGTCGTTCGGTAGGTGGCCACGAAACCTTTTGGCAACGGCGGCCGCCAACGCCGAAGAGCGGTCGCTACTTTCGGCAGTTTTAGAGTTCCCTGAAGATCCAACGATGACTGACAAAACTTCCGACCATCAGCCAACGAAATCCGAAACGGAATTCGAACAGCTTGCCGGTGAAGACGATATGGGCCTGCTGGCCGAGTTTTGGCTGTTTATCAAGGAAGAAAAGAAGTGGTGGCTGACTCCGATCATCGTGGTGTCGCTGCTGGTCGGGGGCCTTGTGTATCTGACCTCGTCCGGCGTGGCACCATTCATCTATGCGTTGTTTTGATCGCGTGAAGTTACCGGCCGCCGGTGAGGGCTCCTATTTCATCCAGCCCATCGGTTTCTTCGAATGGTCGGACCTTACGGTACCATGCCATCCATGTGTCGTAGGCTTTTGTCCGCCACTGGTTAGCCACTTCGACTCGCCGTTCTTCACTCGCCGTTTCCGCACCGGCCAGAGGTGTGCGCGTCAGGCCGAGGCCATTGGGCTTTCGCGAGATGTACCGCAAAGCGTCCAGGGCGGTTTGATTCACAGCGATGGCGGGATCTCGCAGGCCCTTCATAATTTCCGGCACCAGCGAAAAATCGCCCGTCCGTCCCAGAGCGAAGTAAGCCGCCCTGCGATTTTCGGCACTCTTGTTCTTCAGCAACGTCTTCAGCGCGTCAACACGACCGATCAGTTCTTCCGGGTCGCTGAACTGAATGGACGCCGCAACTTCTTCTTCGGAAAGGTCATCAAGCTTCGAGAGGTCGGCAGATTCCAGCTGACCGATCAGCACATCCAGCGATGTCAGTTCCTTCTTTTTTTCTTTTTTGCCAAACAGCGAATCGAGCCCGCGAGCTCCCGACATGACGCCACCAGAATACTGCTTATCCAGAATCTGCTTCGTCGAACGCATGAAGTACAAAATGGCAAGACTGGTACCGACCATGCTGCTCGATGTCGTGGGAAACGCGCCTTCCTTGTCCTGCAGCGTTAGTAGTCCGTCGCCGTAGTCTGTGTACCAGCCTTCGGGAAGATCGGCCAACGCGGACGCTCGTTCCAACGTGTAGTAGAAATAGATTTTGTGATGTTGCATGGGGCTGACCGGAGAGTATCGCGCCTGGTTCCATGCGATTCCGCGGCTTACTGCATCGTCGAGATTTCCCGCATTATTCTTGGCTTTGTAGCCGGGATACGCCGTTCCGTTTTTGCCGCCGATTTCTGCGTCTGGAGACGCCTTTTCGAGCACTCCGTACTTCACGTTGTCTTCTTTGGGCTTTTCCTGCTTCTGACCTTTGGGGCCGTACAGAAGCGTGCGAGCCACCGCGATACTGCCTGCCGCCGCCAACGTCATGTTGTGTGTGGAATTTCCGCCGCCGACTCCTTTGGTTGTACCCGGTCGATAACCCCAGCCTCCGTCGCCGTTCCGGTTCTTCGCAAAATAGGTTGCTGCATTGTCAAACGCGGCGCCAGAAACATTGCAGCCAATACGTTTCGCGGCCCACAGAGCCAGGACGCCGTATTGCGACATGCTGACGTCGCCGGGGGCCTGAGGAGAGTCACTCCACGATCCGTCGGCTCGCTGTACTGATTGCACATAATCGGCGATTGCCTGAAGCTGCACGAAATGCAGGCCCGGATCCCCGACGTCGGCCAGTAACATGGCGTCGACACCCGCCTCGTAGACGTGGTCATATCCAATTCTTGCGTACGCGCCCGTGTCAGCTCTTTCACGAGCCGCCTTGATTCCTTCGACGACGATCGGATCTGTTTCCGGCACACCTGCTTTCATCAGGGCGTAGGCGACCAATGCCGTTTCTCGCTCGGCAATCTTATCTCGGTTTGTCGTCAGAAAGGCGATTCCCCTGGCGACGGCCGCGTCGAATCGAGGCACGGTCGTCGATTTGAGTGCCGCTTCTGAGCTTCCTGACAGCCCGCCAGTGACGAGAGAAAGGGCAACCAGACACGCAACTAGAGATCTCATCTTTTTGCCTTGCACCGCTAAAACCAACAGAACGGAACCACGGGTGGTTTCCATTTGAACAATGAAATGATACCCGCGATTTGACACGCCGTCAAAACCCGAATTACTGATCGGAGACGACATTTCTGATGGCCGCCAACAGTCGAGACGCGTTTGCTTCGACAGAATAGACCTGTTCCGCTCGCTGTCTGGCTTTTGTTCCCATTTCGCGGCGCAGTTGCTCAGATTGCAGAAGCCGCTGCAGGGTCGACACCCATTCCTCCGTTGTGGAAGCATGAAAGCCGGTCACTTCGTTTTCCAGCACATCCGCTGTGAAACCGACGGGTGACACCACGGCGGGCAGGCCACAGGCCATGTATTGCGTAAGCTTGGTCGGGCATTTGTAGCGGTCCCATTCCTGTTCGGCGAACAGCGGCATAATACCGATGTCGAAATCGGCGACGTGAATGGCCTCTCTGTCGCCATCCCAGGGCAGATGACGAACCTGAACGCCGGCCAGATCGATATCCTTCAGAGCGTCTAAGTCTGGCGCGATCAACCGCAATTCAAACGAACATCGCCTCGACAGTTCCCTCAATGCTTCCGCTACCACTGCAAGGTACGCCACGTTACCCGACGTTCCGATCCATCCAATCACCGGTACGTCTCGAGCTGACGGCCTCGGTATCGGCTTAAAAACGGACACGCTGGGAGTGGTCGGAATCACGTGGATCTTATTCTGCCAGTCGGCCAGCACTGTTGCGATTTGCGGGTTGCCAGCCACGACGAGGTCACTCATGCGAGTTAGCGTTTCCACCTTCTCAGGGCGCCGCAGAAAAAGCGCATCGTCCAGGTCGTAGATCAACTTTGGCACGCATTCGCGAAACCGTTGTTCCATCTCGACGGAATCGTCGTCGAAGATTTCGCGTTCAAGGTACAAGACATCAAACGAACGTAGCTTTGCTTCGAGTAGGTGCAGCCATCGAGTCAGACGCTTTAATTTCTGGCTGGGGCGAAAACCCATCCACGGAAGGTAGTCATACTTTTGAGGAAAACTGGATGCCACTCGGCAGTGGATTCCGTGGTCCTGCAGGTACTGGATATACGGAAGGATGCGAAACCGTGTTGACGGCGTACGATGCCCGGATGTCAGAAACAGAACGCGCATGTTTAGCCCGCCACTTCCGCAAAAGTATCGCCTTCATTGACCGAATGAGTTCGATAACCTCGCTCGGACAACAAACGCAGACTCGCCTGGTAATCGGCCTCAGAAAGGTGACCGTGTTCGTAGTAGATGAAGCTCGGCAGAGTTGGCAGTTCGTCAAGTTGTTTCAGCACTTCGAAGTCATAACCTTCTACGTCGATAGCCAGCAAATCCACGCGAGGAAATTTCGCTTCCTGAACGACCGTCGCCAAAGTTACGCAGGGCACGTCACGTGCTTCGATCAGGTCTTCGATGTTTGGGATTCGGTCCGCATGACTGGCGATTACGTCGTACTGAAACGAAGCCAGTTGCGAGGCCCAGTGCGGCAGGCCCGCGGCATCTTCTCGCACACTGTACATCGTCGCAGTGCCATCGCTCGGGCCTATCGCCACGTTACGACATGCGATCTGGTTTCGGTCGCCGTAGATGTTCTGCAGAACATCGAAGTAGCGCTGCTGTGGTTCGATCAGTACGGACGTCCACACGCCTTCGATCAGGAACGGCACGAATGGATCCGACGTTACTCCGTTGTAGGCACCGACCTGGACAAAGTAGAAGTCATCATGCGTTAATTCGAACCTTCGAATCGCTCGCTCAAACGGGCGGGCGCGGGACAACTGGAAGCCAAGCGAGAGGACCGTTCGGTGCAACAGGTTTCGGCAAATGTGACGCAGCGTGCCCAATTCAAAGTCCTTCTTCTTGTGAGGCCGATGCTGTCAACGAACCGTTATCGTCCACAGCGTGCCAGCGCTGTCGCGTGACCCACCAGATGCCGACCCAAAGTGGCGTGAGGATCCCTGCCACACCGATCAAATAGCCGCTTACCGAACCGACGATTCCGTAAATCGTTCCCAGCGAGACTGTCAGCGCCGCGATGGCAGAATTCGAGATGATGGAAGCCAGAAGAAAAGGGTCTTTCTTGTGAGCTCGAACGTAGATGTTGGCGCAAACCGCTGGCTGAAATGCAATGAATCCCAGGCTGTAAATCAGGACTGTTTGCACGTCCGGAAGTTTAAGAGCAATTTTGTCGAAGAACCAATTAGAAAACTGATTCACGACGACCACACCAACCGTAAACAGCAGTGTGCCGGCCAGCACGAGTCCAATGGAAATTCGGCAAAGGCTAAAAAAACGACGATCCAATTCTGAATAGTTGCGTTCCGCAATCAGGCGTCCAAACACTGGTCGTCGAGTATCAATCCACGATGTCGCCGCTCCCTGAATCGCGGTCAGCACCGTCCACATCAAACCGAATTGACCTGCCACCGCCGGCCCATATTCCTTGAACAGCACCAGTCCGGCAAGGTGAGTCGCAAACCAGTGGAACGCTCCCTGAACGGCAATCCGCCATTGCAGTGGGACGACTTCTGATTTCCAGTCCACCACCTCAGTCGGCGGCTGATCGCGCAATGTCGCAAAGAATTTTCGGTACCGCCCGAGGGCCAGATACGATTCGCCAATCAGACGTACAGCGGCAGAACCGCACAACGCCCAGACGCCGAAGCCACCAAACAGCAGACTCCACACCACGAACGATCCGGCCATGCCTTGCCAGAACCGAAACTGGTTGATTGTCGCCAGTTGCCCACATCCTTCCAGTATCGACGTCATCGGTAGCAGGCCAAGTTGCAGACCGGTCAGAAGCACAAGCACCAGCCACGGGCTGAACCAGCGGACTGTTGAAGATTCAGCATCTGTGACGAACTCGGCACTTCCTGTCGTCCCACTAAAGTAGACGACTCCAGCTACGGAAACAGCAACTACGAATATCGCGGCTGCAAACAGATACCACCGAACCGCAATTCTGTTCAGCGACGCGAGCCGGGATAGCGCGCGCGGACTTCCTTCCACTTCACCGTCGACCGACTTCAGTTCCGACCATTCGTGACTGGCCACATTGATGATGACAACATGCAGTCCCAGTTCCACAAAGATCTGCATTCCCAACAGCCAGACAAATGCGTAGTAGTATCCCTGTTCCACCTTCGTCAGGCAGAACATGATCAACAGGGCAGTGACCTGTCCGGTCAGCAACTGCCATCCGCGGGCCGCCACGGCATAGGCAACCGCTCGGTCGACATCGAATCGTCGGGCCACCTGTCTAGCGCGCTGAATGCTCACAAGCTGCCTTCACCGCTGTTGGGCGTGACGTGCGCTTCGGCCGTCTCGACCACGGCGCTTTGAACCAGGCGGCGAGCCTGTTCGGGGCGATTGAACATGAGCACGTCGATGATCGAAAGGTGCGGCACGAAACTATTGCCAAACTGACGGTAGCTCACGTCCGGCGGCTTCAGAAATGACAGTTGGATATTGTGAGCCGCGAACTTTGACGGCTCGTACAGTTCTCGTCCGCCGGGCAGGTTTAGGTATCCATCGGCTTTTTCACAACGGCAGATGTCCAGAATCCGATCCGCTCCGCTGAGTTCCGGGTCGCTATAGCGGTCAGTCGTGCTGGTCATCGGCGTTGGGATTCCGAGGTACTGACAGACGTGCCGCAACGACAACGTCGCCAATTCGGCGATCGTGGTCACGTCCGCTCGCACGACGGCTTCAACCTGAGGAAACCATTGATCGAAGCAGGGGGCCTTGCCGTAGGTGTGCCGGATCGATTTGAGCAGTTTTTCCCGCCACGGCCCGTCAACGATTTTTGTGTCACAGATTCTCCGATTTTGGCTGGCGTCGACCAGTGGCACCTGAAACAAGTGGGGTTCGCCGTTCATGAGAATGCGATTGCGGTTAATCCAGCCTTTTTTGATAAACGAGACGTCATCCAGAATCAGAAGCCGGTCAACGGCGGCAATTAGCTGAAAATAGCCAATATAGGGGAACAGGTACGGCTGCATTATCGCGATTCGCATCATCGCCCTCAGTAAATCGCGGCCCCAAACGACGCCCGCCTCCTATTTTTGCACAGGTGGATATATTCGTTCATCGTCAGAAATGCAGTCTTATATTGCGGCGAAGTCGACGTTGCGAGTAGAACTCGGCTTTCCCGGAACTCCACATATTTCCCAGTGTCCTACGAATGCTGACACGGCTGCGACAACAGTTTTCCACGAATTTGGCGATTGATCTGGGAACCACTTCCACCCGAATCGGTCTGCCGGGGGAAGGAATACGTCTGGACGAACCGTCCGTCGTCGCAGTTGGTCGGGGGCATTCGAGTGTGATAGGTCGCGGAGCCGCCGTCGGCAAGTTGGCTCACCAAATGCTCGGCCGCACGCCGGAAGGAATAAGAGCCGTCCGGCCGATCGCTCACGGTGTCATCAGCGACTTCGAACTGACCGAAGCCATGCTTCGTTACTTTTTGCAAAAGGCGACCGGCCGTTCATTTGGCCTGCGTCCGCGCGCGGTTATTGCGATTCCCGGTTGTATTACGGCGGTCGAAAAGCGAGCCGTCATCAACAGTGCCGAACGAGCGGGAACAGGAAAGATTTGGCTGATCGAAAAAGCACGGGCGGCGGCTATTGGAGCAGGGCTGCCGATTTCTGAACCGTTGGCCAGTATGGTATGCGACATCGGCGGCGGGACGACAGAGGTTGCCGTCATGAGTCTCGGCGACAGCGTCGCGAATCGATCGATCCGTACCGCCGGCGACCTGATGGACCGCGCGATCGTGCGTTATTTGCGACGACGCTATTCGCTGAGAATCGGTGATCAGACGGCTGAGCAACTCAAATTACAAATCGGCAGCGCGGCGGCGCTGGATCATGAACTCAGCCACGAAGTCAGTGGGCTCGACACCGCCAGCGGCATTCCTCGCAAGGCCATGATCACCAGCGAGGAAGTGCGCGAGGCGTTGGCAGATCCTCTGCAGGAAGTGGTCGACTGTATTCGAGGCACAATCGAACAATGCCAGCCTGAGCTGATCGCGGATCTCGCCGACACCGGCCTGGTTCTCACCGGCGGCGGCGCACAGCTGCGGGGCATTGACCGGTATTTGAATCAGCACCTCGGTATCCCTGTGCGAGTCATCGAGTCACCTCGCACAACGGTCACTCGCGGAGCCATGATCTGCCTTGACCACCTGGAGCAATGGCAGGGACGTCTGGATAGTGGGAATTAGCCGACGGTATGTATCCGACGACATCATCAAAACCAATTTGGTTCACCGTGGTCGCGATGCTGCTGCTGACAGTCGCAGTGTACGTTGCTGACCCGCGAGGTTCGCTGACCACCGCGCGAATGAAACTGCACAACGTGCTTAGCCCCGGTCGCCTGGTCGTTGCCGCGATTTCGCATAAAAGCAATCAAGGCGGCGACGCAACGCCTGCCGAAAATTCGTTGTCCGGGGCAGCCGCATTGCAAAACGCGTTGCTAGAAAACGAACTGCAACGGCGCCAACTGGTGATTGAAAACGCCCGGCTAAGAAACGAACTGCGGACGGCTCGCAGCCAAACGGGTGCTCAAACAATTGTCGGTCGGTCGCTGGTGAATTTCGTCACCACGCGAGCGAAAGTGCTAAGTCGCACTGGAACGCCGTCGCGACTTCGCGAGATGTTTCTGGAAGCTGGCCAGCAGGCGGGTTTGAAACGCTCGGACGTGATTGTGGAAGGTCATGGCATGCTGGTCGATCAAGGTTCCGGCAGCGGTGTTCAGGAGGACCAGCCAGTGATCTCCGGCTTAGCGGTAGTCGGCCGCGTCGCCTCGGTGTCGCGGTGGGTGAGTGTCGTGCAGCCCGTCACGGACGACGAATTTTCAGCGGCCGTGCAGCTTGTTCAGCAGGGATCGCAAACTTCAAATTACGCCGCCCGAGGCATGTTGGAAGGCAGTGGTGATGGATTCTGTCGCATTGTCGGCGTGCCGTATACCGCCGCAGTGGCGATTGGCGATGAAGTTTTTTCAGCCGACATCGACGGGATCCAGGGGCCGCGACTGTATTTTGGAAAAGTTGTGAAGGCCGAATTTTCGGCGGGCGGTGAGTGGAGTATATCGGTGCAACCAGCCTTCCACCGTGACGGCTTAAACGAAGTGCTTGTTGTGCAGGCGAAGCTGAATTCTTCAGTCAAGGCAAAGCAATGAAAGCAATTGCGTTATGGACCGTTGTGCTGTGGTTCGCATTGGCGGCCGAACAGGCACGGCCGGACTTGTTGCCGGTCGGCAGTATCGTCATTCCCAGCGCGGTCGGCTGCATGCTGTGGCAGCGGAGTGCCAGTGGCGTCGTTGTGGCAGGGGCCGCGATGTTGTTGAGTTGGGTTCTTGGGGCGACAGGGCCACCATTGGAAATTGCCGTTGTGCTGTTACTGACGGCTCGATTCCTGACAAACGGTGATTCATCCCACCGCTACGAAAACGGCCGTGCTGCGTGGTTGCACCCACTGGCGATCGTGGTGCTGGGTGAAGTCGTGCTGACGGCGGTTGGTGCGTATGACGCCGGTTTGCGAGTCATGACGTCTGCCGCAGCACCGCGATTGGTCGTTGCCATTCCCTGTATGCTGCTGATTGTGTTTGTGCTGAGGATGTCGGAAGAACTTGGGTTCCGCAGAACCGTTTCCCTATAGTCGGACGGCATGCATAACCAGCCACTGAATCCGATCTTCCATGACGACGGTGCTGCACCGGATGCGCTAATCGATCCGCCACCGGTAACTCGGTTTGTTATGCTGGCGATCGCTTTCTTTGCAGCAACGTTCATCGTTTTGGGACGCATGGGTTGGGTGCAGGGCCGTTTGCAGGAACGGTATCTCGATGCGCTGAATGCGACCACTGTCGAGTACGAAGCGATTCCCGCTCGCGACGGCCGGATCTTAACGGAATCATCGGTCGTGCTGGCTGCAGATGTGGATCAGTATTCTGTGCAGATGCACTATCGCTGGTTACAGGAACCCTTGGACGCCACATGGGTGAGCCGCGAGGTGCGTAGGCGTTTGTCGCGAACCGAACGCAGGGATCCGGCACTGGTCGAGGTAACGGAAGCGGATATTCTAAGCACACGAGATGAAATGTGGTCTGCCGTTGCGCAAGTCGCGGCGATCCCGGTGACGGAGCTTAAAGACCGATTGAGAACGGTGCAGGGCAGGGTGCAGAGGATCGCTGATTCTGTTAACCGCCGTCGCCTGCAATCAACGGAAGACCGCATTGCAACGAACGGCGATGACGGACTGTTGATCCGGATCGCGTCATCGATTCGCGCAGCTCTGACAACGCCCGCAAGACGCGGTCAGTCAGACCGAATCGTCGTGCGCGAAGAAGAATCGTTTCACGAGATCGTGGACGACGTGCCGTTGGAGGTCGCTGCCGTAATCCGTCAACAGCCGCACCGCTTTCCCGGTGTGCGAGTCGTTGTCGGACATCGCCGCACGTATCCGCAGGGAGAACTTTCGGCTCACGTTGTTGGAGCTCGGACTCCGTTAATGGACGAAGAAACAGCGGATCTGAAAGCGGCGACTCAAAGCGGATCGTGGGTGCCGCGGCGCGGTCGCTTCGGCGTGGAACGCACTTACGAACATCAGCTAAAAAGCGTTCCCGGTCGCCGGCGAATTGTGCGCAATCGGCGGATGGAGGTGCTGGAAGACGAGGTCGAGCGCGAACCGGTTGGTGGTCGTGACGTCGTGCTCACGTTGAACTCCGACTTGCAGCGACACGCGGAGCGACTGCTGGACGAAGCTTTGACAGACGCCCCGCAACAGCTATTGCCGGTCGCAAACAGCGAGGAATCGCGGCCGCAACCGGTTCCGAAAGGTGGCACCATCGTGGTGATGGACGCAGCGACGGGGCGTCTGCTGGTCGCTGCCAGTGCGCCGCGGTTCAGTCTTTCTTTGTTCACCGGCAGTTCGACAGATGACTGGGCGGCCGCGAACGCTGACCGACGGCATCCGTTTATTCACCGAGTCACATCAATGGCTCTGCCGCCGGGTTCGGTGATCAAACCATTCACGGCTGCCGCCGCGATCGAAGCGAAGGCGCTTGACCCTGACGCCATGTTCGCCTGCCAGGGATTCTTGAAGAGCCCCGATGAACATCGGTGTTTGATTTTTCGACTGTACGGGTCCGGGCACGGCGACACCACGCTCACTCAGGCGTTAGCTCAATCATGCAACGTGTATTTTTTTGATGCCGCTCAACGCCTTGGTTTTTCGCCACTGCGAGCGTGGTTCGATCGCTTCGGATTCGGCCGAACAACGGGCGTGGACCTTCCCTTCGAAGAAGCCGGCAACGTACCCGGATCGGTTGTCACGGAGCCGGCCAACGTACGCATGGATCGAGAGGCTCTGGGTCTGGCAATCGGTCAGTCCAGCCTTACAGCAACTCCTTTGCAAATCGTGCGAAGCATGGCAGCGATCGCAAACGGTGGCTGGTTGGTAACGCCTCACGTCGTTAGCCCCGACGGAACGGCTCGCACAACACGCGACATTGATGACCGTCCGCACGATATTGCACGACATCGAATTCCCGGACTCTCGGGCGCGGTGTTGGACCGAATCCGCGAAGGTCTAGCCGCTGTCGTGCAGGCTCCCTATGGAACGGGTTACAAAACAGTCCGATTAGAGAATGTGCTGATAGCCGGTAAATCAGGTACGGCCGAGACCGCTCCGGGAAAACAGGATCACGCCTGGTTTGCAGGCTACTTCCCGGCCGATCAACCGAAGTACGCGTTCGCAGTTGTCCTTGAACACGGCGGTTCCGGCAGTCAGGCTGCCGGCGTGGTGGCTCGCGAGCTGGTGCGCGAAATGCATCGCAGCGGATTCTGCGGCGAGTCTCGCTGACATGTGGCCGCGGAACAGGCGGTTCGGATGGTGAAGGCTGTCTGCCACGAGTGCGAACCGGTCACAGCAACAGGGAGACTGCTCAAAGCATCGGCGTTCGTTCGCATTGATGTACTCAGACATGGTGCCATAACCAGCCCGGCTCACAATTTGTGGCGAAGCGAAGTCCGGCGTTTCCGGAATGCAACATCGTCGTCGTTTCGATCAAACCCGCGCCCTGCGCGCAAGGGGAACTTAACAGGCGGCCGGCGACATCAAATCGTCTGCATTTCCCTACTGCTGCTGTAACAATCACGGCAGACATTCCTGGTTTGATCTCCCAGAAAGCTATCCATGAGTCGGACCGCTCCCTCAAGTAATTTTCAAGACCCCGTCGGGCTGCTTTTTCGCATGCTGAAGTCCGGCAACCGAGCGGCCTACGGCGCATTGTTTCGTGAAGGTCTGCGATTGGGGGCGATACCATTTGATGCGGTGCTGAGTCGTTTCGAACGTCGACATGTGGCAAAGAATGTAGAAGCGAAACATCCCCAGGTTTTGATTGTCGGAGCACCTCGCAGCGGCACCACGCTGGTGTATCAGGCGTTGGCGTTTTACCTGGACGTTAGCTCGCCGAGTAACCTCAGCGGGCTGTTTCCCCGTTCGCCATTAACTGCGTCGCGCGTACAGAACGCGTTACCGTCGTTGCGCCGTCCTGATTTTCGAAACTACTACGGCCAGACGACTCACCTGCGAGGCCCCAACGATGCGTTTCACATCTGGGACCGCTGGCTGGGTGAAGACCGCTACGAGCCGGCTCAATCGCTGACGCCGGAAACGGTCGCCGACATGCAGGCGTTTTTCGCCGCGTGGTCGCATGATTTCGACAAGCCGTTCCTTAACAAAAACAACCGCAACACAAGCTGCATTTCGCTGCTGGCGGAACACTTGCCGAACGCGAAGTTCGTCGTTGTGCGGCGCAATCCGTTGTACGTTGCGAATTCGCTGATTCGAGCACGTTCACAAGTGCAGGGCGATAAGTCTGTGGGTTGGGGCTTGCAGAGTGCGTCGTCGGATTCTTCTGCCGACCCGCTGGCTTATGTTGACGACGTGTGTCGGCAGATCACGTCTATCGATGAGAACATCGAGCGACAGCTTAGCAGTGTTTGTGATGATCGAGTGGTTCACGTCACGTATGAAGACTTCTGCGAACACCCGCAGCAGGCGATCCGTCGCATTGCGAATTCGCTGGATGGTGTAGGACTGAATGCGAAGGCAAAGCTGGATGAGCTTCCGCCGTTTCAGACATCGCAGCAGCTAACGTTGACGTCGGAAGAACAGGACCGAGTGCAACAGTACTTTAGCGCAGCGGCGCAGCCCGTCGCTACTTAGAACCCCTAACAACACAACACCTGTGTGGCCGCGTTGTGACGACAGTGGTCGAGATGCAAGGAAAAGTGACGAGGCGACAGATGTCGTCGAGGAGCGCTGACGCCCCAGATCGGCTGCTGTCGTCGCAACCTTCCGGGCCGCTTGTGGTTCCTCCTCCTCACTTCTTGCCTGAAACGAAACCACAAACGTCGCGGCTCACACAGGTTTGGTTAGGGGTTCTTAGTGCGGGACGGCCCGCCAGCCGATTAGAGCTGACGCTTTGAATAGAAGCTGTTGTTTACGTTGATCGCTGGCGCCAAAGCTGGACACTTGACGGAATCCTGCCGACACGTCACCTTGGCAGAATCTCATGCCCGGTTTGCATCAAGGGCGTACACCTTCTGTCACGTGTCTTAAAAAGGACTGCCATGACGGGCGTCAGCTACACGGCCATTCGTCAATTGTTTTCTTCAGCCGCAACAGGCCTGGCTCTATTCGCTGTGCTGTCCAATGCCGCTCCCGCCCAACCGCCGTTGCGCACGCTGGATCGGACGAACCTGCTTCAATACCGTGACGACAGCGGGACCGTTAAGCCTGTCACCAACGCGGCCGAATGGGGCAAACGGCGAGCCGACATTCTGGCCGCGATGCAGCAGGTGATGGGACCGATGCCCGGCGACGATCGGCGAGTTGACCTTGCCGTAAAGATCGAAGAAGAAGCCGACGCTGGTAGCTACGTTCGTCGATTGATTACCTACCAGTCTGAACCGGGGTCTCGCACGCCGGCGTATCTGTGCATTCCCAAAGATGTACTCGCTGGCAAGCACAAAGCGGCGGCCGTGCTGTGCCTTCATCCGACCGACAACACCGTCGGCCATAAGGTTGTGGTGGGACTTGGCGGCAGGGCAGGGCGGCAATACGCGGCGGAGCTGGCCGAACGAGGCTACGTGACTCTGTCGCCCGCGTATCCACACCTCGCCAACTACTACCCGAATCTCGGCAAGCTGGGCTACGTTAGTGGCACGATGAAAGCCATCTGGGACAACAGTCGGGGCCTCGACCTGCTTGAATCACGCGACTATGTCGACAGCACCAACGGCTTCGGAGCCATCGGCCATTCGCTAGGTGGTCACAACGCCGTTTACACAGCCGTCCTGGACGAACGCGTCACGGCCGTCGTGAGTAGTTGCGGGCTTGATTCATACACCGACTACATGGATGGAGCAGAGCGAGTGTGGTATTTCGGCCAGGGCTGGTGCCAGATCCGCTACATGCCTCGCATGTCCAATTATCGCAATAAGCTGGAGCAGATCCCGTTTGACTTCCCTGAACTGCTGGGAGCTCTTGCCCCACGCCCGTTATTTGTGAACGCTCCCCTGCACGACAGCAATTTTCGTTGGAAGAGTGTCGATGATTGTGCGGAAGCAGCTCGACCGGTTTACGAACTTCTGGGTGACCCTGCGAACTTGCAAATCGAGCACCCTGACAGCGACCATAACTTCCCGGACGACATGCGAGAAGCCAGTTATCAAGTCATCGATTCCGTGCTGCGGCCGGCTGATAATTGAAGGTCGGAAGCCTGAGCAGCGGGACGTACTGAGGTGCCTGGCCAGTTCTCGTCATGCGCCACGGTTGTACGCGGTAGCAGAAGTTTCGACGAATTTCACAATGTCTGATGTGGTGAAGGTCCCTGCAGTAGTTCAGCAAGCAGCACGATTTGCCGAATGACCCGGCACCCTGTTGCGTCGCCCCATGTGAATTTTGCGGTGAGTAACATTGTCGTCGCATGGCGACCGCCAGGTCTGATAAATTGTGCAGCTCTGCAGTTGCTTGAATCAGATACACCGCGCGAACAATCAGGGCCGAAGTGTGAACGGAATCTTTCGCTATGCCAAAGGAGTGGCGGCGTCTTTGATCATCGCCGCTGTGGGATTCGCCGGCAACTACGCTCAAAGCTGGCTGTTTCGCGGCGTGGAAGGCCCACTGCCACGGTCGACTGCCGTCTTGTCGGGCAACTTTGCGTTGTCAGGGCATTCTTCGTCACCTCAACGGTCGACAATTCCGGCCCGGGCTGCGGAATGGCGGATCGCATTCGTCACAAATCGATTGGATGCTGTGGCTGACAGTGCGACTACTGCGTCGACGGCCACATCGTTGAATGGTCGCACGCTTTCCGAACAAACGGTCGACGCCATTTGCGCCATGCCACCTTCAACTCATGGGTTTTCCGAAGTCACCGTGCCGTTCAGGCGTCGTCGTGGTGAGTGCGTTGTGGGTGCAAGTGCTGAGAGCCAGCTACAGGTGCGGCCGCTGAAACGCCGCGGCAAAGCGGACTTCTATTCATCACTGCAAACGGCCATCGACGAAGCCGAATCAAAAGACATTCTGGTGTTCGTCCACGGCTTCAACGTCTCGTTGGACAACGCGATTGCTCGAGCCGCTCAACTGGCTGAGGACATGCCATTCCATGGGGTTGTCATCGCTTTTAGCTGGCAGTCTCACGCAAAGACCACCGAGTATCTTTCAGACGAAAGACTGGCGGAACGCTACTTCTGGAACCTTGCGGAGCTGCTCGCTGAACTGCGAAACCAGTTCGACGATTCCGTCCGCCTAAACGTGCTGGCTCACAGCATGGGCAACCGCGTCGCACTGCGAGCCATCAGCGCATTGACCGGCAACATTGACCCAACAGGCCAACCCACAGACCGGCTTCAGTTGGCGTCGCTCAACCGCCGCTTTGCGGCAGGGCAAGGCTTTCCGTTGGGACGCAGCGACGCAGATGGACGCTTCAACTCTGTTGTCGGCCCCCGCATGCAGGACTTTCAGACGAGGTTTCCGGCATGGCGATCATGGTCCGCTGACCGAACAGAGACGTCCCCGATCAGCAACCTGATTCTCGCCGCCCCCGACGTCGCTCAATCAGAATTCAAAACGTTCATCAACCACATCCGTCATGCCGCCAGCAACATCGTCTTGATCACATCGGACACAGACTACGCTCTGAAAGCATCCCGAAAAATCCACAACGGCCGCTATCGAGCCGGAGATTCTCAAGCCGCTCTGAACATCGAAGGTGTAAACACCATTCGAGTCACCGGAGTCCACTCCCTCGATCACCTCGGCCACTCCCACTACGGCAGCAATGTGCAGGTGCTGGATCGGTTGGCGGCGTACTTGCGACCAACGTTTGACGTCTCGCAGTCGATGTCGGCGTTTGCGAGGTAGGCCACTCCATATCGACGCTGGAATCAGCACGAGGCCCTTCACTGGCTGGCGACCGTTAGAGCGGCTTCCTGTTGCTTCGCAACACACGCTGTTCACGGACGTGCCACCCAACGGTGACAAGATTGCTACCGTGCTGGGATTGCAGATCCGTATTTGAGCGGGCACCACGCCGAGTCGGCTTAGCCTTGGCGACGTCGACGCCGCACGCCCCAAAAACCAGCTCCTCCGAGAATCAGCAGAGCAAAGCTCGACGGTTCTGGCACTGTCGCTGCAGTCAAATCATCGGTGATTAGAAATGTGTAACTTTGGTTCGCCGTCGCAGTCGGAGTTTGAATTGTGATCATGTCATCGCTGTTATGCGTGATACTGACCGCCGCGGCACCTGTGAGCTGAGTGACCGAAAAAATGTCAGCACCGCTAGCGAAGATCAAAGACGAGAGTTCCCAAGTGATGTTCTCACCAGTCGTCAAGAACCCCCCTAAGTCGACGGCCAGCTCAAGGAAGTTAGCTGCGCCTGGCGCGACAGCTCCGTCATCCGTCAAGTTGAAGCTGAAAGTTGCGGTATTCGACCCAAGCGTGTACGACTCGGAAACATCAGGAGCTGCAGCGCCGTTTGTAAAGGTTCCAGATCCGATAGGAGTGAGCGACGGCGTGAATGCTATTGCATGACTTCCCATCGTTATGACATCCGCTTGCAGACTGGCAGCAGGCAACAAGAAGGACAGCAGTGCTATGGTGATTTTAGACATGTAACGAAACCCTAAAGAAACCAATCCTGAGAACGCTAAAAACTCCCTGAGCAACCGACCGCTCCGTGTTTATGTGACGAGGCTAGTCGGGGCAACCGGGTAATGCAAGTAAAACGGGGGAATGAGTGCTAATTAAATGCCGCAGGGAGCCTGATGTGCTCACGCACATTATCGCAAGATCCATGTCTAGAAAGAGTCCGCGCTGACTGGCTTTTCAGGGACAAACTGTGTTGCAGTTGCCAATGTCCGAAGCCTTGAGGCTGAGGGGGTTAGCAACTGGGTGTACACATATTCATCCAGGTTCTCACTGATCGTCTTCGCTGAACCGTCACACATTGAAACCACTACGATTCCTGGATGGTTTGAACTAGGAAATGGAGCGCCCTCCGGGCCGGTCTTACGTTGGTTAATGTACGGTTGAGTTCCAGGTAGGATTGCTGTGGGAGTATTCCCGAGCACCGCGTTCGAAGCCCGGTCAGTTTGCCCGGGGGTGGATGGAGCACCGCTGATCGGATACATCATGCCACAACTGTTCAGACTGGGATTTGCCCAGTTTCCTTGCCCTGCATTGATGTTTTCGGAAAGCATAATGGTGTTTCCAGAGCCATCGTATATCTTTCCGATGGTCGCGCTCGGGTTCGAAGTACTTGGTACAGAACCAAACTCTGACCAAAAAACGCCAGTATCGCGCGTCAACTTGGTGTCAGTGACTTCAAGCGTCGTGCCGTTACTGTCCCAATCGAAGTCTTCGGCATGAAACGAGTGTCCAGGATCCTGAACCATCTCGTCGGCACCGACCGTGGAGTCTCCAAACCCAGCGTTGGCAACGTATGACAACCCGCCCGGAATAGAGAACGCACTTTCATCGTTCGGACAAGCCAACGCCTCGATATAGAGTTCACCGGCCAAATTAATATTCCGGGCGCCATTTGAGTTCACGACTGCGCTGTCCCAAGGTAGAGCATTATCCCAACGGTCATACGTTCCTTGCTGATCCATAAACGGAAGCACTTCTACAACCCAGCTTCGACCATCGGAAAACGACGGGACCATGCTCCCCGGGTTGCGATTGTAGTAACTCAATGCTGGCAGCCGACTCTTGTTTGAGGAAGCAAAATTGAGCAACGCCACGGTGACATTGCGAATGTTATTGAGGCACTGAGTTCTTCTTCCGGCTTCCCGCGCGTTTTGGATGGCGGGGAGGATCAGGGACATCAGAGTTGCGATGATGGAGATGACCACTAGTAGTTCGATCAACGTAAAACCAGCTCGGCGGCGATTGGTGCTCCGAGCGCCAATTCCGCTGTTTGTTTTCAACATACCTGTCTCTCCGGGGAAGAATCTGGATAATGGGGTAGGCGGGGAATCCCTCTAAACGGATTCTGATCGAATGCCCCGCCAGAATCTGCTGCTAAACTCGTGAATTTAAGCTTTTCTAACCAAATTCATGGTTTCTGCGGGAGTCCAGAAGCACGCGTGTTCGAGCCCGTAAGTGTTCAAATTATGCACACCAGTCTGTGGTAAATTCCACATGCGAGCGAATCGCCTGCTGAAGTGCAGTTCGGGCGCGTTGCTATATTGAACATGCCCCGTTTTCGTGCGACTGAACACTTGACCACTGCTGTACGGGATTGCGTTTGAACATGGCTAATGACGGAGTCGGAATTTCTTATCTCGACGACAAACAGCCTCGGTGCTGGTGGTGCGAGGGGCATGATGATTATGTGTTGTATCACAACGCCGAATGGGCTTGCCCGGTGGACGATGATCGCCGGCTGTTCGAAAAGATTTGCCTCGAAGGTTTTCAGTCGGGCCTAAGCTGGCTCACAATTTTGCGGAAGCGGGAGCACTTTCGAGCGGCGTTTCACGATTTCGATTTTCACGCGGTGGCGAAGTTTAAGTCACCTCAAGTCACCAGGCTGCTGAAAGACGAAGGCATTGTCCGCCATCGGGGCAAGATCGAAGCGACGATCAATAACGCTCAACGCGCCATTGAAATGGAACGTGACTTCGGTTCGCTGGCCGCGTGGTTCTGGCAATGGGAACCGAAAGAGCAGGGCAGGGTGCCGCTCACTTCGAAGGCCGAAGCCTATCAACGAACGACGTGTGACGAAGCTATGGCGATGTCGAAGGCATTGAAGAAACTTGGCTGGAAATTCGTCGGCCCAACCACCGCCTATGCCTTTATGCAGGCAATGGGCATGGTGAATGATCATCTTATTGGTTGTTCGCAGTACGACACGGTGGAGAAACTGCGGAAGAAATTTCGCCGGCCGAAGTCGTGAAGCGTTCATGGAACGTAATTTGGGTCCTGCTTGCCGAGCTGGACTCTCAGCTTCGCCGAATCTACGCGGAGTCGGCTTCCCAGAAGGCCGCAAGTGGAATCGTACGGCGATCGGCAATGTACTGCAGTCGCCTGCGGCGAAGTGCCACTCGGCAAGCGGCACCGACTGAAACGCGTGATCGAATTTCGTAAACGCGGGCTGGGTGACTGCGTCTGTTGGATACGTTGCGACGGTGACATATACTCAGCGCCGCGCAACTGTTTGTTCCTTCAGGCGACAGATAGCACGCGCTGCTGAACCGACTCCGGCTATACATAGACCTCAACAGTACCTTTCGTGAATTCTTCAACAGACATTCTGATCATCGGCGGCGGAGTCATCGGGCTCACGACTGCATTAAAACTGGTAGAGCAGGGCAGGGCGGTTACAGTCGTGGACCGTCAGTCGGTGGGGCGTGAAGCGTCGTGGGCGGGGGCCGGCATGTTGCCGCCAGGTAATCTCTCCCAGGCAACTACGCCCGAAGCGCGGCTGAGATCTTACAGTCACGAGATGTGGAAGGGACTGGCGGCCCTGTTGAAAGATCGTACCGGAATCGATAACGGGTTTCGTCAGTGCGGTGCGGTCGAACTACCAACAGATGATGGACTCTTCGGCGAGCAGGTTCAGGCATGGCAAGCCGAACGTCTTCATGTGCTCACCCTGGACCGAACAGGTCTGGAACAGCATGTTCCTGATCTGCACGAGACGTTTGAACACGGTGTAGTGTTGCCCGACTTTGGCCAGGTGCGGAATCCGCGTCACATGAAAGCTCTTGCAGCGGCCTGCCGGGATGTTGGGGTTGAGATTGTTGAGTACGTCGATGGAGTGCGACTCACTGCAGGCAACGACGGGTTCGTGACGGCGTCGACATTCGATCACACGTTTGCCGCCGATCGAATTTGCGTGACAGCTGGATCGTGGACGAATCAGGTTCTTGCTCCGCTCAGTATTTCGCTGCCGGTGAAACCAGTGCGCGGGCAGATCGCGTTGCTGAAGGCCAATCGTCTTCCGTTTTCGTGCGTTGTTGAGCAGGGACGACGTTACCTTGTGCCTCGGACCGACGGGCTGATTCTGGTTGGCGCGACGGAAGAGCACGTTGGCTTCGAAAAACGTACGACTGCGGACGCTATTTCCGGGCTGTTGACATTCGCGGCGTCGCTGGTCCCGGAACTCGGTAAGGCTGAAGTGGTGAAGTGTTGGGCTGGTTTGCGGCCGGGCTCGCCAGATGAGTTGCCGTTCCTTGGGCGAGTCCCCAAATTTGAAAACCTGTTTGTCGGGGCAGGGCACTTTCGGTCGGGGCTTCAGATGTCGCCGGGAACCGGCGCGCTGCTGGCAGACCTGTTGGTGGATCGTGAACCGCAAATCAGCATGGATGGGTTGACGTATGATCGCGCCGTGGCCTCTACGGACTTGTAACGCAGCTCACATGGCCCATGCGGTGAGGGCATTCTTCGCGGGTTTGCTGTCGGATTATGTCTGTCGACGGATGCGATGAGCCGCGACTTTGTGTACACCTGCGGCACTATGCAGAAGAATCGCCTTGTCATTGTTGGTGCCGGACCGATCGGACTTGAAGCGGCTGTGAAAGCTGTCAGCCAGGGCTTCGACGTAACGGTCCTCGAACGCGGCGATATTGGAGACGCTATTCAGCGGTGGAAGCACGTTCCACTGTTCACGCCGTTTGGAATGAACAGCTCAACAGTCGGCCGGAGCCTCATAGCAGATCAGCAGCCGCCGGCTTTGGACGATTTGCTTCACGGTGGACAGTTTTGCGAACGTTATCTGCGGCCGCTCGCGAATAGTACGGCGCTGTCCGGTTGCGTGCTGACTCAACACGAAGTCGTTGCCGTGAGTCGTCGCGCATTCGGTAAGTCCGATCGCATTGGTCAGCCAGGTCGAGCCGACCAGCCGTTTCGGATTCTGGTACGCACCAATGACGGCGAACGAATTTTCGACGCGGACGTGTTGCTGGATTGTTCGGGATTCACGTCACGACACCATTTCGTCGGGGCAGGGGGGATGCCGTGTGTCGGCGAACAGTTATTGCTGACTGATAGCGACTATGGCATCCCCAACGTGGCCGGCGCGGAAGGCGATCGGTATCGAGGCCGGCACTCCCTCGTGATTGGCAGCGGATACTCGGCAGCGACGTCGGTGTGCCTGCTGGCGGACCTCGCCGGCGATGACGCCGCTACCAAAATCACATGGATCACGCGAGGCAATTGTGACAAGCCATTACGACAAGTGATCGATGATCCGTTGCCGATGCGCGCGGAGCTTACTGATCGAGCCAACCGGCTGGCAGTTGGTGACGATCCGATCGTTGATTGGAGGCCCGGTCTGCATGTTGATGAAATCGAACAGACAGAATCCGGATTCGCGGTGAAGCTGTTCACGAATCCGGAATCAGGCGAGGGCAGGGTGGAGCGCATTTTCTGCGACCATATCATCGCTAACCCCGGTTACCGCCCGAACACCGATCCGTTCCGCGAACTGCAGATCCATCGATGCTACGCGACGGACGGGCCGATCAAACTTGCGGCTCACCTGCTGGGAGAATCTTCCAACGACTGCCTGCAGCAGACCTCGACGGGGTGTGAGTTACTTCAGAATCCGGAGCCCAACTTTTACATTCTGGGTGCCGCCAGCTATGGCCGCGATTCTCGATTTCTAATGCAAATCGGGCTGCAGCAGGTCGATCAGGTGTTTGAACACTTTGCTTCTACAAACGGAGCGAACGCATGAAGTCCGCGACGTTGCCTGATGAGACTGTTCCAAACATTGAGCTGCGATCGTTGGACGAATTGTGGTTCCAGGTTTCGGGCACGGTCTGCAATCTCACGTGTCGACACTGCTTCATCAGTTGCAGTCCTCACAATCACAGCTTCGAATTCTTAACCCTGCAGCAGGTTGAAGCCGCTTTAGCCGAATCGATCGCGTACGGAGTGCGGGAGTATTACTTCACCGGTGGTGAGCCGTTTCTGAACAAAGACCTTGTTCCGATGCTGCAACGCACTCTGCAGTATGGCCCGGCGACTGTGTTAACGAACGGCACAGTATTGAAAACCGAATGGCTGCAGGAATTGCGGCGCGCTGAAGACGAGTCTGGCTTTAGTTTGGAGTTGCGAGTTTCTATTGATGGCCCGACGCCGGACATCAACGATCCGGTGCGTGGTGAAGGCACGTTCGAACGAGCGATGAGGGGCGTTGAACTATTGTGCGAACACGACTTCCTGCCGATCATCACAATGACTCAAACCTGGGACGATTCTGAAAGCGATGACATCCTCGAACAGTTCCGCCGTGTGTTAAAGGCGCACGGTTGTCGACGGCCGCGTCTGAAAATTCTACCGCGTCTGAAGATCGGGGCTGAAGAGAATCGAACCGAGGGATATCAATCTACGGAACGGATCACGCCGCAAATGATGCACGGCTTCGATCGGGACCAGTTGCTGTGTCATCACAGTCGAGTCATTACGAATCGCGGGGTGTTCGTCTGTCCGATTTTACTGGAAGCGTCGGACGGAAAGAAGGGTGACACGCTGGCGGAATCGTTGGGCGAGTTTCCGTTGAGTCACGGAGCGTGCTACACGTGCTATCAGTACGGTGCGATTTGTTCGAACACGACGCTGCGAAATCCGACGGCGAGTTCCGAAACATGAAGCTCGCGTTGTTCGGAGGACTCTACAGCAACTATCTCGCGCTGGAACAGGCGATCGCTGATGCCAGGGCTCGTGGTGTTGATGCCATGTATTGCCTTGGCGACCTTGGTGCCTTCGGCCCGCATCCTGACCGAGTGTTTCCGATCCTGCAACGGCACAATGTAGCGTGCATTCAAGGCAACTATGACGACAGCATCGGTAACGAATTGAACGACTGCCAATGCGGCTACACCGATCCGAAAGATAACCACTTCGCTCAGTTAAGCTACGACTACACTCTGGCGAACACCTGCGATACTAACAAAGCGTGGCTTCGGGAATTGCCTTCTGAGATACGACTGAAAGTAGATGGCCTGCGCGTGTTGCTGTGCCATGGCAGTCCTCGACGAACAAACGAATTCTTGTGGGAGTCTTCAACCAGTACAGCGTTCCTGAATCGACTCGCTGACGAATACAACGCCGACGTGATTGTCGGAACTCATTCCGGCATCCACTGGCAGCGTGAACTGAGCGGCGGACGTCGCTACATTAACGTCGGTGTGTTGGGGCGGCCGGAGAATGATGGCTCAACGAACGTCTGGTACTCGATTGTCGAAATCGGCGGCGAAAAAAATTCGAATGCCCTTCCCTGCACTTTTCACGGAAGTGGTGTCGACGTCTCGGTGGAGTTCGTACCGGTGGTCTATGATCACAAGCGACTGGCTGCCGAAATGCGTGCGGAGCATCTTCCCGACGAGTTCACCGAAACTGTGTTGACTGGTTGGTGGACAACCTGTCTGGAAATCCTGCCATCGCGCGAACGGCGTGCTGGTCGGTTTTGATTGCGAATCTGAAAGTGAAACATGCGTGCCGTTGTTCAACGAGTTTCCCAGGCCTCCGTCACGGTCGACGGCGACATCGTGGGAAAGATCGAAGCCGGTTTTTTGATTCTGCTTGGTGTCGCGGCCGACGACAGTCAACAGGACGTCATCTGGCTGGCGGCCAAGGTTGCCGGCTTACGAGTCTTCGAAGATGACGATGACAAGATGAATCTCGATCTAAAAGACATCGGCGGAGCGGCGTTGGTTGTCAGCCAGTTCACGTTGCTCGGCGATTGTCGCAAAGGTCGTCGCCCAAGTTTTATTGCAGCCGCGCGGCCGGAACTGGCTAATCGTCTGTATCAAAGTTTCGTGGCGGAACTGCGAGGCCTTGGAGTGCCCGTTGAGGCAGGTACGTTTCAGGCGGATATGGACGTTGCTTTGGTCAATGATGGCCCGGTGACTCTGATGCTTGACAGCCGCAAGCAGTTTTAACGAGGCCGATCTCGTCTGGATTCGAGCAATTGACCGTAACCATTCCTGCGGCCGGTTCGAAACCGATTCGATCGGAAAGTCTGGTGACCAGCGGTCGTCCGGGGCGTGTAATCCCGTCTGAAATTCCCTCTTTCCGGGTTTGGCTCAAACCACCTATACTTCGCTGGCTGCGGGCACGGCTGTCCGAAGGTTGGAAATGGGACGGGAATCATGGTTTGGTACGACATCGTCGTTCTGGCAATTTTGGCGTATTGCGCTTGGCAGGGAGCTCAACGCGGTCTGGTCACTCAGCTGGCCTGGATCGCTGCGCTGATTTTGTGCTTCAAGTTTGCAGACCAGCTTGCGCCGGCCATCGAACCTCAGATCAACGTTGAGCAGCCGCTGCGTCATTGGATCGCGATGTTCATTCTGTATCTGGGCTTCTCGGTGGGAGCCTTCATGCTGGCTCGGATTTTGAACAGCTGGCTGGAGCAGGCCAAGTTTAAAGACTTCGATCGGCATCTGGGCGGAATCTTCGGCCTGGTCAAAGGTGGCATTATTGTGATGGTGATCACCTTCTTTGCCGTCACGCTGTCTGAATCTTTGAAGGCTACTGTTCTGCAATCCGGCACCGGCCGCGTGGCGTGTCGCGTGCTCGATGGGATCGAACCTTTGACGCCGCAGTACTTTCCTGAGTACTGGCACGATTATTTGGACCGATACCAGAAAGAGCTGGAACCGTTACACAACGAGCACATCGAACTGGGCGATGGCAGCAGCAGTTTGCCTGGCTGGATGGGCGGCGATGAAAGCTCTGGCGGAGAATCGTCGGGCGGTGGCAGCGACGGCTTCAACTTGCCGGGCTTCATCGACGGGCTGGCCGGGGCCGTTGGGTCAGGGCGGCCGGATGACGCGACCGATACCGGCGGCGGGACAACTCTGGACGAATTGTGGCGCACGTTGCCTCAGCAGATGAGGCAGCAATTCGGAGATCAGATTCAGAAACAATGGAATTCTGCCACGCCGGAACAAAAGCAGAATTTCGTCAACAATCTGGGGCGATCGTTCGACCGGGAAATCCCAGGCGTCGTCTCCGAGTTTTTGTCGTCGATTGGATCGTCGACAGGGCAGGCCGGTAGTGTGGCGGGCGGGTCGGATGTGTCCGGCATGCTGGCGTCCATCGGACGCATCTACGAGTCCGCCGGTTATGACAGCGGCTACATCCTGCAGCAGACGCGGGAGCACCTGGTTGGGCTGCCTGAAAAGGTCCAGGCGGGCGTGATCCGAGACTGGTACGCAGACATGAGTTTGCAGCCGAACGATCCGGATAACTACACGGACGTCAAGACGCACATCGACGTCCGGATCCTTCGCCAGATAGACAAGGCGGGCGTCCGGCTTTCAGACCTCAGCTATGAGCTACGGCAGCGGCTGGATCGAAGTCGCCAGTAGCCACGTGCGTTTCAAGGCGGCTGCTGTGGGGATTCGGGGCGGTCAAAACCAGCCCCTGTAAAAACCGCCTGATTTTCGCATTAACTTAACATAACGGACATTATCGGACGTTGGGGGTAGTTCCTGAAACTACGCCGCACCCGTTTCTTCGAACACACCGATTCGGCGAAAGCGTTCGTACCGACGGTCCAGCAGTTCGTCTTTGGGAATGCCTTCCAGCGACTGAACTGCCTCCGCCAATGCTCCCTTCAGAGTCATGGCCATCTGCCGATGATTCCGGTGAGCACCGCCCAGCGGTTCCCCGATGACTTCATCGATAATGCCCAAATCCACCAGATCGCTGCTGGTGAAACGAAGCGCGCCAGCGGCCTTGTCGGCGTGGCTGGAATGCTTCCATAAAATGCCCGCACACCCTTCCGGGCTGATCACCGAATAGTAGGCGTTCTTGAGCACGGCCACGTGATCGCCAATGCCAATTCCCAGCGCTCCGCCGGAGCCGCCTTCGCCGATCACGACACAGACAACCGGGACTTCCAGAGTCGACATGTCTCGCAGATTGACCGCGATGTTGTACGCCTGTCCTCGCTCTTCCGCTCCGATTCCTGGGTAGGCTCCGGGCGTGTCAATCAGGCACACAATTGGTAGCCCGTAACGCGATGCCATTTCCATTTTGGCCATCGCCTTGCGATAGCCTTCGGGGTGAGCACAGCCGTACAGACACTCGTTGCGTTCTTTCAGCGTGCGTCCTTTTTGGTGGCCGACCAGCATGACTTTTCGACCATCCAGTTTGGCGAAGCCGGTGATCAACGCGCGGTCGTCGCCGAAGGCTTTGTCGCCGTGCAGTTCCACGAATTCATCAAAGACCAGCTCGATGTAGTCGGCGGTTTGAGGTCGTTCGGGATGCCGGGACACCTGCACAATCTGCCACGGGTTGAGATTCTCGTAGATCTCCCGCGTTAGCTGAGTGAGCTCAACCCGCATGCGGCGAATGCTGTCCTGGATGGCCGGCGTCGGATTGGGTTCCGCTTCGAGTTTTGAAAGTTGCTCTTCCAGTTCGTAAACGGGTTTTTCGAAGGGAAGCTGGTGCTGCGGAGCCATGGCCGGGTTTCTCAGTGTGATCGAATCTGTGGGTACGGTCGACGAGTTTTAGGCGATTTCACCACAGATGAAAACAGCGGAGAACACAAGCGCGGCCGCCGCAGCCAAAATGGCGAATGTGCAATGCTGTCGCGCTGTTTACTCGATGTTGATGTCCATCATGTCCTCAAGCGTCATTTCTTTCGGCTCTTCTGCCGGCGGCTGGGGCGCGGGGGCTGGCTGAGCCGGAGCGGCTGGTTGAGGGGGCGCTTGCTGAGCCGGTGGTGGGGCAGGTTGCGGCGCAGTCGGCTGAGCGGCTGGCGCGGGCTGCTGCGGTTGAGTTTGCGGCGGCTGCTGGTTGTGAGGTGGATTCTGTGGGCCGGGCTGTTGAGGAGCCGGCGGCTGCTGGCCGGGCATTGGCTGCTGAGGCGGCATCGGTGGTTGTTGATGTGGTGGTTGCTGATAACCGGGTGGCGGTTGCTGATACGGCATCGGTTGTCCGGGCATCATCGGTTGCTGCGGCATCGGCATGCCCGGATAGCCCATTCCCGGTTGCATTGGCATCCCCGGGTAACCCATCGGCGGCATTGGTTGTTGCGGCATTGGCATGCCGGGCATCATGCCGGGCATCATCCCGGGATGTTGCTGTGGAACGCCACCCTGTTGCTGCTGCTTCTTCGCATCCTTGGCTTTCTGAGCTGCCTCTTCGCGGTCCAGCCCAATGCTGCGGCGGACCACTTTTTTAGGAGCGACGGGAGCCTTGATTCCGCGGGATGTTCGATCGGCGTCGGCTCGACTATCCAGCCGCGAATCTTCCGACTGTGCCTGCCGTTCTTTTTCTTCTCGAAGCAAACGCTCCTTCTTGGCCACCGGGTCTTCTTCGAAGCATTTCACCTGACGAAGGGCAGATGCGATTTCCTGCATCGACTCGAATCGCTTCTTGGGATTCTTCTCAAGCATCCGGAAGATGATCTTATCCAGGTCCTTCGTTACGTTTGGGTTGTAGATCGACGGTGCCACCACGTCTTCGCCCAGGTGTTTTTTCAGAAGCGCGTTGGGAGTGTCGCCGGCAAATGGTGGCTGGCCAGTCAGCACTTCAAAGAAGGTGACGCCAAGACTGTAGATGTCTGTTTGCCGGGTGGCTGGCTTCTTCAGAATGGTTTCCGGCGCGATGTAGGTTCGAGTGCCCTGGATGGTTTGCTTGCCAGCCAGCATCATTCCCAGCGATCCTTTCACTCGCGATGCCAGGTTGAAGTCGATCACTCTCGCTTCACCCGCTTTGTTCACCAGGATGTTGTCCGGCTTGATATCGCGATGCAGCCAGCCACTTTCGTGCATGTATTCATAAGCTGTCGCCAGTGCTTCTGATAGCTTGGGAAAGCACGACTGCACAGCGGTAAGGTTCGACGTAATGTGAGTCTTCAGGCTGGGTGAGCGAAAAAAGTCCATTACGAAAAATGCGTGATCACGATTGATCTCCATCTCGTGGAATCGCAGAAACGATGGGTGATCAAGCGAGTTGCCGACTTTGTACTCATGCTTGAGTACGTTCTTTTCGGCCGGGATCTTGCGCGCATCCTCCAGCATCAGCTTCATCGCCAATTGCATGGGCGAACCCGCCTGGCTGCATTCCCAAATCTGCGTTGTGCTGCCAGATGCCACGCAGTTCTTTAGCTGGTAGTTGCCTACCGTCATATCACCTTCAGACACGACGCACGCTCCGATTAAATGTGAGCCTTAACATCAGAATTCAGTTGGCATTATAGCGCAGACCGGGCCATCGATGCGAAGGGTATTCGACCTGGGGGCTCACCTTTGCGCGTTGTTATGTGTTCTCAAGGTGCTTAGAGCCGTTTCCCTTTTGTTGTGGACAGTTTGGGCTCGTGGGAAACAGCCTTCGTAGTCCGAAACGACTGGTCCGCGGCCACGAGTCAGCGAAATTCGCCGTAGGCCGCGTCGATTGCTGAGTGAACGGGATTCTGAGATATTCCTGATCCGGCCCGCCGTTTACAGCGGCATGTTGCCGAACGTAAACATTTTCGGGCGGACGTCTCGCGCAGCGAACACCGCCCTGCTCTTTAAGGATCACTGTCCGTGCTTAGAACCGAACTTCTTTTTTGCAGCGTCGGCATCATGCTGCTGACAGCCAGTTCCGTCTGCAGAGCTGACGTCACCGAAGTGCGTTTTGCCGGCTCATTGTCGCAGTCGGCTGACGGTGAAGATCTTATTCTTAGAGAATTCGAAGCTCTGCTGCTACATTCGAATGGCGGATCGTTCTTTCACGTTCTCGACGACGAACGAGAAGGCTGTCCATGGCCGGAGAGCTTTGGGCAACTAAGCGGCACCGGCACAGCTGGTCCGCACCTGCAGTATGAGTACGACGGTAACAGCTACTCGATCGCCCTACCGCCGCTCGTGATGAACCTGCCTCAGGATGTGGCTGAAGGGGCGACGTGGACCGTCGGCACGTGGGCGTTTGAAGCCACTGACACCGACACTGAAGGTGGACAGCAGTTCTGGAAGTTGGCCGCCACTGAACGTCGTGGACGTCGGCAATCGTTAAAAGTTCTGGCCGACAATCACACGCTGCTTTCCGGGACACTGGACGTGTTTATGGGCCAGGGGGATCGTTTCGAACTGACTCTAAAGCAAGTGGCTTCGAACCCATTGCCACCTGCTGCGGCCGAACGAGTTCAGCAATTGCAAACGCAACTCTTGGCGCTGCAGCGAGACCTCAAGCGGCGAACCGGCTCACAGATTGCGGACCTCTCACCGCGACAGATTGAAGCGGCGGCCGCAAAGATTGATCAGCTCACGGTGCTGGCCAAAGACACCCCTCTTCAAGAGGCTGTTTTGCGAATCCGCCGTAATGTCGAACGCCAGCAACTTCGCCTTGGTAAGGCCATGAACCGCCAGGACGAACTGCTCAGCAAGCCAGCGCCCGGATTCTCGCTGGAACTTGTCACTGGCGGTCGACTGGAGTCTGATTCGCTTGCGGGCAAAACGGTTGTTTTGCATTTCTGGAAGTACGCCGAAAAGCCGTTGTCTGAACCCTATGGTCAGGTTGGCTATCTGGAGTTTCTCTATAACAAACGAAAGGCCGAGAACGTTCAGGTTGTCGGCATCGCCATGAATCCGGCTTTGCAACAGACCGAAAGTTCACGTTCGGCCAAACGCACCGCGCGCAAGCTGATTGAGTTCATGAATCTTAGTTACCCGGTGGGCTACGACGATGGATCGCTGCTGCGAGCGTTCGGCGACCCACGCGACTCGGACGGCAAGCTACCTCTGTGGGTGGTGATTACTCCAGCCGGAAAGATCGCTCACTATCACGGCGGCTTCTATGAAGTCGATCAACGCTACGGTCTGAAGGAACTGGACGACGTTCTTGGTCAGTAGTACGGACCAGACACGGCGATGCATGGCAAACCGCCCTGCCGCGCATTGGCATACTGTTAGCCCTGCTCTTTCTCATGGCGAAAGATCTTTGCCTTGTACACGCCAAGTCGATTCAGCCAGAACTGAAACATGACCCACAGCGTCAGCAGGCCATAACGAGTGCTGCGGCGAAAGTTGATGCTGGACGCTTCTGCGAAGTAACGGACGGGGACAGGGATGTCCGCCAGTCGAAACCCGGCGGCGACCGATTGGGCCAGAAACTGAGTATCAAACACGAAGTCGTCTGAGTTCTTTTCCCACGCCACAGTTTCCAGAACTTCGCGACGATACGCGCGGAAGCCGCTGTGAAAGTCGCCGAGGTTCTGGCCGAGGGACACGTTTTCGATGATCGTCAGAAAACGATTGGCGATGTACTTCCAGACTGGCATTCCGCCTTCCAGCACTTCTGCCCTGCTTCGAATGCGCGAGCCCAGAATGATGTCGCAGTTGCCCAGTCGGATCAGCTCTGCAGCCAGCGGAATGACGCGACTGTCGTACTGATAATCAGGATGGATCATCACCACGATGTCGGCTCCCATTTCCAGAGCTCGCGTGTAGCAGGTCTTCTGGTTGCCGCCGTATCCCGTGTTGGTTTCATGAGGGATCACGGTCAGTCCCAGTTTGCGGGCGACTTCTACCGTGTTGTCGCTGCTGCAATCGTCGACCAGAATGATCTCATCAACGCCGCCGGCGGGAATGTCTTTCACGGTTTTTTCGAGCGTCGCGGCGGCATTGTAAGCCGGCATGACGGCCACAATCTTCGGCTTCGACTGTTTAGACATGACGTCTTCCATCATTGCCAAGGCTTCCTCACTCACGGCAGACGCCGAATTCTCAGTCTCTGTCAGCACGGTTGCACACTCCCCTCGAAACACTGGTACTCACCATTTGCACCGTACTTCCTGATTCGGCCAGTGAGCCGGATCAGTTGGGGAGTTTTGCGTATCCTTGGGGATTTGTTGCAGTTATCGCGATCATTCGCACCCTGCCCTGCCCCGAATGCTAACTGTATGCGCAAGAAAAAACGGCACGCCTTGTTGAAAAGCCTGCCGTTTTGTTCACTTGTTTGTTTCGTGTGCTAAGCGTCTTCTGACTTCGCTTCCGGGGTTTCCGCAGCGTCTTTCTTAGCAACGACTTCCAGGTTTGGTACGGAAATCGATGTGATTTTCACGCGAGTGTATTTCTGGCGGTGTCCCGTGTGGCGACGGCTGTTCTTGCGGCGACGCAGCTTCTGGACTTCCAGCTTTTCGCCTTTTTCTTCTTCCAGAATCACTTCCGCTGCCACCGTGGCTCCGTCGATGACGGGAGCGCCAATTACGCTCGCACCGCCCGCGTTGGCAATTAAAACACGGTCGAAGGTGACTGTCGCGCCAACCTGAGCGTCTTCCTGATAATCCATCGAAAGCAGGTCACCCTCTTCGACGCGGTGCTGACGGCTTCCGTTTTCAATGACTGCAAACATGTTCAACGACCTTGAAAAGCACTGACTTTTGGGGCGACTCGGCGGAATCCAAGGACTACTGTTCGCCCGTTCACTAATTTGGCCCCTTTGGGCCGCAGAATCGGGCAGTATAACGTGATCACGTCAAGTTGGAATAGAACCTGCCGGAAACCCCCGAAATAGGTTTAGAACCTCGTTGACCAACCACGTGAGCCAACGAGGCTACTAACCAAACTTCGATTTTTGAGGCTCGTAAGATGATGTAACCTGTTTCAATGCAACAAGTAATGTGTTTTTTGTGCGCAAGCTGTCGCCCTTCTTGATTTTGAAAGTGAAGGGTTGGCTTTCGGGGTGGAACTGGGCTCACCTACGAGCGGGGGTTTATGCCACTTGGTGAATGTTTGACCTCTGGGGTGTGACCTCCGGTTGAAGGTCGTCAGCAATCTTTGACTCGCCAATCCGTGGCCGAGTGCTTCCATTCCGAATGGGGTGTCATTCGTTCGATTGGGCCGGGTTTCGCAAATGCAGGGTCTGCGCAACGCGACTGGCGGGCATGATCGACTTCAACGACGAACGATCACGACTCCTTCATCCCAAAACAAACAAACCTTAGAACGATAACCATTACCACCACAACGGGTGTCACCCATGTCTCCGAACACCTGTCACTTATGTCTCCGGTCCATACATGATGTTCTCACTATGTGCCAGATGAAATCAAACCCGGGATCTTCTGTCCCTGGTCCGTTGGCGGGAAAGCACGCCCGCTCAATCTGGAAGAATTATCTCCGCTGAAGCTGTTTTGAATTGCGTTTACCCATGAGGGATGCAGCCGCATGATTTGCTCATCGCCAGGCTCTTTAGCGGTCCCCTTCGGAATGTCGGCGCTGGCAATCCTGTCTCTATCAGGTGTTCGTCAGGGCGACGAGGTCGGCGCGTTGCCGAGTCCGTTCACGGCATCGCGCGTACGCTTGACCATGGGGTGATCAGCGGATTCGGATTCCACTGCATCGATGTCAGCTTTTGCGTTCGTGATCGCGTCTTTCGACGCATCAGCCCTGCCCCACTGGCGGTACAGTTCTGCCTGACTTCGGTAAAGCATCGCGCGCCAGCAACGGTGCGGCACGCTGTCCGGCCATTTTTGTATCAGCGTCGTTTGCAACTGAATGGCTTCACTGAGTACCGCGTCAGCATCATCGAACCGAGATCGAGATCGAGTTCGCAGGACCGCAGAGACCTTGTGACGCAGGTGAACTTCGTTTGTCAGGAATACCTCGTTGTCGGGATTGCTGCTTCGCAGTTTGCTGATTTCGTCCAGCGCTTCGCGAAGGCGGCGGGAGGCGTCGTTTAATCGAGCCCGCGAACGAAGTCCGCGAACGTTGACGTCGGCCAGCGTTGCGACCAGCTCGAACCGCACATTGGTGTCGTCTGGAGTTGCGTCGAGTTGACTGCGCAGGATAGACACGGCATCGCGTACGTCATCGTGCTTGTCGCGAGGTTTGCTGGAAATCCGCGACCTGGCGAGTAGGCTTCTCGCGTGCAGAATATTTGTTGTCGTGCTCTGCTGTTGTGCGTCTTTCAGGCTCTGCAAAATGTCAATCGCACGATCGACGTGCGAGAGATCAGCGACTCGTTGGTCGGCGGTCAGTGATTCGCCACGATTGAGGTTTGGCGGCCGATATCCCGAATTCAGGTGTGCTCGCGCGAGTTCGATCTGGCCGGCGACATGCGACCCCGTCAGTTGTTCTGCGGCTTCGATCGCTGCTTCATAGCAGGCACTTGACTGCTCACGATGGAACTCAGCAGCGTGCATGGCGCCCAGTTCGTTATTCAGTCGAGCGAGTCTTAAATGCAATTCATCACTTGAATCAAAGCTGGCTGGCCACGTTTGTAGAGTAAGGCGACACTGGTATTCAGCGTTTCGATGCTGTCCGGTGTTCGGCTTAGCGAGTGTTGAATGCGCGCGAGCTGGATGCTGGCGTCGACCATCTGCAGAATGATGTCGGGGCGAGTTGGTGATTGCTGCGACAGTCGTTCATAGATGGGTTGCAGACGTTCCAGAATCTTCGCGGAAACGGGTGAAGGTTGGAGAGCAACATTCGGAAGCGAGTCGTCACCGAAAGAATCGCTGAAAGCTACGCTGGCCGAAGTCGGCGACTCAGAAACCACGTCGACCACACCGTTGAGCGACTGCAAAGCAAGGTCGACGGTTTGCTCGGACGTTTGCAAAGCGATCATACTGCGTTTATTTGCCGCGGATGTCATCGCGTACGCAATCGTTGATACGACCGTCGCCGTTACCAGAGCCAGCGCAGCGACAGTGATTGCGGATGCCAGCCTGGGATTGCGTCGAGCCCAGCGAATAAGACGTCCCCAGACAGAAATTCCGCGCGCGTGAATCGGCTCATTAGTGAGGAACCGCCCGAGATCGTCGCGCAGCTCGGCCGCAGACTGGTACCTCAAAGCAGGATCGACATGAATCGCCTTCTGGACAATCGTTGCAAGATCGGTCGGAACGTCCGGGCGGATCGTGTGGATGGACTGCAGTTGAGGATCGGTGATTGAGCCGATCAGATGTTCGGCGTCGCTTTCCTCAAATGCGGGACGCCCGGCGAGCAATTCGTACAACGTCAGCCCAATGGCATAGACGTCACCTCGCTGGTCGGAAACTCCTGCGAACCGCTCAGGCGCCATATACCGCAGACTTCCACTGACGGTGCGCGTGTTTGTGTGATCGGCAGCAACGCTTTTTGCCAATCCAAAAATCGGTGACCTGCGCCGTCCCGTCTTTTTCGATCAGGATATTGGCGGGCTTGATGTCGCGGTGTAGCGCGCCATTGGAATGCGAGTAACGGTGCGGCTCGCGTAGGTACCAACGCGCCGCTGCGAGGACAAAAGCGGCAGGTTTATGACGGTGCGATCCGAGTCCCGTGCGTTATCTACGCTCCCGGCGTTATTAAGCCAGGAACAGAATCCTATCAGATGGTCGCGATCCATGACCTCCTGCCGACCTTGGCCGCAGCGACTGGCGTGCCACTCAAGGCCACCAAGCCGCTCGATGGCCAGAACTTGTGGCCGAATCTTATCCGCGGTGAAGCTGAAACTCGCCGCGTAGTGATTGCCGAGGAAGAATTCGCGATCTTTCAGGACAACTGGAAACTGATCGAATCCGCCACTGGAATCGAACTCTACGACATTATCGCCGACCCCAGCGAACAGCATGACCTCGCCGATAGTCGCAGCCAGGTCGCTACTGCATTGGTCGACGCACTGACGAAATACAAACAGAAAGTTGCACGCGACCAACCTTCAACGCCCGTGGCGGAAGTCGCCAGGACTTTCGACAGTAAACCGAGTCCGCCGAAACTCTTGACGAGGTCCGCTGCTGACACCGTCGTCTTGGAAGGCTCCTTGTTGGCCGGTGCAGAGCTCCAGGGGGATGTTGCCTACGGCGTTCTGGGAAACCGGCTGACCGAATCCAACGGCAAAGGAATTCGGTTAATGTCGGCCGATGATCACGACGGCGACAAACAACTGGCCGGTGAAGCTTCCATTGTCAGCAACGACATCACTCCACAAAACCGCTGGTACCGTTTCGACGTTCTCGGGTTGGCTCAAGATGGTTTCGCAGTCGACAAAGACAACTTGTATTTGAAAGTCGAATTCTTGCAGAAGGGGCAAAACGGTTCACTGGATTTCATCAAGACTCGGATCTTCTCGCAGATCGTTCGCGAGCGCAATGACTTCAAAGATGACGGCACGAATGAGAGTCTTGGACGTGCAACGTGGCGCACTTACGCAATGGACTTTCGAACTCCTTTCGCTGAGATCGATTCCGTGAAACTGAGCGTGGGGTTTGCGGATGGAATCGGTGAAGGCAAGCAGTCCGAGTTCTGGGTCAATTCAATGAACCTGTCCCCGATTCCTGTCCCCGCCGAATACAAAGCCCCCGTCAATGCACATCGACAGTTTCCCCAGCCTGACCCGAATACACTCGTCGCGCTCGGTGGCCGCTGGTACTTCGATCCGCAAGGCGGTTCGAAGAAACTTCCTCGGCAATTCGACTACACCAATTGCGATCAGTTGCTGTACAAGTCAGATCGCTTTGAAGCACCTTTTGCGGGCAACATGTCGTCATGGTTGCGAGCCGGCTACAAGAACCTTGCGGGCGACATCGTTGAGAAGGATGAGTACAAGCCTGACGCGGTCGTTATCACGGTAACCAAAGATCACATCGTGATGCAAAGTCGCAATCTGCCGAATCATCCGACCGCCACCTTCCCCGACAAGTGGCGCATGCTGGACGGGAATCCGTCTTACATTCAGGAGAAGGCGAACACCTGGTACCTGCCCAAAGAACCTCAGCTTGCGGCCGATCCAATCGCGATGGACGCAAAGAATTCCAACGGCGCTTTGCCGATGGGACCAATCGGAGTTGCGACCAACGGAGTGATCTTCTTCAACCCGTTTGACCACATCTTCGAAACAGATGCCGTCTGGCGGTTGGATCGTTGCTGTGGCCACCCGAGTCCGCAGAGTGCGTATCACTATCACAAGTATCCGGTTTGTGTGAAGACGCCGTGGAGTGACGAAGGCGAAATGCATTCGTCGGTGATCGGATTTGCGTTCGACGGCTTACCAGTCTACGGACCATACGAAGCTGATGGTTTGCTGGCCAAAGACGACAAGCAGAACCCGCTTAACGCTTTCAATCTGCATGAGGACAAAGACCGAGGCCCACACTACCACGTCACGCCAGGCAAGTTCCCTCACATCATCGGCGGCTACTGGGGAGAACCCGATCCGAAAAACGGACGTGGCCGTCGTGCGCGGTAGTTGTTCAGCCGCGAATTGCCCCGGCTGCTTACGTAGCAAACAGCTCGTGAGTCAGCGCCGCGATCGCGACTGGTCTTCACTTCGCCTCGACAGACATTTTCCCATTCGGACGTTTTCGGCGAGTGGCGCTAACGCGCCCCTAAAGTCGGTGCCGTCCGGCCGGTTGATTTCTCATCGCGTTCGGTTGAGGTAAACTTGCAGGATCTGAAATCGATGTGGTTGATCGTGGAAGTAAAAAACGGGCCGAACAGTGAAGAAGAAGAGCAAATCAGCAAAGGTTGCGGCTCAGTCATTTCCGTGGGAGAAATTGACATGGGACGATCTTTCGCAGTGGACTGATTCCCGCAGCCTTGAACGCGGCCGGTCGTATCAGCGCCGGGGTGCTGTCAGTAATTTGAACCTGCTTCCCGATGGCGGGTTGTTGGCTGAGGTCGTAGGGACGCATCGATACGCGACTCGTGTTTCAGTGGTTGGGCGAAGTCGTGAACTGAGCAAACGTCTTGAGGCGACCTGTTCGTGTCCCGTTGGGCATCGCTGCAAGCATGGCGTGGCCGTGATTCTGGAGTTCCTGAACGCGATCGAAAACAGCACGGACGTTCCGAAAACCGATGGCGATGATCCACGGCTGACGCTGATTAAAAACGGATGGGATGACGGGACCTCGGAAGACGACTTCGACGACGAGGATTTCGAGGAAACACATTCTGTCGCCGTTGACGTTTCGGCGACGAGCAACAGCAGCAAATCAGCGGCTGGTAAAAATCGTTCACGAAAGAAAAAGTCAACTTGGAGGTCGGTGCGCTCCGCACGCAGGGTTACAGACGCGGACATCGTTGGCTTCCTGTCGGCGAAGAGCGAAGACGATCTGGTCAGCATTGTCATGCAGGTCTGTCGCAGCGACGCGAAGCTTAGGCAGTCGTATGTGGACCGCATTATGCTGGAGACGGGCGATCATGCGGCGATGATTCGTGAAGCTCGGAAGGAACTTCGATCGGTCACGTCGGTGGAAGCCTGGTACAACTCATGGGAGGGGCACGGCAGTCTGCCCGACTACTCGCGTTTACGGTCCCAGCTTCGATTGTTGGTCGATGCCGAACAGTTCGATGCCGTGATCGAGCTTGGCCGCGAACTCATCCAATGTGGATTGCAGCAGGTTGAGCAATCGCATGACCAGGGCGAAACAGCGGGAGAGATTATCTCAACGCTTTCGATTGTCGCCGAAGCGATCGGGCCGTGCTCGCTGACGGACGTGGACAAAATTCTGTTCGTATACGATTCCTTCCTGAAGGATGACTTCGACCTGTGCCAATCGTTAGGCAATGTACTTGACCAACGCTACCCCAGGTCAGTGTGGGCGGATGTCGCGGAGAAACTGAAATCTCGCCTGGCTTCTCTGCCGGCCAGCGAGGAAGATCGGTCGACTGCTAAATTCATGAAATCCTACCGTCGGGAGAGATTGTCCGGCTGGATCATTGAATCACTGGAGGCCGCCGGCGACAAAACTGCGGCAACCGACTTCTGTATTAAGGAAGCCAAAAAGGCGGGCACCTGGCAACGTGCCGTCGACCGTCTGATCGATTTGAAGCGATATGACGAAGCGAAAGAACTGGCTACACAGGGACTGGCGAACACCGATCCCATGTACGCCGGACTGACCAACTGTCTGCAGGATGCACTGGCGACGATTGCGGCTAAGAGTAAAGATTACTCCGTCGCTGTCGCGATCGCTGCGGAACGCTTCGTCTCCCGTCCCGGTGTGGCGTCATTTCAGGATTTGCTGAAGGTTGCGAAGAAGGCGAAGTGCGAAGCTGCGACGAAAACGGTCGCGATGCACTTTCTGGAAACGGGAAAACTACCAGCGTTTTCGAAGGCCTCGAAATCGCGGGCGAAAACGACAAAGAAGAAAGCAGTGCCTCGCAGCGATCGCTGGCCGTTCCCTGCCCCGCCCTGCGTGAACGGCAGCAGTCCACGCCCGGGTCTCGGTCATGCGGGAGGACCGAGTCCACATTTCGACGTGCTCATCCGACTATCGATTCAGCAGCGCGACCCGGAATCCGTTCTGCGATGGTACGACCAATGGCAGGCATCGGCCTCGCAGAATCGCTTTCGACACGCCCGTATTGAAACGGAAGTCGCCGATGCCGTCTCGTCGACTCATCCCGACCGTGCCGTTGAGTTGTACTGCACGGAAGCCGATCGACTGGCGGCAGAAACGAATACGAAGCTGTACCCGCAGTCAGTCTCATTTCTAAAGAAGGCTCGCAAGGTGCTGAAGTCACAAAAACGCGAGCACGAATTTGACGTCATTCTTTCGACCTTTCACGACCGCCACCATCGCAAACGCCGCCTTGTCGAATTACTTCACAGCCTCGGCGGCCAACCCATCGTGAGCAAACGCCGCAACAAATGACGGCGTGGTGACCTGCATTGTTTGCGGAAGTCTGCGTGCAAACGTTCAAAACCAGGCTGTACGATACATCGTGCTTCTTGCCCCACTTCAGGTATTCGTCAGGAACCCGCCCTGCACCATCGGTGAACTGGGCAATGCGTTCGTTGTGCCCGCCGTAGTCGCGCGTCGACGGAGAGTCTTCGTCAAAGAAGCCGGTGAATGAGTTGTAGAAGTTTGATCCGGTCCCGCCAGGAAAGCGAAAGACCGGCCGACCAGCAGCCGTGTACTTCTCAGCGCACGCCGTGTCGCCGAAACATACCGACCGAAAAACGCACTCATTGTTCGCGCCGAGCAGGTCCTGCGAAAGCGGACGTTGTTCGTCGAGATCAATCAACAAACGAATCGGCTTAGCCACACTCAGCGGCCTGCGGCAGCAAACCCACCAACGCGCCAGGAATCAACACCAGGAAGAAAACCGCAACCGTGCGCATGGCATGTCGTCAGCAAGAAAGGTCCATCCGGGTTCTTTGTGGGTGAGGCGTTAATTCGTTAGTTTTCGCGGGATGCAGGGAACAGACTTTTACGAACAGATTTTGGGACTGACGGGGCCGTGGTTTGTGGCGGACGTTCAGCTGGATATGGAAGCTCAACAGGTCGACGTTTTCGTCGAACATGGCGAGGGCGAAACTTTTTGCTGTCCGGATTGCGACAGGCAGCTGCCGTGCTATGACCACACGAAGTCTCGCCAATGGCGGCATCTGGACACGATGCAATTTGCGACCATCCTTCATGCCCGCACGCCTCGCGTGAAGTGCCCGGATCATGGCGTCAAACAGATCAGGCTTCCCTGGGCGGAAAAGAACAGCCGCTTCTCATTGTTCTTTGAACGCTTCGCCATCGACGTTCTTCTGGCCACACAAACCGTGAAAGGGGCGTGCAGCATTCTGGGGATCTCATGGGATGAATCGTGGCACATTCTGCAGAAGGCGGTGGCTCGCGGGAAGGATCGCAAACAATCGAAGAACCTCCCTCGAATCGGCATCGACGAGAAAGCCTTTCGAAAACGACACAACTACGTCACGCTGATCTATGACTTGGACAAGAGCACTGTCGAAGCGATTTCCGATGGTCATGACACGGCAGCCGCTGATGCCTGTTTCGATCAGCTTTCCGACAGTGAAAAGCAGTCTGTGGAGGCGGTTGCGATGGACATGAGTGCCGCATACGTCAAGAGCACCAAAGGCAACATTGCATTGGCCGAACAGAAGATTGTGCACGACCGCTTTCACATCATGAAGCTGGCAACCGAAGCCGTCGACAAGGTCCGTCGGTCGGAGCAGAAGAAGCTTCGCGCCGAAGGCGATGATCGATTGACGGGAACTCGGTATCTGTGGCTTTCAGGCCAGGAGAATCTCAGCGAAAAACAGCAGGAACGCTTTGATGCCGCATGGAAGGCAGAGTTACTCACGGGCAAAGCGTGGGCCTACAAGGAGATGCTGCGAGACCTCTGGGTTCATGACACTCCGGCAGAGGCCACGACGTTCTTCAATGACTGGTACAAGCGAGTCATCCACACAAAGCTGGAGCCAATGAAGAAAGTCGCTCGCACGATCAAAGAACGCTTAGCCAATGTGGTGAGCTACTGCACTCACGGAATCACAAACGCCGTCGCCGAAGGAATGAACAGCAAAATCATGGCCATCAAACGAAGAGTCGGCGGATACCGAAACCGCGACAACTTCAAAACCGCCATCCTCTTCTACTGCGGAGGACTCGACCTCTACCCACAATAATCCCGGATGGACCACACAAATGGCCGATGTCAAACTCTGGAACATGGAATCCGGGAAAGAAATTGGAACGCTGGAACATCGCTATTCAATCCATACCCTCTGTTTCAGCCCTGATGGCAAAACACTGGCTGTCGCAGATGACGGTCGAGTCGTCCTGTGGGACGTCAGGTCACAGGTCGCGACGACGACTTTCGAGGACGCATCGAACTGGGCGACGTTCAGCCCGGATGGATCTCTGATTGCCATGCGTCAGCGGAAAACAATCACACTACATGACATCAAATCCGGAAAGGACATCGATCGACAGGAAGTCGAAACCCATGCGAGTCAGGCATTCTTTAGCCCCAATGGCAAGTGGCTGGCATGGGGTTCCACAACGCAGGGTGAGCCCATCAGGTTGTGGGATCTCACCCGGCTGAAGCCGGTAGTCTCTCGATAGTCAAGGAATCGATTCATCTACCCAGCCGGTAAGACATTCGTGATTGGGCAGGGGCCTAATTCGTATGGCAGTGGCTACGTCCACGTCGCTCTGTTGCTACTGACTCTGACGCTTGCGACCGTTAGTTTGATCGTCTTTTTCATAAGTCGCCATTCCCACAGACGCCGATGCAGAAGACGCCACGTCAGCTGTTGGGGCGGTTTGTGGGATTTCTCATGGGCTGCCTGATCCTTCATGAAGCTGACGGACAATCCGAATCGCGGCAGGCACCGGCTCTACCATCAGCCACTAGGGAGGGCTTGGCTTGAGTGCACACGTGGGACTGAGAAGGGGGACACGTATGCGAAATCAACTGCTCACCGGATGAGTGGTGTAGGTGTCAAGAAACGGGACGATTGAACTCAGCAAGTTGAACCAAGTACTGAGGTTATGGCAAACGCAAAGTATTACGTCCATTTCATTGAACTTGTGACCGTTGCACGAATCCCAATAAAAAAGCCGCTGATTAAACTTGAGCAGCGGCTTTTTGAATTTGAGTGGAGGATAACGGACTCGACCACCAAAATCCCTAACTTGTTACATGCAAGTAGTTTGCGTCGAATGCGGAAAGGGAAATGCGACACAGAATGCGACACTTGTGCCCATACGCTCAGTCAGGACGACCATCCCAATCCTCAGCTTCAATCGCATTTGCCCGCTGCTAAAGGATTCAGCGGCCAATCTCCGATTCAACGTTGATGAGTGCCCCCATCAACCTCACTCAATATTTTTCTTCAATTGGTTGAGTTGATTGGAGTTCGCCAGTGGACGGTGAGGATCTACGAGAAGGAATATACGCACTTCATACTCGACGATTTGGGTCAGTCGCAGAAGTGTTGATTCAACGTCTGAAAAAATTGGGTAAAGCGAAAAACCTCTTCCACGATCTCTACGACGACCTCGAAGAAAAGCGTGTGGAGGTCAAATTTTCACGAGCGTTGAAAAAGAGCGAAACTCTTGTGACAACCGATACGGTCATGCAGTGCATCGAGAGTGCTACCAGTGAAAAAAGATTGGTCGCTTGGGCTGATCGACAGAGAGTTTCGTTCGACTGCAACATCCAACAGGTCAAGCGAACTGAGTTCGACGTGCTGTACTATGGAATTTTCTTCTCTGATGTTGTCGTTATATTTCACATCGACACAGACGAAATTGGACCTGACATTTACTACTCCAACAAGCAACACAAAGGAAACGTCGGAGAAGGCCAATTCCACATCAGCAACAAGACTATCGGCATCCACGAAAAAAAGTACCTGTACCAAAAACTAACGTATGAGAAGCTCTTGGATGTTCTTTCTTAAGTCCCATCATGTAAAGAGGACTTTTTGCGGAGGCGTATCCACTGAATCACCATCGATCTCAGACACGAATGCGTGGTCATTCTGCCAACCAGTTCTACCAGTCGCCCTAAAGTGCTCCAGTCTTCTGATGGTCATCTCGCAATAGATCGGATCAATGTCACACGTGTAGCAGACTCTTTGATGCATTTCACTTGAAAGCAGAGTGGCTCCCGAGTGAGCAAAGAAGTCAAGCACGACGTCGCCTTCCTGCGAACTGGTAGTGACAATTCGATCGATTGACTTCAACGGCTTTTGTGCAAAGCAACCTGAAACGTTCTCCTCCATTCGGTAGAACACTTGCTGTATGTCAACCCAAACATTGCCCGGGCGGATGTTATCTGACTTGCTTCGCTCAAGGTTCTCGGTCTTCTTTCCATCGACCTCCTTGTAATAGCCTCGCAAGATTTTAGGTATGTCGGTGTACTGAACGGTAAAGGCAGGATTCCCCTTGATGTAATAGAGAAGCTCTTGCCGAACCGCCATCCAGTTTTTCTGTGTTCCGTACCCTCGCTGGTTTCGCATCGTAACCAACGATCGGGCATTAAATCGATCGAGTGCCTGCATCATCATCATGAATTGAGGCAGTGGTTGAAAATGATCTTTCTGATCCGCTCCAAGCCACACATAGAAAGATGAGTCATCCAACATGTGATCATGGGAGTGCTCGACCCATTTCCTGCACCAATCAATGAACTCAGATACGGACTTCGTTTCAAACGCCACGAGGTTGTACGGTGGATCATGAACTGCAAGTGAAGCTTTTGAATCACCAACGAGCTTTTTCATGTCATCGGCATTGGCCGCATCTAAGCAACCAACTCGATGCCCACTCTGCTCATCGATCCAGACATCACCTTTTGAAAGCCGACAAAACGGCAATAGACTCGCTCTTGCTTCTTGATCTGTGTCAAGTCGAGGAAGTGGGTTATTTTTCATGTGATTCCATTCTGTGCCGTAGAGTACACCGAGTTTGTGTTGAGATTGTACGTGATGTTTAGACCACCGTCTAACCGCCAGTCCCATGGAGGCAACTAGGAAGTCGCGGGGACGTGATGCTCAGGAATATCTTTTTACGAGCCGCATGACTTGGGTGCCGTTCCAGTCTTTACCACGACGTGTTGTGTGTCCCATGTCGTTCAATTCACTGGCGATCTGACGATACGACTTTCCATCTTCACGCATCTTTGTCACGACTGGCACCAAGTCTTCGTAGGCTTCATCTGCATCCTGCTGATGCCGCTTGCCTGCAACTTTGGCACCTTTTATCGCACCACGTTTCCGTGCATCCTCTCGACCGACCCAGTGAGCTTCACGAGCAGAACCAAGTTTGACACCACGACGTTTGGCAGCAGCTAGTGCGGACTGTGTTCTTTCGGATATCTGCTTCAATTCAAATTCAGCTACAGCACTTAGAACATGAACTGTGAGTTGGTTTGCAAACGGATTGTCAACAGCGACGAATTGAACATCACTTTCCATGAGATCTGAAAGGAAACTCACATTCCTCGCTAAGCGATCAAGCTTGGCAACAACCAAAGTCGCTTTTGATCTTTTTGCGTGGGACAGTGCTTTTTTAAGTTCTGGTCGATCTTTCTTCTTACCAGATTCAACTTCGTGATAAACGGCAACGACTTCGCCACCTTGTTGCTTTGCAAATGCCTCGACAGCAGCTTCCTGACCTTCTAACCCAAGACCAGAAATACCTTGACGAGCGGTGCTGACCCGAAGATAGGCGACGATGCGATTCACATCATTTTCCCGAAGACCATAGAAGCAAAAACAGAACTCCGACCATGTTACAACACCCTTGTTGCCTGTCAAGGGTATTGTAACGACGTGATCGAATCATCCGCCTCTCTCAGAGTCAGAGGGAACACACGGAGATTTATGGAAACAGCTAGGACCAACGCGAGAGCCTCCGCCCAAGATCGACTCGCTACCTCGTGGCATCACATGGTCTAATTCAGTCCATCACACCAAGGGAAGTTGGTTCCTGAAACATGAAACCAAGAAAAGGGGCATCGAATGAAGAGAATTTTGGGGCATGTCCACAACATCTCTCTTCTTCCCCACCCAGCGAAGCCTAAATAGAAGTAATTAACAATCTTCTATGACTTATTAGCTGATGAGCAAGTTCAGGACAACTTACGTTGCCTGCAATCATTGGAGACCCCTGACCACAGAGATCTGTTGGTGAGTTGGCAGTTATTCCCCAATGACTATGCCTTGTTTCCCGTCATCCATCTTCATCAGACAGACCGTTGATTCCATTACGTGTTTTCGATCAACCAAAGCGTTTTGACGCACAGAAATCCACTTAATCATGCTTCGTGTCCACCACAGACATCCTGCTCATGATGATCATCCACGAACAATCCACCACACCAAGGCCAAGACCGTTGGGTCAGGTCTACTGGTCATCTCTCGAAGTATGACTACTCGGAAAAACCTTGTGTGCCTCAAATTGCAAGGGACGCTCGTTCTGTGCCAATGTGACCTCCAGTGTCACTATGTTCCTGCCGAGCGTATGCAGTTCTTTCGCTACCGTCCTAATGTAGTGCAGCGGAGGCAGGTTTTAGCAGGAATCCGTTTTAGGGTCAAAAATTGAGGTCAACATCAAATCACAGGTTGCGACTGATATCGTGCTTTTCCTCGGCGTAGATGACGGTTTGGCACCATCTGCCTCGGTAGCGCCTTAACAATCTTGACTGGCTGGCCTTGTTCCATGTCGTTTGAAGTCACGTCGTGAATAGATACGACATGGAACCGATAACATTCACAGAATACGTCCAGAAACGCCTCAGAGGCTCCTTGACGCCACCAAAGCCCCTTGCAGCTAATCAAGGCCCTGTTGGGACGGCGGAATCACCACGACAAAAATGGGACAAGACCTTGAAACTTGCATGGGAGGCAGGTCGTGATTTAAGTAATCGTCGAAAACCAATGAGGCGTTAGCGGTTTGAATTCTCAAAAGGACAAACGCTCAAGCCGCGTAGGACTACCGATCAAACCACGTTATTACGATCACGATTCCATGCTGACTCTGGGTAACAAAATTTTCTATACAAAAACTATTTTCGCTTTCTTAATAATCTGATTGGCGGGGCATTTATTTCGGCCCACAGTGACCACCTTGTTTGTTGTTGCCGACTTGGATTCACTTCGTGGCATATGGTCCGAAAAGTTCGTTTCCTTGATGCGAATACTGTCTGTCGGAATCCCTGCCAACTCAGTCATGAAGACAGCTAACGATGGTAATGAGCAATTTGCGTTTTCTTGTAGCTCCACTTCGCTTTCAATCCAAGCGATTTTTCGAAGTGGATCACCAGACGGACCAATCAACCAACCTCTAGGACTAACGCGGTAGCAATCGCTTTGGTCTGGATCAATCGCATTTAAGTGCGTCCAAGAACGGACGGAAGTGTTCACGCTGGGCTAGCACGGCTTCGGCTGCTTCATCGTAAAGCCGATCGGCATATCTGTCTGTGTCTCGCCCAGAAACCCGACCATGCCGATCAACTTTCCGAGCGTTGATAAGATCGGCGATTTCATTTCCATAAGTCGGTCGAACCAACGTGGGCAAGATCTTTCTCAGGTACTTAATCGTGTAGCGAGGGAAGCCCGAAACTTCTCTACTCAGTTTTGTGACCACACCACATTTATGATTTTTGTTCGCTGGCGACTCCTGCCACCAGTCGCAAAAATTTGTGGCGGGATGGGTCCAGTCTTCTCTGTACCACGACTGTCCTGTTTCAGTCACAACCAACCGATCACAACCCAGAGTGATTGCTCGTTGTCGCCCCCATGCAGCAAGCTCAGCAACTTCAGCCCACAGCTTCCATTCTCCGTACTCATGCGTCTTCGGCCTGTCGAAAACTACCCAATCACCTTTCACATTCGTTTCAGGGTGAGCGGTGTATAAGTCATCAACTTCAAGCCTGCCAATCTCGGCTGGCTGCATCGCACAGTTCACGCTAACACCCAAGATAAGTTTCCCGAGCCGATCAAGATTTTTTGCAATCAAGGCAAGCTGATCTGGATCATATATGCTCTGGGAGATTCGACGAGATCTTCGTTTCTTCCGATCCGAGTCGAGCGATATCGGTGTTCTGTCAATTCGACCTGCTCCTTTTGGAAGCTCCCAATTCCAGCGTGATGATTCGTCGATAAAAACAAAGATGCTCCAAAGCGTATTCATCGTGTGCTTGGAGTGACTGTCAGAAATTCGATCCCCAGTCTTTTTGCTCACTGGGCGATTTCGCCAATATGCGAATAGCTCATCGAGTTGGTTCTTGTCAGATGTTTCCCAGATGGCAAAGTCACTCATTTCTTTCTTGAGTCGCTTGGAAATCCTCAAGTCATTCTGAACAGAGGGAGATGCATTGCCATTGTCCTGTTTCTTCCCCGTCGCCATGCGATGCGAACGGTACGCATCGATCGCTTGATAAAAGGTTTTCACCTCCAACTTGGTTTCATCGCTAGGCGTTGAACTATTCAGTCGTTGCACAAGCCCCGATGGAAATTCATCAAAGTACGCATCGGTTTTGGAAATCGCACGTGCAACCTCTTCACGCACCTTGGACCGCAACAGGTCTTGGAACTCTTTTTCACCCCTGACGATTGCGGTGGGATCATCTGCGGAGATGTCTAACCCAAGCTGTCTCAACTCTTGAAGATGCTGTGCTTCTTCAGATGCTTGGCCGACATGATCTTTTGCAAATTCTGAAACACGAAAAATCAGTCGATCACCCTTCGCAATCTTTTCTGCATAGGGAAGAATTGCAGCCGACCAATGGTCAAGATTGTGGCACTCGCATTGACGATCAAATAGGTCTCTCAGTGCATCGTGTCGGCGTTCCATTTCGGCATCACCAACATGTCTGACGTTCCCAACCGTGAACCTCTTGTCGCCGATTTTCGGTCGAACGTAACCACGCTTATCTGGTTTCGGCAGTGCCCCTCGATATGACTTTCTCATAAGGAAGATTGTATCGAAATGCGACACAATGCGACACCAAATGCGACACTAAATGTGCCATTGCACTTGAACCTTCATCAGCGGCGTCAGTCAAGAAACAACCTAAGCACCTGATGTCATTGGGTTTATGTCCATAAGAAAAGCCGCCTGTGAAACCACAAGCGGCTTTTCGAGTGGAGGATAACGGACTTGAACCGATGACCTTCTGGCTGCCAGCCAGACGCTCTCCCAACTGAGCTAATCCCCCGATTTTGCGGCGAGTCTGCCGCTCAGGACGGAACGCTACCACCGGTTTTTGTGGCTGTCAAGTCGTTCTCAGCGGCTCAGATGAGGACACCGGCAATTTTGCTGAGGTTCTCACTGTTTTTCAGTTCGATGTCTCCGGCGGCAGAATTTTTGGGTTCTCTCTAGCTTTACGACCCCAAACAATCGCTGTCGCAATCAGGATCAGCACGAGGCCCCCGACGGTCACAACGTCGGCAAATTGGCGTGACACAGTTACTCCGGGTAATTGGTTGAACAACAGCTCAGTGTAGGACGATTCGCCCCCGTGAATCCCCAGTTGATGTCGCACCTGAAAATGCCAATCCGCGCACAGGCAGTAGCCCCACCCTCGCCAGATCCCCATAGCCAACCACGAAAACAGCGTGGCTCCCAGCGTCGCGAGGTGCCATTTGCGGGTGCGTGGCCAGATCCACCCCGTCAGATTGAACGCGATCCACAGATTGTGCCCGACAAAGGAGGCGATGTTTAGAATGCTGAGCATGTGAACTGCGAGTCGTGCGATCGGAAGGAAATGCAGAGAGAGCTGCATAGTAGGTAAGTGTAACGGCCGCCTCACTCGTTCAGTCTTTGTGCCGCATGGTGCGGCTGCGCGTCAAAAAGTAGGGTGAATGACGAGCCCCAAGACCACGCTAGATGTTCTCAGGGCTGCAGGCCGGTTGAGCTGGGGTTTCGAATCGCTTTTCGGGCAGCGACTCCATTGCTTTCGAAAAGTCATGAAGCGTGAAGGCTCTTCGAGCGGCCTATCAGTCGCCGTATCGGCAGCGCTCGGCGCCAGATTGCGTTCCGATAGGCCCCTGAACTGCCTGGCCGGGAGCGATTGAGGTGCAGCCCGCGCGGCGGTGCTTGCCGGAATCGCGGCTTGCAAACGAGAGCGGCGAGGTTCAAAATGGTGGGCTTGCTGCTCCACCATTCTGCCGCCAGTGCCTCCATCGGAAATCGCCCTGTGAACTGTTCCCGCGTCCGACTTCTACTGCACTGCGTGATCGCGTTGTTGGCTGTCTTGCCGTGTTCCCACACGTCAATTGCCGGCGATGTCGACTTCAATCGCGACATCAGGCCGATCCTTACGAATCACTGCTTTCAATGCCACGGTCCGGACGATGATTCTCGCCAGGCCGATTTACGACTGGATCAGCGTGCCGCCGCGATCGCGATGCTTGATGATCATGCGGCGATCGTTCCCGGTGATGCGGCCAAAAGCGGGCTGATCGAACGTGTGATGGCAGACGATGTCGATATGTTGATGCCGCCTCCGGAGTTCGGCAAGCCGCTCACAGCTTCACAACGCAACCTGCTTAAGCAGTGGATCAACGATGGTGCCGAGTACGCCAAACACTGGTCCTTCCAGCCCATTCAGTCGCCAGAGATTCCGGAAATAACGACGAGCGGCGAATCGCGAAACCCGATTGACCAGTTCATTATTGCAAGACTCGAACGCGCTGGGCTGAAGCCATCACCTGCGGCCGATCGGTACACGCTGATTCGTCGAGTCTACCTAGATCTTCTGGGATTGCCGCCTTCGATTGAAGAGGTCGATGCGTTTGTGAACGCCGAAAACGATGATGCCTACGAACAGCTTCTGGATCGAGTTCTCGCGAATCCACATTTCGGCGAACGCTGGGGCCGGCATTGGCTCGACCAGGCTCGATACGCCGATTCGCACGGATACACGGTCGACGGTGATCGCACCATGTGGCCGTATCGCGACTGGGTCATCAACGCCTTTAATCGCGACCTGCCCTTCGATCAGTTTACTGTCGAACAACTGGCGGGCGACTTGTTACCCAATGCAGATTTGTCTCAGAAAGTGGCCACCGGATTTCACCGCAACACGCTGGTCAATCAGGAAGGCGGCAGCAAGCCGGATCAGTTTCGCGACGAACAAACCAAAGATCGAACCGACACCACGGGTCTGGTTTGGATGGGACTGACCGTCGGCTGTGCGAAGTGTCACACTCATAAGTTCGACCCGATTACTCAGCACGAGTACTACCAGCTTTTCGCATTCTTCAATTCGACGGCCGATCAAAACTCAGTCGCTCCCACTGTGCCTGTGCCGACGGCCGAACAATCCGCGAAGATTGAACGCCTGCAAGCTCAGCAGGCCGACTTGAACAAACAGCTCGCCGATAACTCAGCCACTGCCGAACGACGCGCGGCGTGGGAGCAGTCGTTGTTGGCCCGAGCCGCCGCCATCAAATCCATGGGCAAGCCCGAATGGGACGTGCTGTCGTTAAATGGCCAGTCGAATAAGGGTACGGAGTTGATTGCGCAGGATGATCATTCGCTGTTGGCGAAGGGGCATCCGGGCGCGCCGGGCGAATTTTATGCGACGGCGACCAGCTTACTGAAAACCGTACGTTCTGTGCGTTTGGAAGTGCTCACGCATGAAAGTCTGCCAAAGAATGGTCCGGGGCGAGCATCCAACGGCAACTTCGTGCTGTCTGAGTTCTCGCTGCAAACGGCCGATGGTAAGAACGTTCCGTTTGCCAAGGTCACGGCTGAACATTCTCAGCCTGGCCACGATGTGACGCGGACAATCGACGGCGATGTCAGCACCGGATGGGCGATTAATGGAGCCCCCGAAGGTAGCATGAATCGTAATCGAACTGCGTGGTTCGCGTTGGCTCAACCGATCTCAATTGAGGCCGACGAACCGCTGAAATTCACACTGACCTTCAACAATTCCAACTACGCGATTGGTCGTTTTCGGATCAGCGTGTCGCCAGCAGAAGCGATGGTCGACGGCGAACTGGAACGACTTTCTGCGATCGCAAAAATCCCCACCGCCGATCGCAAGAACGCACAACAGTCAGTGCTGACGCAAGCGTTCATTCAGCAGGACGCAGAGCTCGCACCACTGCAAGCGTCGCTCACGAAAGTCACGAACGAACTGGCGGCCGTGAAGAAATCCATTCCGACCACGATGGTGATGCAGGAGCTTCCGGAACCGAGGCCCACGTATCTGCAGGTGCGAGGTGATTTTTTGCGGACCAGCGATGAAGTCACGCCCGCCGTTCCCGCCGTCTTACCACAACTCGACGGCGTCAAATCCGGCACGGCGCGGCTGGAGTTCGCTCGCTGGCTGACGTCGCCCGAACATCCCCTGACGGCTCGCGTGCGCGTGAACCGCATTTGGATGCGTCTGTTTGGACGCGGGCTGGTTGAGACGGAAAACGACTTCGGAATTCAGGGCTCGCTGCCGTCGCATCCTGAACTTCTGGACTGGCTGGCGGACCAGTTTCGCCGCAACAACTGGTCGCAGAAGCAACTGATTCGGTTGATCATGAACTCCGCAACGTATCGGCAGAGTTCCGCCGCTCGCCCGGATCTCGAAACGGCAGACGCGCTGAACCTGTTGCTGGCTCGCCAGAGTCGTATCCGCGTCGAAGCTGAAATCGTGCGAGACATTGCTTTGGCTGTCAGCGGTCAGTTGACCGAACGCATCGGTGGTCCCAGCGTCTACCCGCCTCAGGAAGAAGGCGTGTACGCGTTTACGCAGACGAAGAAATCATGGCGCACCAACAAAGACAGCAACCGCTATCGCCGAGGCATGTACACGTACTTTTATCGCAGTGCACCGTACCCAATGCTGTCAACGTTTGACGTGCCAAAGTTCAACGCCACGTGTACTGCGCGAGACCGCTCGAATACACCACTGCAGTCCTTGACTATCGCGAATTCCACGGCAATGTTTGAACTGGCACAGGCCTTCGCTCGCCGCATTATTGCGACGGACGATGATACCGACGCGGCTCGTCTGCAGTACGCGTTTCGAACCAGTTTCGCGCGGCCGCCGCAACCGGATGAACTGATGATGTTGACACAGTATCTGGAACAATCGCGGCAACGCTTCACAGACGAAGAACAGACGTGGACGGCCGTGGCCCGGCTGCTGATGAATCTGGATGAATTCATCACCCGCGAATAAGACCGTGGCGTCATTATTACACTAATTGCTCATTTCCTTTGACAGGCGAATTCAGTCATGCACACCCGCTTCGTTTCATACGCTCTTGCCCTGGCCGTCATCAATTTGGCGTCGGCGACGGCTCAGACGATGCTGCTGGAAGCTGAAAGCTTCGAACAGTCCGGCGGTTGGAAGCTGGATACTCAGTTCATCAACGAAATGGGTTCGCCGTACATGCTGGCGCACGGTTTGGGTCGACCGGTGGAGGACGCAACCACAACCGTCACTTTGCCGGAGGCCGGGAAATACCGCGTCTTCGTGCGGACCAAAGACTGGGTCGCTCGCTGGAATGCGGAAGGCCAGCCGGGACGGTTCCAATTGCTGATTGACGGTCAGCCACTGAAAGAAACGTTCGGCACCAAGGGAGCTGAATGGTCGTGGCATGACGGCGGCGAAGTGGAGGTGGCGTCAACAAAGATCGAAGTCGCTCTGCACGACCTGACCGGATTCGACGGCCGCTGCGATGCCATCTTCTTCACGAAGTCTGGCGACGCTCCGCCAAACGAATCGAAAGTTCTGTCGGCGTGGCGGCGCGAGCAACTCGGGTTAGCAGAAACGCCGACTCAAAAAGGTTCATACGATCTGGTTGTGATCGGTGGCGGTTATTCGGGCATGGGAGCCGCTATTTCAGGAGCTCGCATGGGCTGCAAGGTGGCTTTGATCCAAAACCGCCCCGTGCTGGGCGGCAATGGCAGCAGCGAAGTTCGAGTTTGGGCGATGGGCAACATTCGTCGCGGCAAGTTTCCTCGCATTGGCGAGATCATTGAAGAATTCTGCGACCACGCGACCAAGTCACCAGGCCGCAAGGAAGAATTCGGCGACGAACTGAAAGAACAGATCGTACGAGCTGAGGGGAACATTGACCTTTTCCTGAACCACCACGCATACGCGGTCAAACGAGACGGCAAGCAACTGAAATCAGTGACTGCGTTTGATACTCGCACCAGCGAACACTTCGAATTCAGCGGCAAGCTGTTCGCCGACTGCACAGGCCACGGAACGATCGGCTATCTGGCTGAAGCCGATTGGGAAATGGAAGACAAGGGACGCATGGGCATGAGTAACATGTGGGCGTGGGCGTGGGCGGAAGTCGACAAGGACACCAGCTTCCCTCAAACACCGTGGGCTCTGGATCTGGAGATGAAAGACTTCCCCTACCCTCGTGACCACCATGGACAATGGTTTTGGGAGAGTGGTTTCGACAAAGATGCCATTGGCGACGCCGAAGGCATTCGCGACCACAACCTGCGAGCCGTTTATGGTGCCTTCAACGCAATGAAGAACCGCGATGGAGCCGACGACCACAAGACGGCGATTCTGACGTGGGTGGCTTTCATCGGCGGGCCGCGTGAATCGCGACGGCTGATGGGCGATGTGATTCTTACGAAAGAAGACATCGTTTCGAAACGCGATTTTCCGGACGGCTGCGTTCCCAGCACATGGTCAATCGACCTGCACTACCCCAAGAAGCAATTCGCCGAAAAGTTTCCGGACAATCCGTTCATCAGCATCGCCGTGCATGACCGTTCTGTCGACCGGCAATACGGTTACCCGGTGCCCTATCGCTGCTTCTACAGCCGCAATATCGAAAACCTGTTTATGGCCGGCCGCAACATCAGCGTGACTCATGAAGCGCTGGGAACGACTCGAGTGATGAAAACCTGCGGCATGATGGGCGAAGTGGTCGGTAAGGCGGCCAGCATTTGCGTAATGCACGAATGCACGCCGCGCAACGTTTACGATCGGTACCTGGAAGAACTCGTGGATTTGCTGCACCTGCCCGGCAAGGCTCGCCGCAAGACGGTCTACGATAAGATCGAAATTCCGGAAGACGCCATGAAGCTGGCCGGTCCCACGGGGCCGATGCCGGGACTCGATCCGCAACGCATGGACGGCCTTGTCATCGATGACAAGGATGCAGTGAAGACCGGCAAATGGACCTCGGGCGCGGGTTTGAAGGGCTTTGTCGGTTACGGGTATCTATATTCAACAGATGCCAAAGCCGCCATTCGGTTTCCGTTTAAGGCTCCTGCCAGCGGCCGGTTTGAAGTTCGTTTGGCGTATTTGAACCACGAAAATCGAGGCAACAAGGTGCCGGTGACGATTGTTGTTGGCGACAAGACAGTTTTAGCAACAGTCAACATGCAGAAGCCCGCGCCGTTGAAGGACAACTTCACACTGCTCGGCACGTTCGTTCTCAATGAAGACGAAGCGGGCTACGTGGAAGTGAAAGCCGAAGGTGCGGGCGGACATGCTCACGTGGACGCCATTCAATTGCTGCCTGTGAAATAAGGCCATTCGTGGGTGCCATCCAGCCGCCAGCACCTACTTCACGTCGCCTTCAGACGTTTTCTTCTCGGCTTCTCTTGCTTCCATCACTCGCGTCCGCACTTCTTCCATGCAGGCTTCGGCGGCGGCTTTCATGCCGGCGTCGTTTTCCAGCTTGATGTTGGTGCGGATCTTCTTCATCGTTTCGCTGCCGCCGATCTCCATCAGGATCGTGTAGACTCGGCCACGCACTTTCGCATTTTCATGCTTCAGGAATCGCAGGACGGGTTCTTCGGCGATCGGCCCCATTTCGATCAGGTATTTCACAGACGCATCGGCGGAATGGAAGTCCGGTAAAGCGCTCGCCAGTGCTTCGGCGGTCTTCGGTGTGTTCAGTTCGACAAGCGCTTCCATCACCACGGGGCGATCCCACGAAGCCATGTGGCCACCACCCAGACGCAGGATCGCGGTTTCGGTGTCTTCCGTTCTCCAATGCATCATCGCGGGCAGAATTGCCTTTAAGCCGAAGTGGGTCGCTCCGAGATTCTGAATTAGCAGACGGGAAATTTCTTCGCGGCGTTCTTCCACGACGTCCATGTACGTCAGAGCTTTCAGCGCCTTCTCAATGCCCCAAACATCGACGTCCTTGATGACTCGCACGGCCCAATCCAGTTCTGATTCATCGGGCCGCGGTTTGTGAGCCCAGTCGGCATCGCGGATCGCCTTTTCTTTCGCCCGCTCGGCCGCCTGAGCTGCTTTCAGCTCCGATTCTGTGGGAAGGTGTTCCGGCAGCGTGGCAGCGATCGAAACGATTCGCTCGCTGCAGTCGACATTCTGCAGACTTCCCCACGGAATGCTTTCGCCGAAGACCTGCGGGTTGGAAACCGGGGCGGCCGTGAATTCGAACTGACCATCGCCGAGCGGTTTCATGGCGACCATCTGCAATCGCCCTCGATCATCAGCCAGCTTTGCGGATTCGTTTTCGATGAACATCTGCACCAGGCGAGGATCGCCATTCGCGCCGCTGACTTTCACATGGACGACTTTTTCAGCGCCATACTGCAGCACCAGTTCTTCGATGTCGGGGTCAGGTATCGGTGTTGGCAACGAAGCCTGGATTTTAATTTGCCCGCCGCTCGCGCTGATCACGTTGCCGACGCCAATTCGGTTCGCAAATTCCTGAACATTGCTGGCGGGGGCAGCGTAGTAGGTAAATGTGTTGTCGATGCGACCGCCGTTTGCGATTTTCGGATACGGTGTGTCCGAATCGACCAGTTGATAATTGTATCGAACAAAGCCGGGGCCGAATTCTCCCCACGTGTCTTTGTGGTCCTGAATCGCTTTCTGTTCGGCGTTCTTGCGGTTCTGTTCCGTTTGATTGGCCGCCTGTTTTCGGCTTTTTTCATATTCGAAGTACGCCGCGCGGAAAACTTTGCGGTTGAGATACTTGTGTGCCGCGTCGGTTTCGCCCACGACTCCATCGATCACAATCGTCACGACCTTGTCTGCCCCAAATCGCTGGGCCATCGAAGCACGCTCTTGCTCACCCTTGTCCCGGCGTTGCTGTTCCAGCGATGCCTGGTACTCAGCTTCTTTGGCGGCCTTCTGGTCTTCCGTCAGATCGGCCGCCGCGACGCCGTTTTCGGTGAGGCCCGCTTCAGCAACGGTACCGGCGGGCACATTGCTTGAGGAGCCGCCTGACATCATCTTTGCCCCGAAGAATACGCCAAGCCCCAGGCACACGACTGCTCCTGCCGCGATTCCACCGTACAGCAAGGCTTTGTCGTTCTTCGACGACCGTTGCGGGGCTCGCCGTCGAGCAGGCGGTGCTGGTCGAGAAGCGGCCTGGCGGCGTTTCCGGGCCGGGCGAGCGGTAGGTTTTGGAACGTCGACAACAGACCCACATTGCTTACACCGAATCTTTCGTCCAGCTTTGTCGTCCGCCAGCCGGTACTGACGTCCACAATCGAAGCATTCTGCGATCACGGGCATAGTTGTAGGTCCTAACAGTCGGTCCGATTCTTATTCGGTTGGTTGCCGGTGAAGCAACGGGCCATGGTCCTTCTTAGACGCCAGCATCCTATCGTCGCGAAATCTTTGGTGACAGAGTTGTTGAAGACCGGAGGCCAGGAACCTTCGCGACAGGTGCGTGTTCGCCACTTCATCCCATCACGGGATAGTACGTGCCGAGTGACGTTTGGGCACCGCATTTCCAACCAATTTGTTGGTGAAAATCCGCCGAAAACTGCAGAAATGTGCACGTTTTCGGGGCGCAGTGTGCCCTGCCCTTGTCGTATGAGTGCATGAATACCGACGGCGGTCGGTGCAGCGTGCGTGCCGCTGACGCCCTACGCGATGAACGTTCGGACAGCCATCACAAACTACGGAACGGCGGGCGCGTCAGGTAATGTGACTTTCTCCGGTACTTCATCCATCCCGTAGTACTGATGTTGAATGCCGGATTCCTGGACCGTCACGATGCGAAAGCCGGACACCGTTTTGGCAAACGGTTTGCCAACCGGTCCCGTTGTGATCATCTCCATCTCACCTGCTTTGCCGTAAGCATTGCGGTGATAGTGGCCGGCAAAGACGGCTCGAACATTCGCCTCCTTCAGCTGATTGACCAACGGCGTTCTCCGCTCCAACGGAATGTTGAAGTACTGGTCCGGCTCATCTTCTTTTTCCAGGAACAAGGGGTGGTGCTGAAAGATCAAGGTGTGTCGCGCCTTCGCATTTTGAGCGTCATGAAGTTGCTGCTTGAGCCATTCTTCCTGTGCAGCCAGAACCCCCGGTGCGCCAGTCGGGTCTTTCAGGACGCTGGAATTCAGAACAATGTTGCGCACGCCGCCGGTCCAGAAGGCGAAATAGTCGTCGCCAAAGTGTTGCTGGTATTGAGCGATCGATTGCGGAGTCGGACGGTTGCCGATATCATGGTTTCCACACACGCAGACCAGAGGTATGTCAGCGGAAACCTTTGAAAAGTCGTGGTGGTACTGAGCCACCTGAGCCTGATAGCGAGCTTGTTCAGGCGTCGCATTCGTTAAATCGCCGCAAACGATGGCAAACTTTGGCCTCAGGCGATTGATGTGTTCAACGGCCTGTTGAGCCAGCGCGGCTTCTTTTTCAAACCCTTTGTTTCCACTGAACATGCCGTATTGAGTATCCGCCATTTGCAGAAAAAAGTACGGGCCCTGCCATTTCTGTTCCTGCTGTGAATCGAATGCTTTAAACGTTCGATCCTTCGCTTGCTGAAAACGTTCCGGGACTTTGGCAGCTTGATTTTCCTGAGCTGGTACCTTCGACACAGCCGTGCCGATTCCCGTGCGGCCGTACCCGTTTCCGCAATAGAACAAACGCAGGTGGTCACCCTCTTGAATGACAGACGGATATTCGACCATCTGCTTTTCCCAGCCATCGCCGTTCGGTAGCAGTTGAAGATTGTCACCACTTTTCACGCCGCGTCTCCAGTGAATGCCGTCGTCGGATTCGGCATAGCAAATCGAATAATAGCCGTGCCGCGTGCCAATGGCTGAATACCACATGCGAAACGATCCATCCGGTTCCTGATGGACAACCGGTCCCGCGACTCCAATGTCTTCGTAGTTGCGCTCAGGATCGCGAAGCATTACGGCGCCGAGCTTCGTCCAGTGGATTCCGTCGTCTGATGTGGCGAGGCAGATTGTCTTTTGCTGGTTGAGTTCATGAGCCTTGCCGACCGTGGGGCAACCGGTGTAGTAGAAGCGCCACTGCGACGAACCATCGGGCTGAGAGATTCGCACAACAGAACCGCCTGCAACACCAATCGCATCGGGGGTTCCGTGTTCGCCGCTGGGTTCCAGTATTGGTTCTTCACTGTGCCGAGCCCAGTTCGTGCCATCGGTACTGGTGGCCAGCCCCATTCCGGGAAACGCACTCAATCCGGATCCTCGCCCGGCGTTGCCGGTGTAGTACAGATGCCAGCGGTCATCATTCATTTTTATAGCGTGCGGCAACACGCACCATGCGGCATCAAACGCACCCGCGTTGCCGGTCTCAAACAACGGTCCTGTTCTGTCCCACTTGACCACGTCGCGGACGGCTGCTGTCGCAACACCGAGGCGTTGCTTGCCATCGGCGCCACCACCGGAATAAAACAGACGGTAGTTATCGCCGTCTCGCACGACCCACGGATTCATGCAGCGAGTCGCATCGAATTCTCCCTTGCGCGGAGGGAGAACGGGGTTGTGTTCGTCTCGAACCCACTCCACCGGCTGTTTCAGCGCGGAGTACTCATTTCGATGTGACTGCCGCATGACGACGACCTCGTGAGTCTTTCGAACAATCCCGAATAGCGTGCCGATATCACTGCGGTCCCACGCGATACCCTGGCCGGCAATCGGGGCTGGAACCGTTGTGAGATGCTGCAGTGTTCCGCCATCTGCGGGAACGTTTAGAACATACAGTTCAGCATGATCGTGTCCGGTCACGAAGAGCCGTCCGTTCGGCCCGAACGCTCCACCGGAATTGCTGTTTGGAAGAAACCGGTTCAGAACAGCGTCGGGGAAGGTCCAGCGGCCGGTTTCGTTCCAGTCGTCATCGTAGCGAACGAGTCTGGTGTGATGGACGTCTTCTTCTCCGTAGTAAGCAAATACAATCCACCATGCGTCATGGTGTCGTTCGATCCAGTTGATAGCGCCGGCCGTTTCTGCGAAGGGTTTCGACTGGCTGTGTTGAAGTGTTTCTGCGTTGAAGATTTCCACCGTATTCTTCAATGGCTTTTCAGGCCAGTTCGAATTGGCGCAGTACAGACGCCCTTCATGCACCAGTCCGCTGTTAAGGTGTTTGATGTCTGAGTTTTCGGGGGCTGACCATTTTTCGAGTACATTACCGGTCTTCTTTTCGTACCTGGCGATGCTGTGATTCGCGATGCCGTAGAAGGATGTTGCATCAACCGCCACCGCCTGGTGTGCTTCTGGTATGCTGAACCGTCGCAATTCGCGGAACGTGATGTCCGCGCCTGAAGCCTGATCGGCACCGGTTGCCGTAGTTGCTGCAACGCAGAGGACGAAATACATCAATGAAAAAGTGTGTCTCATGAATTTGAGTTCCGGGTAATAGCATGCCGCCGGTGCTGCGTGTGGAATCGAGGTGCCGGGGTAGCCCTGACAGGTTCTGCAGGCCGGATTGTAGAGCCGGAGGCATAGGAAGGAAGCGTAGTCGCTTCGCGCGAGATACGATGTCGAGATCGTTTTATTCGGATAAAGATGGCGGGCGACTGGGCGACGCGTAATCCGCAGAAATAAAGTCGGTTCCGGCTCTCGCGGTTAAGGGGCTGCGTTCCATATGAATCATGGAGAAGTTTCGTCCGCGTCAATGGCGGGGACTTTATCTGCTGGCGTCGTTGCTGATCGTCGGGTTGATGAAAGGGAAACACGATGAGCTTCAAGCTCGCCCCGGACTGGGACGTTTCTGAATGGCTAAATACCCCTGCCCCATTGACGCTACAGGAACTGCGGGGGCGAGTCGTCCTGGTCGAAGCGTTTCAAATGTTGTGTCCAGGCTGTGTCGGCGAAGCGTTGCCTCAGGCCAAACGAGTTGCGAGTACATTTGATGATCAGGACGTTGCCGTCATCGGGCTGCACACGGTGTTTGAACATCACGCGGCTCAGGGCGGTCGAGACGCCCTCGCTGCGTTCCTGCACGAATACGGCATCACGTTTCCGGTTGGCATCGACAGGGTTTCCACACAGCTATTACCGATTACAATGGCCGCTTACAAAATGCAGGGCACGCCTACGCAGATACTCATCGACCGCAACGGCTACCTTCGAAAGCAGCAGTTCGGATCTTGTGAAGATCTGAAGCTCGGAGCCGAAATCATGGCGTTGATGCGCGAATGATCGTTTTTAGCGTCCCTGTCTGCTTATTTGTCGAGACAGGAAGACGAGATGAAATCGCGACGACGTTCGATTGTTCTTTTGGCCGCGCTTAATATTTTCCTGATTGTCCGGCCGGCGGCAGCGGCACGTGCGGAAGCCGTCCAGGTTGCGACGTTCGATGTGGATGCAACGCCACCGGTGGGATTCGTGATGGCTTACGATCCCGTGAAGCGTGTTGATGAACTGACGCTTCGTTGTCGCGGCATTGTGTTGCTGAGTAACGAAAAGCCGATCGTGTTGTGCGCCGTGGACTGGATCGGCATCGGCAACGGCGGCAACGATGCCTTCCGCGAAGCACTGGCGAATGCTGCTGGGACAACTCCCGATCGAGTGGCCGTGCACACGCTGCATCAGCACGACGCGCCCGGCTGCGATTTTGAGGCCGAACAGATTCTGCGGGACCTTGGTGTTAAGGATCTCGGTCGCTACGAAGGCGCGTTTCCGCGGCAGGTTCTTCAGCGTGCGAGCGATGCTGTCAAAAAGTCGCTGGCGACGGCTCAGCCTGCTACTCACTATGGCTGGGGCGTCGGTGAAGTGCAGAAAGTCGCTTCCAATCGTCGGATACTGGGAGACGACGGAAAAGTATCGGCAACTCGCTATACAGCCACGAAGAATCCCGCTTTGCGGGCGGCACCGGAAGGCGCAATCGATCCCAATCTCAACCTGCTTTCGTTCTGGAACAAGGACCAGCCGATCGCGGCCCTCAGCTATTACGCCTGCCATCCTCAAAGCTATTATCGCACGGGCATTCCCAGCCCCGATTTTCCGGGCATTGCCCGTTTCATTCGCGGGCAAGCCGTGCCGACAGCGCTGCATGTTCACTTTAACGGTGCAGGCGGAAACATCGGCGCGGGCAAGTACAACGATGGATCCAAACCGAATCGGATGGTTCTTGCAAATCGCGTGGCCGATGGCATGAAGCGAGCATGGGAATCGACAAAAAAGCATCCGCTGGCCGTTGATGACCTTGGCTGGCAGACCGTTCCCGCCAGGCTGCCGGTGGCCGAACATCTGAACGAAAAGGAACTGCTCGAATCGCTAACCGCTGACGATGCAGGAAAGGTTGCAGTGGGTGCCGCCAGAAAGCTGTCGTGGCTGCGGCGTTGTCAGGCGGGCCACGCCATCGACATATCCTGTCTGCGCGTCGGAACAGCACGAATCCTGCACATGCCGGGCGAATTATTCGTCGAATATCAACTGGCCGCAAAAGCGATGCGACCAGATTTGAACGTCGCCATGGCGGCCTATGGCGACTACGGTCCGGGTTACATTGGCACCGAAGTGGCGTACAGCGAAGGTGGCTACGAAGCAAGTCCCCGCGCGAGTTCTGTGGCACCGGGTGTCGAACGGGTTCTTACCGATGCTGTCCGAAAACTGCTGAAGCCGGCGGACGCAGCAGATGCTTCCACCGTCAACCCGCTTGTGCGAGTCGTTGATCTGTCCATCGGTGAATCGACAACGGTCGAACTTTGTAGCGGCGAGAAAGTCGACGTCAAACTGGTAGACCTGCAGGAAACTCGCGATCCCATTCGTCAGGCCGTTCGCAGTGCGATGGTCACCGTGCAGGTCGACGGTGAGAACATCATACTCGAATCGGGGATGTATAACCTGCCTCAACAGGTCGCCGGAGTGCAGATCGATTGCTCGGTCACAAAGGGATACAACAGCAACGGCACGCCGACGTTTTGGGGACTGGACAAAGACGCAAGGCTGCGTTTGTGGCCGAAGGATTCTCCGCTAATGAAACCTGGAGCGCTGATGTATCCCGTCGACCAGCGCTGGTTTGCGACTCGAACGTGGTTTGACAACGAACCGGTCGATGGCGGAACGAAGGTTCTTCCCAAAATCTACTACCACAGCGGAATGGATATCGGCGGCACGGAAGAACTGGTCAAAGTCATTGCTGCGACCGACGCCGTTGTCGTTTCTGCCGGCGACGATGTGTTGCCCGAATACCTGCTGGAAGGGGGCGGCAAGTCACGTTATGGCGAAGGTAAAACGCCGGTCGCGCCAAGAGCCGACGTGGTTTATTTGCGGGACGAACGTGGTTGGTACTATCGTTACAGTCATCTGCACAAGATCAACGACACAATCAAGCCCGGACGGACCATCGATCAGGGAACTGAGATTGGTCTGTTGGGCAAAAAGGGGTCCAGTGGTGGCTGGTCGCATTTGCACTTCGAAATCAAGAGCCGCCAGCCGTCCGGCAAGTGGGGCACTCAGGCGGGTTATGCATTCTTGTGGGAAGCGTACCGTCGTCAGTATCAGCCAAAGCTGGTCGCGAACGCTCGCCGGAAGAGTTTCCTGATCGCTGGCAACGACGCGGTGCTGGACGGTTCTGCGTCGTGGAGTGCTACTGACAGCATTCAGAAATATGAATGGACATTTTCCGATGGCACAACGGCGACCGGGCCACGCGTGACGCGCACGTTCAGCAAGCCTGGTGTTTTTAGTGAGATCCTAAAGGTCACAGACGAGGCCGGAAACGTCGACTACGATTTTGCTTACGTGCACGTGCTCGACCCGCAAAAGCCGGACGAATACGTTCCCAGAATTCACGCGGCATACTGGCCGACCTTTGACAACAAGGTGAATCAACCGATTACGTTTAAGGTGCGGTCGTTCCAGAATCAGCATGGGAACGAAGTTTGGGATTTCGGTGACGGCAGCCCTGCCGTGGCAGTGAAATCAGACGGGAACGCCGTCCAACAGGCTGCGGACGGCTATGCCATCACTCAACACACCTACGAGAAGCCGGGCGACTACATTGTCAGCGTCCAACGCAGTCGGAAAGATGGTGTCACCGCGACCACGCGACTTCATGTACGCGTGGAAAAAGAATAACGCAACATCGGCAGGCGGCTTGAGGCTGCCATTATGAAGACAGCTTCCACGGTGATCAGTTCTCAAAAGTCGCCCGTTCGAAACGTCTTGCCTTTCACCTTCGCGGCGGCTTTCGCAAGTGCGTTGGAATCGACGTCGCAAAGTGTGATCGTTTCACGTTTGTCGTGATCTGCAAACGCTTTCATCAACTGGCTACCTCGATTGGCAACACCGATGAAGCCGAGTCGAATACGTTCGCCGGAACCGGCAACGCGACCACTGGCCGCTGCCGTTGCGGCGGAGACGGCATCGTTACCCCAACTTCCCCAACTCGAGTCACGAAGGCAGTGTTTTGTGGGGTGAGCGGCCAGAAGTTTCCACTACATTTGCTTTTGGATTATTTTTGAGGGCAGTTTGAGGCTCAGCTTTTCCAGAAGAATCTGCTGATGGTCGGACGGCTTTGAGACGCAGCGAGTACGGATCTCCGGGCCGGTGCGAGTGGGCAGGACGACGTCCATCGAACGGATCTCCGACAGCTCCGCAAGCACACGGCGCGGTTCGTCGCCCAGCCCTGCTTTGCTGCACAGCTGGCCGAGCGTCTTCCACAACACATACGCCAGAAAACACACGAAGATGTGTGCCAGAACACGGTCCTCCTTCTGATGCCAGATCGGGCGGATCGAAAGATCGCTTTTGTGGATTCGGAACGCGGCTTCCGCTTCGGTCAGTTGGATGTACGCCTTCCAAAGTTCTTCGTCGGACCAGTCGCTGACATTCGTTCGCAGCAGATAGCATCCGGAACTCAGAGTCGCCCAGTCACGCGTAGCTTCGATCTTTGACCATTCGATGCGTGCGGCCCCGTCATCTGTCTTCGTGACTTTCACGTCGAAGAGCTTTGCCGCTCGAGTGTTCTTTCCGAGCAGCCGGCCGATCTCACGTTCGACCTTCATCGGGTCGCGTTTCTGTTTATCGCACCGCGCCGTCATGCGGATGAGCGACTCTTCGATCTTCTTTTCGAAGCGCTGTGTGATCGCTTCTTCCTTCTTTGATCGATCGCGACTGCGACACAGGATGAATGTCTCCGGCGATGTGTTGCAGTCTTCCGATTCATCCGGATCGTCGCTGCCGGGCCACGGCACGACCTTGACTTCCAGGCCATCGCGAATGCTGGTCCAGTCTTCCTTCAGCAGCTCGTGTTCAAACTTCTTCAGCATCGATTTGGGAGTGCCGACGATGTAGCGTCGACCGCCTTCGCGCAGGAATTCGATGTTGTCTTCCGACACCATGCCGCGATCCATGACCCAGATGCGATCGCTTTTCCCGTAGCGTGCTTCCATCGTTTCGACGATGTGTTCCACGGTAGTAACGTCGGCCGTATTGCCGGCAAACACCTTGTATCCCAGCGGCATTCCGCATCGAGACACCACCAGCCCGATGCAGACCTGCTTGCAGTCGCTGCGGTTATCGCGCGAATAGCCACGCTGAGCCAGCGGATTGCGTTCGGCCTGACCTTCGAAGTAAGTGCTGGTGACGTCATACATCAGCAGGTCGTATTCGAGATCGAACAGATGGCCAAGGCGATTCTTCAGATGCGTTTCCAATGCGTCCTTGTGCGGCAGCAGCTGATCGAGTGTGCGGTACAGCCGATTATCGTTCACACGTTCTTCGCTCACGCCGAGCAGATCCCGCAGTGCCGTTTTCGGATACCATTGTTCGGCGGTGAAGAGTTCGCTGGCAGGTTCGAGCAGCCGCGCAATGATCAGAATCAGCGAACTCACATCCCAGCCGACCAGTTCACGACCTTCAGGGATCGCGTTGCTCAGGAACGTATCCAGTTGCAGCGTGCGAATCAGGTGCAGAGCCATCCACGGCCCGCCGAACTGTCGCAGGTTTTCCACACGAACTCCGGCGGCGTTGACTTCGACCCATCGCGGAGTCACGGCAGACGCATCATCATCGAACTCGAATCGCATCTGTCGACTGAGCGGTTGTGACTGATCAGCGGTGACACCGGGTGCAACCTCATCGCTACCGGCCAAAACTTCCGCCGCCTGATGCACGCCCAGTCGACCGGCTTCGTCAAGCTTCCCCAGCCACGCGACCACCCGCTGCCGCGGCCCACTGGCCGAGCGATACGATTCGACCAGCGCCCAGTAGGCGTGGCGACGACCGTTTTTGATCCGATGGCATTGGCGAATGAACATGATCGCAAATGCTACCGATCGATCTCTGACCGGCCAGATCAGAGGTCGTCACTACATCGTGTTTCAGATTTCAAACGCTGGACTTTTGAAACTTCGATAACAAAAACACGCCGAATAAATTCTCTGCAACCACATTTTGTGCCGCTGCTGGGGAAGTTGGGTTACGATGACGATTCGTCGTCGGGCCTGAGTAGATCCAAGTGGAATTAGAAGCGATGTGTGTGGCCGGGGTTGGCCTGAGCGAAGCGAAGGAAGCCCCGGGGTTTCGCTCGTTCCTCGCTCCAGCCTCGGCCACACACACGACGATTTCGATGGAAGGTCATTTGGGAAATTCAACTACGCGAATGCTTCCTGAATCACTTCTCCGCCGAAGACTGTTGGGATTTCGTCTCGGTTGTTGTGATTCCACATCAGCTTGTGTTGATCGATTCCCATGGCGTGCAGCAAAGTGGCATGCATATCGGCCGGAGCCAATGGACGTTCTGTGGGGACGAAGCCCAGTTCATCTGTCGCGCCGATTATCTGTCCGCCTTTGATCCCGCCGCCAGCGAGCCACATGGTGTAGCCTGCTGGCGAGTGGTCTCGTCCGCGACTCCTCCCTGTTCTCGCCCCTTCAATTGTTGGGGTGCGGCCAAATTCTCCGCCCCAAACGACGAGTGTCGTTTCGAGCAGGCCTCGTTGTTTCAGGTCTCGTAACAAACCGGCGATCGGCTTGTCTGTTCGAGCGCTGCATCGAATGTGATTGGTTTGCAGGCCACTGTGAGCATCCCAGCCGCCGTTGCGAAGCTGAATGCACCGGACGCCTCGTTCGACCAGACGACGCGCCAGCAGGCAGTGCGTTCCGAATTCCGTTGTTATTTTTTCATCCAGGCCGTACATCGCGCGAGTGTGATCAGATTCGACAGCCAGATCGAAGACCTCAGGTGCCGATGCCTGCATTCGGTAACCCAGTTCATACGACGCGATGCGAGCTTCCAGTTCGGAATCCGGCCCGATGCGTTCGATGTGACGGCGATTCATCTTGTTGATGAAGTCGAGCTGTTGTCGTCGATTGGCTTCTGTGTAGCCGCCGGGCATGTCGGTGTACGGAACACCTCTGTTGCCATCGACGAGAGTTCCCTGATAACGGGCCGGAAGAAATCCTGCTCCCCAGCCAGGAAGCTGTGGGGCCGGTCCGTTGGTGTTCGACAGAAAGACCACAAAGCCGGGCAGATTGCGAGTTTGGCTGCCGAGTCCATAGCTGGTCCACGCTCCGATGCTTGGCCGATCGCCAACGCCCGTTCCGGTAAGAGCGATGCATTCGCCGGGACCGTGGACGGGAACGCGATGATTCATCGAACGCACCACGCACAGTTCGTCGACCATCTGAGCCGTGTGAGGAAACAAGCTTGAAACCGGAATGCCGCTCTCGCCGTACTGCCTAAACGAGAACGGCGATGCGAAGAGCTTTGAGTCGGCTCCGGAACGCGGGATGTTCGGAATAGTGGCCACGATGGAATCGGGGACTCGCTGGCCATCCAGTTGATCAAGCACCGGCTTGGGGTCGAACGAATCTGTCTGCCCCGGGCCGCCCGACATAAACAAAAAGATGACGCTCTTTGCCGTGGGCGCATGATGAGCTGCGGCGTTCAGGACCTGCGCGTGGTCAGCCGCCTCACTGTCTTCCAGCATCATTGACGTCAATGCCAGAGAACCGAATCCGAGCGCACTTTCGTGCAGCATTGTTCTGCGATTGATGTTCATGGTCTTCTGGGTTCTTGAGCGATTGACCGGATTCAGGGGATGTACACGAACTCATTTAAATTCAGTAACGCATGGCACAGCTGCATCAGTGACGACTGGTCGTTGGAACGCGATGACAGAATCTCACGAGCGAGTTGCCGTTCGTCGGCGTCGGGTGATCGCGATAGAGTTCTCTGAAACGCAAAATCAATCTGCTGATCAGGCTCACTGGCCAAATTCGTAACAGCTTCAGCCAGTGCGGTTGCTCGGCGAGCCATGAACTGACTGTTCAACATGAACAGGGGCTGCAATGCGACGGTGGAAACGGATCGGCGAGAACAGCTGGCGATGCCTTCCGGAGCGTCAAACATTTCCATGACTGAGGGCATCGCACTGCGTTGCTGGAACAGATAGATCGTCCGGCGAAGATTGTCTTCTTCGCGTTCCGGTGGCACGCTGACACCTCCCACGCGACGATCGAGTTCTCCGGTCGCCACCAATACAGAATCACGGATCGCTTCAGCCTCCAGCCGGCGGCGAGGCCACTGCCACAGCAGCTTGTTATCGATGTCGATGGCCGCGTTGGCTTTGTTGTGGCGTCGTTCCTGTCGATACGTGCTGGAAAGAAGAATTTGTCGATGGATGTGCCGCGTGCTCCATCCGTTGGTCATGAGCTCCGTGGCAAGCCAGTCGAGAAGTTCAGGGTGAGTCGGCTTCGCGCCTTCGACACCGAAGTCACTTGGCGTCGCCACGATGCCACGACCAAAATGGTATTGCCACAGCCGATTCACCCAAACTCGGGACACCAACGGATTTTGGGGGTCGGCCATCCAGTCGACCAGGGCGGACCGCGGCTTATCGCCGAGAGAACTCGGAGTCGCTCCCAACACTTCCGGCCAGCCGCTGTTCACGACCGGCCCCTGATTTCCAGCGTCCCCGCGAATCAGCATTCGAGCTTCCATTTGCTTTAACGAAGCTGGCTGCCATCGAATGGGGCGCCGATTGACGACGGGAAAGCGTTCGATATTCGGACGGCCGGTTTCGGCAGAAAGGTAGCCCCATGTGTGAGGTTCCTTGATTGGCTGAAACAGTTTTTGACGAACCAGTGCCTTTGCTTCTTTTGAGTAGAAGTTGAATGCAGGCTTCGGGATCCACTTTTCAAGGTCTGTCGGATTATTTGCATCGGAATCGCGAAGTGAGAGGTTTCCTAACTGGCCCTTCACAAAGAAAGCCTGCAGCCGATAGTAGTCTCGCTGGCTGACAGGATCGAATTTGTGGTTGTGGCACTGAGCACATTCAAGCGTCAGCCCCAATACCGCGCTGCCAGTTGCGTTGACGATGTCGACCATCACGTCGTTGCGTTGGATGTTCGTATCTTCCTGATTTCCACTGATTCTTGCGGCGGCCAGAAATCCGGTGGCAATCACGTTTTCGTCTGAATACGGCTCCAGTTCGTCGCCCGCAAGCTGTTCTCGCAGAAAGCGATCGTACGGCTTGTCTGCGTTGAAACTGTCGATGACATAATCGCGATAACGCCAGGCATAGGGCCGCACGATGTCATGTTGGTATCCCTGGCTTTCGGCCCAGCGAGCCAGGTCCAGCCAGTATCGCCCCCACCGTTCGCCGTAGTGAGGCGAATGCAGAAGCTGTTCGACCAGATCTTCGTAAGCCTTCGGAGATTCATCAAACAGGAACTCGTCGACCTGTTCCGGGGTCGGGGGCAGACCGATGATGTCCAGATACAAACGACGCACCAAAGTCTGCTTCGTTGCCTCCGCTGCGTGCGTCACTCCAGCGTCAGCATGGCGACGCCGAATAAAGGCATCGACCGGAGTACGAATCCAGCTGCGATCGTCGACGTGTGGAACATCGGGCCGACCGACCGATTGAAACGCCCAATGGTCAGATTTGCGTGAAGGAGGTGGTAGAAGCTTGTCATCCCACTTCATGCCCTGATCGATCCACGCCTTGAGCATCGCAATCTGCTGATCGGTGAGCGGATCGTCGCCGTCCGGCGGCATCCGGTCTTCTTCAGAATCTGCTGCCACCACTTCCAGCAACCGACTATGTCGACTGCCGCCCGGTTCCGCCAGGACCTCGCCCGTGCTGTAACCAAGCAGTTCGCGGTATACATCCAGTCGATAACCGGAATCTGGCTTGTCGCCCGCATGACAATCAAAGCAACGCGACTTCAGCACGGGGTAAACGTCGCGTTTAAAGTCAACTGGCTTATCCCAAACCACTCCGTTATGCCCGGCAGGCTCCGGCTCCGCAACACTGTTCACGGAATCGTCGAGCACACTTTTCCAGGAATTTGTCAGCAGCAGGTCGTCGATATGAATGCGATCAGAGGCTTCAGTTTTCACTCCGGTGGAAAAGCCAATCCATCGAATCAGACCGGTGCTTTGCGCACCGGAAACGGTGGCGTCGGGCGACGACAGTTTGTCAGGCGTTGGATCGATCCACATGTCCAGCCGGTCATAGTCAGCTCTGTCGCCCGGCCTGGACTTCGACAGTTTGGCGACGACACGGTACGTTCTGTTCGGCTGAACTTCGATTTTCGTCCACGACGTGTTGGCCGGACCGATCCGAATCATGAAGACGTTCCGCCCTTTCTTCGGACCTCGGTCGGCAGTATGAAGTCCGATGTTTGGAACATTGGCCGCATGCGTTGAATGATCACCGCCATCAAGTCGATCCAGCCACAGCACGAAGAATTCCGGATCGACCACTTCCGATGGTGCGTCCTCACCGAGATACCGAAGATCAAACCGGACAAACAAATCATCGTCGCTTTGTGGCTGTTTGAGCTCTCGTCGCAGCGGATTGTTGCGAGCTCCCGTGCCGCGAAGTTTGAGGACTCGAGCGGCAGTTTTGTTTGCGGCTGTCACTGTCGGCGAGACGTCGTCGGTGATTTCAGGAACCGCTGACCGTGAGACTTTCCATGGATTCTTCCAGCCGAGCCCAAGGTCCTGGCCTCGAAACAGCCCGCGCGAGTAGTCAAACGAATCGTACGCGATCAGGTCCGCAGGTTTTTCTGAAGCGTCCCGGTTGCGGACATCGTCCGCCGCTATCGTTGCAGCGGCCGAAAACAGCAGAACTGCAAAGGAGAGAAAGAAACTTCCGCCTGAAGCCAGCGAAGTCCACGCAGGTACACGGCAACGACCTTCGGCAAACCGTTCGCGTTTTTTTTGACGGAATCGTGATACTGTCAACGGATTCATCCTCTGCGGCGGATACGGGCTTCGCCCAACGGTAGCAAATCTGACTTAGCGCATTCGCCAGAACGTGGAAACCTTCGCGCTGCGGTTTCCACAGTGCAGCATACCGCGACCTTTTCACAGCGTCAAAACAAAGCTAACAAACTTAAGAGACACATCGCAACGCAGCGCCGAGTAGTCATGTTGCTGTTGCGCAGACGTGTTTTTGCATAGAGTCTTGCTGGTGGTGAAAATGTCGCCTGTGAAGTGCTTCTTCAAAGCGATTTGAATCCTGAACGAGGGTATTCGAACCGTGAAAATCAGCAACCGGGCGATACGGTGACAAGCGTGGAACGCGACAGCAATGAAGGCATTATCGGCAATCCGAAGGCCTGACCGGAGAAAAGAAAATTCATGTGTAACCGAGTACGACTTTCAAAGTACGTCGCACGGCTGATGGCCGCTACTGTGATCGCAGCTTTCGGGCTGGCGTTTGGCCACAATGTGGCTGTTGCCGGTGAGCCACATTACTACGAACAGGTGAAGGCTTGCGAAGCAAAAGAGATCACGTGTGACGTCGCGGTCTATGGTGGAACTCCGGCCGGTGTGACGGCCGCGATTCAGGCAGCAAAAGAAGGCAAGACGGCAGTCCTTCTGTCTTTCAACCGGCACGTTGGCGGAATGACGTCTGGTGGGTTGACTGCCACGGATCTCGGCAGAAAGGATTCTATCGGCGGGCTGGCGCTCGAATTCTATCAACGCATCGGCAAGGCTCGTGACTATCGTCCGTCGGACGCGGAAGCGCTGTACCGTCGAATGCTTGACGAAGCAGGAGTGAAAGTTCTGCTGACTCGCGCGCTAGAGTCTGTTCAGATGCAGCAAAACCGGATTGTTTCGGTCAAGATGGAAACGGGCGAAACGGTTCGAGCGGCAATGTTTGTGGACAGCACCTACGAAGGTGATCTGCTGGCTGCCGCGAATGTTTCCTATCGCGTAGGACGCGAACCGGCGGCCGCTTACGACGAATCTTTGGGCGGACAGTGGCAAACGGTCTCGTGGAAGAACGTGTATCAGTTTTGTCGACTGCCGTTGAGCCCTTATGTCGTTCCCGATGATCCGACATCGGGCCTGCTTCCGGAGATATCTGCTGAAGCTCCGGGAAAACCTGGCGAAGGCGATTACAAAGTGCAGTCTTATAATTTCCGAATGCAGCTTTCACAGGGCGAAGACAGAATCAAGTTCCCCAGGCCTCCCGAATATGATCCGAATCGCTACACGCTACTGGCTCGGTTCTTGAATCTGGATGAACGGATCGAGTGGCGGCTGAACTACACGACGGCTCCTCTGACCGACGGGCCGATTCAGATGCGACAGGGCGACAGCAACAATGCGGGAAGCTTTTCTTCAGACTATGTTGGCGGCAACTATCGCTGGCCCGACGGCACGTATGTGCCAGGTTCGTTCACGGAACTTCCGCCACCGCGTCGAGGACTTACGATGCCCTTTGGCGAATTGTACGAACTGCGTGAACAGATCTTTCAGGATCACGTCCGCTATCAACAGGGACTGATGTACTTCCTCGCGAACGACCCGCGAGTTCCCGAACCGTTGCGTGCGCGAGTTAACGCGTGGGGACTGGATCCGCAGGAGTTCCAGGAAACCGGTTACTGGCCGCACCAACTGTATGTGCGCGAAGGCCGGCGCATGGTGTCAGACTACGTCGTCACTCAAGCGGACTGCGAATCGCGCCGAGTTGTCGGTGATTCTGTCGGGCTGGCATCGTACCCGATGGATTCACACTTCTGTCAGCGTGTCGTCGTGGAAGAGGACGGAGTTCAAACGGTGCGAAACGAGGGCGGTTTCGGACACGGGTTTCGACAGCCCTACCCCGTTTCGTACCGTTCCATCGTTCCCCGGCAGAGTGAATGTGAAAACCTGTTGGTGCCGGTCTGCCTTTCTTCTTCGCACGTCGCTTATGGTTCCATTCGGATGGAACCGGTGTTCATGATTCTCGGCCAAAGCGCCGGAAGTGCGGCGGTCATAGCAATCGATAAAAGTATTGCTGTGCAGGACGTGGACTACAAAGAATTGAAGACAACGCTGGAACGTGACGGGCAGCGTTTGACGTGGGAAGCTAAGACTGTCGGAACACCAGCGAAGCCGCTTCCCGGTTTGGTGACGGACGATACGGCCGCACAAACAACCGGTTCGTGGACATCAGGCGCGTTGTCTGCCGTCGTCGGCCTGACTTACCTGCACGATGGCAACGACGGCAAAGGCGGTAAGTCCGCCACCTTCAAAATCAGTGTTCCGAAGCCCGGCACCTATGAGGTTCGGTTGCTGTACGTTCCGTCGGGCAATCGATCCACAAAGACTCCCGTGACAGTCGCTTTGGGGGACGAAGAAAAGCAGATCATCATTGACCAACGCAAAGCCTCCGCAGGTGGATCGTCGCTGGGCAAATTTCGCTTGACTGATTCTGTGACTGTGGCCGTATCGAATCGCGATACAGACGGCTTTGTCGTCATCGATGGCGTGCAACTGTTGCAGCAGCAATAATTGTGGACGGCGGTGAGAAAGTGCGTCGCTTGGCAGCGACGTCTTGCCTTGCTGCGCACTCGTTCCGTTCGAATCGTCGTCACCCTGACTGGACGAACCGACGAAACACAACAAACCCAGAATGACGCAGTGGGACATCCACGATCGGTTCATAAATTACTCATTAGCAAAAGCCGGTTATGGAGCGGCGGTGTCGTAGCGAACGTGAACTCGTTGGCAATCGGAGTCCTCTTCCGTCGGTTCACCGACTGCAGCGACGTCGTGGGTGTATAGGTATTCCCAGACGGGATCAAACAGCATTTCGCCATCACCGTTCTTCGGTGACGAGCCGCCCGGCGTTACCGAGGAATGCGCGCGGCGGGCATCGCCATCGACGTCGGCCGCGGTGATCAGCCGGCGCGAGTTCTGGTAGGGCGGCTGAGTATCGTCGACGTTCACGATGGGGCCAAACGCGTGCAGTCCCAACAACTCCCACGAGCGGCAATAGTGATCGCCCGTCCAACCGCCATCCAGTACATGCGTGAAGCCGAAGAATCGATTGGCAGGCGTTGCCGAAGGTAGACCCTGCCAGTCCTGGTCCTGATCTCTCGGGCCGCACAGCATTACGACGCGATCAACTCGCTGATGTTTCGCAAACCTTGCCGCTGTTGTGCTGCCGTGAGACGCTCCCGTGACGATGATTTTGTCCCAACGTAACCGCGATTGGTTGTCCGTCAGAAATTGATCCCACTTGCCTTGCGGATTCTCCTTGCAGAGCCAAATCAGCAACTGACGCGCCCGTTCGGCAGCGCCATCGGGCGGAAGCAGATCCAGTTCGTCACTGAAGTCCAGACCTGTGGCGGCCTCCAGACGAATGCGCCCTCGAGCGTACGCATCCGCGGGCTGCGGCTGAGCCAGTTTGCCGAACCAACCTCGCGCGTAGCTGACACCGATCGCATGAATGCCGTAGCCGTTTAATCGTTCAAACAAGCCGGCGTTATGCCCCATCAGCCAGATTGCCAACTTTCCCTGCGGAGCGACTCGCGTATCGACCGCCGCGTACTCCATGTCGGCGGGTTTCTTGTCACTGCCGAACACAAAACCGATCTCAGGGTACTCTTTCGCGCGGGAATCGATTTCACTGGCGCGGGCTCGCAATTGATAGCGCTGCGGTTCGGGATCGTCGAATGCGGGTGACTGATCCGCGACGACACCGTGAATCACATCGCCGCCCTGCACTGCCGCCTGATGAGCGACCGTTTGCAGATGGGCCGCGAATTCCGCGTCCAGTTTTTCCGGAACAAACGTGTTTCCCACAGGACTTTCGCCGAACAAACATTCGAACCATACGCAGGCTCCCAGGTATTCGCCTGCCAGGTTCGCATGGTGGCCGTCCATTCCTAATTGCTGCTTGCCGTCGCGGTTGTTCCAGCGGTAGCCAACGTGTAGCGAATGCTTTTGATCGGGCAGTTGCGGGTGCTGGAATTCTTTCAGGTTCAACTTATCCGAGACGCGGTATCCCCATTTCGGGTCGTTGTCAGCTTTCCAGAATGCGTCCCCAACGGGAATTCGACCTGCTGACAGTTCAGCCGTGATTGTGCGGTATGCTTCGCTCAGGCCGTCATACATTTCTTTCTGCGTGGCGGGTTCTCCGGCTCTGGGTTTGGCCTTCCGAAATCGTGGGTCGTCGCTTCGATACGCCCACGTCTGATGTACGAGTAATCTGGCCTGAGGCGCGTATCGATGAATGATGTCCGCCAGTTGCTGTGCGTGCGGGCGATAGGTCGTCACATCGTGGCTTTTGAAGCTGACTTGTTGGATCGTCACAATGTCCCAAGGTTCGCTTTGCAATGCCTGTTGCAGGCTTTCGCCCCTGGAATACAGGGCGGACTTGTCGTTGCGATCCTTTTCAAATGCTGTCGCTTTCCCTGCATGTTGTTCCAGCGATGAACCGCCAATCGACAACATCTTGTGCGTGAGTTTGTGGCCGGCAGCCTCGACGATTTCGTCCAGGTAGCGAGTTGCGTTATGGGTAAAACTGTTGCCCACGGTCAGAATGCGAACGTGTTGTTGCGATTCCTGGTCCTGGATATTCGTTGAGCCCGCCAGCGAGGGCTGGCAGACGCCAGCGGTGATCGAAGCGACAAGGCAGAGAAGCAATGGTGATCGAAACATGGCGTATGTTGTTTTCTCAAGGTTCATTCAAACGGAAATCGTTGTGGTTCAATTGCGTTTTGGTTGGGATACCCAGTGGTGTGTAGAAACTTCAGATCTCAACCTCGGGCTCACGCCCGAGGCTACAATATGTCGTCCCTCCGGGACTAACAACCGCAGCAGGATCCGCACCTGAAGGAACAAAACTTGCGCGAACCAAAACTTCATGCAACACCAGTTTTGTAACAGCACAGCACAATGGGGCTGACGCACCAGGCTCGCTCTAAGAAATTATTGCTGCGTGCACCATTCGATGAGCTGTTTGAGTTCGATCTCCTGCGTTTCGACTCGCAATCTATCCCGCGCGTGTTGCTCAGCAAAGTCAAGCGACGAAGTGATCTCATCCCGCGTGGCCGCAGTTCGCAGGTGCGTCTTCGGTTGCAATACGGCGACACGACGCGGCGCGATGCTCGCCAATAGGTCAGGCAGGTCGTATCCCAACAACGCTCCGGCCACCAGTGAGTTGGCGTTTACGTCGTAATGGGGGTGCATCACGATGCTTTGATAGTCCAGCAGGGATTCCGCGAGGACCAGCCATTGGATTTGCTGTTCGAAAGCGGTTGCATGCAACATCGCAGGACCGACGTCACCGAAGGCGACAGCTCCAATCTCATCAGGCTTCACGTCGTCTCGTTGCTGCAGAAACTTCAACACGCGAACGGCGTCTCCCGCGTTGATGCCCGCCACACTTCGACCGGACATCAAGGCATTGAAGAAAGGTTGAACGGGAGAGTGGCCTTGTTTGAACTTATATTTGGTTTCACCATATCCCAGCAGGTCCGGAGCCGCGACGACATAACCGCTTCTCACCAACGCCTCGATCGTTCCACCGACTTCGGCATCTGTGGTCTTGCCGTCGCCGTATGCATAAATAATCGCCGGTCGTGCGGCTGGTTCATCCGGAGTAAACACCAGCGTGGGAATGACCGTTTTTCCTTCTCCCGGCAGTCCCCATTTTTCAACGCAGTAACCTTCCCGCTGATACTGTCCCTGAAAGACGGGTGCCGTCGCAGATTCCGGCTTGCGGAAACCAGACAACCGTTCCGCTTCAAGCACAGCCTGAGGCAGATGCTGAGTCAATTTCTGGCGATTGTCCTGCAGCTTCTTCAGCAATGGCCGGGCTTCCACGCGGTTGATACTGAAGACGGTCTCACTCTGCAGCGACGTCGAAACCTGTCCGGTCCTGGTGATGGTCAATTCCTGTTCCGTCAAATACGGATAAGTCGTTTCCTGTGCGCTGCCCGGCAGGTTTAGAAACTTTTGGAAGAAGGCGTAAGTGGCTTCGTTATTCTTCTTCGTGAAGCCGTGTTCGAAATCGTCTTCCACCTGATCGAAGTGCTCGGGATGGCCGAGAATTTTAAAAGCCTGCCGCACTTCAGCCGCCGTTTCTCGTGCTCCCTGGATACTGAAGAAATCCCGCGTGGTGGTCACTTGCAGTGTGGGTTTCGGTGCTCGCACTTCCAAAAGATCCGCATGGTCGATGCCCAGCAGCGGTCCGTGGTAAAAGACCTGCTCAGCGTCCTGCGGTCCAATCGAACCCAATAATCGACTGATGCTGGTGATGAATCCGGTGGGGGCTACGGCAGCGACTCGCGGATCGACAGCACCGACGTAGCTGCTTTGAGTGCCGCCTCCGGACAGCCCCGTCGCGCCGATACGATTGGGATCGACCTCGGGGCGGCTGACGAGGTAATCAATGGCACGCATACAGTCCCACGTAAAGTAGCGAGCCAGAGATCGTCCGGTCAGAAAGCACTGAACCCCGGCGTGTGAGTGCTCTTTCGTGGATGACCCCACGATCGATTTCCGTTTTTCAGGATCGAAGTACTGCAATCGCTCACCTTGTCCCAGCGGATCAATCGTGAACACGACAAACCCTTTGTGAACCAGATTCAGAATCACGTTTTGGTAAATGTCTCGGCGGAATGCCTGAGTCGAATGTCCGATGACATTCAGAATTGCTGGCCCACGTCCGGAATGCCCCTCCGGAATAAAGAGTGCCCCCGTCACATGAAAATTATCCATCGATTCGAAGACAATCTTTTCCACGCGATAGCCATCCTTCTGAAGGACACCGGTCACGCGCGCATTCAGCGGTGTTCGATCGGGCCAGGGGCCCAGAATCTGATCAAGAGTGCGCCGGACCTTGGCCTGCCGGTTTTTCCAAGCCTCGGCGCTCTCCAGTTTGCTAATCTCAACTTCTCGCGAATGCAGGCAGGCACGAGTCAAGTCGTTCAGGTGATGCACGAGCATCAGCCCCGGATCGTTCCAATCGATCCAGTGTGGGCCGCTTGAGCTTCCTTTGTCGAGAACCGTTAAATTCTCGACTACCTGAGTCTGGACGGCAGGCAGTAGCAGAAGCATTAAGAAGGTGTTGATCATCGAGGTCTCTCACGGTCGGCGTGTTGGATCGCATTGGACCGGAATTTATCAGAATCAAGTGTGGTATTAAATGTAGCCCGCCGCTCTGCCCTCACAGCATCCCACCGACGCTCACGTGGGGCTTCGTCTACCGCGAGATCACGTCAGTCACGGGAAAGGACGTGTCGTGAGAAGACACAATCGGAATGCGGCATGTACAATTCCGAGCCCGATGTCTTACGCAGCACGTGAGCTATGGGAAGACAAGTCAAAGCAATAACCTGCCGAGCGACTCTCACGATTAGTGACTGATGGCACGCTCGCACAGATTGAAAATTGAAAGAAGTTGGCATGAATACTCATCATCAAACACGCCGCAGATTTTGTTCAACCTTCGCCTTCAGTGCGATGGCGGGGACGCTATCGCGGTCGTTTGCTGGTTTCGAAAATGAGTACGCGGCGGATGTCGTGATTGTCGGCGGTGGACTGGGCGGTTGTGCAGCGGCAATTGCCGCGCTGCGAAATGGATTGAAGGTTGTCATGACCGAGCCGACCGACTGGATCGGCGGCCAACTGACCAGCCAGGGCGTTCCGCCGGACGAACACGCCCAGATTGAAACGGCCGGAGCGAACCAGTCGTACCGTGAATTGCGAACTCGCATCCGAAAACACTATCGCGACAACTATCCACTGACCGACGCTGCTCGTCAGAATCCGCGACTAAACCCGGGCAACGGCAATGTTTCGCGGCTGTGTGCAGAACCACGCGTTTCACTGGTGGTTCTCGAACAATGGCTGGCGCCGTATGAGGAATCCGGACAGCTTGTGCTGCTGCGTGAACACGTGGCGACGTCGGCGGACGTGGACGGCGATCGCGTTCGCGCGGTGCACGTTCGTTCGACAAAATCCGGGGACTCGCGCGTGTTGCGCGGCAAGTATTTCGTTGACGCAACCGAACTGGGCGATCTGCTGCCAATGACGCAAACGGAATTCGTGGTCGGGGCGGAAGCGCGTTCTGAGACGAATGAACTTCATGCGAGTGACAAAGCCAATCCGGACAACCAGCAGGCGTTCACGATGTGTTTCGCCGTCGATCACCTGAACGGCGAAGATCACACTATCGACCGACCAGCGGAATACGCCTTCTGGCGCGATTTCGTTCCGCAACTCACGCCGCCATGGCCCGGTAAACTACTGGATTTGACTTACACGCATCCTCGATCGATGAAACCCAAGCGTCTGGGCTTCGATCCCAACGGCGGAAAGTCGGTTGGCGGTGCGTTGAATCTATGGACGTACCGACGAATGATCGACCGTTCGCTGTTCGAACCGGGACACTACGCGGGCGATGTCAGCCTGATTAACTGGCCACAGAATGATTATGTGCTCGGCAATCTGATCGGTGTGTCCGATGAAGAAGCGACGCGTCATGTGGCACGAGCCAAGCAGCTGAGTCTGTCGCTGTTGTACTGGTTGCAGACCGAAGCGCCGCGTCCGGACGGTGGCACGGGTTTCCCCGGGCTGAGGCTTCGTGCTGATCTGATGGGAACCACGGATGGACTCGCGAAGGCACCGTACGTCCGTGAATCGCGGCGCATCAAGGCACAGTTCACCGTGCTGGAAGAACACGTCGGCCGCGAAAATCGGAGCATGGTGACGGGCAAACCGATCTCAGAAATTCGAGCCGCGCAGTTTGCGGATTCGGTCGGCGTTGGCAGCTATGCGATCGACCTGCATCCCAGTTCTGCCGGCGACAACTACATCGACTTCCAGACGTTTCCGTTTCAGGTGCCTCTGGGATCACTGTTGCCCGTCCGGATGCAAAATCTTCTACCCGCCTGCAAGAACATCGGCACCACGCATCTGACCAGCGGCTGTTATCGTCTGCACCCGGTCGAATGGGGAATCGGTGAGGCCGTTGGTTGTCTTGCGAGTTTCGCGTTGAAGAATAACCAGACACCGCACGCGATCCAAGCGAGCGAACTGGCGCTGAACGACTTCCAGAAGTTCATCCGTCAGCAGGGTGTTGAGACGGCGTGGGCGTAAGAATGCTTTGGCCGCTTGTCTTATCTGTGATCTGTCGACCTAAGGTTGCGACGCTGGAATCACGGGCAGGACAATTCGGCTGGGGTGGTCGGCGTCGTGATAGATCGTTTGCGTCGCGACCTTCGTGAGCCGATTTCGGTTCAGCGGCTCACCCGTATTTGGGTTCACGTCGAAACGCGGAAAGTTGGAACTCGAGATATCGACTCGAATGCGATGCCCCTTTTTGAACACGTTTGACGTGGGGTACAGCTTGATCGTGAATTCATAAGCTTCGCCCGGTGTCATCAGCACTTCCTTCTTCAGCGATTCACGAAACCGCCCGCGGATGATTCCGTCGCCGATGTTCAGGTCGAATCCGCCGGGCCAGTCGCTGGATGGAGGATAAACGTCGATCAGCTTGGCCGTGAAGTCTGTGTCGACAGCGGAACTCGACGCAAACAGCCGCACTTCGATCACGCCCGTCACTTCCAGATCTTCGGCCAGCGGTTCCGACTGAAACACCAGCACGTCGTTGCGAGCGGAGATTGGGATCGGCTCCTGGAAATTCCAGACGTGCGAGCCGCCTTTCTGATTCCACGCACCCTGCAACAGGATGTCATTGCCCGACGACACATTGCCGCCGATCGTGGGCACAGGGTTCTTCGGATCAAACTGAAACTGGGTGACGGATTTCTTCGTCGCCGCTTTATCCTGCGACAAACCGCCATCCGGCTGAAGATAGAAATCCGTATATTGAGTTCTCGCCAGCGGCCATTCGTTTTCGTTGCGCCAGAAACCACCGTGCTGGAGGCGACCTTTCACATCTTTGCTGCCGTCGCCGGTTCCCATCACGAAGATTCGCACGGGCGTCTTAAACGGATCCGCTTTTCCGACCGAATTATCGATGCCCTTCAGCCAGTGATCGTACCATTCCTGTCGCCAGGCCCACTGGTCGCTGATTGCCGCTGACGGTCCGAAATTGACCTGGCCGTGAGCCGATCCGGTCTGCTGGCCATGAATCCACGGCCCCATGATCATGTACACTGGCCCTTTAATGGTCGGGGTCAGCGCCATAAAGTTGGCGGTGTTGTTTCCGCCCCAGGAATCGTACCAACCGGAAACCAGGTACACGGGAATGTCTTTGTACTTCTCGGGCGCATCAACAATGTTATTTTGAGCCCAGAATTCCGTGTTCGGGCCGGCTTCCATCGCGGATACCAACCAGTCTTCGTACTCCGGCGACAACCTCAGAGGCGTCATGCCACGCCGCGTAGGAAGCTGGTCCAGATAGGCGAAACGTTGGCTCGCCATTTCGGTCAGAGCATCCTTCGTGCCCTGATCTTTAGACGCATTGCTGCCTCGACCCGCATTCAGAAAAATCCAGTTCCAGAACCGCAGTTCAAACGCGCCAGCGTGCCGGACACTCTGCCGTCCCATGTTGGCCATCGCATCAACCGGAATGACGGTCTTCAGTTCGGGCGCGCCTGCCAAAGCCATGGCGTGCTGAGTTCCGCCGAAGTATGACGTGCCAATCATTCCGATCTTGCCGTCCGACCACGGTTGCTTGCCGATCCACGCCGCGCAGTCGACTCCATCCGGCCCATCGTCTGTCAGCATGTGCCACACACCTTCGGACTTGTAGCGGCCTCGAGTGTCCTGCGCGACGAACACGTAACCGTGAGTCGCGTAGTAGCGTGCGGCTTTGGCCTGGCCATCTTTGTTGTACGGTAGTCGAGACAGGATGACGGGCAGGCGTTCGTCTACCGCTTTTCCGTTGACGGCCGGTCGGTAAACGTCGGTCGCCAGTCTGACACCGTCACGCATCGCCACCATGACGTCTTTTTCGACCACAAAATCAGCCGCGCAAACAAACGGTGCGCTCATGGCGATCAGAAGGAAGGCACCGACAGTCGTGGTGACGGTCGTACTGCGTCGAGCGGTCACCAGGTTCACGGGCCGCGATAATTTATCTATCATTCCTGGTCCTGTTATGAGATTGCCTGCGTATTGATTGTCGGTCACTGACACCAATTCATCGTTCGTTTTTGGCGCACAGAGGCAGACAGCTGCGGAAACTTTGGGACAACCTGGTGGGAACGCTCGATAGACCTCGCCATACAGGCAGCCTGCTGCGAGCGTCTGGTCGTCGGCAGGCACGACTGTATGCTATTGAAACCCTGTTGTGCAATGATGCCCTGCAACCGTCACCTGAAAGGTAAGCCACGTTATGTCGAAACAGCTGAACAGTGACACCACGCCCACCGGAAACGTCCGGTTGTCTCGCCGAAAATTCGTCGCGGCCGCCACAGCAGTTGTGGCGGCTCCGACGATCGTGCCGAGTTCCGTGGTCGGCGCGAACGCCCCGAGCAACCGCATCAACGTTGCGTTGATTGGTTGTGGAAATCAGAGTCGCGTGGATCTGCCAAGTATGTTGCGACAGCCCGATGCGCAGGTCGTCGCTGTCTGTGACGTCAACAAAGGCAGTGACGGCTACGCTCGGCCAGAACATTTCCTCGGGCGTGAACCGGCTCAGAAAAAGGTCAACGATCACTACGCCGAAAAGACTCGTTCAGGCCAGTTTAAAGGGTGCGACGCGTACGCCGACTTCCGAGACGTGCTGGCTCGGGACGATGTGGATGCCGTCATGATTGTGCTGCCGGATCACTGGCATGCACTGGCCACGGTTAAAGCATGCGAAGCCGGTAAGGATGTCTATTGCCAGAAGCCGATGTCGCTGACCATTCATGATGGCCAGCAGATGATTAAAGCCGTTCGCAAACACGGACGCATTTTGCAGACCGGCAGTCAGTACCGTTCCAACGCCGTTGTGCGGCGCATGTGTGAGCTGGTTCGCAACGGTCGCATTGGCGAAGTCAAACGAGCGATCTCGATCATCAACGGCAGTGGCGCCGGGCCGGGACCGGGGTGGAAGGAACAGCCTGTGCCGGAAGGATTCGACTACGACATGTGGCTGGGGCCTGCCCCGGAGGCTCCGTATCACATTTACCGCTGCCTGTATCGATTCCGTTTCCTGCAGGAATATTCGGGCGGTCAGGTCACCAATACAGGTGCGCACGCCACAGACATCGTGCAATGGGCGTTAGGCAAGGATCACACCGGGCCGGTGGAATTTGAACACCAGCCAGGCATCGTCTGGCCACCAGACGGACACCTCTTCACGACCGCGATGAAGTCTCACTTCCGAGCTCGCTACGCGGACGGCGTTGAGTTCGTCTGCCGCACTCAGGAGCCCGGTTTTGGAGCTCGCATTGAAGGCACCGAAGGTTGGGTGCAGTTTTCTGTCAACAACATGAAGGAAGTCGAAGCGTCGTCGGATGCGATTAAGAACTCCGTCATCGGCGCTGACGAGATCCACCTGCCGGTCAGCACCAACCACTATCGAAACTTTCTGGATTCGATCAAGTCGCGAAAAGATCCGATTGAACCGGTCGAAGCCGGTCATCGCACGGCCAGCATCTGCCACCTCGGCAACATCGCCATGCGACTTGAACGCAAGCTGCAGTGGGATCCGGAGCAGGAAGTGTTTGTCAATGATGCAGACGCCAACCAAATGCTGCGACGTCCGTACCGTGGGCCATGGCAGATCTGAAAGTGGGACACGCCACCGCGCGAGCCTTCATCGGCCACTCGCCCTGACTTATCATGAGGCTATGCCAGGGACGGAATCATTCGTCCCGAAGTTGATCAAAGAGAAATGAACATAATGACCAGATCAAAACTCAACACTCGCCAGCCACAAACGCTATGTCGCGCGCTGCTGTTTCTGGCAACCGCTGCCGTGACGTTCACGGGGCTGGCGTCGCGTGGTCTTGCTGAAACGAACCGCCCGAATATTGTTCTGTGCATGGCCGACGATCAGGGCTGGGGCGATGTAGGCTATTACGGGAAGTCGATTGCCAAAACGCCCGTCCTTGATGAAATGGCGGCGACCGGGCTGCGATTCGATCGCTTCTACGCCGCCTGCCCTGTTTGTTCTCCAACGCGCGGCAGCGTGATGACGGGGCGGCATCCCAATCGATTTGGATGCTTCGAATGGGGACATTCGCTGCGGCCTCAGGAAGTCACGATCGCTGAAGCTCTGAAGCAGGCTGGCTATGTGACCGGCCACTTCGGGAAATGGCATCTCGGTTCTGTCAATGCGAACAGTGACGTCAGTCCCGGAGCATCCGGTTTTGACGAATGGGTTTCCAGTCCCAACTTCTTTGACCTTGATCCCTTGATGAGCCACAACGGGCGTGTCGTTCGCACGCAGGGTGAAGGTTCAGAAGTGACGGCGGAGGCCGCGAATAAGTTCATTCGTTCGTGTGCCAAAGATAAGCAGCCGTTTCTGGCGGTCGTCTGGTTCGGCTCACCACATAGCCCACACGCCGCACTCGACAAAGATCGTGCACTGTACGCCGACCAGCCAAAAGCGCTGCAACACTACTATGGCGAAATCACCGCCATGGACCGCAGCATCGGCATGTTGCGGAATGAGCTCAAGCGACTGGAGATCGAAGACAACACTCTGTTCTGGTACACCAGCGACAACGGGCCTCAGGGGCCGCGCAACCGAAACCGACCGGGATCATCGGGCGGACTGCGGGATCGCAAAGGTACACTTTGGGAAGGCGGAATTCGCGTCCCCACGATCATCGAATGGCCCGCGCGAATCGCAAAACATCGAGTGACATCTGTGGCTGCGAACACCGTCGACATCTATCCTACGCTGCTGGATATCGTGGGCGTCGATGTGGCCGACCAGCCCAAGCCACTTGACGGCATCAGCATCCTGCCTTTGATTGATGGCAAGGCTGCCGAACGTTCTCAACCGATGGGTTTTTGGTCGAGCTTCTCTGCCGGTAGCGGTGTACGCAGTTCCGAACTTCTTGCCACACTCGAAAAGGATCAGGCGTCCGGAACAACAAACGCCACGCTGCTGAACGATCCGGCAAACCGGCAGACGCGAATCGCTGATCAATTGGAAGTGTTTGCCAAACAGGGACTGGTGGGCGAGGCGGCCTGGATCGACAACCGCTACAAGCTTCGCAAAATCTGGAATCGCAAGACCAACGAAAGTCGTTACGAGTTATACGATCTCGAAGCAGACACGACAGAATCACACGACATCGCCAGCGACATGCCGGACCGTGTTACTTCAATGAAGCAACAACTTAAAAAATGGCAACAGTCGGTCGTGCAAAGTCTTGAGGGCAAAGACTATCGGTAGCTGATTCGTCTAAGAACCCCTAAAAAGACCTGTGTGGCCGCGTTGCGAAGTGCATCTCATTGTTCAACCGCCTTTCTCGCTCGGACTGGAACACGCGGATTCAGGAAACGTACCGTCATGGTTGTTCGGTGGCGGGATACCTTGCGAAGTATGTTTGTGGCAGTCCGATTTCGGGCAGGCGGATTGAACGAGTCGATTCCGATGAGATCGCGTTCTGGTACCGCGACCATCGCGACGGTCAGCAGAAGCTGATGCGAGTCACGCCGCACGAATTTCTGAAGCGCTGGTTTGAGCACGTGCCGCCGAAGGGGCAGCGGATGATTCGCCGCAGCGGCCTGTATGCCAATTGCAATGCGGGTTGGGCTGCCCCCGAGATTAGGTCCGGTTGTTATGAGAGTTGTGGGCTGACATTGGTATTGAATAATCTTCCAAACAAGTTGTGCTGAGCCCCGTCCGCCTTCGCTGTCGCCTCGGCCTTCAACGCGGAGCTCAGGTCGAGGTGATGGCGAAGGTGGTCGGGGCGGCTCCCGTCTGTCGAGCTCGAACCGAAGGCTGCATCGCCGCGAACTCATTCGGTGTCTGGTAGTCCAACGCGCTGTGCGGACGAACTTCGTTGTACAACCTCACGTACCGATACCCATGTTACCGAGGCAGTAGTTCGGTATCGATGGCACCCTTGGTTTGATCAGCCCGTCACGATTGATCGAGCGATCGTACGTCGTGATCGCGGAGCTGTCTATTTGTGTCGTCCTGCCGACGTGACGGACGGAAAGTTTCGTGAAGTTCCGCAGTGGATGTTGAATCAGTCTGTATGCTGCGTCATGCAGCTACGCGACGAACCCTGCGTTTCAATATCAGCACTATTGAATCTTTCAGCACTGCTGCGGGACGCCACAGCGGGCGATGAGTTTCTGATAGATGTTCAGCATTTCCAATCTTCTCAGGGAGATGCTGATGCCACAACCCAGAACGAAACCGACAACACAGCTTGATCTGTTTGAAGTGAGTCCGCCCCGGCCGCGATGGAGTGATCTGCCCAGCGAGACTCGGGAAGAAGCGACCCGATATCTGGCGGAACTCGTTCGTCATCATGCTGAAAATCTCAACAGCGGAAAGGAGTCCGAAGATGAGTGAAAAGATTGAAGCCATCCATCTTCAGCGGAAAGCCGTTCTTTACATTCGTCAGTCGTCGCCGTTTCAGGTGCTTCACAACGAAGAAAGCCGCAGGCTGCAGTATGCCATGCAGCAACGGATGCGTTCACTGGGATGGAAAGACATTGAAGTCATCGATGAAGATCTGGGGCGCAGCGCGTCCGGCAGCGTTGTTCGATCGGGATTTGAACGCATGGTCGCCGATGTGTGCCTCGGGAAGATCGGGGCCGTTGCTGCACGAGAGGTGTCGCGGTTTGCTCGCAACAGTCGTGAATGGCAGCAACTGGTTGAAGTTTGTCGAGTCGTCGACACGTTACTCATCGATCAGGAAACGGTCTACGCTCCTCGCCGGAGCAATGACCGACTGTTGCTGGGACTGAAAGGAAGTTTGAACGAATACGAGCTGGACCTCCTTCGTCAGCGATCCGTAGAAGCTCGGCGTGAAAAGGCGCGCCGAGGAGAACTGATCATTTCGGCACCGGTCGGATATCTGAAAACGGGAACGACTCGAGGCAAAGATCAGCGCATTGAGAAAGACCCGAATACTCGCGTGCAGCAGATGATCAATCTGGTGTTTCGCAAGTGCTTCGAACTGGGGAGTGCGAGGCAAGCTCTGATGTGGCTTCTGGAAGAAGATCTCCAGATGCCGGCGCGAGACAAAGCCGGAGTCCTGAAGTGGAAGCGTCCGACATACGGGATGGTGTACCAGATCCTGACTCATCCGGTGTACGGTGGGGCGTATGCGTATGGCCGAACCGAACATCAGCCATCGTATGAAGGTGGATTTATCGATTCAAAAACACGGCGGCGCAGTCGCGAAGAATGGATCGCATTGATTCCCGAACATCACGAAGGCTATGTATCGTGGGAGGAGTTCGAACGATTGCAGGATTTGATTTCGTCAAACAATCTGCGTTCCGGGCGAGGCGCTGCTCGAAAAGGTTCGGCACTGTTGTCGGGAATGCTGGGCTGTCAACAATGTGGACGCCGGCTGGCCGTCGCGTACAGCGGAGTCGGAGCGAAAGTGCCGCGATACTGCTGTCATCGAGGGTATCTGGATAACGGCGAAGCCAAGTGCATCGCATTCGGTGCTACTTCCGTTGACATCGCCGTAGCAGAACAGATATTCCGTGTTGTTGCTCCTGCCGCTCAAGAGGCCGCCATGCTCGCTCACCAGCAAACAACCGAACGTGACAACGAAGTTCTCAAGGCACTGGAAGGTGAACTCAAGTCTGCTCGTTACGAAGCATCGCGTGCGCAACGTCAATTCGATGCAGCTGACCCGGAAAATCGACTTGTCACCGAGGAACTGGAACGACGATGGAATGCGTCGATGCAACACGTCAGTGACATCGAAGAGCGCATGGATCAGCAACGAAATGATAGATCTTCAATCGACGATCCTGATTTGCAGGGTCTGATGGCAGTCGTGGCTGACCTTGACGCAGTCTGGAACAATCCTGATGCTGACATTCGAATCAAGAAACGCATCGTTCGGACTCTGATCCGCGATATCGTTGCGGATGTCGACAACGACGTGAGCGAAGTCATTCTTACAATCCACTGGGTTGGTGGTGTGCATACCGAACTGCGACTTCCCCGCCGTCGTCGCGGAAAATCGACAGCCACGTCAGCAGAGGCCGTCGATGCTGTCCGGTCACTCGCACGAATCTGTTCCGACGATCTCATCGCCGGACTGCTCAACCGCAACGGGTTACCAACGGGACGAGGAAACCGGTGGACTCGAGAGCGGGTCACATCGATGCGGAACTACCACAAGATTGCCCGCTGGACTGCACAGGCTCAATCTGATCAAGGCTGGATGAACCTAACCGACAGCGCAAAACATCTTGGCATCAGCACGCGGACACTCAGACTGGCGATTGAACGAGCCGATATCAAAGGTCAACACCCGCTTCCGGACGGACCGTGGATCATCAATCGCAGCGAACTGGAGACGCCAGCGGCAAAGGCCGTTGTCCGGAAGGCAAAAACTCGAAACCGCAACCCCGCGGTACCAGATCCCAAACAGCAATCCCTTGAGTTTTAACTCAAATAGAACAAAGGTGCATAATGAAACACAGTTGTACTGACGTTGAAATTCCTTCGTCATCTGTACGGCATCGCGAACACTTTCAAACTCTTCCACGTTCAGAAATTCATCGCGAAGCTTCGAATTGAAACTCTCGGAATACCCGTTCTGCCACGGCGATCCCGGCTCGACGTACAGCGCCGAGACGCCTGTTTGTTTCAGCCACTTGCCAATCGCCTTCGCGATAAACTCTGGGCCGTTGTCGCTGCGAATGTGGTTCGGCACACCGCGAGCAGCGATCAATTCACACAACGTGTCGATTACGTCGTCGGCTTTGATACTGCGAGAAACTTTCAACGCAACGCACTCCCGAGTGAATTCGTCAACAACGGTCAGCCACTTCAACTGAGTTCCATTCGTTGTGTAGTCAAACACAAAATCCCACGCCCATACGTCGTTTTTTCCCCGCGATCGGTGAACATGACAAGCGTTTTTACTGCCGCCAGTGCCACGCCGCTTCTTCGTTCGTCGACAGACCTTCAGGCCTTCACGACGCCAAAGGCGATACATTCGCTTCCTGTTCACCACGAATTCTTCGCGACGAAGAAGACGACAGATACGCCGATAACCAAATCGCGGATGCTCACGAACCAGCTCCAGCATTCGCTTCACCAACGCCGCCTCATCATCGCGAACAACGGGTTCACGACGATGAACCGAACGATGCTGACCAACCGTTCGGCACGCGTGACGTTCCGAAACGTCGAACTTCTCCTGCACATGTTTGACGGCCTCGCGTTTCCGGGAGACCGTCAGAAGTTTCCCTCCGCGATCTCCTTCAGCATTGCCTTGTCGAGTTCCGCTTCCGCAAGCAGCTTCTTAAGCCGAGCGTTCTCAACTTCCAGTTCCTTCAGACGCTTTGCTTCCTCGGCCTTCATCCCGCCGTACTGCTGACGCCAGCGATGATACGTCGCTTCACTGACAGCCAGCGATTGAACAACCTCACCGAGCGACTTGCCGCTCGTCAGCATCGCATCCGCATCACGAAGCTTCCGAACAATCTGCTCCGGAGTGTGACGTTCACGTTTCTTCGACATCCTGAGTCTCCTGAGAATGAATTCGTCAGTAGACTCTCATAGTGATGGACCTGTTCAAGGGGAGCATGCCAGGGTCAGCGAAAGCGTGTGTGCGAACGGTTGTCTGCCGAAGACGGCCGTGCCGCGTCGAAACAGGCCGCCTCAGGGGGCAAAAGCCTTGACCCTCAGCGTTGTCCACGGTGTAATACGAACGTGGTGACGCAACTGGTTTATCGTCCGTTGCCTCGTGTTTTTACAAGGCATCAGCCACCCGTCGTCCACGCTCGAGCACCGTAAACTGCGGTCCCCCCCGATAGAAGCGGCAAAGCCGCCCTGTTCAACCACACCGTTGCACCGGTATTGCGGGCCGCGACCAATCTGAATCCACGCTCACACACCGCAATCCGGTGAACTCTAACTTTATGCAGCTATGCAACGCACGCTAGTAATCTTGACTGCATTCACATTCGCTGGCGGCACATTTGCCTCAGACGATGAACCCGGTTTCATTGTTCACATCTCTGGCGTTCTAAGCACGAAGTTGCCGAACGACACAAAGATCGTCTTCTGGCATTATCCGGCGGATAGAAATCCTCGCACGAAATGTTCGATAAGCGACCTGCCCATCAAACTGTCGGCTGAACAATTTCGCGGTCGAGGCTGGAACATGGACTTCCGCGACCCCGAGGATCAACTCCTTTTTTCTCTTGCGTTGTCCCCCGATCTGTTCGCTCAGCTACGAGAAATCAACGTACTCCTCGACGCTCCGATTCCGCAAATTGACCCACGCGGCTTTCCAGACCGGGATCTGCGGTTCACGTCCAATATTACCAAAAGGATGCGGTATCGGGTCTTGCCGCACTGGCATGAAACTACGCAGACGTTTCTCCCCGGCAAGATACCCGTGATGGTCGTAACCAATCTTGACACTAAATCCACACTCCACGATGCATCAATGGAATACGGATGTGGGGCAACAACCTGGTGGGCGTTCATTGACGAAGACGCTGATATCCCAGACAGGTCGCGTCTCAGGTTTACGGTGCATTACGATTCAGGGGGACTGTTCAACGACATCGTTACCACCCGCGATTTTCGATACAGTGCTGAACGTCATTCGTATTGGAGCCACAGCATAAATCGGGTAGCCGCGGCCATTTCTGACCGCGGCCCCCACACCACCTGGCATGCGGGACCGCACCAGACGGTTCCCTGAAGAGACGCAAGCTCTGCGTCAGAGTTGTCCGAAGACAAGACGGTCACAATAAACGCCCTTAAGGCTGGCAGGACACTAACAGCCAAACCGGTTCGCTCCGGTCGGAGCACGGGAACCATCTGCTGAGCAGACGTTCCCCCTCGGTTCGAGATCAGCGAGTGCTCGTCCTTGTTCTTCAAAGTTCGGTCCTTCTTGTCGTCAGTGGCGTATGACGAAACAGTACTACGACCTCTGCTGACTTCCGTCGATCACCATACGTGTTGACCACGAATCGCTCTGCCTTTGAGCAAGCTCTTCTGACAGATACGAACGACGGATCTCCCTGGATAAGACGTGTGACTTTCGCTGCACAAGCTCCGGATTTACCAATGCGGATGAACGAAGACGGTTTCGTGATGATTGGCTCACTCACCTGTCCGCACCGGCCTTGTATCCGATTTCTGTTCGTAGAATTTCAACCACCAATGGTGGCTCGCAGCTTTGACGAGAATGCGGCTGACGACGACTGTTGAGTGTCAGCTTGACGGCGCATTCGCAGGCTTCCTCCCCACAGTTGCCCTCGTCTCGTACTTGATTCCTGCAGCTCAATGGATGTACCATTAATCCACAAGACCTCCATTCTCGTACAGGGGACTTGCACCCCACAAAACACACGCCATGCCAGGCGTACCAACAGCATGCAGCCGAGTTGCGAACGGCGCGTTTTCACATGGATCATCAACCGCCACAACTGGCTGATGGTCGGCGTTATGCCTCGAATCACAAAGCAGCAATTGCAATGCAACACGACGACTGGGCTGCTTCAATTAAGAACATTATGAGTTCGAGCGACACAACCGTTGACGAATGGGAGGCTCTGCTCAAGAAGACTGAGGTCGTCGCCAGAGCGTCCGTTGGTGATTGGCATGTGCAGCAAACGCTTGCTTTGTATGCAGACTTTCATCGCGATAAACAGCAATTTGAGGCGGCCTCCAAGCTGGATGCCAGAATTGGTGATGATGCCGATGAACAAATTCGCTATTGGAACGCTGCATCCGCAAATGCATTGGCTCACGCTGCTATTGACTGTTTCAATGGCAATGACAAAATACAAGGCGTGGCGCTTGCAAAACGTGCACTAAAGCATTTGGGGCACAGTGGAGAGCCTCCATTCCCTGTTTTTGAAAAGCTCATTTCAGAACTGCGGGCACATCTTGAGGGTCAAGCAAAAAAGGCATAAATCGGGTAAGGGCCAGCGTTTCCGGTGGCCCTCCCCACACCGCCTGACATGCGGGACCGCATCAGGCGGTTTGACGAAGGGGAGCCAGTTCGTTCCAGAGATGTTTCAGGCTCAGGAGACCCAGCTCCGCGAGCATCGCGTTCGTAAAGCCGACACCGCTGGCGATGGTCTTGGCCATGTGCCAGTAGCTCTTGCGATTTTTCGCGTGACGAATCGCCTGGCGACGCGGCACTCCCAAACGCGGGGTGGCCCGGCCGATCGGCTGGGTGCCGCAGGCGCAAGATGTCTCATCATTCGGCGTCCAATCAGTATCGAATTCCATGTCCGATGGAATGCTCACAAACAGGCATCCTGTCGCTACGCGACCCGACCGAACAGGTCGGTCGGGCCACCCAGCGGCTAGGAACGGCTTAACCCAACTTCCCCAACTCGAGTCACGAAGGCAGTGTTTTGTGGGGTGAGCGGCCAGAAGTTTCCACTACATTTGCTTTTGGATTATTTTTGAGGGCAGTTTGAGGCTCAGCTTTTCCAGAAGAATCTGCTGATGGTCGGAGGGCTTTGACACGCAGCGGGTGCGGATCTCCGGGCCGGTGCGAGTGGGCAGGACGACGTCCATCGAACGGATCTCCGACAGCTCCGCAAGCACACGGCGCGGTTCGTCGCCCAGCCCTGCTTTGCTGCACAACTGACCAAGCGTCTTCCACAGGACGTATGCCAGAAAACACACGAAGATGTGTGCCAGAACACGTTCCTCCTTCTGATGCCAGATCGGGCGGATCGAAAGATCGCTTTTGTGAATTCGGAACGCGGCTTCCGCTTCGGTCAGTTGGATGTATGCCTTCCAAAGTTCTTCGTCGGACCAGTCGCTGACATTGGTTCGCAGCAGATAGCATCCGGAACTCAGAGTCGCCCAGTCACGCGTAGCTTCGATCTTTGACCATTCGATGCGTGCGGCCCCGTCATCTGTCTTCGTGACTTTCACGTCGAAGAGCTTTGCCGCTCGAGTGTTCTTTCCGAGCAGCCGGCCGATCTCACGTTCGACCTTCATCGGGTCGCGTTTCTGTTTATCGCACCGCGCCGTCATGCGGATGAGCGACTCTTCGATCTTCTTTTCGAAGCGCTGTGTGATCGCTTCTTCCTTCATTGATCGATCGCGACTGCGACACAGGATGAATGTCTCCGGCGATGTGTTGCAGTCTTCCGATTCATCCGGATCGTCGCTGCCGGGCCACGGCACGACCTTGACTTCCAGGCCATCGCGAATGCTGGTCCAGTCTTCCTTCAGCAGCTCGTGTTCAAACTTCTTCAGCATCGATTTGGGAGTGCCGACGATGTAGCGTCGACCGCCTTCGCGCAGGAATTCGATGTTGTCTTCCGACACCATGCCGCGATCCATCACCCAGATGCGATCGCTTTTCCCGTAGCGTGCTTCCATCGTTTCGACGATGTGTTCCACGGTAGTAACGTCGGCCGTATTGCCGGCAAACACCTTGTATCCCAGCGGCATTCCGCATCGAGACACCACCAGCCCGATGCAGACCTGCTTGCAGTCGCTGCGGTTATCGCGCGAATAGCCACGCTGAGCCAGCGGATTGCGTTCGGCCTGACCTTCGAAGTAAGTGCTGGTGACGTCATACATCAGCAGGTCGTATTCGAGATCGAACAGATGGCCAAGGCGATTCTTCAGATGCGTTTCCAATGCGTCCTTGTGCGGCAGCAGCTGATCGAGTGTGCGGTACAGCCGATTATCGTTCACACGTTCTTCGCTCACGCCGAGCAGATCCCGCAGTGCCGTTTTCGGATACCATTGTTCGGCGGTGAAGAGTTCGCTGGCAGGTTCGAGCAGCCGCGCAATGATCAGAATCAGCGAACTCACATCCCAGCCGACCAGTTCACGACCTTCAGGGATCGCGTTGCTCAGGAACGTATCCAGTTGCAGCGTGCGAATCAGGTGCAGAGCCATCCACGGCCCGCCGAACTGTCGCAGGTTTTCCACACGAACTCCGGCGGCGTTGACTTCGACCCATCGCGGAGTCACGGCAGACGCATCATCATCGAACTCGAATCGCATCTGTCGACTGAGCGGTTGTGACTGATCAGCGGTGACACCGGGTGCAACCTCATCGCTACCGGCCAAAACTTCCGCCGCCTGATGGACGCCCAGTCGACCGGCTTCGTCAAGCTTCCCCAGCCACGCGACCACCCGCTGCCGCGGCCCACTGGCCGAGCGATACGATTCGACCAGCGCCCAGTAGGCGTGGCGACGACCGTTTTTGATTCGATGGCATTGGCGAATGAACATGATCGCAAATGCTACCGATCGATCTCTGACCGGCCAGATCAGAGGTCGTCACTACATCGTGTTTCAGATTTCAAACGCTGGACTTTCGGAAAATCGATAACAAAAACACGCCAAATAAATTCTCTGCAACCACATTTTGTGCCGCTGCTGGGGAAGTTGGGTTAGGGGTTCTTAGTCTGGTCAAACAGTCCCAACCAACGGTGATTGGTCAACGATTCGTGATCCAGCAATTCCGCAACAGCCTTTTGGCTACCAAGCAGCCCAACTGTTGTTCACGAAGTTTATTCGGATGTCTGGTCGGGTGATTTGCAGTTCGTCGAATGCGTCGGTTAAAGCCTGGTCCGATTCTGCCTCGATGGTCACCGAAGACAGGTTCCTGACCATCCCAAGCTCTTGTATGGCCTCCGGGGCGAGTTGGCAGTGGCGTAAGGAAATGTTGGTGAGCGACGGGTGCCCTGACAACTTCAGAAAACTGTCACTGCCAAACGCACCGTCGATCAGCTGCAGCGACGTGAGGGTTGAGATCTTGCGAACCGCGTCCAGCTGTTTCGCCGTCGCCTCATGCAGCGTCAACCAACCCAGCTTTGGAGCCAAAGGTTCTTCCGTCAGGATGTCGAGAATCGGTGAGTCTGCGTCCAGCGAAATGGAAGCTCCTTCAGCGAGCCCGCTCAGGTTTAATGACTGCCTCGCGTGTAACGGAACGCCTGGCAGAATTAAAGTTAACGTCCGCAGCTCAAACGCATTGGTGATGCCGTCTGCATTCAGCGGTGTGCCTGACACATCCAGCCAATACAGCCCTGCCCCACTCAGTTCCGGCAGCGTCGCGCCAGTGACGGTGGTTCCCGACAATGATAAATTGCTGAGCGACGGCGGCAGGCGAATTAGGGGCAGCGTTTCGTCGGACACGTTTGTCTGTGCCAAGAGAAGGGATCGGAGTTCCGAATTGGATTCGAAGTTCAACCCCGCCCCGGTAACCTGAGTTCCGGACAGATCGAGATGTTGCAGCCTTGGCCACGTGCCGACGACGGCAAGATCGCCATCCGTCACCGCAAGGTTATTCAGCTTCGCCCAGGTGATGGGCGCATCCTTTAGAAATGCCAGACCTTTGGCTGTGACATGTGAGGCAGAGAGGTCCAACGCAATACCGAACCCGGATACGTGCGTGCCGGGCATCATGCATTGCAGCGAAGCAATCTGCTCCAGCCCCTTATCGCCCATGTCAAGCCCGAGCGCACTGAGGATCTGCAACGCCGGCAGTTGATGCAGCAGTTCGAGCCCATCGTCAGAGACTGCCGTGCGAGAAATATCCAGCCGGCGCAGATTGGAGAACGCCGCCAGCTTCTCGATACTCTTGTCTGTGATTTTCGTTCCGGCGAGATTCAGCGATTCCAGATTCTTCAGGGACGCCAGAAATTCGACACCACGGTCGGTGACTCCCGACTCAGCGACATCCAGCGACGTCAATGCAGTGATTTCGGCCACGCGCTGCATGGCGTCATCACCAACGGCCGCTCCGAGAAGATGCAATCGGGCAAACCCTGGAACATGTAAGAGGGGGCCATAGTTAAGCCCTTCCTCATCGTGAAGCGACAGTGAAGACAGGCCTTCGAAATACGTCGCATCAACGGGCGTACCGCCCAATTGCGAGCTACGTCGGAAAAACGGTTGAAGCTCATTGAACTCACTAAGCCTGGCCAGCAACTGGACGGACGGATTATGCTGGCGCAGACGGTGTGCAGCCGCAAGGCTGAGATTGGTGCCTGGCAGCCGGACGTTCCACAGCGACTCAAACTCTGCAAGGTGTTCAAGCGTCTGGTCAGTGAGCAGCTCACAATCGTGAAGCATTAACCAATTCAGTTCGCGCAGATCGACAAGATGCTTTATCCCGTCATCCGTAATCGCTGCACCATTGAGTTCCAGTGACTGCAGTGCGGAAAACGCCTTCAGAGATCGCAACGTACTGTTGTCGACCCAATCGCAGTCATTCAGCTTGAATGTCATCAAACCGGGAAGCTTCAGCTTGTGAAAATCGGCCGAACGCACCGACGTGCGGCTCAGGTTGAGGTATTGGAGACCGGACAGTTCATTCAGCAACAGCAGTTCACCATCCTGAAAGGTGCAACCATCCAGCGACACTGAGGCAAGTTCTTCCATCGTCGCCAGCTGTTGCAGCGTGTCAGCCTCCAGTGCTATGTCGTGCAACTGCAGCCTTTTCAACGAGGGGAGTCCGCGCAAAATTTCGGCCTCGGGGCAGACGTCTGCAAAAGCGGCGGCTATGACACGACCGTCCGCATCGCGATCGAGGAATTCGGCAATCGATTCGGCCCGTCGATCGACAGTCGAACTACCAAACAACACGATGCCAACGACCGCTGCCACAGCAAGCAGTGGTAGGGCTCGAATCGCAGCAGCAAGAAGTTGTGCCATCGCAGTCACGCCTGAAAAACCTGACACCGGGAGAATGCCGTCGCATAAGGTTTTTCATATCCGAGTCTGATCAATAACACAATCTGAATAGGCCTCCGCAGCGAGATTCGGGGAGGGCTGCGACCGCCGATGAGCTGAACAAGTCTTTGCTTACGCTATTGGCGTTCATGCTGGAACAGATCGGATTCGTGACGCGCGGCGCGGTGGCCGACCCCGACCGCGTGACGATGGCATTTACCCCAATGGGTGCACGGGAACGTGAAGCTGGCAATGTACATTCGCAACTGGCGCATGCTTGCTACTGGCGTTCGTTACGCGGGCCTCTGAGGTAAGGAATCATTGGAAAGCGGAAAATCGCGACAAATCCGGGAGAATATTCGCCACGTTGTGCGCGGTCATATTCGCTGCGTTAGTATGCGGGATCGTTGCTTCAAATTCCTTTTCCCGTTCTGCTCAACCTCGGACCGAATCGTAATATGGCTGCCAAACTTTCACCGATGATGGAACGCTATCACGAGGTGAAGGGCGAAAACCCTGGCGCGATTTTGTTATTTCGCATGGGCGATTTCTACGAACTGTTTTATCAGGACGCCCAAAACGCCGCACGCATTCTCGGGCTAACACTGACCAGTCGCGATAAGAATTCTGATAACCCGGTCCCCATGGCGGGGTTCCCGTATCACCAGCTCGACAACTACTTGCAGAAGCTGATTCAAAACGGGTTTCGAGCGGCGATCTGCGACCAGGTCGAAGACCCCAAGACCGCGAAGGGACTGGTCCGCCGCGAAGTGACTCGCGTGATCACGCCGGGTACGCTCACCGACGACCAACTACTGGACCCGCGCGAAAGCAACTTCATCGCGTGCGTTGCTCCGTCCAAAACCAGTATCGGGCTGGCGTGGCTCGAACTTTCCACCGGCCGCTTTCTGGTGTCAGATATTGAACCGGCTCTACTGCAGGACGAATTAGCTCGTATCCGGCCGGCTGAGTGTCTGGTGCCTGAAGATTCCACCGGTGATGGTGACCTGCCAGTCGCGCGAAAAGATCTTGGCGGGCCCGTCCTGACTGGTCGACCGGGGTACTGCTTTTCCAAAGACGAATCGCGACGACGGCTGCACGAACACTTCGGCACAAAAACACTCGAAGGATTTGATGTCGACGAAAATTCGCCTGCCGTCACAGCTGCCGGCGCCCTGCTGGAATACATCAACGACACGCAGAAGTCGGCGTTGGGGCATATTACTCGGCTGGAAAGCTATCGCCGCAATCGGCACATGATCATCGACGAAGCGACTCGCCGCAGCCTCGAACTCACTCACACCATGCGCGACGGACGACGCGAACAGAGCCTGCTGGGCGTCATCGACGAAACATCGACACCAATGGGAGCTCGGTTGCTGGCCGATTGGTTGTCCAGCCCGCTAACGGATGCACAGCAAATCAGCGAACGTCATGACGCCGTCGAAGAGATGGTGCAGGATCTTTCGCTGCGAGACGACCTGCGCGAATTGCTGAAAGGCATGTACGACCTTCAACGACTGACCTCCCGAGTCGCCACGGGGCGCTGCAGCCCGCGCGATCTAAGCTGCCTGGCTCAGACGCTGGAACAGCTTCCTCGAGTCAAAGCCAAGTTGGCGTCGCGGAAAGCGAAGCGATTACAAACACTGGAACAGCGCATTGATTTGTGTCCGGATGTGCGGCAGGCAATTAGTGACGTGCTGGTGGACGAACCTCCGGTGACGGCGGCGGATGGTGGAGTCGTCCGGCCCGGCTATAACGCAACTCTGGACGAACTTCGCGACCTTGCGAAAGGCGGCAAGCAATGGATCGCATCGTATCAGGCGAAGGAAAGCGAACGCACGGGCATCCCGAGCCTGAAAATTGGGTTCAACAAGGTCTTCGGATATTACCTGGAAGTCACCGCCGTTCACCTCAGCAAAGTGCCGGATGACTACATTCGCAAACAGACGTTGAAGAATCAGGAACGCTACATAACGCCTGAACTCAAAGAGTACGAAGACAAAGTTCTGCGTGCTGAAGATCAAAGCAAAGCTCTGGAACAGGAGATCTTTTCAAAGCTGAAAGAAGGCGTCGCCGAGCATGTGGCTCGCCTGCTGTTGACGGCAGAAACTTTGGCTGAGATCGATGTGTTCGTAGGACTGGGCACGCTGGCTGCGGCGGCGGGATATTGTCGCCCGGAAGTAACGGAAGACCCTGTACTGGATATCCGCGAAGGCCGACACCCGGTGTTGGATCGGTTGATGTCTGCGGGAGAGTTCGTGCCGAACGACGTGCGGCTTGGCGTGGATGGCGCTCACTCCCTGAAACCTGAAACCCAAAACCCGAAACCCGCGTCCCCGGACGCCGCAGGCCGAGTGCAAATCATCACCGGCCCCAACATGGCGGGCAAAAGCACGTACATCCGCCAGGCTGCTCTGCTGACGGTGATGGCTCAAATGGGTTCGTTTGTCCCCGCTGCCGCCGCAAAAATCGGAATCGCAGATCGAGTCTTCGCGCGCGTGGGAGCCAGCGACGAACTCGGCAAAGGCCAAAGTACATTCATGGTGGAAATGACGGAGACGGCTCGAATCCTGAACAGCGCTTCCAACCGCAGCCTCGTCATCCTGGATGAAATTGGCCGAGGTACCAGTACTTATGATGGGATTTCATTGGCATGGAGCATCACCGAAAACCTGCACGATGAAATCCAGTGCCGCACGATGTTTGCGACTCACTACCACGAACTCACCGACCTCACCGCAACACTCAAACATGCATCCAACTGGCATGTGGCCGTTCAGGAAAACAACGACGACGTCATCTTTCTGCATCGAGTGATCGAAGGGGCGGCTGGCCGCAGTTACGGAATTCACGTAGCAAAACTGGCCGGTGTTCCGCGCAGCGTGACCGAACGAGCGGCCAAAATTCTGGACATGCTGGAGACCCAAAACGTCAACGAAGACGGCAAGCCAAAAGTACCTCAACGAGAATCCAGCAGGCAACGGCAAAAGCAATTGAGCCTCTTCACGTTCCCGGAAGATCCGTTGCTGGACGAAATCCGCAACCTCAACTTCGACGACATGACACCGAAACAAGCCCTCGACGAACTGCATCGCATGCGACAGGAACTGGCGGATCGGTAAGCGTCAGTTTCGGATCACTAGAGCAGTTTACCTTTTGTCGTGGACGGTTCGGGCTCGTGGCAAACAGCATTCATAGTACGAAACGCTTGTTCCGCGGCCACAAGTCAGCGTAATACGCTGTAACGCGGGTGAAACAGTGTCTCGATGAAGAAGTGCCGGCGGCATGACAATCGTTGCGTTGCCTCAAATCTTCTCATCCGACGAACCGTACCCCACTTCGATTGGAACGAACGACAGGTGATAGTCGTCGCCGTCGGGAAGCGGGTTCTGGACTTCTGCGGTTTCCTGAGGAGCGGTGTCGTCTTCCTGCGGTCGCTTCACAATACCGTAGACGGACTTCACCATCTGCATCGGCGTTTCGGAAACTCGGTATGCCATGGTTCGGCCGACCGCGTGCCCAACCATTGCGAATCCCGCTTGACTCATCGCCCCCTGCCCTGCATCGATGAACAAAGTCATGCTCTGACCAATTCGAGCGCCGTACGACGGAAACAGCACGAGATACGTCTCTCGTTCCAGCGGTTGCTGATTCGTCTCGCGTGCATACGCCAGTACTTCGCGAGTTGCGGTGGTGTCGACCCACAGAGGACTTGCCGGGAGATACATCGAAGCCGAATACAGTCCGCGATACGGAGCGTTGATGGCCTGGCTGGCGTGAGCCCCCTCGCGGAGTGCGATGGACGGCTGATCGGAAAACAGACTGATACTGTTCGTGAACGGGTTGTATTCGTCGTTGCCAAACAAACGCCCCGGCAACAGTGTGTATTTCGATACAGCGAATGCGCCAACCGTGTACCGCCAGCCTGCGTGGATTTCTTTGTTCGCAATCAATCGTTTCCATTCACCCACCGGGTCATATTGATTGACGCGAACCTTCACGTCGTGCAGCCCGCGAGATGCCAGATATTGACGCAGCTGTTGTTCCGTTTCCGGCGACACGCTGTGGCTGTCGACTTTGGTGTTCCACAACAGCAGCTTGGAAGGAATGCCGGCAACCCAGCCCGCGCCGTCCAGCAGAATGTTCTTCTTACCTCGAACAAATCCGCCATCCAGATTGCTGCGTCGCCGTCGGTAATCCGCTTCGCCCGTGCAACCGCCGCAGCCTTCGCCCGTGCAGCCGGAATCCGTGCAGCCGGGATCCTTACAACGTGGAGCCTTAGACGCCGGCGGGGTGCCTGCGTTGTTGGTGCAATCCGCTGACTTTGGCGGCAAGTTAGCTGGAGGAACCGGTGCGGCCTTAATGAGCGGCTCGCAGGTTTCCTTCGCCGAGTCCTCGCTGGCGACCAGCGTTATCGTCGGCTCGACGGGCGGCAGAGTTGGCACATCACCTGCCGTCGTACCAGTGCCGGGCCGTTGCGTCGCAGCGTACTGGTGATAAGAATCGGAGTTTGCGTGCGCGGCGAAGGAGCCGTTTTGATACGGGCAGTCCGCAACAAAAGTCCTGGGCGAACTGCAGCCAGTCATTGTCAGCATTGACAACAGCAATCCCGTTACAAGGCAGCGATCCATCGCAGGTCCTTCACAGCTTTTCAACAGATTTACACGAAGATATGGCACCAATCCACGATCCATTGCAGTTGGTACCAGCAGACCAATCCAAAAGTCCGCTCGAATAGGTTATCGTCACCCGTGCAATCAGCATTCAACAAGGCCATTTGCCGTTGGACAATCGGAACAATGCGTCTGTCCGTCGCTTCCAGAAAGATCAGGCTGATCGGGACAAGCCTGCGGAAGCCACGATGCGTCGCTTTACACGGCTGCGTGGCTTAGGTCGAAAACTGATTGAATGAACCGATACAACCGTTACTTCCTGACAATCAATGAAAGTCGAATCCATGAAAGTGGCGTTCCTGACTCACGCTGAAGGTGCTCACATGGGCGCCTATCTGGGCGCACTCGCCGCCGCCTCAGACTGCGACGAAGTGGTGTTGGCGGATCCGAGCGGCCGCTGGGTCGACGATGCAAAGAAGGTGCTCGGCGACAAACTGACGAAGACCTACACAGACCATGCGAAACTGCTGGCAGTGGAAACCCCCAAACTGTGCATGGTATCGATGGAAGCCAAACACGCTCCGCCGGTGATTGAAGCCTGCCTGGAATCCGGCGCACATGTGTTTTCAGAAAAGCCCGCCTGCGTGTCGCTGAATCAATTCGAACGCCTGGCTCAAATCGCCGATTCCAAGCACCTGCATCTAATGCTGGCGTTGGCGAATCGTTCTAACCCGGAAACGATCGCCGCGCGGCGAATGATTCGGAAGGGCCGGATCGGGAAGATCCTGAGCATCGACATGCACATCGTCGCCGACCAAACGCGACTCACCCGCCCCGCCTATCATAAGACATGGTACGCCGACAAAACCCGAGCTGGTGGCGGACACCTTATCTGGCTGGGCATCCATTGGCTGGACCTTGCCATGCATCTCACCGGCACCGCGATCACTCAAACAACCGGGGCGATCGGCAACGTGGGCGGTCAGCCGATTAACACAGAAGATTCCGCAGTCGCCACTCTTCGGTTCAGCAATGGAACTCTGGGCACGCTGAATTCGGGCTATTACCGCGACACCAGCTATCACACACAGATCCGTATCTGGGGCTCCAAAGGGTGGATCAATCTGGACTCGATTGGCTCACCCAAAATGACGTGGTACGAAACCGAAGGCCCAAAGGCAAAGCAGGTGCAAACGTTTGATGAGCCGACCGATCCACGCGGCTATTCCCCGTTTGTTGCTCGAGCGATTTCTGCCATCGCAAAAGAAACTACTCCGCCGATTTCCACTCAGGATTCACTGAATGCGTTGCGAGTTGTGTTTGGGATATATGCGGCTGCCGAAAGCGGAACAGCCACGCAGACAAACGCCGTTCCCGTGCCCTTGTAAGGTTATCGCTGAAATGGAATATCAAAAGCTGGGCCATTCGGAATTGGTTGTGAGTCGGCTTGGACTTGGCTGCGTAACGTTTGGTCGTGAGATCGACGCAGCACAGGCAATGCTGATCATGGACCACGCTATTGAAAACGGCATCACCCTGTTCGACACGGCCGAGGCCTACGGCGGAGGTGCGTCAGAGACTGTCGTCGGCGATTGGCTGACCAGCCGCCGCATGCGAGGCAATGTCGTGCTGGCCACAAAAGTGAACGGGCGGCTGACCCGAGAGCACGTTCGCTCGTCCGTCGACAAAAGCCTCAGACGCTTACAGACAGAACGGATCGACTTGCTGCAGCTACACGTTTGGGACGAAGAGACTCCACTGGAAGAGACTTTGGAAGCGTTGACGTCAGTGGTTGACGAGGGCAAAGTGCGCTACGTCGGGTGCAGCAACTATTCTGCGACTCAGCTTACGGCAGCGTTAGCGATGAGTGACCAGAAACATTTCAGTCGCATGACGTCCGTACAACCGCCTTACAATTTGGTCCAGCGAGACATCGAAACGGACCTGCTGCCGTTGTGCGAGGCCGAGAATGTCGGAGTCATCAGTTACAGCCCGCTCGCTGCCGGCTTTCTGACAGGCAAGTATCGCCCCAATCAGCCAGTCCCGCCCGGCACAAGATTTGACGTCATCCCCGGACACCAGAATATTTACTTCACCGACCACGGCTACCAGGTTTTGGAGCAGTTAGACGAACTGGCCGAACGCACCGGACAAACACACATACAACTCGCGTTATCCTGGGTTTTACATCAACCAAATATTGCGTCGGTGCTGGTCGGAGCAAGAACTAAAGCCCACATTGATCAGGCATTGGAGGCAATTCATGTGAACGACGTTTTCACGGATATCAGCCAGACCTTGTAGCGTGGTCGTCTTCACGTTGAACCGTTTGATCGCATTGCTAACAGTTCAACGGTTCCCGATGATCGAGCCACAGCGACGGAACACCATCCCAGCCAAGTGCCACAGCAACTATTGACCCAACGATTGCGCAGGTGGTATCTCGGTCACCCATGGCAGACACCGTCGTCCACATCGCCTCTTCAAAAGAATGCAGGCACTTGGCTGCGGCCCAGAGGCAGAACGGAACTGTATCCGATGAGATTACCCGGCCTCCGTTGCCCAGCTTGCGGGCGACCGTTCGAACATCGAATTCCAACGGAGTCTCCAGCGCTTCCTGAATTCCACAACGCGTCGGCCCATCGGGCAAATGAGCTTCTGCTGCTTCAATGATTGATCGTGGAGCGCTCCGTGCCTCTTCATCGGCTGCCGTTGAAGCAGCCACAGCAACCGCGATGGCTCCGGCCTGTCCGTCAGGATGTGCGTGGGTTACAGCAGCCGACAGCCTGGCATTTTCGACACAGGCATCCAAGTTGCCGACAAAGTAGGCACCAATCGGACCAGCGCGCATCGCACCGCCGTTTCCCATCGAACCCTGCCCGTCGAAGACTTCAGCAGCGGCTACTTCCCACGCGACACCTTCGTAGATCCTTCGCAAGATTCCGTGAGCCGTGCCGCCGTAACCTCGCCACGGATATTCGTGATAGCGAGTTGCAAACTTTTCTGCCAGCACATCTGGCACGATACGCTCGTGCAGCTCAAGGGTCTCAACAACGCTGACACCCATCACGGTATCGTCCGTGATTGTCCACGGATACGGCGGCAACTCCCGCGTCGCCAGAAGCTCCGGCTGCGAAAAGAACTGCTGACCAAAAGCGTCGCCGATTGACAATCCGGTGAGGCTTAGGCGAGCGAGTCGATTGCGCTGACGCCGTTCCGCATCCATTGAAATCACGTCAGTTTCCGCTCACGAATCCAGTCGGTATGAAACTTCTCGCCACGCGGCTTGTCGGTACGCTCGTACGTGTGAGCTCCGAAATAGTCTCGCTGAGCCTGCAGCAGGTTGGCGGGTAGAGTGGCTCGACGATATCCGTCGAAGTAGGTCAACGCAGCGCTGAACGCGGGGACTGGAAGACCAAACTGAACGGCAGCCGAGACAACTCGACGCCATGATGGCTGAGCGTTGTTGATGGCGTCCTTGAAGAAGTCGTCCAGAAGCAGATTTTCCAGATCCGGGTTCTTGTCGAACGCGTTCTTGATATCCTGCAGGAAGACGGAGCGAATAATACAGCCGCCACGCCATAGCAACGCAATCGGGCCGTTGTTTAGCTTCCAGCCAAACTCTTTGGCGGCCGCGTTCAACTGCACGTAGCCCTGAGCGTAGCTGACCAACTTGGACGCGTACAACGCCTGTCGCACGTCGTCAATAAACTGCTGCTTGTCGCCTTCAAACTTGATTTCCGGCCCCGACAGCACAGCTTCGGCTCGGACGCGTTCGTCCTTCTGCGCCGACAAACAGCGAGCATAGACGGCTTCAGTCACCAGAGTTGTGGGCACACCAAGTTCCAGAGCGTGCTGACACATCCAGCGGCCCGTGCCCTTTTGGCCAGCCGTATCCAAAATCATGTCGACAAGGTCGTTGTCGGTTTCTTTGTCACTGACCGTAAAGATGTCTCGCGTGATTTCGATCAGGTAGCTGTCCAGATCGCCTTCGTTCCATTCCTTGAAGACCTTGTACAGTTCGTCGTTTGTCAGACCCAGACCGTGCTTCAGAATGTAATAGGCCTCGCAGATCAACTGCATGTCGCCGTATTCGATGCCGTTGTGAACCATCTTCACATAGTGGCCAGCGCCGGCTTCGCCCACCCAGTCGCAACAGGGGATGTCGTTGTTTTCACCGACCTTGGCGCTGATCTTCTGCAGAATGTCTTTCACAAACGGCCACGCTTCCGGATGACCACCCGGCATAATGCTGGGGCCTTTCAAGGCACCCTCTTCGCCGCCGGAAACACCGGTGCCAATAAACCGCAGGCCTGCTTCTCGCAGTTCCTTGTCGCGACGATTGGTGTCGACAAAGTCGGCGTTGCCGCCATCGATGATGATGTCGCCTTTGTCCAGCAGCGGCTTAAGTGATTCGATCACGGCATCGGTGCCTCGCCCGGCCTGCACCATAATCATAATGCGGCGTGGCGATTCCAGACTGTTGACAAAGTCTTCCAGCTTTTCATAGCCGTGAATGCGGTCTGCCGTGCCTTCTTCAACCACGCCTTCAGGACGGTCGCCTAGTCCGTTGACGAAGTCCGTCATCTTTTCTGTGGTGCGGTTATAGACGGAGACATTAAACCCCTTGTTGGCCATGTTCATGACCAGGTTCTGTCCCATCACAGCCAGGCCAATCAGGCCGATGTCGTGCTTTGCCATTTTGTTCGTTTCGAAGTTCGGTTTGTGAGTGTTTTAAGTTTTTGAAAGCGGGATCGAAAAGCGAAGCGACGCTGCTCCGGCTGATAATCTGCAATCGCCGGAACAGCCCGCGTTCGTGCCGGTCGCTGAATACAGATCAGCGTTGAATTCGAGCACTGCCGCCACTGGCGAACGCTTCCACTTCCGGAATGCTGGCCATCGTGGTGTCGCCAGGATAAGTCGTCAGCAGAGCTCCGTGAGCCCAACCGAGATTCAATGCCGTTTGAGGATCTTTGCCGCCCAGCAATCCGTAGATCAGACCGGAAGCAAAACCGTCGCCACCGCCAACTCGGTCGACCACATTCAGTTCCGTTTCCGGTGCCTGGTAAGTCTTGCCGTCCATCCACAGCACAGCGCTCCAGTTGTGGCGGTTGGTGTTGACGACTTCTCGCAGAGTTGTCGCGACGGCTTTCACATTTGGCAGATCTTTGGCGACGCCTTCCATCATGCCGAAGAAGGCAGACGGATCCAGCTTGCCGGATTTTTCAACGTCCTGACCTTCCAGGCCAAGTCCCTTCTGAAGGTCTTCTTCGTTGCCGACCAGCACGTCACAGTGCTCGACGATGCCTCGCAGAGTTTCCTGAGCCTTGTCCAGACCACCGCTAATGGCCCACAGTTTGGCTCGATAGTTCAGGTCAAACGACGTGATGGCTCCGGCCTTCTTGGCCGCTTTCATGCCTTCGACGATCACTTCCGGAGTTGTCGGCGACAGAGCCGCAAAGATGCCGCCACTGTGGAACCAGCGTACTCCACCGGCAAAGATCTTATCCCAATCGAAGTCGCCTGCCTTCAGCATGCCGGCTGCTTCGTTGCTGCGGTTGTAGAACACCACGGGAGCTCGCACACCAGCGCCCTGGTCGCTGTAAACGGTGGCCATGTTCGGGCCTCGAACGCCGTCGTGTTCGAAGCGTTTGTAAAATGGCGTCACGCCCATCGCTCGCACGCGTTCGTTAATCAGATCGCCCAGCGGATTGTCGACCATCGCCGTGACAACACCAGTATTCAGCTGGAAGCAATCGGACAGGTTGGCCGAACAGTTGAACTCGCCGCCACTAACGTGAATCGCAAGCTGAGTCGCTTTCCGGAACGGTACGCGGCCTGGATCCAGACGATTTACCATGGCTCCCAGAGAAAGAAAATCGAGTCCACTACCGGCAGGTTTGATGTCGAGCATTATTGGTCCTTGGTCAACTTTTCATGTGTTGCCGCAGCTGCCCCGTATCGACGGTGCCTGGCGGCTTCATTCCAACCACGCATCCTATGGTCGCCCTCTGATGATTTCAAAACCACCCATGCAACTTCCCGCCGGATCGTTCAACAAACAGACCACGGCCGTTTCCGCGACGCCAATGGCAGGTTTTGACTCAGCAAATGGGCCGAACGAGCGGCCGCATTCCCGAATTCAGAAACCAGACGGCACACGTACTCCCAAGGACGGCATCGCCTTGCCCAGATCGCCAAATTGCCGCTTATCTATTGGCCGTCTTCCGAAAACCGCAGGACGACCTCGTCCTGCCGAATGTCTACCGTGGCGCCCAGGCCCCCGAACGCCAGTTTGAAGAATTCCGCGGCCGGCATTCGGTCCACCTTCAGTTGCATCGTTTGCTGAAGCACCGAGGCCAGCTTTTCGCCAGATCGGCCTTCGATCCGAATCGCGATGCCCTGCCCTTGCAAAGAATTGATCACAGTTCCGACAGGCGTGCCATCCGGGACAGTCATTGTGAACGAGCGATCGCGAATACCGGCCGCCTGAACCATCACGGGGGCGTCGCCGCGAATCAATTGCTCCAGCCGTTCATGAGTTTCGACGCGTGCCGTGACAGTTGCCATGGCTCCTTTCCACGACACGTCCAGGTCGGGAAAGGCGGCTCGCCATCGCTTTGCGACGTCCTGCTTTTCGCGTGATCGGACTCGATGCTGTTTTTCGACCACAACCTGATCGGGAACCGGAACGATGGTTACGATGCCGTCGCTGTTCAGTTCAAACGTGAAGTCAAACTGATTGAGAACCAGTGTGGCGAAGTCGGCGAAGTTGAGATCCGGCAGCTGAGCGGCCGCCCACAGATCGTGAGGAACGACGTCAGGATTGTCGACCTGCAAACCCGCGTCTGACGCCGCATCAATTATCAGCTGGCGGGGCTGAGCCAAATCACTCCACGATGCAGCGCGCGTCGCAACCAGTGTCCGATACTTCGCGGCGTCCATCGAACGTCGAACTTGCTCCACAGCCTCACGTTTGATTTCGGTCAGTGTCCGTAGCCGACGAGCTGCAACGGGCGGACCGACGAAAACGTAGCGGTCGCCAATCGATGCCGCCGCCTTCGGGACACTTTCGGAAATCGCCACGATTGTTTCGCGCACGGACACGAACCCCGTGGACACTTCAATCACGGTTCCGGGATCGATTCTTCGGTCCAGCACAACGGCCACGCCGGTTGCCGATTGCAGTTCAGTCACAGCAGCACGCAGTGTCTGGCCGGAAGCGTAGAGCGCCCGACGCTGCGCCAGAGCCTGCCGTAGCGGTTCACCAGCGACCGCTTGTGTGGGCGCATCCAGACTGTCATCGGCATTAGCACGCACGCTGCTAGACTGCGCCTGCAATTGAACGGTGAGTCCCCCAACGATGAAAAGAAGCCAAAACAGCCGCGGCATGCACATCTGCCCTCAAAAAGTTGGTCTCTTTACGGACCCGGAATCATTTTACAGCGGAAACGTCAGCCGATTTCTCGTAGTTGTTGTATACGTCCGTTGATATCATGTCGTGGTACACCACCTCGGCAACCGTGAAAGCAAGTGATGAAGCAAACGCAGGCGGTCGGCATCGACCTTGGAACAACTTATTCCTGCATTGCGTGGCTGAACGAACACGGGCATCCGGTCACTATACCGAATCAGGAAGGCGAACTGTCTACTCCGTCCGCCGTTTTCTTCGACGGCGACGAAGCGGTGGTCGGCACCGAAGCCCTGAGGAACGCGATCGCTCAGCCGGACCGAGTCGTCCAGAACGCTAAGCGACACATGGGCAACCCCGGGAAATTCTGGACGATCGGGGGCCAGGATTATTCGCCCGAACACATTTCCGGATTAATTCTGCGAAAGCTGATCTCGGCCGCCCAGGAACAGATCGGCGAAATTAACGAAGCCGTGGTCACGGTCCCCGCTCAGTTTAGCGATGCTCAACGACACGCCACGATTCGAGCAGGACATGCGGCGGGTCTGGAAAAAGTGGAGATCATCAACGAACCAGTCGCTGCAGCGTTGTGCCATGTTCTGGGCAATGAAGGTCTTGCGTTTACAGAACTGGCAATCGATCAAGAGGTACTCGTTTACGATTTGGGCGGCGGCACACTGGACCTGGCCATCGTGAGGTACTCCAGCGACGAAGTGCGAGTTGTGGCATCCGACGGCGACCTGGAACTCGGCGGCCTCGACTGGACTCAAGTTCTCGTCGACATCGCTGCCGAACGATTCCTCGACGACTTCAAAGAAGATCCTCGCAAGGACCCGACCAGCCACCAGTTTCTGGCACTGGAAGCTGAACAAGCCAAACGCAGCCTTTCCGTGAGGCCCCGAGCCGCCGTGACGGTGCAGGATGGCGGCCAGCGACGCACCTATCAGATTGAACAGGATGAATTCGTACAGTTCAGTCGACGGTTGGTAACGCGCAGCGAAGCCATCACCCGTCGCATCCTGGCCGACAATGGCTTCGGATGGGCTCATATCGATGTTGTTCTCCTGACCGGCGGTTCGTCAAGAATGCCAATGGTCCGTGAGAGCCTCAAAAAACTAAGCGGCCGAACTCTAAATTCGTCACTGTCGCCGGATCAGTCGATTGCTCACGGTGCCGCGTACTACGCCGGCATGCTGCTTTCCAACCAGCAATACACGCGAACGGTTTTTAACACTGAAGCATCAACGCGTCTGGCAAAACTGAAGCAGCACAGTGTCAACGCGCGTGGTCTTGGAATATTGATCCGCGACACCGATTCCGGCAAGCGAGTGCCTCACTATCTGATACCGCCCAACACCACTCTGCCTGCTTCACGTACGCGCGTGTTCGGCACGGTGGTTGATCGCCAAACCAAAGTGCATGTGCGAATCGCGGAAAGCGGAGCCGGCCCCGGAAAGCCTCATACGGTCCTGGGCGATTGCCTGATTTCCGACTTACCGCCAGACCTACCGGAAGGCAGCGAAGTGGAAGTCACCATCAGCTACGACAGCCAGGCTCGCGTTCACGTATCCGCACGCGAATTGAAGAGCGGTAAATCAGCAGAAGTAGAATTCATCCGGCGCGAAAACATGAGTGCTCAGATGCAGCAGGAAGTCGACGACGCCAAGATCGCTCTTCCCCCCGAACCCGCTCCACCGAAGCTGGCACCAGCGAAAATGAAAACGCCGCGGGCTCAACCGAAAGCGCAACCAAAGCGGATGCAACCGGCACCATCAAAGAATCCGGACGAACGTTCGCTGTCGGAAGAGTGGGCTGTTGTCAGCGAAAAGCTGATGGAACTGGCCGACTTAAGCAGCCGCACATCGGAAGACGATTTCGACCAGCCGATCCGACTCTGCAACAAGTGTGGTTCCTCGATGAATTCTGCCGGACGCTGTTCAGCGTGCGGTGCGGTCGCTCGGCCTGCCAAACGCAAAAAGCGAAAACGCCGTCCAGCCACACACGGCGGCAGCACAACCGCACGGAAGAAATCACCGCAAAAGACAGCCAGTAAGAAACGTCCGCGTCGTGAAGAGAAAAAACCGGGCGACGAATTTTGGGATATCGTCGAGTAGTCACGCCGCACAACCGACATCAACTTTAACTTTGGCGATATCAGTTCGGTCACACCTGTGGCGGACTTGTGATCACTGCCGGACTTTGCACTTCGGTAGTTGTTTCTGTAATTCTGCAACGGCTTCGTCGCTGATTTTTGTATTTTGAATTCTCAGATCACGCAGAGACGTCATGGAGGCCAGTTTCAGAAAACCTTCGTCGGTTACCGGTGCCCCCGCAAAAAGCAGCGTGCGAAGATTGGGCATCTTCTCGATGATCACTAACAGGCTCTCATCATCGAATGCCTTATTGGCGGATGCAGTAAAGCTGTTCATGTGCTCGTATAGGGGCAAATGCCGCAGTCCGGCTGCGGTGATCGCTCCGCCGCGTAACTTGAGTTTTTCCAGATTTTGGGCTTGAGCGATCAGTGGCATGTGGTTGTCAGAGACGCCGGTTCTCGACAGATCCAACTGACGAAGCCGAGACAGGTGGCCGAGAAACCCCAGTTCGTCGCCGTCGATGGGCTGATACCAGAGATTGATACTCGTCACGAAGAATGGTTCGTCCGGAAGGTGCTCTCGCGCCACAAACTTTGCTGTGTCGCCGGATTCCAGCTCCACCGTGACGACGCCATAATTTTCGACCACCCAAATTGCAGCCGCTCGATCAGGTGTCAGCGGCAATGTTTCGTCAGCGATCTCAACCGGCGCGATTTCAGAACTTCGGAAGGACATCGCGATGACAATGACGGCTGCAATGGTGAGGAGAACCAATGAAGCCACCAACATCTTCCGTCGATACAGGGGCTGGCTGGCCGGTCGACGCGGGGCCGGTTTGGCCGATGGTTTAGAGACGAGGGCGGACTTTGCGACTGACGCCGTCGCATTGGAACCGTTCGACATTGCCTTACGCCGCCGCCGCTCGTTGGCTGGGCGAGTGTGTGGCTTGGGTTTCGCAGGCATTGGCTGAACTGCTGCCCCAGACTTGCTTGCCAACTGCGACGTTGTCGATAGCAAAGTCGACCGCTGTTGGTCATCTGCCGATTGCGACCTCCCATTTCGCGGGCTTCCGTATTGCCCTCCTCCGTTTCGCGGCCGCCCACATTCCCGGCACCGGAGCATCCCAGCGCGGAGCTCAGCTCCGCATGATGAGCATTTGGAAGCGGTTGAGGACATCGGTTTCTCCGCGTGAACGTGTGGGCGTTAATTGTAGATATCTACACCTGTGGCGAAGATGGTTGAAATATGGACACACAATCTTTGATGTTTCTGATTTTGGTTGGCAAACCAAAGCCCCCCAGTAAACGGGCACCGCCCGGAAGCCAATTTTCAGGCCGTTGCCATCTGCAATGAATCCCGAGTGTGTGGCGCCCGATCACGACTGTGGCGTAAGCCGAGTCGTCGCGAATACCACCAACAATGCGACACCTGCGACAAGCAGGCCGATTCCGCAGGCCAGAAACAGAAACCGCTGGTGCACCCCATCCTGCCTGCGTGGTTGTATAGCCATCTGATGCAGCGGCTCAGCTTCAACCAAATCAGCATCGGGAATCGGTAGTTCTTCCACTGGTGAAACAGGAAGCGATTCCAAGCGGTCTCGAATGCGTTTGAATTCCTCGGGAAACTCACCGTATCTCACACCGGATTCATAGTCGCTCACAATTTCTACCCGGTCGATGAACTCCCTGGGAACGTCTTCAACAGCGACCTTCGTCCACTTGCGATCTATTTCGTGCTGCCACGTGTGCATTTTTTCCGCGATCTTGATGCGAGGGATCTGCGAATCGAAATTCACTCGTTCAAAGCGCGTATCGGAACTGATCGTTCCAAATTTTCCTTCTTCGATCACTGCACGCTCGACGACTCGGTTGAGAAAAATCGGCTTCCCCGGTGACCGGTCGTAGAAGAGTTGGGCTCCAAGGCTGTTTTCATAGGGGTCGTCTTCACCGAGAACAATAAACCGCCTAAAAAACGTGGGCAGTTGCGGTGATTCCTTAGAAAACAACACCCGAATATCTCCGCCAGGAGTCGGAGGCATCTCAGACGTCTCACCGGGCCGCAACCGCCGTCTCCTCATACCGATTAGAACGCGAGGCACTCCATTGTGGTCAACTTTGTAACGAACGTCGGGGCGTTGCATCGACCAACGAAGACCGTGGATTTTGTGTGGCTGAATCGTGTGCCTCATCAGTGAGTCGAGTTGATTTCTGAGGTCCCCTTGTACCCTGCTTTGAAATCTCGCCGTCGTGGTACTGCCGGCGCGACCAACCTGGAGGATTTTGTCGCCATCGACGATCCACTCTTTCTGCTCATTGACTAGGCCACCATTAAGCCGATTAAATTCCTTGAGATATCTGATCCAGGTGACACCATCTGCATGCCGCACCAGAACACAGATGCGATAGTAACGTTCCTCCCTGGTACCTGAGAACTTCCCAACCACTTTACGTTCTAAACACAGGGTGTCGTAGTTTTGGTTCTCCGGATGCGATGAAAGCTCACGCAAGGCCGAACTGAAGTCCTGCAAACGCTCTTCTTCCCAGCCAGCCAACAGCTGTTCATCCATCGGTAAAGTTTCGGCATGGACGCGACTCAGAAAGAGCGTGACCCACACCAGCATCATTCTCAATTCCATTCGTGCGAGCATATTTTCACCAGGGGTTTACGAGCCGTCGTTCGTCGTAGTTTACCGTCGATAGCTTGTATGACAGTACTTTTTCAAACCACGCTGCGCCGTGGAAACGATTGAACGCAGGATCCTGCTTAATCGTTTTCGGATCTGCGCCCTGGAGCATAGCCTCGACAAGGCATCCGCGAAGCCGATGGTGTGCCGGTTCGAATTTCGCGCAAATGCGGGCGAGCGTCAGTTGAGTGCCGGGAGCATTTCCATACAGATACGGCACAGCTGACAGATCTTCCGCTACGTCCGTACTAATCGGTGCCCTTGTAATTTCGGAAATCCGGTCGTGTGCGATCGCTCGACTGACCCGCGGTGCCTGATGATCCGGGTCAAGCTTGATGGCGGCATCCAGCTGTTTGACAGCTTCCGTGTAGCGGGAAGTCTTTAGTAGCGCGTAACCGAGATTATTGCGGATCGAAAACGAACCGGGACGGTCCTCAACGGCAATCAGGTACCAGTCGACAGCTCCCGCGAATTTCCCCTGACTGGCAGCACAGAACGCTGCAAAGGTTGCTGAACTCGTCGATGGCGAAATTCGATAGGCCTCCTGAAAATCATCAAATGCCGCTGAATAACGAGCCAACTCAAGACTCGTTCGGCCACGAAGCGTCAACAGGTATTCGTCGTCGCCTCGAATTCGAATCGCTTCGTCCAGCACGTCCGCCGCTCGAGCGAACTCACCATTGGAAATCAAATGCCTCGCCTCCGCCTTGAAGTCGCGCGCAGCTGGCACATCGACGCGCGGCCGCAATCCTACCCACAACATGGCCGCGGCAACGGCGACAAGCACGCCAGCCAGAGCGGCAACCCACGATCGCGACCAGACACTCTCCGGCTGGTCTACGGTGACGTCGACTTGATCAACTGCTTCCAACGCCGTTAACAATTCGTCAGCAGATTCCGGCCGTTCATCAGCGTACCACGACAGACAGCAATGAATTAGTGCCTGCAGAGCGGCTTCACGTTCATCCGCTGGCTGTCGACCAATGGCAGGACCAATCGCCTGACGTTCCAGGAGATAGTCGGCCAGTTCCATCTGGTTCAGTTCATGAGGAATCTCGCCGAGCGGATGGTGGCCATTCCATAGCTCATACAAACAGACTCCCAAAGAATAGATATCGGAACGAGGATCGATCAAAGGGAATTCGAAACCACTGTTCGTTCCGGTTGCCAGAACTGCCATTAACTGTTCCGGCGACATATATGGCAACGTGCCGCCGACGCAGTCTTCAGACGCTGGTTCTGTCGAAAGATTGAAGTCAATAAGCAGTGGCTGGCCAGCCGAATTGACCAGAATGTTGGACGGCTTCAGGTCGCGATGCTGCACGCCTTTCGAATGAGCGAAACCCAGCGAATCGGCAAGCAACCGTGCGAAGTGAATCACCGCTTGCGCAAAGGTCTCACCGTCGACGACTTCCGCCCCGTGAGGCAGCAGCGTGAGCGGATCGTCGCTGCAGTTTCGCTCAACAACAGCTCGCTGAATCACCTGGCCGTCAAGCTGTCCCGACGCGAGAGTGCTGGTCAGCTCCAGCACATCCAGCAGCGTGGCTCGACTGTTGAACGGCATGCAGATAGTTGTCAGCCCCCACTCGGCATCAGTTTCGGCCGAGTAAATCGGAACGATGCCGGGGTGCGAAACCTGAGCCAGTAGTTGGGCTTCTCGCAACCCCTGGCGAGCCACCTTCACGACGACTGTGCGTTCACGCAGCTTTAGTTCGTGCGCCAGAAACACTCGCCCAAATGCGCCACGCCCGAGTTCTTCTTTGAGCAAAAACCCGGCGACTTCATCCCCCGCTTCCGGCCAGTCCGGAAGGGGTTCTGCTTCGGATATCCCGCGTTGCGAAAGGAATTGGTGAATTCCGATCTGCCGTTGCAGTGAGTGTTGCAGTGCGGGAAATCGTTCCGCGAACCTGGACGGTTGAATGTCTTCCCCCGCAGCCTTCCGCTGACAAAATTCTTCGTAGGCCAATTCGATGGCAACAGACTTATGAACAGTGCTGCCACCGATCTCCTCAATCGCCGCCCGAGCGTCCGGGACCTCACCGTCCCGCCACTGCAGCTTTAGTCTCTGCGCATGATCACGCTGCTGCTGCAATGTCTGAACGCTGATTGTGGAAAGCAGTTCCATACGAAAAATCTGATTGTGTCAGCCACATGCCGCTGCCTCACAGCGGCAACTGCGGCCTGTCGTTCTCACTCCAGCTTTTCAGCGATGCGTTGAATAACTCGGCGTACTGTTCTTTCATTCACGTCCGTCGCCAAAGCAATTTCGTCGACTGTGGCTCCATCACGGCGCAACTCCAGAATCCGACGATATCTTTCCGGTTCGTCCGCCGTCATGCGTTCCCATTGTTCGGCCGCAATCAAGATCTGGCTGGCGCGTTCCTGATTGCGATCAGGCAGAGCCAGCACAAAACTTTCACGACCGGCCCGCGTTTCGCGATTCACGTTTTGTTTTTCAGCCTGAACATTGCGACGAAACTCACCACGAACTTTTCGTTGAGCAATCGTGACCAGAAAGGCGATCAAACGTTCCTGCGAATCAAGATCCTCCAAACGATCGCGATGCTCGAATACTGTCATCCAGACCGCCTGAGCAAAATCGTTCGAATCCAGTCGCGAACGCATTCGATCATCCAGACGCCGGCGAATCGTCCGCATAACGTAGGGCCCAAATTGCTCGACCACACGTCGAAACGCATCTTCCGATCCGTCTCGCAGCGTGTCGCGAAACGCCGCAAAGCTTTCGTTGGTGAGTTCTTCGGTCATCTGGAATTCTGCCGGAGGTCAGTTCGCTGCCTGGACAGATCATACCGCATCCATGACGTGGAACACCCCACAAAACCTGCGTGATCGACAAACGTTCCAAAGGGTCGCAGCTACGCACGTTTTGTGGGGCGTTCTGTTTGCAAGAGTCTGTTTTTCATTCCCCCTCCGCCAATTCGGGGACTGGTGCTTTGGTGAACCGAACGGTTTCCGATTCCTCGGTCGAATTCGTCATCCGCACCAGTTCTCCACGCACCTCCATTTCCAGAAGCACGTATTCGGCAACCTGTTCAAAGTCCATGATCTCTGCTTTCAAGTTCGCCTTAGGCGTTTGTGCGAGGCGCTTCGTTAATTGAGCTATCGTCAACCCGTCAACGCCAGGATCGATAAGCTGCATCGCATCGTGGATCGCGTCGTACTTCCACGCGTCGACATTTTTCGCAGTGCGGTCGCCCGGAAGGCTACGGCAGCGGACAACTTCATCGACAGCTTCAGTCACAGAATCACCACACCCCATGAGCATAGCGATTGTGATAATTGCAGTAAGCACAGTTTGCAGGGCCAACCGGACCGGTGGTTTGATCATAGCATGACTCTCCCCAGACTTTGAAAAGGATCGCTTAACTGCGGGCTGATCGGCACGCGGTTAACCAATGGGCGTATTCTAAGAGGTCGCCGCTCAGAATTTCACGGGCTTGCCGTCATGGCGATTTCCCAACCGGCTGTGCACCGACTGGTCGATGTCGAACGCCATAATGCGAGCCGAACCATCGCACAGCGCCACCTGGAATCCACCGGGGTGCGAACTTCCGTAAACGAAACCTTCCTGAGTTGTCGCGACACTGTCCGGGCGTGGCCGAAACGAAATGTCTCGTTCAGAACCGGTAAACCGAATCAGATCGCGGTCATCACCACTGTAGACAGACTCGTTGTCGCCCTGATCGTCGCCGGTCAGATAGTGATCACGACGAAGATGCTTTTCGCCCATCATATATGTGTTAGAGGTGCCGTCCGTGATATCTCGGTATCGAATTCGGCTGCGCTGAAAGCTGATGCCCGACATTTCTGAGGAATCCGGCCACGCAAACCTCTTCGCAGCTTCCAGATCGTCCGGACCATTCCCGTACAGCACTCGTCGGTGCCCACCGTTAAACGCGTAATCGTTTCGAGCAACTTCTGCGGTCGGATCTGAATACAAAAAGTTGCGGGCATTTGTGTAGATCGAAGCCCCGCGACGAGTCGGACAATGGAACACTGGCAGCGGCGTCATCAGCCTCAACGCATTGCCGGTGCGATGATCTGCGTTCGTTCTGTCGTCGCCGCCCACCTGCCGCAGCGCGGCCTGTTCGACAAACGGTAGAATATTGAAGGCCCACCCGCCCGGCTGATTCGGACCGTAACCGCGACCGGGAAGACCGATCCAACGCTTGCTCCAACCACCCGTCGGAAACCAACCGTGAGTGCCTTCATGGCTGATCGCCGCCAGACTTAACTGCTTCAGATTGTTGGCACACTGGGTCCTGCGAGCCGCCTCTCTTGCCATTTGGACGGCGGGAAGCAGCAGTGCAACCAGAATTCCGATGATCGCAATCACCACCAGTAGCTCAATCAGTGTAAAGCCTGACCTCTTTGCGGCGGGAGGTTGTGAAACGTGTGTCCTGTTCATTATTTGCCCTTTGCAGACAGCGGCGAGTCGATCTGGCAGCAGGCAAAATCTTCCGAGGAAACAGTTCCACGCAAGTGATTTGCAGCATGCCTCTGCACTGCATGTGGCGGGGCACCGCAGAATGCGGACATGAAAAACCGAATTTTCCAAAGCGAAGCTGCAAGTTGCTAAAAAGGACCTGCAGCGCGCTCGGAAAATCTCAACACCGCTCGTCTCACTTCGCCGCAGCAGCCTTCTGCAGCCCCACGTGCTCCAGAACGCGGTCGAAGAACGCCTTTTGAATATCAGCCGGAGCAGCGTGGCCCATTGCCGGTCGATTGAGGACCGACTTTTCGCCCTGCAGCGCGTTGTACGCCGCGTAGCAACTTGATGGAGGACACGTTACATCGATGAAACCAACACTCATGATCGCGTCGGCCTTGCAGCGAGCTGCGAAGTTGACGGCGTCGACATAGCGAGCCGCCTGCAGAATCTGCGGATCTGGCTTTCCATCATCACCATTGGGAACCAGCTTCGGCCAACCGTTGACTCGCCCAGCCGCGTTGCCGGAATGATCGCAGATCGCGGGCACGCCCGGCGCGATCAAGGTGACCCGACTGTCAATACCGCCAGCTGCCAACGACTGTCCGCCGCCCTGACTGTGGCCAATAACAACGACGTGTTTGCCGTCCCATTCCGGTTGCTGAGTCAAAAAATCAATGGCTCGCACCAAACGCAGATACATGCCGCGAAAGTAAATCGTGTCGCGGCTTTCGCGACCTGCGTGTCGATAATTGTTCAACGGCCCGGCATTCTGATCAGCATAAAACTGTGCTGGTTTGCCGTTGGGAAGGCCATGAGCGTTCATGTCCATCGAAAGCATGCCCGCCCGCGCTCCTTTGATCGCGTTGCCCAGAGACGAACTGCGCACGCCTGCTCCATGCACCCACAGAATTGCAGGCAGACTCTTCGCTTCGGCATTCTTTGGTTTGCCAAAGTAACCAGAAACCGGAGCCCCTCCAAGGCATGGGACCTGCACGTCAAAGCACTGAATTGACGCGTCGTCATACTCAACGGCGGTCAACTTCGGATCGACGGGAACCTTGGCCAGTTCACGTTTTTGAGCGTCCCAGAATTCATCGAAGTCATCCGGCACAGGCAAACTCAGGCCGATCTTCTCCGGAGAAAAACCAATCCCGGCGACGGCCTTCACAGGTTTGCCTTCGGCCGGAGTAAACGTAACCTGACACCGCAGAAACTCGGGCTTGCGGCCTTTGACACGCACAACTGTGGGCTCCTTGCTCAGCGCCAAACTGCCTTGCGGCAACCCCGCCGACTTGCCGCTGTTCAGAAAATCGTCGACAACATAACTAACGGTGCCTTCGTGAACTTCCTTATCACCGTTCATCACACGAATCGAAAACGTCGCTTCTTCCCCGACGTCGTAGAGTGCGTCATCGCGATCTGCAGTAACCTGAACAGAATACGAAGCCGCATAAGCAGGTAACCCCGCCAGGAAAAACAACACGGCACATGTAGAACAGAACATCAAACGTCGCATCAACAGAACTTTCCGTACAAGAGAATAAGAATGGCATAGGCCAGTGACTTGCGTCACGCCTATCAAGAATAACCTTTTCACATTGAGTCAGGTCTTCAGTGCGTTGACTGGAAGCGATGAGGCCAGCAGCTAAATTCGGGGTGAGGCTCAGCCTCATTCGGATCCGGGTTCGGATTCGATTTGCTCAACAAGGAACGTGGAAATCTCGCGGGCGGCCAAAGCATGGGCCGATTCATTGGGATGAGCGTCTCGCGAACTAACGACAAGATCCTCCGCATCCATCCCCTCAAAGACGCGTAGCAGGTCGAGATGTGGCACGTCGAGGTCCAGCCATAAACTATTTAGCTTTTTATGTATGTCGCGATAAGCGTAGTCATCTCCCAGCGCGTGCAGAAAGGGAAAGGTGACGACGTAAAACGTGCCGCCGTTAGCTGCAACGGTGTCTCGAAAATTGGTTAGCCTGTCTTTCTGACGATCCCAGACAGAACCTTCGTATGCGTCCCTCACAAAACTGTAGTAGTCGGAAACCCCCGGTTCTCTCGCCATTCGCAGCCGAGCATTGATCGTGTCAAACAGATAACTGTTCGACACCAAGAATCCTGGGGACGGACTCTCGTAGAGACGCTTTCCGATTTCCTGCCATTCCGGCGTGATGTCAGAGATGTCGTTCAGAAAATACACAAGCACAACAATGTCCGTCTCGTATCCTGACTCCGGTAAAAAGTGAACCAACTCCAGTTGCTTCCCCGTGTCCAGGCCGCATTGTGCCAGGACATGGATCTCCAGATTTGGGTTTGTTGCCCGAATGATGTTTGCGAAACGATCTTCGACATCGGCGATCCCATGAGCAGCTGTGATCGAATCCCCGAAGAAGCTGACTCGGCGCTTACCGGGTTCGACGGTCGGCATGTAGTTGGCAGAATCGCGAAAGCCCGTCGCGTTTCTCTCGAAATGCCGAGCAAACCATCGTTGCGTTGTCTTGCACAGCCCGAATGAGTCGGTCGAATCATAAAAAAAGCGAAAGTAGACTTCTCCGCCCAGCGTCAAAACAGACAGCAGGAGCAGGAGTACGAGCGTGTTTCCAAAAACCAGAGAACGGATGCGTTGCCCTGACATTTGAGGACGCACCTGGCGAAAGAATTGCCGAGTAAATATCAGCAGCACAATCGGGAGCATCACGAACAGCAGCAATATGAAGTTCTCACCCATAGAATCAGCTTTGAAGTTACTTCTGCGGTGGCACTTCAGGCACCATGTCATGTTTCTTGAGAAGTGTGAGCAGCCTGTTCGCAATTTCCTCACGTCCGACCTCAAACAGGTAGATGTGATCATCGACAAACAGCATCCGTTTGTCCATCGCGGCAAACTCCATTGCCACATCAAGGCACGGAGCATTCGTATCTTCTGCCACGCGACGAACGACGGAGTTATAAGAATCGTGAAGTAGTTCAACTTGTGTCGGGTCGTTCACTTCGCCTGATGTTCGCAGGTATTCCGGAAGGCCAAACTCAAAAGCATCAGCCGCGTTCAAACACCAAATGGGTATTCCCTTTCCTGAGCACCCTACCTCCATTCTTCGCAGATTCAATTCGTAGTCGTTTAGCCCGACACGAAACTCATCTCTGGTTGATGTTGCGACGCCGCTAAGCCCCCATTGAAAGAACTGATACGTCCGAAGTCCCGCCAAATAATCGCGCGATGAGTTGTGCATTTTGCTCTGTGGACGCTGCTGATTATCAGGATATCCTCGCGCCAGCCAGTGATCATTCCAGCCGAAATAGACGGTGACAAGATCCGGCGACGAGTTATTGTCGAAAGTTGTGTTCTTGAGTGAATGAGAAAGGTGGCGCATCCTGTTGGAACTTCTCCTCTCCAACGGCCCGAAGTGGGCAAAGGAATACGCTATGAGCAAGACTAAAACAGACCGAACCAAAGTGCCAGTGGGTCAAGCGCTCGATCCCGAAGTGATTTCCTTTCGGGCTCAGTTCGACGAGCGAAGTCCGCTCGACGAGATTGTCCGTGAGGGAGCCAGGCGGATGCTACAAACCGCAGTCGATGCCGAGGTGGATGCGTTCGTCGCCATGCATGCGGATCGGACTGACGAGCACGGCCGGCGACTGGTCGTCAAGAACGGAAGCCTTCCGGAGCGGGACATCCTCACCGGTGCCGGAGCGATTCCGGTCACTCAGGGGCGTGTCCGCGACAACGATCCTGATCGCGAAAAACGGGTGGCTTTCTCGCCAAGCGTGCTTCCGAGCTATCTGCGAAAAACGAAGGCCATTGAAGAACTCATCCCCTGGCTTTACCTCAAAGGAATTTCCACGGGTGACTTCAACGAGGCGTTGCAGTCGCTCGTCGGCGAGCGGGCCGCCGGGCTGAGTCCCAACGTGGTTTGCCGGCTCAAGGATCAGTGGTGCAGCGAATACGATGACTGGAGCAAGCGGGATCTATCGAACAAGCAGTACGTTTACATCTGGGCCGACGGCATTCACGCGAAGCTCCGACTGGAGGATGACGCCAATAAAAAGCAGTGTTTGCTGGTGCTGATGGGGGCTACGCCGGAAGGCCAGAAAGAATTGATCGCGGTGCTGGACGGTTACCGCGAGAGCGAGCAGAGCTGGTGCGAGTTACTGGTCGACTTGAAGCAACGTGGCCTGCAATTGTCACCGAAGGTTGCCGTTGGCGATGGTGCGCTTGGCTTCTGGGCCGCGATCCGCAAAGTATTCCCCGAGACTCGTGAACAACGCTGTTGGGTTCACAAGACGGCCAATGTTCTCAACAAGATGCCTAAGAGCGTTCAACCCAAAGCGAAAGGCGACCTGCACGAAATCTGGCAGGCAGAAACGAAGGACGATGCGAACAAAGCGTTCGATAAATTCATTGAAAAGTACGGTGCGAAGTATGCAGCGGCTTGCGATTGCCTGAAGAAGGACCGCGACGAGCTGCTGACGTTCTACGATTTCCCGGCCGAACACTGGAGCCACTTGCGGACAACCAACCCGATCGAATCCACCTTCGCGACGATCCGCCTTCGTCACCGCAAGACCAAAGGCAGCGGAACAAGACGGGCGAGCTTAGCGATGATGTTCAAGCTGGCTCAGTCAGCATCGAAGAAATGGAGACGACTCAACTGCCACGAAAAGATCACACTCGTCATCGAAGGACGTTCCTTCAAAGACGGAATCATGCAGGATGATATCGCCGCCTAAATCAAAAACCCAAAACACAACATTTGACAATTGCTCTCCGGCGACCACTCCAGCGCTCTTGTCTTTGCAGCGTCAATCCCTGGAAGGAGCTACAACCGGTTCAGCCTGCGTTAATGACCTCAAAACGACCAGGCGCTACTTCGTTGAGAAGCGCCTGCAGCTTTTCAGGATACGAATCCGGCCCGAAATGCGTACATGAATCTCCCAGGCAGACAATACGAAAAATCCCATTTGGCTTGGCGTCCGCAAATCCGGGCCCGACCATGCCTCCTTAATTGTGCTGCAGGGCAAATGGCCTGGGCTTCCAAAACAGCTCGTCATCTCGTTGCAGGAACGGCTCGTCTGAAGATTGGTTGTATTCGTCAATCGGGAACGTGAACCGCATTGTTTCCACGTCGGCGCTGTAGTGGAAACCGAAGATTTGCAGCAGTAATTCACCGGCTAATCAAAACATAATAAAAGCGACGAAGCTGAAGACCACTTTGCGACTGCCCGAACGTCGGCTGCATGCCTTAGCGTTCATTTTTTCGAATCGTGTTTCTGAATCGCGTCGGTCACTCGCCGCAGGCAGGTTTCGGCAAGCGAATTGCCGGGGTCCAGTTCCAGAACCGTTTGGTAATGAACTTTGGCGTCTTCAAATCGCTGGATGTCTGCCAAAGCGTGCGCGAGATTTAAATGAGCAGCAGGGTAATCCGGCGCAAGCGAGGCCGCCCTTTCCAGTGCATCTACAGCGGCATCCGCCCTTCCCTGCTGCAGTAAAGCGACGCCCAGATTCAGATGCGCAGGCACGAGGTCCGGCAGGTCGAGAATCGCTTTTCGATAGTTCTCCGCCGCTTCAACCGGCATCCCCATTTGGGCGTACACGTTAGCCAACGCGAAGTGGGCCCCCGGCGACGGCACATCAGCATGAATCGCTTCGCGGTAATGGTGAGCCGCGCCTTCCAAACGCCCGGTTCTCGCGAGGACGCTGGCAAGATTTGCGTGAGCGTTCGCATCGCCTGGGACGAGTTCCAGTGCGCGGAGATAGAAGTCGATGGCCAGCCTGTTCCTTCCAGACCGATCGAACTCAACAGCCATGTTGTATTGAGAAATGGACTTCATGTGTTCAGCGTTCAGGAATGGCCAGTTACAAAACAGAAATGCACCGGCAGCGATGAACAGTATCGGTACAAGCTCCGCGCGCGTTACCGAAGACGAATGTTCTGTCGCCGAAGCCGAGCCTCTAAAACGTAACGAGACGATACGAATCCCATCGGCAATTCCCATACCAGCAAACACGCACAGGATCGGCACCACTGGAAAACGGTAGCGGCCGAAGACATAAAACAGCAACACACTGGCTGTGTACGCGAGCAGCATTCCGACAAGCACACTCAGTTCTCGCCAATTTCGACGGCTAAGCAGCAAGCCCAGAACGGCCAATGGGCCCAGCGTGCCAAAATTGGCGATGGGATTCAGCAGCCTCAATGGGGCTGAGTATTCAGAGTAAGAATAGATGTCTTCCGTATCGGTGACTTCCACTCGATTACAGAAATAGGCCAGCTTCCGGCACATTAAGTTAAGCCACCTGACGGGATCGCTCTGTATCTCCTTCAAAGTGCGTTCACTCCAGTAATGCGATACCTCGCCCGGCGTGAGTGACTTCCCCAGGGCCTTCTCCGCAAGCATTGTTGCGTCGCGGCGTTCTGCCTGAGCATTGCCGCCGCCTTCCAACAGTGGCTGATAGGTTCCGTTGGCGTGAAGATTGTTACCAATAAAAAAATTGGGGCCGAACTGTGACGTCGTGAGGTGGAATTCACCCCCAACGCTGTAATTGCGAACCGCAACTGGCAGTAGCACAGCGGCCAAACCAACAACAAAGACAAGGGCAGACCTTATGAATTCGTGGTACAGCGGCCTCTTCGTTACGAACATTCCAACCACTATCACGATCGGAAAAACGAGTGCATTCTCTCGGGACAGAATCAGCAGCCCGGCCGCTAATCCCAACAGAAGACAGGTTTGAAGTCTCGTTTTCTGTTGCCAACGAACCACGAGATTGATCACTGCACAAAGCAGGATCTGATCGGTAGCCGTCTTTTGAATTAAGCCATCGAAGAAAATTGACGGAGCGTAGCAGGCTAGCGCCAACCCAGCGGTAATACCCGCCTTTCGTGAATGTAACCGAATCGTGGCGTCGCAGATAAGTGCGCACGACACGGCACCCAATATTGCTTGAAGCAGTAAAATGACAATGCGCTCCGAACCAAACAGGCTGTAAAGGACCGCCAATAAATAGGGGTAAAGCGGAGCCTGGTAGAACACTTCGCTGCCCAACCAGTCTCCCCCTGATATTTCAAGGGCCCATTCGCGATACCGCAAAGAATCGCCGAGCCGCATAGAGAAGAAAGGTGCAAATCGAATATCGGCAATGTTCCAAAGCCGCAGACACAGCCCGACGACAAACACCAGTGCGTTCGCCGCGATGCATTTCTCGGGACTGACGGCGTTCGAATTTTTTTGGTTTGTGCGGCCCACGCCGTTGCTTTCGCCTGATGTGACTGATCGTTCCGGGCGAAATCCCCGTGATCGTCCGGTTTAAGTGAGCTTGCGATGCTACCACCAACCGCTCTGCCGTTTCACCCGCAACATCAACAAATTCCTGACGCGAATAGCTATGGCATCTGATTCACGATGTCCATCAGTTCGAGAATTTCGGGCGCACCATTGCTAAGCTGCAAAGCCTTTTCTGCATATTCCCTTGCCTTCTGTGCATCCTGTTTCTGCACGTAAATTTCGGCAAGGGAACTGTAGGTCTGCCACATCTGAGGTGTTGTTCTGGCCACCGATTCCAAATGCGGAATCGCACGATCGACGGCCCCCGTTTTCATCAGTAGCTTGGCGTAGTTGAAGTTGGCCTGGGGGAAGTCGGGGAATTTCGCAAGAACGATCTCGAACTGTTCCATGGCCGCCTGATCCTCTTCCAGCATCGAATAGGCGACAGCCAGATTAGTGCGCACATCTGGCTTGTCCTGGTTCAATTCAAGAGCCTGAGTGTACGATGAAATCGCTTCGCGAGGACGACCTTGCCGCACCAGTGTTAGTCCAAGATTGTAGTGCGTCTCAGCAGAGTTTGGCCGGATCTGAAGGGACTGACGAAACCAGTCTTCAGCATCTTTCGGCCGGTTTTCTGCAAGCGCTAATGTACCAAGCAAGCTTCGAGTTGACGCGGATGCCGGGTCCAATCGGATGGCTCGCAAAGCGTAGATATTTGCCTTATCCAGTTCACCTTTCTGCTCGTACTCGTGCGCAACGTTGGCCAGCGCCAATCCGCTTTCTGCCACATCAGCCGCGCGCGTAAACAGAGTCATCGTGTCTTTCCAGTACGCGACCTGTTGCCGAGCCAATACGGCGAGAATCAGCGCCGCAGCCGCTGCGCAACTCACGACAACCTTTCGAAATCGCGGTTGAGCCGCGACCCGGTCCGCAACGAACCACGTGCCAGCAATCGTAAGGCCGACCATCGGAAAATACATGTAGCGATCGGCCATTCTTTGTGTGCCGATTTGCACGATGCCGATGACTGGCACCAGCGTGCCCAGATACCAAAGCCAGCCCACAAGAACAGCTGGATCAGCATTTCTTTTTCTTACAGCAAACACCGTCGCACCCAAAAGCACCGCTAGACATGGCAGGACGGTTAAGAAAGGAATGTGCAACGGATACGGATAATAAACAGCCAGTCGCGTCGGCCACAAAGTCTGCAGGATGTAAAGCACGTAGACAATCACGGCATTATAAATGCGTTGTCCAAGAGGATAATCCTCCAGTGCAGCGACTGCGCCGCCCTCTTTTTGGCCAATCACAGCCAACCCGCAAAATACAATCGAGCCAACAAAGAACGGCCAAAGATCCTTCACAAGCCGCAATCCACGGACCGTTTGCTCCTCAGAATTTGTCGGCCGTGTGGTGCCAGCCCGGCCGAGCGGCCAATAGTGCAGAAGCAGGAGCAGGAACGGCAGGGTTACGTACATCTGCTTCGTCAACAACGAAAACAGGAACGCGAGAATTGACAGAATCTGCCACAGGATTCGGCGGTTCACTTGCCAGCGAAAATAGCATCGCATCGACAATAGCGCGAACAGGGTGCTAAGCACGTCTTTCCGTTCGGATATCCACGCCACGGATTCTACGTGCAGCGGATGAACGGCAAAAATTACTGCAACAAACGCACTTCTGTAGCGACGACGCGTGGCCGCGACGAGCATCCAGTACAGTAACAGGACATTGCCGGCATGAATGGCAACGTTAACGACATGCATGGCCGACGGGTTGGCACCGAACAGGGACACGTCGGCCATCAAGGACAGCCAGGTTAGCGGGTGCCAGTTTGCCGTTGGTTGGACACTTTCAGCACTAAACGCCCACCGAACCCCTTCACGGGTAAACCCGCCCAGAACGACCTCGTTTTTTGAAACGTACAGCCCATCGTCGTAATCAACGAAACCAAAATGCCTGACTGGCGCGAATGTTGCGATCGTTAACAGCACAAGCCCAGCACAAATGAGCATGCCTTGGCGGCGATTGTGGGCCATTTGCGGTTGATGAGGCGAATTCATGATAAATAACTAAATAAACGCAGGCGTTCCGGGAACTAACGGCACGCAAGAACGCTGATCACCGACCTAAGGAGTTGTCCTGTACTCTTACAAGCTTCTCGAAAAGAAAAAAGCACGCGAAAAATAATTAAAAAATAGAACTATTTAGGCGATTACTTTACCACCAACACTGTTGTACACTAGTGGCCTGCGTGTGATGCACATGCCCGCTAATTCCGTATTCTTTCCTTCCGATGGAGACCTCGATGCTTAAGTTACGTAAACGTTTTGGATTCACACTGATCGAGTTGCTGGTCGTTATCGCGATCATTGCAATCCTGATCGCTCTGCTGCTGCCTGCCGTGCAGCAGGCTCGCGAAGCCGCTCGCAGAACGCAATGTAAAAACCAACTGAAAAACCTCGGATTGGCTGTCCACAACTACCACGACACCTACAGTGTCTTTCCGATGTCGACAAATGCTGACGCTGCCATAACCGCCGGAGACCCAATCACTTCTCTTGGCCAGCATGTGCTGAACCACCGCGGCTGGTTGGGCGTTTTGCCTTTTATGGAGCAAGCGGCGGCCTATAACGCTTTGAACCTGAGCTTGGCGACAGGAGCTTACAATCGTGTCTCGGGTACGCTGTTGATCGATCCGTTCGACAGCGGAAATTCTGCCATCGTCAGCAAGAATCTCCCCGTATTTCAGTGTCCTTCGGACAGCGGTGATACGCACTACACTGGCAACACGACCAACTACCACATCAGCCCTCTGGCGTATGCGGCTGGCCACTTTGGTGCCTACACGAACTATGACTTTTCCGTCCAACGTTACAGCAGCAGTATGAATCTTTGGTCAAAACGCGGTAAGAGTACACGCCGTATGTTCGGGGTGGCGTCGGCGTCACGAATTCGAGACGTCACCGATGGCACAAGCAATTCGGTTATGTTGCTAGAAACGACACGTCAGGTGAAGAACGGCATCAACCAAACCTGGGGCTACGCTCACTGGGTGTGCAATGGCGTCGACCTTGCTGTGAACAACACCAATACGACGTCTGCACCAAACTTCCGAAAAATCAACTATTGGACCTGCTGCCCTTGGTGGGGAACGCCTAACAGCAGTACGGTTGCCGATGGCCGCTTGCGAGACTGGGGCACAGTGGGAAGCCTTCACACCGGTGGAGCCCAGGCATGTCTTGGCGATGGATCCGTTCGATTCATCAGTGAAAATGCCGACAGCGGCACACTGAACAACCTTGCATTTATCGCTGACGGTCAAACGCTCGGTGAATTCTAGGTTCAGTTGCAGTTCGGCAGTTCTGTTCACAGGGAACTGTAGCCTCGGCTGCAGTTCCTTTTTTTTGTAGAACTTCTGCCAACTGAAATGGTCCAGTGCTTCAGCCATATCCTATTGTGTGCTTCTTCGGCTCTATAATCCCGAACAGCTCGCCCACTATCAGCGGGGCCACACGACGAGAGTTTTCGTATCTATGATCTCGAAATCAACAGCTTTGCTGGTTGCTCTTGTCGTCATGACTCCCCTGCTTATATTTTGGGCAATGCCGAATGCAAAGATCGCAGAGACGGACGGAACAGTGAAACCTGCGGGGTCTGCATTTCCTGCGTCAACGCTTCGATTCGAAAAAGAAGCGCCAACTTCGCCACTGACCGGACACCCTCGCATCTGTCACGTTCAGGTGACGCAACTTCGAGAAGACGGCCCCGTCGGTATTTTGATCTGCGACGCATCAAAGAATGCCGTGATCTTTCAAACAGACAATTCATCCGGGCAACCGTCAGAGGAGATTCTTCTGTCCGATGTCGTTGCTCCGGCACATGCAACCGTCGTAGATATCGACAACGATGGTGACCGGGATATTCTTGTGTCCGTGCTCGGAAATATCGAACCGGATGACGGCGTCATCGGAAGTGTTGTGTTGTTGAAGTGTGTCGACAACGGATATCAGGCACAGACAATTCTGGATGATGTAAGACGTGTTGCAGATGTCCAGCCGGGCGATTTTGACAACGACGGTGACCTTGATCTGGCGGTTGCTGTGTTTGGGTACAATCGCGGGCAGGTACTGTGGCTTGAGAACCTCGGAGACCTGGTATTTCGCGACCATGAGCTGCTGTCGGCACCTGGAATTATTCATGTTCCGGTCGCCGACTTTGACAATGATGGCGATCTCGACATTTCGGCAATCGTCACGCAGGATGAAGAAGAGCTTTGGGGCTTCGAAAATGACGGCCATGGGGCTTTTCAGCCACGGCGGCTATGGTTTACGCATAACTTCGATCTGGGAAGCGCGGGGCTGTTGGCCGAAGACCTCGACCGCGACGGCGACATGGACCTGATCCTTCCTGCCGGTGACAACCTGGAAGACTTTGACCCGTTTCCGCAGCCGTACCACGGCTGCCTGTGGTTCGAGAATCAGGGAGGCTGGAAATTCGCTGAAAAGCGGATTGCAACATTCGGCGGAACGTATGCCGCTGCGGCAGCTGACCTGGACAACGATAAAGACGTTGATATTGTCCTGGCCAGCATGGCAAATGTCTGGGACGAGCCCTCTCAAGCCAGCATCATCTGGCTTGAGAACAATGGCGAGCAAAATTTCACAGCTTGGCAAATCGACTCTTCACCCACTCACTTAGTAACTGTAGCGACCGGGGACCTGAACGCCGACGGTGCAGTCGATATCGTTGCTGGCGGCCTGCATATTCGCCCGCCCTACAATAAACTTGGTCGCGTGACGATCTGGAAGAACAAGGGGACGGCACCGTGACTACCAGGAACCTCCTTGTTGCTTTGCTAGTGGCTGAAATCGCCATCGGCGCATTCGTCTTGAAGCGTTCATCAGCAACTTTTTCGGCTGATGTCCCGGTCGTCAATTTGGAGAAACTGGATCCCGCGACAGCTGACGCCATTACGTCATTGCGGACGAAAGCTACCTCCGGAGATGTTGCAGACTGGCGAAACCTGGCGGAAGCCTTACTAGGGAACGGCTACTATGTTGCAGCGGCGGACTGCTTTCAGGAGGCGGCGGCACTTGCCCCCAATGATCTTCACCTGATTTACAGCCGCGGATTCTGCCTCGAACGAGTTGGCCAGACGGAACGTGCGATTCAGCTGTTCGAGAAAACCGCGACGGAGTCTGACACTCAACTGGCGACGACGTGTTGGTACCAAATCGGCCGCTGTTATCTTCGTCAGGAGGACCCTGTTCAGGCCGAAGAGGCCTTCCGTAGAATCCCGAATTTCCCACCAGCCGCCTACCAGCTAAGCAAACTTCTGATTCGGTCGAATCGCTACCATGACGCAATCGAAATCCTCGATGCCCAGCTGGAACAGCTTCCTAATTCACTGAAGTTGTTACAGCTACGTCAGAATGCGGCAAAGGCTGCCAACGACGAAGAGACGACACGCTCGCTGCGTGATCAGGAGGAACGTGCCGTCTATCAGTTGGAACTCGAATACAGTCAGCGATTCATCACAATGTTCGCGTCGAGATTCGGACTGCCCGCGTTGCTGTCTCGCGCGATGGATTTGAAGTCAGCTGGAAGCATTCAACAACGCGAGCGGGTTCTGCGGCAGGCACTTGATGTGATACGGACCAATAAACTGTGGCAGTACCGATCTGTGTTGGTGGCCATGGCCCATGTTCAATTTGGATTAGGAAACCTGGACGAAGTACAACAGCTTGTGTCAGAAATACGCAGAACGTCTCAGGACGGCGCAGATCTGCTGGAGCTGGAGGGGCTGGTTCACGCGTCGCGAGGTGAGTTGGACGCCGCTGCCAAAGTATGGAAACGTGCTTTGGACATGCAGCCGTCGATCGGGCTGATACCTGACCTACTCGCTACTGGCACTCTGTCTGAGGACGAAGTTTCGGCCTACCAGGCGAAGCAGAAATCCCAGATGGGCCTGAATGCCTACCGTTCGAATCAAATTGCTGAAGCACGAGTGGCGTTCGCTGAGGCAACTAAACTAGATCCCAAAAATTCCCGAGCCTGGTTTTATTTGGGTGAAACAGAACGGCTAGTCGGTTCTCTTGACAACGCACGAGCAGCGTATTCAAATTGTTTAGATCTTGCACCCGGCCACGGCCGCGCTACTGTGGCCCTCGAACGACTGCCGAAATAAGACCAACGGTCGTTGTCAGCTGGTTGCACGCAAACTTGTTATTTTCTGTTCGACTAGCGAACTCGAAACAAAGGACCGGTAGTATGAAGAAGTTTACTCTGTTTTTAATTATTGGCTGTGTAACCGCAGTATGTGCCCTGCCAGGTTGTGGCGGAGGCGATCCCAATGCAGGTGGCGGCGCGTTGCCGACAGCAGGCCTCGAAGGCGGTGCTGAAAAGGAAGTTGACCCAAACGGCGGTGTCGGGTTTGATGACACCAGCCTTGGACAGGACGGCCAATAGAACTGCGTGCCATTGCTGACCAAATTAAGACTCCTGCTGAAGTGTCGACTCGCTTCACAGGAGTCTGTTTTTTTGTGGTCGAAGCAGGTGGCGCAGGACACAGGTCATCGCCTGGTGTGCAAAGTTACTCTTGGTCTACACTTAGCCTCCTGCATCGCTGCCACTGTTTACCTAAGCAACACAAAGAGAGCCCATGAACGTTCTTCGGTCGAGAACAGGTCTCATCGTTGCGGTGAGCCTGCTGGCTGTTGTGGGGTTCATCGTCGCGCAACGTGAGTCCCGTGATGAGCTGCTCGAAAAAGGACAACGAGCCATCATTCGGCAACAGCCGGAACTCGCAGCTCAGATCGGTGAAAGGCTTTTGGCATCGTCAGCAAACGATCCACAGGCACTGTTACTAGCTGCGGCTGCTGCAGAGCAGATGCGATCTCACAGCAAGGCTGTCGAGTTGCTCAAGCAAGTCGCAACGGATAACGAGGCCGCCTATATTGAGGCAAATTGCGAGATCGGTCGGCTGGCGATCGACCGCCTTGGCCTGATCAGCGTGGCCGAACAGTCGTTTCGAAACGTACTGACTGTGAATCCAGCGCATGTCACGGCAATTGACCAACTGGCTTACATCCTAAGCCTGCAGACACGAACGAACGAAGCGAATCGCCTTCAACTGACTCTGATTGGCCAGGGAGCCGTCACGCCGGAGTATGTGTTCTCGCTCGTTCAGAACGACCTTCTGTATCCTGACCTTCGCTTCGTGAAGCAGCTTCAAGAGCAGGAACCGAACCACCCAGGCCTGTTGCTCGCCGAAGCAAGAATTGCAACACTCAAGCAGAATTTCGACCGTGCACGCAGCCTGCTTGAGCAGGCAATCAGAGTGAAGCCCGATTTCATAGAAGCGCACGCGCGCCTTGGCAAACTCCTGCTCGACCACAGTAACATTGATGATCTTCCGGATTGGCTGGCTGAACTTCCGCAATCTTCCGAGTGGAATGCAGATCTGTGGATCGTTGTCGGCCAGATCCATGCGAGTAACGGTAACACAAAGGCAGCCATGAGGTGCTACTGGGAAGCCGGCAACATCGAAGCCGCATCATTACCAGCAAATTATCTTCTGGGCGGGCAATTGACATCACTTGGGCGACAGAACGAAGCGGCTGTGCTGCTGAAACGTGCTCGCATGCTGGAAGAATATCGCAAACTGTTTGACCATGGTTCGACGCCAGAATCTTCAATCCAGTTGACATCGGAATTGCTGAAACAAGCGCATGAACTCGCGGAATCTCTCGGGCTTCTTAGGGAAGCATTCGCATTCTCGCAACTCGCCGCAAGCATGCAACCAGCACCTGAATGGGCAACACGAGCAGTCACTGACCTGCATCCACGGCTGGCAAAACTGCCATTGGCGCGAACCGCGCCGCAGGCGAATATTTTTCAGCAGATAGCAATTCCGGAGAGCGACCTTCCTGAAATCAACCTCACCAACACGCCCCCCCATCTTGAATCGGATCCGTCCCAATCAGCAGCGCGTTTCGAAAATCTCACACAGCAACTCCGAATCGATTTCTCATTTGACAACGGCGTCGATCATCGAATCAGCGGAGCTCAGCGCCCTTATGATTTTACAGGTGGTGGAATTGCCGCATTCGACATAGATGCCGACAGCTGGCCCGACCTTTATTTTTCTCAGGGCTGCGTGATCGATGACGACACCGGAAATCCAATCAGCGGCCAACCCGATCAGCTATTTCGCAACCGAATAGGAACCCAGTTCACGAACGATAGTCTCGTCAGCGCACCGGAAACACTGGACTACAGCCAGGGCGTTGCGGCTGGGGACATTAACAACGACGGTTTCACGGATTTGCTTGTAGGCAATCTTGGCGGAAACCGACTGTTGCGAAATAACGGAGATGGTACGTTTAGTGATGTGTCCTCACAGGTTGCAGGTGATGGTGCGCGTTGGACAACCAGCTGCGTTGTGTGTGACGTCAACGGCGACCAGTGGCCTGATTTATATACCGTCAACTACCTTTCAGGAGACATTACATCGCGAGTGTGCCGGGACGAAACCGGACGAAAGCATCCATGTGCTCCACAGACTTTCGAAGCGGCTCAGGACCAGCTTTTTCTTGGTGACGGCAATGGAAACTTTGTCGACGCCACCGCCAGATCTGGGATTCAGATCGAGAACGGCAAAGGGTTGGGCGTCGTTGTCGCGAACCTCACTAATTGTGGCGAGCTCGATATTTTTGTTGCCAACGATGGCGTGCCGAACTTTCTCTTTATGAAGACCAAAGAACATGGTGATGCTCTTTTCAATGAAGTCGGCGGTCAACGCGGACTAGCCGTGAATGGTGACGGCCAGAGTGAAGCCTGTATGGGTATCGCGGTCGAGGACTTCAACCTCGATCGTCGCAGTGACATTTTCGTTACAAATTTCCTCGATGAATCGAACACGCTTTACTCAGAAACGAATCAAGACGGCTTCTACCTGGACCAAACATGGAGCAGTGGCCTCGGCCCACCCAGCCTTCCGGTTCTGGGTTTTGGTGTTCAGGCGGTTGACGGTGATTTGGACGGATTGCCGGACCTGGTCGTGGTCAATGGCCATGTGGATGACTTCACTGATCGAGGTACCCCCTACCACATGTCGCCGCAGTACTTTACAAACATTGCCGGAATGCGATTCACTGAGCAGTCTGCAGAGTCAGTTGGGGAATATTTCTCCGGAAAGCACCTTGGTCGGTGTGTGACTCGGATGGACTGGGACCAGGATGGTGCTGAAGAAGTTGTCATTGGCACGCTCGACCACGCAACGTCCATTCTTCACAACGCGACATCCCCGCGCGGTGGATCGGTCTCGCTTAGCCTGATAGGAACGACATCGCAGCGTGATGCATTTGGCACGACCGTCTCACTTACGACAAGGCAAAGAACGATCACGCGGCAGCTTGTCGCTGGCGACGGGTATCTGGCCAGCAACGAGCGAAAACTTGTGTTTGGACTCGGCAGCCACACAAATGCAACAAATGTCTCCGTGAAATGGGCCGGCGGAAAGGAACAGCAATTCCCAGAGGTTGTTGCTGGAACGCGCTACGCGGCCGTTGAAGGGCGGGCGTTGTTTTACGCGATTCCCCGGTGACGTCAACGCATGCCGGTTACAGAAGTGCCTGGATAGGACGACCGCTGCTGGCGCGGACGGTGAAGCCGTCTGCACTGATGCCGGAGGCAGGGTTGATGTCCATTGCGGCAAAGAGAGTGGCCGTGAAATCTTCCAGTGTAACCGGATTGGTTTTGACGTACGCGGCGCGGCTGTCGGATTCGCCGTAGACGGCTCCCCCTTGAATTCCGGCGCCTGCGATCATTGCCGAATAACACTGCGGCCAGTGGTCACGTCCGATCCGTTTTGCCCCCTTGCTGATCGTGGGCGTGCGACCGAACTCGCCGATCAGCACAACCAGCGTGGAATCGAGTAGACCGCGAGTGTGCAAGTCGTCGAGCAGTGAAGCAACAGCCTGATCGGTTCTGGGCAAAGCGAACGGTAGTCCGTTCCAGCCATTTTCAAAGATGCCGACGTCGGCGTTGCCGTGCATATCCCAGGTTTCGAGGCTGACGAATTCTTCATCGGATTTCAGCCCCGTCCATGCCACGACATTCACCAACCGAACTCCCGCCTCAATCAGCCGGCGAGCGAACAGAAGGTTCTGCCCCAGCGGATTTCGTCCGTATTGGTCACGTAGCGCCGGATCTTCGCGCTCGATTTGGAATGCTTTTTTCGCATCGTCGCTGTGCAGCAAGTCGAACGACTGTTGCTGGTAAAGGTTTAGCGACTCGAATTCATGCGTGCGGCCTGTCGCCGCGAGCTGCTGCATTTGCTGTGACAACTTCCAGCGATCTTCCAGACGTTTCATCGTGACGCCACTGTTCGTCTCAAAAGCCTGAACTCGAAAATCTGCTGACGCCGGGTTGTCGTCGTGTCGTTCTCCAATCAGCATCGGCGCGTATGCCATGCCAAGATTGCCGCCGGTCAAATAGGTATGATCGGGCGGCGCCGATCCGCCGCCGAATTTTTGAAGCCAGATGTATGGCGGAATACTGGCTGTTGCTGGCCGCAGCTTCGTGACGATCGCTCCGAAAGAGGGGTCGTCAGACAGCGGCGTTGCTTTCCCCGCCAACAACATCGAATTCGCTCGATCGTGAATCGATTCTGTATGAGTCATCGAGCGGATTACGGCATAGCGGTCTGACATTTGAGCCAGGCGGGGCATCAATTCGCAGACCTGCAAGCCTGGTGTCGCAGTTGGAATGGGTGAGTACGGCCCGCGAATTTCGTGGGGTGCGCTGGGCTTCATATCCCACGAATCGAGCTGACTTAAGCCGCCGTACTGATGAATGAAGATGCACGACTTCGCGCCGCTGCCGGAGCTGCCACTGAAGGCACTCTTCTGATCTGCCTGCAGCAATGTCGGCAGGTTCAGTCCCAACGCGCCGACGCTTCCCGCCTGCAACAACCTGCGCCGCGACAACGGTTGCGACTTCAATGGACGCGGATTGTCATTCATAGCAGCGGCCCACGGACAAGATGCCTCATCACAATCTGTCGAAGTTCTTTGCGGAGAGCAGGAACGACCAACCTGCATCATGTAGGCTACTGATCATCATGCGCGACTTGCAAACGATCTCCGGAATTATCAAAGGTTAGGTTCCATGAACGGCATCGACTTTTCACGCTCATTTCTGCGTTTTCGCATCGATTCCAACCGCAAACCACCAGGAACGGTGAGCCACAAACCTCCGTACAGCCTGAATAACGCCCGCATTCAGCTCGAATGCTGCTGCGATATTGTCGAAAAATCGACCGGCACGTCGCAGCGTTTTGTTTTAGGAGCAAGTTGCAAGACGGAACGCGTGGGCGTGGATCGCGATATCTGGACAACACCGAATGCAGACTTCGCGCCGATATTTGCAGTCGACCGATTTCTAAACATCAAAACTTATGCGTGCGTCGGAATGGACGTTCCGTTGTTTCCGGAAGGCAGCGGCCAGCAGACTGATCGCCAGACTGGATTGCATGCCGATGTCTTTGACGAAACGCAGATTGATATCGTGGATACACCGGCAGAAGTGCTGCCGACCGCTGAAGATATTGTTCAGGCAATACTGAACAATGAACTGCTGGTGGCTCGCACACGGCTGGAAACAGCGCGATACGTTGCGACGCTCGAATATCCGGTCAAGACCATCAACGCCAATGAGCGGGATAACATTTATCAGACCGACACCGGGCCGATCCTGCTTCCGGATCTGGAGGCCCAACCTTCCGATTTGATTAGCGGTTTCGATCTGGCGTACTCAGCATTCAACTGCGCCGACTGGATCGAGCTGCTTGTTCGCGTGCCCACTGAAGTTGACGGTGGCATCAACGTCTACCATTATTCCAAATCCGTTCGCTGGACTTCGCAAAACCAAATTCTACGTATCCTGTGATGCGTGAAAACTTCCTCCTCTGCCACAAGCTCAGTCATCGACCTTCCCGCCCTGCTCCACCCCACCTCAATGGAACAATCTTCATGACAATTCGCATCTCATTTCTGATCGGCATAGCCCTCCTCTGCCACAGCACGTTGGTTGCCGAGGACAATCTCACCTGGCAAGCGGGCGTCGCATCGGCCAAGGTGACGCCCGAGACCCCCATGTGGATGGCGGGCTACGCGAGTCGCAACAAACCGTCTGAAGGCACGCTGCAGGACCTGTTTGTGAAAGCGCTGGCTTTGCAGGATGACGATGGGAAGCGTCTGGTGATTATCACCTGCGACCTGATCAGCGTGCCGCGGCCGATTCGTGACGACCTTGAGAAAGCGGTCAAAGAAAAATGCAACCTGCCGCCGGAAGGTCTGCTCATCAACTGTTCACACACTCACTGTGGGCCGGAAATTCGTACGACTCGCTGGTCGCTGGACGGACTGCCGCCGCAACGGTTAAAGCAGGCGAACGATTACGTCACGCGTTTGCAGTCGACGTTGGTCAAGCTGGTTGAATCCGCACTAAGCGATCTTGCTCCGTCCCGCATCAGCTATTGCCGAGCTCGTTGCGGTTTGGCCATGAATCGACGCACTCCATCAGCCACCGGGTTTCGCAACTTCCCAAACCCGGATGGACCAGTCGACCACGACGTGCCTGTGCTGAAGGTGGAATCACCGGAAGGCAAACTGCGAGCCATTTTGTTTGGCTATGCGTGTCACAACACAACGCTGGGCATCTTCGAATTTTGCGGCGACTATGCGGGGTACGCTCAGGCGTACCTGGAAGCCGCTCACCCCGAAGCGACGGCGATGTTTGTGATGGGCTGTGGAGGCGACCAGAATCCTTACCCTCGACGGACCATCGAGCTGGCGCAACAGCACGGCCGCAGCCTTGCCAACGCCGTCGAAACTGCGTTGGAAACTCAGGCCCGGCCAATCACTGCTTCGTTAAGAACGGCTTATGACACGGCCACGGTGAAATATCAAACAGCGCCAACAAAGTCCGAGCTGCAGAAGAAGGCAGAATCCAACGACAAGTATGACCGCATCCACGCAGAACGATTGCTGCGGCAACTCGAATCAGACGGCAAACTGCGTGAAAAGTACGACTGCCCAGTTCAGGTGGTCCGTCTTGGCGAGCAAGTCACTCTTGTGGCGTTGCCCGGTGAAACTGTCGTCGACTATTCGCTGAGATTGAAAAACGAATTATCGAACATTGACGGCAGCGGCCCGGCAGTATGGGTGGCCGGTTACAGCAACGACGTATTCGCCTATGTGCCCAGTCGTCGAGTGCTGTTGGAAGGCGGCTACGAAGCCGGAGGCGCCATGCGGTACATGACGACCGTCCTGCAGCATGGCCCGTTCAAGCCGGACGTGGAAGAACGTATCGTGACGAAAGTGCATGAACTGTATCGCGCCCTTGCGAATCAGTAGCACGTAACGCGCAGTAAAGAAGCCGGCCGCATCAATGCGCCGGCTTCTTTTCTTGTTGCAGCACGAAAAATTCTGACGCCTGTTTACAGCACTGCCTTGATTCGCGACAGGAACTCAGTGTTCGTGTCGAACTTAAGCAGAGTCTTCGTCAGCTGCTCCATCGCATCAACAGGGGTGAGGCTGATCAGGCTGCGTCGCAGCATTGTCACACCTTCCAGTGTTGTTGGGTCGAGGATTTTTTCTTCGCGACGCGTGCCTGAACGAGTGATGTCGATCGAAGGCCAGATGCGTCGATCTGCCAGATCTCGGCTCAACATCATTTCCATGTTTCCAGTTCCTTTGAATTCCTGGAAAATGGCTTCGTCCATGCCGTTGTTCGTATCAATCAACGCCGTGCCGCAGACGGTCAGGGAACCGCCTTCATCGAACAGGCGAGCTGTCCCGAACAGCTTTTTGGGCACGTCCAGAGCTCGAATATCCAGACCGCCGCGACCGGTTCGGCCCGACGGGTTCACCCATTTGTTGAAGGCTCTCGCAAGGCGAGTGATGCTGTCCAGCAGAATGAACACGTCCTGGCCTTCTTCGGCCAGTCGCTTGCCGCGTTCGATGATCAATTGAGCGATGCGCACGTGGCTTTCCACGTCGTTGTCGAGCGAAGACGCAATGACTTCCCCCTTCACGCTGCGACTCATTTCGGTCACTTCTTCCGGACGCTCGTCGATCAGCAAAACCATCAGGTGAATTTCGGGATGGTTGATGCTGACCGAATTCGCAATGTCCTGCAGCAACATGGTCTTGCCGGTTCGCGGAGGAGCGACCAGCAAAGCTCGCTGCCCCTTGCCAATCGGACACAGCAAGTCCATCACTCGCATGGTGACCGGCGTTGGGCCGACTTCCAGCTTGATCTGTTCGTGCGGATTGATCGGCGTCAGATCGTCGAAGTTCTTAATCTCGGCGTACTCTTCCGGAGTGAACGCATCGATCAACTCCACTTCCTGCAGTCGAGGCCCCTGATTGCGACTTCCCGGGCCGACTTCGCCCTTCACCAGCACTCCTTCACGCAGTCCGTATTTTTCTACAACGGAACTGGAAACGAATGGGTTGGCATCTTCAGCCGCGTAATTTTTCTTAGGGTCACGCAGGAAGCCATATCCCTTCGGATGCATCTCCAGCACGCCTTCGAATGTGCCTTCAATTGGCTCACCGGCAGGCAGTACAGAACGTCCGCGTCGCGGATTCGGGCCGCCACCACGGCCGCCGCCACCACCACGACCTCGTCCGCCACGGTCTGATTGCGACCGACCACCGCGGTCAGATTGCCGTCCGCCACGATCTGAGGTTTGGCGGCCACCACGATCCGACTGGCGTCCGCGACTGCGTCCTCGGCCACCACCGCTGTTTGATCCGCCAGCGGCCCCGCCTCGATCGCTGCTGGCTACACTGCGATCGATGGTGCCTTCAGTACTGTCCCCACCACTTCGACCGCGACGGCGGCGACGACGGCGGCGGCGTGGGCGATCTGCATCGCCGTCTTCACCGCTCCCGCTCTCTTTTTCGCCCGTTTTGCCTTCCGCGTTGTCGTCAGATGAGGCAGACGCTGGAGCTTCATCACTGTCGCCGCCCGCGCTGAAATAATTTCCGATGTCCGACAAATCGGGTTCGTCATCACGCTCAAACCGTGCCTGTCGAGCTTCTTCCATGACGGCCGCTGTATCGTCCACAAGCGTGTCTGCATTGCTGCTACCCACAAACTCTTCCGGCTCCGGCTCCGCGCGTTTCTTAGTGCGTTTGGCCGGTGCCTTTTTGCGAGCAGCTTTCTTTTTTGGCTTCGCTTCACGTGCGGACGAATCCACACCGTCTCCGAAGTCATCCTCAGAGAACAATTCCGGTGCGTCGTCCTGCTTCTTCCGGCGAGTGGCCTTTTTCTTGGGAGAAGCTTTGGCTTTGCGACGTGCTTTCGGCTTTGTTTCCTCAGCACTGGAGCTGCTTGATGGCATAGGAAATCCTAATTTCCAGATACGAATATCGCGCGGGCGAGGGGCGGGCGAACCGCAAAGAAATGCCCTGCGCAGAAGAATTGGCGCGACTCATCCAGTACGCAAAGACAGCACAGCAACGCAACTTACCAAACCCTGACACAACCCCGTTTTCGCGGGTCTTGTCAGGTGTTCTATGCCGTACCATCGGGTACTGCTGATCCGCTTGAAATCAGCGTGCCTGTTACAGGCGTTGATATAGGGACCCTTGAGGATACCGGCGGGATTCGAGCCTATCGGATTTCTCTACCGAATTGACCATCCGCAAAACGGCAGACGGAGGGCAGTCGCATCCCTGAAACTAAAAAAGCTAACAGAACAATCCCCGTAAATCGCACCGAACATGACTGTCCTGGAACCATTGCCGGAATTAAGGCACCGGCTGAGCCTGAGGGGGACTTCGTCAGCGATCGGAGCTCCTGAACTGGGCTCCTGATTATACGCGAAGATTGATGTGGGATGTCGAACCACCTGGTTGGCGTGGCCTTCGCCATCTCCACCACACCACTAGTATTAACCCAACGGTTTGCTGTGTCAATCGATCTCTGGCAGATCTCCCCGAACATTTTCGAGGGATTTGCGGTTTTCTAGTTAAATCGCTGCCCTTTTAGGTCATCAACCTTCACGGCGTGGCGAATCCGCGTGAACTTCAGTGGGTTTTCCTTGAACGTTTCTCGATTCTCAACAGTTTCAAACAGGTACAGCTGGCTGTCAAAAAACGCACCGTACTTAATCTTCCCCGTGACCGCTCTTAGGTTCGAATACAGAACCACCGGGTCGCAGCCCAGATTTTCCGGCGTGAATTCTTCTGGCGTGCGACGAAATTCCTGCCGCTCCGCGCTCGAACTGAAGTAATAGGTGATTCCCCGGTGAGTCTCCGCCAGATCTTCGCGGCCGGAAATCCACTCGCGATCTCGCATCAATCGAACCGGACAAAATCCGTCCAGCCCAATGATTTTCTCCTGCACGGCCAGCTGCTGATTTGGTGCAGACTTATCTGTTGCCGCAAATCGAACCTCGTCAGGCGAAATGCTGGCCAGCAGTCTCAAATAAGCCGCTTTGGACTGAAACCCCTTGGCCAGAGTCTTGGGAGCCTGCCCCGGCATGACGACCACATCGCGCGGGACTGTAGCCACACCGAATTGGCCCGCCAGATCCCGACGCTCTGATACGTCCACCTCAACCGCGACAATGCCATCGCGAAGCTGACGTTGCACGTCCGGCTGCGAAAAGACCTGTTGAGCCATCTGGCGGCACGGTCCGCAAAACGTCGCGTGGAAGTGAATCAGCAGTGGACGCCCGCTACGCTCTGATTCGGCCTGAGCGTCTTCAAAGGTGGGATACCAGCCCTCACTGGCGCGAACCTGAGTCGCAGTCGACAGGATTGCGAGCGTAGCAACAAGCAAGCTATTCCGATTCACCATGGTGGCATCCATTTCACAGGTTGGCGGAATGAGCCACCGCATAAAATTCCTGAAGTGAAATCATTTCATCAGCAGGAAGCGCTTCGTCCGCAGACGGCGCACGGTCGGCCGTCTCAGGGCCTGACTCATTACCTGTTGTATCGGCCACTCAACAGGTGCGCTCGTGAACAGATGTTTCAACCTTTGACAAAACTCGTTTACGAAACAAATTCCCACCGGAATATGTAAGAGCGCCAGTATCTGATGGTTGTGACGGTTAGGTAAACTTCGACTCCCGAGAACCGCCTTCGCCTTTGGCCTCATCAGCGTTTAGTGCTCTGAGCATGCCAGCGGCCTTGTGCATCGTTTCTTCGTATTCATCGTGAGGCACTGAATCCGCAACTATGCCGCCGCCCACCGGAAACTGCACCACGCCGTTCTTTAGCGTGAAGGTGCGAATCAAAATGCTGCTGTCGAAGTTACCGTTCGGCCCCAGGCAGAAAAAATTGCCGCAATACGCGCCTCGGACTGTTGGTTCCAGTTCCGCAATGATCTCCATCGCGCGAATCTTGGGAGCTCCCGTGATCGAGCCGCCGGGAATTGTGGCCGCACACAAATCCCATACGTCGCGATGGGGTTGCAGTCGGCCGACGACCGTGGAGACAAGGTGTTGCACTGTTTCGAATACCTCAATTTCGCACAGGCCAGTCACCTTCACGGACCCCGCACGGCAGACTCGCGACAGATCGTTTCGCAAGAGGTCCACGATCATCACGTTCTCTGCCCGATCTTTTTCGCTGGCGTACAGTTCGCTGCTGGCATACAGGTCCGCAATCGGTGAACGATGACGTCTTCGAGTCCCCTTGATGGGGCGCGTCTCAACGAACTCGCCACCAGTGACCTTCAGAAAACGTTCCGGAGAAGCACTCACCACGGCGACATCGTCCGCCTGTAACAGCCCACAAAATGGAGCTGGATTCTGTTGCCTCACGCGATCGTAAAGTTCGACCGCTGTCCCCGACCACAACGCGGTCAATTGCTGAGACAGGTTTGCCTGAAAAATGTCTCCTGCGCGAATGTACTCGATCACTCGTTCGACCGCCGTGATGTAGTCATCTTTCGCAAAGCACGATTTCACCGCTGGGGCAGACGGTAGCGAAAACCCTGAGGTACTCGTTCTGGCTTCGAGGATACCATCGCCAACAGCATGAATCTCCGCATGCGGCTTGGCGGGGCTCTGTGGTTCGGTGCCCAGCTTCTGCAACGCCCACGCAACACGGGCGGCCGGAGCAGTCTGGTCACTGCCATCCAGCTTCAGCACATGCAGCGACACGCGAGATTCAACATGATCCCAGACAATCGCCCAATCAAACAAACCTGCCAGCAACGCTGGTGTTCCGAATTCGTCACGCTGCGGTGACGGCAGCGTTTCAAACGCATGCCCCAACTCATACGACATCATTCCCGCGATACCACCGCAGAATGATGCGGACTCGTGGGGCAATTGCGGCAGCCGCGACTGCCAGTCTCGCAACGTCACAAACGGTTCGTCGCCATGAGACACCTGATCGATTCGCACGGTGTCTACTGGGTCGGCCGTTAGAAACGTATACCGAGCATCTCGTTTTCGAATGTGCCCTGCACTGTCCAGCAGCATCACAAACGGACAATTCTGAAACCGGCGCAGCGTGTCGGTGACGTCCAGACGGTGGTCGAGTTCGATAGTCGTCAGCAGATCAGACACGTTCAGATTCAGCGGGAAATTTGCTGGACACAAGCAGCGGCCGGACAGAAGCAATTGTTTACAGCCGCATGTTACCGTTCGCCGCCACAGAATGAATGCAGCCGGATTGGCTTCGCAAATTTCCGTACCACGAGGATCACCGATCGGACACAAGTCGGTCAGCCCGTAGCTTGCCGCTCGCAGGCGACGCCATCGCGGCCTGGGAAAGGCCCGGATACTGAAACGATCGCTCTCGACAGTCAAATAGCGGGATCAGGAGGCAAATTCCACGACCCCGCCCAGGACCACACCAGCGAGCTCCAGCTACGGCGTCCCCAAAATCAGCTCTTCCTCGTCTTGCTGCCGAATGATCTTCGGCGTGATGGCCACGATAATGCGACCTCGACGTTTTTTGGCCAGTTTGATCCGCTCGTTCTGTTCCCGCTCTGCTTTGATGCGTTCGGCTTGCGACAGACTGCTGTCAAGAAAACGCCGCCCCACAGGCTTCGCGGTTTCCGTCACGTCCAACAGTAGCGTCTGCCCGTTGCCAATGATTTGATTGATCAATGGCTGCGGTTGCATGCTGCGACGGCCATTTTCGCGGGGTACCGCATACGATAACTCCAACAGCCTGTCACCTCTGCGTGGACGAGCGGCAGACATCAGTGTCAGTTTGAAATCACTTCCGCCACCAACTTCCAGACTAGCTTCCTGTCCGACGAATGTTGTGATCTTTGGAGCCGACAACGTCTTTCCATGTCCGTCCAGCGGAAAGCCTTCTCCGCTGTCACGATCCAGCGGCAGCAGTGCCCATGAATGACTTCCGGGCCGCTGCTGGAATGTCACGTGGTCTTCCAGCCATTGCAGTTGTTCGGGCGTGTTGAATTGAATAACTCGATACTCGGTTGAGATCTGCACGTCCTGCAATTCACGCAACTGTATCAACAACTCCATGACCTGTTCGTGTACGTCATCCGTCTGTCGCACGATGAGGCTCAGCGTATTCTCGTTTGGCGCAACACTGCCCCCGCCATCGCCCCAAGTGCCCGGTTGGATTGTGGTCTTGATCAGTTCGACCAGCCCCGAGAAGTCTGCCTGCTGCAATTCTGCGTTGTCTTTACCTGGCACAGAACTCGGAATAGGAACCACCAAATCGCCCACCGGATAGACGCGAGCTGTGAAGCGTGACTTCAGCTTCGGGCGGAAGATATTGATCGCGCCATTCTGCACGCGAAATTTCAGCCCGGAACCAGTGCAAAGGTGGTGGAGTGCTGAATTCAACGATATCCCGTCAACATCGATCGAAACCGTGGCCCTGCTCGCCGACAGAACATCCGGGGAACCTGCCGTCTTCGTCGCCCCACTATCAATGGTGACATTCACGCCACAATCCTTCGAAATCATCTCAATGACTTCCTGCATCGGTGCATGATCGAAATGCAGCGAAACCTTCTGATTCAGTTTCTCCCGCATCTTCTGATCGATATGAACTGGGGCGGGTGGCAGAATTGTGCCGTGTGAACCTCGTGCGAGTTGTTCTACCACGACGACATCACCCGGACCGAGGAAGAGATTATTTGTCGCGTCCTCCCTGGCACGCTTGAGACTCACAACGATGACCGCCGTACCGCCATGGGCCAGCGGTCGCCGCAGTACAACGTCATCATCTGCGGGTTCTTTAGTGCCGCCTGCCTGCGCAATTGCGTCCAGCAGGCGTATGCCCGTGTCCGGATATTCGCAATAGCCAGGTTTCCTGACGGCGCCCATTACTGTAATGCCATCTGTCGCACCGCCGCGTTTCCACTCGTCGGAGACTCCGGCGTCACTATCGACGCCTTTGCGTTGAGCTGCCAGTTCACTCCATGTCTTCTGCCCAGATTGCGGAGCGTCGCGAAGACGGTCAACGTTTGCATTGTCCGAGTTTGTCTTAGGAACGTCCTGAGCGTCTTTGCGCCCCGTTACTGCAGTTTCGTTCGCCTGATTATTGTCGGCCTCAACAGGTTCCGCCTGTACCAACACCAGCAGCGATTCTTCCGGATCGTCGCCATCTTTCCACCTCAGGCCACCAATCACCAGCGTTTGGCCCGGTTGCATTCTTACCTGAGAGTTAAGACGCATCATTCGAGTCTCGGGCACCTGAACAGACACCGACTTTCCGTCAATTGTTTGCGACAGCCGTTCGGTTTGAACGCCCGTGATTTCACTCACCTCCACCGCACAGGTCAGCAAAATTCCATTGTCCTGAATTTCGGGACGCACGTTGATCGCCAACCCATCCGCCAAGTGCCGAAATTGAGGCTTGTCGTCATCGAAGCCCACGACGAAAGGTCGAATCACGCAGTCTCGAATTCTCCTTTCGTCGCCGTTCCATGTGGATGAAGCCGGGAATGGCTGGGTGTTTATCTTCGCGCTGGTTTGAGCCTTCTCTCGCAAAGCGGTCGCGGCAGCCTCATCTACGATCTTAAGCAGCACCGGTCGGCTCTTCTGAACGGATTCTGTGATGTGACCGACCTGCTGAATCGGCGAATCCGAAGAAATTTCTGGTAGCAGAACGTTTTCACCACCGGCGGACGTCGCGGAGTCGGCGAGGTCGGTGGGAACCACCGACCAATCTGTGATCAGCGAGTTAACGACTTCTGTCGGGCCGTGTATGACGGTCGCGTTGATACGGACCATGCCGAAACCGTACTTGCGAAACTGTGCCAGCCGCTCGCGGATTCGCGCATGGCCCGCCGCTTCGTGAGTGACGACGAATGTGTCGTTCTTCCAGACCGCCAGTGACGAGTATTGGATCGTGAGTCCGTTGAACGGTTTGCATTCCTGCTCGCCCTCAACGCGGACGATTTCAGTGCCTCGCGATTTGGCGCACGAGTGTCCAGCGGCCTGAGTTAGATCTTTGAGCAGAAATCTCTTAGCGCTCTCAGGAGTAAGCAACTTCTGCTTCGCAAGTTGCTCTAAGAGGTCACCCACAGCATATTCAGCCGTCTCCGCTTTCGGCACGCCGGCAGGTTCGCCCCGGTGGGAATCTGTTTGCTTCTTATCGGTCGTGGCCGCAGCAAGCGTGGCAGCGGTTTCCAAGGACACTTCGTCCGCGCGTTGCCCGATCACCGCTCCTGGCAGCACGACCACCGCAAACAGCAGCACGGCTACAACACTCCACCATGACATTCGCGTTCGACTTCCCTGTGTCAGCGACATAATTCTCTCCATTCGTTTGGATGTAATTTCCACAGGCTTCATGCCGGGAAAAACGGGGACGGGTTGCAAGCGATGCTTGCTTTCAATCACTGCCAGCAGACTTTTTGCGTACTGCATCGGCGAACAGCCAAGTTCTTCCACGACCTGTTCGTCGCAGCAGCGTTCGGTTTCGCGAGACAACATGCGGTTTACGATCCAGACCGCTGGATGGAACCACCACAAACAACGCACCGCCGCCTGCAACGCTCCCACCCACAAGTCGCCGCGCCGGATGTGCAACAGCTCGTGAGCCAGAATCGGCCGAAGTGAATGTTCACCATTGCCCGAGCTCACTGAATCGACCATTCCCTCGACCAGACATCGCGGCAGCACAATCAAGTGCCGAAAAACCCCGAGCACCGCTGGGCCAAATCGGACATCCGAAACGATGACTCGCGGTGTCCGTCGCAGCTTGAGTTGTTGGCTCAGGTCTTTCACGAGCCGTTCGAGGACGTCGTCGAATTCGGTCACACGTTGAGAACGAATTCGTCGCAGGCAGCGCACGAACTTCGTCGTCAGCACAACCGCACTGACCAGCATTCCTGCGACGAGTGACCACCACAGCCACGACCACAACTGGTTCCGTGCGGAGTTGCTCGCGCTGGTCGGCTTCCAGCGTGAAACGACGACTTCCGATGACGCCGCAATAATCTCGCTGGCACTGTCTGGTCGGTACGCCGGTGCTTCAGTTGGAAAAGTGAATGAATCCGGACCAACGTTAACCTTCTTGATTGATGGCTTCGCGACGACTGAATCCGGAACCGCTCGCCTTGAAGTGATCGAGCTACTCAGCTGACTGAACAATCCGCACGAATGACTCCACACCGGCGGCGTCACGCACTTCACAACCACGATCAGCCACAATAGGTGCGCCAGCCGAGGCCGCTTGGTTGCCAACAGTTTTACGGTAATGGCTACAACAACGGTCAGCAAAGCGATCTGCCACGCCTGAGTCACCAGAAGCTGGGCCAGTCGATCTTCAGACATCGCTGTCTCCTTCCAGCCGGTTCAGCAAACTTCGAAGCTGTTCGATGTCTGCCGTTGTGAACTCCTTCTCTTCCACCAGATGCTGCATCAGTGGCATCGCGTCGCCACCGAACAGCCGTTCCACCAGATCGTCCACGGTCTCACGAATAACGGTGCGAGGCTTGACGCGGGGAGCATAAATCCGGGTGCGATTCTCCAGCCGAACCTTTAGATACCCTTTCTCTTCCAGCCGCTTCAGATATGTCTGGACGGTGGTGAAGTCAACGTCTCGGCCAACCGGCAATGCATCATGCACCTGCCTGACGGTGGCGGACTTCAGTCCCCAGACAATTCGAGCAATCTCAAGTTCAGCCTTCGACAGCCCCGGTCTTGGCGGCATGCGCGACCTCCATGTGCTTCTGCAACGTCAACGACAAATGTCCTTGTGACTGACGAAGTGTAAGTACATTTGTACTTGAGTCAAGAGCGACATACCGCGTAGGTGCAGGCGACCTTTGACCTTGCCACTCACGACACAGGTTCACTCTGCACATGGTTTGCCGAGAGCGTCGCTGGCTTAAGCCCACTTCCACGAAGACTGTCTATTGTTCGTGCCTAACAGCGGCCGAACCACTCAGCGTTCCCGCCAGACCAAAACCAAGCCCCTCGTCCTGGCGATATTCTTTGCCCAGCATCCGAGCCATCTCAGCACGAGCCATCTCGTAACCCAGGTAGAACGCATGGCCAGCGTCGATGTTCGGATTGGCCCGCAGTGCGTTCGCGAAAAGTTCGAACGGCGCGTCGCCCTGCCAATGCCCATGGCTGTTCATCAGATGCAGCCCTGACTGTTCGGCGAAGATGCGGAAGTTGGCATCCGTTAGCGCTGCCGCCAGAGCATTTAGCGTTTCTTCCGACTGGCCACGCATCCGAACGTCTCGCAGCATCACCAACGAAGAATCAATGTGCTTTGGAACGACCTGATTGGTCACGGCGTGATGCACCAGTCGACGTGCCGCGTCGAATTCTGCCACGGATGTACGGCACCAGTTGATCACCTGAGTGGTCAGGACACTTTGAATGCCCAGCTCTTCACACATCGCCGCCAGCAGCATGTTGACTCCGGACGAATCCACTTCCGTCAACTCCGTGACATTGCCAACGCCCATCATCATGGCGACGTCGGGGTACGCACGCCGCGCGACCATGTAACGCTCCAGCGACGCCGTGAATCCCATGCCAATCGGTTCGACGATCGGGTCAATGCGGAACGGCGTTCCTGTGGCAGCAACCGTTTCGATCAGTCGGTCCAGCGAGTCCACATCCGCTGGCGTATTCGGAATTACGACAACCTCCGTGCCCAGTTTTGTGACCCAATCAATATTGGATTGATTGCAGCTAAGAATCAGTTCCGCCCCAGCGTCGACAGCGGCCTCAACTTCCGTCCGATCAAAGCTATCAATCGACACACGCAGGTTCTCAGCCCGCAACGCTGTCACGATTTCACCAACCTGTGGACACGTTTCGCCCGGCACACACCCGACGTCGATTACGTCGGCGCCATCGGCCGCCATGCGAACTGCTTCGGCCACGACATCGCCCAGCGGCTGCCGAGTTGCATGGTTGATCTCGCCGATAATTTCGATGGAATATTTGTCGAGCGTTGCCCGCTGCTTCTTTCCCAACCCAAAGTACTCGGGCAAGTCATGCAAATCCTTCGGGCCACGTTCGAACGGCTTGTTGAAATGCTGCTCCAGTTCGACGATATCCCCCTGTACCCAGCCCGGCAGAATCACGCGGTCTATCGCGTCTGCAACACCCAACCGATTCTTCAACAGACTCACATGCAGCAGTGCCGCCACTTGAATGCCTGGTACGGCGATTTCGTAACGAAACCCTAAGCGACCGGACAGCATCGCCACAACTTCACGCAGGCTTGTTTCGGCAAGGCGTCCGGTGACGAATAGCAGAGTTTGTTGATTAATCGGTTTCGACGTCATTCGCTGGTAAACAGATCGGCCACGTCCAATTTTGCTTCCGAACATACCACCGGTGACAGAAACTCGCCGGGCTTGGCAATCGATCGGTCCGTGTATTCGGAACCTTGCGGCTGACGAAAGACGTGAATGCAGGACGAGTTGGCATCAACGATCCAATACTCTCTGATGCCAGCTTCGGCGTACAGTTCGGATTTCTCCACCAGGTCCGACTTCAGACTGCTGTGAGAGACTTCAACGGCCAGTTGAACGTCGACGCCGGTGGGATGACGCTTTAAATAGCGACCGGCATTCAGCCACATCACATCAGGCTCTGGCTTGCTGAGTTGCTCAGGAAGGCTCAGCCCCGTTTGTGAAGTGACCAAAGTGACTTCTGGCACTGTGACGCGAGCTGACCAACTGTTGATGTAAGCGATCAACCCATCGTGCAGCGGTCCGGCAGGATTCATTTCTCGAATTTCTCCTCGGATGAGTTCAATCTTCCGTTGCAGATGATCGAACGCCCCGCATTCCACCATGCGGTCGAATTCTTCAGTGGTGAGATGCAGTCCTGTACTCATGACTTAACTCGGAAAAACAGACCGTGAATGACCGATCCAATTGTCGCAGTCGGAACCCTGTCTTCCAGCATATCACGAACGACGCCCCGCAGCCATATTGACGTCGGATTTGACGTGGCCGCAGAGTCAATACTGGTCACGTTCCCTCATACCATCGGTCGTAGTTGTCCGTTAGAAACGTGTTCTACGAACCAAGGTGCACATCCACGAACACGGTGTGCCGTCTGCCATTTTCATGCATTTATTCGCCCCGTACAGCACGGTCTTCGGTACAATAGGGTGGTCGAATAAGGGGCCTCTGGCGCGGAGTAAACAATGACGTCGAAAGCAGCTGATTCTGTGGAGCACTTGCGCGGCACCCAAGGCATTCGCAAGCGTCCTTCGATGTACATTGGGGGTATTGATCGAGCGGGAATGGCGTACGCTGTTGGTGAAGCAATCAGTAACAGTGTCGACCAGTTTCTGCTCGGCCATGCGACGCTCATTCGCGTTGACATCGCGCATAACGGCAGAACTGTGTCGGTTGCCGACGACGGTGTCGGCCTCCCGTTTAACGTCGCTTCGCCAGATTCCCGGATACCGCTCGCGTCGCAGTACTTAACAGACATTCACGCCACTCCTACAGCGGACAACCATGCCCCGCACGTGCATTTCCTTCAACGCGGAGGGGTCCGCGGAGTTGGAATTGTGGCTTTGAATGCACTTTGCGAAAAATTCATCTGTCGTTCGTGGCGAGGTGGTCGCCAATGGAGTCAGTCGTTTTCTCGCGGGATCGCGGATGCACCGGCTGAGGTTATTGCGGAAGGTGATGGCCGTGGCACCGAACTTCACTTCACACTGGATCGTGAAATCTTTGGTGACCTCACAATCGATCTGCCACAGTTGCGTTCCAGTCTCATCGATCGAGTACACCTGTTCGACGGGCTTTGCATTGAGTTCAACGGGGAGCGTCTGTTTGCTGAACGGGGCCTGGCAACACTCGCTGAATCGATCAGCCAAAGCCTCCAAATGGATACCACGAGCTGGGGCGATCGTCCGGCATTCCATATGAATGAAACCTATGATGACATGATCATTCATGCGGCGGCCTTCGGTGTTGCTCACACGACAACGTGGCGGGCGTGGGCGAACTGCCGCGTGATGCCTCATGGCGGTACTCACCAGTCGGCATTCTCAGACGCGATGGGCGACTATTCCTGGACACCGGCTGTTGGCCTCATCCATGTGATGATGAAGGATCCGGAGTTCACCGGGAGTTCAATTGAGCGTCTGAATGTCCCCCAGTTTCGGGACAGCATCGCCAGTCGAATTCGCGAGAAACTGGTGGCGTATTGCCGCGAATTTCAGATTCCCAAAACGCTAGCCTCCCCTGGCCCCGGCCCCTTCCTTTCGCCGCTCCCTAAGCCCACGCACTGTCGCCGGTCGCGATAGGTGCCAGAATGCTGGCTCCCGCATTCGATTTACATCGTCCGAGAAACGCGAAGCCGCGTCTTTGACGGGTTATCCGCCAGCTCCATGTGGATGACGGCCCGCCCGTGCGTTACCATCCCGCTCCGTCGATTTACACTTCACGAAACTTCAAGGATAGCTCCGTGCGCTGGACTCAGACATTTATTCCGACCATGAAAGAAGTGCCGGCCGATGCCGAAGTGCCCAGTCACCAGTTGATGCTGCGGACCGGGATGATCCGGCAGCTCATGGCCGGTGCCTACACCTTCATGCCGCTGGGCTACCGAGTCGTCCGCAAAGTGTCGGAAATTGTGCGCGAAGAAATGGACCGGGCCGGGGCCATTGAGCTGTTTATGCCTGCCATTCAGCCCATGGAACTGTTCGAACGCACGGGCCGTCGAGAAGCGTTCGGCAACGTGCTGTTCAACTTCGAAACCAAACGAGGCGATCGGAATCTGCATTTTGCACTGGGGCCGACTCACGAAGAAGTCATCACCGACCTCGTGTCGCGCGAAATCAAGACGTACAAGCAGTTGCCGATCACGATGTATCAGATTCAGACGAAGTTTCGCAACGAAGAACGACCGCGATTCGGCGTCCTTCGCACCAGCGAATTTCTGATGAAGGATGCGTACAGCTTCGCTGCGTCACTGGAACAACTAAACGTTCAGTACGACGCGATGTATAACGCCTACTGCCGCATCTTCGAACGCTGCGGACTGGAGTACATTCCTGTCGAAGCAGAAAGCGGGCCGATTGGCGGCGATGCGTCTCACGAATTCATGGCTCCGGCCGACAACGGCGAAGACTTCGTTGTGCGCTGCAAGGGCTGCGGCTATGCGGCCAATCAGGAACGAGCCGACACGGGCCGCACATCGTCCGTTCCCGCCAAAGTGGATGGCGCGGCCGATCCGGTGAAGGTGGATACTCCGGACGCCGGAACGATTGAAGACGTGAGTAAGATGCAAAAGGCTGATCCCGCCACTTTTATCAAGACGTTGGTGTACATCGCCGATGAAAAGCCGGTCGCGGTTCTTGTGCGAGGTGACCATGACGTCAACGAAGGCAAGGTGCGACGAGCTTTCGGCGCGACGGATCTGGAACTGGCAGACGAAGCGACGATCGAAAAGGTTACGGGAGCTCCCGTGGGCTTCGCCGGCCCGGTCGGAATCGGCTGCGACCTTATCGCCGACCACGACGTCGCCGGAATTGCGGCTGCCATCACAGGAGCAAATGCCAAAGACACTCACCTGACAGGCGTTGTCCCGGGTACTCATTTCGAACTGAGCGAAACTTTCGACCTGCGAAACGCCACGGCTGGTGATCCTTGCCCGAAGTGTGACGCCACGCTGGAAATTGTTCACGGCATCGAAGTCGGTCACGTGTTCAAGCTGGGCACCAAATACAGCGAATCGCTCGACGCCAACTACCTGGACAGCAGCGAGAAGAAGCACCCGATTATCATGGGCTGTTACGGCATCGGAGTCAGCCGGGTTGTTGCATCGATCGTCGAAACGTGCCATGACGACGGCGGCATTATCTGGCCCATGCATGTCGCTCCGTATACCGTTGAGCTGATTCCGCTTAACGTCAAAGACGACGATGTGATGACGGCCGTCAATAAGATCTACGACGACTTAACGGCCGCTGGCATCGACGTGCTGATGGACGATCGCGATCAGCGGCCGGGCTTCAAGTTCAAAGACGCGGACTTGATCGGCCTGCCGGTTCGAGTCGTCATCGGCGGCAAGGGTTTGAAAGAAGGCAACGCCGAAATCAAGCTGCGTACGGACGACAAGGCCACGATGGTGCCCATCGGCGACACGATCTCGCACGTACAAGAGCTGATCGCCGACAATGGCTAAGCTGGTCTGTGAAAAATTCGGGGGTGACAGGTGTTTTTCGATGGACGGTGTCTGGAGTTTTCGTTCCGGGCTTAGCCCGGAAGGGCGGCAGCACTTAGCCTTGGGCGTGAGCCCGAGGTCACGATCCATGAACTTGAGCAAGCCGCGAAGGGGTGACAGCGGTGTTCTGTTCTTCCTTTCGCTGCCGCCCCTCCGGGGCTTGTTTGTACGTCGGGCACCAACCTCGGGCTGACGCCCGAGGCTACGTGCTGCCGCCCTCCGGGCGAAAAACACAATAAAACATCCGCTGCCCGGAGGAACAAGAGTTGCGCAAAATAACGACCCACCCAATACCAGTTTTTTTAACAGCCCACGCTAAGCCCTCGATCCAGAATCGAGCTGACGCTCGGAACCGCGTGTGCCGCTCCGGTTTTGGCTTTTTGATGGGCGTTGTCTGCGCACATCCTGGTGAGGCAAACTGGGCCGTCTATCGGTTTTGCTTGCGGACCACCTTGCGCCGAACTCGCACACCTTCGATCTGTCCGAACGTCAGCAGCAGCGATCCAACGGCTGCGAATTCGTCGAACAGGTTTGAAATTACGTCTTCTTCGCCCGGCCAGGGGAAGGCGTAGATGACGTCGAAGTCGCGCGGCGACATGCCCAGGTTTTGATAGGCGTCGTCGACGTGGCCCGACAGCCACAAGTCTTCGTTGCCGTAGAATTCTTCGACGATAGTTTCACCGCCGGACGGCACAAAGCTGCCCGTCACGAAGTCGACTGGCAGGTCATAGTCTTCGGCCAGCAACCGAGCTCCGTCGACGAGGCCGGGTTCGATTTCGATTCCGTAGGCCTGAAATTCCAGCAGCGACGCCAGCATGGCCACCACGCCGAACCCACTGCCCCATTCGCAGAAAACATCACCGGTGGCCAAATCCTGTTCCGCTACCGCTTCAAGAGCACCGTAGACGAATTCGAAATCGCTGGGCACAAATCCGGTGATTCGCACCGGGCGGTCAGCAATGAAAGACTCGATGCGCGCCGTCGCCTCGTCAAGAAACTCAGCAACTTCTCTCGGCAAACGCCGCTCCCGAATATTGATCGGGATATCGATCAGCGGCATAGGTCTTATTCTCGTGACTGAGGCTTGACGCAAAAAAGGATCATTAACGGCCGAAACCATATCGACATCGGCGATGTCTTCCAATCGCAGCAGAGTGCGCGTTGGCCGTGCTGGACGCAGAGCCGCTGTTTTGAACTACGCGCCCATGACCCACATGCAGAACCAGGCGAGCAGCGGAAACAGGACGAAGATCAGCACGAACGTCAGTAGTGTCGATCGCGAATTGTCAGGCCAGCGTCCCATAGTTTGGTGGTAGCTTGCGAGTATCAGAGTCCGGGACGAAAGAGAAAGACGGGGACAGAACACAACACTCTAAAGGAAGCGCTCTTGTTAGAAGCGACGGAGTGAATTCCAAATCGAAACAGTAACGCCACTGCTCTTGCCCCTAGTCTGCGGCGTCACCCAGCCTCCTCAGGCGAACAACGAGAGCAACGCAGGCGATTCAGCCTCCGCACCGTCACCCGCTTGCGACGCCAACCGGCTGGCGGGCCGTCCCGCCCTAGGTAAAGGAGTCTTCAGGGCAAGCATCGCTTGAGGCATCGAACCATTCGGGTTGGAACTCGATGCGTTGCTGGTGCTTCATCGCCAGGTTCGCGGTGAGTGCCATGATGGCGTCGGCCATGGCAACGTGACCATTGCAGCGGAGTTCATTCTTGCCCGTGCGAATGCAGTAACAGAAGTGTTCCATCTCTTCCTTGTAACCGCGGCTGATCATGTTGCCCATCGCGGCCTGAGCCGAATTGGCAGCGGCTGTCGGGGCACTGGTTTCGTAGCTGTCGAGGACCGGGCCGGAGTCTTTGCTGTCGACATACCAGATACGCTGTTCGACGCCGCCGGGACTGTCCTTGCTGGATTCCTTGTACAGCAGAGCTTCTTTTTCTGTCTTCATCCACAAAGTTGCTCGGCTGCCAAAGACCGCTTCGCCGTAGGGTTCCCAGCGATTCGTGTTCATTGAAGAGTACGTGACGACGCTGATGTCGCGGTCGTTCTGGAATTTCGAATCTGCTTTTTCGTTCGCCGGATGAGTCTTACCGGGGAATTCGAACGTCACGAAAATCTGGTCGTCGATGTCGCGATCGTCCTTCCATGCCGATTCCGGACCAACGCCTTCCATGCCGAAGAAGTTTTTGCCACCGTAGCCCTGAACGGCCAGCGGATGAACTTTGCCCAGAAAGATACTGGCCGCGTCCATTTGATGGCTGCCAAGTTCCGCCATCAAGCCGCCGCCCGTTTCGTTGTACAGTCGCCAGTCGATCAGTTTGCGAGCTGTGTCGTAGCCAAAATCTTTTAGTGAGCCTTCCTTTTCCATCTTCATCAGCAGTTCGCGGTCCTGCGGCTTTGATGAATTCCACTTCTGCCATGCGTCGCTGTTGGGAAAGCTGTTGTTCCGGTGCCATTGAGCTCGAATAAATTTGATGTCCCCCAGCAGGCCTTCCCTGGTCAGAAAAGCGGCGTTGTCGTACAGCACGCTGTAGTGGCGTTGGTGACCGACCGCCAGCATCAGGTCTCGCTTTTCAGCCGCACGAATCATCTCTTTACATTGAGTGACCGTTTGGGCCATCAGTTTTTCGCTAAGCACATGCAGGCCAGCTTCGAGGCACTCAATGGCAATCGGAGCGTGCTGATTCAGCGGCACCGCGATCACAACGGCTTCCAGACCCAGCTCGTCTTTGGCCGCCAGGAGGTCTCGGTGGTTTTCGTAGACCTTAACTTTGGAGGCCTTGGCCTTTCCGAGCACGGCGTTAAGGCCTTTCCGAGCAACCGGATGACTTCCCGTGAAAGTCCGATCTCGGTTGGCAGGCCGCAGGTCTGCGATGGCGACGATGTCCATGTAGTCCGTCGGGTGTTCGCTGATCAGCACGTTGCCTTCGTCACCCGTGCCGATAAACGCCGTCTTGACCGGTTTGCCTTCCAGCTTGCTGTAGCCAAAGTACAAGGCACCTAGACCGGTGGTCGTGGCAGCGGCGGCGGTGATGAATTCGCGGCGAGACAGCCCCACAACTTCGTTGAAGTTGTCCCGGCCGATCTGTTCCTGTTCAGGTGTTGTTAGCATGATTGCGTTCTTCGGAAGGAGGTGGATCTATTTGTGCGTTATGTTTTTGATGATTAGTGACGTCACGTTTTGCCCGGAAAACAAAAGGTGAATGCGGATCGCCGGGGATTGAACTCCGGGGTTCCGCCCTTCGCTATCCTAGGTTGCCAGTTGCGGCGCCTCGGTTGGCTCGTCGCCGGTGGCCACGGTTGAATGCAGCGATGAGCTCACTTTTTTATCAGCTTTCCACTTACTGACGAAAATGCTCAAGACACGGTCCAGCCCAAACCACTGGCCGGTTGGCAAAGCAGCGATCGCCAGCAGTGCAAAGACTTCAATTAAGTTTTTGTTGATGATGAAACTGTGCTCCGGCCCCGGTATCTCAGGAACGCCGGGCAAAGGCGGCATCGCCAGATAGAAGTTAAACAGCATGAAGGCAGCTGCGACGGCAGCAAACCGCGTGAACAGGCCCAGCATCAACAGGCAACCTAGTGCCGTGAGACCAATGATTGTCATCGTGTCTGTGAATTTCAGCATCGTCCACGGTTCCGGCACACCACCTTTTGATGTGAGTTGCGCGGTCGTGAGCAGTCCTTCAGCCTGATCGTGGAACTCTTTTTCCATCGCTTTGATCGGCCCGGTCAACTCAGCTCGCAGAGTTTGAATTTCGCCCCACGTGTGCTGAACGTGATCCCATTCGAAATCGATCGACGCCGCAGCGTGGGCTTCTTCGTAAGCGGCCAATTGCTGCTTATACAAGTCCAACTGGCCAACTCGCTGCCAGTCGTCGTCGCCCAACAGGTCGGGATTCCCTTTCAATGCACCAGCCAGTCGGCGCAGGTAACCCATTGTCTTCTTTTGGCGGCTGTAGACTTTATCGAGCGCTTTGCGAAAATCTTTGGCTTCCTGATCGTCCCGGCCCGCGACCAGTTTTTCGAGCTTCGCTTTTTCATCCGGCTTCAAAAACCGAGACGCATCGACGTTTAGCTGCTTTGCCTTCGGGTCGAACCAAACAATCTTCTCAGACACATTCAGTTTTTCGATACCGGAAGGCAGCGCCTTCAGCGGTTCAGAAAACGCCTCGCGGTCGCCTACTTTCTTCTGTGAACCATTCAAGATGCGATACAGCGAACCGGCCTGACTCTTGCTAAGTCCGTAATGGCTTTGAAAGCGATTCGCCCAGCCCTGCCACTTGGCCGCCATCTTATCGTAGTCCAGCCAATCCAGCTCATCCGGGTCGCCCGCCAGATTGCGAAACGTGTCGCGCATCGGCCCGACGGAATTCCGCAGATAGCCGGCGGAAGTCCAGGGAGTCGCCGTGTGCAGCGTGTCGATTTTCCACAGGCCTTCGTACAGCAGTTGCCAGCCAATACCAAGACGTAACACGACCAGCAATACGACGGCAGCCAATGAATAACGACGAATCTCGGTCACGAGGTCAAAACTCCGATTAAGTCTTTTGCAACGGTATCGGTCCTAGCCCGACACCTGATTTGCATCCCAGAATATCTGTTCAGGTGGCACGCCGATCACCTCCGGCCGAACTTTTCTGCCGCTTTCCGGGAACGGAATCAAAATGGCTGCCACACCGTCAAGATTATCACAGCACTTTAAAGCGTTTTCGACCCCCAACACAAAAAACGCTGTGGAAAGAGCGTCTGCGACGGCCGCAGAATCGGCTAAAACCGTCACCGACAGCATTCCGGCCACCGGTCGAGCGGTCCTGGGATCGAGAATATGACCGTAGCGGCGGCCTTCGTGCCGGAAGAACTGAATGTTCGAACCGCTGGTCGACATTGCTTTGTCCCGCAACAGCAGCGTTCCAAGCCGCTGTTTTGTGAGCAGCGGGTTTCCAATGCCCACCGGCCAACCGCCCTGCCCTTCGTGTTCGCCGCGAGCGACAAGGCTGCTGTGCCCGCCGTGAATCAGAAAGCTGTCCGGCGCATCATCCAGCTTGCTCAGCCAGGCGGCCGCTTCGTCCAACGCATGGCCCTTTCCGATCGCCCCTGGGTCCAGTTGCAAACCGTCAACATCGAACGACACAGAACAGGCTTCGTCGTCGAGCCGCAAATGCTGACAGCCGGATCGCTGCAACACTTCCGCCAGTTCGTCGTCGGTCGGAATCCGCTGTTCGCTGCGACAGTCACGCCACAGCTTCACCTGTGCTCCCGCCGCAACGTCGAACGCTCGTTGAGTTTGGTCGAACAGCGTTTTCGATGTCTGCAGCAACTCAAACAGCGGCCGCCGAACTCGAACAGCTTCATTCGCTGCGGTACGGTTGGCTTCAGAAATCTCGCTATTCGGCCGGTAGATGCTCAACCAGCTCTCGATTTCATGCACCAGTTCCAGCACGTCTCCGACCGCGTTGACTTGTTCATAAGCCCCCGGATTCATCACAATCGAAAACTCACACGCCATCGCGCGTGTAGAAATTCGAACCGTCCGGCCACCGGTCGGTACCGACAGCGCGGGCGGAGTCGTTTCCGTTGCATCCTTCGACGACAATGCCCCCAGAAAATCGCGTCGACTGTGAGATGAACCAGCCACAGCGGCTACTCGTCGCTAAAGCAGAACGCTGCCTGCGACAGTGGTAATTGCGACACCACGCCACTCAATCGTTCCGCCAGAAAGGTGCGCGAACCCGGGATGCCCAGTTCTTCACACTTTGCGTAGAAGGCATCTGCCGTGGCTTCGTCGTTCAGCACGTCCTCGACGGTGCCAACGGCATTCAGCGATTTCCACGCGGCGAGGAGGCCGTCGTTGATGGCTTCGGCAATACGCTGGTCGAGTGGCACCGGCGCTGCTGGCTTTGCAGCCAACGCCGCCTGCTGCTGTCGAGTCTTCTTGTTCGCCTTGCCCTGCCAGGTTTGAGGAGCCGACATTTTCGGTTCTGGTGCGCCGGTGAGCGTATCACCCGCATTCGTTTGATCAAGCCGCGTCGTGCCGGCCTTCGCGTATTCTTCGGATAACTCAAAGCCCACAAAGCGTCGGCCCAGTTTCTTCGAAACCACCAGCGTCGACGCGCTGCCCGAAAACGGATCCATCACAATTTCGTTTTCTTCCGAACACGTACGAATGATTCGGCCCAGTAATTGTTCGGGCATCTGACAGCCATGAAACCCGGCTCGCTCTTTAAACGTGCCAGCGACGCGAGGGAAGTACCAATCACTTTCGTTCGGCTGAAAGCATTCTTCCAGATCCTGAGGTCGCAGAGCGTACGTCTGGTCAACTTCCGGCGGAATGATCCATGTGTCGTCCGGCAGCCGACCTTTCGGGTTACCGCGGCGATCGTTGTAAACCAGCATCCGCGCTGAGGGGACTCGGTTATCCAGATCTTCTGACCGAAACGTGAACGTCTTGCGGTCTTTCACAAAGTGGAACAGATGCGTGTGCGAACGAGTGAACTTGTACTTGCAGTTAACGCCGAAGGTATAGTACCAAATCACCCAGCTTCGGCAGTGGAAGCCAATCTTCTGAGCTTCAAGTTTCAGCTCGGCCGCAAAGTCGTCACCGATCGCCAGCCAAAATGTGCCGTCTGGTTTGAGTGCTCGATGAGCGGCCGTCATCCATTCGTTGGACCACTTCAGATAGTCCTCCGCCGCCATCTTGTCTTCGTACACATCGTACTTGTAGCCGATGTTGAACGGCGGATCGGCGAACACGAGATCCACACTGCCTTCCGGCAAGGAATTCATGCCTTCGATGCAATCGCCGTTGTGGATCTTCCCGAGTTTCGATTCCATTGTGTTGTTCCGGTTTGGGTTTGATTCCATCCACACTCTGCGACCACGGTGTCGTCGAGAACTACGCAGATCACGGTCCACTTGTACTCAGTCGTACTATTCTATTTTGCGTGCTTCGTCGACGGAGATGTGTCTGCAAAGAAGTGATCTGTTGGATGCACCCACGCGCGGTCAACAATTATCAAGGGCGAAAAGTAGTAACCTAAAACGGAGCCCCGCGAAGTGTGCTTGCCGTTGATGTCCACGTGTCGCTCGAAATATAACGATTTCGGAAACCAAATTGACCGGTCAGAGACGGACAATCCGAATGAAGAACGCATTGTACCCGACCGACCGAAATTGTATTTGCCGTCGGCCGACAACGCAGCGTACGACACCACGTAGCACGACAGCACTCCAATCAATTTTCGAATCCGATGTTCCGTTGACGGCATTAGAAAATGACCGATCAGTGACGCGGTCACGGCAAACGCCCAAATACCAAGTGCATCAAATCCAAATGCGTAACGATTGTCGTAACTGAGCTGAGTGAGATCGTAAACCACCCAAGCTATCAGCAGTAGTAGAACAACGTGGAGCCCGCAATTGAGTAGGCGTCGACGCTTGTCGTGAACTCTGTCCATACCGTCGCTTTCCGCCATTACAACGGGGTAGTTGTACCCAACTACTTCGGCTCGCCCACTTTCACCTTCACCTCATCCACCGGCGAACTTACCAGCACGGTGAGTTTCTTATCCGGTGCGAGTGAAAAAATCGTGCGGATGTGAGGGTCCGCAATCAGTAGATTTTCGCCATTGCGACACAATCCAACCGGACGATCAAGCGGTTCACCGACGACCCACTTTTCCTTTTCGCCTTCCGCCGTCACTTTCCAAACGCAATGTTCGTAGTTGTCAGTCACAAAGAAGGTCCCGTCGTCCGTACGCACAATGTTGTGCGGCAGATTGAACGGGTGACCTTTCACGAAGGGCTCGATCTTGCCGTCCGGCGTGACCTTCTGAATCTGCCCGTCTTTACTTGATGTCGACAACACCCACAGGTTGCCGTCCGAGTCCAGCGTCAATCCTCGCGGCGAGTTGATTACGGCGAATTCTTCCGGCTCCTTCGCACCTTCCTTTGGCATCTTCCAGATGCGATGCAGTTCCAGATCGGCCGTGTAGATGGTCCCGTCCGGAGCAACAGCTATCGCCATCGGAATGCCGATCCAGCCGTCCGTCAGTGGTTGCGGCTTGCCTGCTTCGTCAAAACGGTAAACGTCGCGAGTCGAAGAATCTCCGGCCAGCAGTTTGCCTTCATGATCAATCGCGAGACATCGCACTGCGTTCAACGGTGTGCGGAATTTCTTCGAGCCTTGAAAGTAGACGCTCTTCTTGCCGTCTTCCACTTTCCAGACACCCGGCAGATTCCGGTCTGCCACGTAAACGATGCCATCGGCCGTCGCGGTCACGGCGAGCGGGTAATTGAATTCCGTCGGCGCGTCCTGAGCGTTCACTAACACAGTGGTACTCAGAAAAAATTGCAATGTGAGATATTTCACGATGTGGTCCCGAAACATTAAGACTTACTCAACACTCTTTATGCGGCGAAGCCAGCGGATCGTTTAACCCGCAGCCGAAGGCGCAGGTGTCGTTCAATCGGCGTCCATAAATCGTTCGCCTCCGACGCGACGCAGCTCTCCCCAACAACGCCTGCGTATTCGGCTAAGGGTTAAACGACTTGTTCCAATCCTGCGGTTACAAATCATCACGGAGCCTGCACAGCATTCCAAAACGGCTTCCGCGAATATTCGCGCGTCTGCCATTCGTCGGTCTGCTGGCGGTATCCCGACGAATCGGGGGCCGACTCATCAACGGAGAAAGGATACCGACTCATCGCCTTGAATGGGAACGGTTCCGACGACTGACCGTAAATTGTGTTCAGATCCGCATCTTTGTCGTAGCCGATATTCCTGAGAACGAAGTCTCGCTTCCACCCCGCCGGAACGGGTTTCTCGGGCACCGTGAACTCCACCGTCAATTCGTCGCCTGGTCCCATCGCGACCATCGCGTCGTCGTGAGTCCGCAGCAGCGGGGTCGCTTCACCATATTTCGTAAACCGCCCGGAAATCGGCGGCCAGCGAGCATCAGTCGTCACCGATTGATAATCGTAGCCCTCGGGAGCTCGCCCGTTGCGAAACAAGGCATTATCCGCATAAGTTCGACGACTGAAGCCTCGATAATGCAAATCGGCGGTCGCGAGGTCACACGCCTGAGCGACCGTTTCGGCGTCCCGTTCGCCCACCGTGTAGAACGCCTGATCCCAATACAATTCCATCGTGGACCGCAGTCGAAACCGCAGATCGTCGCCGGTAAAAATGTCGGAAATGTCCACCACCATCGCCTTCGTTTTACCGCTGGGGAACCCGATAAACGGTCGCACGACCTTCCACCCGCCATTGCCATCCGGGACTTCAATCGAAGGCGGTTGCGGTGGAGCCAAATTCGGGTTCTGGTGAATCCCCAGATTCAGCGACGTGTCCGTGGGAAAGATCCAGCCGGTCAGGAAGAGTCGAATGTCGCGTTCGCCGGGAGCACTCGCGGTGCCCTCTTTCTGTTCGGGCAGCGAACCCAAATCGAACTCCATCACCCATTCATCCGTCAGCCCCTGCATCACGCGAGCCTCAAAGGCCTGCACATAGTCACCGTCGACCGCCGTCAGCCCCGGTAGCAAATCGTTGCCACGCCCATCAACAACGGACTTTGGCAACAAGGCATTCTTCACTGTGTGAATGCGGTGTTCTGCCATATCGGGCGGCCCCACTTTTTCGTTTGTGAAGATCTGCACGTCCGCCGGGTGATCGATAGCGGTCAGTTCCACATGATCGAAGTACGCCACCTCCCACAGTTCTTCCGTCAACTGCAGCACGTAGCGTCCGTCTTTCTCGGCCAGCGCTTCGCCGGGAATCAGAAGGTTCTCCCATTCTCGCGTGGGCGCGACTTCGCCATTCGCCTGCACCAGCCCGATCGGTGCGGCCCACAGACAGTCGCTGAAGAATTCAAACCGCTCGCCCGTCCACGTGTAAATGTACGGGCAGGAACCCTTCAAAATCTGAGGAGCCAGAATGCCGACTCGTGGCCGCAGCAGACCTTCGGCCATCACGTTCTGAGGGATCCCGTCGGTCCAGATAATGCGAATGCTGTCCGGCCGCTCGCAGTCGCCCAGGCCGATGTGCATTTTGGCATCAGCGATCAGGTGAGCCTGGTACATGTCGCCGCACCGCACTTCGATGACCGCGCCGGTTGCATGAGCGTTAACGCGCCGAGATTGGTGCTGCGGATCATCCGGCTTGCCTCGCGCAACGACACTCATCCAGTGATTGCTGCTCCCGCCTTCGTTAATCAGCACACCCGGCACGCCCGTGCCACTTTCAGCCGAGGCGGCATACGCGATATCCAGATCGCCATCTTCGTCGACGTCGCTGACGGTCAGAGTCGTGATTTCGGAAATCGTCGGTAGCAGCTTCGACAAATCTTCGAATTGGCCATCGCCGGTGCCCCTAAAGAACTGTATCCCGCCGTCTGACCACGCCACGATATCCGACAACCCATCGTTGTCCAGATCGGCCACCTGCGCGTCCGACACAGGCTGATCCGCCAACGTTGTGAACGTTCGCTGACTGACGTCCGAACCAGCACCGCCTGACGTGGTCAACACAGAAATCCCCGACGCACCGGCGATCACCAGATCCCATCCGCCACTGCCATCGATTTGAGCGACATGAACCGACGACCCCGCCGGCACGCTGTCGAGTCCCTGATCCGAGTCCAGCCAACGGAACCGCCCGTGCAGAACATTCTGTAGCAAGCCTGCTCCATCGCCCGATGCGGAAACACTAATCACGTCCATTGCAATGTTACGATCCCAATCGACCGCCACGATGCTGCCAACGGCCGCCTGAGGCAGACTGGCCGCTGCATTCACGTTGACAAAGTTGGTGCCGTCGGAATTTTGCCACAACGTCAATCCGATGTCGGTGGCAAACACCAGATCCAGATCGCCATCTGATTCCAGATCAACAGCGATCGCGTCGTGGATGTCGGCAACGGCTTCCCTTTGAGGCACAATCACCAGCAAACGACTGCCGTCATCCTGTAGCTCATTCCGCAACACCGAAACACCATCTTCACCCCACAAGACCACATCGTAATCGGTGTCGAACCAGCGATTCTTCTGAGCCGGATCCTTAACGATCTTACGATCGCCGTCTCGATCCTCCAGCAGCACCGGACCTGACAATTCCGAAACAGCTTTGTCATAGTCACGATCGATATCTGCCAGCAGGAAACCTTTCGCCGGTCCAACCTCAGCCGGCGCCGCCAGCAGTAGCCGCCAATCCGTTGAGTTTTCCGGACCACGCGAATAGACCTCAAACTTCTCTTCGCGCAACACAATCAGGTCATCGTGGCCGTCCAGATCGAAGTCCAGCATCTGCATTTGTGTGACGCCGGCAATCGCGGGCATGTGCGGCTGTTGATCGAACTTCGTAATAACAGTATCGCCGACCTTCGGTCGGTCAGACGCAGGTTCGTCGGCCAACACACCTTCTTCAAATTCCAACAGCACGTATTCCAGCACGTCACGATTGATGCGGCGCATGTCGATTTGAGTCGCAATCTCCGGCGATAGCAGATTCGCAGTCACCATCGCCGGCCGCATCAGCACGGCCGGGTTGCTGCCATCGAATTCCTGCTGCGCGGTCGACATCATTTCCACCACGTCGACACTCTGCCGCTTGCGAATGGAATCCCGAAAAGGCTGAAGCACATTCGTAGCGGCGTCAAAGGTCTCCGTGATTTTCAGAGCCAGCGCCTTCGTCTCCGCATTCTGCGAATTCAAAAACAGTGCCTGGCGTTGCATGAGGCGCGACAGAGCATAGAGATTCTCTGGTGCCATCTCGAAAGCCCGCTGCAGCGCTGACAGCAGCTTCGCGGATCCTGGCGAATTGGGGTCGGCGTAGTCTCGATGGTCACCCATGGCTTCCGCGACCGCAAATCGAAAATCGGCCGCGTCCGGAACTGCATCCGCAGCACCGCGAATCAACGCCAGGCCTTGTTCCATCGTTGAGGCCCCAGATGCCGTGTCGTGCGTCAGAAGTTTTCCCATCAGCAAATCGGCCAGCGCTTTGTCGTACGTGTCTTCTGCCACACGGCGATATTCTTCGATCGCCGACTTGGCGGCCTGCACGGCTTCGCTGTAGCGATTCACCTGCTGTGAAGAACCACTCGGCGAATACGGCGAACTGCGGTCCGTGAGTGCGAGCAAACGAGAAATCGCCAGATTACGACGAGCGAGCCATGAATTGGGCAACAGAGTGGCCAATTCTGAAAGCGTTTCTTCCGCCTCGGCCCATTCCTTGTTCTCCAAATGCCCGACGCCACGATTCTTCAGTTCGACTGCGCGCAGCCGCTGAGCGCCAGACAACGGAGCCGGCGCATCGACGGCGACTCCTTCGCCCGTTCTGTCACCGTCAGTTCCGGAGCCGGTGTCCGAGTTACTGTCGTTGCGGCAACCGGTCGAAACCCAAAGCAGACTAAATAGTAAGATGAAACCAAATGCGTGACGTAGCACCGGCAACCTTTCTTCGATCTCAGGTCGAACAAGCGGATGTCCTGTATCTACGCAGCATACCGACGGCGACGCGAAATCCAAATTGCGTCGAGACTCACTTCGCTGCGATCAGCCAACGCACTTTTACACCTTATTAACGCAAGACAGCCCGGCTTTTTAGGAAAGCCGGGCTGCCGGGAACTCAACGGTGCAGAAGGGCCACCGAATAAATTTGCGTTAACTTTGAACAAACCTTACTCAGATTCCGGACGGTCTCCCTTGCCACTACGGCCACCATCGCGCGCCCGGTCGTCGTCTCGTGGGCGATCGCCATCGCGACCTCGACCTGCCCCCGGCGGCCGACCGCCACCTTCCTGTATGCGCTTGATCAGCACTTCAAACTCAGACTTTTCAATGAACCCGCTTTCATCGGCATCAAGACGAGCGAAGCCTTCCTTCAGGCGATCAGGTGCTTCTTCTTTCGATAGCTTGCCGTCTTCGTTTGTGTCGGCTTCCTTGAAACGAGCCATCATTTGTTCGGGACTGGGGCGACCTTCGTCATCACGTCCGGGTCGACCACGTTCGGGGCGATCACCGGGCGGCCGACCACCGATTTCTTCGGCTGTCAGCTTCCCATCTTCGTTGCGGTCCAGCTTGCGCAGAGCGGCCACCGCATTTTCGATTTCTTTCGCGTCAATCACGCCGTTGCGATCCGTGTCCAGAGCTGCCATAAGCGGATTGCCTCGCCCACGACCTTCACCATCACGCGGCCCACGATCGCCATCGCGCTGGCCGCGGCCCCGCCCTTCTCGCCCACGTTCTCCGTCGCGTTGTCCTTCACGCGGCTTGTCTTCATCGTTGGCAGTGGAATAATCCGCCACCAGGCCAAACGCAGCCATTGATAACAATACACCCGCAAACTTTTTCATCTCGGAATCCTTGTGGACTTTCGAAGGCTTTGAACTGTCCGCACTTAGTTGATGCGTACTGGAACAAACCCCGGCGCCGTCAATCGGTGCCGTTGAAAACCACACATTTCTGAGACCTGGCCGGCAGCGACCAGTGGGAGGACTGCCGACGATTCCACTTTCGCTGAGCTTAGCCGCCCGCCACACCGATCACTTGCTGAGGCGGTTCCGCTTCTTCCAGATAGCGGAGCGTTGTATCGGGTTCTTCGATTGCATTGACGAAGCGGCGAGCCATCCGGCAGGTAATCTTTACACGAGCTAAACTATCGTCCGTGTAACTGCGGTCCAGTTCTTCTGCGTGTTGAGTCAGCCAGCTAAGCAGCTTGCCGTTGCCCGTTGCCGTTTCGATTTCCACCGTCACAAAACCGCCCGCCAGGCGTTCGGCGACCAGGGTCGACAGCTTTTCCAATCCCTGCCCTGTGGCCGCGCTAATTGTGATCGTGTTGTCGTAGTGGCGACGAAGAACATCGATGAAAGAACGATCTTCGACCTGGTCCACCTTGTTTAGAACCAGCACCACGTTCGAGCAATCGACGCCAATTTCTTCAAGCACTTCATAGCACGTGTGAATCTGCGACTCCGCTTCTGTGTTGCTGGCGTCAACAACGTGCAGCAGCAGGTCAGCGTGGCGAGCTTCTTCCAGAGTCGATCGGAACGACGCGACCAGATGGTGAGGCAGGTTGCGAACAAACCCAACCGTATCACTCAACAACACTTCGCCGTAATTCGGAACGGACCAGCGGCGCGTGCGAGTATCCAATGTCGCAAACAGCTTGTCTTCCACCAGCACGTCGGCTCCGGTTAACGCTCGCATCAAGGTACTCTTGCCGGCATTCGTATAACCCACCAGTGACACGGTTGGTTGCTCGCGGCGTTGAGACACCGTGCGTTCGCGACGCTGTTCGACGTGTTTCAGTTTCGCCTTGAGTTCCGAGATTCGCTTGTCGATCAGACGACGGTCGGTTTCAAGCTGTTTTTCCCCCGGACCACGCCCGGCTCCGATACCGCCGGTAATTCGTTCCAGGTGAGTCCACATGCGTTTCAGTCGCGTGCGAAAGTACATCAGCTGAGCGAGCTCAACCTGCAGCATCGCTTCGTGCGTTTGCGCGTGCGTGGCGAAGATATCCAGAATCACTTCGCTGCGGTCGACAATCGGCTTTTCCACCGCCTGCTCAAGAGCTCGGCCCTGCGATGGCGTGAGGTTATTATCGAAGACCACCATCTCCGCTTCGGTCGATTCGACCAACTGCTTCAGTTCTTCCAGCTTGCCGGTCCCCAGACAATGAGCTGGATGCGGATTTTCACGGAACTGAACGATTTCGCCAACGACATTTACGCCCGCCGTTTTGACCAGCCCCTTCAATTCGTCAAGAGCCGCCTCTTTGCTTGAGCAGTCGTCGGGATTGAACACACCCACCAAAATGGCTTTTTGATCGGCAACTTTCAATTCTTCGCGTTTGGGATCACCCAAGATCGATAACCTTTGAAAAGGAGGCCGTGCCTCAAACCATTCGAGCTAACGCTCGGAAACGCTCCCGTTGGTCGCTCTGGAAACCAGATTCAGTTGGAATGCGTTTCCTGCAATCAGAATTCTACGGGAGAATTTGCGTGTCGACGTGACAACAATGGAATCGTATCGTCAGACTGACACGCGGGAAACCGAAATGTTCGGCCCCGACCTTATTCCGGTGCGTCCGTTGATTGGGATGTAGTGGATTTCGCCAGAAATCCCGAGCTGCGGTCGAATCGCAGGAACTCTGGCGAGCCCCACGACAACGCGCCGCGCCCCAACCAACGGATGCCCCTGATTTCTGAAGCGGCCAAACAAGATTCGTCGCGGAATTCCTTAAAATTCCGTGCAAAAAAACACACTTATGTCCTCACGCAAAAAAGCGGTCGTCCTCATCAGCGGCGGCCTCGATTCCGCCACGATCATGGCGTTCGCTCGCAGCGAAGGTTACGAACTTCACGGCATTTCGTTCGACTACGGCCAGCGGCATCACTTCGAACTTCAGGCCGCCGAAAAAGTGTGCGCCGCCAATAATGTTGCCAGTCACGTGGTGTTTCCGGTCGACACTGCCATCTTTCGAGGTTCCGCTTTAACCAACGACATCGACGTGCCTCATAATCGCTCAGACGACGAAATGAGCGGCAGCATTCCGGTCACGTATGTTCCGGCCCGTAACACCATCTTCCTTTCCATCGCACTGGGGCTGGCAGAATCATTGGGGGCTCACGATCTGTTCATCGGCGTCAACGCCGTCGACTACAGCGGCTACCCCGACTGCCGCCCGGAATTCGTGGCCGCCTTCGAAGCGATGGCGAACCTCGCCACCAAAGCGGGCGTCGAAGGCCAGAAGATCAAAGTGCACGCGCCGCTGATCACGATGACAAAGGCCCAGATCATTCAACGCGGTGTGGAACTAGGAGTCGACTATTCCCTGACTCACAGTTGTTACGATCCATCGCCAGACGGCATCAGCTGTGGCGAATGTGATTCGTGTCTCTTAAGGCTCAAAGGGTTCGCGGACGCGGGGGCTATTGACCCGATTGCTTACCAGAACTGAAACGTCAGCGTGTTCATCTCCGAAACCTACGAATCCTTTCAGGGCGAAGGCCCGTTCGCAGAAACCTCGTCGCTGTTCATACGCACGTCCGGCTGTAACCTGCGCTGTTCGTTTTGCGACACGCCGTATACGTCGTGGCACCCGGAAGGCGATCAGGTTTCTCTGGAAGAACTTGCCGCACAAATCGCTGCCAGCACAGCGCCGCATGTGGTCCTGACGGGTGGCGAACCGATGCTGGCTCCTCAACTTTCTGAGCTCACCGACATCTGCCGCACTGCCGAAAAGGTCATCACGATTGAAACTGCTGGCACGGTCGATCGGTCGGTCGAATGCGACCTGATGGCCATCAGTCCCAAGCTAAGAAACTCAACTCCCGACGACGCTGTCTGGTCCATTCGGCATGAAGAAACGCGACATCAGCCGGCCGTGATTCGTTCTCTGTTTGCACGCTACGATTCGATTCTGAAATTTGTAATCGATGTCGATGCGGACGTGGCTGAGGTCGAAGAATACCTGACCGAGTTTCCGCAGGTGGAAAGAAGCAAAGTCTGGTTGATGCCCCAGGCTCGCACGCGGGAGGAACTTTCCGAAAAGACTGACTGGGTTCGAACAGCGGCCGAATCGCACGGATTCCAATTCTCATCGCGGCTGCACGTTGAAAAGTTTGGTAACATGCGCGGTGTGTGAGTTTCCAGCAATCCGGTTTCGGCCCACCTCTGCCCCATGCCCGATCCACTTCCCACAAACCCAACAGAACTCGCTCGCTTCGGCAAGCTGGAACTGATTGCGCGGCAATTGGTAGAAGGTCTGATGATGGGGCGGCATCGCAGCCCGTTCAAAGGGTCGAGCGTCGAATTTGTTGAACACCGCGAATACTACCCCGGCGACGAAATCCGCCACATCGACTGGCGAGCCTACGGTAAGACCGGACGTTACTACATCAAGGAATTCGAAGACGAAACCAATCTGCGAGCCCACCTGCTGGTCGATGCCAGCGGCAGCATGAGCTATTCCGGCAGCACGCTCAGCAAGTTCGACTACGCCCGAATGCTGACGGCCGCCGTTGCGTGGCTGTTGCTGGGACAGCGTGATTCCGTCGGAATGGTCACCTTTGATTCGAAGCTCCGCGAACAGCTTCGGCCGTCCAGCAATCGAGACATCTTTCGCCAGATCACACACGTGCTGGAAGAAACTGAGCCCGGCAAAGACACAAGCCTGACCAGCGTTATCGAAGAGATTCTGCCCACCATCAAACGTCGCAGTCTGCTGGTGCTGATCAGCGATTGCTTTGATGGTCTCGACAAGCTGGAGCCAACCCTGCAGCGTCTGCGACACGCCCGGCACGAAGTGATTATCTTCCGCATTGCCGCGCCGGAAGAAATCGACTTTCCCTTCGACCGACCGACTCAATTTCGCAATCTTGAAGTCGCCGATCAGCGGCTTCTGGTCGACCCGGCTCGCCTGCGCAAAGAATACCTTCGGCAATACGCTGAGTTCTCTGACGGTCTGGAAAAGGTGTGCGGGATGCTGGGCATCGAACATCGGCTCATCAGGACGTCCGACCCGCTGCAGGAGGTACTTGGCGGCTGGCTGGCCGAACGAATGGCGTTGCAGGCGTCGCGCAGGTAAACGCAAATCAGCTTTGCGATCCGTCCCGTCATTCGTTAGCGTGGTTTACGTTCCCAAGCCCCGCTACCCGTCTCTGGAGTAACCCACGTGAAACGTTTCACTACCATCATCGCCCTGCTCTTTAGCCTGGTGTCCTTCAACACAAGCCATGCCGCTGAGCCCATGAAGGCTCTGATCGTAGATGGGCAGAACAACCACAAAGTGTGGCCCATCACCACGCCAATGATGAAGGACTATCTGGAAGAAACGAAGCTGTTCACTGTCGACGTCGCAACGGCGGCTCCTGAAGGCACCGACCCCAATTTCAAACCCGACTTCAGCAAGTACGATGTCGTGATCAGCAACTTCGGTCACGGAGCTTCCCCATGGCCAGAGGAAACTCAGAAGGCGTTCGAAAAATACGTCAGCGGCGGTGGAGGATTTGTTGTCGTCCACGCTGCCGACAACTCGTTTCCCGAATGGACTGCCTACAACGAAATGATCGGACTCGGCGGCTGGGGCGGACGCACCGAAAAAAGCGGCCCGTACGTCTACACCAATGCCAAAGGCGACGTCATTCGCGACACGTCACCCGGTAAAGGCGGCAACCATGGAAAGCAGTGGGAATTCCCGGTTGTTGTGCGAGACAAGCATCACCCGATCACAAAAGGCATGCCGGTGGAATGGCTGCACACCAAGGATGAACTTTACGACCAGCTTCGCGGCCCGGCTCAGAACATGGAGATCCTCGCGACCGCGGAATCTCAGGTCACCGGCCGGCACGAACCGATGATCTTCACCGTTCGCTACGGCAAGGGCCGAGTCTTCCACACGCCGATGGGGCACGCTGAATATTCGATGGAATGCGTTGGCTTTATCACCACGCTGCAACGCGGCACAGAATGGGCGGCGACTGGAAAAGTCACGGTGCCAATCCCGGACGATTTCCCAACCGCCGACAAGACGAGCAGCCGCACCAAATAAACCCCGCTGAGTGCCGGAGATCCACACCTCGAAGCTCGCGAAGGTAGCGGTCGCGCGATGAGAGAGTGGCGGCGGATGACGTCACTCCATCGCATTCGCCAGTTGTCATTCCGGCAACAGGTGCAGGACTGGTCGGTCCACGGCAAGCACGGCAGCGTAGTCACTGAACGCCGAGAAGTGGTTGTACGTGGCTGAGATTTCTTCTTCCGCGGCTTCAAGTGCGTATTGTTCTCGCAGCGCCACTTTCAGTAAATCGCTTTGGCCGACTTCGAATTTTCGCAGTTCGATTTCGGCCATGCGTGTTGCGAGCCGCACCGCCTCACGTGCCTTCAACACTTCGTCACGAGACTGGATCAATCCGGCGTAAACCGATTGCATCTCAGCAGCCACTTTGTCCTGAACCATTTGCCGCTTCGCAGCCACCTGCGACATCTTTGCCTGAACGGCCGCCATCTTGCCGCGACCTTTTCGACGCTGCAGCGGCACGTCAAAGAACAACGCAGCTTCCAATTCAAACTCCGATTTATCACGTGTCTTGCTGGTCGGCTCGCCCACATCCTGCGAACCCGAAAGTTGAGCGTCCAGCCCGGGTAAAGTCAGATTACAAGCCTCTGAGTAATCGACGCGCAGTCGCTGCAATTGCAGTTCCAGGGTCAACAGTTCCGGACGGCTTTGTTGAGCCCGGTTAATATCGGCATCAAGCTGTGCCAAAGTGAGATCGCGCAACGCTGGGAACTCGGGCAACGCAGCATCGGACAGCACGATGGGCCTGCCATTGGCGTCTCTCAAAAACAGCGAAAGCTTGGCAGAGGCCTGCTGGAAATCGAGCAGCGCGGCGGCCAGCTTTGCTTCGCGTTTGGCAATCGCTCTTTGGTTGTCGATCAACTCCGGCGGATCCAGATCGCCCCGGTCAACGCGAATTTGAATGCGATCGTTGCGGTCTTTCGCCAGCTCTACCCATCGCCGCCCAAGTCGGTACTTGTGCCCGGCGGCGACCCATTTCCAATACGCCAAGCCAGCCTCACGAGTGAACTGAACCAGACTCGCGCGAATAACGGGATCGGCAATTTGTTGGTCGTACGTGGAACGCCAGACTTCAGCTCGGCGAGCATCAATGTCCCGATCTCGGATCAACGGCACTCGCACCCCGCCCTTGAATTCGCCGCCGTCGTTGGTTTCGCGTTCTTTGTACCACGGCTGAAAATCGCCGCCACCGTTGCGATAGCCTCCGAAGAACTCACCGCCCCCATAAATCGGCGTCGAAAATCCGGCGCTGTTGCGATACGTTTCGTAATACCCCAGCGGCCCGTTCTCGCTGGCTGCCTTCAGCTTCGTGTCGAACGCACCCCATGCGGAAAGCTGGTTTCCGTTGGCGATCTGGCGTTCCTGATAAGCTGCCCGCACCAACGGGTAAGACAGATGAACAGAATCTATCACTGCGTCGAGCGACACAGCGGGATTCAATTCGGGCTCAACGGGCAAAGCGGCGGTAGACTCATCGGATGCCGACTGGAAAGACACCAACAACGAGTCCGGAGTTTCCGCCGTCTCGGTATGCGTCTCCTCAGACGCGAGCACGGTTTTGTCGTGCACGGGTTCTTCAGACGCCTCTGCGGGCGAAACGGCCTGGTCATCCAATTCCACCACGGCATCGTTGATGCTTGACGGAAGGCTATCGGACGTAATCCGAGCTTGCTGAGACGCCGTGCAGCCGATTTGCAGTAGGAGCAGGAGAATATAGACTCGGCCGACCATTGCTCTAATCATCTCCCCCCATCCATGGGTGCCTGCTGCACAATGCGACAGACATGATCCAGAGTAGGGATCGACTCACAGCACAAATCTGCTTCAGGCCTGACCGCGCCCAAGGCAGGAGAACGCGGATGGCCCGCCACTTTCACCGCCTGTGCGGCTTCTGCCGATTACAGAGAACTCGGCACGGCTTCTACTTCGGCAGTTTCGGCTTCTTCGGCTTGTCTTTGCCGTCACCGCTGTCAGTCAGGACCGGTGGAAAGCCGTTCATGTTTCGCCAAACTTCGTACCACAGCGGCACTTGTTCCAGCAACACCCACGCGTTGGCTCTCACACCTTGTCGCAAATACCGCTCATCGGGCCAGCCATGGCGATCGTCGTCGGGGCGAACAAGAACGCGAAACTTACCCTGGCCGTCGTCGGTCGCATCCACGGAAACGACCTTTCCGCCGAACGTTCCCACGGCAACAGATGGCCATCCGGCAAACTGCACGGCCGGCCAACCCTCAAACTGAAGCCGAACATGACTGTTGGGCTTCACCAGTGGAGCGTCGTTGCCGTCGAGCCACACCTGAACGGCTCGGTCTTTTGTATCCGGAACGATCACGCACAGCGTGTCACCTTCCTTTAAGATCTGACTCCCTTGATTCGCGCTGATGGAGGTCAGGAACCCGTCGAACGGCGCAAGAATCGTCTGGCTCTGCTGTCGGGCCATCTTGGTGTCCATTTCGGACAAGGCTTTTTTCGCTTTGTTCATTTCCGACGTAGCCTTGGCCACTTCGCTTTCCGACTTCGCGACATCGCCTTTCGCCTTGTCCAGCAATGACGTGGCGTAATCGATGTCGCCCTGAGCCTTCTGTTCTTTAGCGTCGCGATCGCGTTCTTTTCCGATCAGATCGTTCTGAGCGGATTCGACGTAGGCTTCCGCCTTCGCAACTTTGGCCTTCGCTTCCAGGTACTTTCGTTCGGCAAGCTGAAACTTCACCTCAGCAACGATCTTCTCTTCAAACAATTGCTTTTGACGTTCGAAGTCCGCTTCGATCTGCGTTAACGCGGCTGCAACTTCTTCTAACTGCTTGCGTTCCGCTTCGACCTTATTTTTTGCCCCCGCAATCGCGGCATCGGCCGAAGCAACGATCTGCTCTTTGGCCGACTGATAAGTCTGCAGCAGCGACTGCTGAGACAGCACAATTTTTTCTGCAGCATCTCGGTTGCGTTCACTGGCCGCCAGCAACGTTTTGGTGGCTTCGAACTGAGCTTTTGTCGCAGCGACCTGGTCTTCCAGTCGTCCCATCAGGTTCGGGTCGACGTCCTGGATCTCGGCGATGAGGTCTCCTTTTTTGACATGAGCATTCTCAAAAACGTTGTCCCCCCATCTCACCACACGCCCTTTGATTGGGACTTCGATTGTCTGCTGGCGTTCTCGCGGTGCGAAGGCAATCACATTGCCGCTGCCTGTCACAGATTGCTGCCAGGGCGCGATGGTGACGAAGATGAACCCAATAACCAACGACAACAACAGGATCTTGCCAATCCGTCGAGCGAACCGCGACGAGCGAGCCAGTCGCAGCGATGGCAACAGCGCCTCGCTGTAGGCCGACGGACCGAGCATACGGCCGGAGAACATTTGATCGTTGTATATTGTGTCTTCGCGATTCTTCATGAGGACATCCCTTCAGTTTCCAGCTGCTGCCCAGTGCGTTCATTGGAGCGTAGGTCAATGACTTGATCACACCGATCAGAAATTGACCTGCGCCCGGTGCCAATCACCAGCGTCCACGGGTGATCAGGATGCGATAGACTACGAACGGCGGCTTCCAGTTCATCGTCAGACAGCGAATCCAGTAAACCGTCCACCAATAGCAAACGCGGCTTACCAGCGATGGCTCGAGCCAGACACAGCATGTCCACCTGAGTCCCCGACAAAGGCACACCGTCGCCGTTTAGTTTGGTGTCGAAGCCGTCCGGGAACGTCAACACCTGCTCGTATAGCCCGACCTGTTCCAAAGCCGCGCGGACATCGGCGGACGTCACTGTGGCTCGGTGCAGATGAACGTTTTCTTCCAGACTCCCGTGAAAGATCTCAGCTCGTCTCACAAGAGAAACGTTGCCACGCAGGACATCGGACCGAAGATCCAGTGGGTCGTAACCGTCAATCGTGACATGACCTGCCGTCGGTGCTCGCAAGCCATAAATCAGATCCATCATCGTGCTCTTGCCGCTGCCGCTGGTGCCGAGCAATGCCACAGAAGTTCCAGGCGGTGCGTTGAAGGAAATGGCGGCGTGCAGGTGCTTTCGGTCGGCAGCGCGTTTGAGTTCCACTGCGTCGACATTCAGCATTGCCGGCCCTGACGCACGCATTTCCAGGATCCCGTCGTGCTTCTCGGTCGGCAAATCAAACAGCGACCCCAGTTTGTCCACAGAAGCCAGCAGGTCGTAGAAACTTTCCATGTGCTTGCCGATCTTAGCGAAGGCTCGCACAATCACTGTCACAATCAGCTCCGCAGCGACCAGCTGTCCAAGAGTCAACTGGCCATCGATCACCAACCAGCCGCCAATGCCCAGCAGCGCTGTACTCGCGACAGCCTGCAGTCCCAGTGCAAACAGAATCTGCCGCATCAGAATTCGGAAGTGCTTTTGTCTGGCTTCCAGATATTCGTGCACCATGCGGTCGGTACGTTCCAGAGCCAGATCAGTGCCGCCGGCTGTGCGAAAGGTCGTTGGGCAGCGGGCGATATCTTCCAGCCACGATGCCATGTTGTACTTGTTCTTGGATTCCTTGATCGCGCTAGCTACCGCCCCTCGTCCCAGCACAAAAATGATAAAGGCAATCAGTGCCATCATCACGACATCGAAGCCCAACAGCCACGGATGATAAAACGCCAGGACAGCCATCCCGATAATCGCACTCAGGATCAGGCCGATGCCATCCAACAGTAACGACGCGGCCACCTTTTGAACGGTCACAATGTCGAAAAAGCGATTGGTAAGTTCCGGTAGATAGATCCCGTCGGTTGCTTCCTGTTGAGCTCGCGGAAGCCGAAACGCCAGGTCACCGGCCACCCGCGCGAACAGCCGTCGCTGTATGAGTTCCACCACGTAAGTCTGTAGAGCTCGCATAGCCGCCGCAAACGACAGGAACGTCAGCAAGATCAGGGCGAGCACAAAAATTGGCTGCACAAATCGCCCAAAGGCCACCGTGTTAACCAGCGCCTCAACAGCGATCGGAGTTGCCAGTGTCAACAAACCGACAACAAACGCGAAGGTCATCACAATCCAGATGTCTGACCATTCGGGCTTCAACAAAGCCTGCAACCGCGCGAACGGTTCCAGCTTACGCGTCTGCTGCACGTCTGAAGACAGGTCGCCACGGATCACAACACAGCGAACTCGACCGTCCTGCTCGAATTGTCGCAGCGCCTTGCGAACGCGGCTTAGGCGAATTATCCGGGTACTGCCGACGTTGTCGGTTCTTTGTAATTCGACGCGGTGTGAACTGATCAGCCGCGCGCTCAGCCACTCACCATTGCCATCGGCCGTTTGCTGGCAGGTGACAATTCGAGCACCATTGCGGACCAAAGCGACGGCTTCGGCAACGGAACAATCGATCGTCTTCGTCTGGATTCCGATGCTGGACGCTGCCTCAGCAAGCCATTTCCACCACAGACGCTGTTCGTTGCCCGGCCATGCCGATTGTGCCTCGTGCCATGCCCTCCGTCCGGCGGCCATTTCCACGTCTGGCAGCTGCAGCGTCAGTTGCTCAAGGATCCACGATCCCGCGGCCACGCTGTCAGGAATTCGGTTAATCATAATTACGATTGTCTCTGGAAATCAGGGCCGGCAAGTCGCCGATATTTCGATGTGCTCCATTTGTGATGGACTCACTGCCTGGAGTAAGGGAAACTCATTGATCTGACACCCCCAAATCATCGCCTGGCTCGTTTCTGCTGGCCGCACGCACCATGCAGGGAGGGCAATATTGGGGCATTTTTTAAGTTTCCCTCGGCCGATGACTGCTCGCCAGTTGTGTCACGATCTCAAATTCACGGGCAACACTCGATTTTGCCTTGTTCTACGCCATTGTAATTAATGGAATTGAATTTTCTGGCCGGAAATACGCGAAACAGACATAACAGGTTTCCTGTCTTACATTTAGGGAAATGCGCCCGAGCCCAATATCGCTGTTTCGCAGAGAATCTCGGGGCTCAGAAATGGAAAGCTGCCTGCGTGAAGTCGCGGCGAGGTCCACGCACAGCTTTTGTGGTGCCCACTGTGCGGACTCTACGCGGCTAACCCAACTTCCCCAACTGGAGTCACGAAGGCAGTGTTTTGTGCGGTGAGCGGTCAAAAGTTTCCACTACATTTGCTTTTGGAATATTTTCGACGGCAGTTTGAGGCTCAGCTTTTCCAGAAGAATCTGTTGATGGTCGGAGGGCTTTGACACGCAGCGGGTGCGGATCTCCGGGCCGGTGCGAGTGGGCAGGACGACGTCCATCGAACGGATCTCCGACAGCTCCGCAAGCACACGGCGCGGTTCGTCGCCCAGCCCTGCTTTGCTGCACAGCTGGCCGAGCGTCTTCCACAACACATACGCCAGAAAACACACGAAGATGTGTGCCAGAACACGGTCCTCCTTCTGATGCCAGATCGGGCGGATCGAAAGATCGCTTTTGTGGATTCGGAACGCGGCTTCCGCTTCGGTCAGTTGGATGTACGCCTTCCAAAGTTCTTCGTCGGACCAGTCGCTGACATTCGTTCGCAGCAGATAGCATCCGGAACTCAGAGTCGCCCAGTCACGCGTAGCTTCGATCTTTGACCATTCGATGCGTGCGGCCCCGTCATCTGTCTTCGTGACTTTCACGTCGAAGAGCTTTGCCGCTCGAGTGTTCTTTCCGAGCAGCCGGCCGATCTCACGTTCGACCTTCATCGGGTCGCGTTTCTGTTTATCGCACCGCGCCGTCATGCGGATGAGCGACTCTTCGATCTTCTTTTCGAAGCGCTGTGTGATCGCTTCTTCCTTCTTTGATCGATCGCGACTGCGACACAGGATGAATGTCTCCGGCGATGTGTTGCAGTCTTCCGATTCATCCGGATCGTCGCTGCCGGGCCACGGCACGACCTTGACTTCCAGGCCATCGCGAATGCTGGTCCAGTCTTCCTTCAGCAGCTCGTGTTCAAACTTCTTCAGCATCGATTTGGGAGTGCCGACGATGTAGCGTCGACCGCCTTCGCGCAGGAATTCGATGTTGTCTTCCGACACCATGCCGCGATCCATGACCCAGATGCGATCGCTTTTCCCGTAGCGTGCTTCCATCGTTTCGACGATGTGTTCCACGGTAGTAACGTCGGCCGTATTGCCGGCAAACACCTTGTATCCCAGCGGCATTCCGCATCGAGACACCACCAGCCCGATGCAGACCTGCTTGCAGTCGCTGCGGTTATCGCGCGAATAGCCACGCTGAGCCAGCGGATTGCGTTCGGCCTGACCTTCGAAGTAAGTGCTGGTGACGTCATACATCAGCAGGTCGTATTCGAGATCGAACAGATGGCCAAGGCGATTCTTCAGATGCGTTTCCAATGCGTCCTTGTGCGGCAGCAGCTGATCGAGTGTGCGGTACAGCCGATTATCGTTCACACGTTCTTCGCTCACGCCGAGCAGATCCCGCAGTGCCGTTTTCGGATACCATTGTTCGGCGGTGAAGAGTTCGCTGGCAGGTTCGAGCAGCCGCGCAATGATCAGAATCAGCGAACTCACATCCCAGCCGACCAGTTCACGACCTTCAGGGATCGCGTTGCTCAGGAACGTATCCAGTTGCAGCGTGCGAATCAGGTGCAGAGCCATCCACGGCCCGCCGAACTGTCGCAGGTTTTCCACACGAACTCCGGCGGCGTTGACTTCGACCCATCGCGGAGTCACGGCAGACGCATCATCATCGAACTCGAATCGCATCTGTCGACTGAGCGGTTGTGACTGATCAGCGGTGACACCGGGTGCAACCTCATCGCTACCGGCCAAAACTTCCGCCGCCTGATGGACGCCCAGTCGACCGGCTTCGTCAAGCTTCCCCAGCCACGCGACCACCCGCTGCCGCGGCCCACTGGCCGAGCGATACGATTCGACCAGCGCCCAGTAGGCGTGGCGACGACCGTTTTTGATTCGATGGCATTGGCGAATGAACATGATCGCAAATGCTACCGATCGATCTCTGACCGGCCAGATCAGAGGTCGTCACTACATCGTGTTTCAGATTTCAAACGCTGGACTTTTGAAACTTCGATAACAAAAACACGCCGAATAAATTCTCTGCAACCACATTTTGTGCCGCTGCTGGGGAAGTTGGGCTAACTGTCTTCGACGGCAAAAGCTTGCCAGCGTCAGCAGCCCAAGTGTTGCCAGGAAGGTTCAGGAAAGCACCCGAATGTTGGGTCGCACGTCAGCTTCGTCAACCTGGCTCCGCATCTTTGGCGGCGAAGCCAGTGGATCGTTTAACCCGTAGCCGGAGGCGCAGGCGTTGCTGGGGACGGCTGTATCGCAGCGGAAGCGGAACACTCACGGATGCCGATCAGCAACGCCTGCGCCTCCGGCTACGGGTTAAACGACTCGTATCAATCCGGCTGTAATTTATTCGACATTCTGAGCCAAAAATCCTGCTCGGCAAGCAGGACCTACTGTCGGGCCGTTCTACGGCGAATCCGCATCGTCCGTCGTATCGCTCTCCTCAGCTTCACCGTCCTCATCACCGGAGTCCGAATCGTCTGTGTTCGACTCATCAGCGTGCGGTCTATCGGGGCCGTCTTCTGTCGGTCGATTGCCGTGGTCAGTGCGACCGCGACCACGTTGGCCAGGCCCTGGCTGTCGCGACGGCGGCCCGGACGCGCCTGCTCGGTTGCGCAGTTTTTCAGTCAGCGACCGAATCGTGACCTCATCTGCTTCGTCGAAACCAAGTGCGTGAAGCATCGGCCCCATAGACGTTCGCTCCGCCCCCTGTAATTCGCCATCGTTGTTCTTGTCCAGCTTCTCGAAAATCCGCGTCGCGATAATCGTCACCCGGTCTTTCACATCGCTGTGATCACCCAAGTTGCCTGCGTGTCTGTCATCATGGTCCGCATTTGGTCGCTGTGGAAAGCGGCTTCGGTCCTGCGATCGGCCGGGTGGACCAGGCCTGAAGGAATCACGGCCACGGTTTTCAGCTTCGGGGTTACGGCCAGGAAAGGAAGAACGCGAACGATCACGGCCGGGCGGTTGGCGGCTCGCCGATGAATCGGCACTGCGACGACCACCGTTTCGCGTAGAGGCACTCACGTGAATAACAGCTTCCCGCGCGTCATTTCCGCCTGAGACCTTCGCAGAAATTGTCTCCGCCTTCCCGTCCTCAATCAGCAACGTTGTCTTTAGCTGCGCTGAGTAGGTGGTCGGTAAATCAATTGGCGGACGAGCTTCTACGTCACGCGATTCCGCCTGGGGATATTCCAGCCATGACTTTTCTATAGTCAACTCCACGACAATCCCGGCGCCGGTGATTTGAGGTTCGACTTGAACGACTGTTCCGGTCGACTTCTGCTCCGTCTGCGTTCGCACCGGTGTACCGCGACCGCCAAACACCTGCTGCCCCACCACCACCGGTGTCTGTCGCCCAAGCTGCGCCATCGCTCGACTGTTTTGAAGCGTCGTCAACCGAAAGTGGTCGGCTAACTGCGGAGTGCTGTCGTTGCCGTTTGAGCCACTGACCAGAATTTCAACTTCGATCGTGACAACCTGCGGTCCATGACCTCCTGACCTCTCCGCGTTTCTTCCGCGATCTGCTGGCCGACCCAATTGTGGCTCACCGTCAGCGGCCAACAAAACAGAAGTGCAGCAGAGGCCAAGAACAGGCAAGGCGACCGCACAAACAGACAGCAAACGGCTTCTTCGCATCGTACTTCTCCAGCGATTTCACAACTTCACACGCAGGCGACATGTGTGAATCAACCCTGCCCCCGTGCAGAAGTGTCGATGAATCTGCGAGCCTGGCTCGCTGTTGACGCAAGAAATTCGGAGGACGGCTTTGGAAGCCTGGCGATCACCAACTCAAAACCCTGTGAACTAATCAACCGCTGGCCAACGCCAGATTAAGTCATCGCCGCTTTCCGCCGCTGTTGAATCGGTGAGTTCCAGGCGGTCTTAGGTCGCTTGCGGCGAAGGATTTTCGACTCAGGATGTCGAGTTTATTACAGCAGGATTCATACCAGTCGTTTAACCCGCAGCCGGAGGCGCAGGCGTTGCTGGGGACGGCTGTGTCGCAGCAGAGGCGCAACAGTCACGGTAGCGGAACACTCACGGGCGCCGATCAGCGGACGCCTGCGCCTTCGGCTACGGGTTAAACGATCTGCTGGCTTCGCCGCTAAGATGCGTTGATTTCCCACGGTGATAAGTGCGGTGGCCTGCAATGGACGTTGGCTCAGTAAATCGCGAATCGAAACTGTTGTCACGGCGGCATGATTTCGGGTCGCTTGCGGCGAACGGCTTTCGGCTCAGGATGTTGAGTTTGTTACAGCCGGAGTGACATGAGTCGTTTAACCCGTAGCCGAAGGCGCAGCCGTTGCTGGGGACGGATGTGTCGCAGCGGGGAACACTCACGGTAGCGGAACACCCACCGACGGCGATCAGCGGACGCCTGCGCCTTCGGCTACGGGTTAAACGAGCCGCTGGCTTCGCCGCCAATTACTCGTTCCGCAAGGCTTCGATTGGGTGCAGCATGGCAGCTCGGCGAGCGGGATAGACACCGAAACTGGTGCCGACGAGGAAGGCCACGCCAACAGCCAATAGCGGCGCGAAGGGGGTGATGATGGTGACTCGACCGGTCATCCAACTGACCGCCGACGGGACGGCCAGTCCAAGAACCGCCCCCAGCATTGCTCCGGCCAGCGAGAGCAATGCCGTTTCGATCAGGAACTGCGATATGATGTCACCTCGTTTCGCACCGAGGGCTCGGCGGATGCCGATTTCGCGAGTACGTTCCGTCACCGTGGCCAGCATGATGTTCATAATTCCGATGCCGCCCACCAGCAACGAAATGCCGGCGGTCGAACCCAGCAACAGGCTGAAAATTCGCTGCGTCTGCTCCGCCTGTTTAAGCAGTTCGAGTGGGATAATGACGGAGAAGTCCTGCTTGGTGTGGAAGGCGGCCAGCAGATCCTCGATCGCGGTGGCGGCCTTCTGCACATTCTTACGGTCATCGATTTGAACGGTGATCTGGCTGAGTTCAATTCGTTCGAACGACTGCGAGCCCGACGTTTCGTAGACGATCATTTCCCCGAAGCGAGCACGATCAGTCGTCACAGGAATGTACACATCGCGGTTGTAGTCTTCGGCACTTAAGCTTGAGCCCGCTCCGCCGGTCGGTGATCGGTATTCTGTGACGCCAACGATCCGATAGAAGTGGTTGGCTCCAATGCGGACGGTTTTCTGCAGTGGGTTTTCATAGGGAAACAGCTTGTCTGCCAGTTCCGATCCGATCACGCACACATTCTGATAACTGGACACATCGACGGGTTGCAGAAACCGACCGCTCTGCAGCTTTGACGACGTGAGTTCAAGGTAGTCGGCCGTGGCGCCGACGACTCGGCCTTCCAGGCTGCGGTTCAGGTGTCGAATTTCCTTCCGGAACTCTCGCAATGGCGTCGCGCCAGTCGCGACTTTGATGGTCGCGTTGATGCGATCAAGATCGTCCCACGTCAGACCATAGGCCAAAACGAATTCGGATCCTGAATTGCCGGATTCCGTGTCTTCAATCGGCTTCTTGCTGCGAACAATGATGTTGCGCACGCCCAGCGATTCAATTTGCTGTTGAGCTTCAAAGCTGGCTCCTTCCGCGATCGCCAGCATCACGATCACAGAGGCGACGCCGAAAACGAGGCCGAGCATCGTGAGAAACGAACGCAGCTTATGCAGCATCAGACTGCGAATGGCCGTCCGAGTCAGCGGGATAATCAGCATCAAGCGACGCATGACAAAATCCCATCGTGGAAGGCGCCGGATATCCTGCCGTTCAAGTCAATCGCAGAAACTTTGGCGATCTCCGCAACACCGATCTGCTGCTTAAGAATGGAAGCCTGTGGACCCTCGACCGCCTCTTCCCCTTCGGCTTTAGTGTTGCTGTCAACGTCGCCTGTGGCTTCTTCGGCCGGAGACACTTCGCTGGCGGACGGGCCATCGTCTGCCGCGTCGACTGCGCTGTCTACTTTCTCGACGGCGGGTTCACTCTCGTCCGGTGTCTTTTCTTCGGCCGACTCGTCGTCTGTCGCATCGGCTTCATCATCTTCGGGCTTCTTGTCTGCCGCTGACTCGGCTTCTTGTTCCAGCTTCAACAACTCTTCACTGTCCTCCATGCCTTCATCATCCGCGAACTCTTCCGCCGCGCGGGATCGAGCGTCCAGCACGACCACTTCACTCGCCTTTAGGCCGGTCGTCACTTCGATCAGGCGGTTGTTGGTTTGCCCAATCTCCACTTCACGACGTTCCACGCCTTCGTCGTTCAGCACATACACGAAACGCTTGCGACGGTGTTCAGCAATTGCCTGCACCGGAACAGCCACAACGTCGCTGAGGTTGTCCACCAGAATTTCGACCTCCGCCGTCATGCCGGGCCGCAGCGGCACCGAAGGAGTTTCATCCAGCACAATAACCGTCGGATATTCTTTGACGCCGCCGCCGAAGAAGCGGTCTGATTTACTTAGCTGAGCCACGCTCTTAACGGTCCCCGTAAATGTCTGGTTCGCGAACGCATCAACGCGAATGATGGCCTTCTGCCCCGTCGCGATGCGTTTCACTTCGGATTCGTGAACCTTGACCTCCAACTGCATCAGCGACATGTCGGGAATGAAAAAGACAACCTGGCGTTCGTAGACGGTGCCACCTTCGCGAATGCGGCGCGACTCTGACCACCAGTCTTCGTTCGCATAGGCGACGACGCCGGTTTGAGCCGCTTTGATTTCGCAGCGAGCCTTCTGCAATTCGGCCTCGGCAAGGTCTTCTTCCTGCAGCTTCAGTTCTGCCTGCGCGCTCTTGTATTCGTTCTCGGCTTTCTTGTTGTTCGCGTCTGCGTTGGCGATCTCTCGATTCAGCTTGCGTTTGGCTTCAATCGCGTTCGCTTTGAATTCCGTCAGCTTCCGCTTGTAGTCGTACTTCTTCAAGACGTCCAGAGTCCGCTCATCACGCTCTAGACTAAACTTCGTACTCTCCACGGTTTGTAGTGCCGTACGAATTTGCTCCGGCTCACGAAAGCCTTTCTTCACGAGCACCTTTGTGTTTTCCAGAGCCTCGGTTGCCTTTTCCAGTTCCACTCTGGCCAAAGCGATCTTGCCCTGCAGGTCGTTTAGTTCGACCAGATAGTCGCCGTCGCGATATTTTTCCAGATCCAGATCGGCCAGCTCCAAAGCCAGCTCGGCAGCGGCAATTTCACTCTCTCCCTTGGTCTTCTCCAGCGCCACTTCCTGAAGCTTTGTGGCGACGGTTCCCTTGGCCTGCTGCACTTCCAGCTTTTCTTCTGCGATTTCCTTGTCGATCTGCGACGAATCAAACCGCACGACGACGTCACCTTTCTTCACCGTCGAACCTTCTTCGACGATGAAGATAATCTTGTTGTCGTAGCCTTCGACCTCACAAACCCCGTTAACGGTCTTCTGGCTTTCCAGCGTGCCGCGTTCGGTCACAGTGATCCGCAGGTCCGTTTCTTCAGCGGTCCACTTCAGCGAATCCACATCGCCGTCTTCCTGCGCAGCGTTGACCGCATACCAGATTGGCCCACCGATCAAACCGCACACGGCAACCAGCAGCAACAGGTTTTTAAAGAACGGGGACTTCCTCATCGCCGGAGGCGTCGCCGTCAAGGCCGGGGTCGAGCTCGCGTTCGAAGCCGAGGGGCGCGTCGTTGATGTCGAGGAAGTTGTCGAAGGTTTGTCCATCATTGATCCATGATCCGGAATCGTCGACCTGCAGAATTCCCAATGCCTGGTGCAACTGCATTCGTGATGTTTCGTAGCTGACCCAGCTTGCGATCAGACTGTTTCGAGCCTGCAACAGTGACTGCAATGCCTGCAACAGATTGCGAGTGAGGTTGGAATCGGATTGCTCCGCGTTCCTGAGGTCAATCTGAGCCTGCTCGACCTGCCGGGCGGCCGTGATCAACTGCTGCCGACTGATCTCAAAGCTGAACCGATTCAGGTTAAGGTTACGCAGAATCTTACGTACGTCGAACAAAATACTGTCGCGAGCCGCCATATAGTTCCGACGAGCCCGCTGGTATTCGATCTGGCTCGCTCGATAGTCATTGCGTTCCGCCATGCGGTTCAGCGGCCCGTCAAACTGCAAACCGGCTCGCAGTGTGCTGGCCGATGAATCGAATCGCAGCGGATTGATTCGGCCAGGATCGGTACCGAGGTCCGCTCCCAGAACCAGATCCAGATCCGCTTCCAGCAGGTCCGCCGCCACTTCCGTGCGACGATAAGCATCCACTACGCGGCCCTGCTGATTCTTTAAATCCAGCCGGTTATTTTCCGCCAGCCAGATTGCCGTGTCTTCGGAAATTTCGACGGGCTTCGTTTGAATCAGGTACACACGCACCTGAGTCTGCACCACAAAAAGACTATCCAGACGTTCACGCAGTTGGTCGCCACACAGCAGATTCAACGCTTCCCATGCGAGCAGAGGCTTATCTGCGTCGATCGCCGTTCGAGCGGTTTCCAGTTGTTCTACGTCCGCCGGGAATTCTGCCAGAATCTCACTGATCACTTTCGTAAGGCGTTCAGCCAGCTCCAACTCGCGCTGTCGCTCTACACTTGCTTCGTCATCGGGGTCACCGGACGTTCTTTCGGTATCCGCCTTCAACCGAGCCGTCCACGTTTCCAGTTCTGATTTTACTTCCGAAGTCAGTTCAGGAATCAGGTCCAGCATCGCTTCGCACTCGGCGTAGAACGGCCGCAATTCGGACATTGAAGGCAGCTCGTCTTCCGAAAACTGCAATAGTCCAATTCGCGTGGCGTCGTTCCTGTCGGTCAGCTTCTCCAGACGCGGGTCGTTCAGTTCAAACTGCTTTAGTTCTTCGCTGTTGAGTTTCACGTGAAGAGTCGACGGCAAGCCCAACTGCAATTTATAACGGTCCAACTCAGTGTTGTAGGTGGCCTGAGCCCGCATCAGACTCAAACGCCCCTGAGCGTATTCCTGATAGACCTGGTCAACCTGAAACTGCGACGCCTGATTGGTTTCGTACAACGCAATGTGTTCTTCCAGATTGCGGCGCAGGCTTTCCAGGTTTGCTTCTTCGTTGCGAATGGCCTGAGCCACCGCCAGCAGACCCAGATAACCGTTTGTTCCGACCGTACTCACAAAGAACGTGCGGCGGAAACGAGCGAAGTCTCGCACGGAGTACAGGAGATTGCGTTCTGCCTGCGTGAGTGGTTCCAACTGCACTTCGCGGAACGCTCGCCGCATCAGTGGTTGCAGAAACTGGAACGACAACACCGACGCGGCGGAACTCACACCGCCGTTATATTCCCAGGTCATCGCATTCGAAAAATCGGCAAGCAACTGACCGCCCGTCGCAAACCGTTTGCTCACACCAAGACCATCCGTCAGCGACAGCGTCCGCGTCGAACCAGCCGTATGTCCGCCTCGCTGTAAGAATGCCAGCCCGGCACCACCCGTCCACTGAGCGTCAAATTGAAAGCGTTGCAGCGACACCGGTAATGCCTGCAGATACACACCCTCGACCTGAGTTTGGTAGTCACGACTGTGCAGCAGCGCGAGTTCCATCGCTGTCTGCCGATTCAGGGGAACAACGCCTTCGTCGTCCTGAGGCAGAAAACTCCGCCAGTGCTCAAATTCAATATCTGCCAACTGACCGCGTTCGTGCCAGACGCGTGAGCCCTTCGCCTTGTACGGACAATCCATAAAGCGAGCTGCTGCCGGATCATCAGGCGGCAGTGGACCGCAGTCCGGATCAGAGAAGTCGGCCATGCGTGAATGAGCGGCAGCCTGCACGCTGCGGTCCGGCAGAAAGAAGATCGGCTCAGTGCGTTCGGCCACCAGTTGCTCCGCATCACAATCTGCCTGCAACCGATACTTCGTTCGACTGCACCCAACCGCGCACACCAACAGCAACGCTGCGGTTATCACAGCTCGCAGTTTGGCCGGTTGGGATGAGGAGCAGTTATGCTGCATACAACGTACTATCCGTTTCGGCCAAAAGTGCCGATGTTGCAGTTAAGTTCCATTGTTCCGTTTTTGACTATCGACCGAGCCACACGTCTGGCCCACCGTGAGACAGTTGCGTACGGGAAAGTCAAAATGCACCCTCACCACAGGCGTTGGAAACGGTACGTCTACTACGATCGGCTCCATGCGATACGCCGTGCAGCGACAAGTGGAGCATTAACCAGAGCCGACTCAGCCGCCATCTTGTCTGCGGAATCCGAGAGAAAGACGGATTTTCGACGTCATGCGAGGCAACGTCAGGGGCGGAAGCGACAGCGTACAAGCGTTCGGGTTACGCTCATGCCGGCTGGCAAGTGGTCACGGCAAAGGCATAGGCGTACGATGGCCGCGACCACCTGCCTTGATCGTCGCGTTTATGTCGCGCTCTGTGGCACGGGCCGTTTCTTTCCGTTTTCGTCCACCGCCACAAACGTGAAGTTTGCTTCCGTCACTTTGAATCGCGTCTCCGGCGATTCGATCTGCCGCAGCACTGGCTTGACCCATGTTTCCAGGTGCAGAGTGATCGACGTATTGCCAATGCGGCCAATCTTTCCGTAACAGCTGACCACGTCGCCCACCTGCACTGGCCGTAAGAACTTCATGCCATCAACAGCAACCGTGACGGTGCGTCCCTGAGCGACCTCTTTCGCCAGAATCGCACCCGCGATATCCATTTGCGACATGATCCAGCCGCCGAAGATGTCTCCGTTGGCGTTGGTGTCGGCCGGCATCGCCATCGTGCGAAGAACCAGGTCACCGACGGGGTCGGTGGAGTCAATGGGCATTGGATTCCTTAACGTTCGCGAGCCAGCAAAACCAGAATACAGCTTCCGTCGTCGATCACGTTGATGCCAGCGGCGCGAGCGGACTCGCTGGCTTGCTCGTCCTCTGCTCCCGGTTGCATCCAGATGTGCTGCACGCCCACACGAATCGCATCGTCAACAATCGTTCGAGTGATTTCGGGCGGCGTGATGATCGACAACGCTTCCGCAGTAATTGGCAGGTCGGCGACCGTCGCGAAGGCCGTGTGGTCTTCGATCTTACGGGCCGAAGGGTTTACGGGATAAACTTCGCGACCGCTCTTTAACAGAGCGCGAAAAACGAGGTTGCCGTACTTGCTGCGATTGTTTGATGCACCGGCGACGGCAAACGTACCAGCGGCAAGAAACGCGTCGATATTGCTCATGACTTGCCCGCCGCGCCGAAAGATGAAACATCGCTGGTCACCGTACACTTGCGGTCAAAATGAGTGTACCCGCCGTCCACAAAAATGATTTGACCGGTGGTATGACTGGACCGTGGCGACGCCAGAAACACGACCATGTCCGCCAGTTCTTCAATCGTGGTGAATCGGTGACCGAGCGGAACCAATCGTTCGATCTCTGCCTTCGCAGCCTCCGGATTAGGCATGGCCGCCAGACACTTTTCATACAATGGCGTCCACGTTTCCGCCGGCAACACCGCGTTGACTCGCACACCATGCGGCGCCAAATCCACCGCCCATTCTCGCGTGAGCCCGTTGATGCCGCCTTTGGATGCCGCGTAACCTGACGTGCCGCCCTGCCCCGTTTCGCAAACCTTCGACCCAATATTGATGATGCAGCCTCGCGATACCTTCAACGCATCCAATGCGAAATGGACCATCGCGTAATAGTGGACTAAGTTTTTCTGCAGCGATTGCACAAAGGCGTCCGGTCCGTCTTCCAGCCCAACGCCATCGTTGACGCCCGCGTTGTTGATCAGCAGATCAATGCGACCGAATCGCTGCTGAGTCTGCTCAACCGCATTTCGACACGCATCGATGTCCGTCAGGTCACCCTGGATGAAGAAACACTCCTGACCGTTTGCCGCATATTCGTTTTGCAGAGCGATTCCTTCGGCTTCGCTGCGATTGACGTTGGCCACCTTGACGCCTTCGGTGATCAGCGAACGGACAATTCCCAGTCCAATCCCCTTCGACCCGCCTGTAACGAGAGCCACCTTATCCTTTAGCTTCAGATCCATGCTGAATGTCTTTGCGTTTGAGTTACCGCGAGCCCGTGAAAGTAAAACGCATCGTAGATCGTACCGACAGCGGTGGCAATTCGTGCCGCCTGGTAGGTGCCGACCGCCGGGCGGCACTTCGCCAACGGCGACCTAAAACCCTGCCGCTGCGACAATAGTTCGATAAGCGATTTGGATCGTTTAACCCGTAGCCGAAGGCGCAGGCGTCCTCTGATCGGCGTCCGTGAGTCTTCCGCTACCGCGGGTGTTCCACTTCCGCTGCGACACAGCCGTCCCCCAGCAACGCCTGCGCCTTCGGCTACGGGTTAAACGACTCGTATCAATCCGGCTGCAATAAGCCCTTTCCGGCAGAAACAACCTACAAGTCGTTGCCGCAACGACGACGTCGATTGCATTCTGTGAGGATGGCCCAACAATACGTTCACCTCACCTTAATCCTGCCCAAATGCTCGAGACGTTTCATGGCCCCCTCGTTCTCTTCACGTTTCAATCGCCCTGTCAGCATGCTGCTTCTCATTGTCGCTTGCAGCGCTTCCACGAGCGCTCAGGACGACGAATTTCCGCCCGGCCTGGTGGCCACCTATCGTGCCGGCAACCAGTCTGTCCAACGAGTCGACAACGTACTGAGTTTCGACTGGGGAGCCGCATCGCCCGACGAACGACTACCGACGGGCCCGTTCACAGCCGAATGGTCCGGAAACCTGCTGGCTCGCCTACCCGGCAAACACACGTTTCATGTCTTCGTCGCCGGTGACGTTTCAGTTTTCGTCGATGACAACGAAGTGCTGAAGACGTCCGAACAGTGGGGGTTTGCGTCGGGCGAATCGTTTGAACTGGGTGCCGGTGACCATGTAATCCGAGTGACGTATTCCACTCCGGCGGAATCAGACAAGCCAAGATCGAGGCTGGCTGTGTACTGGTCATCAGACGCATTCACGCTGGAACCGTTGCCTGCCGACGTGCTGTTCCAGGACGAACCTTCGCCGCAGCTTTCGGCCACCGCGCGAGGGCATTTGCTGGTGGACGCCAATCGCTGCGCCGCGTGCCATCACAATGGGACCAACAGCGAAAACAGTGGCCTGTCGGAATTGAAAGCCCCCGCTTTGGATCGCGTGAAAGGAAGTCAGGACAAGGCAACTCTGGTTCAGCGTTTGTGGCGGCCTCAGAATGTTGTCGCCAACAGCCACATGCCCAGCTTTGACCTTTCGCCTTCCGAAGCCGAAAGCGTGGCCGAATTTCTGTTGTCCGTTTCAAAGAAGCCGCACGACGAAAAAGAAATCAAGTTCAAAGACGACGACGCGGACGCTGGTTCGAAGCTGCTGACATCGCTGGGCTGCGTTGCCTGTCACCAGTTGCCGGGCACCAAATTGGCCGATCAACCGCTGGCGGGAGCTTACGCAGGTCCGGAACTTGTCAACGTCGCTCCACGCCGGCCCGCTGAGTGGCTCGATCGCTGGCTGCGAGCCCCCGAGACACTCAACGCCGACCACCGCATGCCGGTGTTCGATCTCACCAAAGACGAACGTCGACAACTGGTGGCAGCGCTCACGCAGACAGACGCGAAGGCGATCGCGTGGACCGATTCGAATAGTTCGCTGTCTGAGGAAGAACGCATCGCTGACGGAAAACGAATCGTCGTCGAAGCCAACTGCGCGGCGTGTCACAGTATTCCCGGCATCAAATCAAAAGCCTTCGCGCCGCTGGCTGGTGACAGCTTTGGACAGGAATCCGGAGACTGCATCAACCCCGCCGACATGCCGAATTTGCGGAGTGGACCAGGCAAGCGAGTCCCCTCGTTCATGAGCATCGTAGCGGCCTCCAATGAACAGCGTGTCGGCGATTCGCCGACCGACACAGACGCAATCGCCGCGTACGTGAAGTCTCGCCATTCAAACGGCCAGCGCAGCGCGGCTGATACTGGCAAGCTTCTGCTGAATCGAAACGGCTGCATCGCGTGCCATGATCGCGATCAGTCGCGTGGACTTTCGTCGATCGCCAACAAACTTCAGAACGCTCACCCGGGGTTGAAGGGCCAGTCTCAGGGATTGGTGCCGCCGTCACTCACTGCCGTTGGCGACAAACTTAACGATGACTATCTGAAGCAAGCCGTCGCCGGCGAACAGAAAGAACGACGGCTGCCATGGCTGCTGGTGCGAATGCCAAAGTTTGCACATTCCGATGCCGACCGAGCGGCCCTTGTGCAGCATCTGATCACAACGGATCGAATTCCTGCTGAAGCTGATTCCGCCCGCCAGGATGTACTGGCCTTTGTGGACCTGTCCGGCAAGTCGCAGGCCAGTTCGGAGGAACTGCTGCTTGGAAACCAACTCACGGGAGCCGGCGGATTCAACTGCGTGGCCTGTCACAAAGCCGGTCCATTTGAACCGCGAAACGTGGCGTTGGGAACTCGCGGATCAGATATCATGACGATGGGCAATCGCATGCGGCCGAGGTTCTTTCAACGGTGGATGAAGAACCCCATCCGCGTTGTCGCCGGGATCGAAATGCCAGCCATCAAGAAGGCGATTCCCAGCGTGCTGGACGGCTCACTGCCAAAGCAGATCGGTGTGATGTGGAAGGCCCTCAGCGACGACCGCTTTACGCCACCAACAGTCACCAGTCGCTTCGAACAGGTCGTCAATGTCGAACCGGGCGGAGCTCCGCGAATCATTCGTGACGTCTTCACAATCGGTATCGACAAGAACCGAGACGCGGTGGCGCGAGCCATGGCGATTGGCTTCGGCAATGGGCACAACATTCTGGTCGACCTGGATACGATGCAGCTTCGACTGTGGACCATCGGCGAGTTCGCTCGCCAGCGCACAGAAGGTAAGAGCTGGTATTGGGACATGCCGGGCACGGTCGTCAGTCAACCGTCAATTAGCGGTTCGACATTGCGGCTGAAGTCGGCGAATGGCTCAATACTACAATCCGTCGAAGACGAGAGTCGGTTCTCGGAACTCGTATCGATGAGCAACCTGCCAGACGGCGTAGAACTGATCACCCGCAGCCACTTCGACCCGGAGGCAGGTGCGAAACCATCTGCGAACAGTGGGTCCGCAGACCCGCACTTTACGAAGCCAGCATGGAACAACGACGCTCAACCGCTGGTGACCGTCAAGGTTCGGCACCGATTTCAATCGGTGAAGTCTGGCGATGGCAGCGGCTGGAAGCACAGCGTGGAGTATCTGGACGGGCCTCCTGGATTCGTTCTGATTTCGCCGGCGGACCTCACCGCTGACGCCCGCGCGAAAGGATTGCCGACGTCGCAGCAGTTTGAAGGCCGATGGACTAAGAAACAGGATGCTGAACTATCGCTGGAGACATCGGCATCCCAGACATCCATGCTGGACCTTGCTGTCCCGAAGGTGATTGCCGCCATTCAACCGCCGGTTGTGAAAGCAGATGCGGAGTCGGTTACTTCAACGCCCGGATTCACCGGCACACGCCTGCCCCTGGACAATTCTATTATGCCGACGGCCATGACGTGGCTGCCGGACGGCCGGATGGCGTTCACATCGCTGAAGGGGCACGTGTGGATTGCCACCGACACGGACGGCGACGGGCTGGTCGACCAGACAAGTCTGTTTGAAGAAGGCCTGGCCGTGCCGTTTGGCATTCTTGCTGACACGGACGGCTCAATCATCGTGTCGCACAAGCCGGAAGTTTTGCGGTTGCGTGACACCGACGGCGATGGTCGAGCGGAATTGCGCGAAGTCGTCGCGAGTGGCTGGGGCTACAACGACAATTATCACGACTGGACATCCGGACTGATTCGTGATGATGAAGGCAACCTGTACGTCGGCCTGGGAAGCGACTATTCGCAGAAGAAGCGTCCGAAGAATCAGGATCGATGGCGCGGCGGAGTCATCAAGATCGATCCGTCAGGAATTGTAACGCCGCTCGGGATGTCGATGCGGTATCCCATGAGTCTCGCCTTCGATAGTCATGGCAACCTGTTTGCCACGGACAACCAGGGCGTGCAGAACACCTTCAACGAAATCAACCACATCCTGCCCGGCAGGCACTACGGAGTCCCGTCTGCTCACCAGCCGACCGACAACATCACTCACGAAACGGCGTCGTTGATGGTGCCTCATCCTTGGACACGCAGCGTGAACAGCATCGTGTTTCTGCCGGACGATTTTTCAGTGAAGGAACTGCGAGGTCACGGCATCGGCTGCGAATACGATTCGCGATTTCTGATGCGGTTCACCGTGCAAAACGTCGACGGCACTCTGCAGGGAGCCAGCTATCGGTTCAGTCTGCCAAACCAGGAAGCCGGCGGCAGCAACTTCATCGGTCCGATCTGTTCGGCAATTTCACCTGAAGGCGAACTCGTCATCGGCAGCATCTGGGACAGTGGCTGGCAGGGTGGCCAGAATACGGGTGGGATCACTCGATTGGTTCCGTCAGCAGAAGGACTCCCCAACGGTATCCGAGAACTCACGGCGACGCCCAGCGGCTTCGAGGTCGAATTCTTCCGTCCGGTAAATGCCAAGGCGGCGACCAATGCTGCGAGCTGGTCGATTCAGGGCTACACTCGAGAATGGGGCGGCAGCTACGCGACCCCCGATTCCGGGCGACACACATTGACCGCAGAGACGGTGGAAGTGCTGGACGACGGCAAGCGGGTTCGCATCAAAGTCAAAGAACTGAAACCGAACTACGCCTACGATGTGTCTGCCGGCGGCCTACTGACAGAATCTGAAAAGCTCTGGCCATCAGAGGCACACTACTCGATGAAGGTCGTGCCCAAATAGCTGCGAAAGCGGCATGGCAAAGCACGAGTGATCCGACTGCTCCGACGTGGGCGTGTTCAAACGTCAGCATGATCTGCCCCTGTGTCTTGTCGGCCCTGTGTCTTGGCGGCCCGGTGTCTTGTCGGCCGGGTGTCCCCGAACGAATGGTCGCGAACGTGCTTGTTCCGGACGTACCGGCTGCGCCTGAGGTTCCGGTTATTCAGGCCATGCGGGGCCTGGGGGATGTACTGGCAATGGCTAACGGGTCGGGGAATTACCCGGTTTTCGGTCGCACTGGGCAATTCACCTACCCTGCCCCGCGTCGATGCAATTGATTGTGCGAAAGGATTCCACAGCGTAGAGGCGACCGCGCCTGTGGCGATTTGCAGACGCCAAATACAAGGGCCACGACAATGCGACATGGGCATGGATGCACCAGAGTACTCGCTGCTATCCGAAAAGTTCTACGGACTCCACGACAACGTCCCTTCTGGGCGGCCGGAATGCTGGCGTCAGCGATGGCGGCTAATGCAGCCGCGAACGATGTACGAATCAACGGCGCTGCAGCGCCCGACAATTCGCCAACGAATATTCTGGTCGATCCGGGCGCGACAGACGACGTTGAAGTGCGGGTGAACACCGTCGACCTGATTGGTCCCGCAGGCGACACTATTCGTGTGAACAGCGAGGGCGGGAGCGGGAACACGCTGCTGACAATTGATGCGGATCGATCCGTTTCCGGTGCCACCAGCACCGGAGCCTACGTGCGATCGGGAAGCGGCAACATCACAGCAATGATTCACGGTGATCTCTCGTCGGCGTTGAATGGCGTGACGCTGGACGCTCGCTTTCTGCCGCTCGGAGGCGACGTCAACCTTTCCGGCACCGGAAATCTGTTCGCCACCGGCGGTTCGGCCGCATGGTTGTTAACGGATATCGGCTCCGTGACCATGGACGGCTTCAATTCGATTCAGGGTGGCACCCACGGTGTCCTCGTGAATGGATCCGGCACCATCAATCTGGGCACGAACACTCCGCTGGGCGCCATCACCGCAGGAACAGTCGGTATTGAAGTCGATCAATTGTTTGATGCGGTCAATAATGGGCCGATCACGATCAACGCGACTGACATCACCGCGAACGACGGCTTCGGAATTCGTACTCACGGCCGAGCCACCGATACATCGATCACCGTCACTGGCATCGTGCGGTCGACCAACGCATCCGGCATTTTCGCGACGTCCACCAGCGGCAATATCCTGATCAACGGTTTCGGAACGGGCAGCGTGGACGCGACAGGCGGCAACGGCATTGACGCGGATACTCGCTTTCTGCCATTGGGTGGAAACGTCGTGATTTCTGATTTCGATTCCATCACCAGCACGGGGTATGGCGTCTGGACACGCGCTGACATTGGCACGGTAAACATCGACGGCATCGGCGCGATTACGTCCGACCTGGACGGCGTGTTTGTGGAATCGACGGGCGACATCAGCATCGGGCAGGCCACCGCACTGGGAGCGATCAATTCCGGAGGAACCGGCATTCTGGTCGATCAGCTTTTTGACGCACCCAACAATGGTTCCATCTTTGTGGGAGCAACCGACATCACATCAGTCCGGCATGGAATTCGGACGATGGGTTCTGAACAGTTCACTCAGATTAGTGCTACGGGAGCGATTTCTTCGGGCTTCACAGGAATCTACGCCACGTCGACGACGGGTGACATCGTGATTGATATCGGTTCTGCCGCGACCGTTCGAGGTGGCCATTTTGGCGTTGCGACGGAAACCACGACCGGGCTGGCGACGGTGAATAACTCAGGCCTGATCGCCAACCGAGCCGACACGGGTTCGGCCGGAGACGCGGGGGCGTTGGGCTTTCGCGCGTACGCGGGCGACACCGTGCTGAACAATTCGGGCAGCCTGATTGGCGGAATCGACACGTCTGGTTCAACTTCTTTTACGTTGAATAATCTGGCTGGTGGCGTGTGGACGCCGAGTAGCGGCACGATGCCGTTCACCGGTGCAAATGACTTCATCAGCAATGCGGGCCGCATCGACTTCCGCGACGGCTGGACTAACTTTAATGGGCTGGAAACGTTCATCAACGAACGCGGCGGTCACTTCAACATGGGATACGGCTCTGGTGCGACCGATCACGTGATTGTGAACGACTTCAGCACCGTTGGCGGAAGTGAGTTCACCTTTAACTTTGATGCGTCGGGTGCCAATAATTCCGGGGAGGGCTATGACAACTCCGCAGACGGTTTAGGCACAGCCGACACGATTATGGTTAACGGCACGTCGACGCCGTCCGGGGTTTCCCGAGTCAACGTGCTGGCAACGGGAGGTCTGCCAGCTTCTGAAACCGGTTCTGTTTCGCTGATTTACACCGGTGTGGATCTGGACGCTCCGACAACGCCCGTGCCAGCAGCGCAATCTTCGTACTTCACATTTGGATCAGCGAATCCGACCAGCGGGACGGTCGCCTACTACCTTGTTGATGACGGCAACGGCGGCTTGTATCTGCAGTGGGGACCGAATGTGTCAGCGGCGTCACTCGGTCCGTTTATGGGCGGAGCTCTGGGGGCCAGCGATTTTGCTCCGAGCGGTGCAAACTCAACGGTAGGCCGATTGGGCACGATTGTTGGTGGTGCTGGAATGTTGGGTGGTCCATCGGGCGGCGGCGTGGTCGGACGGATCAGCGACGACGCGGCTCAAACACTGATTTCCAGAAACCCTCGTTGCGTCAACGGGCGAATGCGAAATGCGTGGGTCCTGGGCGGCAGCGCGGGCACCAGCTATTCGCCCGGTGGTCATGGATCAACGGTCGGCTTCGCGACAGGCATTGAAACGGACCTGTTCGATCCGGCGGATGTCGAATGCGGCAGCACCGCGATGGGCGTCTTCTTCTTCGAAAACGCGGCCAACGATCGCTGGATGGACGGTTCCTCGTATTCTGTAGCCAACGGGCTGGGAGTTTATGTGCGAGCCGCTGTCGAAGAAGGTTATTATGGTTCGCTGCTGGGATCGCTGGCGTGGTCGGACAGTGATCTGGAAAACCGCGTTTACGGGTCGACCGGCAATCAGGACAACACGGGTTATTCGTTGGTCGCCACTGGCGGCTACCTGAGGCCTGTCGCGGAAGACACGTTCCTGGATCTCCGTAGTTTTGTTTCGTATGGCAACGTCAACGGCCGCGGCTTCACCGACAGTCTTGGAATGAATGTGCTGGGATCGGATGCCGACATTACAACTCTGGGACTAATGGCAGGCTTGAATTACAGCCCCGTCGACAACAGCAACGCGTTTGCCCGAGCGGGGCTGAAGTGGTTTGATCTGGACCGATCAGTCACAACTCCGATTGCTCAACGGAGTGGATCTGTTGATGCGGTCGTCGGCAGTGTGGAAGCCGGCTTTCAGTTGGGGATCACTCAGAACGTGTGGTTCAACGCGGCTCTTAACACGGACTTCGGTCATCAGTTTGTGAGCGGCGGCGGTCGGCTGGGCCTGACAATCGGGCTGTAACCTGCTGCGGGCGACACGATCCTTTCAGGTAGCCGTTCATCACTGTTCGCTGCGAAAAATGCGTTCCAGCCGCTCGGTCAATTCTCGTCGAGCCCGGAAGATCCGACTTCGGACGGTGCCGATGGGAATGTCGAGAATGCTGGCGATTTCTTCGTAGGACATCCCGTCGATTTCTTTCAGCACCAGCGGCTGGCGAAATTCTTCGGCCAGTTGTAGCAACGCATTCTGCACCAGTTCAACGTGCTCCGCACTGACCATGCGGGATTCCGGATTGGTATCGGCACTGTCATCCGTGGGCGAATGGCCCGTCGCGGCCACATGGCGGTCCAGAGACTGGGTCGGCAATCGCTGTCGACGTTTACGAGTGATAGCAGCGTTCATGGCGATGCGGTACAGCCACGAATAGAAAGCAGCATCCTGGCGGAACGATTTCAGGTTCTTCCACGCAGACACGAATGCCTGCTGAGCGGCGTCCAATGCGTCATCGCGCGAACCGAGCGCGTGTTCAAGACTGTGGACGAGACGGTCCTGGTAGCGTTGCACCAGCACGCCGAAGGCATCCGAACTGCCGTCCGTTGCCTGCTGTATGAGCTGATTGTCGGAAGGTTGGTCCACGCGGTGAATGTGGGCTTGCGGGTACGACTGAAGAAGTGGCCGACAGGATGCGAATTCGACCGAATTCCACCGCCGTTGGCAATCGAGCGACCTATTTCACTTTCGTCGCCAGCTTTCCGTTGGCTCCGGTGGGGATGTCGCCGTTTTTCCGTTGCAGCCAGATCATCAGGCCGCAACCCGACACGAACAGGCCGATACTCATCAGCTGCGAAAACGTCAGGCCCGTCCCCATGCGACCCGGTTCGTCATCCCGAATGATCTCCAGCACAAACCGATTGATCGGATACAGAATCCAGCCCAGCGCAAGAACGGCACCTTCAAACGGGCGGCGGCGGAAGAACCACATCAGCAGTCCCGCCAGAGCAAATGCCAGCACAGAGCTGTAGATCTGTGACGGGTGCAGTGCGATTGTTGTGAGTTCCGTGCCCGGTGCGACGGATTTTAACGCGGATGTCGCGATAGGAACGCCGTCGGCTTCCAACAGCTTCTGCTGAGTGGCCTCCGACCGCGCCGCAAGGCTTTCGAACGTCATACTGTCAGAAGGAAAGTGAACCGCCCACGGCAGCGAACAGGCCGCGCCGAAGCAGCAGCCATACAGAAAACAGCCTATGCGACCAAAGCCGAGCCCCACAAACAGCGACGGCATCAGGACGTCGCCAAGCTGCAGTGGGCGGATATTGTACTTCCGGCAATACGCCAGCATGCCCACCACGCCGCCAATGATGCAGCCGTAGAACACGATGCCGCCATCCCATAAAGCGATTGTCGCTTTCAGGATTTCCAGACCCTGTTTGCCGGCGAATACTTTGTCGCCGTATTGCATGAGGTAAACGATTCGAGCCCCGATGATGCCGGGAATCAAAAGCCACATCATCAAATCCCAGATCACGTCGGCATCAAGGCCAACCGACTTCGCTCGCCGACTGGCCAGAAACGTGGCGGTGGAAAATCCAACGAACAGCATGAAGCCATAGCCGAAGAGCGGTACGCCCGAATTGGCCAGCGGCTGGCTGATGAGCGGAATCATCGCAACGCCAGCGGGCACTGCCCCCCAAAACACCAGCGACGACAGCACTTGTTTGGAATCCCGCGTGACTCGCCACAGGACACCGAGACTCACCAGCGCAATCAGCGCCCACACGGCCAGAACCCAGCCACAACCGACCAGCAGTTCGTTGCCGACCGATTCCATTCGCCAGTATTGGTCGAAGACGATTCTGAGTAAGACTTTTCGCATGCGAAATAATGTAGCCGATTTATGCCGCAGGGCGAAATCGCAGAATCTGATTATCAATCAGCCGCGTTTTGCCCAGTTTCGCCGCGACCAATGCCGTGGCTGTGGCCGGGCGATCGTCCACGTTTTCCAGCGTTTCCGAGTCGACGATGACGGCGTAGTCCAATTCTACCCCGTCGGTCGAGGAAATCATCTGCCGCATTTGGGCCTGAATTTCGGCCGCAGAGTCCCCCGAATTCTCTGCCCGGTCAGCCGCAAACCGCAACGCTCGCTGCAACGCCAACGCTCGCTGACGATCGTCCGGCGACAGGTAACGATTACGGCTGCTCATCGCGAGACCATCGGGCTCACGAATAATCGGGCACGTCACGACTTCGATGCCCCAGTCAAGGTCGCGGACCATTCGTTTGATGACAAGCTGCTGCTGATAATCCTTCTGCCCGAAGTAGGCTCGATCCGGAACCGTGACGTTAAACAGCTTTGCCACGATGGTCGTTACTCCGTCAAAATGCCCGGGCCGCATTGCACCTTCCAGCTTCGTTGTGAGCTTATTGACCCGAACGGTCGTTTCGGCGTCGGCCAGATACATGTCTGACGTATCGGGCGTAAAAACAAGGTCTGCATCCGCGTTTTTGCAGCGGCTCAGGTCATCTTCCAGAGTTCGCGGATAGCGTCCGAAGTCTTCGTTCGGGCCGAATTGCGTCGGGTTAACAAAGATTGTTGCGACGACGAAATCGCAGCTCGCCCGAGCCGCTTCGACCAGGCTGACGTGCCCGGCATGCAGAGCTCCCATCGTCGGGACGACTCCGACAACGGCCCCGCGACTGCGCTGTTGTTGGACAAGTTTTCGAACGGCGTTTGGTTTTGCTTCAACAATCATGAGCGTGCGTTGTTGTTGGAGGCACAAAAGAAAAAAGCCCGGCTTTATCAAAAGCCGGGCTTCTATGATCCTGATTTCTGCCGACAGTGCGCTCTACAGCGAATCTCGCTGACTTGTGGCCGCGGAACAGGCGTTTCGGACTACGAAGGCTGTTTCCCACGAGCCCCGACCGGCCACAGCAACAAGGACACTGCTCTAGAAGCTGTATTTCCGGTTGTTGCGGTCGAAATCGGCATCGGACAGGCGAACGTCCGTCTTCACATTCATGAAGGTGTAGTCCTCCACGATGGGCGCCGGGGCACCGGCCTTTCTTGGAAACCCAAACGTTTGAATACGAACCGGAATTCCGGTGGCCGAATCAACCCACAAACGCACTTTGTGATTTTTGAACTGGCGAAACGGCTTTGGATGAGTGCTCTCAATCACGCGGCACGTCATGTCGCCCAACTTGGCATCTTTGAAGTACTTGACTTCCGTACCCTGATATTTTGCTTCTTCTTCCCACGTCTTAATCGTTTGGCGAACCATGTTGGCAATTCCTGCCATGGTGATTGGGTACCGATTGTCACTCATCGCCATCGGGTCGGTCGGTGCCAGTTCCATTGAGCCGGCAATGCTAAGCAATCCGGCGGCGTGAGCGACCAGTTTGCCGTCGTTTTGGCCTTCGACATACAGCACTTCGCGGCCTGTGTGAGGCTTGTCGAAGTGCAGGTAGACGCTAAAAGGCTTGTGCCGAATTTTGATCTGCATCTGGTGCGACACAGTGGTCGAGCCAACGACTTCCTTCTTGTAGAAGGTCGCAGTGTAGCCTGGCATCGCCTCAACTTTTTCGAGGCACGATTTCGCATACCGAATCGCAGGCGCCAGTGGATGCTCGCTCGGCTTGTCCGCTTCTTCGGCGCGAACAAGACTCGGTGCCGCGATAAAACACAGCAACAGACAGAATTGAATTCGTGGAATTCGCATGACGTTACCCAAACAGTTGAAGGCGGTTGAGCCCCAAACTTCTTAAAAAATTTCCCGATTCGAATCCGAATCAGTGTCGCCCGCTGGCCGGCGACTAACCCGACTTTTCAGAAGACTATTCTATACCTGGTGAGCCAAAAAAAAGACCCATTCAGGCGAATTGCTGGCAGAGACACGCCGCCGTGGCAGTGAAGTTCTCCACTTTTTTAGTTATATCGGCTGAATCACACCTTGTCCGTGCCCGCGATATGCCGAATAGTGCCCGGCCCAAACTGAGATTGTGGCGTTTCGGACATATTTATACACTTCGGCAATATCTGCCTGATTGGAGAAGGATTCTCCAGAATTTGACGTGGAAATTGGAATGGACTCCTCACGCGGCGGACCGCTCACAACATTCATCATGACTCTGCCACTGATCGTGGTTCCCGCACTAGCGTTGCTGCGGCCAGCCGATCAGGAAGGCAGTTTGCTGCACAGCCTGCTGTCTGCCGGTACGCGCGCCGTAAGCGGTGAGTCTGCGGAATCTGCTGGCAAAGATGGTAATTTAGATCCGTTTGAGGATCTTTTTACGGAAGTCACGGAATCAGCTTCCGAATTCGAGCCAGATACGGCTGACGACAGCGCCGGGCTCGATGACGACCTGTTTGCCGAAGCGAGCGGGACGGCACTGGCGGATGACTTCGAATCCAGTTTCGGTGCCCCCCCTGTTGCGAGCGCACCCCCTACAACCGCTTCTCCGATCAATACTGCCCAACCGCCGCCGGTCGATTTGGCCGCCGATCCCCAAATTGGCCAGTTGATGGCTCAGCTAAAGCAAATGGGAGTTCGACGCACACTTTGGTTCTCGCCTGGCGATCAGACAGTTGGTTTCGTCGCCTTCTTCAGAGCCGGTCAGGGCATTGTCAGTTATCGGTTTAGTGCCGTTGCAAACTCGCGCGCGGCGGCCATCGCTGACGTGATCGGACAGGCTCGCCGCTGGCAGGAAACTCAAGCGGAATGATTGGTCCCCGCCGTTCATTGCGTCCGCTGAGTCCGGCATTCGCGAAATCGCAAATTGGCCGCTCAAGCGAAACCTGCGAACTGCAGCGCGGCCGAATGCGCAGCGGGCCACTGTTTGTATTGAAGGACACGATCGACGATTCGAAGATCGCGGCCAACGGAACACTCGTGAGGTCCAAACGCCTGGCTCGCCTGGAAGCCGTGCTACTCATTTCACGGACGCCACTATCGCCAAAGAAGGTCGCTCAGCAGGCAGGCCTGGTGGATGGAAAAGAAGCTCAGCAGTTGATTGAGCTACTGAACACCAGCTACGACATGACCAATTCGGCATTCCGCATCGAACGCACGGCCACCGGCTTTCTGATGATGACTCGGCCGACACTCGTCACATGGCTGGACCGTTTGCATCAGCGCCAATCGCAAATGAAGCTGTCGCAGCCGATGATGGAGACGCTGACGATCGTCGCGTATCAGCAGCCGATCACGCGAGCTGCCGTCGAATCAATTCGCGGCGTGCAGTCTTCAGACATGATCCGCCAATTGATCGATCGAAGCCTCGTACGCGTCGGGGGCGAAGAAGATTCTCTGGGGCGACCATTCTTGTATGTGACCACGCGACAGTTTTTGGACATGTTCGGCCTGGGCCGCGTCGAAGACCTGCCCGACTACGAAACGATTGGTCGTCAGCGCGAGGTCAAAATGGTGGGCGATGAAGACTTGAGCGAAGCGGCGGGTGCTGAGTCCGCGAATGCGGCCGAGCCTACTTCACCGGAATCTGAGGATCCGGCAGACCAGCAAGCGGCTTGATCAGTTCAAAGACTTCGTCGTTGATATCGCGGACCGAACGCAGTTCGCCATCTTCGTTTAGACTTTCGACAATCTGCCAGTCGTCGCGCTGTTCTGCCACCGTCACATAGCAGGCTCGCACCTTCTCCAGATACGGCAAATTCGCTTCCTGAATATCGGCTTCGTTGTCCGTGTAGTCGCGCGCCGCTTTGCGACTGACGAGTTCACGGCTCCAGTTCGAACTGATGTCGATCAGGATATTCAGGTCCGGTCGCGGCAGGCCGAAGACGACGTGTTCCACATGATCGATCCACTTCAATAATTCGGCTCGTTCTTCGCCCTGCAGCTTGGCCGACTGATGAGCCAGGTTCGAGCCTGTGAAGCGGTCGAGCACCACGACATCGTGCGTGTCCACCGCCTGTTGCAGCACCTGCTTCGATTCGAAACGATCTCCGGCGTATAGCACCGCCGCAAGCTGCGGATGCACCTGATCCAACGACCCAAACCGACCATTCAAAAAATCGCCAATCGCCGCACCGAATGTGGTTTCGGAATAACGAGGGAACTGGAGTCCCGCCGTGCGGACTCCGGCAGCCGTCAGCCGGTCCACCAGGTGCTTACACTGAGTTCCCTTCCCTGCTCCGTCAATTCCTTCGATAGCGATCAGGGCGGTCATGGTGCGTCCAGAGTTGATAGTGCATGTTGCGGAGTTACAGAATGGCCGTCCGTGCGAATGGCGAGCACGCGATTTCGATCTGCATCTTCAGCGACACAGCGAACGAAGTTGCCGAGGTCGCTTTCTTCGCCGGGCACTTCCGTGGGGATGTACCACTGATCTGTGCCCTTCACCCAACCGGGGCGTTCGTCACACATTCGTTCCGCCAGCACAACTTGCTCAGCGCGTGAGTCAATGCGGCTACGGTAGAAATCCAGAGCCAGTTCCCGCTCAAGATCCCCCAGCGCCTGCACTCGATCTTTAATGACCTGAGGCGGCACCTGGTTTTCGAAAGTTGCAGCCGGGGTTCCATCGCGTTTACTAAACGGAAACACGTGCACCTTCATAAAACGAGCCTGTCGGCATGTTTCCAGCGTCTGTTCGAATTCCGCATCGGTTTCGCCAGGGAACCCAACGATGACGTCCGTTGTGAAGGCTGGATCGTTGCCCAGCATGTCGCGAATCTGATCAAGTCGCTGTAGAAACCGGTCTACTCGGTAGCGTCTTCGCATCCGTTGCAGCACAGAATCAGATCCGCTTTGCAGCGCCGGATGAAACTGAGGACAGAGGTGTTCGCAGTCGCCGGCCGCCTTGATGAAGTCGTCGTTCACTTCGACCGTTTCAATGCTGGACAGACGCATCCGCCAATCACCCGGAATCCGGTCGAGGCGACGGAACAGATCCCACAGTCGTTCCGGTTTCTCACCGGGCGGAAGGTTATTCGTGTCGATCCCAAAGTGCCCCACGTGAACGCCGCTGATCACGATTTCGCGGTAGCCGTTGTCAACCAGTCGGCGAATCTCGTCTTCGATGCTTTGCGGGCGGCGGCTGCGAAGGCCAGGTCGGACGGTCGGAATGATGCAGTACGAACATTTCAGGATACAGCCGTCCTGAATCTTCACAAACGCTCGATGATGACCTTCGAATTCGCTGATCCCGGCGGGCATGTCGACGATGCCAAACCGTCCCAGCACATCCGGCAGTTCGCGTTTGTCGGTGACAACTTCGATCACATTGGGAAGTTCGCTGACCGCCTGCGGGTCTCGTGTGGCGTAGCAGCCCATCACGATTGTTTTCGTGCCAGGATTCTTTCGAGCCAGTTGGCGAATCACCTGTCGTGACTTGCTGTCGCCCGTGTTCGTCACGGTACACGTATTCACGACGCACAGGTCGGCCGATTCGTCATCCGCGGCTTCCCTGAACCCGCCGGCGCGCAAGGATTCGCGGACCAGTTGAGTTTCGTATTGATTCACCTTGCAGCCGAGCGTCACAAGGCGACAGGTTCGTTCGGGATTGACCACGGCGAATGACCTTCAATCATGCGGCAGAGGAAAATTGACGTACGCCAACGGCGTTCATTCCGATGGATTTCAGGCTTCTGCACTATTGACTGACAGATAGTGATGTCCCCGCCGCCGATCCGCAATTGTGGTATCGCGAGATGTCTGAAATTCCTCTACTTACGATGGAAACGGGCGATTTTGAGACGCGTTTTTTATTCGAACGGTACTTCCAGCAGCACCAGCCGATCGTACAGCGAATCCCACGACTGCACGGAAGCCAGCGTCTGGTACGAATGGCCGCGTTGCAGATGTTCGACCGAATCGTTTGAGCTGTCGACGGTGAAAAGCTGGACAGGCTGATCTGTTCCAGCCAGTTTGCCGGTAATTGTCCTGCCGTTGCGGTGTTGACGAGTTTCGCCCGAAAAGCCATACGTCGACGTAACTCGATCAACAACGATATCGATGTCGTAGGTGTGCCCCTTCGCCGCCGAAAGGATTTCGGAGCGTTCGTTGCCAAACCGTCCGGCCTGTTTGATTCCGTTGATCAACGTCAGCAGCGGCGCGACACTCTCGCCATCAGCGGATTGGCCGATGGGTGGCGGAACATCGGCTCGCCGAGTTGCCGGTCCGGAATCCATCCAGTCTTCGGCGGCAGTCACCGACGACGTGTCTGTGTCGTTGCTGGCGTCAATCCTGGGTGATTCGCCATCCAGAAACTCTGCGGCCACAACTTGCAGTTCTGTCGACTTTTTCCAGTCTGGGAAACGAGGAATATCGATCCGCGTTTCGATGCGCCAGTTCACTTTGTTCGACGGTGCCTTCAGGCTCCACGCTTCCAGTGGTGGAATCGCCACGCAGAACGATTCGGACACCTCCATGCCGCCCTGCAGCACGCCCGCAGGCATTAAGACCTGAGTCTCTTCGTGAAGTTTGTGCCGGTGAGTTGTGGCATTGGTACCACTGCCCGACGTAGCGGATTCTTCCGCAATCAGTTTGGCCGTAATGCCATTGATCATGAACGATTTCTTCGGCGTAAAATTCAACTCCACCGGCATCTGTTCGCCAGGCGCGACCACGACATGGGGCACGGTGAATTCCACATCTCCGACTCGGCTGGCGATCGCTTTCTTCCACGCCCAATAGCAACCGGCTCCAACAAGGAGAATGGGTCCGAGGAAAATGAATACTGGCCCGAGCGCCAACCCAAGGACAACCAGGAACGCAATAAGGCATCCCTTAGCAAGCCCCTTGACTTCGATGGCCTTGGCTTCAAGCTTAACAATTTCGCTGCGATCGCCGGTAATCTCCGCTGGCCGTTCGCCAGCCTGCAGAATGAATTCTTCCTCGTGTTTCGGATCAATCGCCCAGGGCACGTCGACGGCAACCTTCACATAGTGATCGACGTTGATGTAGTGGCCGCGATACGTCAGCGGCCAGGCGTCTGCCTGAAATTCAAACGGCAGCAACAGCTCTTCGCCGCTTTGAAGAGGCACCATTTCTGACAACACAATGTCCTTCTTCTCTCCGGTGTCCGTGTTGCCGCGGCCGTGAGTCTTCCAGTAATACGTCAGCAGGATACCGTTGCAGCGAATGTCTTTGTTCACCTTGATGTGAACTTCCCCAGTGACGGTATCGCCCCCCCGGTAAGTGCGGTCAGGCTGGTCGAACGTAATTTGGATATCGCACCTGGACATTTTTCGTTCCGTTCAGACTTCTTTATACACAGCGAATGTTATTGAGGCTTTGAAACGTGACGTACATCTCGTGAATGGCACTCCGTATGTCGGGGCCGTACTTTTTCAGCAATCGGTGCACCGTCCCCGAACTGATCGACGGAATCGCTCCGGCGTCACGTCGTGATTTTTCAATGCGAGCGTTCAACAGTTGCTGCAGACGTTCCGCGTTCGTCGCGTGCTCAACACGAATCGTTTCCACCGTGCGCCCGGACCTCAGGAGTTCGCCTGTGAAGTCGCGGTGAGTCCCCAGAACCAACGGCACGTGAGCACGGAATGTGGTCAGTCGCTGCCACCATGTCAATCGCTGAGCTTCGTCGATAATTATGGGGGCGCCCGCCGGAACCGCCGCGCGCTGGCCTTCCGGGATATGCACGTAACCCGCGTCCGGAAATCGCGATCGAATCGCCAGCAAATGAGTCGTCTTGCCGTACCCTTTCTCGCCGATGAACTGAACAGTGTGGCGTGGCTGCCGCAGGCGATGTACTGCAGCTTCGACGTCAACAATCGCCAGCGTGGCCCATTCCTCAAGCGACAGTTCGCCGAAGGGATTTCGCCGCAGATTCAAGTGTTCGTAGGGCAGCCTAAGGGTTGAGGACGCGTTCATACCCGGATGTTAACTACGCGACAAACATTCGTCATGCACGTTGAAAAGAACTGCTGCGGACGCAGTGTCTGGACGAGTTATCATTTCCACGAGGCATCTGCCTGAGTACACTCAACCTTCTGCCGTCCCGTCTTTTCCCGGACTGTACCCGCAACCATGACCCAACCGCCAATAAACTGCAACTCCGCTAACCGTCGTGCTTTTCTGGGCAATGCGGGTCTTAGCATCGGTTCGGTCGGGCTGGCGTCATTGCTGGCGGGCGAATCGTCTACAGCCGCAGAACGTTCGCTGCAGCCGCACTCCACACCCAAAGCCAAAGCGGTCATTTTTCTGTTTATGGCGGGCGGGCCCAGTCATCTGGAATTGTTTGACTACAAACCCAAACTCGCCGAACTACACGGGCAGGCTCCGCCGGAAAGCTTCACCAAAGATCGCCGCTTCGCCTTCCTGAAAGGCACGGAAAAACTGCTGGGGCCTCAGCCACGTTTTGGCCGTTACGGTGAAAGCGACGTTCAGCTAAGCGACCTGCTGCCGCATCACCGCAACATTGTGGACGATGTGTGTTGGTTGAAGGGCATGAACACCGATGTGTTCAATCACGGGCCCGCCAAAATCTTTATGCAAACCGGCTCGCCTCAACCCGGTCGCCCGTCGATTGGTTCATGGGTGACTTACGGCATCGGCAGCGAATCACAAAATCTGCCGGGCTTTGTTGTGCTGCAGTCCGGCCCGCGAGGACCTCGGGGTGGTTCTGCATTGTGGTCCAGCGGGTTTATCCCCAGCAATCATCAGGGAGTCCCTTTTCGAGGGCAAGGCGATCCAATTCTTAATCTGCAGAGTCCCACCGGCTTTGATGAATCGGCTCAACAGGAATTCACGAGTGCCGTTCGCAATCTCAATCAGGCTCGATTCGACACGGTTGGCGATCCGGAAATTCAGACTCGTATCGCTGCGTACGAAATGGCCTATCGCATGCAAATGAGTGCTCCCGAACTGATGGACATCAACAGTGAACCGAAGAGCGTGATGGATCTGTATGGAGCCGAACCAGGCAAACCTTCATTCGCCAACAATGCCCTGCTGGCTCGAAGACTGGTTCAGCGTGGTGTTCGATTTGTGCAGTTGTACCACACCAACTGGGACCATCACGGAGGTACAGAATCCTTAAACGCGGACCTTCCTCTGCGGTGCAAACAGGTCGACCAGGCATCGGCCGCGCTGGTGCAGGACCTGAAGCAACAGGGGATGCTGGACGACACTCTGGTCGTGTGGGGCGGAGAATTCGGGCGCACACCGATGGGTGAAATACGAGCGTCCACCGGCCGAGACCACCACATCGACGCCTTCACGATGTGGATGGCCGGCGGCGGCACAAAGCCAGGCGTGACTCTTGGCCGCACGGATGAACTGGGCTTCGGAGTTGTCGAAGGCGCGACGCATGTTCATGACTTACAGGCCACGATACTGCACCTGCTGGGCCTGAATCACGAACAACTGACGTACCGCTTCCAGGGTCGCGACTTCCGGCTCACAGACGTGCACGGCCGCGTGATCGAAGAAGTGCTGGCGTAGCGCAGCTAAAGCAGTTTACCTTTTGTCGTGGACGGTTCGGGCTCGTGGCAAACAGCCTTCTTAGTACGAAACGCTTCTTCAGCGGCCACAATTCAGCGTAACACGCTTTAAGGTTTTTTCGTCGCGTACACGCTGTCGCCCTGTCGCTGAAACCAGTCAACCATGCGTGACCGAAGTGAATCACGAACGTCGGCATGTTGTTCGTCATTGATCAGGTTGTGTTGTTCGTCCGGGTCGCTGCTTAAGCGAAATAGTTGCTGACGATTTACGGCTGGGTACTCGATGTATTTCCATTCGTCCGTGCGGATCATTCGCTGGAAGTTGCGAAAGTAGCCGACCACAAAGTCGTGAACCTGGGTTGCTGTGCCATCCAGGACCGGTTGCAGGGACTTGCCATCAATCGCTTCGCCTGAACCATCGATTCCCGCGAGATCGCAAATGGTTGGAAACAGATCTCTTAAGTAGCACTGAGCCGAAAAACGTTCACCTTTCGGAATGCCGTTGCCGCGCATCAGCAGCGGAACACCAATCGTGTGTTCATACATGCTTTGCTTGCCTCGCAGCCCATGGCTTCCCACCGCAAGACCATGATCGCTGGTGAAAATAACGATCGTATCCTTCGCCTGATCACTGCGATCAACGGCTTCCAGAATGCGGCCGATCTGCTGATCCATATGAGAAATCACGGCGTAATAGGCTGCGATTTCCCGTCCCGTTTCTTCCGGCGTTCGCGGCCACTGGAACAGTTGTTCGTCACGTCCCGAAAAGTTGCCATGGTCAAACGGATGCTCCGGCAGGAAATTTTTCGGCAGCGGCATCTTTGCCGGGTCGTAAGTGTCTTCCCAGCCCGGAGGCAACAGCAACGGGTCGTGAGGCGCGGTGAAATTGACGTGCAGAAAGAAGGGTTTGTCAGGCTTGGAATCGATCACGCTGATCGCGGCATCAGCAAAATGCCGACTGATGTCCGCCGTCAGCCCCACGCCTTTTTCGGGAAACAGCTCACGCTGATCGTTCTGAAAAATCCAACCGCGGTAGCCTGTCATTGGCCGTCCCGCGAAATCGTTCTTCGGCGTCCAGAACTTACCACCGCCGCCACGATACAGTCCGCGTGTGTAGTCGTAGCCTCGGTCGATCGGCAGGCCATCGTTGTGCCATTTGCCAACATAAACCGATTCGTATCCGGCAGCCGAAAACCACTTGGCCATCGTGGGGATGTCCGGGTTGATGGGTTTGCCGAAGTCCATCACGCCGCACCGAAAGCCGCTGCTGCCGGTCAGAATTTCGGCACGGCTGGGAGTGCAAATCGGGTTCGCACACGTCGCTCGCGTAAAGCTGCTCCCCTGCTGCACCAGCCGGTCCAGATTCGGCGTCTGGATGATGTCGTTGCCCAGAGCATGAATCGTGTCCGGGCGTTGATCGTCGCTGACGATCAGTAGAATGTTGGGCGGATCGGCGAAGGCGGCTGCGGTGCCGAACACAAACAGAACAATAACGACTCGACTCATACGGACACCGCTTTCATTCAGTTTCACTTACATCAGCCAGCAGAGAGACGCGATTCGAATCAAAAAGTTTCGCTTCGCTCTTAATGTCAGATTGTGACAGACTTCTGGTATGAACGTGAGTGAGTTGGTTGCGGCCTCGTTCGTCAGATCGAAAAAACAGGAAGCTCACGCCGTCGGTTCACCGCACCAACACGGTCGTCGTTCAATCGCCACGCTCTGACGGACACAGCGGATACCGCTCGTTCGGCACGTGAGCGGCATCCAGCAATGCAGCGAGCTGTTTCACTTTTTCGGGATGTTCGTCCGCCAGATTTTGCGATTCGTCGATGTCCTCCGCCACGTTGTAAAGCTCGAACCCAGACGGCTCGTCGGTCGCCACCTGTAGCTGGACCAGTTTCCAGTCGCCCTTCAATACTGCGCGCTTGCCCTTTTGTTCGCTGAACTCCCAGTACAGGAACTGGTGCTCGGCCTGATCGCCTTGCCCTGTCAGTGTTGGCAACATAGAAATGCCATCAATGTTATCCGGCATGTCGGCGCAAGCGATCTCGGCCAAAGTCGGCAGGACGTCCTGGAAGCCACTGATGTAACTACTGGTTGAATTCTGTTCGACGTGACCCGGCCAACGCACGATCAGTGGCACTCGCACGCCACCTTCGTAGAGATCGCGTTTCATTCCTCGCAGCGGGCCGTTGCTGTCGAAGAAGTCCATCTTATGGCCGCCTTCCTGATGAGGCCCGTTGTCGCTGCTGAACAGCACGATCGTGTTGTCGTCGATCCCCTGCGACTTGAGTTCTTCCAAAATGCGACCGACATCCCGATCAATGTTTCGCATGATGGCCGCAAAACCCTTTTCCGGGGCTGGCCAGTCATTGGCCGCGTACGGCCCAAAGTCCGGCACTTCCATGCCCTTTTCGGGGCGATCATTGTGCCGACCGCCTTCGTTGTTGGCGTGAGGCACGTTCAAGGCGTAGTACAGGAAGAACGGTTGCTGCGTGTTGTTGCGTATGAATTTAAGCGTCTCTTCCGTAAGCAAATCAGGAACATAATCGATCCGTTTCACGGCCACGCCACGACCATCCTGCTCGGACCATTGTTTCTGGCTAACGTTGCGTAGAGCTTCCTGTTTGCCATTACGAATCAGAAATTCGGGGTAGAAGTTGTGAGCATGCCACATGCTGATGTAGCCGTAGAACTCGTCGAAACCGTGATCGTTCGGATCAGACAACGGTGGCGGAGCTCCCAGGCCCCACTTGCCGATGCACGCGGTTTTGTAACCAGCGTCCTTCAGCAATTCTGCCACCGTGATGTCTTCGTCCAACAGCAAACCAGGGCTGTTCCCTCGAATTCGGCAATGCCCGGTGTGCAGTCCCGTCATCAGCACACAGCGTGAAGGAGCGCACACGGTACAGCCAGCGTAGTGCCGAGTGAACTTCATGCCCTCACTTGCCATGCGGTCGATGTTCGGCGTCGGCAATTGAGTTCCACCGTAACAGCCGAAGTCACCGTAGCCTGCATCGTCGGCCAGAATGTAGATAATGTTCGGCTTGTCAGCGTTGGTACTTACGGAATGCAGCAACAGGATGGACAACGTGAGAAGACAGTGTCGCATGCAGTACTTCCTGTTTGTGGTCGAATTCAAAAGCCCGACTCTTTGAAACGTCAGGCTTCTTTGTTGAACTCCTCCAGCCGCCACCCCGGGCAACGCCAGCGGACAAGACTTTCAACGTCCTTCGCTACCCCACCGCGCTGTCTGCTATGGCGTCTCGGCGTCAGGCGCTTGCCTGTTGTTGCACTCGGCCTGTTTCCAAATCTCGATCCGCCAGTACCTCTTCCGCCACGTCGGCGACGAAATTGTCGACGTCTTTCACCTTCTCAACATCAGGCGAAGCGGCTCCTGCATTCATTCCGACTCCCGGATTGCGAATCAGATACGGCAGCATGGCAACGGCGGCCTTGCGGTAGGTCGCGAAGATCGGAAATTCTTCCTGAGTCTGCTCTTTGTATTCCTTCATCTTCCGGTGCAGAAGATTGTGAGCAACTTTGGGATGCCGGTGGTGTGGACCGTGAACGAAGATGTCAAAATTCATCCAGGTGCACAGACGAGTGAACCAATTGTCTGCGACGACTGTTCGAGTCCCCTTCAGAGGGTCGTAGCTGGACATGCCCAAATGCTCCGTCAACTTGCGACCGGTCTGCATCACACCCGCCAGCCAGTGAGGCAGCACCCAAACGGTGAGCAGGTAGAACCATAAGTCGTAAACAGCACAAGCTGTCAGCACGCTGCCCCAGAACGCGACAATTGCCGCGTATTCCCAATAGGTCGCTCGACGAATCGCGGGACTCTTAATGGGGCTGTCTTTGTGAAAGAACGTACGACCGTACACGAAGGGACCAGTCACAATCCCGAAGGCCAGGTCAAACCAGACGAAGGCCCTGCGAAACCAAACGGGCGACTTGGGATCGCTGTACGGCCAAAGTTCGAAATCAGTGGGCTTGTTCAGATAAGCGTGGTGGCGAATATGGCTTTCGCGGTACACCGAATACGGCGTGAACATCAGCGTTCCCAGCACGCGCCCAACGATGACGCTTAACTTCGCTGACTGGCTTAGGGTTTGATGAGCCGTCTCGTGAAAGCAACTGGTGTAGCAAAAGAAGATAAACGTCGTGAACGTCAGCCAGCCCAGATACACCGGTAGCGTATTCACCGGCCACGGGAATGCCAGTGAGTACAGTCCCACCACGCCTAAAGGTAGTAGAACGTACAGCGGCAACGTCACTTCATCTTCGAGATCACTGAGTTCATTCTCAGTAAACTGGGTGACAGACATGCGATTGTTCAGTACTAAAACGTGGCCCAAAGCGGATAGTTAGCGATCATCGCCGTGGCCCATTTTTACCAAAACTCCACGGAAATCCAGCAATCGCTAGTGACACATGCCCAACATTTGGCCCGGGCAGGCACTCCACGGGTTTTGCCGGTCGTTCCAGGCACTGTCTCGAAGCTCAAAAACGGCGCGTCAGTCGATTGCGGAGCGAAAAAACACTACATTCCGCAAAAGTTGGCCGAATCCGAACACTGAAAAATGGTCGCGAATTCAAGCCTGTTTTCTGGCCCAATCTACATTCAGAGCTTATCAAAAATGGAAAAGCGTCAACTCGGCAATACCGAACTACAGCTCACCCCCCTGTCCTTCGGGGCTTCGTCGATGGGCGCGGAGTTCCGAAAAATCGATATCGCCGAAGCTCTGAGAAGCGTTCATGTCGCAATCGATCGCGGCATGAACTTCATCGACACGTCGCCTTTCTACGGGCGCGGGATGAGTGAAGTTCTACTCGGTCAGGTACTGCCCGATATCCCCCGAGAAAAGTTTTATCTCGGCACCAAGCTGGGCCGCTACTCCGGAGTTCATTTCGACTTCAGTGCGCGCCGCGTTGAAGAGAGTGTTGATATCTCACTGGAACGCATGCGTCAGGACCACCTGGACATCGTGCTGTGCCACGACCTCGAATTTGTAGAGATGTCACAGATCGTGGAAGAGACTTTGCCCGCTCTTCGCAAGCAGGTGGAGAAAGGCAAAGTTCGCTACATCGGGGTCAGCGGCTACCCCATGAAGATGTTCAAATACATTTTGGCCAACGCCGACATCGATTGTCTGCTGACCTACAACCACTACACGCTGCAGAACGACATGGCTCTTGAGCTGGTTCCCACCTGCAAAGACAAAGGTGTCGGCTTGATGAACGCCGCTCCGTTTTCGGCTCGGCTGCTTACCAGCGCCACGCTGCCCAATTGGCACAAGGCAACTCCGGAAGTCAGAGCCGTCGCAAAGAAAGCGTCCGATCACTGCCAGGCTGCCGGGACCGATATTGCCAAACTCGCGCTGCAGTTTTCGATCGCCAATCCGGACTTCGCCACCTGCGTCACGGGCTCGGCAAATCCTGGTCGAGTCTCAGAATGGGTCGACTGGGCCGAAGAACCGATGAACGAAACGCTGGTCAAGGAAGTGCTCGAAATCCTGAAACCCATCCACAACTGGTTCTACATCGAAGGCCGCCCCGAAAACAACGATCAGCCCGAGTAGCCTCGGCGGGCGATTGCCGTGGCCGGGACGTCCCGGCTGACGATTGGCGTGGTGGCCGGGTGACGTTGTCGAGCTGAAGCGCCGGCGTTGGTCGCGGGGGTAAATCTTGTGCTCCGGAGTCGGACACGTCGAACTTCGCCGGTTAGCCGTCGTCAACGACCTCATCAGCCTCCCGTAAATTCCGTAGCGTCGATCGGAAGTGCTGTTGTGCGGCCCACGCAGCCAATAGTACAAACAATGGCTGCACGGCGACTGCCAGCCATGTTGAAAACAGAGGGTGTGGGGCCACAAGCGTCAGTAACAGATTCGCCGTGAACCACACCAAAAAGAATGCGAACACAGCCACCACGAGCTCCCAAATCACAGTTATCGAGGAAACGGGTGTTGTTAGCGGCTGCTCTGGTTGAGCTTCCGGCGCAGCGTACGGATTTTCCGTCGCACGCTGATCCTGCATCACACCGCCACACCTTCCAACTGCAGCAGTCGAGTTTTGCGTTCGAGGCCGCCGCCATACCCGACCAGTTTTCCGCTGCTGCCGATAATGCGGTGGCACGGAACGATAATCGAAATCGGGTTGCGACCGTTCGCCATCCCGACCGCTCGTGACGCGGTTGGCTTGCCAATCGCCTTGGCAATTTCACCGTAGCTCACAGTTTCGCCGTAGGGCACGTCGCAAAGTGCCTTCCAGACACGCTTCTGGAAATCGGTACCATTGGCCGCCAACGGCAGGTCAAATCGATGCAATTTCCCGGCGAAGTAGGCTTTCAGCTGCCGAGAAACTTCCTTAAACGGTGCAGCCTTTTCAGTCCAGCCAGGCAACGGCAGCTGATGACGTTCCTGTGATGCCCCGTGATCAAAGACAAGATATTTCAGGCCTTCGTCGTCACCAGCCAGCAGAATTCGGCCAATCGGAGTCTCGTCCATCCAAGTGTAATGCATGGTCAACTGCCTTTCCGTCAAGAGTTACATCAACGAATCGCCGCCCGTTGGAATTCGGGCAGCTGAAACCATACATTGCCCCGCTGTTGATTGCCAATTAGTGAATGCCAGACTGAAACAATCCGATGTCCCCACAAGCTCACCAGTCGCCCGAAGAACGTCTTGCCCAGGTCAACGACTTACGCTGGAAAAAAGTCCCCGTATTGGACGACGGGTTTGTCTGTCTGGTTGACGTCATGGGCGACGATGGCAGCATCGTGCAGGCAGCTCGCGTCAGCTATGGCGAAGGCACCAAAAAAGTCAGCGACGACCGGACGCTCATTCGCTACCTGCTGCGGCATCGGCACACAACGCCATTTGAAATGGCAGAAATCAAGTTTCTGGTCCGAGTCCCCATGGACTGCTGGCGGCAGTGGGTTCGTCATCGCACGGCCAACATCAATGAATACAGCACTCGGTATTCGCTGGCCGTCGACGCCGCTCAAACCACGCCGCCGGACGAATGGAGAACGCAGGCCGAATCCAACCGCCAGGGCAGCGGCGATTCGCTGCCCACGGACCTCGGCCAAAAGCTGACCGAACAGGAAACCGAGTTGCAGAACCAGATGCGAATGGTCTATCAGGAACGCATCGACTCCGGCGTCGCTCGCGAACAGGCAAGAAAAGACCTTCCGCTCGCGACATATACGGAAGCGTACTGGAAAATCGACCTGCACAACCTGCTGCACTTTCTGGCTTTGCGAATGGACAGCCACGCTCAGCTTGAGATCCGCAACTACGCCACAGCGATCGGCGAACAGATTGTCGCGCCGCTGTTTCCGATTGTGTGGGAAGCGTTCCAGGACTACCGCATGCAGTCCATGTTTCTCACTCGACTGGACGTCGGCGTCGTTCAACGCCTCACCAGCCACGCCGCCAAGGCCGGCCTCACACCGCCCTTCCCCGAAGCCGCGTTTCTGGGATCTCAGGACCCCACTTGGGCCTCGCTAAAGCGCAGCCGCGAACGAGACGAATGCCGCCAAAAGCTGGTGCGTATGGGGCTGCTGGCGGAGGAATAATGAACCCGCATGTGGCGCCCCAAGGTGATAGGTCTCTGGTTCCTTCGAATTGAACAGCTCAGAGAACCAGCGGCTCGGCTCGCTGCCTGCATAAGCGATGTGGATTCCGATTTGTCTAACGCCAGCCAGCCACATCAAGACACCTTGCTTTCGCAACGCCTGCTGCGTAGTGCTCACAGCGGAACGGCCTGTGACCGAGCGGCGCTGCTGGAAACATTTCGTGACTACCTGTCTGGAATGGCGAAAAAAACCGTCGCCGACGAACCATCCGGGCAAATAGCAGCAGCCGACGTCGTTGAAAGTGCGATCGTCGAAGCTCAGGCCAATTTCGACAGGTGCCCGGCGGAAAACGTTGAGGAATTCGCAGCATGGCTGAGGCAGATTCTGATCAACATCATTGTGAATCGTTATCGCGATCTGCAGCGCGAAGTTCCCCAGAAAGAACGTAAGAACATTCCACCGCTTGCTGACACATGCGGCGATTCTCTCAGCCGACAGCAGCAACAGCAGGCCGACGAGCGTCGATTACTGGACGCCCTGTCTCGCCTGCCTGACGAGCATCGTCGAATCATCGAAATGCGGCAACGTGACGGCTTGACCTTCGCTGACATCGCTAAACAAGCCGACCACACGCCCGACGAGGTTCGCAAACTGTGGAACCAGGCGATTGACGCGCTCGCAGCAATCCTGCAGGACGACCAGGCGTAAACTCACCGAGCTGTTTTCGTCCAACTATTCCGGCATCGTCCGACCAATTCGAATTCCGAGTTCGGCACCGCCAGCGTCCGGAGTGTAAGATTCACGGTATGCGGACCGCGCGTAACTGCGGAAGTCGGAATAGCCTCCGCCGCGGAGAACGCGGTCTCCCAACGGGTTGACTTTCGGATGAAGCAGACGGTCATCTACGAGTTCTTCATCCAACTGCTGACCTGTTCCCGTCCACTCCATCGCGTTGCCGATCATATCGAACAGGCCCAGACCGTTTGGTTGCAACAGTCCCACTGGGTGAATCCGCTCGTCAGCGTTTTCCTGCCACCACGCATAGTCGTTTAGTCGCTGGCCATCGCTACCGAAATGCCACGCGGTCAGCGTTCCGTTGCGAGCGGACAATTCCCATTCAGTTTCTGAGAGCAACCGATAACCAGTGCGTCCGAAGTAGTCGTCGGGAATCGTGATCCCGTTAACTCGGTCAACGTTCTCTGGATAGCACCACTCACTCTTGGGCAGCCCCTCCTGCTCGCTTAACCAGTTGCAAAAATCGGCCGCAAGAAACCAATTCACTCGTTCGACGGCGAGTTGCGAATCGACCTGCCCGAAGTAGTCATCCGGAACATCATAGAACTCACGCAGTTTGGGCCTTTGCTGCCAGAATTCCATGAACTGGCTGACAGTAACTTCGCGTTGCCCAATGGCAAACGTTCGCCCGATTCGGCGCTGGCGGCGTGGTTCGTCGGGGTCGCGGCCAGGAGCTGTGTCTTTTGTGCTGCCAACCCAGCCGACCGTGGGGCCAGGCACAATTGTCAACGAATGGCGCCCGTGCGAAGTGACGTACCAGTTTCGATCGCCAAGCGGTTTGCCGGCAGCAAGCCGGGTTTCGATTTGGTCGAACCGATCACGTATCTCGGCTTTCTGCACTTCGCTTAGTGGCGACCTGGTCGCACCGATGCAGTTGTGAATCAGCCAGTGGCAAGCCCCGTGAACTCCAGCCGCCGGATCGTGTTCAAACCGATCAAGTGCCAGATCGGCGAGTGCTGTGGCCTGCTGCTCATTAAGATCGCTGATAAGGTGTCCAATACCCAGCAGCAGAGCGGCGCGCGTCCCGGGATCTGGTTCTTGATGCGCCCGCTCAATCAGCGGCGCGGGACTAACGCTGGATTCAGCCAGCGAATGAAGGACTTCCGTGCGAACGCTGTGATCAACGGAGTTGGACCAGTACGGCCAAACGGTTTCGTATGCATCAAGCTTCATCGCCAGCACGATCAGATTGGCGCGCCTCGCAATTTCCGGCACCTTGTCTTCACCAGTCAACTGGCCGCCGGAAAGTGACGCCAGTCGCGATTTCACCAGCCGCCTCGCCTCGTCCGGCCTGCGGGCGAACGCATCGAACAACAACGTCGAGAACTGAGGCGCGTCGATTAGCAGTCCGAAGATCAGCTCCGTGTCGTTGGCTGCATATTCAGAAATAAGAGCCGTTGCGATGTCTCTTTGAGCAGGTGAGTAGTCTTTATTGTCGTTACGAAACACGTCGGCCAGTGGAGAACAAAGCTGTTTTGAAAGCGGTCGAACCAACTCCATCCAGCTCGCAACGTGCAAAGTGTTCTCGCGGACCAGAGCGTCCGCGATTTGCCTGGCCGCCGTTTCCCATCGCGGATCGTCTGGGGCGAATAGAGCCAGGCCACTGGCAGCCGCAAGCCGCTGAGACGTGTTCAAATCATCGTCGAGCGACTTCCAAAGACGCGGAGCCAGTTCTCTGTTGTGTCGATGAGCGATCCCGCGAATCACTTCGACCTGTTCAGGGGTTCCGTTCAGCAACGCGTCCGTCAGGAACTGTGGTTCAACCAATTCTGTGTTGGTAAGTGCCAAACCGGCACGCAGTTGTTCGTCCGCGTTACGAGGAGCGTTAAACCTCGAATGTAACCAGCCATCGGCAACGGAACGGAATTCGCCCAGTTCCTCAATCAGTCGAGGCACGTCGCCGATTCTGGCCGTCAGAAGGCTATCCACTTTCGCCGCCGCAGTGTTTTCGAACTGATCACTCCGGACCCGATTTCGCAACAGCGCAGCCCCGATAATCATCAAGCCCACGGCGGCCAGGGCCACAACCGCTCGCCGGGAGTGCACGCGGACAGCTGACGCCATCATTGCTTTCTGTACCGTCGACCATCGACGCGCATTCGTTCTCCGAAGGATTGCAATAGTTTCGGAAGCCGACGGCAGGTAACGTTTTAGTGGCTCGGCCTGCCATAACGAAGCTCGTTCTGCCAGACACAACTCTGCTCGACCGGCCGGCGTCTCTCGTTGTTTCTTGAACAGCCACTCACGAATCGAAGGCACAAGAAAATCGTGCGTCAGCTGATATCCACTCTGGTCTGCTTCTGACAATCGGCCCGTCGATTCCACTGCAAGGCCAGCTTCGTGTTCGACGGGCGTGATCAGGCGCAGTTCTTTATCCAGAACCTGCAACAGCCGCTGGAATTCATCCGCGTTCAAGCCACTGATCGACTGTAACTCTTCAGCCGAACGTCGGTGCCCCTTAATGTCGGTTCCATGTTCGGGCAACAGTGCAGCCAGCACCAACCGGGCACTGGTTTCCATGGCCCGATGGTTGGCATGGCCGGTGCGATCGCCGAACGTTTCACCCAGAAAACGTACCCCAATGCCTGCGCTGCCGCCCGAGTGTTCCAAACTGGCCGGTGACCACACTCGACCGCGCATCATTTGGGCAAACAAGGCGATGCGAACGCAGACGACCCGATTTTCAAGCTGCAAGTCCTCTATGGCCAAACGGATAAATTCCTGTTGATCGGCTGTAATCTCTCCGGACTCCAAAGGCAAATCGCCGTTCGCCTGCCCGAACAGACGCAGCACGTGGCGAGCATGCTCCATGTCAAAAAGGTCAACGGCCGCGGCATTTCCGCCTTCCACGATTGGGATATCCAATTCCTTCATCAGCCGACTGGCGGCCATCCAGAAGTCGTCTCGGATCATCAGAACGGGCATGACATTCTGCCCATCGCAAATTTCTAACGCCGCTACCAAATCGTGATTTTCACGAAGATGCTGCTGGTGCAACCATTGTTCGAACTGGTCAATGAACAACACAAAACGGCTAGCCGCGTTAGTGTCACTGGATTCCTGCTCACGAAGCATCGCGGGACTCTGCAGCCAACGCACGGCCTTGGCCAGACTGTCAACCGGGGCAGGCAGATTCACATATTGACGGATCAACATCAGAACATCGCGTTCGGTATTCTGGGGAGACGCTTCCACATAAATCGGCACGATGCGCTTGGACAGGAGGGGAATCAGGCCAGCCTTCACAAGCGACGTTTTCCCACAACCGGACGGTCCAAAAACCAGATTCACTTCTGTCCCGCGTTCCACATATGACTGCTCGATCCTGTGTTTCCAGAATCGCAGACTTTGAGGAACCCCATAGACATCGCGAACGCCTGGAACGAGCTGCAAAAAGAAGTCTGAATCCCGCTGACTGAAGGAACGCAATCCCTGCGGCACAATTGTGATTGGCGACGCGTCCGCTTTGTCGGCACCTTCAAGCTTCAGCTCATCTGCCAATTGATTCAGGTCGGCAGCGAACTGAGCGGCCGTCTGATAGCGGTCTGATTGGCGCTTCGCCATCGCCTGGTCCAGAATGCGTTCCAAACCCGGCGGAACTGCTTCCACCAACTGGCCGACCGGCACATAGCGAGACGCAGAAATCAGCTTCAACAGCTCCGTTGCAGACGATGATGTGTATGGCAGCTTTCCGGATAGCAGATAATACAGCGTCACGCCCAGGCTATAGATGTCACACTGCCGGTTGATGCGATGATCTCGGCCGGCCGCCTGTTCCGGAGCCATGTAGTGAGGTGTGCCGGCGATGAGCATTGACGGACGATGGGCCGAATTCCTGATGGCCATCCCAAAGTCCGTCAGATGCGGTTCACCGTCGTGGTCGAGCAGGATGTTGGCCGGTTTCACATCGAGGTGAATGATGCCTCGACTATGGGCGTAGTCCAGACCGGCAGCGATCTTTGCAACAACGCGGAGTGTATCGAGCAACGGCAAGCGGCCGCGTCTTGCAACTTCGCGCAGTGTCGTGCCCTGAATGAGTTCCGAAACAATATAGAACGGGACCTCAGGACAGCTTCCAATATCAAGCACGCGCACGATGTTGGGATGTCGCAAACTGGCGACCACGCGAGCCTCTTTCAAAGCTTCGCGAACTGGCTCCTCAGAGTCTGTTCGTGAACCGCAATCCAGAGTTGCGTCGGCATCGAAGGCGGGTGCATTTTCCAAAGCGATCTTGATCGCCACGTCTCGGCGCAGCTGTGTATCATGTCCCTTCAGGACGACGCCGAATCCGCCTCGGCCGATTTCCGCAATAATTCGGTAGCGAGAATCAAGGACGTTGCCAGATGCAATCTGATCTGCCAATAGCTTGTTGGCGGCAATCTTTTCCAGACCCACAGTGTCTTCGCCGTCTGATCGAGGCCAGACGCGGTCCATTAATTCGAGACAGTCGTAGACGGCAAGCAGTTTCTGTAGCGATGTGGAAGTGACGCTGTCCCCGTCACTTTGCTGACCGGATTGCGACGGAAGTTCGACGGTCGGTCGCTGGCCATAGTCAAACCACGTCGATACATAATCCAGCTGTTCCTGCGTCGGTGACGCCCAGGCTTCTGGCACAGTTTCGTTGGTATCATCCGTCATGGAGTTGGATCAGAAACGGCAGAAATCGAATCAATCATCACCTGAATTCGGGCCTTCAGCTTTGGCCCGCGAGCTTCCTGTTGAATGCGGTTAAGATATCGAACGGCTGCTGCGGGACTGTCTTTCGCAATGAGCCGAGCCTTGCGAAAACGCACCTTCCAGATTTCAGACTCCATCATCTTCTGAGCATCTTTGTTGCGTTCTTCCGTGGCGGCAACATCCAATTGTTTTGCCAATGAGTTCAGTAGCTCAGTCTTATCTCCCGACGGCAACTCGGACAATTCGATTTCTTTCACCACCTGCTCATACTGTTCCACCACCTTGTTGATGTGGTCGAATGCAATCTGGCAGCTTTGCAGCACGCTGGACTGCAATGCTTCTCGAAAGGCTTGGGATGCTTTCGCATTGGCAGCATCGGACGTCTCCTTTTCGAACAGATACGTGGCCTGTAACTGAGCCGTCAGGCGAGCACGTTCTTCGTTCAAACGTTGCCTTTCGGCAATAGCCGATGTGGCATCGTGAGTGGCCTTCTTCAGCTTGCGGCGTTCCGCACTGCGTTGCATGGCTTCAGGCCAAAGCAGCGTCATGCCGCGAATTGCAAACGTCATGGCCACCACGGTTGCACAGACGGACAACAAAATCAGTCCGAAGGTGAACAAGCCGTTGCGGAACGTGTTCCATCGAAAGCCCTCGATCTTCTGGCCGATCGAATAAACAACGGCAAGCAACAACAGGACGAGCAACGCGACAAACATGCCCACGCCGAAGCGGTGCAGATCCTTCGCAGAATCCTCCGGCAGTCGCGAAAAATCGGGCAGGTCGTCGGCCATGGCTTTATTAGTCCAGATCGTACTTTGCAACGATCGTATCTTCCTGAATTCGTGCCAGCGTCTTTTCAAAGTTGGTGAGGATGTCCTGAATCAGTCGGTCCTTCATCACTTCCGGCAGGCTGGACGACTTGGCTTTATCCAGGGCGGTCGCGGCCGATTCGTACGCTCGCCGCAGATCGTCGTTGCGAGAATCCAGTCGATCGATTTCGAGGGCTCGCACGGTTGACTGTACGTAGGTCTTGATCGATTCGGCCACTTCGACCGACTTCGCATCCCAAAAGGCTTTGCTTTCGCGAATGGCCGCGTCCGCTTTGTGGCGGATGAGTTCGATTTCGGTTTCGTACGTCGTGCGAGCCTTTTGCAGCTCATGAGCCGATTCGGCGTTGCGAAGTTTCAGACGGCTGATCATCCCCATCTTGTCTTCGGCCACCTCCTGAGTCGCCTCAGGCTCAGACTGTTCGATAACCTCCACGTTCGCCTTCACGGGCAGCGTCGTTTGCGGTTCGTCCCGTTTTTTGAAGGCTCGTTTGAGGTGGCTGTTCAAGTCGTCGTTGGATTCCGCCATATGCTGCTCCGGTGATTGTTCGTCGTGGATTTCGTCGAAAATCCGTGGCTCGATCTCTCCCAATCGAGCCTCCGCGGGGGTCGTCTGTGATGCACCAGTCTATCCCTGGCCGTAGAGAAATCGTAGCCGAAGTCATAAATTGATTGTCGCGGTCGAAACACTGTTTTTTCGCCATCGAAAGACAAAATTGTGGCGCAAACCGATCCTGATCAGCGACCTTCTTCGCAAACCATTGGATAGCTCCCATGACCAATCAACCGGATCGCCCCCTGCCTTCTCGACGAATCATGGCCCACGCCACGAAATCGCTGCTCATCATCACGTTGCTGATCGCTGGTGCGAACGCCAGCCGCGCCAACGAGCCCGCCACCTCAGAGACTCCGGAGAAGCTGGATATCGAGACGATTACCGTCCGGCTGCTGATCACCAATCCGGAGGGCGAACCCATCGCTGGAGCCACCGTGACTCCGTCCGGTATGAGAACGCGGCTTGAACGTGCCAGCCACTACGGCTGGGCCGAAGAACGCCACGGAAAGCTATCGAAGGTAGAAACGGACGAATCCGGAAGAGTCGAAATTTCGTGTCCAAAATTTGTCTACGAAAAGCTTGAGGTCGGGGAGATCACGTGGTTGGTGCAGCATGAAGACTACATCATGTTCCGAGAAGACCGTTCGGTCGACGATGATCCCGCAAAGATCACTCTGCAACGTGGGCGGAGAATCGCCGTTACGGCGATTGACGCAGACACGAAAGAGCCAATCAGGAAAAACCTGCACGCCTCGCTGAGCGGTTCGGGCGGCCCTGACGAGTGGGCGACGCTGAACAACGGCATGCTGATGTCTCGCGGCGTCGACCCCGAACGCAGCACACTGCGAGTCTTCGCGCTGCCGGACGACGGGCCAATCAAATTCAGCAAGTCCATCGACTTGAGTGAATACGGTAACAAGTCTCGCGTTCTACTACGAGACCTGGAACTTCAAACCGGCACGCGCGTTGAAGGGACAATCGACAAGAACGTGCCTCGCCCGTTTAAGAACGGAATTGTCTCCATCCATGTAATCACCGGACTGGGAGCTGAAGCGTACGGTTCGTACGAAAGGCGCAATGATTGGTCAGACTGGACGACAATCGAAGAAGACGGGACGTTTGTTTTTGAATCCTTGCCCCGTGGCGACGTCGTTCAGATGATTGCTGTTTGCGATGGGTGGATCAGCGTTCATCCAACGGTCGAAGATCTTCAACGCGTCGGTCTGGAAGTTCACCAGTCGCAAATTTCGGATTCGCGAGTGGCACCTCAGTTGGCACTTTTGAAAGACGATGTCGCCACTCCCTTCATCAAAATGCAGCAAACCGCAACCTGTCGAGTGACAGTATTGGGACCGGATGGCAACCCGATCGAAAACGCTCAAGTCTATACGTCGCCCAACCAAATCAGCTTCGGCGGCGGCAGCACTATTGTCGGCAACGGTTACAGTCGGCGCGCAGCGCTGTTGGCAGCCGACAAGGTCAAAGACATGACGTGGGGCCGCGCCACCCGCGAGAAGTTCGTCGAACTTGGCATCATGTCGCCAGCCAGTTCGCGCTACATGGCCACAACGGACGAAAAAGGCGTCGCAGAAATAAATACGATTCCCGGCGGCACGAAGGACTCACCACTGACGCAATCGATCTCCGTTCATCACGAAGACTTCGAACAGCCCACCGGCGATGGTCCAGGCATCCGCCGGGAACTTAATGTCACTTTCGTGCGAGGTGAAACTTCCGAAGTGACAATCAAAATGCAGAAGAAAGGCACCACTGTAATCGGCAAATGAGCGGTCGTGTGGCGATAAATTCGACGGGGCCGACAGGCTTATCACCTACCAAATCGCTCATGACGGGAAAAGAAAAAGGACATTCCAGGAACGCCTAACAAGGCCTGAGTGAACCTGCAGCGGGCGTTGCAAATTCGCAACATTCGCTCGTGCCGAATTCACGCAATAGTTCTCGCAGCAGGACAAGACCACCGTCTATATGGTAGCGTTTCGATGCTTCTTTCGCTGTAAACAACAGACGGTCACCACCATGGCGCCAGTCGCCCCCGAATCTCTCCTGCCTCTGCCGCTCACAGCATTCGAACAATTCATGCTGACGGATGAGTCACCAGATTTTCCAATGGTGTTCTATCTTCAGGTTCGGCTTAAAGGGGTGGTAGATCGACGGAACATGCAACTGGCCGTCGACACCGCGTTAACTCGGCACCCGCTGCTGTGCTGCCGAGTCGAATCAGATAACGGGCGTGAATGCTGGGTCTGGGCAGGCGATGATATTCCGAACACCGATTGGAACAAAGACCACTGGTCCGCAGCAGAACCCTGGCACCAACCCATCGATTTGAGAAACACAGTCGGGCTGCGTGTTTGGGGCGAACAGACGACGGAACATGCTCTGCTCACCCTTCAGTTTCACCACGCCTGCTGCGACGGAATCGGCGCGGCCCAGTTCCTCGAAGACGTCGCGATCGCCTACGCCCGTCAACACGCGGCCAGCAACGGTATCGAAGGAGACCTGCCGGAACTGCGTCCTGTGCACCACCATCTGCTGAAGACAAGAGGCAGCCGCGATGGGCGGCGCATTGCCGACGTGAGAGGCTCACTCACGCGACGGGTTCGAATTCTTCTGAAGTACACACTCAGATACCTGCGGCAGAAGAAACTTCCCCTGCAGACCACTTCGCCCGACCGTAATGATGACCGACAACAGGGCCTCAACCTGATGACGCTGCAACTAAGTCGCCGTGAAACACGTGGCCTTAGGGAAGCTGCCAAACTTCATTGCGCTTCTCTGAATGATCTGCTCGTCAGTGAACTCATGACGACCTCGCACGCCTGGAACACAAAACACGGACGTCGTAGAAAACAATGGTTCAGCGTCAAACAACCAACCGTGTGCGTGCTTGTGCCGACCAGCCTGCGAGGACCATCCGACAGTGAACTGCCTGCGTGCAACGTCGTGAGCTACGTCTTCATGGCACGACCGGTTTCGCTTGTCACACAACGGGACAAACTGCTTCACAGCATTCGTGACGAAATGCAACTCGTCCACAAACACCAGGCGGGTTGGTTTTTTGTTCAGGCAATTGAAGCGATGAGGAAGCTACCGGGAATGCTGCGGTTCGTCATGTGGTGGACGCAGGACAGTTGCATGAGTACGACAGTGATTTCACACATGGGCAATTTGCTAAATACGATAGGAAGCCGGTTGCCAAAGATTGACGGCCAAATTCAGATGGGCAATCTCACAGTCGAACACATCTGCGGCATCCCACCCATTCGACAGGGCACATCTGCCGCATTCTCCTCAATGATGATCAACGGCTGCCTGTCGATCAGCATGCGGTGCTGTTCGAAACGTTTCAGTCAGCGAAACGCCAAGGCACTGTTGAACGCATTTGCGGACACGCTGAAGGACACAGCAACGCAGGTACCCGATTTACCCGGTTAAGTTCTTGCGCAGAAGTTGGACAGCATCCTGACTGTCCGAGGCACCGAAAACAGCCCGCCTCGGAGAGTTGGCCTGACTAAAAGTAGAATTTGTGCTCCGACCATGCCCATGGGGCAGCATGTTTCACCAACTTCGCATGTCGTCAAATTTACAGTTGCTGCCGCCGTAGGTACCTGGCTAGGGTGATCACGATGCGCTTGATAAGCGTGGGTTAGCGCAGACGGTCATCTCCTTCCTGGGAACAACATGAATCCAGCAGACGACATGTTCCCGCTGACGCTGTCAGATTTTGAACACTACGCCTTCCGAGACGACTCTGCCGACCACCCAATGGTCATTGTCCTGCGAACATCGTTCGAAGGGCAACTGAATGAGTCCGCTTTCCGACAGGCATTGGACATCACGCTGCTGGACAACCCGTTACTTCGCGCTGTCGTTGACGAATCGGGATGGCGCAGCGAATGGCGACTTCTGAAAAACCATAAGCCGACGCTGACAGCCATCAGCTATGACAGCGAAGCTCCTCCTCTTCACTGCCCGTTGCAAAGAATCGATTTACGGAACGAAGCGGGCGTCACCTTTCAACTGCGTCTGTGTGCCGATCGAGGAGTGCTGATCACTCACTTTCACCACGCCTGCGTCGACGGCATCGGAGCGATTCGATTTATCGGAGACGTCTTCGCGCACTACGGTCAACTCACTGCCTCCAGCGCTGACGAACGACCACGAGTTCGCCGCCCTAACCCGCAGCGACTGCTGAGCCGTGGCACGAAGGCGATGGCAGGAGACCAACGCAAGCCGCGAGCGCCGATCGGCCATACGCTGCTGGAAACCTGTCGGCTATTCCTGAGGAAGAGTTACTGCCTTGTTAGGTGCGGGGAATCATCCGCACCTCCTGGAAAACAGGAGACGAACAACATCATTGCGACCAGAGTTTTGCCGCGGTCGGTGCTGAAACAATTGCGAGAACTCGCCGCTTCGAACGGTGCCACGGTCAACGATTTGTGCATGATGGTCTTCCTACAGAAAACCGCAATGTGGTCATCGAATAGTCCCGGCGCAAAACGCCGCGACCTGTTTCGGATTCTAATGCCGGTCAGTATGAGGACTCCCGACCACGACGATATCTCTGCGGCAAATGTCGTCAGCTATGTCTTTCATAGCTTCCGGCGTCACGAAATCCTGTCGTCCGAATCACTGCTGGAAGCCATCCGTAATAAGTCTCAGCAGATGCTCAATCGAAACGAAGCAGCCGCCATGCTGCATGGATTTGCATTGACACGCTGGATTCCGGGACTGTTTCGACTGTCGCAAATCGCTCAGCCGAACTTCGCAACGGCCGTGATGACCAACGTTGGGGAGGTGCGGCGAATCTTCGAAAACCGATTCCCTCTAATACACGGAAGAGCGATCGCCGGCAATGTCGTCATTCAACGGATCGATGGCGTCGCTCCAGTGCGCTCAAACACCAACATGACGATGGCATTCGGCACCTACGGGGGCGAATTGATTATGCACCTGAACCGAAACACGCATTTATTCTCCTCAGCCGACGCCGATGAATTGCTGCAAAACATTTCTGACGGACTTTCAGCACTTGCAGGATCCAATGACTCACGAAGAACGATCGAAACCGTTGCTGTTGGTCCGCATTCGATCGCCCAAGGAACGCGGTGACTGCCTCGATGCCCCAATCTTCAGCCGTTGCCATTCTTAGGTTCAACAATCGACGCAGTGCGAAAGCAGCAGCACGCGTTTCCGAGCATGGTCAACCGCCGATGTTTCAATCAGCAGATCAGTTTCATGTCTTTTAAGTTACTGCCCAGGCTAATTGCTTTTCCGATCATCGCATGTATCGGTCAGTGCTGGTGGATGGCGAATTACAGCCCGACCAACATGGCAGCGTCGATGATCTGGATTCCCCTGCTTGCGTACGCGTGGTTTTGCATCGGAGGTCTGACACACGAGATTGTACATGGGAACCTGAACTCGACTCCGCTTGTGGTAACGGTCAGCGCAAAAATCATTGGAACCGTGCTCGGAATTCCCCACACCGTGTACAGGGAGGTTCACATGCGACACCATGCTTATCTCAATACGCCTCTCGACTGGGAAATGTGGCCCTACAGTGATCCTCGAGCATCGTTACGTTTCCGGCGAATCTTTGTGTGGTTCGACATCGTTTTTGCGGTCGTCGCGACACCCATCATCTGGGGCCGCATCTGCTTCTCAAAAGAATCTCCGGTGCCTCTACCGATTCGCCGAACGATGAAAATCGAGTACTGTGGAATCGCCGTGTTCTGGCTCGGGACCATCGGCACTGGAATCTGGATGCACCAGACAGGCAGGTTTCAGTTCCAGCCGGAGCATTTCATTTTTGCGCTCCCGCCACTACTGGCAACGGCAGTGAACGGTCTTCGCAAGATCATGGATCATGTTGGCACCAGCAGCTTCGATCCGCTGCATGGCACGCGCACGGTTGTCGGCCCGAGTTTTATCACCCGGACGCTGTCGTTCTTCAACTTCGACCTTGCCGTACACGGCCCGCATCACCGCTATCCAAAGCTCGAATGTTCATCGCTGAAGCAGCGAATGGAAGAGATTTCAGAGGCCAACCCCGGACAACGCTATCCGATCTTCCCTTCGTTCTTCGCGGCGTTCGTGGACACGCTGGTCGCAATGGTTAGAAATCCGGGCGTAGGCGTAAATGCCGGCTGCACGGATGACCTCAGCCACCTGCCGTCACAGACATCCGCGAAAGTCAGCTCAGAAACACATTGGGGCTGACCAGCCGCTGGCCGCCTTCCTTTCAAAATGAAATTCTTTACCGACACCTTCATCAATCGCCCGCTGCCGGGATGGCTTTTGGTCATCGTCCTTAGCATTGCGCCATTGCTTGGATTTGCCGGCTTCCGGATCGCCGAGTCACAATCCGCAGGGTGGGTTCCAAAGGAAGTGATCGACGAACTTCGCGCGACGGAACGACAGTTCAAATCCAACGCCCCCATTGTGCTCGTTTTCCAAAGCGAAGACTTCTTCCAACCCGCACACATCGCCGCACTGCAGCACACCGCTGTGGCGTTACGCGAGATTAAAGAAGTCCTGAATCTGACGTGGGTTGGAGATATTCCCGAAGTCAGCCCGCGTGGAAGACAGCGACTTTGGCTGCCCATCGTCACCAACGCCACATCGGCGCAGGAACTGGTCGATGCGAAACAGGCATTGGTGAATCATCCTCTGGCCGCGAACAATCTGATTTCCTCAGACGGCCGAACGTTATTGATGCTACTCGACACGAATGACAAATCGCTCGTCAGCACTATTCGATCGATAGCGATGCGGAACCTGGCGGCGACCGATATTCGGGTACGAGTTACCGGAACGCTGGCGCTTTACGATCTGCACAATCGAGCTTTGGCTGGCGATCATGTCCGCATACAAATTTGGGCGTATCTGCTTGTTGGTGGACTACAGATTCTGGTGTTTCGCCGACCGATCGCCATTATCATTGCGTGCAGTGGCCCTGTCGTTGGCGTGATCTGGACACTCGGCTGGCTGAAGCTGATCGGGCAATCTGAAAACGAACTGGCCAAAATCATTCTGCCCGTGATGATCGTCATGATCGGATTCACGGACGGCGTCCATTTTACGCTTAGACTCAAACAGCTTCGGGTCTCCGGAAGCAACGTCATCGACGCAGCTCGGAACGCACTTGTCCAGACAGGTCCGGCATGCCTGTTAACGTCGCTCACAACAGCCATTGGCTTCGGTTCATTGGCACTGTCGCAGTCAGAAATGATCGCCGGATTCGGATACGCATCGGCTATTGGAGTCATCGTCACATTTTTTGCCGTCGTTCTGGTGAGCCCGCTACTGGCGGTGTCCTGGCTTGGTCGTCGAATGCACGTCAACCACCAGCAGGAACCGTTGGCACGATTCATCAGTCGTTTCAAAGGAGTGATTCGCTTTTCAGCAAGTCACGCTCGCATGGTGACGATCATCGGCGCGGCGATAACCGTCGGCTGTTTGGTATTATGCAGCCGACTAATTGCCGACGAGCGCGTCAGCGATCGCGTGCCGAATCAATCCGAAGAGTGGCAGGCCATGCACCATTGCGACAGGCATGTGGGCGGCATTCGCAGCCTGAGAGTCATGCTTCGCTGGCCCGAAAATACGTCTCGAAAGCAGATATGGCCGGCCATTCGTGAATGCGAGTCCTTAATTGCTCAACAGCCACTGCTGGGACGCCCGTTGTCGATCCGCACGGCTCTTACGGTGGTCAGAGGCTCGAATCGGCAGGATCAATCGATCCTCGCCAACCAACTGCCGGAGTCTTTGAAGCATCAGTTCTATCGTCCGGACATTCGTTCAACTATCGTCGTCACACGCATGCAGGACCTGGGCTTTGCGGCTCTTGAACCGGTTCTCAATGAACTCAAGTCAAAACTGGTCAGCATCGAAACGGCCAACCCAGGATTCGAAGTAGAACTTCTGAGCGACGTGATTGTCGAAGGCAAAATCGTGAGTCAATTGATCAGGGAAATGATGCAGAGCCTGATGATGGCCGCCGCGATTATCTTTATGCTGCTGGCCATCAGTTTTCATTCCTGGCAAATCGGGTTGATCTCAATCATCCCCAACGTCATGCCTCTGGCCGTTTCCGGAGCATTGCAATATTGCATGGTGGGGTCACTAGGAATTGCTGCAACGTGTTCGTTCGCAATCTGCCTGGGGATCGCCGTTGACGACACAATTCACTACCTGCACCACTTCCGCAGTGAACGGCGCAAGGGCAGCAGTTCCGTCGTTGCAAATCAACGGACGTTTGTCGCCGTGGGCAGCGCGCTGATGCTGACGACGATCGTGATAACGGCAGGCCTGGGAACCGTCATGACCAGCCAACTGCCGCCCCATGTCAGTTTCGCTTCGATGGCGTGTGTCACGCTGATCGTTGCTCTACCCGCCGATCTGTTATTCCTGCCGGCCCTGCTGACGCTGCTCCCCGGCCGCGTAACAGAAGCTGATTCAGTGACCAAAGCCCCATCCGCTGTCAAGTTAACTCAACCGTAGCAGCTATGACCACACCTGCGCATACAACCTCCTTCGAACCAACGCCGCTTAGAACAACTCTTGGTGGAATGTCGGCCCTGCGCGCAATTGCCATGCTGTTGGGAATCACTCTGCACGCGTCAATGGCGTATCTGGCCAGACCGTTAGAAGGAATGCGATGGGTGGTTCAGGATACGCCGTCTCTTGTCGGCGACTTCGCGTACTGGTGGGTGCATGCGTGGCGGTTGCCATTGTTCTTTTTCCTGGCCGGTTTCTTTGCGAAGCTCACGATGGACCGTCACGGTGCTGAGCAGTTCGCCAGAAAGCGTTTCAAAAGACTCGTCGTCCCTTACATTGTCGCGGCATGGACAATCGGCCCAATCCTATATGTTGTGTTCGTCGGCGGATGGTATCTGACCGGGCAATGCACCTACGATCAGATGATGCCGCATGTTCCGTTGCCGCCCAAGCTTCAAGAGAACAGTTTTGGCCCGGCTCACCTTTGGTTTCTGCAGGATCTCATCATCATGAGCTCCGTCTATCTATTCTTAAGCGTTGTGATGCCGGGCACCGGAAAGCCTGTCCGCGAGACAAAAACTGCAATCGCTCCGAAGTGGTGGATGCCGATCGCCGCAGCGATCCCGACAGGCCTGTTACTATGGAGCGACCTCAGCCCCGTGATCGCTCACCACAACACGTTTTTGGCTGACCCGCCTCGTTTGTTGTACTTCACGATCTATTTCATTGGTGGTATCACGGCGTTTCAGAATCGTGAATGGTTCATGAAAGCCGTCAGGTTCCCGAAGACTCATCTGTTGCTCTCGGTGCCCTTGGGCATTGTGTATCTGGTCCTGTTGCGCACCAACTTTCTTGATCTGCAATCCTTGACCGGGCGACTGGTGATGGGCCTCACGGTGGCCCTGATCGCATGGTTGACGATCTACGGACTGATGGGTTGCTTCCTGCACCATTGGAATTCAGAAGGGCCCCAGGCTCGCTACATCGCGGATTCTTCGTACTGGATGTATCTCTGCCATTTACCGATCGTCGCGGCGCTGGCCACCGCGCTGCACTGGATCGACATACCTTCAGTTTTCAAGTTTCTGATCGTCAGCAGCGTGACGACAGTGATTGGCCTGCTGAGTTACCAGTTGTTCGTGCGATACACGATTATTGGCAACTACCTGCACGGCCCCAGAGAGAAGCCGGCCCACACGCAATCGCTGCGGCCCACCGCGTCTCCGCGACCTGTGCGTTAGAGTCATTGCTAAGGACTTGGCGCTAGCGATTTCCGTTTGGCAACCTGCTCGACATCACCATATTCGCGGATCAGTTGTTCGCGATTGCCTCGCGTTTTGGCAGAACATCGGCGTCAGCCATTGGTCGTTGACAGTGCAGGTGTTCTGATTTTCCCAATCAGCATAATGTCACCGGCTTGCCTGGTCCCGCTGTCAGCTTAGCGTCCCCCTCGAAACACCTGAGATGAACAATCAGGATGGAAGAGAAAGGCACGAATACCATTGGCGATTGAACCATTATTGTTGGGGATACCAATCCGTGCCCCAGCCATCAAACAGCAGGTCGAATGCGTTGTCGTCGATCAGCGACAATGAATCCAGAAACGCGGTGCCGTTCAGTCCATTGCCGTCACCGGTGCCGTTGATGAGGTTCTGTTTGCGTACGGCGAGTGACTTGTGAGACGTCCATTCGTCCCGGATACCGTTCAACGCTACGTCGTCGCCATCATGGATGGTGTCGCCACCGATCATGATGTCCTGACCGCTGCCGCCAAATGCCAGATCGAATCCAGCACCCGCGATGATGATGTCTCGGCCCGAATCGCCGAAGAGAACGTCGTGTCCGCTGCCGCCCAATATTACGTCGTGGCCTTGTCCACCAGATACGAAGTCTCGCCCTGAGCCGCCTCGGATCAGATCATCCCCCGAACCGCCGATGACTTCGTCGTTGCCGGAACCGGCGTCGATGACCGCTGGCATGCTGATGTTGCGATCCAGGTGAATATGGTCACTGCCCTCACAGGAATAGATCAGGATTGAAGAAACGTCGCTGACAGGGATGTACGATTGCTGAGTTGGACCGTAGCCAGCTTTCAGTTGGACTCGAATGTTGCTACCAATTCGTTTGACGTGAATGCGGTCTCGCTGATCCGTGCCGATGATCTGCAGAGTCCCATCGTCGGTGACTCGGGCTCCCGACACGACAGCGGTTGAGACCGCATCGTCGGTTTCGATGCCGTCATCCACGGTCACCGTCACTTCAAAAATTCCGCCGGTCAAGTACGTATGGCTGCCTGTGACGTTGCCACCTGACACGACTCCGGTCGACGAATTGCCGTCACCCCAATCGATCGTTGCGGTATGGACGTCGCTCGGATTCGGATCGGTGAACGTGGCGTTCAGCGTCACCGAATCTCCGGGGCTGGCCTTGTCAACAAACGTGGCATCGGTTTCAACGGTCAACACTTCCGGCGGCAGGTTAGAGACATCGTCATTCAGAATGGTGAGCTCAGCCGTTGGGATAACGCCGCCCGCGATGCCTTTCGCGAATGACAATAGAATCGTTTCGTCCGCTTCCACATCGGTATCGCCAAGCAGTTCGATCGGCACGCTTTTCATAACTTCACCGGGCAGGAAACTCACCGTGATTGGCCCGGCGGTGAAGTCCGTTCCGCCAGTTGCCGTGCCATCCGTCAAAACCACATCCACCGACGAGGCGATCGATGTATTCACAGACCGAGTGACTTGTACGACGTTGGTTGGGCTGGGCGAATCACCTTCTGCTGCAGAATACGTTGCTGCTGAAAAGTCGTATTCCGGCGGCAGCGTGATTAGGTTCATGTTGTTGAAACTGATATTTGCACCAACATTACCGAGTGATCCATCCGAAGTTCCGGGGCCGGAAATGTTGACGTTCGGCGTAACGGGAAACTGGGTGAGATCCAGCGTGTCGATTCCAGAGGCGGCTCCGTCACCACCATTCAGGTTGGAATTGATCCCGGTGTCGCCCGACGGACGGATTGTGTCGTTCCCCGTCAGTGAAGAGATCACGTTCGTGGTGACTCCGCTGGCCGCCGTCAAAGCGGACGAATCCAAAACGTTGTCCCCGGCACCGCCTGTCATTCGCAGGTCTTCCACATTCGAGAACGTATTGACGTAAGGGCCGACAAACAACGTGCCATCGATGGCTGACATATCAACGTCCCCGGTTGCGGTAAAGCGATCCACGCCACCGCCGCCATCGATCGTGTTGTTGCCGTCGTTGTCGGCCAGAATCTCGTTGAGTTCGCCTCCCAACAACGAATCATTTCCCGCCAGCCCCGTCAGGTAAACAACATTGATTCCGGAAGCCGCTGTTACGGCACTGGAATCCAGGATGTTATTCCCTGCACCGCCCTGGAGTCGCACGTCCTCGAAGTTGGCATGAGTGCTGACGATGCCATTGATTGACAGTGTGCTATTTGTGAGGACCTGGTCTGTGTCGCCAAAGATGATCAGAATGTCCGTACCACCGAGTCCATCCAGGACATTTACGCCACCGGTATCGCGAATCGTGTCGTTCAAATAGCTGCCTCGGAGCGTGTCATTTCCGGTATCGCCAATGATCTGCACGGTCGTGACATCGCCAGCCATTGAAATGGCCGATGCGTCGATGATGTTGCCGGTGGGGCCGCCACGCATGTCGAAATTCTCAACACTGACGTGAGTGTTGACACTTGTTCCGATTAGAAACGTGGAGTCCGTCAGAGTCATATCCTGATCCCGAAAGGCGGGTACACTGTCGCTGAGAGATCCGCCGACAAACGAATTGTCGCCAACGAAATCCAGGAAGCTGTTTCGCACTCCCTGAGCACCGATCAGTATGTCATTGCCATCGCGGCCGGTCAGATTGATGCCACTCGTGATGCCGCTGGCGGCAGTCACAGCCGACGCATCGATTGTGTTGTCACTGGCGAGTCCGCCAAGACTTACGAATTCGATGTTTGCATACGTATCGAATTCGGAACCGATAGTGAGGCCGGCATCGGTCAGCGTCATGTTGATGTCAGAATTGACCAACCACTGATCACTGGTGATTTCCCCACGACCATCGATTGAATCGCTTCCAGGACTTTCCGAAAAGCCGTCGTTCAGATCACTGCCGATGATGATGTCATCTCCGTCTCCGCCAACCAGAGACGTCCGACGCAGACTTCCGATCTGGCCAACCGCCGACATGTCCAGCGAATCGTTCAGATCGCCGAGGTTCACGTTGATCACAACCAGGCCCGCCGTAGGAATTGTGACTTCATTGGTGTTCACCACAGTGACTCCGGCACCTGCCGTAATCGGAGCCGTGGTGTCAATGATGGTGATCGTGCCTCCGGATTCGGAAATGGTGACGGTATTCGTCTCATCGGCATCGGCAAAAAAACTCAGCGATGTGCCGGACACACTCACGCTGCTGAGTAATGCACGCGATTCAAGATTTTCTGCAGATGTTCCGGACGCGGCGAATCGACATCGTCGACAACGTGACTTGCGATTAAGGCGAGAGAAGAATGTGCGAAGCTGAGCTTGAAGTTTCATGGTCTTATTCTGACGTGAAGGTAGGTAGCAGAAATGCGAAAGGAGCGACGGCAGGATTATGAACAGCCGGCACACCGCGAGCGTTGCCGGTTGGGTTTCAGCGTGACTGACGACGTCGATGACGATGACCGGCGTACACCGCACCTGAGACCAAAAGCAAACCGGCAAATGAAGACGGTTCCGGCACGGTGGCTGTCGACGCTGCGGTCAACCTTAATTGAAACGAGGCGTTACCGGGGACCGTATTGTTGCGAAAGATCTGTAGATGTTTGCCGGGGATGTTCGGGTGGCTGCTGTCGACAGCGTGCTGTTGATAACCCAGCTTTAACTCAAACAAACCGGGGTCATTCAGCCACGACGTCGACACGTTTGAAGTCACGTCCTGAAGCAATGTGTAATTCGTCAGTGTCGATGTCGACGTATCGTTGTTGCCTTCGAATTCGAAGTAGCGAGTGTAGGCGCCGCTTCCAAATGCACCCGGTGTCGCGATTTCGCCGTACAGCTTGTCTTCGAAGGCGTCATCCGTAAATGGGCTGAATTGAAACAGGGCCGCGTTTGTTAACAGTTCCACCTGCCCAAGTTTTGCTGTCACGGCCGACAAATCCCAGCCCAATGTGACGTCTCCGGCCAACTGAGCCGCGTTGAAGTATCCGTTGGCATACCAGTAATTCGCCCCACCTTCAGTCGTCGGTCCACTGAGCCCCGTGTTGGTCATGACCAGCGATCCGAACGAAACCTCTGTACCGTTGACGTAAGCCTTGTTCGTATGGCTGTAGTACGTGAAGTCGTAGACGCCTCCGGAAAAGTCCGAGTCAGTCACGCTGAACACGTCTGCCGAAAGGTCGGTACAAAGCTGGCAAATGAAGAAACCGGCAATAATCGAAAGCCGCATGGTTTTGTTGTTTCGCATGAGTTGCATGGCCTCAGTATTTGAGTTCAGATCTCCGTACTGTCCTGCACAACATAAGGGTCCGTTCGAGCAGTTATGTGTCACAAAATTTGTGACGGACGTTCAAGGGAAGGCGTCTCGCTGTGTTGCGCCCGACAGTAAATTCCCTTCTCGCAATTTGTTGCGACACGTAGCGCTACGTTTTTCAGAAAATGCCAAGGATTAAGGATTACTGACAAGTTCGATCGCTGACTCCCGCCACAAATCTATCCAGCCCCTGCTGGCCGAACAGATGATCCTTGTCGTTGTCATCGAGGACATTGCCGAGAATGTTCATCGTGTCTGCGAGGTCACCCGTCGCCCATTCCATGAGCGCGTCGTCGAGGGCGACCGCGTCGAAGGCTGATTCCCAGTCGGTATCAAGGCTGCCTCCAATCAGAAGGTCGTTATCCTTGCCGCCGCAGAGAGTGTCTTGACCATCGCCTCCAACCAGAATGTCGGCACCGCGGCCACCGTTCAGGTAGTCTCGGCCGGTACCGCCGAAGAGCAAGTCCTGACCTCTGCCGCCGTCAAGGCGATCATTCCCGGAACCGCCAAAGACAACGTCGCGACCATCGCCAGCGAATACTCTGTCGTTACCTGCGCCGGCGAAGATCACGTCGTTGCCTTGACCACCGTCGATCCAGTCGTTTCCGTCTCCTGAATGGACGACGTCATCGTCATCGCCACTGTGAATGCAATCAGCCCCGGATCCTGAGATGATCGTGTCGTTGCCATCATTGCCGTGAACCAGGTTGTTACCGTCTCCAGAATCAACGGTGTCGTCACCGTCTCCCGCATAAACACGATCGTGTCCGTTTCCAGTCGTGACGGTGTCGCTTCCGCTGCCGGACCAGATGACGTTGTTTCCGTCCATGTCAACGATTGTGTCGTGACCACCATCGCTGGAGATGTGATCGCGACCGGCCCCACCGTCGATGAAGTCGTCACCACTGGATGTGATGACATGGTCGTTGCCCGCCCCGGAAAATACAGTCGCTGGCTGGTTCAGGCGGTGATCGATGTGAATGTGGTCATTCCCGTCGCAACCGATGATCAGGAATGACGTCACATCACCGGCGTCAAACGAATACCACTTCGGCCACGTCCACGCGCGCCATGTCTTGACCTTCACTTTGGCATGGTGCTTGTACACGTGGATTACGTCAGAGTACTGACTGCCAACCACCTGCAGTTCGCCGCTGGCGGCGAGTCTCACGCCTCGGACGATTGCCTTTGTCGATTCTGTGTCCGAATCACCGACGTTATCTGTGACTGTTACGGAGACTTCAAACACGCCTCCGGTTCCATACTGATGAATTCCGGTCAGCGTGCCAGTGTTCGCGTCAACAACGCCGACAGAGGTCGTTCCATCACCCCAATCAATCGTTGCCGTATGTGTGTCGCCGACGTTCTGGTCAGTGAAGGCGGCTATTAGAGTGACGGTGTCACCGGGCCGGGCCTTGTTCTGCAGTGTTGCGTCCGTTTCCACATTCGTGATGATCGGAACTTCGTTTGTTCCGCCGGTTTGAACGGTGAAGCTCACGGGCGAAGAGTTCGTCGATTGATTGCCGGCAAGGTCTGTCGCATGAGCTTCAATCGTGTGAACGCCGTCCGCAAGCGGAGATGATGTTGCTGTCCAGTCTCCAGCACCGTCGGCCGAAGTGGCTGCAAGGCTTGCAGCACCTTCCAGGACGACGATCTCGGCACCCGCTTCAGCGGTTCCAGTCACATCCGGAGTTGTATCGGCAGTCGTACTTCCATTCGTCGGCGACACGATTTGTGGCGCGGCAGGAGCGATTGTGTCTATCGTGACGGTCAACGCAGTAGAGGCATCACTCACGTTACCAGACGCATCGGTCGCGGTCACTGTGAAGTCATGCGGGCCGTCGGATACTGAGCTCGTCGTGAATGCCCAGTTGCCGGAACTATCGGCAGTTGTCGTGCCCTGTGAAGTGCCGTCAACGAACACTTCGACTATCGAATCTGGTTCCGCAGTACCGGAAATAGTTGGAGTGTCGTCGGACGTAACGTCGTCGGTGTCTGACGAACCGGTGTCGCTGGTCGATTCCAGATCCGGTGTCGACGGCGTCAGGGGTGCCACCGTGTCGATCGTAACGGCGAGAGCGTTTGAAGTCGGGCTAATGTTGCCAGCGACGTCAGTGGCTGCCGCAGTGATATTGTAACTGCCGTCAGCGAGTACGGTGCCGCTGTGATCGAACGACCAGGCACCTGTACCATTTGTCGTCGTCGTTCCAATCGCGTTGCCGTCGAGGAAGACCTCGACTGTGCTGTTGGCTTCGGCGGTGCCGGATACGATCAGCGTGTTGTCGTTCGTCACGCCGTCGCCCGGTGTTGCACTGTCGACACTGATTGCAGTCACGGAAGGGGCATTCGGTGCGGTGGCATCGACGGTGATGGCGAAGACGCTGGACGTGATGCTGGTGTTCCCTGCGACGTCGGTCGATTGCGCGCTGAAGTTGTGAACGCCATCGCCGAGTGTCGTCCCCGTGAAATCAAACAACCAGTTTCCGCTGCCATCCGCTGAAGTAGTGCCAATTGAACTGCCGCCGAGGAACACTTCGACAGTGCTGTTTACTTCGGCGTTTCCTGAAACAAATAGCGTTTGGTCGCCGGTGATGCCGTCGCCCTGCGTGCCGGTGTCATCGCTGAACCCAGTTACGGATGGAGTTGCCGGAATTGCAGTGTCGACCGTAACATCAAGTGCAGCCGATGGCGGACTCGTGTTTCCTGCAGCGTCTGTTGCAGTGACCGTCAGGCTGTGAATGCCGTCTGAGAGCGTAGGAGCAGTGAACACCCAGTTTCCGGTTCCATCAGCCATTGTGATGCCGATCGACGTACCGCCGTCGAGGACTTCGATTATGGCATTCGGTTCGGCGGTGCCCGAGATCTCAGGTGTGTTGTCTGAGGTCAGATTGTCGGTATCCGAATTACCGGTGTCGCTTGAATTTTCAAGATCGGGAGCACCTGGCACTGCAGGTGCCGAAGTGTCAATCTGAATCGATAGGGCTGCCGACAGTGGACTGACATTACCGTGGATGTCGGTCAATGTCGCGGTGATGGCGTGAACGCCGTCCGCGAGCAGACTGGAATCGACAGACCACGTGCCATCGCCCGCAACGACTGCGCTGCCGACTGCTGTTCCGTCGGCAAATAGTGCAATTGTTCCTCCCGCTTCGGCAGCCCCGACGTTGCCGAGGAACGTTGGCGTGTCATCTGCGGTGAGGTCATCTGCATCGTCCGATCCGGTGTCGCTCAGAGCATCCAGGTCCGGCGTGCCCGGCGCTACTGGCGGAGCGTCGTCGTTAAGAATCGTTCCCTGTCCGGTCAGGGTCGCGGCGGCACCTGCAAAGGCTACGTCACGCCCGCCAGCAGACAGGTTGCTCAGGATTAAATTGAACGCCTCATCCACTTCCACGACGCCGTCGCCGTTGACCTGGACTGTGACAGTTTGGGTCTGTGGCCCGGCGACGGTGGCGGGCGAGAAGGCGACAGATTGACCGGTCAGTTCCTGATAATCGTTATCCGCAAGCGTGGCCGAACCAACGGCGGTGTCAGCTTGCAGAGTGACGGAAGTATCAACCTGAGCAGAAAGAACAACTTCGAAGTCGAAGGCCGTCTGACCGCCGTCAGTTTCAACCTGCGAGACGTTGCTGACAGAAACCGAAGCGCTGTCATCATTGGTAATTGCACCGACAGCAGTCGCTGTCTGCTGCGCGCCAATCGTCCAGGCAACGGAATTGAAATGGGCGCGGCCGGTACCGTCTGACGCCGCTGCCCCCCAACCGACTCGCGGTGAATGAACCAAGGCGACTCCCGTGTAATTACTGAGGCGTTCGACTCCGTCGACGAACAGGTCGGCCGATCCCGCGACGGGGTCGAACCTGAGATCGTATTCGTGATAGCTGCTACCTGCCCCGGTGAGCGTGTAGGTCGGGCCAGTACTGAATCCGCCGGCGTTCAGGCGGACAAACGTGTCACCGTTACTATCTACATCAAATGCAACGCTGTACTGCCGAGAGCCATCAAGGTAGTCCATACTCATGCTGTCGTGAGTACCCGCGGACCCACTGAGTACTCGAACGGTAGAACTGAGCGCCCATCCATTCGCAGCGGCCTCTGTAATTTGTGCCGCTGCCGGAACCTGTTCGTTGAACTGATGTGTTCCTCCAATTAGTGATGTGTCTTCCACAAACCACGCATCGATATCGGAACCCTGATCGTTGAGGATCGGCCCCGACGAAGTGGATGGCCCCTGCGAGTACGCCCATCCTTCGGCCGCAGGATCAGCAGCGCCGGCATGAGCGAACACAGGCAACATTGTCTTCAGCCGAACATCGCGCCCACTCGCCTGAACATTACTGAGCAGCACCGAAATGGCTTCATCCAGTTCGACTTTGGTATCGCCTGCGACATCAATCAGAATTTTCTGAAGTTCGCTGGCGCTGCCTGCAAAGTTGAGTGCGGTCGCCGCAACTGCCGTGTAGTCACCATCTGCGCTTGTGGCTGTGCCGTTCACTGTTTCGTAGTCGACGGAGAAGGCAGCGTCGACCTCCGCATCCAGAGTCACGTCAAACACCAATTGGTTGGTGCCTCCAGTGCCTTCGACGACGCTGGCGTTGGCAATGGTAAGCGTGGCGAAGTCGTCATCAGCAATCGTGACCGTTGCTGTCGAATTCGTCGTTCCCGCCTGCCCGCTACCGCTGAAGTTAGCAAAGGTCAGGTTCAGTGTTTCGTGCAATTCAACGACACTGTCGCCGAGGAATTCAATCGGCACGACTTTCGTCGTTTCACCAGCGGCGAAGTTCAACGTCAGCGGTCCGGCCGTGAAATCGCTGCCAGCCGTCGCCGTTCCGGAACCCAAGACGACATCCACAGACGAAGCGTTTGATGTATTCGCCGATCGAGTGACTCGGACGACAGGATTTGTGTGCGTGACATTCAGTTCGGGAGTAGAGAATGTCGCGGCTGTGAAATCGTACGTTTCGCCGACTGTGCCGCTGTCTGTGTCTTGAATGGTGGACGTGGCGTTTGCTCCCAGCGTGATACTGCCGGAAAGTGTGCTGACAAGATTGCTGAGAGCCGTTTCGAAATCTTCATCCGCCTCGACGAGGGTTTCGTCATTGATGGTGACCGGCACAATCACAGGAGCCGTGCTGTTGGCTGGCAGAGTGACCAGTTGATTGACGATATCGATGTAATCGACACCACCACCTGTGGCGTCACCGATGTCGACAGTTGACAGATCCACCTCAACTATCGCGTCAACTGGGGCGGACAGCGAGACCTGCAGATTGAACGGCCCGTTTTCTTCTGTGTCATTGACACCCGTCACCATCACGGTGGCGGAGTCGTCGTTAAGTACGCTGGCAGTTGCGGATTCAGTGGCTCCGCCGCCCACGAATGTGACGTCACGACCGCCAGCCGACAGGGCACTGAGCACCAGATCAAAGGCTTCGTTGGCCTCGACCTTGTTGTCCGCCGTCACCTCGACAGTTACCTGTTGCGGTGTTGTCGAATTGGCAGCGAAGCTGACGCTGGCGCCGGTGATTGCCGTAAAATCGTCTACTGCCGTGGCGGTACCGTCCTGCGTATCAGCCGTCAGGCCAACAGCGACGTCGACTGGATTCGACAGGTCGATATCGAATGTGTATAGAGTCGGTGAGCCGCCCGTGCCTTCATTCTTCGATTCAGCCGTGACGCTCAGAACGGCACTGTCGTCGTTGGTGATCGTGCCGGTCGCGGTGCTCGTTGCAGGAGTAACCGCCCATTGAACTGAGTTGAAGTGAGTGTGACCAGTTGCGGAAGCCTGCCCCGAGCCCCAGCCGACACGTTGACCAAGCGTGTCGGTCATTCCCGCGTAGTTGCTGAATACTTCGACGCCATCAACAAACAGATCTGCGGAACCCGCCGTTGGATCGTAGCGAAGATCATAACGGTGATATCCGCCGCCAAGGCCATCGAGGATAACGGTATGCCCCGTGTCATTTCCCGCGCTCACGCCGGTCTGCAGCAATACGATGGGATCTCCGTCTGGCTCGCTGCCAAAGTCCATTCGATATCGCGTTGAGTTGTCGACGAAATTCACGTATGCAGCTCGATCTGGACTATCCGGTACATCAACAACACGAAGTGTGGAGCTGAGCGACCATCCACGACTGTTGGCCTCGGCCACCTGTGCCCCGGTTGGAATTAATCTGTAGAGCTGAATGCTGTTTGCGGCAGTCGAAATGTCATCAACGGCCCACGCATTTACTCCAGTCCCGAGATCGTTCGTGATTGGCCCGACGGTGACACTGGGGCCGGGCACACCCGCGGGCCAGCCCTCAGTTGCGGGCGCCGCATTGCCCAAATGTTCAAATTCGACACCTCCATCCAGACGGATATCACGACCACTCGCCTGGACGTTGCTGAGCAGCACCGAAATCGCTTCATTCAGTTCAACTTTGGAATCGGTGGCGACGTCAATCGTGATTTGTTGAACTTCATTCGCCGAGCCGATGAAGGCAAGTGGCGTGGCGGCAACAGCCGTGTAGTCTCCATCGGCACTGGTCGCCGTGCCGTCTGCAGTCTCATAGTCGACTGTGAAAGCGGCATCAATGGCGGCATCCAGAGTCACATCGAAGATCAGTTGACTCGTGCCGCCGGTTCCTTCGGAAACGGTTGCACCGGCAATCGTCAGAGTCGCGAAATCATCGTCACCAATAGTGACCGTCGCGGTGGGATTTGTGGTGCCCAATGAACCGGAACCGCTGAAGTTCGCGAATGACAATCCAATCGTTTCGTTTAACTCCACGACGGAATCGCCAAGGAATTCAATCGGCACAACCTTGGATGTTTCTCCGGCCGCAAAATTCAGCGTCAATGGTCCCGCCGTGTAGTCCGAGTCTGCCGTTGCCGTACCATCTATCAAGACCACATCGACAGTCGAAGCGATCGACGTGTTGCCGGAACGAGTAACTCGCGCGACGTTGTTCGTGTGAGTAAAATCGAATTCCGGCGTGGAGAATTCCGCAGCGGCGAAGTCATAAACCGCATCTGCAAACGCGACTTGGTTGTCAACGCTGGTGCTGGCGGTGTTCGGGTTGCCAGCGATATCGAATGCGACACCTGCCGTAACATTGGCGACCACGGTACCGCTTCCCGTCATACCGCTGACGGCAACGCCATAGCTCGTCCCGCTGCCGGAGACTGTCCCAGTGAGCGTTCCCGGCGTGGTGCTTGCTGACAGGTCTACATCACCAGTTGTAAACGTCGTCGTGGCTTCACTGAAGACGACATCAAAGTCGATCGGCGAACCATTAGTCGGGTCCGCCTGTTCGGAATCCTGCTCGACTGTGACCAATGGTCCGACCGTATCGATGGTGACCGGAAGCACGCCCGAAACCGGGCTAACGTTTAGCGCCGCATCTGTCGCAGTCGCCGTGATATTATGAGCGCCATCGACCAGCACCACACCGATCGTCAATGACCAGGCTCCGGTGGTGGCGTTGGCCGTGACTGTCCCGAGTGAACCCGCGACACTAGAAAATACTTCGACGGTACTTCCTGCTTCGGCCGTTCCTGTGAAAGTTGGCAGAACAACGTTGGTGTAGTCATCCGAACCCGACACCCCGGAATCGCTGCCCGCGTCGAGATCCGGAGTATTTGGAGCAAGCGGTGGCGTGATGTCAACAATATTGATCACGACGTCGTTATTGTCCGTTCCGCCGGAATAAGTGATCGTTGCCGTTTCGCCCGACCCAAGAAAGTCGGTGCTGATGATGGCACCTTCGGCGAGGCCGACGAATGTCCCGCTAACAAGATCAGTGCTGTCGTTGTTGATGATGACATACGAATCACCACCAGCCGGGACGTATCCGCCAAAGGAAGTCGTATTTAGCGAAACATTGCTGCCAATTGTGACAGCGCCCGTCACAGTCACCTGGTCATGGAAGCCAACTCCGGTGCCGGGAAGATTTCCGCCGATTTCCACTGATAGACTGCTATTGCCATTCTGAATATAGTTACCAATGACACTTAGGATGCCGGGCGAAAGTCCTGGGTTAATGTCACTATTTGAGGCATTCAGATTGGTGCCGATCGTGCCAACGCCAAAGACATCTGCGACATTGTTAAATTCCGCGTCAACGGACGACAATATCTGGCCAGTTGCTTGATTTGTGTAGCTTCCGCCATTGGAAAAATATGCCTGAATTGCACCTGTATTGATGGTTCCATAGTTTTCAAAGCTGTTGAAGTTGTTGATTTCCACGGCGTTGGCGGCCGAAGAGATGACCGTCCCACTGTTCACGGAGTTGGCTCCCAACTTGTCAATCAATCCTGTCCCGGCACCCGAAAAGTCAATCGTCCCCCGGTTGTCGATCTGGGCGTTCAACTGATACGTCGCCAACGCAGTAGTCCCCGGTGTGTTGATCGTGGCCCCCACTTCGTTCAACAGAGTGCCCGTCCCCGTGTGCAGAGCAACCACACGGCCACCGCTCGAACTCGTGTTCTGCAGTTCGATCAGTCCATGATTGATCATTCCATCCGACAAATACAGGTGGGACAGCGCCAAAGGAAAGTTCAGCGAATTGATCGTGATCTTCCCGCTCGCCGAATTCACAATCGAACTGTGCGTCCATTGGTTCGTGTCACCACGAACCAGAATGTCACCGTTATTCACAATCGCACTGTCAATACGGCTCGGACCGCTATCGTTGTCGTACATGTTCACAAACGAATCATTCACGAAGGTGCCGGCACCCTGCACAACGGCGTTGTCCAGAGTGTACGACGCATTGCCCGTCGACAGAGTCCCGGCAACATCCATCGTGGCCGCAAAAAGGACAATGTTGCCATCGCCGTCAAACGTTGATCCTGCTGCGTTGTTGATCGTCCCGTTCGTCGCCGTCAGCCTGTGGCCACTGGTGACCTCCACATCCCCAATATTGTTGAACGTGGTGTAGTTGCGAAGCTGGCCGTTCCCTGTGTGGAAAGTGATGTCACCGCTCGCCGTGTTGGTCAACACATCCAGTGTTTCCACCACAGATTCATTCCCACCGGTGTCACCCAGCGTGACGACATTGCTGTTCGTGAATGTGGACGTCGTCTGACTCTGACCCTGAATCAGCGAACGAATGCTGGACGTGGTGTCAATGGTTCCACTGTTCGTGAAGGAGTTGAACCCTTTGATTTCAATCGCGTTGGCGGCCGAAGAGATGATCGTCCCACTGTTCACGGAGTTGGCTCCCAACTTGTCAATCAATCCTGTCCCGGCACCCGAAAAGTCAATCGTCCCCCGGTTGTCGATCTGGGCGTTCAACTGATACGTCGCCAACGCAGTAGTCCCCGGTGTGTTGATCGTGGCCCCCACTTCGTTCAACAGAGTGCCCGTCCCCGTGTGCAGAGCAACCACACGGCCACCGCTCGAACTCGTGTTCTGCAGTTCGATCAGTCCATGATTGATCATTCCATCCGACAAATACAGGTGGGACAGCGCCAAAGGAAAGTTCAGCGAATTGATCGTGATCTTCCCGCTCGCCGAATTCACAATCGAACTGTGCGTCCATTGGTTCGTGTCACCACGAACCAGAATGTCACCGTTATTCACAATCGCACTGTCAATACGGCTCGGACCGCTATCGTTGTCGTACATGTTCACAAACGAATCATTCACGAAGGTGCCGGCACCCTGCACAACGGCGTTGTCCAGAGTGTACGACGCATTGCCCGTCGACAGAGTCCCGGCAACATCCATCGTGGCCGCAAAAAGGACAATGTTGCCATCGCCGTCAAACGTTGAACCGGCGGCATTGTTGATCGTCCCGTTCGTCGCCGTCAGTCTGTGGCCGCTGGTGACCTCCACATCCCCAATATTGTTGAACGTGGTGTAGTTGCGAAGCTGGCCGTTCCCTGTGTGGAAAGTGATGTCACCGCTCGCCGTGTTGGTCAACACATCCAGTGTTTCCACCACAGATTCATTCCCACCGGTGTCACCCAGCGTGACGACATTGCTGTTCGTGAATGTGGACGTCGTCTGACTCTGACCCTGAATCAGCGAACGAATGCTGGACGTGGTGTCAATGGTTCCACTGTTCGTGAAGGAGTTGAACCCTTTGATTTCAATCGCGTTGGCGGCCGAAGAGATGATCGTCCCACTGTTCACGGAGTTGGCTCCCAACTTGTCAATCAATCCTGTCCCGGCACCCGAAAAGTCAATCGTCCCCCGGTTGTCGATCTGGGCGTTCAACTGATACGTCGCCAACGCAGTAGTCCCCGGTGTGTTGATCGTGGCCCCCACTTCGTTCAACAGAGTGCCCGTCCCCGTGTGCAGCGCAACCACACGACCGCCGCTGGTACTCGTGTTCTGCAGTTCAATGAGTCCCTGATTGACCATCCCATCCGAAAGATACAGATGCGACAGAGCCAGCGGAGAGCTGAGCGAATTGATCGTAATCTTCCCGCTTGACGAATTCACGACCGAACTGTGCGTCCACTGATTCGTCAGCCCGCGAATCAACACATCGCCGTTGTTCACAAACGCACTGTCAATACGGCTGGGCGTTGTCGTCGAATCGTACATATTAAAAAAGCTCGCTGTCCCGACTGTCAGCGTGCCAGTTCCTGTCCAGACCGAGTTGGCCCATGTGACGGCACCGTCAAAAACATCCGAATCGCCGGAAACGGTCAGTGTTTTCCCCGCTGAAGCAAACGTCACGTCGGCCGAATTCAGCGTCAAGCTGCCAAGACTCTCGGTCGCTTGTCCCGCGGCGATATCGACATCCAGATTTACCGTGTAGGCCGCCCCGACCAAATCGATCGTCACGTCATCTCCGGTCGCCGGAACAACATCGTTGTCCCAGTTCAAAGCGTCGCTCCAGTTGGAGGTTGTTCCACCCCCGTCCCAAACCACGGCTGCGAGCAGACAGCGATCTTCGAGCTTCTCAGGTCTTGAATGGCGTCGACGGCCAACGCGCCGCCGACCGTTGGCGAAAGGCATGTGGTTGGAACGAAAGAGCTTGCGGAGGAAATTGATCATGTTGTTTTCCGATTTTTGTGCAGGTAGGCGGTGAGCATGGGCGGGAGGCGAAGCGAATGCGTGTCACAAATTTTGTGACACGCAACGAGAACTACCGGTTAACCCTGCTGAATCAGGCGTTGGACGCGCAGCAGGCGGATGGCCAGTTGCATGTGGTTGGAAACGTTGAGTTTTCGCCACAGGCGATCGATGTACACGCGCACAGTTTCGGGACTGAGGCAACTGCCATCGGCCTTGCGGAGGGCCAGCGCGATCTGTTCGCGACTCATGCCTTCGAACAGCAACCTGGCGACATCCAGTTCGCGATTGGACAACTCCAGCAGGTGGCCAATCTCGCACCATTCCCCCGTCGAAATCAAATCTTTTGCTGGGTTTGCAGGCGTGAGCAGGTTCAGGCGATTATTCGATGATTGGCCCGCGCCATTCGCCGCAACCTCGTTGAGTGTTTGCATGTGGCACTCCGCTGGATCCCAACTTGCCTGCCACCGAGGCCCGTGCCGGCGGCATCACATTCTGGGTTTCAGTGGATTTCCTTTTCGCGCGGTTTCACGACAGGTGACGGGCATATTTTCTGGAAATTGCTTCCACCAACCTTCACGATGCTGGCTGGCGACGTACCGGGGCACTTGAATGTACGCAGCTTTTGTTCACCCTTCAGACGGCTACTATGCCTCGCGGTGACGCGAATTCGGGCCTAGACTTTGGCAACATCTGTCGCCGCAATTCCGCTCGCGCTGCACACCTGGCGCCGCACTGGAATCAACTGCCAAGGCGTCATGGTGCCCCGCGACAAAGATCACGAAATGCAGATCGCAAACGAATCAATTTGGCTGGAGAGCATCGTGCAATTGCACGATGGGTATGAAGTCGATGCCGTGGCCAGATTCACGGATCGTTTGTTGAGGCTGGCGAGTTCACGATTGCCGAATCGTCTTCAGCAGCGAGTGGATCCCGAAGACATTGTGCAGTCAGTCTTTCGCAGCTTCTTCGACCGAAACAGCAGGGGGCGGTTTCAGTTTGAACAAAGCCCGGACGTCTGGCGATTACTTGCCGCGATGACCTATCGAAAGGTCAAGAAAACCATTCGTCATCATGGTCAACAGCTGCGAGATGTCAGGCGCGAAGCTTCGACACCCAGCGATTTTCCGACGGCTCAGGATGATGCACCAACCGCCTCATCGTGGGTGGTGATGATGGAGTTGCTTGAGGGGATTCTGGAACAGATTCCTGAAACTCATCAGCGAATCGTGCGATTGCGACTGGACGGCCATTCGATCGATGAAATCGCAGCGACGGTCGGCGTCACGTCCAGAACCGTTGACCGAGCGCTTTCCTTAGTTCGCAAAGTGGCTTCTGAAATGATGGGCGACGAATGAAGCTCGATGATTGGCAAACAAGCGAACCGATACTATTGGCCTTTGAGGAGGCCTGGCGTGAAGGGACATCACCTTCGATCGACGAGTTCATGCATCGGGACTCTCGAAAAGAGTCCGCCGATTTGCTTGCCGAATTGGTGATGATCGATTTTGAACACCAGTGGAAACTGGATGCCACAACAAATCTGGACGACTATTTACGAAGTTATCCCGAACTACAGCAGCCACCCTACCGTGATGAACTACTGGAGCATGAGTTTCAGTTGCGGGACAAAGCCGGGAAGTTTCCCGATCAGGCCGAAATCGAAAGTCGATTCTCAGCCGACAGCACAGTGGTTGACCTGTGGAAGCGACTCCGTGGTGCGCCGCGAATTGACAAGCCGCTTGAATCATTCGTCACTGCGGGGACTCAGGTTGGCACATATCGCATCGAGGAGTGTGTCGGACGTGGAGCCTTCGCGACTGTTTACTCCGCTATCGACACAAGGCTGCAACGCCGCGTTGCGCTGAAGTTTTTGACTCAGATGTCGGACCTGCAACCGGCAATGCGAATGCGTATGCTGCGTGAAGCTCAAGCAGTGGCTTCACTACAGCATCCGAATGTTGTAACGGTCTACGAGACAGGCAGCTTTCAGTCGCACGCCTATATCGCCAGCCAGTTTGTTGACGGAACAACGTTGGCGACTCGCCTGCGCGAAGATCCACCGACGATTCGCGAAGCCGTGGAACTAACTCGGCGGCTGGCGTCAGCCCTACAGGAATGCCACCGCTTCGGCATCGTGCACCGCGACATTAAGCCAGCGAACATCATGATCGAAAACGGAGTCCCGATGTTGCTGGATTTCGGATTGGCTTTGGTAGCCGACGCCAGCCAACACTTAACACACGAAGGCGACATGTTGGGCACACCGGCGTTCATGTCTCCGGAACAGGCAGACGGTCGAGCCCGCAGCGCGGACGCTCGCAGCGACGTCTATAGCCTGGGCGCAGTGCTTTATCGCATGGTTTGCGGCCGGTTGCCGTTCGAAGGCACGACAGCAGAAATCATCGGCAAGGTTCTGCACAACGCGCCCGCTAACCCGCGGGATCTGAATTTCGAAGTCAGCGTAGACTTGCAGACGATCATTCTGAAATGCCTGCAGAAGGAACCGTCGCAACGCTACGAAACGGCCGCCAATCTTCAATCCGATCTTCGCTGCGTGCTGGACGGCAAACCCATTGAAGCGCGACCTGTAAGCCGCACGGCCAGACTAATGATGTGGGCCAAACGCCGCCCTGCCCTTGCAGCAGCCACGTCCGGAGTCATAGCCCTCTCGTTGTTCCTGCTGGGCATTGGCACTCAATTGCACCGCGTCGCTGGCGAACGACACAAGGCTCAGGTTGCAGAACGGGAAACTCAGTCACTGCTGGCCGAATCGGCCGCGAACGCTGGCCAACTGGCCATGCAACGTGGCCAAATCACGACGGCCATCGCTCACTTTCAGCAAAGCCTCGACCGAGGCCACCCTGACCAGATTGGCATTTTGCTGAAACTGGTTGAAGCGAACGTCGCAGCGCGGAACCTGGAAGCGGCGGCCGAGCTATGGCATCGGGCACACGATTCGAAAGAATCCCCCAGCGGCTCGACAGCCTTGAAAATGTGGCAGGCCGAACTGGCATTGGAAGGAGTGGCAGGGTTTGAAAACGGCGAACAACTTCTTCGCGAATTGTCGCTGCAGGAATTACCTGCAGCCGATCGGCACTACATCCGCGGAGTCCTGGCTGCAACCTCACCGGCTGCACTTGCCGCCCTCAAAGAAGCCACGCGACTCGACCCGTTTCACCATCGAGCTCGGCGGCTGTTAACCTTCACGCTCCTGTCACTCGCACGACTGGACGAAGCGCAACAGGAAATCCGGGTCGCTCGGGAACTGTTCCCCGAAGATATCGATTTTCGTCTGCTGGAATGTTTGCGCTTGGCGGCGGCCAACAGGCTGCCTGAAGCGGAGGCCCTTCTGGACGAATGCCAACTGAACTCCGGTTCAAAAAAAGCATGGAACGATTTCTGCGCCAATGTCCGGCATGCCACAAATGATGTCGTTTTGGATACGGGCGTTGGACAACTCGACATGCTGCAGCTGCTCAGCATTGTAGGAAACTTCAACGCGAACTTTATTCCGCTGATTAAAGAACGAGGCTGGCGATTTCCGATCGCTGTCGGCGAGCGGTTTTCAAACCTGATGGCGACGTTGCCGGAGTTGCTGACAACGGACGACAAACAACGAGCCAACGCCATCGATGAACTTGTCGCGATTCATCCTGAAGCGTCGCTTCTGTTGATGTTGGGTAGCTTGCGGCTCGCAGACGTCGACCCTCGCAGCACCGATCGCGAAAACCAGATTCGACTTGTGGAAACAGCGCGCGAGACATTTCGAAAAGCCATTGAACATCCTGGTTTTCTGAAGAAGGACGATCAGTTTGTTTGGAAGGCGGTCTTCACCACGTCGGTGGTCCTGTCACACAGTTTCCAACACGACGCAGAAAACAATTTGAAGGCCGCCGTGGCCGCAGCAAGTAAGGTTCATACCGCAACCATCGCAGACGCACACCACGCTCGCACATTTTCGATCATCACGTTGAACGCCGGCGATTTGGAAGAGACATCTCGCTGGACGAATCGATGGCTCGAACTGGCAGACCAGGCAACCGAGTCTTCATTAGGTGCGCACTGGCACAAAGCTGTGCTTAGCAAACGTCTTGAGGACTGGATTGAAACCAAAACAGTGTGTGATCGCATCCTGAAGATCGACCCAAACCACGAACCAGCGCAGGCCCTGCGCGAAACCGCGATGGCGAAAATCCGCGCCGCTGGCGAAGAGCAATCAGATTCAGTCGCCACGGCTCAATAGGTTGGTTCTGCTACAACGAAGCATGGGCTTGGGCAGACTGCGCGCCGGATGTGGCCGCAGCGGGTGGAGAGTCGACACATGTATCGGCCTACACACTTCGCAACGGTCGCAGAGTTGCAACTCAGCTGGCGCGAAGTGTCTCGCAGTAGTCAGCAGCTAGCGTCCCACAGCCCGTGGGCCTCGCAGCTTGTACATGCCTTTTAGCTTTGGCATCACGATCGGCTCCATTTCCGGGGGAGCGACGTTCAGCTCCGGTTGATAGTCAGCCTGACTGTCACCATGGAGCACATCATTCATGGTGGGGACCGGGCCGGGAAACAGCGGGTGGAAGGGTCCCCACGGTCGTGTCGTGCGATAACCTTCGGCGGCATCGGTGGTGACTCCATGTCCGGTGCACCAGCCACTGCACCATTCGCGTTTCTTTGCTGCCGTCAGCCCCTTCGGACATTGACGACCGCCTTGGCGACCGACGTAGTTATCGTGAAAGTCAGACCGTTGCCACGTACTTTCCAGTGCGTCGACAAGGCCGTAAATCAGGTGACGAAAGTCCTGCAGTCGATCACGGTTCCGCTTATCTTTCGCCGCCGCTAGCATGAGTGCCTTCTTGCGACCACGTTCTGTACCGAACGCGTACTGCATCAGGTACTTCATGTCTCGTTGAGCATTCTGAAAGCGTTCGGGGCCATCATACTTTGATAGCTGGTCGTGCCACACCATCGGCATGATGGTTGAATAGAAGAGCTGTGAAAAGTATGCCTGATTTACTTCATCAGCAATGCCGCCGATGCGTGAGATTTCCGCACCTTCCTCTTCGCCAAGATTCGCCACCGAATTGCAATGACACACACAATGGATGTGCGGCCAGCTGGGATGACTGCGTTTGGGTTCAGTTGGCAATGGGCCTTTTGATTCGGCCATGATCTCGTGAATGCCAAGACCGTAGCCGTGGTAGACGCCCTTGAACGCTTTGTCGGCATTGCGCAGAACGACATCAATTCGATCCAGCAGCGTGCCGTTGGTTCGGTCGATGCCGGTCAGCAGCTTTTCGAAGATGCCCGCGTTGACTGAAGCATTGGTTAACGTCGCAGCGGCCGCGCCAGCGGTCAACTTGAGACTTTTTTGCAGAAAGCGACGACGTTCCATGTCCCTGGCTCTCATAACCCGAATTAGCGACGAATTCCGCGTGCCGACCATCCTGCCGCACGATCTTGTATGAAACAGGTTATCGTCATCGCCAGGCGCACAAAATTCCTAAATTCTTCAGTCCTGCATAATCCGTCGTACCAGCGGGTACCAACAAATGAAACCGGAACGCACAGTTATTGCTGTCGCTGCACTGATGCTGTTATGCAGCACGGCGATGGCACAGCGTCTTCCGGACGGTCACGCCCGCATGCTGCCAGGCCGTGTGCTGGCGCGAGTGACCATTCATGACACTGCACGCGACAGCGAACGTTCACACTCCCCAGCGCGACAGCGGCACGCAGAATTGTGGTCACCGTTTGTTGAACACCTGAAGGCGAAACGACCTCAAATATCAGAACGTTTGCGCCGCGAAGTGGGTCTCACGCTGGATGAGTTCCGCGAATTGGGGATTGGAGCGACTACGATTGCCTCGGTCCGAGTTCCGGATCGCCCTGTGGCCATCGTGGCGATGATTGACTTTCGTTCTCACTTTCTAATGCACCGCATCGGCATGCGCCTAACGCAGGCGTTGATGGTGTCCGGTTTCACCTACCGTCAGTCAAACTACGGCCGGGTATGCGTCTACGAATTTCGTCGTGAGGAAAAGTTTCGTGAACTGGCCATTTGTGTGCAGGGTTCGACCGCGTATCTGACCACAGACCCTGGCGTACTTCGGGAAATGCTGTGTCACTGCAACACACGTTCCGCAGTGAGCCATCCGCGTGGCTATGCGGAAATCACGGCGACGCGTCAGGAACAAACTCACGATCCGCAGCTGACGTGGTATGTGGACCCGGTCGGCTTACTTCACGAAATGATCCTCGACAACGAACCGACTGAGTCCGACTTCCGTAGTTTCTTGTTGAACCTGATCCCACAAACCGGACTTGATAGCCTTGTTGCGATCGGCGGAACGGTGGAGTTTCGTGGTCAGGACTATGCGGCTGTCTCTCGCACTCAGGTTGTACTGAAAGAACCGCGTGAAGGCCTGCTGGGACTGGTTAGCCTGAAAACGGACAACCTTGAGCCGCCCGCATGGATCACCAGCAACGCTACGTCGTGCCAATCTTTCTTCTGGGATCTACAGGCGTTCTACGACGGAGCCAACAAGCTTTTGAGCCTGATCGAAGGCAACAATGCTCTTGATCTGTACGTGAAGCGGCTTGGCACTGTGAAGAACGGTTTCAATCTAAAAACAGATCTACTGGATCAACTGACGGGGCGAATCCGCGTGGTCACTGCAGACCAGGACGGCAACTCGCATTCTGTCGTTGCAATTCAGGTCCGGAATCCGGCGGCCGTCGATTCAGTTTTGCAGCAAGCGGATAACGGGAAGCCTTTGTTTGGAACGATTCCCGTATCGGTGTCAATTGTGGATGGCCGAACAGTTTACACGCAGCCGGTGGGAGAAACGAAGGTGTGCCTCACGCTGATCGACGACATGCTGGTCGTTGCCGGCAGCGAACAGGCAATAGCAGCGTCGTCAGGAACGGCAAAGACACCGCTAAAAGAATCGCCTGGTTATCAGCGAGTTGCAGCGCATCTGCCGATGAACTGTCTTATGCAGTCGTACGATGCCGCAAACGACAGTCTAAGAATCCCGTACATGTTTCTTCGCTCGCAGGTGAAGCCCGAGGATGCGTTCGGTATTGATTTGTCACTATTGCCGTCTTTTGACGACCTCCGCCGCACGCTTGGCCCATCGGCGGCCTACGCGATAGAAAATGAAAGCGGAATCCTGGTCTCGCAATTCAGTTTGTACGGTCAGCACACCGACGACGTCGCTCCAGATCTTGCAGCAGATGCAACTGCTGACAGGCGGTAATTCTGGCCCAGGCTGACAGCGTATGCTGACCTGAACACTCGCGTCATTCCGCGAGCCGTGTACAAGTGCCGCATGGTCTACCGACACGACGCCACTTGTCGCCGTCCAGTCAACTTCCCGGACATATTGCCGGAACCGGGAATCAATCCACACTAGCCCGACGCTACTGCTACCGGATGAAGTCTCTTGCCAGTTCGTAAAATTGAGGTGGCTTAGAACGCCACTTCACTGTGTCCGGCTCTGTTAAGACATTGTTAATTCGAAGCCTCAGCAATTCTGCTCCTTGTGCCCAACTAAGCTCGTGATAATGTATTCGAAAACCGGCAAGCTGGGTAAGGTTTTTTGCCATGCGAGCCAACATCAGCTCCCCTTTGACGGAAGTCAGCACCGATGCGTTGCTCGCTATTGATTGCACTCTTGCTCACGCCTGGCGTTGCCAGGAATTCATACGCGGATGTCGTGTTCAGCCAGGACTTCGGAGGTACCCTGGGCGCTATGGAAACGATTAGCGGGTTCGGTACCGGCCAGTTTCAGCTGTCAGGGGGCACTTTGAATCAAGGGGCTGGGTTCGGAAACAACATGTACACCTACTACGAAGTTAGCGACATAGATTTGACCGGATTTAGTTCGGCGTCGCTTACATTCGCATTCACCGCTCAGAATCTGGACGGGATTGATGTAGGTTTTAATGCACTAGCCAGTTTGACCCCGTTGGACCCATTTAACAACAACTCTAAGCCAACGCCTGGCGTTGCGGTGAATTTGTTGGAACCCGATGGACCATCGGCGATGCAATACATTGATGGCCCACCGCAGCCTCGCCTCGAGATCGGAATTCGAAATTACGGTGGCAACGCGGCGACGTCTAGTCTAGCAAGCTTTGACCTTACTCAATTTGCAGGTAACTCCGGTCTGAATATTCGCCTGCAATTCGGCACCAACAACAGCTTTACCCCCGGTACTGGCATGGTGATCGACAACCTGTCGATAGAAGGCACAGCAGTACCCGAACCCTCAAGTTACGCCGCACTTAGCTTGATCGCCATCGCGTTTTTCGGCTGTCGTCGAAGGTTCCAGGCCAGAAATTGATTGCTGGCCTGATTGCACTGTTTTCCGATCACGACACTTTCGGTCGCAACAGACTTTCAGCTTTCGAGGGGGATTGCCGAAGGACGTGATTCCGATTCGTTAGCATACTTTGATGAACAAAATGGTCCCCGTCTTCACAACGCCTGTTGTGGCTGGAATTCGCCTTCTAATCAAAGCCCGCGATCTTCCCACGGGCCGGTGATGGCAAACGTCATTCCGGGGTTTTGAAGATTTGCGAACAGCCACTTGCCGTCCGGGCTGAACGTCGCCCCGGCCCATTCGCTGCCTCGAAAGTCGCCCCTAAACCCGTTGCGTTCGCTTTTCAAAACGACATTGTTGTCAGCGAAACGAAACAGCTGGCCGTCTGGCGTGAGGCCGTGCAATCTCTGAGGTATTAAGTCGCCGTCTTCGCAAAGCACTATCCCTCCGCGCGGGCTGACGGCGATATTGTCGGGGCTTTCCAGCACCTGTTTGTCGGGCGATTCAAACACCAGAGACAGCTTTGCCGCCTTCGGATCGTAGCTCCAGATCTGCCCGGCACCAACGTCGCCGCCGCTGGTGGAAACGAAGTAAACCACGCCGTTGCCGAACCAGCAGCCTTCCAATCGGGCAAAGCGAGTTCCGCCTTTCGCACGGCCCTGCAGGAACACGCCGAGTTCATCTTTCGTGTTAGGACTGTGACCACGGTGAGGTTCGTCAATTTTCACCCACTCGCAGTCGTACTCCCGGCCTGCTTCCACATCCCGGCCTAAGTCTGAGAAGCCTGGCACTTTCAGCATTTCCAGAATCCCCCCCGCTGCCAAATCTCCTGGACGATTCGGGATGAACCGGTAGAAGCCCGCCGTCCCACGATCTTCCGTTTCATAGACAATACCAGTGTTTGGGTCGACCGCGACGGCTTCGTGAACAAAGCAACCCATGTCTTTCAGTGGAACAGCGGTCGCATTGCCTGTTTCCGGAACCTCAAAAATCCATCCATGCTCTTCTTCATAATTATAGACCCGGCCATCGTCTTCAGTTTGTGGCCCGGCAACGGCTTCTTCGCAGGTCAGCCATGTCCCCCACGGTGTCGCACCACCGGCACAGTTCTTGACCGTCCCGCTCAGGCTCGGCGTGGCAGATTCCCACGTCCCTTTGTCGGGGTCAAATCTCAGGTTCGTGCAGCCGCCCCCGGCTGATTGATCAAACACAATTTCTGATTTCGCAAAGGGCTTGCCGTCTGACTTCAGTTCGTGGTTGCGGCACAACGTCAGAATGCCGTCGTCGTCTGCGGCGATGACGGCCATGCCGTCGTGAGCCCCCGGAGTAGCCTGCCCGTCTGATAGCGCGTCACCCGTCCAGCCGTAGGACTTGTATGTAAAGCCTTCTGGCAACTTTAGAAGTTCGAGCCCGGTCGCCTGATCCGCCACAGGTCGCAGAGTTCCATAGCCAACCTGGGTTCGCTTTTGCTCGCCGCGTGCAGTGCGAGATAGCAGCGACGAAAACGCGCCCGCAATGGCGGACGATCCGACGGCGAGGCTGCCGTTTTGAAGAAAGTCACGGCGTGATATGTCTGATTGCTGGGGCATGGTGTGTTCCTTAGTTTGTGAAGTATGAAAACGGCGAAGCGTCGGTCGCACAATAGCTGACGATCGCTGGGTTGAAACACCAGCCACCGCAACTCCATCAACTCTTAACACAGTTCAGTCGAGCTCAGGCTTGCAACGCGCAATGTGAAGAACGTGTAAGCGAACGATGAGGGTGCGATTAACTGTGTGAAGATCAGGCGAGTTCCGCCAATGCGTTCTTGATCGACTCAGAGAAGTTCATTTAATCCCCGCATCTCGCACCCGCGCTGCGTGCGAATCGAATCCAGCCGATTGAAGGAACACATTGTTGTGAGCGCCAATACAAGACCCGTCATCTATGGACTGCTGACAATACTTGCGGGCACCGTCGCATGGAACCTCGACCTGTTCCCTGCGTTCGGTGGCTCAGCGATACGTATCGCCAGCATCATGGGCGATACGTTTAAGGCACAGCACGAAGCGAACAATAATGGTGAAGTCATTCGTTTCAGCGTTCATTCCGCTGCCTTTGGGGATGACGAATGCAAACAGCTATTGGCGTTAACGGGCCTTCGAAGTCTCGATCTTTCAGGCACCACCATCACCGACAAGGGGCTCGAAACGCTGGCGAAGCTCCCCCACCTTGAAGCTCTGCGACTGGATGACATGCGTCTTACCAGCACAGGCTTGAAAGCACTGTCGCAATGCGAGTCGCTTCGTGAACTGACTCTGGCTGGAAGTGAATTCGGCGAAGTCACGGTCGATGGAATCGGTGGCATCCAAATGGTGGAGACGCTTGACCTGTCTGACTGCGGGGTAACGGACGCATCGGCGGTTGGCCTTGCAAATCTAAATCGACTTCAGCGGCTGTACCTCGGCCGTACACAGATCACGGGGAAAGGCTTACAGCAATTGGCCGCGATGCCGGATTTGACGCTCTTGAATCTTGCCAGTCTGGACCTGGGAGAAGGCAGGGCCAGCGCGCACTTTGGGCAATTTAGGCTGGCGCGACAAGTGAGTATTGGTTAATCTTTTCGTGTCGTAACATCGGACTTCACGAGGAGAGGACAAGAGATGTCGACAGTTGAACTGGCGGTCACCCAGGAGCTGACAGGAAACATTGTTCATTACTTTGATCAATTGAAAGACCCGCGTTCCAACATCAATCGTCTGCATCTGCTTGGTGATGTGATTGTGATCGCCATTTGCGGAGTGCTGGCCAACGCCGACGGCCCCAGTGCGATTGCGGAATGGGCGCGACTGAATGCCGATGGCCTGCAGAAACACCTGGCACTTCCGCATGGCATTCCGAAAAAAGATACGTACCGGCGCGTCCTTTCTCTCCTGAAGCCGAACGACTTTCAAGCGTGCTTCGTGCAATGGATTGAATCGCTGGAAGGACTTTCCGACGAACAGAAAGAAGGCTACAGAAAACAGATTGCGATTGATGGCAAAGCACTCCGTCGATCACATGACAAAAAGAATGGGCTGGGTGCGTTGTTCATCGTGAGTGCGTGGGCTTCTGATCAGGGGATTTCTCTGGGACAGGTGGCGACGGAAGAGAAGTCGAACGAGATCACCGCGATCCCGAAATTACTGAACGAAATCAATATCGATGAGGCGATCATTACGATTGACGCAGCGGGTTGTCAAAAAAACATTGCGCAGCAGATCGTGTCTGGCAATGCAGACTATGTGTTAGCCCTGAAAGGCAACCAACCGAAACTCTATGAGGTCGTGCAGAAGTTTTTTCTCGATCACCTGGAGGATGACTTCGCTCGCTGTCCCGTCAGTCGCTATGAAGAAACAGAGAAGGGACACGGTCGGCAGGAACAGAGAATCTACTATCAGGCGACCGTGCCTGTCGATTTTGACGTGGGCCACAAATGGGCCGGACTCAAGACCATCGGAACGGCGATCCGAATGTACGAGCAGGACGGCATTCATCATTCTGACGTTCGCTACTACATCAGCAGTCTGCGTCGCAAAGGCGAGCTGTTCGCAACAACGGTTCGTGGTCACTGGGCCATAGAAAACACGCTGCACTGGAGTCTCGACATGACCTACCGCGAGGATGAGAGTCGAGTCCGAAACCGAATCTTCGCGAACAATTTGTCATGGCTCAGACGACTCACACTCAGCCTCATCAAGAAACATCCTGGCAAACAAAGCAACGTCATGAAAAGAAGAATGGCCGGATGGAACATTGACTATTTGATGCAAATCCTTACCGGCAAAACAACTTAGTATGCGCTGGCCCTGGGGAGAAGGTGGTTTGAATTGTGTACAAGCAATGCCTGCTCTGGAAATGCTCTATTTGGACAACAGCCAAATTTCGGATGAATCGTTTTCCGAGTTCGCCGCCAACTGCTCGTCTTCGAATCCCAAACTTTCGGCCGTGTTCCTTGAGAACTGTGCAATCACCGACGCATCGAAGGCCGCCTTGCTGCAACTGGTGCAGCACCCATCCATGTCCAAGCTGCGTTTAACGGGAACCAAAATTTCGCGAGCCGTCTTTGAAGAACTGTTCGCAGCGGCTCCCGAACTGTCGTTTTCGTACGGCATTGGCGGCGGAGCGGAAGAATGAAATCAAAATTCGGTGGCGAGCCGAATTCTTACACGAATACAGGTCACGTCGACCAATCAAGTTCAACTTATCAATCGGAAGGAAATTCCACATGAGACACAGACCAAACAAATGGAAGTCGTCGGAACGCGGCTTCACCATTATTGAATTGCTGGTTGTGATTGCGATCATTGCGATCCTGATTTCATTGCTGCTGCCAGCCGTGCAACAGGCACGTGAGGCGGCCCGAAGAACGCAATGCAAGAACAACCTGAAGCAGCTGGGAATTGCACTACACAACTACCACGACATTCACGGAATGTTCCCCACAGGACTATCGGGTTCACCAGATGACAATTTCGGCTGCGACGATGATGGCTATGCGTGGGGCGTCATGATTCTGCCTCAACTTGAACAGACCAACCTGTATCAGACTCTGCCTATCACTGCCAATTGGGTTGGCCCACACACCGGCACCACTGAAACCGGCATGGGCTTTATCGGTGGATCGGCCAACTATTGTGCAATTCGAGGCCACTATGCGGCGAATGGCACAATTATTCCTGGCTCAGAAACGGTGATCAAAGCGTTTCGCTGTCCGTCGTCCGCGCTGCCCGACCGTATTCCGCCGGTGTATTCACAGGGAAAAGCCGAACACAACTACGCATCCAGCAATCCTCATGCGGTCGGAATGGCCGTGAGCGATTACAAGTACTGCGGTGGGTTTGGGGACCGCGGGTTTGGTGCCAAGCCTCGCGATCTGTTCTATTCCGGACGAGCGTTCAACACAAGAATTCGCGACATTACGGACGGAACCAGCAATACGATCGCGGTTGGTGAATCAGCATATCCGGGGATCAGTGGAAACGAACTGCCAACCTGGATGGGCGGCGTCAACAGCGATGAGAACGTATTGTTTAAAACACAGTGGCCATCAACCATCAACGCTGGAACCACCCCCAACGACTTTTCGGCGGCAATCGACGATGACTGCCCGTTTAGCTGGCACACAGGCGGAGCTCAGTTTTTGTTTGCCGACGGCTCTGTGACCTTCCTGAGTGAAAACCTGGATACTGGTTACAAGACCGAGCCCACAACATGGGTTGCCGATGGAATCTTCGAAGCTCTGGGCACTATCGACGACGGCCTTCCCATCAGCGGCGATGCATTCTGAATCGTTTCCTGCTGAACCTCGTAAAAACTCCAGTCGGGCCGAACTTTCGTTCGTCCCGGCTTTTCCTCGTTACGCGGGACGCCTGTACTTCCTGCAGATGTCCGCAACTAAGAACCCCTAACACATTCGAAAATCAAAAGGTGATTAACCAATGCTGGCGAAGCTTAAACGCGTCCTCGGTGGCGCAGTTCTACTGGGAGTCATTGGCTGTGGCAGCGAGAACACCGCTCCTGTTTCAGGAATGGTTAGCCTTGACGGGCAGCCTGTTTACCCGGCTCGTGTCATGTTCACGCCCATGGCTGACAAAGGCGAAACGGAGGCGGGTGTTGCGGCATCTGCACTGACCGAAGCTGATGGCACGTATGTCATTCCCGCTGCAGCCATCGGGAAAAACGCCGTTGGTGTGATGATGTTGCCAGCCGACCGTGACAGCGAAGAGGCGGAAGACGAGGAGAGGCCGCCCGCCGTCGGCAAACCGGACAAGTCAAGCTACGACGTCGCAAGCGGCGAAAACACGATCGATATCAAACTGGCTTCGCTACCACCCGCTGGGAAGCCAGGACGACGCGCTCATGATGATGACGACGACTGACACTGCCGCGAAAGCGACTTCTACACAAACGTAAACCTGTAATGGCTTCCAAAACGCTGACCACAATGCAGCGAGCTAAAACCTTCGAACGGCACCTCAATCGACCGGTGGACGGCTTGTTTCTTGCCGTCTTCCGGATCGTGTTGGGAGTCACATTCTGCGTTCAGTTCGGCAAGTACCTGTCGGAAGAATGGGTGGAGTACTTCTATGTCCAACCGAACTTCTTCTTCAAATACTACGGGTTCGACTGGGTGAAGCCGCTTCCGGGTCACTGGATGCGGACTCACTTTCAAATGATGTGGATCGTCTCTGCACTGGTAGCAGCAGGCCTGTTCTACCGCATTAGCAGTTTGCTGCTGGCTCTTGGTTACACATACATCTTCCTGCTGGATAAGGCTCAGTATCAAAACCACTATTACCTGTTAGTGCTGACTTCGTGGTTGATGGTATTTCTCCCCGCGAACAGGTTGTGGTCGCTGGATTGCGTGTTGTTTCGGCGTAAGTCGAGAACCATACCGCTATGGACTCTGTGGCTGCTGCGATTTCAGGTTGGGTTGCCCTACTTCTTTGGCGGGGTTGCCAAACTTAATTCGGACTGGATGCACGGCCAACCAATGCGAATGAAGCTCGCCAGTTCGACGTGGTATCCGATCATTGGTCCCGCATTTACTCAGGAATGGTGTGTTCAGATTTTCGTTTGGGGCGGATTGCTGCTTGACCTGTTGATTGTTCCGTTGCTGCTATTCAAGCGAAGCAGAACGCTGGCCTATTGCGCAGTTCTGGGCTTTCACCTGATGAACGCGACGCTGTTTCAGATCGGCGTCTTTCCGTGGTTCATGATCTTCGCGACAACGATCTACTTTGCCCCCGATGGAATGCGGCTCGGCATGTCTCCCGGAACAACTTGTCAACCAACGAAGATGGCCAACGTTGGCGGACCAGGCACTCAACCTTCTGGCATTGTTCGAAATCGCCTGTTGCTGGCGACAATGGGGCTGTACGTTGTATGTCAAATTGCATTGCCATGGCGACACCTACTTTATGAAGGCAACGTCAGCTGGACCGAAGAAGGTCACTACTATTCGTGGCACATGAAGTTGCGCGACAAAAAGACCGTGTGTATGTTCCGCTGGCGTAATCCCGAAACCGATGAAGCCGGCACAATCAATGTACTGGACTACATTAGCCGTCAGCAGGCGAGATTCTCGAGCTGTGATCCCCGCATGATGGTGCAGTTGGCACATTTCCTAAGAGACGAGCTGAACAGCCAAGGTGCCGGGGATTGCGAAATTTTCGCTCTGAATCTGGCATCTTTGAACGGGCGCAAACCGCAGCCCATCGTCAATCCGACGCTAAATCTGGCGGGTGTTCCTCTAAATTTCACATTACCTCGTACTGTGTACACAAAGCTGTCTGAACCACTACGGCCATTCGATACGTGGAAGCGCCCGCCGAACGAATGGCCGGTTTGTGTTGAGTTCCCAAACCGGGAATTCTGGTTTGGAACATCAACGCCGCAGGACAAGCAAAGCACGGGGGCCAGCCAACCGATGAGCAGACTGAGTGCGAGCATTCGACACTGAAATGGCCGATACGATCCAACAAACTGAAACGACTGGGAGTCTCGTGACTCAGTGGGCGCTTGCGCCGACCGACGGAGCTTCGCTGGCCGTGTTTCGCGTGGTGCTGGGACTTACCGTAGCCGCGTATGCTGTGAAGGCACTACTGCTGGGTGAAGTGCGTGGCATCTATGTCGATGCTCCTCACCACTTTTCCTACTACGGTTTTTCGTGGGTTAAACCGTGGCCCTCCGGCGGCATGTATCTGCATTTCTTCGCTCTGGCGATGTCCGGCGTGCTGGTTGCCGCTGGCATCCTGTATCGTGTCAGTTCAGTATTGATGGCCGTGCTGTTCACGTTCGTTTTTCTCTGCGACCGCACAGCCTACCTAAACCACATGTACCTAATCTGCCTGTTGAGCTGGATGATAGTCGTTGTTCCAGCACACGCCGTGTGGTCGATGGATCGCTTTGGCCACACAGACAAATCGCCGTCAACGGTCCCGACGTGGAGTGTGTGGCTGGTTCGGTTTCATGTGGCCCTGCCCTATTTCTTTGGCGGTCTCGCTAAGCTAAATTCCGACTGGCTACACGGCCAACCGATGAGAATGACGCTGTCTCAACAGGAATGGTTCGGGGCCGTCGGACAGCACGGGAACCCCGAATGGATCGTCCAGATATTCTCATTCGGCGGTATCTTCTTCGATCTTGCCATCGTCCCAGCTCTGCTACTTGCACGAGTGCGAGCAATCGCATTCGTCGTCGCTATGGCGTTCCATTTCACCAACGCGTTCGTCTTCCCTATCGGCGTCTTTCCGTGGCTGATGATCGCTGCCACGAGCGTCTTTTTCGCTTCTGATTGGCCGCGCAGAGCGGCTGCAAGAGTGGGTTTGAGGGCTGCCGGAATTATCAACACAGCACCAACTGAGACGTGTCTCGAAGCGGATACTGCAACACCATCGTTTCGGCAAAATCCAGGCCTGAGTCTGTTGGCGGCGTATGTCGTGTTTCAATGCATCGTACCACTGCGACATCTGGCATTGCCGGGGAACGTGAGCTGGACGGAACGGGGACACTTTTTCGCGTGGCACATGATGCTGCGTGGCAAGCGGTGCGGATTGAGAATTTACGCGACCGATCGCGAAACCGGCATGACTACCCCGGTTGATCTCAGACATTTTGTTACCGCGTATCAGCTACCTAAAGTGGGACGAGATCCGGAACACATTCGGCAGCTCGCGCACAAAATCGCCACGACTCTTGACCCAGCCAATCCCAAACGGTTTGAAATCAGAGCCCTTGCACTGGTGTCGCTAAATGGGCGGATGGCGGAACTTCTGGTAGATCCGTCCGTCAATCTTGCTGCGATGCCTGCGACATGGACGCATCCCAAATGGATTCTGAAATCACAGCAGCTTCTTCCCAAACAGCACTGGAACGTGCCACTGCTGGAATGGGAAACCGCGTTGGGGCTCAACGTTGAGGAATTGTTAAACGTGCAAACGTTACCCAAAGACAAGGCGGCGAAAGTTAGCGTGCCCCCAGGGCAAAAGCACGTGCGCATACAGAAGCCGCAGGGGCCTTCCATTGAAGGTTAAACGAATTGCCCAAGCACAAGTTCGAGCCCTAAATAGCAAATCGAAATGAAAGATAGGTGTGAGATGTTGCAGAAGAAAACAATGAAGGCGATCCGCAACTTAGGAGCCGCATGTGCTATCGTTGGAGTCCTTCAACCGATCACCGTATCGGCGCACGATGATGATCATTCACACGCACCGACCGTTCCGGCAGCCGACCTGGCAAAGGTGTATGCTCCTTCGCTACTGCCCGACCGAGTGATTCTGACGTGGACGGGTGATCCAGCGACGACTCAGGCCGTCACGTGGCGGACCAGCACGGAGGTACGAAAAGCATTTGCAGAAATTGCAGTGGCAGAAGCCGGGCCCGGTTTCGTGACCAAGGCGAAACCGGTCAATGCAACGTCGCAGGCGTTGTTGACCGACCTGAACACGGCTCATTTCCACACGGTGGAATTCACCGAGCTGACGCCTTCGACGAAATACGTCTACCGAGTCGGCGACGGTGTCAACTTCAGTGAATGGTTTCACTTCACGACCGCCAGTGCTGAAGCGGAGCCGTTTTCTTTTGTCTACTTCGGGGATGCTCAAAACAATCTGCGTTCGATGTGGTCGCGAGTCATCCGAGAGGCCTACGGCGATGCTCCTGATACCTCCTTTCTGTTGCATGCCGGTGACCTTGTCAACCGCGCCGAGGCAGATGCGGAATGGGGCGAATGGTGCGGCGCGGGGCATTGGGTGAATGCCATGATTCCCAGCGTGCCGGTTCCCGGAAACCACGAGCAGGCCAAACACGAAGATGGTCCGCGAACCTTGTCGCACCACTGGAGACCTCAGTTCGCTTTGCCACTTAATGGGCCTCGCGGACTGGAAGAAAGCTGTTATACGCTGGTGTATCAGGGAACACGAATTGTCGGCATGAACAGCAACCATCAACAGGAAGATCAGGCGGTCTGGCTGGACAAAGTTCTGACAGACAACAAATGCAAGTGGGTGATTGTCACCTTCCACCACCCTATGTATTCCACTGGCAAAGACCGCGACAATTCCGAACTGCGTGCGTTGTGGAAACCTGTACTCGACAAGCATCGAGTCGACCTGGTGCTGCAGGGGCACGATCACACGTACGGACGCACCGGCCTGGAAACACCGCTGGAAGTTCCCGCCGAAACCATCGCAAATGTGGCCACCGGCCTGAATAAACGAGACCAGAAAACCGGCACCGTTTACGTCGTCTCCGTCAGTGGTCCCAAGATGTACAGCATGCAGCGCCACTCGTTTATGAGACGACAGGCTGAGGATACTCAACTGTATCAGATCATCACGATCGACGGCGACAAACTTACATTCGAAGCTCGCACTGCGGTTGGAAAACTGTACGACGCTTTCACCCTGGCGAAGCGGCCAGGACAGATCAATTTGCTGACCGAAGGCACACCGGAGGTTCCCGAAAACCGCCGCGTCCCCGATCCGGAAAACGCAGCAGACGGCGAATCGTAGCGGCTGATTCTTTCACCCAGAAACATACAGGACGGTTACCATGAACGAAGACCTATGCATTGACGACTTTGCGATCGAAGACGAACTGAAGATCGATGACTTCTTGATTGAAAATGATTTGGGCGGCCAGGCAATGCCCCGAGTGGACGGCCCAGTCTACGCCGACACCTACTTCATACGAATAGAAGGAACCGTCAGCGGCCCGCACGCCCTAAACGAAATGGGTTCACTGGCCGATTCCGGCCGCCTAACGAAGCGTCACCAGGTTCGAAAAGGTGACACCGGTCGCTGGCTGACAATCATTGATTTCCCTGAGATCATGGAAATCATGAAGGCGTCATCGTCCGCCGTTCAACAGGTGTTGGCAAGAAGCGAAAGCCACCAACGAACGGCTGGCCAAAACGGAGCGACAACGTCTCAAGCCAGAGCGACGCGGACCAACGCGTCGCCTAAAGATGAGCCAGGAACTCAGCCATCCACGTCAAATGACACCGCAGGCAGCCGTCCATCTTCACGCCCGCGCAGCAACATCGCTTCCGCCAAACCGAAGCAACGGGGTCGCAAATCTGCCGGTCGTAACTCAGGCAGTCACAAGGCATCGAAGGAACTCCGGAGGCTGCGTGCGGAAAACGCTCGCCTAAGAAAACAGCAGGCGGAAGATCCGGACCTGCAAAGTATCTTCGATGAAGTCGCTCAAAAATCTGCGTCCGCGACCTCAGCACGTCAAACCACACCGGCGACTACAGTTGCAGGCGCTGTGACCGCAAACATGGTCACGGCACAGGTCCCAGACCGTGTCACGAATGCTTCTGCAGCTAGTCCATTACAAGGTGAGCCGCCTCAACCTCAGCCACATTATCAAATGACGCCGCAGGCCGCCACTCCGCGACAGCCGCCTGTATCCCCAGCGTTTGCGGCTCGACCGCCAATCCCTAAGTAAAAGAAGCCTCGCTACTCAGCTGGCTTTCTTCGTTCGCTAGCGTTCGACAAAAGCAAGCTGATGGCTGGTGGCGGAATACTGGTCGTCGCCATGTTGCTGTTCTTTTCGCCGCAGGTGCTGGGCATCCTTTCGTTCGGGTCGTTCATACCGGACCAGACAACCGTTGAAGCAACGCTGAAGGACTACTTTGCCAGATATGAAGCGTTGGAAGGTGACAGCATCGATCCGGATGCCTGGAAAGAATTCGGCGATGAAGTCCGTGGCACGGCAGGCGGCTGGATCAAATCCTATCGAGCGGCTGCTGGGCGCCGCAGTGAGCGTGACATCGCACTGCAACAGGCCGCCACCACAATGGTCCAGATCACGAATTGCAACGTTGGCAATGCTGAACAACGACTAAAACTGGCGGCGGCGTTTAGCCAACAAATACAGTCCCGCTGAAGCCATCGCAAAGCTCCCGGCACTCCCGATCGACCGTCGCCCCAGCGACAGTTGCGCCAGCGACAGTTGCGCCAGCGAGAGTTGCGCCAGCGAGAGTCGCGAAGTCAAGCCACCACGGCGCAGCAAGAGCTGCGCTATTCGAATCGGCACCTCATTGCGTGCGAACAAACGCCATCACACGGCCCACTCCCTCTTGCCGCGTGCTCGCATCAGGTTCGCCTCGGGATCGTCGACGAATTCTTCTTTGGCCGGTTCAATGGTCAGCTTCCGTCTCAGCACCCAGGCAATCGCGGCTGCGTGGCATGCGACGTGAGAATTCCGCATCACGTCTGCGTTAGCAGCGGTGGTTCCTCGGCTACGAATGCAATCGAAAAAGTCTCGCGCGTGAGCCGACACGTCCAGACCTCGGACTCGCTTCGTCGCGTCCGGCAGTTGCTTCTGCAGTTCCGGTGATGACGCCACAATCTCGCCTTCGTCCCCGGTTTCAACCCACCCTTTTGCGCCGATAAACCGCACGGGACACGTGCCAAGGCGAGTGATGTAATGAGGGTCTCGATTTCCGAACGGATCCGGCAGGAAATCGATGATCAGCTTAACGCCATTGGCGTACATGCAGACAATTTTGTCAGCCATCGGTTCATACGTGATCGGCATGGTGCCGTCTGCTTTGTTGGCCCATTGGCATAAGTCCACGGTGTGAGCTCCCCAGTCCAGCAGGCGAGCTCCGGAGTCGAAGTCCCACTGGCCTCGCCAACGACCGTCGACGTATTTCTGGTTGAACGGTCGCCATGCGGCCGGACCGAGCCACATATTCCAATCCACTTTTTCGGCGGCCGGTGTTGATTCGGCGGGAAGCCACGTGTTGTCCAGCGTGGGCTCATAGATCGATGCGTGCAGCGTGTGGACTTTGCCAAGTCCGCCTTCATGAGCGAACTTGACCGCCTGTTGGAAATTCGGCACGCTGCGGCGCTGAGTCCCCGCTTGAAAGACTCGCTTTTCCCGATGCATCGTGTCGGCCAGTTTCTGGCAGTCGGCAATTGTGATCCCGCAGGGTTTTTCGCTGTACACATCCTTGCCAGCTTCGGCCGCCAGGATCGAAGCCGCCGCATGCCAGCGGTCGCCGGTCGCGACCAGGACGGCGTCAATATCATCGCGGTCCAGCAATTCTCGAAAGTCCTGATGTAGTTCGCAGTCTTTGTTGCCGTACTGTTCGTCCACCAGCTTCTTGCCCTGCTCTCGCCGACTGGCCTGGACGTCGGCAATGGCAATGCACCGAACGTCGTCGAACTTCAGCATGGCCGCCAAATCGTACCGGCAGCGAGGCCCAATGCCGATGACTCCCAGATTGATGCGACCGTTGGCCGACTTGCTGGTTTGCGCGGCGTTTACGGTCAGCGGCAGCGCGGCGGCAAACGACGTGGCAGCAGCGGTGCTGGCGAGGAATTCACGACGACTGGACGATGGCATGGGCATAGAAGTGACCTCCTAAGGTAAACGAAGTGGGAGCGATCTGTGTAGATGATGCCAAAACACGGCGACAGTTGCACGTAACTGCATAATTGCGGCCCGATGGGAAACCGCCAGGCAGGACGCCGGCGTGAAAATGGAGTAATATCACGGCCACGAGCTTCGCGAGCACTAGAGCAATTTACGTTTCGTTGTGGAGGGTTCTGGCTCGTGGGAACCGGCCCACGTAGGACAACAACCGATTTCCGCGGCCACAAATCAGCGTAAAACGCTGTAAAGGTAGCCATTGGCAAGTTCCTGATTTCTGGCGGCCCTCACAACACAAATATTTCCATCACCACTTCACTCCGCTATCCACGCATGCACAACAAGATCGTCATCCTCACCGACGGATACTCAACCCCCTTTCTCGCCAAAACCGCAATCAGCCTGTTGCGATATCGCACCGACGACATCGCCGCCGTTATCGATGGCGCCGCTGCTGGCTCGACGGCTCAACAAGTCCTGTCTGCCGGCGGAGACGTTCCCGTGGTTGCCAGCCTTGCGGACGTCGCTGACGCGGACGCTTTGTATGTGGGCATCGCTCCACCGGGCGGCAAACTTCCGGACGAATGGCGGCCCATGATTCTGGAAGCTCTTCAAAGAAAGCTAGACGTCGTTTCCGGATTGCACGATTTTCTGACCGACGATGAAGAATATCGATCGGCCGCCGAACAAAGTGGCGCGAAGCTGGTCGATGTCCGTCGCAATAAACATAAATCGACGGCGACCGGACACAGATTCCGCAAGGGCTGCATACGCATTCACCCGGTCGGACATGATTGCAGCATCGGCAAGATGGTGACGTCGCTGGAAGTGCAACGAGGCCTGTCGGCGGCCGGGCACGACGCGAAGTTTCTGGCCACGGGCCAAACGGGCATCATGATCTCCGGCGAGGGAGTTCCCATCGATTGCGTTGTCGCTGACTTCGTGAACGGTGCTGCCGAACAGTTACTCATTCAAAACGAACAGCACGACTTTCTACTGATAGAAGGCCAGGGCAGTATTTCTCACCCCGCCTTTTCGGCGGTCACGGCAGGCCTGCTGCACGGGTGTGCTCCTGATGGATTGATCTTCTGCTACGAAGCCGGGCGTACACAGGTCAAGGGCCTGGACGACTTCGACATTCCTTCCATGAAAGACCAGATGGCCGCGTGCCATGCGATGGCGAATTTACGGCATCCGTGCCGGTTCATCGGTATCGCAATCAACACGCGCAACCTCACCGCCGAAGAAGCCGACGCGGAACTCGCGCGAGCCGAAGCCGAATTCGGCCTGCCCGCCTGCGATGTGTATCGCACAGGTGCTGACAAACTGGTTGAAGCGTGTGTGGCCTTGCGTAAGGAGTTGGGCCAATGAAAATGACACTCCACCGCCTGCACCTGCCTCTGGCTCATGAATTCACGATCGCGCGCGGATCGATCAGCATTCAGCCCAGCCTGATTGTCGAACTGGAACACGACGGCATTCACGGCTTTGGCGAAGTCACGGAAAACGCCTTCTACGGCCACACCTTCGCATCAATGACAGCGTCGCTAAAGAGTGTGGAATCATCGCTTGACGAATACATCGATCGCTCACCCATTGACCTGTGGCCAACGATGAAGGCAAGGATGAATGACGACATGTTCGCCCTGTCCGCGCTGGACATGGCGGCTCATGACTGGCGGGGCAAACGCCTGGAGATTCCAACATGGCAGGACTGGGGTCTGAGCTGGAATGACGCCCCGGATTCCAGCTACACAATCGGCATCGACACCATCGACAATATGGTCGCAAAACTCGACGAGCAGCCAGGCTGGAGCATTTATAAAATCAAGCTGGGCACGGCAAATGATCTTGAAATCATGACGGAGCTGCGCCGTCATACAGAAGCGATCTTTCGAGTCGACGCGAACTGCGGGTGGACGGCTGAGCAGACAATTACGAACTCGAAAACGCTGGCGGACCTGGGCGTTGAGTTCATCGAGCAGCCGTTGCCGAACACCGCCGACGTGGCCGACAAAAGGAAAGTCTTCGAAAATTCGGCACTGCCCGTCGTTGCTGATGAGGACTGTCAGGTCACAGCCGACGTGGCAAAATGTGACGGTCTGTTCCACGGCGTGAACGTCAAAATCTGCAAATGCGGTGGCCTGACACCAGCGCTAAGCATGCTGAAGGATGCTCGCCGTCGAGGCTTAAAAACCATGGTCGGCTGCATGGTGGAAAGTTCGACCGGCATCAGCGGCGCCGCTCAGTTACTACCGCTGCTGGACTATGCCGACCTGGACGGAGCCGTCCTGCTGAAAGACGAACCGTCGACCGGTGTTTCCGTTGTGCAGGGGCAAGTGAAGGCCGCGGCGGAATTCGGGACAGGTGCGGGCCTGCAGCGTGAACGTCTGGCTGATTTTCTTGTGGCGACAGCAGATTAAACGCGTGTTTTACAATTCTTTTCGGTTGCTTGTTTCGCAGTTTTCCGTTCTGCTGGAGTCGACTTATCAACGCTACACCGGAACACCATTATGAATTGCGGCAACATTCTGCGCCTGCTTCTGTTCGTCTGCCCGGCAACCTCCATCGTACATGCCGGCGACCTGCCTCGCCCCGTCATCGAGCAGATTGAAGATCGCGTTTCGGAAGCGATCAGCAATCGTGGCATCCCCGGACTGTCTCTTGCCATCGGGCACGACAATCAGGTCTGCTATTCCAAAGGATTTGGTCTGGCAGACGTGGAGCACGACGTACGTGCGTCGACTGACACGCGATACCGAACGGCATCGATTGCGAAATCCATGACGGCCGTCGTGGTCCTGTCGCTGGCTGCGGATGGAAAAATTGATCTGGATGCCGAAGTCCAAACTTACTGCCCCGAGTTTCCTGAAAAGAAATGGCCAGTCAACGTCCAACAATTGCTGGGGCACCTCGCCGGCGTGCGGCATTACATGAATGCACGCGAGACCAAATCGACACAACACTTCTACAATCTGAAGTCCGCGCTGAGGACATTCCGTGACGATCCGCTAAAGCACCAGCCTGGTTCGAAGTATCAGTACACAACCTTCGGCTACAACCTGCTGGGGTCGGTTGCAGAAGGCGCGGCGGACGCTGATTTTGTAGACCTGCTTCAGCAACGCGTTTTCGCGCCCGCAGGGATGGAGCAAACTGTGGTCGACGATCAGGCCGTCATCGTGCCGCATCGTGCACGAGGCTACATTCGCCATTCGGCTGATGCGTTGAAGAAGCTGCCGCGAGGACACAATCTTGTGGCTGGCGAGCTGTATAACGCCGCACTGCATGACACCAGCATGAAAATCCCGGGCGGCGGGCTGCTGTCCACCCCGTCCGATCTGGTGCGATTTGCAAATGCCGTCAACACCGGCAAGCTCCTGCCCGAAGACCGCGTCAACCAGATGTGGACAAGCCAGAAGACATCTGACAACAACGAAACCGGCTACGGACTCGGCTGGCGAATCGGGCAGCGATCCGGCCGTAAAGTGGTCTGGCACACCGGCGGACAGGCGGGCACATCGACCGTATTGCTGCTGGTCCCGGAAACCGGCACGTCGGTGGCACTGATGTGCAACCTGCAAAACACGCGACTGCTGGAACTGGCATCGACCATTGTTGACGTCATTCAGCCGCCCAAAGAAGTTGATTACTCAGACGCGATCGAAAAGCTAAAACAAGCGGTGAAGATTGAAGTCGAACAGAAGCAACTGCCCGCTTTTTCGATATCTCTGGTCGACAATGATCGCATGGTCTGGGCCGACGGCTCCGGGTTTCAGGATGCGAAGCAGTCCAGGCCGGCCACTAGTGACACTGTGTATCGAGTAGGGTCGGTTTCCAAGCTGTTCACCGATATCGCAGTGATGCAGCTTGTGGAAAACGACAAGCTGGATCTGGATGCGCCCATTCAGAAATACCTGCCGGATTTCGCTCCGAAGAATCCGTTCAACATTCCGATTACACTGCGACAGCTGATGTCGCACCGATCCGGGCTGGTGCGAGAATCACCGGTCGGACACTACTTCGGCCCCGACGAACCAACGCTGGCCGCCACTGTTGCCAGCCTGAACGACACAACATTGGTCTACAAGCCGGAAACGAAGACCAAGTACTCAAACGCTGCCATTGCCGTTGTCGGAGCTGTCCTGGAAGCTCAATTTGAGACGTCGCATCCGGAGTGGGTTCACCAAAAGATTCTGGCACCTTTGGGGATGGATGGCAGCAGCTTCGTCGTCTCGCCAGGTGTCCGTAAAAATCTGGCCACCGGATGGATGCGAACTTACGACGGTCGACGATTTGAGGCTCCGGGCTTTCTGCTGGGAACCGGACCTGCCGGCAACATGTATTCCAGTGTCACAGACCTATCGAAATTCCTGATGTGTCTGTTTGACAAGGGAGCGACCAGCGGAGGTCGGATCATGTCGGCGGAGACATTCCGACTCATGACGACGCCGATCAATGATGCGAATGGGAAGCCGCAGGGATTCGGTATTGGCTTTCATATTGATGAACTTGATGGCCATACAAAGATTGGCCACGGTGGAGCGGTCTATGGTTTTTCCAGTCAACTGGAAGCGTTGCCGGAACGCAAGCTGGGAGTCGCCGCAGTTTCGTCGCTTGACGGAAGCAATGGCGTTGTGGGACGTCTGGCCGATTATGCGTTGAGACTAATGCTGGCCACGCAGGACGGGAAGTCGCTGCCAACGTACCGGACGACTGGGCCGGTTCCGCTGGAACGAGCGAAAGAGCTTGTCGGCACCTACAAGGAAGTCGACGGTGATCGATTCACTCGCATCGGTGAGCTGGACGGTGAGGTCTTCATGCAGCGAGGCACCTATCGTTACAACCTTCGAGCCGCTGCCGATGACGGAACGATCCTGGCCGATGATAGCGTTGGGTTTGGCACTGAAGTGCGGCTTCAGGATGCCAATCATTTGCTGGTTGGCGACACGGCCTTTCAGCGTTTGCCGGATAGTCCGCCCGCCGAAGTCCCTGCGAAGTGGCGTGGCCTGGTTGGAGAATACGGTTGGGACCACAACACGCTTTACATACTGGAAGACCATGGCCAGCTGTACGCGTTGATTGAATGGTTCTATTACTACCCACTGAAGGAAGTCAGTGAAAACGAATTTCTCTTCCCGGATTACGGCCTGTATCACGGCGAAGGTTTGAAGTTCACTCGAGACACCGACGGAAACGCTGTCGAAGTTGTCGCTGCCGAAGTGAAGTTTGTCCGTCGTGAAGTCGGCACCAAGGACGGCGAAACGTTCAAGATCGAACCCGTCAAACCCATCGACGACCTTCGAGCCGCTGCATTGGCCGCATCTCCTCCACCGGAACCTGGCAACTATCAAGATGCAAACCTGGTGGACCTGACAACGCTGGATCCTACGATCAAGTTGGACATTCGATATGCGTCAACCAACAACTTCACGGGAGCCGTCTTCTACAAGCAGCCACGAGCCTTCATGCAGCGGCCAGCAGCAGAAGCGGTTGTGCGAGCCAACAAGCGATTGAAGCAACGCGGCCTTGGGTTGCTGATTCACGATGCGTATCGTCCATGGCATGTCACGAAAATGTTCTGGGACGCAACGCCGGATGAGCTCAAAGACTTCGTTGCGAATCCGGCGAATGGTTCTCGACACAATCGAGGCTGCGCGGTTGACCTGACGCTCTATGACCTGGACACCGGCAAGCCGATTCAGATGGTGGCGGGCTACGACGAATTCTCTCCACGTTCGTTTCCACTCTACCCCGGCGGTACGGCGAGCCAACGTTGGTATCGTGAATTGTTGCGTCGCACGATGGAGGCAGAAGACTTCACGGTCTACGAATTCGAATGGTGGCATTTCGACTACAAAGACTGGAAGAAGTACCGCATCGGCAACGTGACGTTCGAGGAAATTGCAGACTGACGAAACGCGACCATGCCGTCCTTGCATGGACGTTTAGGTGCCCGCTCACCTCACGCTGCAAACGTGCCACGCCCGCCAGAACTGGCCGGCCATGAAGAATGGTTGGACGGAAAAGGGTATCTATTCTTCATTTGGCAGGTTGAACCGAGTGGTTGGTGACGTAAAAATCATCCACTGGCTCTCGAGTTCGCGTCGTGGTACCGCGACAATCGGAATTCGCGGGCGCGATGGACGAAACCTGGTGGCGTTGCTCACCGCTTGAGTCCTCCTGTCCGTCAGCGACTTCGGTTGCAAAATCGACGGTCTGCCGGGCCGAGTGACCAGCGAAGTTTGGGAATGGCCAAAGGACTGACAGGGACATTTAATGCCACACCGTCTGCCAATCACGCTCAGCCTCGCAGCATGCATTCTGCTGCATTGCACCGCCAGTACTCGCGGCGAAACGCCAAAGTTCACGGCCACAGGCGACCCCATCAGCAACGTATGCCTGCGTCCCATGAAAGGCGACTATGCTCAGCCGGAGCAAGCCGACTTAAGTGCTCATCGAGTGACCTTCACCAACGCTGCCGGACACAAACTGCGTGGCTGGCATATTCCGGTGGAAGGTTCAACACAGTCGATTCTGTTCTGCATGGGGAACACCGGCAATATTTCGCTGATGCTGCCGTATGCGAAAATCCTGCAGCAGGCCGGATACGATGTAATGCTGTTCGACTATCAGGGCTATGGCGAAAGCGAAGGCGTCGCCGGAGTGTCTTCGCTGCTCACAGATTCCCTGGCTGCGTTCGACTTTTTGAAGGAACACACCGGGCGAACGGCAAACGATATCGGAGTATTCGGTGTTTCTTTGGGATCGATTCTGGCAATAACAGTCGCCGCCGAAAAACAAGCGGGGGCGGTGGCCGTGGAAGACGCTTTCATCCCCAACGAAATGCTGGACCGATTTTCACGTCGAATTACCGGTGACAACGTTCTCACCCAAATGACGTTGCAGGGAATGAAAACGCTGTTACTGGGGCGAGTCGACCCGCTGCGCAACGTCGCCAAATTGAAGTGTCCAGTCTTCTTTCTGCACGGCGAACGAGACCGCCTGCTGCCTCCATCCGGAACATGGCGCATCGCGGCGGAAGCAACAACGCCAAAACGGGTGTGGCTGATTCCTAAGACAGGGCACGCGCCGGAATCACTGGAGACGAATGATCAGGAGTACGCTCAGCAACTGGCGACGTTTTTCCAGGACGCGTTCGCCGGAACAGTTAACGAACCGCAGATTCACCTGAAGCCAATTGCCCCCTCGGACGGCGACAGTGGGCACGCTGCACAAGTTACCGTCACGGCAAACGGCCAACGCGATAAGCGGCCAATGATGTTGGCGGTGGTTGATGAACGCGGGCGTCGCTACTTCCAAAATTTCTGGCTCTCAGGTGCTGCAACAATCAATGTAGAAACCCGCTTCGCCCCGTTGACTGCCTTCGCAATCCGCTATCACTACGTCACTGCGACAGGCGATTCATGGGAACCGGAACTTTCGCCGTATTCGCAAGCACTGGCCAGGTACCACCAACATGCCTCCGGCGTGCTGAACGGCAGCCTCGCAGCCGACTATCTCACGCGATCAAATGGTTTGGGATTCAGTAACTTCCGTCGCCTGATTCCCAGGTTCCCCAGCGTTGATGCCGCCGCCATCATGCGGGAGCTCGAAGCCCTGGACATGGCGCCTGATCGCATCAAGGCAAGGTACGCACGCCTGTTGGCTCGGCTGCACTGCTGGCCCGAACACCGCATGGGTGATTCGCCGCCGGAAGATCCGGCCGCCTTCGGCGAAGCCATGCTGAAGTGCCTGCCCACTGATCCCGATACTTACTACGAACTGCAAAACGGCGGCATGCAGTTGTCGTTTCGAGATACCATCGTCGGCGATTCACTATTCCGCCTGGCCAAGCTGCGTTTGAAAGACGGTAAGCCCGAAGAGGCCCGAGAACTGCTGCGGCAGCATGTCGCCGTCCTGCCGGAAGGATTCCCGACAAACCTGACCGAAGAACGGATTCAGTCGGTTAGTAAACTGAGTGATCTGACTGACGAGTAGCTCCCACGCGAGTTCGCCTGCAACAGACGTTTTCAGGCATGCAGTCAGGACAGATCATTCATCACGGAATCAAACCTCAAGTCCCTGTTCACGGTGCTGAGACCGGGCGGCCTGCAGATAGCGGTCATAAGCTTCCTCGTCACGTTCGCAGGAAACTCCCTTAAACACCATTGCAAACGAACGCCGGTGCCGCGCTGCTGACATGTTCGCGTCCGCTCGATGCACAGTCATCCCGTGATGCACCAGCAGGTCGCCGGGTTCCAGTGGGACTGCGACTTCCCTCACGAAATCATCGGCCGAGAAATTCGTGATTCCCTGTGAAAAACCCAACACCTGACTGCGGGCGTGAGGACGAAAACCATCGCGATGTGAGCCCGCGAGATATCGAAGGCAACCGTTTTCGGCATCGACCTTATCCAGTGCCAGCCACATCGTCAGCACGTTCGCCGGAGCCAAACTGAAATAGAAGTTGTCCTGATGAGGTGGAGTGACATGTCGAGTTCCCGGCGGCTTGTTGAACCACTGAGGTTCTTCCGCATAAACGCTTTCGCCCACAAGCGCCGACGCAAGCGCATTCCATTCAGGCTGTAAGGTGTAATCCGCAAAGTAAGGATCGCCACCCATCCGCTGCATTTGCTTTAAGGTTTCGGGGCGACTGCGATCCTCGAAAAACGCCTCGCCATCGCCCAATGTCGGAACGACCTCACGGACATAGCGATCCAGGTTGTCCTGCAGCTCGGCCAGAGCAGCCCCTGCCAGGAACTGTTTTACAACGACAAAACCATCGCGATCGTATTGCTGTTTCTCTGTGTCAAACATGCGAGACCCTCATATTAGCGGACTGTCATTCTTTGGTGGCTGGCTTTCAACTTCGAAGTAGTACAGAAAGCTGGCTCAAGTGGCAAGCAACTGGCGCCTGTTGCGAGATCATCAAAGCGTGGGTACAGTGTCTGTCTGATCTGGGCCACGCATATCCGCCGAACGCGACGCAACGTTCGCTATGCCACTCGCGACTCATCTCACGCGCGTGACAGCCACTGTATGAGGCTCAGCATGACGACGATTGCTGCGCAACAAACCAGTACGAATGAAAAAGTGATACTGACGACATGACACGCATTCTCACCTATGTCACTTTCGTTCTGGCAGCTTCCACGTGTTATGCGGCTGACTTCGAACACGATGTTGCCCCCCTGCTGATCCGCCGCTGTTTGGAATGTCATCAGGGCAGCGAACCGTCAGGCGGTTTATCACTGAAATCCCGGACCGGTCTGCTGAAAGGCGGCGAATCCGGAATGGCAATTAGCGTCGATGGCGCCGAAGAAAGCTACCTGCTGCAACGAGTGCACGCCGGTGAAATGCCACCACCGGTCAAGGGCGTTTCGCAGCATCTGCCGGCCAACGAAGTTCAAATTCTGGCCGAATGGATCGCCGACGGAGCCCCCTGGCCGAAGGGACGTTCGCTGGATTTATACGAAGTCACAACCGACGTCCGAGGCGGCCGAGACTGGTGGGCCTTTCAACCGGTCACGCGTCCCAACGTGCCTCAGCGGCGCGACCAAACCGACACCTTAAACGCCATCGACGCCTTTATCGAAGCTGGCCTTATGCGCAGCGGCCTCAAGCCGGCCCCCATCGCCGATGCTCGAACTTTGATTCGGCGGATGTACTTCGACGTCATCGGACTGCCGCCGACCTTTGACGAATTAGAACAATGGAAGACTCGTTTTGCCGACAATTCGGACTCACTAACCGTCAACGAATTGGCGGATGATCTGCTGAGCAATCCTCAGTTCGGTGAACGCTGGGCTCGCTACTGGCTGGACCTGGTCAGGTACGCAGAAACGAGCGGCTACGAACGCGATCAGCCAAAGCCCTTTGCCTGGAAGTATCGAGACTGGGTGGTGAACGCCATCAACAGCGATATGCCATACAATGAATTTGTACGGCATCAACTGGCCGGTGACGAAATTCCAACGCGCGACGAACAGTCGGTCATTGCTACTGGTTTTCTGCGACTGGGAACATGGAACGACGAACCCAATGACGATGCCGACTATCGCTACGAACGCCTGGAAGACATGGTTCACGCGACGTCGTCCGCGTTTCTCGGACTAACGGTCAAGTGTGCTCGATGCCACGACCATAAGTTTGATCCAATTCCTCAGGACGACTACTACCGCCTGGCTTCCGCGTTCTGGCCCGGTCCGATTGTGGCTCGAACCCGGAAATTTCTTGGTGGTCCGTCTGCGGAGGAACTGGGAATAGACAACGTACTTGGCTGGACAGACCTCACGCCCAGCCCTCCGCCGCTGCAGGTTCTAAAAAATGGCGAATCCGACAAGCCGATGCACGCGGTCGAACCGGGAACTTTAACCTTCGCACCGGACCTGTACGCAGCGTTCGAACCCGCTACGTCCGAAGACAAGACATCCGGGCGACGACGGCAACTCGCCAATTGGATCGCCAGTCCGAAGAATCCTCTGACAGCGCGAGTCTTCGTCAATCGACTTTGGCAGCACCATTTTGGCGAAGGATTGGTGAGGTCCCCCAACAACTTTGGATACAAAGGAGCCCTGCCCACTCATCCGGAACTGCTGGACTGGCTGGCCAGCGAACTTGTTGACAACAACTGGTCGGCAAAGCACATCCATCGATTGATTCTGACATCGCGGACTTGGCAACAGTCGTCGCTGCACCCGAACGCTCATCAGGCGAACACACTGGATTCCGGCAACAAACTTTGGTGGCGAGCCAACCGACGCCGGCTGAACGCAGAAGCGCTGCGTGATGCAATGTTGGCAGCTTCGGGAGAACTCGACAAACGAATCGGAGGCGAGGGATTCAAGCCTTCGATCAGCGCGGAAGCCCTGGAAGGGTTCTCTCGCAAAGATGCTGCATACAAAGCCTCTCCGCCGGACGAACAACGTCGTCGCAGTCTGTACAGCTTCGTTTCGCGCAGTCTAATGCCGCCGATGATGACAACCTTCGATCTCTGCGACACGACGCTCCCGTGTGCTCAGCGAGATGTCACGACTGTGCCAACTCAGGCCCTGGCGATGCTGAACAATGACTTTGTCTACGCGCGGAGTGAAGCTCTGGGACGCCGCGTCGAAACAACTTCAACAAAGACAGACGGACAGGTCGTGGCGGCATGGAAGTTCATCCTGAGCCGCGAACCAACGGCCAACGAACAGGAACTGGCCCAACGTCACCTGGAATCTCAGAGTCGAAATTTTGAATCCGCCGGTGTCGATACGAAACACCACGCACTGGCGTCACTTTGCCATGTGCTGCTGAACAGTAATGAATTTTTGCATATCGATTAGCCAAAACGCCGCCAGGCCGCTCCACTTTCCGGTGAGCTACGTTGTCCACATCGGGCGACAGGAACGGCTCATCCCGCATATAGCGATCGACGTGCATCAGATACCGCCACACTAAAAAAGAGGCATCAAGTCAATGAATAGTCACTTCCCCTGCGGACAAACTCGACGCGAAGCTGTCTGGAATATGGGAGCCGGGTTCGCTGGCACGGCCATGACTGCGGCACTGTCAGACGATGGCTTTTTCACTCAACTTTCCGCCGCTGAAACAGCTTCGCCCAGGGCGGCAGCAACAACGCCGCAAGCGCATTTTCCAGGCAAGGCCAAAGCATGCATCTTTCTGATGATGAACGGTGCGCCCAGTCAGGTCGACACATTCGACTTCAAACCGGAACTGCAGAAATACGCGGGCAAACAGCTTCCTGCCGATCGGAAGTTCATCAACTCAGGCGGTCGAAAAATGGGCTACCTCACGCCCAACTGGCGGCGGTTTCGTCCCGGCGGAGATAGCGGCCTGCTGATCTCAGACTACTTCCCCAACGTCCGCAACCACGCCGATAAACTCGCTGTTATCAATTCGTGCCACACCGACAGCCACGCTCACGGTTCTGCACTGGTGGCGATGAACACCGGTAAAACATTCATCGGTCGGCCATCGCTGGGAAGCTGGTGTGCTTATGGACTGGGTTCAGAAAACCAGAGTCTGCCCAGTTATGTGGTGATGATGGACAAACGCGGTGGCCCCATCAGCGGCCAACCAAACTGGGGCAGCGGATTCATGCCATCAACGTATGCTGGCACCCTGTTTCGCCCGAGCGGCAATCCCATTCTGGACCTGAAAGGCCCGCCTCACATCAACGACAGCGCGCAGCGGGAGCAACTGGATTTTCTGGCAAAACTGAATCAGCAGCACTTGGACCAGCGACCCGGTGGCGCAGAACTCGCATCACGCATGAAGACGTACGAACTGGCCTATCGCATGCAGTCGCAGGCACCAGAAGCCGTCGCGATCGCCGACGAATCTCAGGCAACGCTGGACATGTACGGCGTAGGTCAGCAGCCAACGGATGAGTACGGCCGGAACTGTCTAATCGCGCGGCGTCTGGTCGAACGAGGCGTGAGGTTCATTCAATTGTATTCGGGCGGAGGCCATCTGGAAGAAACCTGGGACGCTCACGAGAGCATCGAAAAGAACCATGGTCGGCACGGAGCCGAAGTCGATCAACCGATCGCCGCGCTACTGACCGACCTTGAACAGCGCGGCCTTCTGGACGAAACGCTGGTTGTGTGGGGAGGCGAATTCGGTCGCATGCCATTTAGCGAAGGCAAGGATGCTCCGGGCCGCAATCACAATCCGTACGGCTTCACCATGTGGTTCGCTGGCGGCGGAGTGAAAGGCGGAATTCAATATGGTGAAACGGATGAATTCGGTTTCGAGGCGGTCACCAACAAAGTCCACCTGCACGACATTCACGCGACCATCCTGCACCTCATGGGCATGGATCATGAATTGCTGACGTACTTTCATCAGGGCCGTGAAGAATCACTCACAGACGTGGCTGGCCGAGTTGTAACAGACGTAATCGCGTAGGCAGATCTAATTTTTTGACAGCCAGCCTGCACTCTCGATACAATCGCACAGACACCGTCACTTCACCCCGAGCCCACCGGCACTCTGTTCATGTCTATTTCCGAACCGTTAAAATCGTCCGAGCACGAACCGACATGGGAGGTAGCCCATCTGTTTCCGGCTCAAGGACACTGGACGGAAACCGAGTTCTTCGAACTGCACAGCAATCGCATGGTGGAACTGGCCGACGGAACTCTGGAGATCCTGCCAATGCCAACGTGGCTGCATCAGTTGATGGTGAAGTTCCTGGTCCGATCCGTCGAAGCAGCTGTTTGTGATCGAGGAACAGTTCTCGATGCCCCGCTTCCGATTCGGCTGTTCCCAAAGACGATTCGCGAACCCGACGTGATGTATTTCGCCCCTGGAAGTGAGCCGCAGGACCCGCGTGGCTACCCGACCAAAGTCGATTTGGCGATGGAGGTCGTCAGCGAAGGTGCGGAAGCTCGCCGGCGGGATTACGAAGATAAGCGCATCGATTATGCTCGTGCCGGGGTTGCGGAATACTGGATCGTCGATCCGGATGACAAAAAGATCACCGTGCTGGTGCTGCAGGACGACAGCTACCAGACGCATGGCGAATTCAAGGTCGGTGAAGCAGCCAGTGGACTCTTGATTTCCGGGCTGAGTGTTGATGTGTGCGAAATCATGAAGCTGGGCGATGACAAGACATCGTAGTCATTGCGCATTGCGCTGAGTAGTGCTCAGATTCTGAACGATGGCGCGTTAGTTCAGGCCGGAACTTGATCTGCCCGCTTTCCCGTGTTTCCCCCAACGCACGGACATGCGGCCGTTTGTTCCGTCGATAACGTTCAGAAAACGAACGTCATACCCTTCACCGAGAGGCTCAACAGGACTGTGGACCAGTCCCGCGCCCTGAGGCACAGCGAACAGCGTGGGGGGCAGGTCTTCGTTGATCGATTCGTACAGAAACTGAGTACCGGACATTCGTCCGTGCCTCGTCAGAACAACCAGGCCGGTTCCTTTATCAACCAGCCATTCATTGAAGCTGCCTACCATCTTCGTTCGACTCCACCATGATTCGAGGCTGGCCCAGCCTCGAAGAACGTAGCAAGGTCGTTCATTAAAGGTCGTCTGCCCCGCGTATTCCAGCCGATATTTTCTGATCACTTCGACCGGCTGCATTTCCGTCAACTGGCCAAACCCCTCCGCAATTGACACATTCTGGCGAAGTACGTCGTCACTGGCCGCAACGGTCAGTTTGTCATTGTGGCGATGCCAGCATTGTTTGCCGTCACTACCGACCTGGAACGCGCGGAGATTCATGATCTGGCTGACGTCGCCAAAATATTTATCTCCTTGTTTGGCAAACACCGACGTTCGACGTGTCAATCGATAGCTCCAAACCTCGGCCGAATACTCCATCGTGGAGGTCGCCGTCAGCTTGACAGACCTGATCTTTGAATGGCTGTCACGGATCTTGCCAATCACCGCGATCAATTCTTCAGACCGCTCTGCGGCCGCAAGCCGGGCTTCCGTCTCGGCCGACACCAACGTTCGCAATGTTCGATACGGCACTTCCTTCGCGGTTGCTGGTTGACCGTCGGCGGACCGAAAACCAGTCAGATTTAGAGTCCCGTTCCAGTTCGGTGGGAAGGAAACAGGAATTACGAATTCATGCGTGGCTGCATCATATGTGACTTCTCCGGCGATCTGACACTTGCCACCAAACGGATCTTGTCCCGCGCTGAAACCGTACCACTCCGAAGCCATCGGGCGGTCAAATTTGATCCGGAGCAAAGTCATGAGAGCGACTTCGGAATCCGGTTTCGGGCTAATGTTGACAACCTGCGCGCCGTTGGATGCTTTCGGTGCCTTCTGAGTTTCAAATGTCCACTTGAAAACATCAGCGGTAACGCCGGCTGCCGACTGAAAGTTTCGATGACGTTCTCCGGGATTCACAGAAACTGTATGCGTCGCGTCTGGCCGTAGACAGACCGGCAACGAAAATTCATGGCGGCTCTCGTCGTACGTCACCGGGCCGCGCAGTCGGAAACCGGATTCGCGTGCGTGACCCTCCCACTCCAGACTAATGCTTCCGGCGCGCATAGGCTGATCGAATTGAACCTTCAGCACGGTTTCGGTGGAAACATCTTCGGCAGCATCAGGCGGAAAGGTTGATACGACTTTCGGAGCCGTCGCTGCACTTGACGGAGAGGCAAACGTGGCCACTGTCAGGCTGAGAATCACGGCCGCCCAACAGCGATGAGCCAAGCGAGCCCGCTGCGGCACCATGCCAGTTCGGACAGAGCCGGTGACCGGCACCAAACAAATCGCGGATGCGTTGATGAGAGCGAATTCCAGGGATGTCGTCATGGTTTAGGCCTCTCCAAAGTCAATGGAAACGAAACGCCGTCGCCTGGTGGATGCATCAATCGCCGGACGTAATCTTCACGTCGTCGACCCATGCTGACTTATTCACGGCCAGCCGCAGGCGACTCTTGGTCGCATGACCGATGCCTTCTGAAGTGAATTCACCAACTAACTTTCCGTCGATGGAAACGCTCATGGTGGCGCCTTTGATTTGCACGGACAGGTCGTGCCATTCGTCGGTTGCGATCTTCGACTGGAATTTCTTTTTCTTGCCGTTGATCAGTTTTTGAACTTCCGGCGACACCGTTCCTGCCTGGCGAGCCGTCCGGTGTTCCAGTTTCATGTTGCCGGTTTTCAGATCGAGGATTTCAACACTGCCAGGTCTGATGCGAGCCATGCAAATGTGACCGGCGTGGACGGACTTCTCTTTCATGTCGGCGATGTTGATGCCCAGGTCGTCCTTCTTTGTGGGAAGCTTAAAGCGCAGGTTGATGGTGGCGTCTTTGAAGGCCACTTCGTGAGTCACCGACACGCCGTGATCGGCCACTTCGGCTCGCGTGATATGCATCGCTCCGTCGACGAGGTCGACCTGCTTCACCCCTCTGGCTCGGCTGCGACTGTTGGTGCCCCATCCATTGCCTACGTCTTCCTTTTCGGGATCAGCTTCGCTACGTTCAAAATCGTCCTGAAGCAAAATCCTGCCGGTTGGCTTGTCTGCTTTGACTGCTGTCGACGTTGCCAGCAGCAGCACTCCTGCCGTGAAGACGCTTGTAACGAGCCTGGTAAATTTCATGATTCGCTTTCTGCATTGGTGATCGATGAATTCGAGGGAGATGGGTTCTCGTCCATTTGAAGCCGTTTACTGTTTGCGAATGTAATCAGGATCGGGACGCGTGACGAGTCGCTGGGGCGGATTTCGCGATGGCCGTTGAATTGAGCGAAGGTGGCAGTCAGGAACCTTCGCACGTAACATGGCTGCATGGTTCTGAAACTGTCGACCACTTCCCACGAACTCCGTCCCCTGCTCCGCCAGCGCAAAGGTTGCTTCATGAGTTTTTCGTCACTTCGTGCTACAGTTGCTGTCTTGTGTTGTCTGTCTGTGTCGACGACTGCCTGCTGGGCTGAGTCTCCGGTTTCTAACGTCTTTCGTAGCGGCAGCGAGGGGTACAACGTGTTTCGCATCCCTGCCATCGTCAAGGCTGCCAACGGTGACCTGCTGGCGTTCTGCGAAGCTCGTGAAGGCGGCGATGCCAGCAAGATTGATCTTGTTTCTAAACGCTCGACCGACAACGGCAAGACCTGGCAGCCACTACAAATTGTGCAGGCGGCTGACGATTTTCGGGAACTCTTCCCAAAGGACGCTCCGCCGATTACGGTTGGCAACCCGGCACCAGTTGTTGACCTGCTGGACACCGAGTACCCGGGCCGAATTTGGCTGCCATTCACGCTCGAAAACGATCGCGTGTTTGTCACCTACAGCGACAACAACGGCAAGTCGTGGGCGACTCGTCGCGAAATCACGTCGGACGTGAAACTTGATACCTGGGGTTGGTACGCGACGGGGCCTGTACATTCCATACAGTTGCAACGCGGGCCGCACGAAGGTCGGCTTGTGATTCCCTGCGATCACCGTCTGGGAGACGGCGGTGCGGATCGCGGACCCAACGGAGCTCACGCGATTATAAGCGACGATCACGGAACGACATGGAAATTGGGCGCGATCGACGCCACTTACGAAGACGATCTCAACGCAAATGAAACCACAGTTGTGGAACTCAATGATGGCCGTTTGTACTTCAACACCCGCGACCAAAACGGAAAGGCTAAAGGCACTCGCGGCGATGCGTTCAGCAGTGACGGCGGAGAAACTTTCGACGACGCAACGGCCGGTGACTATCGGTGGTTTGCGCCGTCGGTCGAACTACTCGACGCGCCCGTCGTGCAGTGTGCTTTGCTGCGAGGCCTGTCAGTCAAGGCGGGCGACGCTTCGAACCTGATCCTGTTCTCCGGCCCCGACGACAGCGGGCCGTCAGGGAAAGGTCGCAGCGACTTACGCATTCGGTATTCAACGGATGAGTCGGCAACGTGGCAGGATGGCCCGCTGATTCACGAAGGCCCGGCGGCCTACAGCGATATGGTCCGGCTACCCGATCAGCAATTCGGGGTGCTGTTTGAAGCGGGTGACAAGGGCGGAAAGAACTACGCCAGAATTGATTTCGCAATCTTCGGCGTGGATGAAGTCGGAGCGAAATAAGCCCCCGGTGCCTCACACACCCGAATTCACACGCCAGACGCGCTGACTTGCGGAAGCCCCGGAATCGCCATTTCCCGGCGGTTTCCGATGCCCGCGAGCCCATTTTTCACGGAATCCAACGCCGATTAAGGCTTGTCGCACGAAAGCGGCTTTCGCCGAATTCCACTCAGCGGAAAACTCAAAAAAGCGAAAACCGCATCTTGACGTACACCTGCCACCGCACCATGATACTGAGACTGAGTCTCAGTACCACAACTGCGGTGCCCGTCATGCAGCCTTCCCAGCCCAACGATTTGCTTTGTCGATGCCTCGGAATTACCGAGTCAGAAGTGCGTGCCGCCACGGATTACGCTGGTTGTCGCACTCTTTGTGACATCAAAAAAACAACATCAGCCGGAACAGGTTGTATGTCCTGCCACCGCCGGATTAAGGCGGTGCTGCAGGAAACAGTCGCTCAAACGAATCACTCGCCCGCCGATTCGCCTACCTGACCTGCCAGATACAACTGCAAGCCAACCGTTTCGATCAGGTGTAGTTGCGATTCCAGCCAGTCGACGCTCTCTTCGGATTCGACAACGATCCGCTCCATGATCTCTTTGCTGCCCGCGTCGCCGACTTCTGCCGCCAGCTTGACGCCTTCGTTGTAAGTATTGACGGCGTTCACTTCAAGCTTCAGGTCGTTCTCAAGCTGTTCCTTTACATCGCTACCGACTCGAATGACGTCGTATCGAGCGATTTCCGGCACACCTTCCAGGAACAGAATGCGGTCAATCAGGTATTCTGCGTGCTTCATCTCTTCGATGGACTCTTCGTAGTGATGAGCATGCAGTTTGTGAAAGCCCCAGTCTTTGCACATTTTGGCCTGAATGAAGTACTGGTTGATCGCCGTGAGCTCGATGGTCAGCCCGGCGTTCAATGCTTCGATAACCTTCTCGTTGCCCTTCATGATCGTTTCTTTCGTGCGTTGACATTGACTTTTGGAACGAATTTCGTCGAAGCCAAAGTCTAGCCGGAACGACCTTCGCCGTCTCGCCTGCTCACGCCGATTGCCACGATTGATACACGATCTCGCCAGCAGCGCAAGCCACGCAAAAGCGGACTTCTTCGTGCACCAGCAACACTGCCGACAAAGCTTTGTCAGGCCTCCGCGATCGGCTGTCAGACGTTGGCCCGCGTGGCCGATTGCACTGCGAAACGTTCCGCGATCAGATCCAGAATTCGAGCCGACGTCTTCCCGCCACCGTACGGGTTTGTGTCGACCTGCATCGCGGCGTATGCCGCCTTGTCGACAAGCAACCGCGAAACTTCTTGAACAACACGATTGCAATCAGTGCCGATCAGTTTGGTGGCTCCGGCAGCCACGGCTTCCGGACGTTCCGTACTTTCGCGAGTCACCAGGACCGGCTTGCCCAGCGAAGGAGCTTCTTCCTGCACACCGCCGGAGTCGCTGAGAATCAACGTCGCCTGATCCATCAGCCACACAAACTCAGGGTATTCCGCAGGCGCAATCAGGTGAACATTGCTAAGGTCCGCTAAAATTTCCTGCACCGGCTGCTGAATATTGGGGTTCAGGTGGACGGGGTACACGAACTGCACCTGAGGGAATTTTTCGGCCAGCTGCCGAATCGCGGAGCACAGACTGCGGATACCATCGCCATGGTTTTCGCGACGATGAGCGGTGATCAGCACCATGCGCTTGCCGGCGATTTTGGAATGCTTTTCAATCCAGCGATGCGGCTCCGCCCGTTCTTTCTGCACCGTCCAACGCAACGCGTCGATAACCGTGTTTCCAGTCACCGTGACGTCGTCTTCGGAATAGCCTTCACGTAGCAAATTATCGGCAGCCGTCTGTGTTGGAGCACAATGCAAACCGGAAACAAGCGAACAAACACGGCGGTTGAATTCTTCCGGAAACGGTGAGTTGATGTCTGTCGTGCGCAGACCGGCTTCCACATGGATGAACGGCAGGCGATGGTAGAACGCGACCATGCCAGAACACATGGCCGACGTCGTGTCACCCTGCCCCAGAATGCAGTCGGGCTGGTGCAAATCGATGGCGTCGCCGAGTGACGTGAGGCAGCGTGCAGTCAGCCCGGTGAGCGTTTGCCCGGGCTGCATCAGCTTCAGTTCCAGATCAGGACGAATGCCGAAGTGTTCCGTCACCTGATCCAGCATCTCGCGATGTTGACCGGTCGAACAGGCAATGACTTTGATGTCACTCCGCGACTGAGCGGCCAGAATGATCGGCGCAACTTTAATAGCTTCAGGTCGCGTGCCGAAGACACACATAAGCTTGATGGGGCGGTCGGTCATGGCTGAGTCTTCAATTGTTGAATATGTGCGTTCAGTTTCGGCAGGTCCACCGCAAACACTCGCAGCGAAAATGGTCGAGTGCCGGGGACGGTGGAGCGGACAGGAATGTTCTCCAGCGGCGGGAACTGTTCCGGCAATGACTTAATTAGCTCTCGCATCTGTGCAGCCAGCGGGATCTCACCGAACGGCTGCGGATCTTCAAATACAATGCACGCTGGTGCCGTGTCGGCGATGGCTGCGAGTATGCCAGCGTCGGAATCCACAAACTGCTGGAAGTCGACCGACGGCACGTTCGTGAAGTCGTACAGGATTCGATCGGCTCGCGCGACATGGCGAGAACGCGTGGCGTCGAGGTGTCGTAGGTGATAAGTAAAGTTGCCATCCCACCAGCCGTCGACAAACACGACATCGCCTTCAGTTGTGTTTTCCAGAACCACCGTCGCCGCGCGTTCGTAGCCGGTGACTCGAAAGACGTTGGACTGGAACGAACCCCATGCGGTGCCAGCGATCAGAATCGCGGCTGTTAGAGGCAGTCCAACCGACATTTTCTCCGGAGCAATCCGCTTTAGGACGCTCGCAAGAGCACTGGCACCGACGGTAGCCAGCCATGCCACGGCGGGCAGCCAATAAATGGCATGCCGCGGCTTCAGCTCAGCCAGCGGCGTAAACGTCACGTACGTTCCCAGCAGAATCGCCGCGAACACGCCCAACGACGCGCGATGTTCTTTGACGCAGCAGAACAGCAAGCCGATCACGACGAACATTGTCGCCACCCACCCAGCCTGTATCGGGATCGCCGCCGGATAGAAGGACAGCGCGCCAGGGGCAAGCATTTGGCTCTTGCTACCCGTCACACTTTCGGCCGCCTGTCGCAGATGCAGGTCGCCCATTTCTTTCCAAATCACATAGTATGTCGGTGCCAACAGCACGATTGCGACAGCGGCAGCGATCGGGACGTGTTTATTGACCAGAGTCTTCCAGCGGCCCGCGAAAATCGCCATCAGCAGCAGAGTCGGCAACAGCATCGCTGCGTCGAATCGAGTTAAAGCGCCCAGCGACGCCGCGACCGCTGCGAAGTAAAGATTGCGAGTCCGCTGTTCGCGCAGCCAAAGATCGAAGCGTTCGATGCTCACCATACACAGGGCGAGCGTTGGCATTTCCAACATCACGTGGCGGCTGTAAAGAAAAACCATCGGCATCACGGCAAACGTGACGGCCGTGAGTTCGGATTGTTCAACAGACATGCGCCGACGACAGATGCGATACAGACACGCCGCTGCTAACGCGAAACACGCGAACACGAAGCATCGCGGAACCCAAACAGAGGTGCCGAATATCGTCATCAGCACGCCAACCGCGCCGTGAAACAATGGCGGCCACACCAGCAGGCCGAGCGCCGGGTATTGTTCGTAGTAGGCTTCCGCGTATCTCTTTGGATCGCTGAGCGGCATGTCAATCAGCAGGTCGCGAAAGAAAACCGACGTCATCGTGTGCCGGTTCGAATCGCCGTTAAAGACGGGCTCCGCCGGAGCCTGAACGACCAAGTGCAACAGGACCGGCACAGCGGCCAGCAGCAGAAAACGACGAAATGGTTTTGCTGCTCGGTCACGGTGGTCGATCTGCGGCGCAGCGTCGAACGAGTTGATAGACTCGACCGGCTTTTCGGTAGCGTGCCGAGTTTCTACAGAGACGACTTCCGGTTGTTCACAAACCTCAGACATCAGCGGAAACCGTTTCAGTAAGTTGTGGTGCCGCTTCCTTCAAATTCGCAACCGCCGGCGACAGCTTTCCGCGAATCGCAGCGGCGTGGTCTTTCATCGGGCGAACGTCGTAGTGCTTCGACATCTTCCGAAGCATCCACGCCACCAGCTCAACCTTCGGTTCGGCTGGTCGGCCCATGGCCGGGAAGAACGCCAAATCGCTGTCGTCGTCGCACCCCATAAAGTCGAGCGGGTGCAGCAGCAGCGACGGAGCGATTCCTGTCATGCGACACATCGTCAGCGCCATGTTCCAGTAACTCTTCGCGGCCAGCGTCGAAAACTGAGCCAGGTACAGCACGTAGCTGGCGTGAATTGGCGTCTTAAAGATCGGCATCGTCGTGACGGGAATCTCGGTAATCTCGCCTTCCGGGAACTTCCACTGAAATGGCCTCAGCGGTCGGAAGCCTTCACTAAACCTGCCGAATAGTTCCTTACGTTCTTCCCGCTGACTCTTATCCAGCCGAGTCGACATGAAGTAGTAGAGTCGGGCCAGCGGGCCGAGGAAGGTTGGGAAGGTGGAGCCGTCGTACTTGTAGCCACGGCGCGCCATGATCTGCAGCAGTTCTTCTGTGAAACTGAAGCCGGGACCGCGGAAGCCGATTGGGCACTGTCCGGTCACTCGTTCAAGGTGCTCATCCGTTTCTGCCAGTTCGCGAACCAGTTCCTGCTGGCTATAAAGATGCAGCCACGGTTCATGTTTGAAGGAGTGATTGCCGATTTCGTGCCCGGCCGCAGAGATCGATGCCAGCGCCTCGAAGTTCTTTTCGCGAGCGGCGTCTTCACCGACAACGAAAACCGTCATCTGCAGATGCTGATCGTGCAGCACCTTTAGAAACCTCGGCACGACCGTATCCAGATAGGTCGGGTACTGATCCCAACCAGCATCTCCATGAGTCTTCATGTACGACCACTTATTGTCGAGGTCGAGAGATACACTGGCGATCGGTTTGTTGTTCATGGTGTTGGTTCCGTAGATCTGACTCTCTGAAGTCGAACAGTTGCCGGTGGCATTGACCGAAGGACGTGCGCCCGCCTATGCAGCCACTGACTCGACGAACCTGTGTGTTACCGCACGAGGCTGACGTCGGCAGCATGGTGGTTGGACGAAGCCGTTTGTGCTCGACTGACGAGCGCCGCACTCTGCTTGTCGCCAAACTCCGTCACAAAGTCGTTCGCCAGTTTCACGGTTTCGTTCACGTTCAAAGTTCCATTGACGATGTGCGACGAGTTCACAGCGAAGACGTTCGCAACGTTCGTTTCGAACGGCGGCACTCGCTCTGAATAGCCCAGCGTCGGCAATGCGAAGACGTGCCGCACGCGGGAAATCCGAAACGCTTTCACGTCGTCTCGCGAAAACTGCGGATACATGCGATCCAGAGCACCAAGAAACTCTTCTTCGATTTCGGCGTCTGTCTTGTTGAATGCCTCGTCGTCCGGAGCCACATACTTCGGCAGATAGATCAGATGATTGCCGTCGAGTTGCTTTGGATCGACCAACGCCGTCATTTCAATAACGGCTGTGAACGGAACTCCGTCGTCGGTGATATTTGTAACGTAGTAGGGTGAGATGCCCTTCTTCAGCAGCACAGACGCACAAATGATTCCGTGGTAGCGAATACCTTCGTGCAACGCTCGCTGTTCGGCATTCAGATCCGGCAGTGCATTGGCCAAAACGGGTGAAGGCAGCGTGGAAACAACTTTGTCGTAGACGTCGGTGCCCTGCTCCGTTTCGACAACAACCGGACCTTCCGGAGTGGCGTGAATGCCCTTCACTGCCGTGTTGCACTGCACATCGACTCCACGCGTGACCAACCGATCTTCGAACGCCGTCAGCACGCGATCGTAACCGCCGCGCACGTAGCCAAACATCTCCTTCTTGAGTCCAGATCGGCGCGCAGCATACATGCGCGCGATCGTGGCCCAGATAAACGCGGCCGACGTGTCGCGCCAGCATTCACCGAGTTTCGCTCGTAACAACGGCAGCCACATTTTCTGAAACGTGCGTTTGCCGGAAAGCTTCGTCAGCCAGTCAGCAACGGGAATCTGTTCCAGCTTCTTCCAGTTTTTGACTTTAGAAGCCCAGAAAATGGTCCCGCCCAAACGAAACTTATCGATCAGGTTCAGTGGCGGAAACTTCAGGAACTCAAGCGTGTTGGACATCGAATACAACTGGCCGTCGGTGTAGAAACCGGTGCGAGTCTCCACCCATTCCATCTCGTCTTCGACGCCCAATTCCTTCCACAGTTCGCGAACGTACAAATCGGAAAGCAAAGTGACGTGGTAGTGACGGTCCCACGTGACATCGCCGACCTGCCATGCATCCGCGAGGCCGCCGAGGTTAGAACGACTTTCGATCAACGTGACATTGTGGCCCTGCTGAGTCAGCCGATGCGCGATCGTCATGCCCAACATGCCGCCGCCAAGGACAGCCCACTTCTGAGGCTGCTCGGCGTTGGTTGTGTTTTCTGCCTCACGCATTAGAAGCAGCCTCCACCTGACGCGCCGAGCTGCCGGCACCAGGATTAAAGAGTTCTCTGACCGCCTGCCCTTCGACTTCGTACGCAAGGCCGCACTCACACGTGACAGGGATCGCTCCTGTGACGGCGTCGGCTTCGCTGAATCGGTGTACTGGCTGACCGCAGCGGCACACAACTCCGACAGATCGCGCCGGACTTCCAACTACCAGATGAAAGTCGGGAACTGATCGCGTGACAACGGAACCCATGCCGACCATTGCAAACCGACCGATCGTGAGATCGCATCCGATCAGACAGCCGGCTCCAATGGTTGCTCCTTCGCATACGGTTGTCTGAAGCGTGTGTTCGTCCGGTTCGGAACCTCGCAGAGTCTGCAAGTCCGGCGTGGTGGCTCGCGGGAACCGATCGTTAGTAAAAATCGTCCCAGCACTGATCATCACGCCGTCTTCGATCGTAACACCATTGCAGATGTAGACGTTCGAATTAATTTTCACTCGGTTACCGATCTGCACTTCGTAGGCAATCAGCGACTTGCCGCCGACGATACATTCGTCGCCCAGTGAAGCACCGAAACGCACGTGAGCGTTGTCCCAGATGGAAACATTCTTACCGAGCGTGACGCCGTCTTCGACGATCGCGGTGTCGTGTATTCGAATTGCCATTTTTCAAGAGCCGTGAGTGAAATGCAGAGGAATGTGAAAGTCAGTGCAGTGTGGCGAGCGGGCCCGAAGGACCTGAGCCCATCGTGGTGCCGCTACTCAACCTTGGACGCAACACCGCCACGAACCCATTGTTCGTGTGTTTGTGCCACAGGATGCCATTCACTGGATTTCAGAGCTTCGTAAGCGGTTTCCATCGTCATCACAGAAGCCAACGCGTCGTTCGAATTGATGATCAGTTCTTCTTCGCCCTTGATGGCGGCGGCGAAGTTGCTCAACTGGTTTGAGAACGCTCCCACTTTGTCGTAGCCGTTTCCGAAGACTGTCCATTCGCTTTCGCCGGCGAGCTGAAACTTCGATTCCTGCCAGCCAACCAGCAGCGTTCCCTTCGAACCGTAGATGCTGATGAAGTGCGGCTGCACTTTGTTCATGCTCCACGACAGGTCGATGCTGCCCATCGCTCCCGCTTCGTTGCGGACGAACAGGCGAGCCGTATCTTCCACGGCCAGATTCTGAATGCGACGACCTTCGACAACCTGCAGTTCGGTGACCGAACCCAGCAAAAATCGCATGATGTCGATCGAGTGTGTGCCGTTGTCGATTAGGACGCCGCCGCCGCTGATTTCCGGATTCGAATTCCAGCGTTGCGACATATCGCAGAAGCCGGCGAACGTGTTTTCGAACAGCACGATGTCGCCCAGCTTGCCGGATTCGATAATGCGGCGAGCTTCCTGGACGTCTTCCACAAAACGAAACTTGGAACCCATCGTGAAGGTCACGTTGTTGGCGTCCGCTGCACTGATCATGCGGCGAGCATCCTGTGACGTCACGGCGAGTGGCTTTTCGCACAGCACATGAATGCCCAGATTCATCAGTTCGATGCAAATGGCGGCATGCGTATTCGGCGGTGTGCAAACGATGGCCGCGGTGGGCTGCAGTTCGGCACACATGATTTCGATGTCATCGTAAGATTTCGCTCCGACGATCTCGGCCACTTCTTCAGCGGCTTCTTTGCGAATGTCGGCGACACCGACCAGCTTGTATGGCAGGCCATTGGCGAATGCCTGAGCGTAAGCTTTGGAAATGCCACCGGCACCGATGAGAACAAAGGTTGGTTCAACGCGAGAAATCATGGAACTGCTTTCGCAAGGGGTGAGTTGGATTCTTACCCTCAAAGCTGTGCTTCGAGGAATGGGATTGAGTGTGATAAATGGTTCGGATCGAAGCTGAGCCTCGAAAAATTCGGTCCCAAACCGGAGTTTGGGACCGAACAGAATTGCGGGCCACTACTGAGTGACGTTGGATGCGTCGACCTTCTGCACTGACGCCACCGCTTCGCGAATGGCATCGGCCAGGTACTCAACGTGTTCGTCGGTGTAACATTCGTTGAAAGGCAGAACCAAAACGTGCTGCAAAGCCTTGTAGGTGCCTTCGAATTTTTCACGGCTGTAGTCAACAGCTTCCGGACGAGCCAGGCTGAAAGGCCAGCGGCTGGTTCCGAAAGTGACCTGATCGCGAATCACCTGACATTCAAAGGCTGGCTTCTGAATGTACCGAGGAGCACAGGCGATGCCTTTTTCCCGCAAAGCCGCTCCCAGACCAACAGCTCCGCCTTCGATCACGGTGGCATCGATGTTCAGGCAGTACTTCCAATAGGTGTGAGTGCTGTCTGGTGTGACAGTCGGCGTGGAAACTCCGGCGAGTCCGCTGATGCGAGGCGTCAAGGCGTCGGCCAAACGAGTTCGCGAAGCAACGACGTCTTCCAGTTTTTCCAACTGAGCCACAGCGACAGCTCCCTGAAGTTCACTCATGCGATAATTCAGAGCGGCAAAGTAGTGGTCCGGCTTCTCGTCGCCGTAGCCCCATGCCTTGTTGATGTACAGAAACATGTGGCGAGCCAGCTTGTCATCGTTCGTGACAACAAGGCCGCCTTCACCCGTGGTAATGTGCTTGCCCTGCTGCAGACTGAAGCAGCCGATGTCGCCGATGGTGCCGACGTTTTCTTCGCGGTACGTCGTCAGAAACGCCTGAGCACAGTCTTCGATTACGGGAATGTTGTGCTTCTTTGCCAGTTCCTGAATGGCGGCCATGTCGCAGGGGTTGCCGAACAGGTGAGTAACAATGATGGCTTTGGTGCGTTCGCTGATCACCTTCTCAATGGTGCGAGCCGTCACGTTGTAAGTTTCCGGATCAACGTCCGCAAAGACCGGCACAGCTCCCTGATAGATAATTGGAGTCAGTCCGCCCATGTCAGTGATGGACGTGGTGATGATCTCGTCACCCGGTTCCGGATTGATGGCTGCGACGGCACAATGAATGGCGGCCGTTCCGCTGGCACACGCGAATGCGTGCTTCGCGCCCAGTTTCTTGGCGAATTCTGCTTCCAGAGTCTTAACGAATTCGCCCTTGGTACTGGTCAGCGTGCCGGATTCAATTACCTGACGCAGTAGTTCCAGTTCTTCAGCGCCCAGCGTTCGGCCGGTGGAATCCTGATCTGATGGCAATTGCATTGTCATTGTGACGCTTCTTTCTGAGTGAAAAAATTGGCCCGTCAGATGTAACTCGTGCTGCAAGACCCGCGCGACACGCACGCATCATTCCAGAACGACCAACGGGAGTGTTTCCGAGCGACAGCTCGAATCAGTTCAAGGGCTCTGCCCTTGTCGATCGCTACTGCCGCAGAACCGCGACATTGCGATTCGTGACAGAAGTCGAAGGTGACTTAAGATGGCTTTGACGGTTTTCATTTTGGAAAGCCCAAACAATCGGACTTCCAGAGTTGCCGGGTATTCGGCAATCACTCGCTTCCTGAGGACCAGTTGAGCAGCCAGTTCGGCAGTGCCCAAAAAACCGTCTTCTTTGAGCGGCAATTCCAGAATGTGAGCACGACGATAGACTCGAAAGCAGCTTGTCCATGTGGCCAGTTCCTGCTTCAGCAACCGCTGATACATCGCCGACAGACCGCGTGACAAAACCAGTCGCCAGCCTGGCACGTTGCGAACGAGTCCGTCTTTGTGGTAGGGCGACGCGGTGACCATCGAAACATCGCCGGTCAGCAGCGGAAGCATGTTGGCCAGTTCGTGCGGGTCATAGCTGCAGTCGCAGTCCATTGAACAAACGACGTCTGTTTCTGCGTGAGCCAGCCCCGTGAGGATGCCGGCCGACACACCGCGATTGACTTCGTGGCGTACGATCTTCACGGCTGGGTTGTCGCCGAACTGCTTGTGCAACGCATCGAACGTGTTGTCCGTGCTGCAGTCGTCAACGAACAGGATGTTTGGCTGGAAGTGTTCCGACAGTTTGCGAGTAACGCTGGCGAGTGTGTTGCTGAGATACTTCAGCGACGTTTCTTCGTTGAAGCACGGAATCACGATTGTGACGGCCGTTTTGTCGGTCGATGTGTGCCGCTGTGAGGTCTCCGAAGTTGCAGACGCTGCCGCTGGACTCGCAGAAAGTTCGGTCGCACTCTCTGCGGCACCCAACGTTCTAGTAACATCGGCTGCGGGATTCGCCAAGAGTTTCAGAGGACTGTTTTCCAGCGTGCCATGATCACGAATCGACGTGAACTGATAGCGGTCCAAATACTGAGGCAGAATGCGGCGATACTTGCCGAGTTTTCGGTAGTGGCGAACCTTGGTGATGCGATCTGCGACGCTTAGACGCGGCTGCTCAGTGTCGAGTTCCCAGACCTGGAAGTACATAACGAATGGGTCAGTGGCTGACTCCATTGCTCGGTCAACCAACCTTCGCATCACGAAGTTTGGCACCTGCCGCTGATAGTTTCCGCCAGCGATCGGCAACCAGCCGCCCGGGGTTTCCATCGTTGACAATGGCACTTCCAACAGCGGACCATTGGCCGTTTGCACCTGCTGAATGCTTCGCCACTTCGGATCGTCGGCGAAGTCGCGTTGTTTGGGCATCAGGCTGGAATCGTAGCGGTAGCCAGCTGCCGCCACTTCGTCCAGTAGCCAAAGTGTCTGCTTACTTAACCAGCCGTCGGATAATCGAAATCCGTCGACGCTTTGCCCTGTTGTGTCCTCCAGCAAAGCCTTCGACTTGACCAGATCTTCACGAATCTGTGCCTTCGACAGTGTCAGCAATGGTTGATGCACGAGCCCTCGACTGGCGACTTCGTGGCCGGCGTCGGCGATCATTCGAACCAGCTTCGGGTCCTTCTCCGCTGTCCAGCCCAACACGAAGAATGTGGCCTTGGTGTTTCGCTGTTCCAGAAGCTCCAGAACCTGTTCGACGTTCTGCTGCAGGCGACTTTCGAAGCGATACCAATTTTCGGTGCTGATGAATTTCTGGAAGACTCCGACCTGGAAGTAGTCTTCCACGTTGACGGTCAACAAATGACGACGCGTGGTTTCGCCCCGAACAGACGAAGCGTCTTCCGGCGAAAAGCGTTCTTGTTGCGTAGCCTGGGTGACCATCGTGGTGTCAAAAAGAAACATTGTCGATTACGAAAGCCGTAACGGTTACGGCCGGTGTTCGAGGCAACGCTAGTTTCCGATTGACAACGCGGGCGTTCATTTTTCAGCATGTGGGCGGCTTCACGCAAAAGGGAGACAGCGACCTTGCCGGTTGTAACGATGGGGCAAAGAGGCAGCGGAATACGCTGGCTTTTACGGTGAATACAGTCTCTGCAATTCGACGCGCAAAGCCCCCACCGTGTGCGAATGAATGGTGCCGACTTGCAACATCGAGTTCTTATTATTCGAAAATTTGTCGTTCCACGGTGGCATTGCCGGCTGACAGCTAAGTCCCACCTCGCCGTGCGCCGAATAACCGTCACAAACCTTTTTAGCACACTGCCCTGCTGCGCCCTGTCGCCATTGGACTCGCCCCAAAATCGGCACCCAACCGGAACGTTCCCAGCAAGTGCCTTCCATTTGGGGCGAAAAATCAGTAAAGAACAGACTTCCGTATCCCGCCCTAGGGCCGACCATGGGGTCACTTGCGGATTCATTCCAACAATGAAGACGCGGCGGACTCGATTAAATTCCGTTCCGCAAGATTGCCGGATCTGCCACCCTTGAAGTCGAAGCCTCCCAACACAGCAGCCGTGACTCTGAAAGTCACAGAAGGCCCGAGTGCGGGAAGGGTCCTTCAGTACACCAACCACCAAACATGTATCCTGGGACGGTCAAAAGAAGCCCAACTTCGGTTGTCGCCCAACCGCCAGTTTTCACGATTTCATTGTCGCCTTGAAATAAGTCCGCCGGAAGTGGCTGTCGTCGATCTGGGCAGCACCAATGGGACGAAGGTGAATGGACAACGAATCGAAACCGCCATGTTGGCGACCGGCGATGAAGTCACCGTCGGAGACACAAAATTCACAGTCACAATTCAACACAGCCCGGAACCAAGTTCCAGCAGCCATGACGCCACCGTGATTGGAGTCGCCATGAAGCGTCACACCGATCACGATTCCTTTGACGAACCCGTTCCGCAAATTCCCGGCTACACAGTCGAACGTCAGATTGGCTTTGGCAGCATGGGCGTTGTGTATGTCGCTCGACGCAACGCCACCAACGAGAAAGTGGCCATCAAAATTGTGCGACCGCTTGTCTGCACTCACAAGAAGGCTATCGAAAAGTTCCGGAGAGAAGCTGCGATCGTTTTAAGGCTGCAACACAAACGAATCGTGAAGTCGCTCGACTTTCGACTGACCGAGGACCTGTTGCCTTATCTGGTGATGGAGTACATCGACGAGGTTGACTTTCGCGAACTGCTGGCAGCTGCCACTTTACCGGATCGTTGTCGCATGGCTGCTGGCATTATGGTGCGAGTTCTGGAGGGACTGCAGTACGCTCATAAGCTGGAAATCGTGCATCGCGACGTCAAGCCAACCAATCTGCTGGTCTACAAAGCGGGCCGCAAGCTGCAGGTGAAGCTGGCCGACTTCGGTTTGGCCAAAAACTTCATTGACGCCGGGTTCAGCGACTGCAGCACCAGCAACGAAATCTGCGGCACACTGGCCTACATGCCGCCGGAACAGATTATCGACTGCCGTCACGCCAAACCGACGTGTGACATCTACGCCGCAGGAGTGTGTCTGTACAACATGATCAGCGGTCGGCTGCCCTTCGAGGCCGACATGGTCGCTCAACAGATTTCCATGATTCTGAATACTGAAGCGATTTCGATCACGCAACATGTGCCAGATATCCCGAAAGGCATCGCGAACATAATTGTCCGAGCAATTGAACGAGAAGTCGCCGATCGATACGCAACAGCCGGTGAAATGAGAGAAGCTCTGCTGCCATTTACGAAACGCACTCGGAGGTCGACTTAGGCATTCTTGATATGACCACCAAATTGAAAATCAATTGTCCGAGTTGCGATCAAAAGCTGCGTGTTTCCGAGGAAAAGCTGACGCTGCAGGTTTGCTGCCCGAAATGTAAGCAACGATTTGTCCCGCAAACGGCAGCGAATACAACTCGGTCCGGTCACGAATTGCAGCAGACAATCATTTCCAACGACCGCGTTTCGGAATTGTTGCCTTCGCCTACAGAGTCGCGGAAGACAATCGGACGGTTCCTAATCAAGGATAAGCTGGGTGAGGGAGCGTTCGGCGCTGTCTATAAGGCTCATGATTTGCAGCTCGAACGCACTGTTGCGATAAAAGTTCCGACATTTGCCCCGGGAGACCTCCGGCGGCGGCGACGGTTCGTGACCGAGGCTAGGAGCGCCGCCAAACTGCATCACCCCAACATTGTAACGGTTTACGAAAATGGCGAGACAGAGGATGGGCAACTCTATATTGCGTCTGAATTCGTGGCCGGAAAAACGTTGAAGGAGGTATTAAAGACTTCAGAATCTGTGTTGACTCAGCGAGTCACCTGGGTCCGGGACCTGGCAGAGGCTCTTCACTATGCACACTCGGAAGGCATCGTACATCGTGACATTAAACCAGAAAACGTGCTTATTGATGATACAGCCACACGAGCCAAAGTTGCTGATTTCGGCCTCGCAAAGGTTCTGGACGAACAAGGCAGCAGTGAGAAAGCAGAGCTGAAGACGCAGGATGGCATTCTGGGAACTCCTGCGTTTATGGCACCTGAACAGGCTCGAGGAAAGCTCAATGAAGTGGGTCCACATAGCGATCAATACAGTCTTGGTGCTGTGCTCTACCAATGCCTGACCGGCCAGCCCCCATTTTTCGGCTCAACATATGTTGTCGTGGCTGCCGTCGCTGGAGATACAGAGCCGATCTCTATTCGAAATATCTCACCGTCAGTTCCGCTGGACTTGGTAGCCATTTGCGAAAATGGCGATGAGCAAATCCGTCAAGTGGCGGTACAAGGCTTGCGAGGAACTTGCTGACGATCTCGATCGCTGGTTATCAGGCGAGCCGGTAACAGCCCGCCCCCTTTCGCCCCCTGCCAGGACAATGATGATGATTCGTCGTCACCCTGTGCCGGCAGCCACGTCCACACTAGCCGCGGCTCTTTTGATCGCCGTCGCCGTTCTAGCCTTCCTCTCGAGGCAGAGAGCGATCGATGATAAGGAACGCTTCGACCATGAGCGGATGGCAGCCATCGAAGCGAAAGACGCCGCAACGGCGGCGAAAAAAAAGGCATTGGACCTTAACCATCAACTTGTTCAAAAAACGGAGGAAGCCAATACTCGTACCAAGCAGGCCCAAGCCGCACAAAAGTCTGCCGAAGAGCTTACTGAGAAACTGCAAAACCAAATTGCTATCGCGAAAAAACTGAAGACAGACCTCACTTTGTCAACAGAGGAAAACTCCCTGGCAACTGCGATCGAAGACACCACCGCTTATGCCAGCAAGTTGGGCCGTGCACGAGAGTCAATCAACTCCGGCCATTTCGAAAAGGCAAGAGAAACGCTGGAGAGTACATCCGAGCGGCAAAGGCACGTTGAATATAAAGTGCTCATGGCAATGGCAAGCTCGGTCGTGCCGCTCTTTGATACCAGTTCACTAAGTTCAGGAAGCAAATCGCAACCTGGAAACTTCGCGTTTTCCAACGATTATTCAAAAGTTGGGTTCATGACATCGGATATGTCACTTCACTATTTGCGCCGCGGAAAGATTATTTCTCTAGCCCTTTCAGACGGCATGGGGTTGAGCTCGGAGGATTATCGCAGCTGTCGAATGGCTTTCTCTCACGACGGCCGGTGGCTGGTCATGCGCGCACGTGAAAACCGTCGTGATGCCATTAAGAAAGCATGGGTTTGCGATACCGACGCTGAAAAACCGGCGATGACAACTATCGACTTCGAAAGTATGAGTAAATCACGACAGGGCAAGGTATGGATTGCACCGGATGAAAGCATCACCGTGGCCTCCGGTGGAAGTCAGCTGCAGATCGCTCCGAAGCTCGCTGATAGAACCAAACAACGGCGCCAAAGTACTTTTCTCTCTTCATCGTATTGGGATGAGTGGGCTGTCAAAGGCGAGATTGCGAAAGACTCACTGACACCGATCCAGTTACGAGAAGGGGTTGTGCCACAGGGCCAGCGCGCACTTTGGGCAATTTAGGCTGGCGCGACAAGTGAGTATTGGTTAGTCTTTTCGTGTCGTAACATCGGACTTCACGAGGAGAGGACAAGAGATGTCGACAGTTGAACTGGCGGTCACCCAGGAGCTGACAGGAAACATTGTTCATTACTTTGATCAATTGAAAGACCCGCGTTCCAACATCAATCGTCTGCATCTGCTTGGTGATGTGATTGTGATCGCCATTTGCGGAGTGCTGGCCAACGCCGACGGCCCCAGTGCGATTGCGGAATGGGCGCGACTGAATGCCGATGGCCTGCAGAAACACCTGGCACTTCCGCATGGCATTCCGAAAAAAGATACGTACCGGCGCGTCCTTTCTCTCCTGAAGCCGAACGACTTTCAAGCGTGCTTCGTGCAATGGATTGAATCGCTGGAAGGACTTTCCGACGAACAGAAAGAAGGCTACAGAAAACAGATTGCGATTGATGGCAAAGCACTCCGTCGATCACATGACAAAAAGAATGGGCTGGGTGCGTTGTTCATCGTGAGTGCGTGGGCTTCTGATCAGGGGATTTCTCTGGGACAGGTGGCGACGGAAGAGAAGTCGAACGAGATCACCGCGATCCCGAAATTACTGAACGAAATCAATATCGATGAGGCGATCATTACGATTGACGCAGCGGGTTGTCAAAAAAACATTGCGCAGCAGATCGTGTCTGGCAATGCAGACTATGTGTTAGCCCTGAAAGGCAACCAACCGAAACTCTATGAGGTCGTGCAGAAGTTTTTTCTCGATCACCTGGAGGATGACTTCGCTCGCTGTCCCGTCAGTCGCTATGAAGAAACAGAGAAGGGACACGGTCGGCAGGAACAGAGAATCTACTATCAGGCGACCGTGCCTGTCGATTTTGACGTGGGCCACAAATGGGCCGGACTCAAGACCATCGGAACGGCGATCCGAATGTACGAGCAGGACGGCATTCATCATTCTGACGTTCGCTACTACATCAGCAGTCTGCGTCGCAAAGGCGAGCTGTTCGCAACAACGGTTCGTGGTCACTGGGCCATAGAAAACACGCTGCACTGGAGTCTCGACATGACCTACCGCGAGGATGAGAGTCGAGTCCGAAACCGAATCTTCGCGAACAATTTGTCATGGCTCAGACGACTCACACTCAGCCTCATCAAGAAACATCCTGGCAAACAAAGCAACGTCATGAAAAGAAGAATGGCCGGATGGAACATTGACTATTTGATGCAAATCCTTACCGGCAAAACAACTTAGTATGCGCTGGCCCTGGGTTGTGCCATCATTTGCTCGCCGCGGATCGTCGTCCATATCGATGATCGGTCACTCGGACGGCACCGTTGTACTAATGGACAGTAAAATGAAAGTTCTGAATTCCTTTCATGACTTCAATGAGCCCGTCACATTTGCTGCATTTGCTGCATTCGGCTTGGATCTATTGGCGGTATCTGCTGGGCGCCAGCTTGTAGTGCGTAACACCAAAGGCGGCGAGTTGACTTTTCAGCACCGGCAAATGGCGAGTTATCTGGCGTATGTACAATTTCTAACTTGCCCGACAGATCGGCGGCGTACTGACGCGGTCCTGGCAGCTACTTCCGACGGGCAACTGCTGCAGATCGATATTGAATCTCAACGATTCAGACGAATGCTGGAACGTGACTTAACATCAACAGATGCGGACGCCGTCGGAAAATCAGGTGTCAGTAACGATAGCCGGATTGGTTTTGATCCAAGCGAAAAACATACATTGGCTGCTGGCGAAAACTACTCCGTAATCCTGAATCATGGACCAGAGGACAACACGCCTGTAAATGCAACGACTTTTCTGGGGCATACGGACGCAATTTACTCAGGAGCGATAAGCCCTGATTTACGTCGTGCCGTCACATCATCGGCAGATCGGACCATTCGAATTTGGGACGTCAGGACAGGGATCGAATTGCTTTCACTGCCAATCGGCTACACGCGTTCAAGGCGACCAGAACCGCAAGGAATGTCAATCAATGAATCAAAGATTGAATTGCTGTTGACTGCGTCCAGGACAAGGACTTTGAGCCGCGAAGAAGTATTGAGACTTCCCGACGCAGCTGAAAACGCTAACTACCGTGTTTCCAGCCATACTGTTGTCCAGTGGGGCGACTTTCGTCAGGGAATTGTACCTAAAGCTCTTACGCACTTTGATTGAAAGCGGTCCCTCAGTCCCCCTTGCTTTTTGGCCGCCAAATGGAATCCACTTTAAACTTTGGGACAATTATGAAACATACTCTTAACGAAGATGAAAATCCCATTCAGCAAACGGTGTCTGAGCCGCTGCAGCAACTCCTAAAACTTCAGGCGAACAATGGGGCCGACGTGCAAGGCATTGACAACCTCTCTCGGCCTGCCGATCAGCCTATGCGTTTTCGTCCATCACGCCGTCCGCCTACGGCTTTACTGACGATCCTCGACGATGGCAGCGATACCGAAGGTCAATTAACTCGGATTCGCACCACTAAGTTCACTCTGGGTCGCGTGGGCTGTGATGTCAACATCCCGTTTGATCCGGACCTTTCGAGTGTGCATGCAACGCTGGAATGTGTCCACAAACGTGGCGAATATCGCTGGTTTCTGGTCGATCAGGCCAGCACAAACGGTACGTTTCTACGAGCCTACAAGGCGAGGCCCAAACATGGCGCCGAACTGATGATCGGCAGCCGACGATACGAATTTCGAACGTCAACGTCCGCCCACAATCCTGTGAAAGCAGATCCGGAGCAGACCATTACTTACATCAAATCTTCTTCGGATGAAGCCCTCTTGGCCATTCCACGCCTCGTTGAAGTGACAGGTACCGATTGCCCGGGGCGGAGTTTCACACTTGATCAAGACATTGTAGAGATCGGGCAGGATGCTGGATGCGACGTGCGGATCGAAAACGATCCGTACGTCTCACCATTGCATGCAAAATTGACAAAGGAACCGCAACAACGCTGGCTGCTTGAAGATCAGAAGAGCGTCAACGGAGTCTGGATTCGTATCAACCGCATTGCTCTGGCTCATCAGGCGGAATTCCAGTTGGGCCAACAGCGTTTCGTATTTGAGGTGCGATAGACATGTCAAACGTTGATTCTAAAGTGATTACGATCGGCAGAGCGTCGGACAACACTGTGATGCTGGAGACTGCGAATGTTTCGGCCCACCACGCACGTCTGACGGTGTCGCCGAACCGCATCATCCTCGAAGATCTCAAGTCCACGAATGGCACCAGCATTCGCACAGTGGAAAACAAGACGATGCGCGCGATCGTGACTCCCGGGGACTCCATTTTTTTCGGCTCAGCGGAATACAGCGTCGCTGAGATCCTGCAATTGGCAGAACAGTCCACGACACCGCCATCTCAAACGCCCGTATCAACTGTCACGCCCGAGGTGACTCATGCTTCGGAGTTTCCAAACGCGACCATTGCGGTTTGTGCGACAGCCATTACCGTCGCAGTGTTATGGCTGGCCTTCCCCAAAGGTGGCGAAGCCCCTGCCGACACGGCTGCAGCGACGACCATCGAATCGAGGGAAACAGCGCCGGAGGCCATTTTGGAAACAGCGGTCGCGGGAATGGACGAATCGAAACAGGAAAGGCCAGAATCCGGTCCAACCAGTGAAGAGAGTCAGACAGTCTCCGGCCCAACCGAATCCAGCCCCTCAGGAAACGGTGAGGACAATACCGCCGCCAGGTTTGACGCCGCAGAAGCCATATTCGTCGTGTTTTGCCGTGAATCCGAAAGCAGAACACCATTTCGCGTTGGGACGGCGTTCGTCATCAATGACGGCCGCGTCGTCACGTCTGCTTCCGTGATATACTCTCTCAGAAAATTGATGAAAAGTTCGTTCACTGACCCAACCTTGTACTCCCCCACTCGAAAGCGTTGGATCGCCATCAGTCAGATGCGCGTGCATCCGAAATTCGAAGAAATCACGACACAAGTTGATGCGCTGCCCGTAACGACTGAGAATCAGAAGACAATGGTCGCACTCTTGAAACTCAGAACAGCATTTGACGTCGGGTATTTTGACATTGATGAAAAGCTTCAGGTTGGTCTGTCGTTGCGGGACGAAAATCTGCGGCCGGGTCAAAAACTGCGGGTCATCGGTTATCCCTTCGACGTCAACGATCCTTTTTTCGATGCGTCGATCCCCATCAAAGTGGAACAACTAACCGTTCGAGCCGATTCGCTGCAGTTTTCAAACGGAGTTGCAGCGGCTTCGCTGTCCGCTCGGGTTGACGATCATCAGACTGACCAAACGAATCTGGCTTTCATCGGCAGTCCGATCCTCGATGCCAGTGATCTGGTGATTGGTCTCTACGTTCGGCCAACGCCCGAAAACCAGAATATCGACGCTTTCGATGGTAGTCTCGTCAGCCAGCTTGCGGAGGAATTTTCAAAATGATGAATCACGCAGCGATACTCACTGTTGCAATTTTCCCGATTGCCATCAGTTCCTCAACAGCCGACGAAGGCACAGGCTATCCCGCCCCGTCAAAAAATGACGCAGGCACAGTAACTTGGGCGGATCATGATCCCGTGGCCGCCGTCGTCGCCCGTGTCCAGGCTCAAGCGGCTTTGATGGAGGCTCAGAGAAACCGGGTGCTCGGCTTTCGCCGGATGGCCAAGATGAACGTGATGGAGCTGGAAATCGAGGAACACGATCTTCGGCAGATCCGAAACCTGCGGCATCTCAGCAGCCGAAGCTGGCGAAACCACCGAACGTGGCAACAATTGCGCGACAATCCCGATATGAGCGAAGGCGCGATTCGTAGTGGACGAGCCTTAAACTTTCTGTTGACTCGACTTGCCGTGACTGCGTTACCGTATCGGTTCGACCCGAACGACACTCGCTACAGCAGCGGTGTACTGTCTGAACTGAAAATCGAACCTCAAGTTTTTGAGCAACTGACGTTGCAGCAAAGAAACGTCGACTTCGCAGCAACTTCGCTGAAAACGGCTGAGATCAACTATTGGCCATATATCCTGCGGTGGGACGAATTTTCACGCTACAAAACTGACTACGAACAGGCACGGCAACGTGTGGTTAAGGAAGCCGAGCAGAACGGACAGGCTTCGGTTGGCAGTGTCATGGCTATGGAACAGTCGCTGCAAAAATTCAGAAAAGCGTTTGCATCCAGCAAAGCTAAGAGCTGGGCGATCAATAACGGCAGGACTCTACAATACATCCAATGCCGAGATTTTTTTCGTGACCTGAACCGTGAAATGAAGCGATTGGAAACAACGGGAGATCTTCGACCTTTCCAGAGTCGCGACAGTTACGCCCCGGAAGAGGATGGCGACCACCTGATCAACTTCCTGAGTTTCATGAATCGAAACGGTCTTCAATTTGGTCGAGCCAAACCGGGTAACGAGGCTGCGCATTACAGCATGTTCACGCTGATGCGAGCTCTGTATCTAACTGTCGAAGACAGCGACGAATCGACACGCGTTCAAAGTATTCGCGACCAAGCAAGAGAGGCAACGGAGCGTGAGTCTAAAACGTCTCCGCAAAAAGAACGGTTGTTGCCTCCGGAAGAACAATGACAACGACTCTAAAAACATCCTGTCCGTCCTGCGGCAAGCGACTCCGGATCAACGAAGCCAATCGCGATAAGACGGTGCGGTGTCCCGCGTGCCGTGAAACCTTCGTTGCGAGCGACGTGTCGGAAGCGTCGCAGATGACGATGGATACCACAGAAGCCGCGGTTTCTGTGGACACCACTCAGCTGGCTAAGAGTCAAACACTGAGTGATCTTGTGAGTCCGGCGGCTCAAAACAGCGAAGAACAAACGCTGCGGAAGCTGGGACGGTTTGAATTGAAATCCGTGCTGGGGGCAGGTGGTTTTGGCAAGGTGTATCGTGCGTACGATCCTCAACTGGAACGCTTCGTGGCGATAAAGGTTCCGACGTTCGGCCCCGGCGACAAGCGACGCAGGCGGCGCTTCGTGACAGAGGCTCGCAGTGCCGCAAAGCTGCATCACCCGAATATCGTGACGGTCTATGAGAACGGCCAGACAAACGATGGTCGACTGTATATTGCCACGGAATTCGTCGCCGGATGTACATTGAAGGAAGTGTTGCTGGAAGAGCAGCCAACGCTGAATCAAAGAGTCGAATGGGTCCGCGATCTCGCATCAGCCCTCCACTACGCGCATTCCGAAGGAATTATTCATCGCGACATCAAGCCGGAAAACATACTGATCGATCGTGCGACCAGTCGAGCCAAGATCGCAGACTTTGGATTGGCCAAAGTGCTTGATGATCAATCGACTGACGCAGAAGGGCCGCAACAGACTCAGGACGGAATCCTGGGAACGCCCGCCTTCATGTCGCCGGAACAGGCTCGCGGCACGCTGTCAGAAGTTGGGCCGCACAGCGACCAATACAGTCTGGGTGCCGTGCTTTACCAATGTCTTACCGGCAAGCCGCCGTTCACAGGTTCCACCTACTTGGTCGTCGCCGCCGTAGCTGGCGATAATGATCCGACGCATGTTCGTCAGATCGATGATTCAGTATCGAGTGACCTTGCGGCGATCTGTGAAAAGGCGATGAATAAAGTCGCAGACTGGCGGTACGCCGACTGTGAGAAGTTCAGCGATGATCTGGATCGATGGTTGGAAGGCGAACCAGTGGTTGCTCGTCCCTTGGCTATTGTGCAGCGAGGTCTACGCATCATCAAACGCAATCCAGTGCCATCGGCTCTCGGAGCCCTTGTCGGACTGCTGCTAATTGCCGTGACTGTCGTTGCTTCGATATCGCGTTCAAGGGCTATCGAAGACCGAGACGCCTTCGACCAGCAACGGCTGGCCGCTGTGGCCGCCGAAAAGGACGCTCAGGTCGCCGAAGAACGGGCCAATCGGCTGAATCGGAACTTGCAAAAAGAAAAGGAACTGGCTGAACTGCAGACGCAGGAAGCGTTGGATGCAAAGAATGAACTGAAGTCGCAACTTGCAGAATCGGAACGGCTGAGGAAGGCCCTTCAGAGTTCTGATTCACGAGTCGTCGCGGAACAGGAACTGCGTACGCTCTCTGAGGCGAAGGAGCGGAGCGGACGATATCAGCGGCAACTTGAGAAAGCACGTGTTCAAATCAAAGGCGGACGATTTGTCGACGCTCAGGCAACGCTGCAGCAGACGCCAGAAGAACAAAGGCACTTCGAATTCAACTACTTGACAGCGCTGGCGTCACCGTTTCTCGGGCCATTTGAGTATCGGACCGACAAGGGTGACGTGATAAGTTCGCTGGCCGTTTCACCGAATCAGTCACAACTTGCGTTCCTTACAAGTTCGGGCCGGCTCGAAGTTCACAGTTCTGCCAGACACGCCGATATCGGCTCTCTGATTCCTAACGAGAGGTGGGACGCCCGTGATAGTCGCGTTGTGTTCTACGGTGAAAAGTGGCTTGTCGTCAGTGTGCAGACCATCAGCGGTCGTATCCAACCGTTTTACTGCAACACGCGACTGTCGCCGCTGACAGTCCGTCCATTGAACGAAAAAGGTACTAATGAAAGCCAAGTCGCCTCAGATCCCTACCCTGTTTTCACTCGCTATTCAGAACGAGATTGGCCGAGTGTGCGCATGGAGGGTGGCAAGCATTCTTATGCTTCGCCCGTTCCGAGTATGGCAAGACTCACATTCCCAAACAGATGGGCAACGACCGGATACTTAGATCTCGATTCAGATGGCCGAATGCTGCAGATTCGACGAGGGACTGAAAGGAAATTGGTCAAACAGATCAGGCAATCGGACAGCCCAACTTTTGCAACCGCATCGCCATCTGGGAGCACTGTGATGTGCGGCCTTGAAAATGGTGACGTCAGTGTCTATTCGTACAAATTGGACAAAGCGAAGCGATTCGCGGTCTATAAAGGGGATGGCCACCCGATCACCGCCGGCGTCTTCGGGGGGAAAGGCACAGTTTTCGATTTCGAGTTGGCTTTTGCGTCTGATTCGCAATTAGTGATCCACTCCAACGCGGCCCGTGACCTGTTTCGCTGCGTAAACCATGGTTGCCGCATCACCAGGCTACAATTTGTGGGCAACCGCCGCAAAGACAAACTTCCCGACTGGCTGTTCGCGGTGACCGACAAGAATGAGGTATTCCAGGTTGATATAAACAACCGCCGTAGCGTGCGTAACTCCTCAGCGTCGGGAACATCAGTTCCTCGGCCGATGGCTTCACCAACTGATTCATCTAAAGACATGGAGCCATTGTGGTACAGTCAGGAACGAGGGAAATGGCTGGTTTTCAGTGACGATGGACATAAGGTAATCATAAATCCCGATGCTGACACTGAATTTCCGATTCCGACGCTCTCTTTGAGCGGGCATGTGAAACCGATTATCGCGGCCAGCCTGAGTCCGGACTATCGGAGAGTGGTCACGTTCAGTGAAGATTTGACTGTACGCATCTGGGACGCCGATAGTGGTGTGGAATTGCTCAGAATTCGTGTTAGTGATGCGATTGCGGAATGCAACGGCAATGGTGGATCATTGATGATAAGTGGGGAGACCCTGACGCTGCGTTTGCCCCAACACAGATGCAAACTCGAATGGGGAGATTTCAGAGATCGCGTGACAGCCGCGCCGCTAATACGCAACGAATGATCATCACACTCCGGAAATCCAGGAGATCGCTCGCCGCGTTATTTGGTTCGAAGAACTGCAGCAGGCGTTGAGTGATCCATTGCGGTTTCTGGCCTATGCAATGGCTTACGCGACTCATCCGGACATGCAGGTCATTCGCTCGCACGTGAGCGACGGCGAATTGCGAGAGGTGCTGCCGAACGCTCCGACGCGGATCATTGATGCGCGGTCGTGGGCATATTGCCACGTGAAGATGGGGCGGTTTCCCGTCCCCGCAACGCCGCAGTGGACGTTTGGCACGACGTGAATTTGTTGGGCAATTGCGCGCGAAAAGAGGCTTCTTGTCAACGTTCTCTGCGAGTATCATCAGGGCTGGAGGTGCGTGATGAATTCGCGAATGAGCATTCTGCAAATGCCGTCGGTCCGGAAGGGGCGTCGGGAATTTTTGCGAGCCGGTTCTTTGGGGCTGTTCGGGCTGACTCTGTCGCAGCTTGTCGAAGCACGCGAGGCGGACAAGCTGGCCTCGGCCATGAAGACTGCTCCGGCGGCGGTGACCGGCAACGCTGGTTCAGGCCGAAAGAAGAAGCCGCGTAACTGCATTTTGCTGTTTATGTGGGGCGGGCCAGCCCAGCAGGATACGTGGGATCCCAAACCAGACGCACCTCCGGATTATCGCGGTGAGTTCCGGCCGATTTCCACAAGCGTGCCGGGGATTCAAATCTGCGAGCATCTCCCAAAGCTGGCTCAGCGAATGGACCAATTAGCTGTCATTCGTTCCATGACTCATGACAGCGTCGATCACACTCACGCCACGCACTACCTGTTAACCGGGCGCGATGTTGCTCGGCGTGGTCAGCCACTTTACGAAGACTGGCCCGGTTATGGAGCCATTATTTCGCAGCTGCAGCGAGGGCGTGGTCCGTTGCCGCCGTTTGTGTCGATGATGCCGGAAGTGATCAACGGCAGTCCGCGGTTTGTAGAACAGTCACACGGTTCCGGCGCCGGCTGGCTTGGGCCGCAGTATGAACCTCTTCGCATTGATGATGACGCGACAAAGGCTGATTACCTGTCCAGCTTCTCATTGCGAGCCAACCTTCCCGACAAACGCATCGATCAGCGTCGAGACCTGCTGGGCAGCCTGAACCAGCAGATGCAGTTTCTCGATCAGTATCGCGAAGGGGCGGCTGTGACGGCTCAAACAGAACGAGCATTTCAGATCCTTGCCGATCCCACCGTGCGGAAGGCGTTCGATCTGGCGGACGAATCGCCCGAACTGCGTCAGCGTTATGGAATGAACATGCACGGGCAGTCTGTTCTCCAGGCGCGGCGTCTGGTGGAAGCGGGCGTGCCGCTGGTGACGGTATTCTGGCCGAACGATGGAATCACGAATGTCAGCGTCTATTGGGACACGCACAGCCGCAACTTCATTGACCTGAAGGATCGACTGTGCCCGGTGACCGACCAGGCATTTTCTGCGTTGCTCGACGACCTGCAGGACCGTGGCATGCTGGAGGATACGCTGGTCGTGTGGACGGGGGAGATGGGACGAACTCCGAAAGTCGGACAAAGCGTTGTCGGCGGAGCGGGTGCCGGGCGCGATGGTCGAGACCACTGGGGCAACGTCTTCAGCAGCGTACTGGCCGGCGGCGGCGTTCGCGGCGGAACGGTTTACGGAGCCAGCGACCGACTGGCCGCCTTCCCCGAAAGCAACCCCACACCACCGGCTGACCTGGCCGCGACAATCTACACGCTGCTGGGTATCGATCCGGCCCACGAAATTCGTGACCGGCTGGATCGCCCGCTGACACTCTGCGACGGCAAGGCGATTCAGGACGTGATGGCGTAGTGGCTTATGATTGAGGATGGATCTCCGGTGCATGAGGCGATCGCAATTCCGGCGACTTAGCGCCATCCGCCATTCTTCTATACTGCCACCTCCGCACCACTTCCCGACATCCCGCGATGTAGAACTTCATGCCCGAACCTGACCTGTTCCCCGATCAAAAAAAACTAGTCCTGCTGGATGGCATGGCGCTTGTTTATCGAGCTCACTTTGCGCTCATTCGCAGTCCTCGGCAAACGTCCGGGGGACTGGCGACGTCCGGCGTGTTTGGCATGACAAACACTGTGCTGGACATCCTGAAGAAGGAGAAACCGACTCATATCGCCGCCGCGTTCGACACCACGGAGCCCACCGAACGCCACAAGGTTTTTCCGGAATACAAAGCTCAACGAGACGCTCTGCCGGAAGACATTGCAGCTCAGCTTCCTTACATCGACAAGCTGTTGAATGCCTTCAACATCACCGTGATCCGCATGCCGGGCTACGAAGCAGACGACATCATCGGCACGCTCGCTCACGAAGCAGCACAGCAGGGCTTCCGTACGCTGATGGTCACACCGGACAAGGACTATCATCAACTGGTCGGCGAAGACACGGTAATTTTTCGGCCAGGCCGCAAAGGAGCGGCCTATGAAACTCTGGGCGTGCCGGAAGTGCTGGCTCACTGGGATATTGAACGAGTCGATCAGGTGATTGATATTCTGGGATTGATGGGCGACGCCAGCGACAACATCCCCGGCGTCCCTGGCATCGGCCCCAAGACGGCTCAAAAGCTGATCGCTGAATACGACACCATCGAAAACCTGCTGCAGAACACGTCAAAGCTGAAAGGCAAGCAAAAGGAACGAGTCGAAGAAAATGCGGAACAGGCTCTGCTGTCAAAGCGACTGGTCACCATTCAACTGGACGTGCCGCACACGGTCGACCTGGACGCGTTAAAAGTGCAGCCACAGAATGACGATGCGTTGCAGGAGCTGTTCGAAGAACTGGAATTCGACACGATCGGCAAAAAGATTTTCGGTAAGAAATTTTCTTCTTCCGCCAGCCGCACGGAAAAAATTCGCGAGAAACGGGAAGGCCAGATTCAGGCCACTTTGTTTGACGACGCAGACGACGTCGAAATCAAAACCATCAAAGACGTGAAGCACACATATCACGTCGTGCAAACGGCGGCGGAACGAGCAGCCCTGCTGAAGAAGCTGTTAAAGCAGAAGGAGGTGTGCTTCGACACTGAAACAACGGGGCTGGATCCCCGAACCGCCCTGCCCCTGGGAATCTCATTCAGCATCAAGCCGCATGAGGCATGGTACGTGGTCTGCGACACCGAACAGCGAGCTGGGGAACAAAACACAGAACCGGGCACTGATGTACCCGGCTCGCCGGTAGTTGAAGAATTTCGGCCGTTCTTCGAAAACGAATCGATTCGCAAAGTCGGCCACAATCTGAAATACGACATCACGCTCTTAAAGTGGAACGGCATCGAAACGCGTGGTGAGCTCATGGACACCATGCTGGCTCATTCCATGAAAGAACCAGAAATGCGACACGGCCTGGACTACCTTGCCGAGTTGTATCTGGCGTACAAACCCGTTTCGATTACGACCTTGATCGGCCCCAAAGGCGACGATCAGAAAAACATGGCCGACGTGCCGCTTGATAGCCTGGCCGAGTACGCAGGCGAAGATGCCGACATCACGTTGCAGGTCGCGAAGGCGATTGCACCGGATATCGAAAAGCAAGGCGTCGCTCAGGTGTGCTACGAAGTCGAATGCCCGCTGGTGCCGGTGCTGGTGGACATGGAGTACGAAGGCATCCGCCTCGACACAGACGCTCTGGCCGCCTATTCGCAGCAACTGACCACCGAAATCGATCAGCTGCGCGACATGATTTATCAGGCAGCCGAACACGAATTCAACATCGATTCGCCCAAACAGTTGGGCGTCGTGTTGTATGAAGAACTGGAACTGGAAAAGAACCCGAAGAAAACCGCGACCGGACAATGGTCGACTCGAGAATCCGAGCTGCAGCGACTTTCGGGCAAACATCAGATCGTGGCCGACGTGCTGGACTACCGCAATGCCGCCAAGCTGAAGTCGGTCTACGTGGATCAACTGCCATCGCACGTGAATCCCAAAACCGGTCGCCTGCACACTCATTACAGCCAAACATGGACGGCCACGGGGCGCATGCAGAGCAACGATCCAAATCTGCAGACGATCCCGGTTCGCAAGCAGCGTGGTCGTGAAATCCGAGCCGCCTTTGTGCCGCGGGACGACGATCACTTGCTGCTGTCCGCGGACTATTCGCAGATCGAACTGCGCATCATGGCGGAACTAAGCGGCGACGAAGCCATGCTGCAGGCCTTCACCGACGGCACAGACATTCACAACGTGACGGCGTCGAAGGTGTACGGGGTTGATCTTGAAGACGTGACACGCGAAATGCGCGACAAAGCCAAGATGGTCAACTTCGGCATCATCTACGGCATTTCCGGCTTCGGCCTGCAACAACGTTTGAACATTCCTCGCGCTGAAGCCAACGACCTCATCACGAACTACAAAAAAGAATATCCCGGGGTCCAGCGCTGGATCGATTCAACGATCGAACAGGCCAAAGAGCACGGCTACGTGCAGACTCAGACAGGCCGTCGCCGTTACTTGCGAGACATCACGTCCCGCAACAAGACTCTGGCGAATGCCGCCGAACGCCTGGCGATGAACAGTCCGATTCAGGGTACGGCTGCCGACATGCTGAAGCTGGCGATGATCAAAGTGCACGCCGCTTTGCGAGCCGGCAACTTCCAGACAAAGATGCTGCTGACAGTGCATGACGAAATCGTGTTTGACATGCTGAAGTCGGAGGAAGAATCCGTCAAGCCGGTCATCGAAGCAGCCATGCGCACCGCGCTGCCGATGAAGGTTCCAATTCTTGTAGAAATGGGAGTGGGCGAAAACTGGCTTGAAGCTCATTGAGCCAGCCTGCGAAACGGCCATGGGCGGATGCCGTTTTTACTTTGCCAGATCCCGGAAGACGATGATCGACGGGTTTCCAACAGCAGCGTACTTTCCGGTGAAGTTCAATCGCCCGGTGCTGCGATCGACTTTGAAGATGGCAATATTGTCGGCTCGCTGGTTGCACGAATACAGAAATTGCCCGGTTGGATCGAAGTTAAAACTGCGAGGATAGTTGCCTCGAGTCCATTCGTCATCGACGTGCGAAAGTTCGCCGTTGGCTCCCACTGCGAAAATCCCAATGCTGTCGTGCAGACGGTTGCCGGCGTAGACGAACTTTCCGTCCGACGACACTAGGATCTCGGAGCAGAAATTACTGCCTTTAAAATCCGGTGGCAGCGTGGAAATAGTCTGCCGTTCGGTAAGGCTTCCGGTCTTCGCGTCAAAGTCGAACAACACAAGCGTCGAGCCTTCTTCCTGAATCGAATAGAACCACTTTCCGTTCGGATGAAAATGAAAGTGTCGCGGCCCGTCGCCCGGAGGCAGCGAGACGAATGGCGGATCATTGGGCGATAGCTTGCCTGTTTTGTCGTCGAATTTCCAAATCAGAATCTGGTCAAGCCCCAGATCAGCGTGCAGTACAAATTGCCCCGACGGATCCGCTTCGATCATGTGGGCATGAGTGCGATCGTGTCCGCTAAAGGCAAAGCTGCCCGGTGGCGCGTTGGTGGCTGTTGTCGGCCCGATCTTTCCCGCGTCAATTTTAATATCGGTCGCTTCACCGAGGCTTCCGTTCGGCTGAATGGGCAGTACGGAGACGGTGCCGCCGAAATAATTGGCGACCAGCAGAAAGCGCCCAGACGGATGAATGCTGGCGTAAGTCGGGCCAGCTCCGCCCGATGGTACGGTGTTCAGCGGCTTAAGTTTTCCGTCTTTCGAATCGACTTCAAACGCCGTGACGGAACCTTCCTTTGTTCCTCCGACGCGATCGGTTTCATTGGTCGAATACATGCGAGTGCCGTCGGCACTGAGTGCCAGGCAACTGGGACTGGTGCCCATGCGATGAACTCCGGCGGGCGTCATCGCTCCCGTTTTTCTGTCCACGTGAAACAGGTGAATGCCGAGTCCGTTGCCTGGCGGAAGATCAACCTGAGTGGGCAGCATGTCCTTCAACGGCGAACTGAAAGTGCCGACGTAAGCCATCAGCGGCGCTTCTGGACTGTTGTTCTGAGCTGGAACATTCGTTGCTGTCATCGCGATCGCAACGACAACCACTGGCAGCAGAAAGGAACGGTGGAATGTGGTGCACATTGGCATGAGACGATGTCCTTTGGTGGCCGTGGCAGCCAGACGTAGGCGGGTTGATATGATTGAGGGCAAGGCTTGATTGTTTTGCCGAGGCCAGGCACCACATTGTGCCAAATACCCGACCGCCTGAGAAATGAGAGCGGCCTGCAGCCTTATCAGGAAGTTGATTCGTTCAGCACTTCGTCGATCGTGACCACTCGCCCCGTCGCGATCGCTTTCTGCGCCGCCAGGCATACAGCCACATTCATTCTTGCGGCTGCTCCGTCATTCAGCGGTGTGTTCCCCGTGCGACAGCAATCAAGGAAGTGAGCCAGTTCTGCTTTTATGCCGCGATCGACTCGGCCGGATGCATCTTTGAAGCCGGCATCATCGTCCGGATCGGCCACCTGTTCTGCAAAGTGCTCCTGCGGATCAAAACGGTGATATTCCAGGTGAATGGCCTGGTTCTTCGTATCGATGCGGCCACCGCTACCAACGATTCCGATTTCGCAATCGCCGCCGGTCGGAGCAAACAGGCAAATTTCCAGGACAGCGCGGCGACCACCTTCGTATTCAACCAACACCTGAGCGTTGTCGAGTAGCTCGCGATCCGTCAGCACGTCTTTGCCACCAAAGGCAGAAACTCGCACAGGCGGCGTGTCCAGCATCCAGTTGAAGAGGTCGAAGTGATGGCAGTTTTTTTCCAGCAACAGACCGCCCGTAAGTTGCTCGCTGGAACGCCAGCCCGGCCGCATGGGGCCTCGGTATTCCCGGCACCACATGATGCGAGGATCGCCGACGTCGCCCGCTTCGACCATCGTATTCATGCGCTGATACAACGCCTGGTGCCGCATCTCGTGACCGACTTGCAACACCTTGCCAGCCGTTTGGGCCGCGGCGATGATTTCGTCGCATTCGGCGATCGTCAGGCCCAGCGGTTTTTCACACAGCACGTGCTTACCAGCGTCGAAGGACGCCATCGCGGCGGCGTGATGCTGATCGTTGGTCAGAGCGACAATTACCGCGTCGAGTTCTGCAACCTTCAGCACGTCCCGCCAGTTGTCGAACGTTTGCAGGTGATCGCCGATGAGTTCCTTGGCGGCGTCTCGGCTTTCGGTACTGCGGCTACTGACCGCCGTGACGTTGACGTCTGACACACGCAGCAGATTTTTCAGGTGGGCTTCCCGGCCGAACCAGCCAGCTCCAAGGAGTCCGATGTTGATGCAGCTCATGATGCCACCAGCGAAGCCAGCACCTTGCGAGTTCCCTGAAACGTACGGCGGCCGTGCATGGTGACGTAGTTATCAACCAAAGCCACGTCGCCCGTTTGCCAGGGCACATCAAACGTGATCTCTTCTGCCATATCGATCACTCGATTCATCAAGCCCGGATCCAGTGGCGAGCCATCGCCGAACGTGATGGATTTGGAAGGATCGTTGCGAGCGTCCTTCCAGCCTTTAAAGGCAGCGATCAACTGATTGAAGAACGACGTGCGCCCATCGCCGAGATCTCGTACAGCCTGCAGTTTTGGCGTCGTGACCTTCAGGCAACCATCGTCCTGCCATTCCCACGTGTAGCCAAGTCCCGTCATGCGGGTTTCGGCTTCCTCAGGCGTCGTCGCCTTCCACGTACTCTGCCAGCTTCGTCCCATGCCGGAGGCGGCGTCGTCAACGGCAGGCATGACGTGCGAATACAGCAAGCCTTTGTTGATACAGTCGGCGGCAAAGTCGGGCACTTCTTTCTGCATACGCGCGAACAACACGTCGCTGCGACACAGGGGAGTCGCCCCGCCTTCTTCCGCCGCTTTTTCGCAGAAGAAGAACAGCTTGGATGGGTACATCGGCGTTTGAGCCATCTCATGATGCAAAAAGATGCTCACATCGGGCGGCGCTTCGTTGGCGGTGAACACTCGTTCTGTGCGATTGGTACGCACCGCATTGGACAGCGAATCCTTATACGTGAAGTTGGGGAAATCGAAGGCGGCGATAAAGCGGTCGAAGTCCTGATCTGTGGCGAGCGGGAAGCCCCGAAACAGGATCGCTCCATGAGCCGATGCCTGGGCATTGAGATCGTCACGGTTTTGCTCAATCCAGGTGGCGGTGTCGTCCAGTGTTGCGTCGGAAGTTTCGCAGGCGAGGACCAACGGGAAGGTTGTACTGCCGTCGTCGCTGCGAAGAGTGTCGAGGTTGAGAGGTGAGACTTGCATTGGCTTTCCGGAAGAAAGGGAGACCACTGATTGAGCGTGATGAGTGAGCGAACGGTTGGCACCGGCTGGAAGGATGATCGGACTCACAGGACAACTGCCTTGAGTGCAACAGGAGGACACCTGAACACGCAGCATCCGCGCCGCAGGCTTAGCGTTCACCTACTTTGACGATTCCGACACGATTCGCAAAGCCTCATGCTACCACGCCACAGCCCGCCGGGGCATCCCGACCTATTCGTAGATTGGGAGGAAAGTATTGAAGGCCGCTTCGCCGAAGTCGCCGGGATCGTTAAAGCGACGGCCCTGGTTAAGTCCCGAGATTGCTGTCATCTGCTCGTCCGTGAGTTCGAAATCGAACACGTTGATGTTCTCTTCCATGCGTTCGCGTTTAGACGTCTTGGGGATAACAGCGGTGCCTCGTTGCACGCCCCAACGCAGCAGGACCTGAGCGGGCGACTTGCCGCAGGCGGTGGCGATGTTCCTGACGACGTCGCTTTCCATCACGGCTTCAGAAGAATCAGCCATGCCAAGGCTGAAGTAACTTTGAGCCCCCAGTGGCGAGAACGCGGTGTAGGCGATCTTTTCCTGGTCGCAGTAGCGAAGCAGCTTTTCCTGAGTCAGATACGGATGAGTTTCAACCTGAAGCACGGCCGGCCTGATTCGAGCGTAGCTCAGAAGGTCACGAATCTGACTGGTCCCGAAGTTACAAATGCCGATGTTTCGCACGAGTCCCGATGTGGCCAGTTCTTCCATCGCCTGCCACGTTTCGTGCATGGGAACTCGCGCCTCTTCCACAACCGGGTTCGTTGCATCCGGATCGAAAAACCAACCGGGCGGATAGTTCTTTTCGAACGGCACGAAGCGCTGAGCGATTGGAAAGTGAATCAGATACAGATCGAGATAATCCAGCCCAAGGTCATCGAGTGATCGCTGGCAGGCCTGGTGGACATGTTCGGGAGCGTGGTAGGTATTCCACAGCTTAGATGTGACCCACAGGTCCTCGCGATCGCAAAGCCCGTCGCTGATCGCAGCTTTGATGCCCTGCCCCACTTCGACTTCATTGCCATAGTCGCAGGCACAGTCGAGATGACGATAGCCGACTTCGATCACAGAACGGCAAACGTCCGCCGTCTGGTCTTTATCGACCTTCCAGAATCCGAACCCAACTTTAGGCAGTTGCGCGCCCCATTTTAGCGGAATATATTCCATAGCGTCGTGATAACTTTTTAAAGGTTGTTGACTGTTATTGGGACTGGGACGTGTCGACTTTGCTGACGCACGACGCCGCTTTGCAGCCTTCTTCGGCCTGCGTTTCGTAGCTCGCCGTTTAGATGTGGCTTTGACCTTTGCGGCGGGCGGCGGTGATGTGCTCTCCGCTTTCGCCGACTCCGCTGTTTGGCTGACATCGGTTTGCGAGCTTGCCTTGTTCGGTTTTTTTTTCACTGGCTTCGAACGCTCGGCAGTCGCGTCCGATTCGGCCGCAGAGTCGTCGCCTGCCGGAGAGTCGCTGCCTGCCGGTGGCTGCGGAGCATCAAGCCCTTCGCCGACCAACTCGGGCTCCAACTTCGGCTCGGGCTCGGTTGCTGTCGACACGGAATCACTCTGGGGCGGCGATTGTTTTGGCGCAGCGGGTGCGTCATCCGATTCCCACGGAAACAGTAACTGGCCGGGAAGAAACGGCCTATCATCAACCGGAGGTTCGTCCACCACGAATTACCTGAAGCTTCTGCACGAAATAACAGCAGCACCTCCGTGGCCATGCGATTCAAGACCGCCAGTTTAACGCCAACACAGGCAATTCCGAGTATCAAGGCCCGGTGTTTGCGAATTCTCTCGGGTTGCTGAAACTTCGCGAAAATTTGCTGCGGGCCGACATTGGAGTGCCTCCGATTCCTGCTAACCTGCGGCACATGAGTAACCAGGAAATCCCAACCAGTGACGCGGCCGCCAGAATTCTGGAGGGCACCATTGGACAAATCGAATTCGCACGCCAGTACGTTCTGGAACTGCTTGAAGCGACGCCTCGCGAATTGTGGTTTCAGATGCCTTCCGACCTGCCGACTCATGTGGCCTGGCAGGTTGGACACCTGGCCGTCAGCCAGTACGGATTGCTGATGTTTCGCGTCAGAGGCCGAAGGCCCGAGGACCTGGAACTGATCCCGGGCACGTTTCGCAAGGCGTTTACTCGCGAATCCGTGCCAAATGCCGACCCGGCCAGTCAACCGTCCGCCGACGAGTTGCTGGAACGGCTGAATCGCGTTCATGAACTGGCGACGGCAGAACTTGCTAACGTTGATCCCGCTGTGCTGCTGGAACCGGTCGACATGCCATACGCCGCGTACCCGATCAAACTGGGAGCCATCCTGTTTTGCCCGCTGCACGAACATATTCACGCCGGCCAAATCGGCCTGCTGCGAAGAGCACTCGGCTTGCCGTCCGTCCGCTGAGTTCCAGGAACACACAACAACAGAAGCCCGGCCTTTTCGCATAGCCGGGCTTCTTTGGTGCAAATCAGTTCGTGCGAAAGCCGCCTACTTCTTCTTGAAGAATTCTTTCAACTGAACGCGATTGGCGGTTGGCAGAACGGCCAGTGAATGGATCGTGCCGGACCACGGTCGATCCGCACTGAATTCATTGCCCGCGACAACCGGGAACCGTTCCCACGACTTGAAGTCCGTCTTGAACTTCCGTTCGGTGACCAGTTCGCCGTCGACGTAGCATTCCAGCTCACGCCCGTCGTAGCGAACGGCCACCTGCTGCGGCTTACCCGGGAGAACTCGCCCAAACGACGTTTCGTGTTCGGTGCCGTTTGGATCTTTCACGCTGCTGCGAATTCGGATCACGAATTTGTGTCCGTCCTGAGCCAGCGTGAAGTTGCGTGCACTGACGTCTTTCGAGCAACTTAAAATTCGAGCCGGACCTTTCTGATCGTCGTTGCGACATGTGACATTCGCCACGATCAAGAACTGCTTCGACTTCTGGATGCCGCTGAGCAGGTTCTTTGACGATTCCGGAAACTGCACCCAACCGCTCTGCAGGTCCAGTCCGTTGTGCGCATCGATGCGAATCTTGTCACGCGACGCGATTTCGTGAGATGCGATTTCGTGGTCGTGGCGAGAATGCAATGAATCGGGAACATTCCACGCGAGCACCGGAGTCGACAACGTGATCGGTTTACGTTTGCCTGGCTTTTCTTTCCGAGGTTTCCGGGGTTTCGGCTGCGGCTTGGGTTTTGGTGTTTCCTGAGGGTCAGCTGCCTCCTTTGACTCATCGGGGCCTACCGACTTAGCCTCGCGGGCGTCCATCTTCTCGGCGCCTTTCGCGTCTCCAGCTTGCTCCTTCGGCGGCACATTGGGCTCCGGCGATTGTTTCGGCGCTGGCTCGTCGGGACTGGGGCCTGGCGTGAGCGGGATTGTCAGGTCGGCGCTTCCTTCGACAGCGCGCCCTTGGGGAACGGCGAGGTTGTGGGCCTGTTCCGGAATAACTTGCTGATGCACCTGAAGCCCATCGCCAGACAACACCGGGGAACCAACGCCTACTTGCGACCAGCGTCCGGAGCCATGGGCTGCTCTGTTGACGACAGGCGGCGAGGCATAGTGGATCACTGGTGGATTTGATGCTGAAGTGATGGCTTCTGCCGGCGGACCGAAGCTTCGCCCCTGTGATCGTCTGACGAGAGGCGGATAGCACATCGCTCGTTGATTCGACACGAATCCGTCGTACGAAATCTGCGGAACAAAGTGGCTTGATGAAGCGGCGGCCGGAAACGACGCAGAATATTGCACGGGCGACGCAGCGTGCAGCACGACAGGGTTTGTCTGAGCATAGACAGGTGAACCCTGGTGGCTTTGATATTGAGCAGACGGTCCTGACAAGTGCGAATTGCCAGCAGCAGGCGATTCGTGGGAGTTGAACAAACAACACGCTACGATTGCTGCACATAAAGACAACCGAGCGGACGGAGATGGGGAATTCAAGTTGCTTCTCACAAACAGATGTTCAGGGAAATTGACAATCCGTTAAGCACACCTGTCATATACGTCCCTGTTTCATGATGGTGTCAGATCGATCGTGGCGACTTTCGCGATCGTACGGAGCAGCGTGGGTCGATGCAACAAGATTCACGACCTGATCTCACGGTGCCCCGGTGAAGTGAAAATCGACTGGCTGCGTCGAGGCCGAGGGAGCCGGGATGGTGAGCGATTTCAGATTTCGCCGCCCCACAACGTGGCTGGTTGAGTCGAAGTAGCTGTCCAACAGTTGAACGGTTTCGGCAGGCGGCGAAACGTCTGCTGGTCGCTCGACATGTTTGGAAATCGCAATCACGGTGACGGGCCGTGCCTTCACAACAGAAGCGCGAAAACGTCCGTCTGCATCTGCTTCCGTGATGCTGCCACCGATCGCCTGCAGCGCCGCTAATGTGGCCCGTCGGTCGGGATGATCAGGCTCAAGCAAAAGACTGCGAGCGCTGAGTTTTAATGAGCCCGTTCGTTCAGAAGGCAGCATGAACACTGTCGCTCCGCCATCAGGCATAGATGCGTCTTGTGACTGATCAGAGTCGCCCGATTCAGTCGAGCTAACCGACTCAGCCCACGTAATCGTGCCGCGCAATACCGCGAGTGTGTCGGATTGGGCGACGCCTTCCCTGCCATTAAGCTGTGCCAAACCTCCGTTGTCCCCCGCCAAACCGGGTTGGGATTGGTTGGTCGTGCTGGATGATTTGTCGATAGCATCCTTAGCAAACCACCCCCCGGCGGCTCCAGCAGCCAGGGCAACACACGCCAACAAAAACGCCGTCGCCGAAGACCCGCCACCGTTGCGAGCCTGCCGCATTTCCTGCAGCAGTTCTGGGGACACGCGGCTTCCGGTTTCCTCATCGCCCAAAGCCGCCAATTCTTCCAGCGATTCTTCGATGGCGACAGGATCGTCCCCCAACTCTTCCACTTCACTCACGTAGGACTGCGCAGCGGGTACAGTTTCGATGGGTTCGAAATACGCCGCAGCATCAACATCAACCGTCACAATGCGGCGGTCCGGTTCGTGTGGAACGTCAGTACTCGCTTTGTCCGGGATGTTCGGATCGCCGAGTTCCGACAGTTCTGTGAGGGCCGACATCAGGGCTGCGTCGCCGGTGGCCGAAGATCGAGGGTCAGGCATTTTCCGAGTGCGGCCATCCAGATCAGGAACTCGCAACGACCGGCCGCACTGAGGACAGTCCACAACGGCACTCGCGCGAGATCTGGAAATCCCAAGCAGTTGCTGGCAATGCTGACAACGGAACTTGATCGGCATGAAAGGTCAGTCCTCACGCAATCGAAAGTGCGAAACGTACGCCTATGCTACACGGTTCAGGCGACAGGGCCAGTGTGCTAGCCTGTGTCGCACACGCACCGCTCAATCAACAACCAGTCACGCAACTTTCACCATCTGTCTACATTCATGTCTGAACCGTCTTCCCCACCCATTGACCCGAATCAACTTTTGGCAGCAGCCATCAAGGCCGCTCATGCCGGCGGTGCAATCCTGCAGGACTGGGTCGGGCGTTTTTCGGTGCGCGAAAAAAAACGAGCGGACCTCGTGACCGAGGCCGATCATGCGTCGCAGAAAACCATCTTCGAAATCATTTCGGCCGAATTCCCCGATCACGGATACTTGGGAGAGGAAGGTCTGAACCAGACGTCGGAAGCGTCTGACTATCGCTGGATCATTGACCCGCTGGATGGAACTTCTAACTATGTGCATGGCTTTCCATACTACGCGGTTTCAATCGGCGTTCAAAAGGGTGACACCCTGATTGCCGGAGTCGTCTTTGACCCGAACCGCGACGAAACATTTACCGCAGTGAAGGGAGCTGGAGCGCAATTGAATGGTTCCAAAATTACGACCAGCGGCGAAACCAATCTGCAAATGGCGATGGGCATGGCCAGCTTGCCGGTTGGAGCCGATCCGACCGATCCGGCTGTTCAGCGGTTCCTGAATTCGATGAGCCATATGCAAACCGTACAGCGAAGCGGATCGGCAGCATTGAATCTGGCCTGCGTCGCGTCGGGGCGTATTGATGCGTTCTGGTCCACCAGCCTGAAGCCATGGGATGTGGCGGCCGGGGCGTTGCTGGTACTGGAAGCCGGAGGAACTCTGACCGATATCAAGGGTGATACAATAGATATTATGGTGCCAAGCCTGCTGGCCGCCAGCAGCCCCACAATTGCTCAATCCCTTGCATCCCTCTTCAGTTGAACGACCACTAAGACAGTAAAGTCTTCACATCTGCGCATTCGTGGCGTAGGATGGAGTGAGCAACGCGTCTGGAATTACGCGCTGCGAATCCCATTCCTGTTGCGACCTGTCGTAATGCCCTTCTGGTCGAATCATCTCCTCCGCCGTTTTGCCGGAGCCCTGTGCGTCATATTCGTCTGCACTGGCGTTCTTTCCGGACGCGTTGCGCTTTCGCAGGAGTCGCCAAACGCGAATTCGGACAACGAACCAGCCGCCCCGATGCCGGGTTTCATTGAAAGCCTGAAGCCGGGTTCGTCCACCGTCATTTATAAAGACCCGACGTCCGGTGAAGTGATCGCCCTGCCCGGCTTTTCAGATGAAATCCTGAAGGAGGTCCAGAAGCGCGCTCTGCTGCAAAACGCGGTTCAGCTTTACGAGCTGCAGGAGCTAAAGATTGAAGGCACCGTCAAAGGCGATTTTGTAGAGCTGCAGGTCAAACTGAGCGTCGATGTGCGGCAGGACCAGGAGTGGGTCGAGGTTCCCGTCGGATTTAACGGCTATCAACTGACTGACATTAGATACACGCCCAACATTTTTCAGGGCAAAGCTCAGCCGGAAAAAACGCGACTTCCGTTCAAGAGCTGGATGTTTTACGGCAAGGGAACTCACCACCTGACACTGAATTTGATTGGTTCGGTCCGAGTGTCATCCAACGGGCGCCGTCGCCTGCGGTTGGACGCGCCTTCGGCCACGATCAGTCACTTGCTGCTTAATCTAAGCGATCAGGTAGACGCCGCCGAACTTTCGTCTGACCAACCATCTCAACTGAAGACTGATCCGGAAACCGGGACATCCGTGTTCGAAACCTGGGGCCTGTCAGAAACGACTGACATCTCATGGACGCCGACTCCACGAGACGCCGGCATGGCAGTGACCGTGCAAGCCACTGCCGCAGCGAAAATGGAACTGGATCTGGCGACCGCTTCTTTGGTAATCGACCAGCCGCTTTCCATCACGGGCGGTTCGATCGATCGCCTGAAGATTAAACTGCCCCCCGGGTTTGGCACAGTTGCCATCAACGGTCGCAACGCGGACGACGAGGAAATTGCGAAGCCTGTAGACCAGCCGGACGAAGGTTCTGTTGTTCTTGAATTCACTGCGCCAGTCACGGGCGCCATTGTGCTGCATTATGATTTGGCGCTGAATAACGTGCTGTCGGCAGATGAGTTGTCGATTCAGTTGCCGGACATCGATCGTGTGGCAAACGAATCCGGAGACATCGAAATCTACGCCCCGTTGGGTCTGGAAGTTGTTCCCGAACGGCCGGGGACTCGCGACGTGCGGCAAAAGCGAGTCGAAACATCTCGCGGACCGCGGACCGCCGTGTTTGGTTATCGGCTGCTGTCCAGCGAATCTGTGCTGCGGATGAAAGTCAGCGAAACGGAGGCATCATTCATTGTGGTGCCACACATCAGTTTCGAAACCGAAGGCAGCAACATTCTGATGACGGCTCGGTTTTCGATCAACATGGTGAGTGGTTCGCTAAACGAAATGAACATTGTGTGGCCAGGGTACAGCAAAGATCGCTGGACGATCCTGTCCGGCGATACTCGGCTGATTGATGGGGATTCGTCCGAAACGCTGGCCGGCTTTCCGTCTCCTGATGTCCCCGACACCTATACCGTCAGCTTTGGGCCGGAACGCATCTCCGGTCAGTTTGAAATCGAAATCCAGGCGTTCCGCGCTCGCAATTCGACTCAGGACGCGGAAGGTTTTTCCATCGTCTTGCCCGACATTGTGTCGCCAACACCTCACACAACGATTGTATCCTTAATTGAATCCGACGAATTTTCGATGTCGGTTTCTCCACAGGACAGCCAGTCGACCTTCCCACTGCTGCCTTCCAGTCGTTGGCCGGAATCTTTGAAGCAACGCAACGTGCCGCTGACTGCTCGACTGGTCGACGCCACCGAACAGGCCGTCCAGATTCGGATAACGCCGCAGAAACCGGAAGTCAAAGTGAGCGTCAAAGCAGCAATTTCGGTGCGGCAGGAAAGCGTGTATGTGCGTCAGCAGCTGACGTTTGACGTCCGGCATCGAGACCTTTCAGAAATTCGCCTGTCAGTGCCGGGAGTTAACCCGTCCGTCCGTTTTGGCGATTCCGAAGAAACGCTGCAACGTCTGTCAGTGGAAGGCAGCGACATCACTTACGCGCTGCCGGAACCGGTCCGAGACATCTTCCATTTACAAATCGACTACTACTGGCCACCGGATTCTCTACAGGCCAAGGCGGCTCTTCTGCCGCTGGTGCTACCGTCTTCGACGGAGCAGGAACTGACAGAGATTGTCATTGGAACAAACGAACCGGAATCAATTGTTGTTGATCGCAGCGCCGATTGGGGACGCATCTATTCCGAAGAATTCTCAGCCGCGTGGGTGTCCGATACGCGACAGGCCACCGTTGCCGTCAACCTGCGTCATTCGCTGCAAAATTCGAATGACAACAAACCTCGGTTTTTGGTTTTGAAAAGTGCCGTACAAGGTTCCGAACTGGTGACGGCCATCACGGGGGTCTATCAACAACCCGTCAAACGTGCATTGTTTTCGCTGCCGAAAGGCGTTGTCGCGGAAGAAGGGTTTCTGGGCGGCGAACAGGCTTTCATTGACAACGTGTCACCATCCGACGATGGCAACTCTGTCATCCAGGTGCGTTCCGAAGTCGCTCATCGGCCAGAACAACCGCGGACGATCACGTTGATTGTGAGACAACCTTTTCAACGGCGATCGCCCATGCTGTCGCTGTGGCGCCCGCAAGTCCCCGAAATCGTGGGCATGAACCAGGACTGCAATGTCATTTGGATACTGAACCAGTCGCCTTCCGAATCGACGATGTATTACGGCAGGCACATGACGGATTTGGCAACTCTGACGGACGTGCGTCTGCTCGGCCACAGTAACGCGGGCGTGAAGGAGGCCGTTACTGCACTGCTTTCACCTTACCAAACAGACATTTTCTCATCAGTCATGGAACTGATCGGCTCAGCAGCTGACGCAACCAGTGACAATCAAATTCTGGCTGGACCGCTACTGCGCGACGCGCCGGTCCTGATTTCCGTTTCCCGCAGTGTCACTCTTCTTCTGGCGGCGGCAGTCGGGCTGTTGGTTTACTTCTCTTTTCTAAAGCTGTCGCCAATCCCGCTCATGACCTCAACGGCCATCGTAACCGCAGCGGCCACTGCACTGGTCGCTGTTGTCCCAGGGCCAGCTCAGTTGATTCTGATTCGATTAGTGCCAGGTGCCGTCATCGCGCTGGTTGCGGCGCTGTTGCAGCGAGGGATTAACCGGCGGGCAGACATCACACCGCTCTCGCCGGAAGAATACGATCACAGCACGATCTTTACAGTGGAGAAGCCAGCAATCACCAGCGATGGTCGACAAGGCAGCACGGCCTCAGGTGCAATTCCTTCGGCAGCTTCCGGCCTCTCTGTTTCGTAACCAGGCAACAGCACATGCCACGCGTGAAATCACGTTTGTAGAAGGTCACATCCGAATGCTGCGAGTTCTGCTGACAATTTTGACTGCATGGACGGCAACGTCCGCGCATGCTCAGCAGCCCACGCGCCCGCCGGGCTCAACACTTAACGGCATCGCGATTCCGGACGACGTTACGGTACGCACACTCTCGCCCGAAGAGCTCAAGGGATTTCAGGACTCAGATCGCTACACGTTTGTAGAAGCCGACGTACTGGAGCAGTTGCTGAAGCGGCGAGCGGATTCGCGCAAGCCGACTGAGGCAAGCGTTAAACGATCGGAATATTCTGCAGTGCTGAAAGACGAGTCACTGCAAAGCGGGCAACTGTTGCTGGAACTGGATACGTCAGAAGTGTCTGCGCAAGATCCCGTTTCACTGGGTCGGACGAACCTGAACAATCTACGGCTGTTTTCGCAGGACCTGCCGCTCACGCTGGCAACAGATTCCAACGGTCACCTGATCCCACTGATACCACCCGCATCTGAAACGATCACAGGTACATGGGAAGCGAACAGCCGCCTGGTGGGCAAGACGGCCGTCTTTCAACTCACCCTGCCCGCCTCTGCCGTGGCCTTGTTTCGACTACGGACTGACGCTGGCGTTTCCGTCGATAGCTCAAACGCGCTGGTTGTGCCTGCTGAAAAAACCGAACGCCACACAGACTGGGTGCTGTACCCCGCCAACCCCGCAGAACTCACTATCAGCTGCGTCAGACGCGACAACGCCAATGGCCAGGGCGAGCTGAATCTGGCAGTGGCCACCCGAGTGCGCGTCGACAGTTTTGCGGCGACGGTCGAATGGGAAGTGGGCATTCCAACCGTGTTAAGTGAAGCCCGCCTGACGTTTCACGTAAGCCAGCCGTGCCGAATTCAGAACGTTCAAATTGGAACTCAAAGCCGCCCGGAATGGATTCTAGAAACGCAGGACCAACATTTGTCTGTCGAAGTGCCGGAGATCCCCACGGCGTCGACAATGATTATTCAAGCCGCTATTGATCGCACGTCTCTTGAGGAAGTCAGGGTTCCGCTACTGGTCCCTGATTCCTGGCGTTCGCGGTTTGGCGAATCGGGCGGCAATACGCGTTTGAAGTCGGGACGACTGCAGTTGATGGTCTCTCCTGAACTGACAGTCTCAAGCCTGCAGTTGGACGGGCTGCTCGAACGCGATGTGGCGTATGCGGCGGACGGCTTTCAAACATTGGAACTGAGTCAATTTTCGGCCGATGCCGCGGCCACAGCTTTCCTGACTCCTGCCACACCGGTCGTAGATGAATCGGTCGTTGTGCGTCCGGCGGTTGACGACGACAGCGGGCAGGCCAGCGCGTTCATCTACATCAAAGCGAAGACTGGCAGTCTTGGCCGAGTCCACTGGCAGGTGCCGACCACGTGGCAGGTCACCGGCGTGACCGAAATGAATTCAAACCTGCCGCTATTGTTTCTGATTCAGGAATCGGCCAACGACGCGGACATGGCTGATGTGGAAGTGTTTCTGCGAACACCAGTCACCGGAGAATCCGGACAGGCAATTGAAATCCGCCTGCAGTCCACGGACCGCGAAAATGTGGTCGCCGGAGCCGTACCGGAATTTGTGAATGCACAGTATCGTCGACAAGTCGATCTGGCGTGCCTTCGGACCGCTCAGTTGTCCAGTGTCCTGTCGAATGCAGAATCCCGTCGCTTAACGCCGCTGACATTGGAAACGCTGCAGAACATCGAACCGTGGCTGACGTCTGACGACTTCGAATCGTATACGTTCTTCGAACGGTCAGAACTGGAAGACACGCTTCAGTTGGCGGAAGATCCCGGACTCATCTACGACGCCATGTTGGAATATTCCGTCAGCGAGAACCAAGGCACCGTCACGGAATCAACTCGGCTGCGAATCCGCGCTGAGCAGGAACTTCCTCAGCGGTTGAATCTTCGCGTGACAGCGAATTCCGACATACGGATTTCAGAAGCTTCGATGCGCGAGCCACTGTTGCGACTGACAAAGCAGTCAACGGGGCCGGTGTTCGATATCTGGATTCTGGAAATTCCGGCCGACGCCGTGGCAGACGATGTTGACATCACACTGATAGCTCAACGACCACAGCAGGACCAGATGCCTGCCACGATGATCGATGTGTTGGGCACACGAGACTCCGGCGGGTCTGTCCGACCGCCCGAAGGCATTTTCGAACTCATCCTCAGCAACACAGCGCCCGTGATGCAGCTGGAACCATATCCTGACAAACCATTTGAAGGATCGTGGATGCTGTATAAGAGCCTGTCGACAGTGTCGCGGCTGGAATCGTCCTCTTCAGCTTTCGTCATGTTTCGACCACAACCCAACGGGTATGCAGCAGAAATCCTGCAACGTGTGATGATCGGCGCAAGTGGCACTCGGTCCACGCTGATATGCCGCTGCCCAACAAGGTTAACGCCGATCGTCCTGGTGAACGGAAGGCGCGTTTTTGCGGACCGCGACGGCGCCACTCTGCAGGTTCCCGTCGACATTGAAGCGGAACAGTCCGAGATCGTTTTCCTGTATGAGTTCGCATCGCAACTGACACAGGACGGGCGTTGGCCTGTTTCATTGATCACGTTTCCTGAATCGCAGTCGGCAACGAGTTTCGTCTTCGTGCTACCGCCGCAAAAACGTCAGCTGGATGTCAACAGCCCGACATATCTGCGCCCCGTTGATGAAACGACGGAGTTGATTCGGAGTACGGTTGACCATGCGACTCAGGCGCAATCGGTGGAGGCACTTAGCGCATTTCTGGCCCGCTGGAAACTGGCGGCGATGGATCGAACTGATGTGGTCAGCATCAACATGTCTGACAGTAAGTCGTCGCTTCAGTTGCGTGTGAGGAATCGGCAGTTCGATCTTACGGCTTCTATCCTGTGGGCTACGGTTGTGTGTCTTGCATGGCTGTTTGTGGATCGTCAGCGACCAGTCTCTGTCTGGTTTCCGGCCGCGGTCCTGCTGACGACAGCAGCTCTATTGCTGATCCTTAATACCCCGGCAAGGTCCGCCACAATTGTTGGCGTGGCGGCAGGAACGATGGCGTTCGCTGTGTACCGATTTCAGAGCACGATCTGGCGCAGCCGACGGGTTACCCGCACACCAAAGGTCGGCACTGCAATCGTCCGCGCGAGCCTGCTGCTGCCGTTCCTCTGCTGTTGGCCAGCAGCACATGGCCAGGAAAACAGAGACCGACCTGCGATTCTGATCCCGTCTACCGACCGTCAGACCGCTCCATTTGCGTACGTGGACAACCGATACCTTGAAACTCTTAAGGCAGGTCAACCGAACTCAGATCAGGAATGCTATGTCGTTTCGTCCGTCGTCCACGTCCGAATGGAATCGCCGCGATCGTGCATAGCGCATGTGACCTGCGATGTCGCTGCATTGCCTGGCAAAGCCGCGAAACTAACGATTCCACTTGAGGGCATGACGCTGGTCGAATGTCGTGTTGATGGCGCAACCGTATTTCCCGAACGCAATCCGAAAGGCGGATTTCACCTGGCGATCTCGGGGGAAGAAGTACTTCCAGACCGACCACTGGATTCGGAACGGCAGTCCCCCGCCTCAGCCGGCCCCGATTCGCTGGGGCGCTGGGAGGTTCATTCCGTTGAATACTCAGCGCGCACAGTGCCGCGTCGGTCGCCGCAGGATTACCGGTTAACGGTAACGTATCCGCCATCTTCAGAAACGATCATTGAGTTCGAAGATGCTTCTAAATCCGTTGAACAGATCACGCTTGCGTCAGTCCCAGATGCGCAACCATTGGTCGTCAATGGAAGTGTCAATCGCTTTCCGGTCGTTTTCAATACGCGATCCGTCGAACTGTCTTTGAAGATCCGAAACTCGGGCACCACAGACGCGAAAAGTCAGCAGCGTAGTTCACTGATGTGCGTCGCCGACACGTTGCCAACTCAGCAACGCCTGACCTGCGAATATAAGGTCGTTCCCACAGACATACGCGCGAAAAAAGTCGTCATCGAAACTGATCCTCGTTATCGCATCACCGGCGTGCAATCAGTCACCGGCGGAGCGCTGGCATGGACGATGGCCGGAAGCAGCCTTGTCGTGGATTGCCCGCCAGACGCGTCCGGTATGCAGGCGTTAATTGTGAAGCTGCTGTTCGACCCGCCGATCGGCTTGACTCACCAGATTCCCGTAGACGTACTGTCTCAGGTAAACGGGATCCGAACAGATTCCACACGCCTGATACCCAGAACGTCCGAACAGTATGTCATCAACTCGGTCATGGCCGGCGACACAACTTTGGACGAAGCGCCACTTACTGCGGAGCCACAAAGTTTCCAAATCGTGCAGGCCGGCGACACGGTGGTAGATGTGCCCAACGCCATCGATGTGGTTTCAATAGAACTGGCTGAACTTCAAGCAACACGAGTGGCTCGACTTTCGCAGAAAGCCGTCATTAAAGACAACGTCGTACAGTGGACCTGTCGGTGCGAAGTTGAGGTTACCGGGCAGCCCGTTTTTCGTCAGGCGTTGCAGGTTTCTGCCGACGTTCGCATTAACGACGTAACGGCACGCAGCGAAGGAGTTTCCCGTTTGCAGTCTTGGACGCGGCACGGTGATCAACTGGTCATTTCGCTTCCGGAAGAAACTCAGGGCTTGCTCGAAATTGTGGCGACTGGCACGTTGCCCCGCCCTTCCGGTCAGGACTTACCGCTGCCCGTTGTGCTGCTGCCTGCGTCAATTCAGATCACAGAATCCGATCTTGAAGTGTCGGCAGAGTCCGAAATCGACACATTCATCGCCGACCTTGGCGCCGCCGTGCCAGTGGATCATGTCGACATCGAAAACACACCTCTTACCGCGACCCCAATCAGCTTGAGTGTCGTAGACGACTCCAAACCGATCGTCGTACGAGGCAATCCAACCAAGAAGATTGCGGCCGAACTGGTCATGCTGCTTTACGACGCAGACGGCGAAAGCCGCTACGCACAGATCCTGTCGTTGCAGACTCCCGATGTGCCCTTCGACATTCGCTTTCGCTGCCCGGAATCAGAATTCGGCGATTCAGCGCCGATCATGGTCCGGAACGGTGAAGCGCAGAAATGCGGCGTGTCTGGCAGCCATTTTTTCATCCCTCGAGTTTCCGGCACTTCCCGCGACACACGAGTAACTCTGGCGCTGCCCACTGTTTCGTCGACACTTGCTGATGACCAGTTGGTGTTCCCGATTCCGAATTTCGATGCCGATATCGTTGTGACGGCGTGTCGCGCGTTCGACTTGCGAAGTCATGAGACTCCGTTGGAAGGCGCCGCAAAAATACCGCAGTGGGTTGCCGATGCGGCGGTGTACGTGGACGTACTGGATGATCCCGCAAACGCCGATGTTGCTGAGTGCCGGTTCGATGCAGACTCTCGTCAGGTCACTCTACGCCCGGAAGCCAGTGTCACAAAGACCACGACGATCACCGAATCGCTCGATGTGTCGTTTGCGTTTGGCCAGCATGTCCTGCATTTTTCTGAAGGCGGCGATGTGTCGGGCCAATCGGCATTCCTGGTTTTTCGCGCTCAGGCAGGTGGCCCGGTTACGGTCCAAATTCCTGAAAATTGCGCCGTTGCCGATGTCAGCGTGAACGGGACATCGCAAGCTTTTCGGAACAGCGGCGAAACGATCGAACTCAGCCCGGCCGGACGAATCGCTGCAGTGGAAATTGAATGGCTACGACGAATTGATCGTGAGATCAGTCAAACAGACTATGGCGTTTCGGTGCCACAGCTTCAGGCCGCTCAGTTGTCGCAGCAGGCCATCATCGTTCCAGCAAGTTCACGCAGTCGCTGGTGGAAGTTACGAAACGCAACTCTCTCACGATCGGCGTTTCAGGCAGGTGTGCATGATTCGCTGTCACGCGGCCTGCAACTGTTGGAGGTATCGCTCGCCGAGGACGCAGAAGGCTCAGACACGAATATGCCACTGGATGGAATGTGGCAGGCAATGAAAGCAGAATCCGTCGGCGCGACCGAAGCCGCTCAATTGCTGACTCGACGACTGCAGGTCTTACTCGACCAGGGAGCCTTGCTGGTGGATCTCGAGGCAGCTGAAGACATCACTATCACCAGTCCGACGTTTCCGTCGCCGCTTGTCGGTGCTTCGCTGTTGTCAGCAATGTTGCTGATCATTGCACCGTGGTGGTTTCGAGTCCCCGAGCGAACCGTTGACGACCAACGGACCGCGACGGATCACACGGCAATTACCAAACCTACGTTGACGTCGTCTGACATCCTGAGCTCAACCGATTTGAATTCAGACTCCGGATTTTCGCAATAACACGCCTAACTGCTTCGGCTTCTGCGTCAACGCACGTAAACTTCTGACTGAGGTCACTGAAATTTTGCCACGTTGAAGAATCGATGAACACGCTATTCACCCGAACCTGCCAACGGCCACTTCTGTTGGTGATGCTCTGCTTAGCTCCGTTGCCAGCCGCAGCATTCGACGCCGATTCTGATTTCATGTTTGCGGCCGGCCTGTTCAAGAAACAACGGTGGCAGTACGCCGCAGATGCGTTCGAAGGATTCCTCAACCAGCACCCGGAACACCCTCGCGCCAGCCTTGCGCGACTGTACCTTGGACTGTCATTGAATTCCCTGGAAAAATACGGCCCCGCTCGCACCCACTTTCAAACCTTCATCACCGAAAACCCCGACAGCCGAAACCTCGCCGACGCACAGTACGGGCTGGGCGAATGCAGCTACTACTTGAAAAACTACAAACCTGCCGTTGAACAGCTTTCGCTGTATTTGAAAGATCACCCAGGACACAACCTGAACCAATGGGCCTCGCTGCTGCTGGGAAAAAGCTACAACGCACTGGACGATCACGCCAACGCCGAACGTGTGCTTGAACCACTCATCGCACAGAAACCTCCCATTGGTATTCTGGCCGACGCATTGATCGCCCTGGCCGGATCCAAACAGGCTCAAAATCAAACGGAACCAGCGCTCGATCTGTTCCAGCAGGTCGTCGACCTGAAGTCGGCCGCTCATACACCTCGAGGTTTGGCGGGTGTCGCCTCCGTTCACATGGCGCAGAAAGATTATGTGAAAGCGGCCGAGATCTACGATCGTGTGGTGACGGAATTCTCCGGAACACCGGTGGCTGCATCGTCGGCGTTGAATTCAGGGATCGCAAAGTTTCAGTCACAAAACTACGCACAGGCCCTGACGACACTGCAGAACGTGCCTGCCGACTCCAGTGCGTCGACAATGGCTTCGTTGTGGAAGGCATTGTGCCGGCGAGAACTGGGCGAACTCGACATTGCCCGTGAAGAACTGGCTTCCGCATTCGCTGCCGCTAAAGACACACCACTGGCGGCCGAAATTCTGTTCAACCGAGCTCAGGTCGAGGTTCTGGATCAGAAAAAGGACGTTGCGGCCCAGATGTTTATGGATCTGGCGGATCGATGGCCAGGCAATTCACGAGTTGCTGAAAGCCTGTTTAATGCGGCCGAATTAAAGATGGACGCCGGCGATCTGCCAATGGCTTCGCGGCTGATGGAACGACTTCAGAAGGAGCACCCGGAACTGGCAGACGATCCTGAACTAAGCCTGCTGCAGGGACGCATGCTGCTAAACAGCGGCAAGACGGACGAGGCAATTTTGCTGCTACAGAAAGTCGCTGAGGCAGATGCTTCCAGCGAACGAAAAACGATGCAGCGAAACTATCACCTCATCCGAGCCCTGTACAAAGGCGAGCGTTATGAAGACGCAGCGGCGGCGTACAAGAAACTGCAGGACCGATTCGAAGATCCGAAGTGGAATGCTTATTTCGGTGCCATCGCGCTCGCATCACGTTCTCGTTTGGAACTGGAACAGTATGACGAAGCAATCCAGCTCGCGGACACATTTCTGAAACTGGAACAGAACCCTGCAAAGGCTGCCGATGCGTTGTATGGCCGAGCGATTGCGAACTGCCAGTTGAAGCAGTTTCAGCAAGCGGATGCCGACCTGGCACAACTGATGAAAGACTTTCCAGACGATCCGCAAACCTGGGCCACGACACTGCAGTCAGCGGAAATTGCGTGGCAGCTAAAGGAATACGCGGCTGCAGCTCGATTTTTCAAGCTTGCTGTACAAAGGAAATCCGAACCAAAGCTGCATCTGTCAGCGCTGTCCGGGCTGGCGTGGTGTCACTATCGGCTTGACGAATTCGACCAGGCCGCCACGGTGTTTCAGGACATCGCCGAAACCTATCCGGAATCCGACGCCGCACACGAATCATCCTTCATGCGGGGCGTAAGCCTGCGAGACGCCGGCAAGAAAGATGAAGCTGCGGCCTCGTTTCTTGCCACCTACGAAGCTCTGGAAAAAACGGCACAGGAATCGTCAGCTCCGAACGCGGATCGCTACCTGCTGGAATCAGGACGCAACTATGCTCGATTGAAATTCGCTGGTGAGGACACCAAAGCAGCAGACGCCGTATGGGAAAAGCTGGCTGAACGGTTCGGTGATTCCGAACAGCTGGAAGGCATTCTGGATGAATGGGCCTACGTCAATCTGCAGGCAGGCAGGTATGATCGATCGGATGAAATTTACCGTCGCCTGCTCGATAAGTTTCCGAATGGTAAGTTCGCCGGTCAGGCGCGATTGTCGTTGGCGGAAAGCGACATGCAGGCAAACCGACTGGACAATGCGCTGGCAGAATTCATCGAAATCGCGGCGAACGAAGATTACCGCGCTGCTGAAAAAGAAGCCGCGCTCTACCACGTGGTGGATATCAAAGCAGCCAAACGGCAGTGGGAGGACGTGCTGAAATTTGGCAAGGAGTTTGCCGAAAACTACGCAAACAGCCCACTGGCCCCGAACGTCGGTTTGCTTTACGCGGAAGGCCTGCTTGATCAACAGCAACCTAAAGAAGCAAAGACCACACTGACCACACTTCGAGCGGCGGTTGTCGACGGCCAGTTGAAGGCCGAACCATGGACGGAACGAATTTGGGTCGTCCTTGCCGAAACGGCTCTGGCAGAAAAGCGGTTCACTGATATCGATCCGATCGCGGCGGAACTGGAACAGCGAAATGCAGAATCGCGGTTTCTGTTTCAAATGCGAGACGTACAAGGGCGCCGCTGGAAGACTCAGCCGAACCCCGACTTTGCCAAAGCGCGTGACTACTTTGCGTCTGTTGTTTCTGATGAAGTCGGCAAAGGCACAGAAACGGCCGCGCGTTGTCAGTTTCTGATCGCGGAAACGTGGCTGCTCGAAAAGAACTATCAGAACGCAGTGAAGGAATACTATCGCGTTTATCTTAACTACGCCTTCGACGACTGGCGTGCACGCGGGCTGTTTCAGGCAGCCGGCTGTGAGGTCCTGCTACAGCGTCCTGAAGCGGCAAGCAAAAGCTACAAGGATCTGGTCAAGGAATTCCCCGGCTCAGAGCTCGCTGAAAAAGCTAAGGCCAAGCTGGATCAGTTGCCACCTGGCCGCTAAACGCGGCCGAGCAAAACCTGCGCTGCCACGTGGTGCCAGTAGTCGCTGCAACGCGTCTCAAGCAGGTTTCAATGCAGCTTTGCAAGACTTGAACGGGGCTCAAACGCAAAAGCCCGACCTTCCTGAGAAGGCCGGGCTTCGTTTGAATCAATCGACAGCGCTATCGCAAACTGTCATCTATTCGCCGATAACAACCGCTCGACCGTTGTCGTCTTTGCAACTCACGGACAGGTGTTCCGGCGTCACATCGACTCGCGACACGATATTCACCACGACATCGCGTTCGTCTTCCAGTCGAGTAATCTCTTTGCGTTTGCGATTGTTGAGGTCACTGGCGACTCGATCGTGGACCTCAATCGTGATCGTCGCAACATCGTCGTTGCTGCCAGCACTCATCACCAAACGCATCACTTCAATCGTCAGGCTTTCGGCTGTCTTAACCTGCCCCACCCCTTTACAGCATGGGCAGTCCTGATAAACGCTGCGACGCAACGATGGTCGAATTCGCTGACGAGTCATTTCGATCAGGCCAAACGGGCTGATCCGCAGAACTCTGGTGCGAGCTCGGTCGCGTTTGACTGCGTTTCGCAAAGCGTTCTCAACACTGCGACGATGCCGTTCGTCTCGCATGTCGATGAAGTCATTGACAATCACACCGCCGAGATCACGCAGGCGAATCTGTCGCGCGATGGCTTCGGCTGCTCGCAGATTCATGCGATAAGCTGTTTCTTCGGCATCGTTGTCGACTCGAAAGTTACCACTATTCACGTCGATGGCGACTAGTGCTTCCGTTTGATCAATCACCAGCGATCCGCCACCCTTTAGCGGCACATCACGATCCTGGATGCGAGCAATCTCATCTTCCACGCCGTAATAGGCGAACATCGGCTCGGGTTCACGAAACCGTTTGACGCGATTCACGTGCCCTGGCATAACGATCTTCATGAAGTCGCGAGCCTTTTGATAGGCAGCGTCTTCGTCGATCCAAACGGCGTCGATTTCGCCGGTGTAGATGTCTCGAATAGTCCGAATCATCATGTCTGATTCAGCATAGATGTCGACCGGTCCCGACTTCTCTTCAATGTTGCCGACAATCGTTTCCCAGAGCCGCAACAGGTACTTCAGGTCGCGTTTCAGATCAGCTTCTTCGCGGTCGACGCCGGCGGTGCGAACGATGAAGCCCAGTCCCGAAGGCGGCTTGAGGTTTCGCATGGCCTGACGAAGATTGCGTCGCGCTTTTTCGTCGTCGATCTTGCGACTAACGCCGACGCGTTGCAGACCGGGCATCAGGACGAGAAAGCGTCCGGGGATCGAGATGTAAGTAGAAAGCGTTGGGCCTTTGTTGCCGATGCCTTCCTTGATCACCTGCACCAGGACTTCGCTGCCGCGCTGGAAAATCTCCTGAATCGGCGGTTTGTTCCGGGCGTTGCGTTCGTTCAGGTGCTTGGGCGGTCGTCCACCACCACGTCGCGGGCGATCGTCGTCTTCATCATCGTCCGAATCGCCGTCGCCACCTTTCACAAGGTGTTTGTAGTATTGGTATTCGACGTCGCTGACGTGCAGAAAGCCGTTGCGGCCTACACCGAAGTCAATAAAAGCCGCCTGAATGCTGGGCTCAATATTGACGACTTTTCCTTTGTAGATGTTCCCGACGTAGTTTTCGGCACTACTTCGTTCGACGTAAAGTTCTTCCAGAACTCCGTCTTCAACGATTGCGATCCGGCTTTCTTCCGGCTGCAACACGTTGATCAGCATTTCTTTTTTCATAACTCAGCTTTCGTTCGTTGGAACGAACACCGAGCGTTGCCGAAGCGTGAAGAACGGACAGATGGGTTCAGTGGAATTCAATTCCGGTTTCGCGACATCGCAACGGACCTGGCCTGCAAGCGGCAAAGTCGACGTGACGTCAGACCATTCATTGCTCGCCCCAAACGCAGGAGTGCGCGGAGGAGAAAAGAACGAATTGCTAACCAAACCAAACTGATGTTTTCTTTCCTCTTGAGTTTTCGACATTTGGCGTTCCCGTCAGGAAACACCGTTACACGGATTCGGATTCGGTCTGTTGGCCTGCGGCAGGTCGCGTGATGCGGAGAATCTGCCGGAACGGCTGAACCGAATTTGAAGCTGTGACGCGTGTTCGTTCGTGTTTCGTAAAATCGCCGCAAGCGGCAGTAAAGATATTTCAAACAACGAGATCCGGGCAGATTCGGCCCAGTTCTCCTAACAGATAGTGTTCGACGTCCCGAGCCAGATCCAACGTAAGTGCGTGAGCCGCAATACGTTCTGCTTCGGGGATGGAAATGTTTCTAATAACCTCCTTCAGGCGCGAAAGCGCGTGAGGAGTGGCACTCAATTGACGCAGGCCAAGCCCAAGCAGTAGCGGCACAAATCTGGGATCGGAGCTCATTTGGCCGCAAACCGTGACGGGTTTGTCGTGCTTTTTCGCCGCTTTCATCACCATCTGAATCATGCGGAGAATGGAAGGATCGCCGGAACGGTACAGATTTGCAACCGAAGGGTCCGATCGGTCGCACGCCAAAGTGTACTGAATGAGGTCATTAGTACCAATTGAGAAGAAGTCGACCTCGCGTGCAAATTCTTCTGCCAGAATCACGGCGGATGGCACTTCCACCATCATGCCAACCGGAATATCGCCGCAATAGGCGATCCCTTCGTCTTCCAGATCCTCCATCACATCCATCAGAATCATCTTTGCCTGACGAAATTCCAGCAGCGATGAAACCAGCGGAAACATGATTCTGGCATTGCCGTGAACTGCCGCTCGCAGGATGGCTCGCAACTGCACTTTGAACAGAGGCGTCCCCTGCAGACTGAGGCGAATACTGCGCAGACCGAGCATCGGGTTCTGGCTTTGAGCAAACCGGTCTCGAATTCGAGCGGGCACCTTGTCGGCACCAATGTCGAGGGTCCGGATGACGACCGGCAATTCACCACACGCTTTCAGTACCTGGGTATAAGCATCGTAGTGATCTTCTTCAGTCGGTTCGCGGTTGCCGCCAAGGTACAGGAATTCTGTGCGGTAAAGCCCCACACCGTCGGCACCGCGTTTGATGCACTGCTGCACTTCTTCCGGAAATTCGATGTTGCCCAGCGTAAAGATGCGTTCGCCATCCTGAGTTTGCGATTCGCTTTGCTCCAGCGATTCCAAACGCTCTGTCACTCGCTGATTCCTCGCCCGCGAGTCAAGGAAGCGGTTCATGGAACCTTCGTCAGGATCAATGATCACCTGCCCGTGATCGCCGTCGAGAATCACGGTTTCGCCGCCTGAAACGCCTGCCAGGCACCGGCCCAGACCAACAACAGCCGGGATTTCCAAAGCGCCCGCAAGAATGGCCGTGTGACTGGTGTGACCGCCCACTTCGGTGGCGAAGCCGATGACGAATTTGGTATTCAGCGTCGCCGTTTCACCGGGCGTCAGGTCGTGAGCCAGAATAATCACAGGCTCAGTCAGGTTCGACAATTCTTCGCGTCGTTCGCCCAACAGTTCCCGCAGCAGACGTTTTTCCAGGTCGAAGATGTCGAGCGCGCGTTCGGCCAGATACTGGTCGCCAAGATTCTGCATCTGCATGGCGAAGCCACGTAAAGTCTTACTGACAGCGTATTCAGGCGAATATTGTTGCTCGCGAATCAGAGATTCGACTTCGCTGACAAATCGCGGATCTCGTGCCATCTGCAGGTGGGCTGAGAAGATGGCAGCGTATTGGCTGCCAAGCTGTTCGCTGACCAGAACTTCGTGTTCGCCGATGTCTCGACAGACGTGATCCAACGCGACTTGAAACCGAGCCAGTTCATCTTCAACAGCGTCGCGGTTTACGAAGTTATTGGGAATGCGGAAGCTATCGGCCCCGAGCACAAGGGCTGGTCCGACAACGACTCCTGGTGATACCGCAATTCCGCTTCGGACCTGCATCGGTGAATCGCGACCTCAAATAAAGTTCAGACTACGAATGAAGAACAACAAGAAGAGCTCGCTTCCTGCTCGACAGTGAATGGCTTCGAGCGTTCAAGCCGGGAAAGTGTATCGACATCGGATGCAGAATGTCGAACGAGCAATCAAAGCTCCAGCTGAACCGGTCTGAGCAGCGGCCCCGGAAGTCAACAAACCTGCCGGCACTTACGAGACGCCAGGAGGGGACTCCTGCAGATCCACACTAAGGCCGTTTGATGCCAGCGACGGGCCATGTCAGCATCAAGCGTTACGGAGTGGATTCCGGTTCTGTTTCCAGAATATGGCTAACCGCCGTAATGGCGGCGCCAGCATCACTGCCTTCTGCTTCAATCGTTAGCTCAGCGCCGTGGGTTGCCCCCAAGAGCATCAGCTCCAACGCAGATTTGGCACTCGCCGCCTTCCCGTTGAAGGAGATTTTGATGTCAGACGTAAATTGCGACGCCTGCTTCACCAACATCGTAATGGGCGACAAATGCAGACCATTTCGGTGCGCCAAGGTTACTCGACACCGAGTTGGTTCGTCAGCCCCCATGCTCGTTTCTCCACGAAGTCGCAGCAGGACCTAGCGCCCTGGCACCTGAATTCGACGCAATGATCTATTCTTCCTCTTCCTCATCGCTGTTGTCTGCTTCAGAAAGCAGTTCCCAAACGTCCTTTGCGGTGCTGGACTGCTTCAGGAAGTTGCAGAAGTCCTGCCCGCGAAGATGCCGTGAGATATTCTCAAGGCCACGCAGGTGGTCTCCGGGACGATCCGGTGGCGAAACCAACAGGAACAGAATGAATACTTCTTCGCCATCAAGGCTGGAGAAATCCACCCCCGTACGCGACACAGCGACTGTCGCCACAAGCTCTTCGGCCGATGGGTGTTTAGTGTGAGGCACTGCAACGCCATTACCGATTCCAGTCGAACCAAGCTCTTCTCGTTTGAGAATGGCGGCAACGACTGCTTCTTCATCTTCTGCTTTGATGCTGCCTGCGTCCTTCAGGCCAGCCACCATTTCCCGAATCACGTCCTCTTTCGAGGTCGCTTTCAAATTGGGAATAATCGCCTTTTGAACGACAAAGTCTGTCAACTTCATTGTAGTAGTACCCTGCGAAGACATGTTTTTTTGCAAAATCAAAGTTGTGAATGTTCGGATATCAGATCTCGAAACGAAGCGACCATTGAGCGGCTTCGTTTGCCCCCATAGCAAGTGACGGGCCTAGCCAGCGACTTCAGTGTCGCTGTCGGCATCAACGTCATCCTCCGGAAGTCGAGCGACTTCGCTGACGGGCTTGCTTCTGCGGTGGTCTCGCGATTTTTCTTTATAGCGATGCACCTGCTTTTCCATTTTGGCCAATGTTCTGTCGAATGTGGCTTTGGCGTCTTCGCCTTCCACATGAGCCACAATGGTGTGATAACCCTCGATTTCGACCAGCATTTCAACGTCGGAACGCTCGCCCTCAAATTCCAGCGTGACACCAATTTCGCTGACTTCCCCGAGGTATCGGACGACCTTCTCGGATTTTCGGGCAATGTACTCCCGCAGTTCCTGACTGATACTGCCGTGACGACAGGTAATAGCAACCTGCATACTTTTTAACCTTCTGAGTCATCATTGGTCGGCATGTGGCCGAACACACTGGCGATCCGCCCGTTGGCAAACGCAACGACGGCCGGGAAACGAAAACGTCATGTTCACTGACGCTGGCATCGGCAACGCACTGACCGAAGCTTTGCCCCAAACCACGCCGCGATTCTAGTTCGGCGATTCTCGGAAAGAAAGTGGCCATTACGTGTTCCTGAAGGAAAGAAGGCGAAGTTTGTCGATTGAATGCCTTCATTCGGAGACCATACTGACCGCAGAAATACCTCATTGTCATCTAATTGATCTCCCATGCCGCGTTTTGATCTCATCGCCACCGCCACTTTCGGTCTGGAAAATGTCGTGGCCCGCGAACTGCAGCAACTCGGCTACGAGGATTGCCGCGTTTCTGACGGGCGCGTGCTGTTTTCAGGCGATGAACGCGATATCGCTCGCTGCAATCTGTGGCTGAGATCCTCTGATCGAGTGCTGATTCGGGTGGGTGAATTTCCCGCTCCGGATTTCGGGGCGTTGTTCGACCAAACGACGGCCCTGCCCTGGGCAGACTTACTACCTGTAGACGCCAGCTTTCCCGTCAAAGGCCGCAGCGTTCGTTCTCGACTGCATGCGGTGCCGAAGGTCCAGGGAGTCACCAAGAAAGCCATCGTCGAAAGCCTGAAAAAGAAGCACAACCGATTCCGATTCGACGAATCAGGCGCTGAATTCCAGATCGAAGTGTCGCTACTGAAAGACATCGCGACACTAACCATCGACACGACCGGACCGGGACTGCACAAGCGAGGCTACCGCAGCATTGTGGGTGCCGCCCCGCTGCGAGAAACGATGGCCGCAGGGCTGATCCAGCTTAGCTACTGGAGTTCGGACCGTCCGCTGATCGACCCCTTCTGCGGCAGCGGAACAATTCCGATCGAAGCTGCCATGATCGGCCGCAACATCGCTCCCGGACTGCAGCGGTCTTTCGCCGCCGAAGACTGGCCATGGTTTGACCGCCAGACCTGGAAGGACGTCCGCACAGAAGCACGCGACACGCGGAGACGAGACCTGCCTGCTCCCATCATGGCCTACGACCACGACCCCAGCGCGATCCGATTGTCTCAACGAGGCGCCACAGACGCTGGCGTGGGCGGAAGCATTCGATTCGGTTGCCAGGAAGTCAGCGAATTGAGGTCGCCGCTAAAATACGGCTGCCTCATCACGAACCCGCCGTACGGCGAACGCCTCGGCGACAACGAAGAAGTCGAAGCCGTTTACCGAGTGATGGGCCAGACATTTGCGTCGCTGGATGCGTGGAGTCAGTACATTCTGACGTCATACAAAGGCTTCGAACGCCTCTTCGGCCGCCGAGCCGACCGACGCCGCAAACTCTACAACGGGCGGCTCGAGTGCCAGTACTACCAGTATCAGGGCCCGCGGCCGCCGCGGGAGACCGAGGGCGACTCGGTCGACAGTCGCCCTGAACCCGCCATTGAAGTGCAGAGCCACATCGCTGCAGAGCCAACGCCAACACCTGCCCAAACCCCAGTCCAGCCAAACCCCCAGCCGATTGACCCGTTTGGCACATTCGTAGCCGACTGTTCCGGTGAACAGCAGCACATCGCCTTCGATGCGAAGGCGATCGACTCTATGGAAGACTGACTAAAGCCTACGCAAAATTGGCGCCGGGTGCGTCCGCTGGTTGGGATGTGCCGATCCGCTGTAGTGGGATTCGCCAGAAATACCGAGACAAAGATTTCTGCCGAAATCCACTACAGCCCAATGAGCGGATGCACCCTCTGGTAGCCGCAGTTGTTTGAACAATCGCTGTCGTCCCGGTAAGCTTTCCTTATCAGCGGGCCGCCGAATACATCAAGACGAGAACTTTGCCATGAAGTGTCTTTCGCTTTGGGCTGCCATTGGAACGCTATTCCTGGCTTGCCATCCAATCTATGCCGATGTTGTCCTTCAATATGACCTAGAAGGAATGCTAGGATCAGAGGCCACCGTCGCGGGGATAGCGCCAGACGGAGGTATTGCCGCTCTCGATTTAAGGCGCGGCACGGGGCTCGGAAGCACAGGCGCTGCCGACTCCTTTAACAGCAATGGCTGGGACTCACCGCCGCCGATTTCGCCGTCTGCCGCCGATGAGTATTTTAGCTTTGGCTTCACAGTGGATGGCGCAACCAGCGTTGTACTCAGCGATCTGACTATTTCAACGCGCAGCAGCGATACTGGGCCGGGAACATTGGGGCTCTACTCGAACCTCGACAACTTCACAGCCAGCCTGCACACGTTCACGCAAAGTGGCACTACGCCGCTGGACCCCATCATTGATTTATCCAGCCTTGGCACACTTACAAACCAAACAGTCGAATTTCGCCTGATCGAAATCGGCAACACACAGGCCGACGGAACCGGCACAACTTCCGGCGGTGGCACTTTTCGCGTGACGAACTTCGAACGAAGTGCGTCACAGCCTATTACGTTTTCCGGCACGATCTCCGCAGTTCCGGAACCATCAACACTGTTGGGGTGCCTGATCAGCGGATTGATACTTGCCTCCGTGCGATGCCGTTCACCTCGCCGAAATCTACAGGCCGAGTAGCATCGCTTGCTCAACAATGGGCATCATTTGTCTTCAGCCTTTTCCGGTTCCGCCTTCGGGGGCCCTGAACCCTGATCACCCTCACGCGCGGGCTGATCGGCACCTTTTGCGCTCTCCCCCTGCACCTTTGCGTCATCCAATTTCTTTTTTGTGTCCATCTTCACCTTTGGCTTATTCTTCTTCACTGTAAACCCAGGCGAAGTTCGCTCCCCAACCGCTGGCTTAAGCTCTCGCACCCAGATGTTGCGGAACCTCACTGGGTCGCCGTGGAATTGCAACGCGATCGGCCCTTTTTCGGCGTGAGGTTCATAGTGTGGTGGTGCGATGTAGCTTGACGGCCCAAGTAGTTCGAAGTGGTTGAGTGCCAGCACTCCGTTGTGCAGCAGGGTCACCGTGCCGGGCTTTTCGATGTCGCCATTCACTTTGAAAACCGGTGCGTTGAAGATGATATCGTACGTGTTCCACTCGCCCGGCTTCCGCATCGCGTTGGCCAGCGGAGGCGTCTGCTTGTAGATCGATCCTGCCTGGCCGTCGAAGTAGGTTTCGTTCTGAAACGAATCCAGCACCTGAACCTCGTACAGCCCCATCAGAAAAATGCCGCTGTTGCCTCGGCCCTGCCCCGATCCTTTGATTTCAGTCGGAGCCGACCATTCCACGTGCAACTGCATGTCGCCGAAGTGTTGCTTGCTCGTAATCTGAGTCTCCTGCGGAATCGCGACACCGTCCTGCACCAGCCACTTGTCGCCGCCGTTGAACGCCGACAAGTCCTTCCCGTCGAACAACACAACGGCATCCGACGGAGGCTGACTGTCGGTTGCCCCCGGCGTCACCACTGGGGGTTCCTGCCATTCCACACCGCTCTTCCACTCCTGGGCGTGCACGTGAAGGCATGTCGATGCGAAAACGATGGCGAACAGTGATCGTGAATAACGCAGCACGGGACATCTCCTGAAGTAAACCGAAAGGCGAAAGCGGTGAAAACGTTGCCGATAATGATGCGTTGCCAACGGCGATTCAATCCAGAACGTGCTCCACCGGCACTTTTGCGGCAAGACAACGAGAGACATTTCACGGAATTGGGAAGGAATCGCTGGGTGAGTTGCCGCCAACGCCAGCCCGTGAAATACTTCCGCAGCACTGTCCGTTTTCGATGCTCACACCAATCAGAATGCCGTCAAAATGCTTTGGGAAGTTGAAATTCTGCCGTCCCAGGACGCTCGCGACCACGAAGGCCAGCGAATTCTGGCCGACGCGAAGAGCCTCGGTATTAATTCTCTCACTGACGTTCGATCGGCGCGATCGTTTCTGATGCAGGGCGAATTATCAGAAGCCGACGCAAGTAAAGCGGCCGAACTACTGCTGTGCGATCCCGTTGTGGAAACGTTCCGAGTCACCGCCCTGCCCGATTCAAATGCGGCTGACAAAACTGAGTGCCTGAACGTCCTGCTGCACCCTGGCGTCACCGACAGCGTGGCCGACAACGCTGCCAAAGCGCTCGTTCAGCAAAACCTGAACGTTTCTGCCGTCGCCACGTGCCGCAAGTACTGGCTCACAGGCAGTCTATCCGAAGCCGAACACGCGCGAGTGTCTTCCAAAGTCATCGCCAACGACGCGATTGAATACGTTGTCACCGGCCCGCTGCAACTCACCGACCTGCACGTCGGCAGCGATTACAACTTTCAACTCAGCACCGTCCCCATTCGTGGCATGGCATCAGACGACGAACTGATGAAACTATCGGCCGAAGGTCAGTTGTATCTGCAATTGGCTGAAATGCAGACCATTCGCGACTACTTCAAATCGCTCGACCGCGATCCCACCGACATCGAACTGGAAACGATCGCTCAAACGTGGAGCGAACACTGTTCTCATAAGACCCTGGCTGGCCGCATTCACTATGTGGAAACGCAGGACGGCGAAACCATCCGCGAAATCCAGTTCGAAAACATGCTGAAGGAAACAGTCTTCGCCGCCACGGTGCAGATTCGCGAAAACCTCGGCGACGACGACTGGTGCGTGAGCGTCTTCAAAGACAACGCCGGCATCGTCACGTTCGATGAAAATCAGGACGTGTGCATCAAGGTCGAAACTCACAACCACCCGTCCGCTATCGAACCATACGGCGGAGCCAACACGGGGCTCGGCGGAGTCATCCGCGACCCGATGGGAACCGGCCTGGGAGCTCGCCCGGTCTGCAACACCGACGTCTTCTGCTTTGCTCGCCCGGACTTTCCCGCCGACGAACTACCGCCCGGTGTTCTGCATCCGAAAGCCGTGATGGAAGGCGTCGTCAGCGGCGTGCGAGACTACGGAAACCGAATGGGCATTCCCACAGTCAATGGAGCCGTCTATTTCGACGACCGATATCTCGGCAACCCGCTCGTCTACTGCGGCAACATTGCCATGATCCCTCGCGACAAAAGCGAAGGTAAAGTTTCGCCGGGCGATTTGATTGTCGCTGTCGGCGGACGCACCGGTCGGGACGGAATTCACGGCGCGACGTTCAGCTCTGCAGAACTCACTGAAGACAGCGAAAGCATCAGTGGTGGAGCCGTACAGATCGGCAACCCGGTCACCGAAAAAATGGTTCTGGATGTGCTGTTGGAAGCACGCGACCGCAATCTGTACACCGCCATCACCGATTGTGGAGCTGGCGGATTCAGCAGTGCCGTCGGCGAAATGGGCGAAGAAACCGGCGCCGAAGTGTGGCTCGATAAAGCTCCGCTGAAGTACAGCGGATTGTCGTACACCGAAATCTGGATCAGCGAAGCTCAGGAACGCATGGTGCTGGCTGTCCCGGAAAGCAACGTCGCAGAATTCACCGCGCTGTGCGAATCCGAAGGCGTGGAAGCCAGCGTGATCGGTCAGTTCACAGACACTCACGAACTGGTGCTGAAGTACGCGGACAACGAAGTCGGCCGAGTCACGATGGAATTCCTGCATGACGGACGGCCGCCCGTGATTCGCGAAGCGACGTATGAACTAAGTAGCCATCACTCTCCGAGTGATGAAGCCAGCAGTGCAGACGTCGATCAACAGGCGGGCGGCACTTGGAAAGTGCCTGCTACTTTGGTTGCCGCTCTCAACAAATCAGACTACACCGCAGACCTCAAGAAAATCCTCGGCAGCCTGAACGTTGCGAGCAAAGAATGGATCATTCGCCAGTACGATCACGAAGTCCAGGCCGGCAGCGTGGTCAAACCGCTGGTCGGTATCAACAACGACGGCCCGTCCGACGCAGCCGTGGTGCGGCCTGACCTAACCTCCAACCGAGGCCTCGTGGTCAGCTGCGGTATGAACCCTCATCTCGGCGACGAAGATCCCTACTGGATGGCTGCCGCAGCGATCGACGAAGCCATTCGCAACTGCGTTGCCGTCGGAGCGGACCCATCCAAAATTGCGATCCTCGACAACTTCTGCTGGGGCAACACCGAACGTCCGGAAACTTTGGGAACACTCGTCCGAGCCGCCCTTGCTTGCCAGGACATTGCGGTGGCGTACAGCACACCGTTCGTCAGTGGCAAAGACAGCCTAAACAACGAATTCAGCTACGAAGACAAAGACGGTAATCGCCAGACAGTTGCCATCCCATCCACACTGCTTATCACAGCACTGGGCCAGATCGACCACGTGGAACAAGCTGTCACCATGGACCTGAAAGCTCCTGGCAACAAGTTGTACCTGGTGGGCAAGACCGACCCGGAAGAACTTGGCGGAAGCCACTTCAACTTAGTTAACAACATCGACGGTGGAAAAGTTCCGCAATTGAACGCAGCCGGGAACCTCGCTACTTACAAAGCCCTGCACGCCGCCATCAAGGCCGGCCTTGTAAGAAGCTGCCACGACCTAAGCGAAGGCGGCCTTGCAGTCGCAGCCGCCGAAATGGCGTTTGCCGGTGGTATTGGAGTGACGCTGAACGAAGACCTCACTGCGGCCGACTTATTCGCTGAAAGCAATGGCCGGTTTTTGGTGGAAGTTGAGCCAGGCAACACAAGTCAGTTTACGTCCAAAGTTGAAGCGACATTGGTCGGCGTCACGAATGACACGGATCGTCTTCAGGTTGGCTCCCTGTTGAACGCCGATCTTAACGAGCTGAAAACTGCGTGGCAGGAACCACTGGGTTACTGACCGCCGAAAAAAGTAGCCGTCACTTTCCAAGTGACGAAGCCCACGCGGCCGCCGGTCATCTGGCGGCGGCACCCTGCATTACTAACCCAGCCTTCGATCAAGCCGACCAAGAACCAGCGACTGAATTCTTAAGCCGTCACAACAGCGGGCTGCATCACTTGGAAAGTGATGGCTACGTTGAGTACAGAACGTATTCACCGTTCTTGAGGCTCGCTTTGCGTGGGTTTTTGGCGATATACCGACGGAAGTGTTCGAACTGAGCTTTGGATCGCACCAGATGATCGAAGCCGTCCTGCTGCCAGAATCGGCCGGACGCTCGGATGCGTTTGTTGATCGTGCGACCAGTGAATCGCTTCCATGATTCAGCATCGAATCATCATCCTTGAATGCCACCTGAAGATGAATGTGGTTGGGCATCACGACAAAGTCCGTCATCAGGTAACGGTCCCCGTCAAACTTCAACAGGCTGTCCGCGACGGTCTTTGAGTTCTCCGGATCTCTCAGCACACACGCCCCATGGCAGCGGTCGAGCTCTTCGTGCCACTTATTGGAAAACGTCGCGTAGAATTCTTCCTGAATGGGCTGCTCCAGTTTCCGCAGCAGCATTTTCCAACGCTGGTCGTCAGGATTGATACCATGCTGTCGCAGCCAGATGCGGCGTTCGACATGCCAGTTTTGCACAACAGTACGCGGCATGGAATCGTCCGTGCGAAACGTGATGAAACACACAACACCCGGCTGCGACCAATGCGGCAGGCGACGGTCCAGAATCGCAATCGGCTCGTTTCGATCAAAGAAATGCAGATCCATTTCAATAGTATGCCCAAAGTAGCCGTCACTTTCCAAGTGACGAAGCCCACGCGGCCGCCGGGTCTCTGACAGCTGCCCCCGGTTCTGCTAATTCCGCATTCGACAAAGCCGGAGCAAAAGGCAACGCATGCACTTCTGCAACGTCATAACGTCGGGCTGCATCACTTGGAAAGTGATGGCGACTTTCTGCGGCTGGCAAATGGATGCTTAGATCTGCAACTGGTATGCTCCGTCGCATACTCAGCCACCTGTTCGGATGGATCAGCAGGATATCCACAACACTTTTGAAAGCCCCCAATGAACACGAAAGACGCCATCAAACAAACCTACGGATTCAGCCAGATGGTCCTCAACGGATACCTCGGCGACTTCGAAGACGCGGATCTGATGCAGCGACCGGGCGAAGGGTGTAATCACATCGCATGGCAGCTTGGGCATCTGATCAGCTCAGAAGGCAACTTGCTAAACATGGCTGTGCCGGATGCAGCGGCTGAACTTCCGGACGGATTCGTCGAAAATCACGCCAAAGAAAACGCGGGCAGTGATGATGCGTCGCAGTTCTGCACGAAGGCAGAATACCTTGAGCTGTTTCAAAAAGTGCAGGCGGCTACATTCGCCGCATTGGACAGCCTTAGCGATGACGATCTCGACAAGCCGGGACCAGAAGGCATGCGAAACTTCTGTCCGACCGTGGGTTCGCTGTTCATACTCATTTCAACTCACGTCATGATGCACGTCGGCCAGATCGTGCCGATCCGTCGCCGCCTCGACAAACCATTTGTTATGTAAAAAACCTCGCTCGCAAGCTGCAAGCCCCTGATGCATGCGTCGCGCCTGCATTGGGGCGAGCGGCGGAGCGGGATTATTCAGGCAGCGAATGACGTCGCGGCGGCATCAACGTCAGGATACATATGCAGCAGGCGGCCAAGCTGAGCTATCGCGAGGACCTCCGCAACCATACCCTGAACACCAGCCAGAGCAATCGCTCCGTCCTGCTTCTTCACCCGGTGCGACGCGCGGACAAGTGTGCCCAGCCCGAGGCTGGAGATGTAGTCGAGTTTGCTGCAGTCCAACACCACTTTTCGCGCTCCGCTTTCGATCTCAGTCTGAATACACTGAATCAAGTAGTCAGAAGTCTCGGCGTCGAGTTTCCCTGACAGTTCGACGACCAGAACTTCGGGATACGCGTCTGGTCTGTGTGTCTTGTAGTCGATCAAGGGCCGAGTCCGTCTAGGGTGTTAGTTAAGATGCTGCAATTGCTGTCACTGCGGGAGACTGCCCGAAAGGTCAGATCCCCATATTCGCCAGTCCGTCACTCAGGCGTTGAAGCAGACCGCCGATAATCGGATGACTGACCTTGAACGCTCGCATGGAATCTTCGATCCGTTCGGTGAGCGAATCCCCCACTTCGGTCGCAGATTCTTCGTCCGCCAGAATTCGCTCAATGTCAGACGTGACACTCTTCAGCAGCTCCCGGGTTTCGGGATCGACGTCGTCCGTGCCACTTAGCGTTTCGTGCAGACTCGCAAGCGTGTTGCGTAATTCTTCTCGCGGCATTGTTGAGACCTCGACGATAACGTTCATGTAAAAGCTGAATTGTATCGACTGTAACAGACCCGGCCACTGATAAATATCAGCTCAACGACGCGGGACTTCGATCACTTCAACCCACGACGTTTCAACAACGCATCAACCGTTGGCTCCTGCCCTCGAAACGCCTTGTAGCTTTCCATGGGATCACGACTGCTGCCGCGCGAAAGCACTTCCCGTCGCAAAGTGTCGCCGTTATCCCGAGTTGCTCCGCCATTGGCCATCATGTGAGCGTGCGCATCGGCAGCCAACACTTCGCTCCACAGGTAAGCGTAGTAGCTGGCTGCATAGCCGCCTCCCCAAATATGAGCAAAATACGCAGTGCGATAACGCGGCGGCACGACCGACACATCGACGCCATACTTTTTCAACGTAGCCGCCTCAAAAGCAGCAACGTCGCCCGGAATCTCGTCAGGCGACAGCGTGTGCCATCCCAGATCTAGGATCGCCGCCGCGAGGTATTCCAACGTGTCGAAGCCCTGATTGAACTTACTGGCCGCGATCACTTTGTCCAAAAGCTCTTTCTCAATCGGCTCGCCAGTTTTGTAGTGCCGAGCGTAATTGGCCAGAATCTCTGGCTGAATGGCCCAGTCCTCTTCAAACGTCGACGGAAATTCCACGAAGTCTCGCGGTGTGGCCGTGCCCGAAACGGACGGATACGTCACATCCGAAAACAGGCCGTGAACCGCGTGCCCCATCTCGTGGAACAGCGTGGTCACGTTGTCAAAGCTGATCAATGCTGGCTCGCCTTTGGCAGGTCGAGGAATGTTCAGCGTGTTGACGATCACTGGCTTTTCATTCATCAGCTGCGACTGGTCAACGAAAGAACTCATCCACGCGCCGCCCCGCTTCGAATCTCGCTTAAACGGATCAAAGTAGAACAGACCAACCTGCGATCCATCTTCATCAAGCACATCAAACATGCGGACTTCCGGATGGAAGACGGGCAGATCTTTGCGTTCTTTGAAGGTGACACCAAACAGCTTGTTCATGGTGAAGAACACACCGTTTTCGAGCACGCTGTTCAGCTCGAAATACGGCTTCACCGCTGCATCGTTCACGTCGAATTTTTCGGCCCGCACTTTCTCTGCATAGTATTCCCAGTCCCATGGAGCCAGTTCGTGATCGGCTCCTGACTGTTTCATCATGGCTTTCAGATCCGCTGCTTCTTCCTGCACGCGAGCCACGACGCCGGGCACCAGATCGGTCAACATCTTGCGTGCGGCCGTCGGATTTTTCGCCATCTGATCGGCCAGTTTATAGGCCGCGTGATTGTCGTAGCCTAACAGCTGAGCGCGTTCGGCTCGCAACTGAGCGATCTCCAGAATCAGTCCACGATTGTCAATGCCGCCATCTTCGCCCAGGGCTCGATTCGCAGACGCTTTCCACACCCGCTCGCGGAGATCGCGATTATTCAGCGACGACAGCACGGGCACACGAGTTGTGTTGGTGATTTCCAGTACGTACTTGCCAGCGTGACCACGCTCCTTGGCCGTTTCGGCGGCGGCAGCGATTGCCGATTCGGAAAGGCCGTCCAGCACGGCAACATCGTCCACAAGAATGGATCGCGCTTTCGTTTCGGCCAGCAGGTTGTCTTCGAATTTCGTTTGCAAAGTTGAAAGCTGCTCGTTCAGCGCGCGAATACGGTCCTGGTCTTTTTCAGCGAGTTTCGCACCGGCACGAACGAAGTCTTCGTAGTGTTGTCGCAACACTTCCTGTTGTTCGCCGGTCAGGTCAAGCGAATCACGATCTTCGTACAGCGATTGCACTCGCTTGAATAACTTCTGGTTCAACAGGATGTTATCCGAATGAGCGGCCAGCAGCGGAGCCATTTCTGTTTGGATGTTCTGCAATGCATCGCTGGTGTGCGACGACGTCAAGTTCGAGAAAACCTGGCGAGCTCGCCCCAGCAGCGTGCCCGATTTCTCAATCGCCACGATTGTGTTTTCGAACTTTGGATCGGCTTGCTGACTGGCGATCGCTTCGATCTCATCCAGTTGCTGCTGCATGCCGGCCTTAAACGCGGGCTGGAAATGCTCGACTTTAATCTTATCGAACGCAGGTGCCTGTAGAGGCAACTTACTGGGCGAAGCGAAGGGATTATCAGGGGACAAGTCCCCGGCAGTTGGCGGCGTTGAGTTCACGGAAGTTGTCTTATTGTCGGGAAGTTGAGCGACTGCCGCAGGCTGAGTTAACAGCGTCAGAGTAATCGAAAGCGATAGTAAGGTGGCAAACAATCGACGCATAGCGGAAGCCTGAAATGTAGAAACGCAAGCGAGCATCGGAGCAAGATAATCGTTTTAGGAATTGTTACCATCCAGAACAGATCGGAACAACACACTGCCGGGCCGCACCAATAGACGTCAGCGAAGAAACATCTGTCAGTGCCGTTTAACGGCCAATGGCAGCGTCTCCATTAACAGAAAAAGCCCGTGGTCACCTCAATAATCAATTCTCACACCTTCAATGGCTCAGAACCGGGCCCTCACCTTCTCATCACAGCCGGTGTCCATGGAGATGAATTCGAACCGATCCGTGCGGTGCAGACGCTATTAAATCAGTTTCAAAACAAGTCTGAAGACGTGTCGGGCTTTCGTGGTAAAGTCACACTCGTCCCGTGCGTCAACGAAGCCGCGTTTCTCCGAGGTCACCGTTGCGCCGAAGACGGTTTAGATCTGGCTCGCACCTGCCCTGGGAGCGAAACAGGCAGCATTACGGAACGGACCGCGTTTGAACTCAGCCAGCTGATCGCAATGGCCGATTACTACATCGACCTGCACACCGGTGGCACCGAGTATTCGCTGTATCCGCTCGCTGGCTACATGCTGCACGCCGATCCAGAAATTCTCGAGGCCCAGCGACGTATGGCTCGCGCCTTCAATCTGCCGGTTGTGTGGGGGACATCGCCGCACCTGGACGGGCGATCCCTGTCGGTGGCTCGCGATGCAGCTGTTCCCGCCATCTACAGCGAATACCACGGTGCGGCCACATGCACTGCCAACGGGACTCGGGACTGCGTCGACGGCTGCCTGAACGTCATGGCAGAACTCGGCATGCTGACAAGAACGCAGCCGCATTGCCGAGTTCGTCACGTGGTCGAAGACCCGAAGCCTGACTCCGGACACCTTCAGGTCTGCAACCCGTCACCAGTCACGGGCGTCTTCGAACCCAACGTGGCTCTGGGAGATCTTGTAACGCAAGGCGATCCGTTGGGCACCGTGTTCCCAATCAACGACGGCGAAGCCACACCGGTTCATTCGGAAGGCAGCGGCCTGGTCATTCTGTTGCGAACATTCCCGCGCGTTAAACAGGGGGAATCAGTCGCCGTGGTTCTGGAACTACCATGAACGTGTTCGAACTTTCGTTCAACCCAATAACATCCCAGCGTATCCAACCACTCGATCCAGGTCGCCAGACACTTCGCCGCTGGTGGCGTAGCTGACTCGCTGAATACGTGACAGTTGGCCCATGGCCCGCAGCGCTTCCATCACGATGACGGCCGGCAGCACGCCGCACATCGAGATACTGTTGGAGGTGACCGTGTCATATAGCATCGCAGCATCGAGCGACTCCATCGCAGCCAAAGCCATCTCGTCCAGGCGACGGTTTTCTTCGTCGCTGGCAAAGTGATTCATGTCGCTGGAAATGATCAGCAGCGGCGCCGTTTTCATCTCCGATATCACACCGGCCAACTGTTGCCCAAACCTGACACAACGATCCAGGTTGCCGCCGCCAACTGCAATGCCGACAACCTTCGCCTGCGGTGCGAGTTCCTGCAGCAATGGCAATTCCACTTCGATGCAGTGCTCGTGCATATGGGCCGCCGCGTCCAGTTGCAGCCCGTCGATTCGATCCGCAAGTCGTTCCGCCAACTGCGGATCTGATGCCATTGCCCCGCCTGGCAATTGCCACGTTTTGTGCGGCGCCACAGCCCAATCGACTCCGCTACGAGTGTGTTTGGGGCCGATCACGATCGCTGTTTCCGGGATTTCGATCTTCTTTAAGACATCGCCGGCAACGCGGCCGGAAAATTGCAGCCCGGCATGCGGCACCATGACGGCTGGCCACTTCTCTTTGGTTTCGGGCACTTCGCCGAGGCAACTCTGGACGATGGCCGACAATGCAGATGGACTCGACGGATAGAAACGTCCCGCCACGCCCGCAGGACGAACCTCAGCACCGGGACGAGGATGAGGCACGTTCGTATTGCTGATATCTGAAGAACTGGAGACGGCCGCAAAACTGAATACGGATGCAGACGTCGGCATGGACACCTGAGCGGCCTTCGCCGATCGTTCGACCAGTTCTTCAGCTGACAACTCAGGACAAAACATCCACGCTGATCGCTGCCCTTCCGTCACCAGAACAGCGCGACTCGCTGGATCGATTCCGTTTACGTCTGGCGATTTCACAACGCCATGCATCGCCGGATCGGCAAACGCGACTAGATCGACCTTTAGCCTTGCAATCAGGTCGGGATCGAATTGCGAGTTTCGCAGCCAGCCGGCGGCAGACTGCGTCAGCTGCAATAGAGTCGTCTGCAAAGGAACGCCGCCTCGGAACTGCAACTGCGAAAACACGGCCTGTTCGTCCACGCCGCGAAACGTAAGGCGCAGAGCGATACCGTCGACAGTGCCGTCTGAGCAGTTCGCCGGAAAGCAACCAGGGACCGCCCCCTGCAGCGTCGCCATGATGTTCGCACGCGCGAAGGCCGCCAACGTTTCGACCTCCGACTGGCTCATAGGATGAGGTTTCGCGGAAATGCTGCGAGCCAGAACTGATGGCTCCATTTCCCGCTCAATCATCCGACCTTCGAAACGCACAAGCTGAGCGTCCGGTTGCTGCCACGCGGTGATTGGCAGGCCAGCCTTGCGACACACCTGGTCCAGAAATGTGCGCGAATCCCAGCCGCGTTCTATGGCCACAATCGGCAACAGTAAGCCAGACTTACCCCCTCGCACAATCTTTAAACCATGTCGCCCCACCTCAACCGCATTGACGCGGTCTTCTCCCTGCTCCGTCACGGACTCAAAGTTAAACAGCAAAGTGACGTCCAGCGTAAGATACGGCAGTTCGGTCGCTGATACCGGCGGGAACCGATGATCGTCTTTTGCCGTTCGAGCGGCCGATTGTGCCAACGCCTGCAGTAGGTTCATCGGCTGCCCAACAGATCCGCAGCAACCGCGCAGCTGGCCGTTGCGTTTGAGTGTCGCGAAGACTCCCATGACGGTGATGTCCGCCGCATTCGCCAGACTTCGATCCGGCAGTTGTATTGGGCGGCCTGTCACCGTCGCCGCCACAATTTCGCAGGCTGCACCGTGAATCGCGTCCTCCTGCTCATCCGTCAATGAGGGACTTTCGCTGATTGCCTCCATCGAGTTCATCTTTCTCTTAGTCGACTCTTCGGCCGATGGGGATTTGACTCCAGAGCCACTGCCAAGCGACACCAAATTCTCGGGGGCTGCCCCGTAACGCCCGATCTTAACGGGTAACCGCCGTCGCCCCCACGTGCCTGGCTGCGTATCAAAATGACCGGCAACGACCTCACCGCATTTGCTGCACCGATTCCCATTTAACTGGTAGCTTCCCAGCTGGTGCCAGTCTCGTTCGATCAGCAGAGTTCCGCAACTGTGACAGTAAGTGCTTTGGTTGGCGACGTCGTTGACGTTACCAACGTACGCGAACTTCAGTCCCTGCCGCAGGGCAATTCCACGCGCCTTCAAGAGCGTTTCGTGAGGCGTCCGGCCTCGATCCGTCATGCGAAAATCCGGGTGGAACGCGGTGAAATGAATCGGCACGTCAGCTCCAACGGCGTCCAACAGCCAGTCGCACATGCGACGCAATTCGTCGGGTGAATCATTGGCTTCAGGGATGATCAGGTTCGTCACCTCGAACCAAACGTCGCTTTCGTGCTTCAGCCACCGCAGCGTTTCCAGCACCGGAGCCAGTTTCGAATATGTAATCTTTTCGTAGAAGTCTTCAGTGAATGCCTTCAGATCCACATTGGCAGCATCCATGGCATGAAAGAAAGCTGGACGAGCTTGCGGCATGATGTAGCCCGCCGTGACAGCAACCGACTTGATGCCTGCAGCCCGACAGGCCTTTGCCGTGTCGATAGCGTACTCCGCCCAGATAATCGGATCGTTGTAGGTGTAAGCCACACTGCGACAACCGGTGTCCTTCGCCGCCGCCGCAATCATCTCCGGCAACGCCAGCTCGCTCAACTTTTCCACTTCGCGCGACTTGGAGATATCCCAGTTCTGACAAAACCTGCAGCCGAGATTACAGCCCGCCGTACCAAACGACAGCACCGCCGTACCGGGATAGAAATGATTAAGCGGCTTCTTCTCGATCGGATCGATGCAAAACCCTGTGCTGCGACCATAAGTCGTCAGCTTCATCTTGCCGTCGACGTTCTGACGGACGAAACAGAAACCGCGATCGCCCGGCTTCATGTGGCATTCACGAGGACACAAGTCGCAAACAATGCGATTTTCTTCCTCAGCAGAATGCCACCAGCCTCCGTCTACAAACCCAGCGCTGTCGGGCAGATTTTCAGGTGGCAAGATGACAGTTTTCATGGCGACAGCGAATCAACAATCCGAATAGTTCACGAATGGCAGGCCGAATGTCTCCGCGACTGCTCGATTGGTCACCTTCCCACCATACATATTCACAGCGGCCGCCAGTCCATCATCGGCGGCTGAAGCTTTCCGCAGCCCGTTGTTGGCGATCTTCAGGACATGCGGAAACGTAACGTTGCACAGCGCATACGTGCTGGTCCGACCGACGGCCCCCGGCATGTTGGTCACGCAATAGTGAACGATGCCGTCTACAATGAAAGTTGGTTCGGCATGAGTCGTCGGTCGCGACGTTTCGGTGCAGCCGCCCTGATCAATGCACACGTCGATGATGACGGCACCCTGCTTCATCAACTTCAAATCGTCCGCCGTCACCAGCCGAGGTGCTCGCGCCCCTGGGATCAGAACGCCACCAATCACAAGGTCCGCCTTCTGCAACTGTTCACGTACGCTGTGGCGATCGCTAAAGATCGTGTTCACGTTCGCTGGCATGATGTCTTCCAGATAACGCAGTCGATCCACGTTGATATCCAGAATGACGACGTCCGCCTGAAAGCCGGCCGCGATTTGAGCCGCATTTTTGCCAACAACACCACCGCCCAGAATCGCTATATGAGCCGGCTGAACTCCTGGTACGCCGCCGAGCAAAATACCACGACCGTCCTGAGGCCGCTCCAGAAACCTGGCACCTTCCTGAATGCTCATCCGCCCCGCCACTTCACTCATCGGCGTCAACAGCGGCAAGTCCCCCTTGCGCCCTCGCAGCGTTTCATACGCGACTGCTGTTGCCTTCGATTCCAGCACATTGCGAGTCAGCTCTTCATCAGCCGCGAAGTGGAAGAACGTAAACAGAATCTGCCCTGGGCGAAGGAGCGGCCATTCGGAAGGCAGCGGCTCTTTGACTTTGACAATCAGATCCGCATTGGCAAAAACTTCTTCATGAGTCTCCACGATCGTCGCGCCTGCGGCGGCGTACTCGTCCGCAGGAATGCCGCTCCCCTGACCGGCCCCGCGTTCCACCAGCACCTGGTGCCCAGCTGACACCAACTCCTCAACCCCACTGGGTAACATGGCGAGTCGATACTCGTCCGATTTTATTTCTCGGGGGACTCCAAGGATCATTGCGGCAAGCTCTTCAAAATTGATTTTAATCGGTTACTTAGAAACCTCTGCCACAAGCAATATCAGCTGTGGCTGTCCTACTTTCGTCAACGTCAAACCGGTTTGCTCGCCCACGCTTTTCAAGAGTGGCTCCGCGGCCGAACCGTCACCGGCCATTCGAGTCCCCAGTACAGAATTAAAATGAATACGCTCTTCTGGCGACATCTCGACTTCCTTGATGATCACAACACCGGACGATTTGGCAACCCAATCAAGGAATCCGGAAAGATGGGGCCGCAGTGCTTCAGCACTTCCCCCGATGTGCAAAACAGTCGCTGAACGTCTCGCTGACAAGAAGAACGGACTTTACCACAGAGGCCACGGAGAAACACAGAGTGCAGTAGTGGGCGGGTTCGCCCGCTGGCCGATTTGGCGCTGGCGTTCCGAACGAACAATAGCACTGCCCGCCAAACAGCTCGGCGCGACCCTGGAGAGGTCAAACTTCTGGCGGGACGAAAGCATTCCAAAATCGGCGCATAGAAAAAGCGGTCGAAGGAA